>JACAAZ010000004.1:147051-323493 GCA_013376995.1 Bacteroidota bacterium | reverse complement strand
CATTGAATCTTACAATTAACAATTCTGTTACCTCCACATCCAATGTCACAGCTTGCAACAGCTACACATGGAATGGGACAACTTACACTACTTCAGGAATCTACACTTCTTTCTTCGCAGGTGGATCTGTTCAAGGTTGTGATTCAACAGCCACTTTGAACCTGACCATTAATAATTCAGTTACATCAACAAGCTCAGTTACTGCTTGCAACTCATATACATGGAACGGAACTACCTATAATACTTCGGGCACATACTCAGCTTTCTTCGCTGGTGGTTCAATATTGGGATGTGACTCTACAGCAACTCTGAACTTAACCATCAATTACTCTGTAACATCGTCAAGTTCAGTAACTGCCTGCGATTCTTATACCTGGAACGGAACAACCTATACAACTTCAGGGACTTACAATGCTTTCTTCCCCAACGGCTCAGTGACAGGATGTGATTCAACAGCCACTCTTAACCTTACCATCAACCCAACAGTTTACAGCAGCACATTCCATACAATCTGCAGCACTTCACTTCCTTACATTTGGAACGGCAACAATTACAACAGCGCCGGATCCTACAATGTTACTCTTGTTGGTATAACCGGTTGTGACTCCATTGCCACCCTGAATCTATCCGTTAACACCTTCATTGCTGCGCTCGCCGGCCCAGATCAAAACATTTGTAATAGCAGCACAGTCACTCTTACCGGGAATGTCCCTGCTACAGGAACAGCAAGCTGGTCATTCATCTCAGGGCCTGTTACCCCTGTTATCACTCCAACAGGAGCATCAACAGCTAATATCAGCGGGCTTGTTCCGGGTGCTGTGTCTTATGTATTTGAGTATACCATCACCAACGGCGTTTGTACCTCAACTGACCAGGTTAGCATACTGGATGATCAAATGCCAAGTACCTCCTTTGCCGGTACAGATCAGAATATCTGTGCTGTTACCCCGGTTAGCACGAACCTTGCTGCTACTGCACCTGCTGTCGGAACTGGAAACTGGACACAGATTTCAGGTCCTAATGCAGCTGTTATTGCAAATGCAGCTAATCCTAACACCTTAATCAGTGGGCTTATCCAGGGTGTTTACATGTTCGACTGGACTGTCACCAATGGTGCTTGTGGATCATCTTCCAGCGCTGTTATGATAAAAGTTGCCCAGCCAGCTTCAGCATTCGCAGGAAATGATGTTACCATTTGCGAGACACAGACAACTTTCAGCCTTGCTTCTGCTACTGCTACCAATTACCAGTCCCTGTTGTGGTCAACTTCAGGAGATGGAACATTCAGTAATGTTTCAACACTCAACCCAATTTATACTCCAGGTATTTCTGACATCAGCTCAGGTTCTGTCACTTTAACACTAACAGCTGTTGGAAATTCACCATGCCCGAATGCAGTTGACAACCTCGTCCTGACCATCAGCCACCAGTCTGTTGCAAATGCCGGCCCAGATGCAAGCATTTGTGAGTCTCTAGGATCATACCTGTTGTCAAATGCTTCTGCAAGTAATTATACTTCATTGAATTGGACAACATCAGGTTCAGGAACTTTCAGCAATGCTTCCGTATTGAATCCTGTTTATACTCCAAGCATAGCTGACATCACCGCCGGAAGTGTCACGCTGACTCTTACTGCCGCTTCGGCAACATCCTGCATCAATTCAACTGATGCTATGACCTTAACCATTTCGCACCAGGCAGTTATATCCGCAGGCAACGATGATATCATTTGTGAAACACAGGGTTCATATACATTAAGCAGTGCTACATCATCATTTGCAAGTTCATTGTCATGGACCAGTTCAGGTACCGGTAGTTTCAGCAATACTGGAATCCTTAACCCAATTTATACACCCAGTGCTTTTGATATTGCTAACGGAAGTGTTACCCTAAAATTGACAGCTACCAGCATTGCTCCTTGTGTATCTGTTTCGGATTCCATGATCCTGAATATTTCAAGGCAGGCCATGGTAAATGCCGGTCCTGACAACTCAATCTGCTCTTCAACAACTTCATTCACATTATCGTCAGCTTCTGCATCGAACTACAATGCTGTAACCTGGTCAACTTCAGGGGACGGCACTTTCAGCAACCCGGCCAGCATCAACCCAACTTATACGCCTGGTGTAAATGATATAGCTGCCGGTAACGTAACTCTTACAATTTCGGCATTGAGCGCTGCACCTTGCATTGCTTCAACCGATGCAATGAACCTGATCATCGTTCCTGCAGTTAGCGGGAATGCAGGCCCGGATGCTTCAGCCTGCCAGGGTAATCCATACACTGTTTCAGGTGCTGCTGCAGCTAATTACAGCAGCCTGATATGGTCGCATAATGGACTGGGTGTCCTGACATCTGTAAATACACTGACTCCAACCTATATCCCAAATTCAGTCGAATCAGGACTGGTTACCTTAACATTGAAGATTTATAGCCTGGCTCCATGTACGGATTCTATCGTTGACCAGATGACCATTATGGTCAATCCACTCCCAACCGCATTATTAACCGGTGGAACATCAATCTGCCAAGGCGATACTGCCATGCTGCTCATCCAGTTCAGCGGAACAGCTCCATGGAATGTAACCTACACTAATGGAATCAGCTCGACAACGGTTACCAATATCATATCTAATCCTTACCAATTCAGTGTTGTACCACCTGTCGGAAGCATCATTTACACCCTTTCAGCCTTGTCAGATGCCAATTGTGTTGCTACAGCCTCGCAACTTTTTGGATCAGCACTGATCAATGTTAGCCCGAAACCAGTTACTGATTTCACAGCCAACAGTGCATGTTCAGGTGACACTACCTTCTTCACGGCAAGTGGACAATACCTGATGAAGATCAGCCATTGGGTATGGAACTTCGGTGATGGCACTTATGGTGTATTCAACACACCGGTAAATCCATTCCATATTTACCCGGCTTCCGGAACTTATTTAGTCACCCTGACGGTTCAGGATAGCATAGGATGTATCTATACCGTGACCCATTCAGTTGATGTTCGTCCGCATCCCCAGGCATTCTTCAATTTCAGCACACCGAATTGTATGGGAAGTGCAACCTACTTTACTGATCTGTCGATCAATCCGCAAGGACAGGGATACCTGACACAGTGGACCTGGAATTTTGGAGATGGCTCAGTTCCTCAGACTATTAACTTCCCGACCACACCAAATCTTGCACACACCTACACAATTCCTGGAACCTATACTGTTACCCTGACGGTAATGAATTCAGATGGTTGCAGCGATACTTATTCTTCCAATGTCACAGTAACCACTGTCCCTGTTGCCGGTTTCAACTATACCAGCAACTGTGAAGATCTTGCTGCTTCATTCTTTGATACGAGCACAACAAACGGTTTTGGTTCTGTTACAACCTGGTCATGGAATTTCGGAGATCCTCTTTCAGGTTCCAACAACACCTCAAATCTTCAGAATCCGCAACACATCTATGCAACTCCAGGTTTCTATTTTGTAACACTGATCGTCACTAACTTCAACGGCTGTTCCGATACAATTACCAAGAAGATCCAGGTTCATGTAGCACCTACCGCTGAATTCATCAGCAGTGCAGGATGTGTTGGAAATCCAACTCTCTTCTGGGCTGACAGCACCATTATCGACATCAACAGGACTGCTACCTATGCCTGGTTATTTGGTGACGGAGGTACCAGCAATGACAGGAATACACAGCATACCTATATTGCAGCCGGCACCTATACTGTAACCCTAACAATTACCGATACTATTGGCTGCTCAGGAGCAATCTCACATGTTATCAATGTCACTGTTCCACCTGTGGCTCATTTCAATGCTGCCATCAACAATTGCGTAGCCCAGGCAGTTCAGTTCGACGATGCTTCAACTGCCACTGACGGTTACATTACCAACTGGACATGGGAATTTGGAGATGGCACATCACAAACATTTACCTTCCCTGCAATTCCAACTGCTAATCACACTTATGCACAGGCTGGATCTTACCTTGTTACACTGACGGTTATCAATAACCTCGGATGCTCAAGCCATGAGTCCAAAGTAATCAACGTCTATGATTTACCAACGGCTGATTTCATGTCGCAAGGCAACTGTGCTTCAAGCCCGGTTACATTTATTGATCTGAGCTCTGCACAAGGTTCCCAATCGATCTCCGGCTGGTCATGGAACTTTGGAGAACCAACTTCTGGAATCAATAACACCTCAAACCTCCAGAGCCCAACACATTCCTATGCAACAGCAGGAAATTATACTGTTCAGCTGATCATTACTTCAAGTGCCGGTTGCACTACATCTGTTACCAGGGTCGTTCATATTGATCCTATTCCTGCAGTTGAGTTTACTGCTGAAGGAACATGCAAGGGCAATCCTGTAGCTTTCATCCCAAGCAATACTGTTATGAACCTGAATACCATTTCCTCATGGAACTGGGCATTCGGAGACGGTGGCGGCAGCAACCTGGCTTCACCAAATCATATATACACCTCTTCCGGCACTTTCATGGTAACCCTGACAGTAATTGATACAACAGGATGTTCCAATACCATTACACACCCGGTAATTATCGGTGTACCACCAACCGTTGAATTCAGCTATACACAACCTAATTGCAGCCAGTCTTCCATCCAGTTCAGTGATGCAACACAGCTGAGCAGCGGGTATATTGTCCGCCGGACATGGAATTTCGGTGATGGCACCAGCACAACTATCCCATTCCCCGGACCAGCAACGATTTCACACACTTATAGCAATGCAGGAACTTTCAATGTAAGCCTGACTGTTAAGACAAGTGACAGTTGCTCTGCCACACTGAATAAAGTAGTCACCATATTCGCCAAGCCAACTGCAAACTTTACACATGGTAGCGGTTGTGCCGGAAATGCAGTATCATTCCATGACCTTTCAACTTCGACCGGCACTATCATCACAAACAGGGCATGGGATTTCGGTGAACCAGCCAGCGGCTCATCCAACTATTCTTCATTACAGAATCCAACGCACACCTATGGTAATGCCGGAAATTATACTGTACAATTAATTGTTACGACTGCTTCAGGATGTTCAGATACAACCTCACAATCCGTTACAATTACTACTCCTCCGGTTGTTAACTTCTCAAGCCAGTCAGGCTGCAATGGAGATACAACTTCATTCAACAGCAGTTCCTTCGTGAACATGGCAACCACACAAAACTGGTTATGGCAGTTCGGTGACGGGCAAACTTCAACACTGGTTGACCCAATTCATGTTTATGCATTCGCAGGAACCTACAATGTAACCCTGACAATTACCTCTTCAGGTGGATGCCAGGCAAGCAAAACAGCTCCGGTAACAGTAACATCAGGCCCATTAGCCAACTTCTCCTCATCAGCACCAGGCTGCAAGGAAAGCACCATTACTTTCTCTGACCTCAGCAATGCCAACGGAAACACTATCAGCCTGTGGAAATGGAACTTCGGTGATGGCAACACAGCTACCTATGCAACCTATCAGCCTTCAATAAGCCACAGCTACAGCCAGGCAGGTAATTTCGTGGTAACCCTCACCATTCAGACGCAAAATGGTTGCGAGAACAGTAAACAGCTGATCATCACCATCGCACCAAGCCCTGTAGCTGATTTCAACTATCAGAATACCTGCGAAAGCACATCAACCCAATTCACTGACCTGAGTGTTGCAAGTAGTGGTGTTGCTATTGTTTCATGGAACTGGAACTTTGCAGATCCTACCAGTGGTATCAATAATACCAGCAGCCTGCAGAACCCAACTCATATTTTCACTTCAGCAGGAACTTATCAGGTTACCCTGATCTCTGTCAATGCCGGTGGTTGCTCCGATACCATTGTTAAGGCAGTTGATATCCATGCAAAACCTGCTGTTGATTTCTACAACGATTCCATTACCTGCATGGGCAGCCCTGTTGCATTCTTCACAGATCCGGCTATTACCAACATTGCAGATGTACAGTCATACGACTGGGATTTCGGTGATGGAAGCGCACACAGCAACCAGGCTAATCCTCAGCATAACTACAATGCAGCAGCTACCTATACAGTTGTTCTGTCAATTATTGATATCCATGGATGTACAAACAGTATCAGCCATACAGTTATGCTGCACGAGGCACCGCAAAGCGCATTCAGCTACCAGCAAAGTTGTCTGAACAGCCCTACCCTGTTCACTGATGCTTCAATTGCTCCATCAAACAGCAACATCGTACATTGGTCATGGAACTTCGGAGTAAACGGATCCGGCACAGATACCTCCAGCCTGCAAAATCCACAGTTCACTTATGTACTGCCAGGAATCTATACTGTAACTCTAACCACCACTACTGAATCAGGATGCAGTAATACCAAGTCCCAGCCGGTGCAGATCTGGAGTTTACCAACTGCGTCCTTCAAATACAGCACCAGCCCATGCAGCAACGGCACAGTTCAATTCCAGGATTCATCCTACAGCCACCAGGCTACGATTACCAATTGGATGTGGGAATTCGAACCATACCAGTATTCAACTGCAACAAACCCAAGCTATACCTACTTCCAGGTTGATACCAGCTACAGTGTAAGACTGATTGTTACTGATCTCCATGGATGTGTTGATACCACTACACAAATTGTAGAAGTTCCGGATGTATTTACAGCGGATATCACTTACCTGCCTGCCTGTGTCGGATCTGCAACCCAATTCCATTCGTCCCTGATCACTCCTACCGGAGACCAGATCTATACATGCCTCTGGAATTTTGGGGACCCGGCTTCAGGCACTGCCAATACCTCCACTTCACTCAATCCATCACATACTTTTGTTAGCACTGGATTCTATACGATCAGCATGACTGCAAATGATATATATGGTTGTTCTACTACTGTTATAAAGACAGTTGAAGTATTTGCACTTCCGGTTGCAGCATTTGCATGGACAAACACCACATTTACTACCTCGGTGGATTTCACCAGCACAAGTACCATTGGAGGTGCAACCATCACGCAATACTCATGGAACTTCGGTGATGGAACAAGCCAGGTATTGCTTCCACCTAATAACACAGTAACTCATCAATATCCAAATGATGGCTTCTTCACAGTTACCCTGACTGTTACCGATAAGAACGGATGTACAAGTACCTATACTGAGCAGATAATTGTTACTTCCTTCCCTCAGGCATCAATAAATATTGTGAATCCAATTATCTGTCAGAACACAACCCTTTTGATCAACAACCAGAGCAGCGGTGCCATCAACCAATGGATCTGGAACTGGGGCGACGGAACACCTGCTTTGATTGAAACCACGTACAATCCTACTGTTAACCATACCTATACCCAATCCGGAACCTTCAACCTCTCGCTGAAGATAGTAAGCATTTACAATGGCAGCCCGATCTCTGATTCAATCGCCAGGACCGTTTCTGTAATGGCAAGCCCGAAAGCAGGCTTCCTCACCAACAAACATTGTCTTGGTGATATGACAGAATTTGTTGATACAACCAACGCCAATGGTTCGACTCACCTCAATTACAGCTGGAACTTCGGAGATCCCGCTAATGCTGATGATTCTTCAACTTACCGCAATCCGGTTCATACCTACTCAACTGTGGGAACATTCAATGCAACTCTTATCGCAACAAACCAGTTTGGCTGCAGCGACACCGTAACTAACCATGTAGCTGTCAATGGCCTGCCGGAAGCACAATTTACCAACAGTATTGCCTGCCAGGGCGCTCCTACCTTCTTCTTTGATCATTCGAAAGAATATACCGATCCATTGAATCATTGGGGTTGGAAGATAGGCGATCAAAGGATTGTTGGATGGATGAATGGTCAGTCACCTTATCATATATTTGACACACTTGGTGTATATCCGGTACTTTTATCAGTTACCGATGCAAATGGTTGCATGGATACAGTTATCAGGCAGGTATCAGTGTACCCTTCACCAATCAGTGCGTTCAGCATCGAACAGAATTACCAGGAGCAGCAGGGACAGCTTCACCTGAATAACGGTTCCATCAATGGTGTTGAATACCATTGGGATTTCGGAAATGGTGAAACTTCAACAGAGGAATCTCCTGTTGTTACCTTCAAAGAGGACGGAAACTATCTTATCCAGCTATACACTACCAATTCATATGGTTGTACCGATTCCATCAGCTTCGACTATACCATGCTTTACAAAGGACTTTATGTTCCATCAGCATTCACACCGGGTGGACCTGTACAGTCAGTCAGGTTATGGAAACCTGTAGGAGTTAACCTTGCGATGTACAAGGCTGAGATTTACGACAGGTGGAACGGACTCATCTGGAGTTCTACCGCACTGGACGAAAAGGGATCGCCTGTTGAAGGATGGGATGGCTCTTTCAAGGGTAACCCCTGCCAGCAAGGAGTCTATGTTTGGAAGATCACTGCCGTATACCGTGACGGTAGCATCTGGACCAATGAGGATGTAGGCAATCATACAGATATGCCAAAGCAGACCAGCGGAACGATAACCCTGATCAGATAATCATTCTGTTGGAGCTGGAATAAGGATTGATTATCAGAATCCAGTACTCTTTTCACTTCCTACTTCCTACTTCCTACTTCCTACTTCCTACTTCTTACTTCTTCACTCATTCGTGCATTCGTGGCATAAACTAACACCCAAATAAAGAAGAGATCTGCCTGATTTGTCCTTTTTTAACAAGGGGGAGTCCAGCTTTGTCCCAGGATGAAATCATATTTTAACATATAAAATTATATCATACTGATTTTATGATACTTATGTTATTGGTACAGAATTAGTGATACTTAAATTGATTTATCCTGCAAAATCCTATTTGCCTTGCAGGTAAATCGCGACTTCTCTGGCTTCACTTGTACCAACTCGCTCTGCTAAAATGATAACCAAGCTGCTATTCCTTTTATGGATTCCTTTTTCCGGAAGGTGCTTGAATCATGCGCGGATATTGAGATTGAGCATTTCTTTCGGATTGCTTGTCACTTTTCTATTTTTTTCTTTAAATTCCTCCTACGCAATTTTTACCATCCCAATTGGAAGGTTACAACATTCTTTCTCTGCCGATAATTTTGCAGGAAACAGTTCGAATAGTAATTTCATTTCGGGACAAACTGAATTTTCCCTGGCCGGACCAGGAAGTACAAATCAACCACCGGTAACAATCAATGAACATATTCAGCTCTGCGGAAACTCAGTTTCTACAGGCACGGTTTTCAACGGTGACCAAGACCCTGAAAACACACTATTGACGGCTTCCACTATTCCTTTGCTTGGGCCGGCACACGGCACTTTCAGCCTGGATGCATCCGGGAATTTCATTTACAATCCATTTGCCGGATATTCAGGTACAGACCTGGTAGTTGTTTCAATTTGTGATTCCGGCATCCCTCCAGTATGTGCAAACGACACACTGTTTATAAGTGTGGATGCATTTATCCAGGCAAATGCCGGAATTGACCAGCAATATTGCAATGCAAACAGTTTCTCCCTTAGTGGGAATGTTCCTGCCTCAGGTTCAACTGCCTGGACTACAGTTTCAGGACCAAACATGCCATTGATTGCACCCTCTAATTCAACCACAGCTGCAGTCACAGGAATTATTGCA
Organism: Bacteroidota bacterium; assembly: GCA_013376995.1. Taxonomy (GTDB): domain Bacteria; phylum Bacteroidota; class Bacteroidia; order Bacteroidales; family UBA4417; genus UBA4417. The sequence continues at coordinate 313,878 of JACAAZ010000004.1, read as the reverse complement.
GCAGAACAGCCCTACATTTTTCAATATACAATCACCAACGGGCTCTGTGTTTCTTCCGACCAGTTAACAATCTTAAATTCAGCCCCCCCGACAATTTCATTTGCCGGCAATGACCAGAATCTTTGCCTTGCAACACCCGGAACCATTAACCTGAACGCAAACCCGGCGGTCACCGGATCAGGCATATGGACACAGATTGTGGGGCCAGCCACTTCTAATATTACGAATCCATCCGACCCTGCTACCTCTGTCAGTGGGATTATGGAAGGCCTTTACATTTTTGACTGGACAATAACCAATGGAGATTGTGATCCTTCATCAAGTGCAGTTTTCATTCAAATTACGCAGCCTGCTGACGCATTTGCCGGAAATGATACAACCATCACGAACTCTCAACCCTCTTTAACCATTGCAAGTTCGAGTGTTGCTCATAATTCAGATCTGATCTGGTCTACGTCAGGAACAGGCACCTTCGATGATCCAGCAACCCTTCATCCAACCTATACTCCAAGTTCAGCTGACCGCGCTTCAGGCAGTGTAACGCTCACGCTAAGCTGCGGCAGTACCAGTCCTTGTCCCGGAACTGATGACCAGATGGTACTATCCTTTGGCGGACAACTCACTGCTTTCGCCGGGCAAGATGCAGAATCCTGCCAGGGCACTTCTTTTACCCTATCCACATCATCTGCTTCCAACTACAACAGTCTAATATGGAGCCATAATGGAAGCGGCATCCTGCAGTCACCAAATGAATTGCATCCAACATACATCCCTTCAATAAACGAATCTGGCCTTATAACCTTAACGTTGAAGGCTTTTGGACAGAATCCTGCAACAGATTCCATCCAGGATGAGGTGACTCTCTTAATCCATCCTTTACCTACTGCCGTTCTGGGAAATGATGCCAGCATCTGCGAGGGAGAAACTGCATTATTGAATGTTGAATTCACAGGTACTTCACCCTGGAGTTTTACATATACAGATGGAACGTCCAATACAACAATAACAGGAATTACTTCAAACCCATACAGCTTCAGCATTCAGCCGGAAACGACGCAATTGGTGTCATTAACTTCTGTTACAGATGCAAATTGCCAGGGTTCATCTGCACAGCTTTCCGGCTCAGCATTTATCACTGTCAATTCAGTTCCTGTTCCTGCATTCCAGTACCAGGCCAGTTGCGGCAACCTGCTAACATCATTCTTTGACGCAAGTTCAACCCCTTCAGGCAGCCAAATTACAAGCTGGCATTGGGATTTTGGAATAAGTGGTTCTTCTGCAGATACTTCGTCTATTCAGAATCCTCAATTTTTATACCTCGCAGAAGGAAACTACCAGGTAAGCCTGACTGTTACATCTGCAACCGGCTGCCAGGCAAGTTCAACCATGCCTGTAGTAGTCAGGATGAAACCTACGGCCAAGTTTGATTTTACAGTAAGTCCCTGTTCCCATGGCAATGTTCAGTTTCATGCAACAGAGCCGGGATCGGCAATAAACTGGGAATGGGAATTTGAAACCGGAAAAACAGCAACAGGACAAAATCCAGGCTATACCTTTCCAATATTGGGCCAGGCTTACCCGGTAAGGCTGATAACCACATTCCAGAATGGCTGTGTTGACACCACCTTCCAGTTGGTCCAGGTACCAGCTGAACTCAAAGCATCTATCGAAGCAATGCAGGGATGTGTAAGTACTTCCAGCAGTTTTACAGCAACACCGGAACTTCCAGCAGGTGATGAAATTACTTCTTTCAGCTGGAATTTCGGGGATGCAGGATCGGGAATCAACAACAATTCCACCCTCCAGGATCCGGAACATACTTATGAAGTACCCGGCACTTACATTATCAGCCTGACTATCACTGATAAATTTGAGTGCAGCATTACGACAAGCAAAGCCATCACCTTAAACCCCTTGCCACAAGCCTCATTCAACTGGAGCGAAAATACTTTCAGCAAGTCTGTAAGTTTTACGAGTACTTCTTCATCCTCATCAGTTGCTATTTCGAAATATTCCTGGGATTTTGGCGATGAGAGCAACCAGCAACTCCTGGCTCCGGAAAATACCATAACCCACACCTATTCAAATGCCGGTCAATACAAGGTTACACATAAGGTGGCTGACAAGAATGGCTGTATGGCAAGCATATCAGAACAAATACTGGTCAGCACCTTGCCGAATCCTGAAATCAATTTATCCGATACTGTTATTTGCCAGGGCACAAGCATCGAAGTTATGAATCCTGAATACGATTCAACAGCCAAATGGACCTGGAACTGGGGTGACGGCACAGAGCCGATTACATTGCAGACCTATTCACCATCAGTCAGTCATATTTACAAGTCAGCCGGCAATTTTATCATTTCGCTAGAGATCGTCCTCCTTCAGAATGACCTGCCGATTACCCTGAGTGCTGACAATTCGATCCAGGTGAATCCTTCTCCTAAAGTGCGGATTGAATCCGAAGGCAGATGCCCGGGACAGGAAACTCATTTCTCCGGAATTAATGAAAATCAAAATAATTCTGATTTGCAATGTAACTGGACGATAAATGATAATGTGAGCCCTTCATTTTCAACTGCGTCATCTCCTTCACATACCTTTGAGAAAGCCGGCAACTATCTTATATCCCTGAAGGCAACTAATAACCTGGGATGCAGCGATTCATCCTATATGACATTGAATATTTCTCCAGCTCCGCTGAGTGCATTCCGGATAGAAAATGCTTCCCGGGACCAACAAGGTAAGATCAGGCTGATTAATGGATCACTCAATACATCACAAGTTCTTTGGGATCTTGGAAATGGTGAAACAAACATTGACGATTCACCCGTTGTTATGTACAATGAAGATGGCAAATTTCACATTACACTTTATGCTACCAACTCGAGTGGATGCACGGATTCTACCAGTCTCGATTATGATCTGCTAATCAAATCCCTGTTTGTCCCTTCTGCTTTTGCACCTGCCGATGCTACAGCGGCCAACCAGCAATGGAAACCTGTCGGACTGAACCTCGCAACTTACAAAGTCCAGGTTTTTGACCGCTACAATCACCTGATGTGGGCGTCTGAAGAACTGGATGAAAAGGGATCACCCATCGAAAGCTGGGATGGTACATTCCAGGGAAAAGATTGCAGACAGGGAGTTTACCTTTGGAATATCTATGCAACATTCAAGGATGGAACTGTATGGGAAAACCAGGATATCGGCAACCACCTGGATCTCTACAGGCAAAAATCGGGGACTATCACACTCATTCGTTAATCGGAAATTGCCTTTTCTTCAATTTTTCATACCCTTTTCCACCAGAACTTCTGAATTTAGTAACTTGGCGGAATGATGGACGAATCCCCCTATGTATTGGTATCACCGCTCATAGAAGCCTATGCGGAAGCCCATACCACTGATGAACCTGAGGTTCTTGCCAGGTTAAGGCGCGACACTCATCTCAGGACCCATATGCCCCAGATGCTCTCAGGACACCTGCAGGGCATGCTCCTTCGTATGCTAAGCCAAATGATCAGGCCTGGAATGATCCTGGAAATCGGGACTTTCACCGGTTATTCGGCAATCTGCCTTGCAGCCGGGCTAATGCCAACCGGGAAATTGCACACCATTGAGATCAACCCTGAAATGGTAGAATTTGCATCCGGCTATATCAATGAGGCGGGTCTTAAATCGCAGGTCATTATGCATACCGGGGATGCAATGGAGATAATTCCAACACTTCCAGGCCCTTTCGACATTGTTTTTATTGATGCAAATAAGGAAAACTATACCCGCTATTTTGATCTGATTATAGATAAAATCCGTCCGGGTGGTTGGCTGATTGCGGACAACACTCTTTGGTACGGCAGGGTGCTGGATAAAGATGCTGAAAATGACAAGGAAACGGCCGGTATCGTTGCATTTAACAAATATGTTCATTCACATCCGGCTGTGGAGAACCTTCTGCTACCCGTCAGGGATGGATTGATGGTTATTCGGAAAAAAGAATAGAATACCGGCAAACGCTTCTTATAACAATAACCTTATGCTGAATTCAGAAAAGACCTTAAAGTCAGCCAATGAATTTGCTTCAAGCTACGATTCCTACATCCCGGGTTGCAATTGGGTTGGTCCTGATATTCTGCTTGGGTTGATGTTTGAATTCCTTCAACCCGGCCAATGCCTCCTGGACATTGGAATTGGCACCGGGTTGAGTTCTGCTGGCTTTCATAAATTTGGCTTACGCATCTTTGGAATTGATGGGGCAGAAAACATGCTTTTAGCCTGTCGTAAAAAAAATATAGCTGAGGAACTCCAACTTGCGGATTTAAGTAAAGATATTCCCTGGTTTGAAAACAGGCATTTCAATCATGCAATTGCACATGCTTTATTCCACTTGCTGGGTGACCTGGAATTGCCATTGACTAAAGTTCATTCTGCACTTGAGATGGGAGGCGTCTTCGGGTTTACCTGCGAAGGAACTGGAAGATCCATGGAAGATTATTCAGAATCCACCATCAAAGGGATTTATGAGAAAAAGATAATCGCAACGGGCATATCTGCATTCAGGCATACTGATAAGTATATTCACGATCTTCTTTCGGGGAAAGGATTCAAGATTAAAAAACAGACTGAGTTCCTGGCCTTTGTCGATTCAACAACCAAGGCTAAAACCTGGTTTAATGCAATAATAGCTATCAAAGTATAATACGACGATTATTTCACCTAACAACTTAAAAATGAAAGCTATAACAACCCTCATGTTGATCTGCTTACCATTTCTCCTCTCAGCCCAGGTATCCGTCCAAAAAGCAAGGCCCACAGCTGGGGAAATCATTGCATCCATTATTAAAAACACAGCTGCAGCAACTATTCCCAATACAGTTGATATAATTAAGGAGGGTGACCCCGCAACACCAGTAACTGGAATCATTTGCTGTATGTTTGCAACCATGGATGTATTGAAGGAGGCCGTTTCAAAAAATTGCAATCTTATCGTTACACATGAACCTATCTATTTCAACCACCTCGATGATACCAAACAATTTCAAAATGACCCGGTCTTTCTTGAAAAGAGGCAATATATCCTCGACCACAAACTTGTTATCTGGCGTTTCCACGACTATATTCACAGCATGCAGCCGGATGGCATTTTATCCGGTATGGTAGAAAAACTGGATTGGAAACCTTTTGCTATCGATTCACACCTGGAGCAGTTCCTTTTCCCGGAAATGACTCTGAATGAGCTCCTGGCCGGACTAAAGAAAACATTCCCGGGCAATTGCTTTTATGTAATCGGCAATCCTGAAATGAAGGTAAAGAAGGTATGCTTCTCTCCCGGGGCCTCCGGGAGTGCTGCTCACATAAAGTTCCTGGAAGACAAGGATACTGATGTGGTTATCCTGGGTGAAGTAGAACAATGGGAAACCTATGAGTATGCCAGGGAAGCCAACCTTCAAGGCAGGAATAAGGCAATTATTGCCCTGGGACATATCCCTTCAGAAGAGAGTGGCATGAAATTCTGCGCTGATTGGATGAAAACTTTTATCAAGGATGTTCCCATCGAATTCATAAAATGTGGTTCCTCTTACTGGTCCTATTAAACGAGGTTACTCTTATCCTACTTTGAACTCAAAGGAAACGGCCTTTAATTCATCATTGGCCTGGATGATCTTTTTCTTTAGACTTTCCTTAAAAGCAAGTACCCTGTCAAATAGCTCAGCATCACCTGTTGCTATGATCTGGGCTGCAAGTATCCCTGCATTTTGGGCTCCATTTACGGCTACAGTCGCTACAGGAATGCCCGGAGGCATCTGAACAATAGCAAGCAAGGAATCAAGTCCTTCGAAAGATGATTTAACCGGCACACCAATCACAGGTATAGGTGTAAAAGCTGCAATTACCCCCGGAAGGTGAGCTGCCATCCCCGCTCCGGCAATGATTACCTTCACTCCTCTATTATGCGCCTGGCTGGCAAATTCCTCAACCTTTTCAGGAGTGCGGTGGGCTGACAAGGCATTCATCTCAAAGGGAACTTTCAGCTCATTCAGCACTTTAGCTGCTGCTTCCATCACTGGAAGGTCACTGGTACTTCCCATGATTATACTGACCAAAGGTTGCATATGCTTGTTTTTTCTACGAAAATACTAATTTCATATCGAATTGAATGAAGATCAGCTTAATTTGTAAACCACCGGCCTCAGATATGAGGAAGTCTTGTCGATTTTCATTTCAAGAGCTTAAAGATCAAGGATAAGTCCTATATTTGCTGTTCATGAATATATCCTCCTTTTATGCCGAATACCTGGACACTGAAAGATAAATCATTCGAAAAATATATAATCTCACAAGATATACAGGCAGCAATTGATGGCCTGGCTCAGCGCATAAACCAGGAAATGGTTGGCAAGAACCCGGTATTCGTAATTGTCCTGAATGGTGCATTCATCTTTGCATCTGACCTGATCAAAAAGGTTAAAATTGATTGTGAGATAGCTTTTGTCAAGCTGTCTTCCTATGCCGGGACTTCCAGCACAGGTATTGTTAGAGAAGTTATGGGCCTGGATATTGACCTGAAAGAAAGAACTGTGATAATAATAGAAGACATCGTTGACACTGGTCTTACTTTGGATAGCTTCCTGAACACAGTTTGGAAAATGGGTCCTGCAGATGTTAAAGTGGCTACCTGCCTCCTGAAACCAGAAGCTTTCAAGGATAGGTTCCCAGTTGAATATGTCTGCTTTAGAATCCCTAATGAATTTGTTGTCGGATACGGGCTGGATTACGACGGCCTCGGCAGGAATTCGGAGGATATATATAAAATCAAGTAACTTATAGTTTTCTAGCTGATGTCGATTTGATATTTTCATATGCGGCTCGGTATATTGTTTGGCACATTAACCCCCTGGCATTATGCTTAACATTGCTCTCTTTGGCCCACCGGGAGCCGGAAAAGGTACCCAATCACAACTTCTTATCGAGAGGTACAATCTTGCATACATCTCTACCGGCGACTTGCTTCGTACGGAAATCGCCGAAGGGACCGAGCTTGGACTCCAGGTTAAAGAGATCATCGCTCACGGTAGCCTCGTTTCGGATGAGATCATGGTTGAACTTATCGAGAAAAAGATCATGCAAAGTGCTGACCGCGCAGGGATCCTTTTTGATGGGTTCCCGCGTACATTGGTTCAGTCCTACATTCTCGACGGACTGCTTTTAAAACTCAACACCCAGCTTTCGTGTATGCTCAGCCTTGAAGTTCCGCGCGAAGAGCTTATCAACCGTCTTATTGAACGCGGGAAATCATCCGGTCGTTCCGATGATACGGAAGAAGTTATCAAATTCAGGCTTGAGGAGTATGAAAACAAGACTTCCCCGGTAAAAGGATATTACCAGGAAAAGAGTATTTATTTCCCTATCAATGGGGTTGGGCCAATACCGGAGATTTCCAAACGCCTTGACAAGGCAATAGAGCTTACGCTTCAGAAAGAATATTTCAACCTTGTTCTTTCCGGCCCCCCGGGTTCAGGAAAAGGAACCCAGGGAAATATGCTGGCTAAAAAGTTCAATCTCTATTATATGTCAACCGGCTCTTTGCTCCGTAAGGAAGTCAAAGCTGGAACAGATATAGGGCTTAAAGTGAAGGACTTTATTGATGGCGGTGACCTGGTTCCGGATGAAATCGTCATCCAGTTGATTGAGCGGGAAATGAAACAAAACAACCATTCAAATGGTTTTATCTTTAAGGGGTTTCCGCGAACCGTTCTTCAATCCTACATCCTCGACGGGCTTTTAAGGAAGATGAACATGAATGTTTCCTGTGCTATCGAACTAAGCGCCCCAACCCTGGAAATGATGAAGCGCCTTGACAAACGTAGCCGAACCGACCGTGCACGCCCTTATGATATGTCTACTGAACTGATCATCCACCGCCTGGAGGAATACGAAACCAAGACTACCAGGGTAATGGATATGTACAAACGCCAGAACAAGCATATGGTTATCAATGCTATGGGCTCAAACGAAGATATCTTTGAGCGCCTGGGCCTTGCTGTTGAATCAGCGATGAAAAAAGCGAGGTAAACAAGGACAAAAGACAAAAGGAAAAAGATAAAAGACAAAAGGGAAATATTAAATAGCAAAATGCCCCGAAGGGGAGCCTTTGGCTCAAATTGCAAAGTGAAAGATGCAGAATACCCCACATGGAAGCTTTTGGCTCAAATTGGCTAAGTTGATAAATAACGCATCTGAACCAGCATGCCAATTTGCATTTATCTTTTTGACTTAAAACCACCTCAACCCTTAAAACGTCGAACGCCTAACTCTTTTAACACCAAACCCTTCTAACCTTTTTGACCCTTCTAACCCTTACAAACCCTTCTAACTCTTCCCTATGGCCGCCTCCAATTTCGTTGATTACATTAAGATTTACATTCGTTCCGGGAAGGGAGGAGCCGGTTCTGCGCATTTTCACCGCAGCAAATCAAACCCCAGGGGCGGGCCCGATGGCGGGGATGGTGGCAGAGGCGGACATATTATTGCAAAAGGGAATTCACAACTATGGACACTTCTGCACCTGAGGTATACACGACACGTGATTGCCGAAGATGGAACAGGGGGCTCTTCTGCCTTAAGGACAGGGGCTGAAGGAAAGGACCAGATAATTGAAGTTCCACTTGGCACTGTAATCCGGGATGCCGAAACGGGTGAAATTGATTGTGAGATCACTGAGAATGGAGAAGAACGGATAATATTGGCTGGTGGCCGCGGCGGACTGGGAAATGACCATTTCAAATCAGCTACCCACCAGGCACCTAAATTTTCTCAACCCGGGGAACCATTCCAGGAAACATTCAAGGTCTTTGAACTTAAAATACTGGCCGATGTGGGATTGGTCGGATTTCCTAATGCCGGCAAGTCAACCCTGTTATCTGTTCTCTCGGCTGCTAAACCGGAAATTGCCGACTATCCATTTACCACCCTGCGTCCGAATTTAGGCATTGTAGCCTATAGGGACGGAGCCTCTTTCGTAATGGCTGATATTCCAGGGATCATAGAGGGTGCACATGAAGGAAAGGGCCTCGGGCTGAGGTTCCTCCGCCATATAGAAAGGAATTCAGTCCTGCTTTTTATGGTACCAGCCGATAGCAAGGATATTGCCAAAGAGTACAGAATCCTTCTTAATGAACTCAAGCAATTCAATCCTGAACTCCTTGACAAAGGCAGGGTGCTGGCCATAACAAAATCTGACCTTCTTGATGATGAGATGCTGGTTTTGCTCAAAAAAGGCCTTCCCAGGATCCCCCATATCTTCATTTCGTCGCATACGCAAACAGGGATCACCATGTTGAAAGACCTGCTCTGGAAGCAGCTTAACAGCTAAACTCGAATACTTTCCCTGCCCTTTCCTAATAGAATAAACAAGGAAATGTGCATGCAACAGCATCCCGGAAATTTCTGAATATTATCAAATTGCAAATGGATCCATTAAAAATCCTCTACAATTCTAACCCACCTGAATTTAGCCAGGTTTCAAAATTGATCCGGGGAGATATTTATAATGCCGTTCTCCTGAAGGATGGCAGGATGGGGATTTGTGCCACACAGGGAACCAAAGCCGAACCTTATCTCCTATCACTTTCAGAAATTAACCTTGACATCCCCTCACACCGTGTCCAGTTGATCGCCTATTACAATGCCGTTTTTAATGCAGATATTATCCCTGATGCAAAACAGGATATATTCACCCATATTGATTTTCATGCTGCCGGTAATATTGTTATGATTGGGTTCTTCAGGCCACTGGTAAGGAAATTTGATGCAATGGAAATTGAGTTGAAGATATTCGATCTTCTTAATAATGACGAAAGGCTTTGCCCTTATGAAGAGCTTGAATCCGCATTAACCATGGCAGATAAGGTGATCATGACATCCACGACGCTGGCAAACAACACTTTCAGTTCGATGATCCGGTTGCCGCGCGAAGATGCAAAAGTTTTCATGCTTGGGCCCTCAACCCTGCTTCACCCGCTGATGTTCAACAATCCCAGGATACAAGGGCTATATGGGATGACATTCTCCAGAAACAATTACAAAGTACTCGAAATCATTGAAAATCACGGCGGTACTCCCGATTTCTCTCCATATAGTCAGAAAGTTTGCATGATAAGGAGACAAACACTCACGGCACTCTGAAACCTCAGGAAATAAAATCAGTAAAAAGATTGACTTTGCCCTTGATCTTCATGCAACTTTATACTCCTTTGTATACCCTTTAGGTAGATCTCAACACTACCTCACTATGAAGAAATTTACATTTCTCTTACTATTGTTGTCGACGATGGTACTCATGGGCTCAGACCCGGTTTATTATTATGAGTACAAACCTGTTTTCATGAAACGGTCCGAACTGGAAAGGGCCGTCAGACTTGAAGCTGCATCCCCTATCAAGAACCCGGGAAAAATATACATCAAGGATCAATACATTTTTATCAATGAGAAATACAAAGGGTTTCACATTATTGATAATTCCAATCCTTCGGCACCGGTTCAAAAGGCTTTCCTGCATATAGACGGCTGCCTCGATATCGCCATCAAGGGTAATTACATCTATGCTGACAATGCCATTGACCTTGTTGCTATTAGTGCAAACAATGATTACAGCACTATTTCAGTTACAGGCAGAGTGCGGAATTCATTTGCAGAACCCTCATCACCTGACGGATATTGGTACGCCCGGCAATTTGAAAGATACAGGCCTAAGGATGGTATCATAGTGAACTGGGAGTATAACTATTAAGGCCAAATTGAATATTTGAGACTATTCTGTAATAAATAGTTCCATGCAAAATCCTCCTACCCATTTAACAACTCGTTTATGAAAAGAATCTATATAATACTGATAGCAGCACTGTTGTTGCAGGCCTGCTCCATGAGTAAGGAAGATAGTTCTCCGCAACAAACAACAGGTCAGGGAGGTTCACTGGCACGTTTTACCATAGTTGGGAATTATCTTTATACAGTAGACGAATCATCACTGAACACCTATACCATTGATAATGCAGCACAACCGGCATTTATCAAAAGGATATCCCTGGGATTCGGAACAGAAACCATCTTCCCTTATAAAAACGCCTTGCTATTGGGAACAGAAGAAGGTATGTATGTATATGATATCTCCCACCCGGAATCCCCTCAGCAAGTTACACTCTTCCAGCATATCCGTTCCTGTGACCCGGTTGTAGCCGAAAACGATTATGCCTATATCACCCTCAATTCAAACAACACTCGCTGCTGGCGGGGACTAGATGAATTACAGGTTGTCGATCTACACAACCTTTCGTCTCCATATATGGTATCTTCCTATAATCTTACAAGTCCAAAAGGGCTTGAGATCCACAATGACACATTGTTTGTATGCGATGACGGGATCAGGATGCTGAGTGTTGCAAATAAAAACTCTCCCCTGGAACTTGCCCATTATTACAGCATCTCTGCCAACGACCTGATTTACACACAAGGAAGGCTTCTCGCAATTGGGCCTGATGGATTCTCTCAATATTCCATAAACCAGGATGGCCTTTCATTGCTCAGCACAATACCTGTCGAACCTTGATACTTATACGCTGCGAACTATGAGATATAGCTTTTTGATTTTAACACTTTTCTTACTGTTTAATTCAGTTGGTTTTTCACAGGATATTCCTGTGAAACAGAAAAACCACGGCATTGGCATTGTCCCCCAATATGCTTTCATGAACGGCCTCAGGACCGACCTGGATTTCAGGCTGAAAAAAGGCAAACCGAACTGGCTAGTAATATCACCGGAAATATTCCTGTCGCCCGCGAATCCGACTGTCTACAACTATGACAGCATGTGGGGTGCCGGGTTGGAACTCCAGCACAGGTACTACCTGAATCCTAAAAATGAAATCCCGAAAGGCTTTTACCTGGGATATGGCCCCTTGTTCCAGTACTTTTCAATTACTGCTCAGCGCTATTACACAGAACGTGTCTTTGAAAATGGCATTGAATATTATAAAGTGAAACTAGCCCATGTTACGACCGGTATATACAAAGCCGGGGTAACGATGACAGCAGGTTACCAGTTGGTTACATTCAGATCCTCCGTATACTTCGACTTTTACCTGGGAACAGGAATGCGTCTAAGCTTTGATGACCGCCTTCCCTCCGGGCTTACTCACGAATTCAATGATTGGTGGGCCAGCTACGGGTATTCCGGAACTTTGCTGACTGCCGGAGTCCGCATTGGAATGCTATATTGATTAATCCTGTGCAAAGATGAATAACAATCCAAAAAGTCTGTACATGAAAAATCTGCTTGTGTTTCTCTCTGTAATTTGCATCCTGGTGACTGCATGCAAGAAAAACACTTCTGAAAACAGTACTCCCTCATGCCTGCAAAACTCAATCAATCAATTCAAACTGTATGCCTGTGAAAGCAATGCCACAGTGAAGGAATATAAATTTCAGGGGAAGATCGTCTACCTCATGGAACCAGGTAATTGTGGGGCTGATATGGCCTCACCTGTAATAGACGCTGAATGCAATAGTCTTGGAGCCATTGGTGGATTTACCGGGAACGATTCCATCAACGGTGAACTATTTTCAAATGCGACTTACATACGGACCGTCTGGCACAATTAATTCATTTTAGCGATGCTATAATTCCACAATATTCCTTTATTTTGGAAGATCAACATTTCGATTTATGCATAAATTTTCTAATATCAATCCAGAATACAAAGTTTGGTTCTCCACAATTGAAGGTGAAGGAATTTTGGGCGATGGCAAATGGAAAATCCTGAAAAAGATTGAAGAGTGTGGATCGCTCGTACAGGCCTGTGAAGAGTTAGGGATAACCTATCGCCGAACATGGAACAGCCTGAAAAAAATAGAAAAGCAACTTGGCTTTAACCTCCTGGAAACCAGTCGCGGAGGCGCCGAAGGTGGCAGTACCCATCTGACTGAAGATGGTATCAGGCTGATCAAAGCCTTTGATCATTTTCACAAAAGGGTTGATAAGATCATGAAACAGGAGTTCGTTAAATTTATGGAGGAGTTGAATGTTTAGATTTTGTTAAAATAAGCACTCACTTCCTGATGATCATATAATACGATATGTTTTTTGCTAAAATAGATAAGAATTTGAACACGGATGACACAGATCCGCCTAAGGCGGACTGTTTATCACAGATTTTAAAATCTTCCTATCCGCAATTTTGCACTTCTAATTCTTTCTGTTGGACTTAGGCCGATCCGTTTCTTTCAGTCCGCCTCAGGCGGATATCTGTTCCATTTAACATCAACCAAAACCCCAAATCTAAAACATCCAGAAACAAAACTTTCCTTGGTTAACTACCCCAATATCCTATTAATCGGTGGCAATGCCCGGAATTCCGGCAAAACATCCCTGGCTTGTGAAATTATCCGCAAGTTTTCATTCGATATGCCCATTATTGGCCTTAAGGTGACCCGGATGAAACCGGATGAGGGCAGCTTTCACGGAGCGCATTCCATGCAGGAAGACTCTTCCTTCTTTGAAGAAACGGATATTGAGGGTAAAAAGGATACTTCGAGGATGTTAAAAGCAGGAGCGAAAAGGGTTTTCTACCTGTGCGTCATGGAGGAACGACTGATCGAGGCTATGGACAAGTTGAATGCGATCATTCCAGTTGGCAGCCTGCTGGTTTGTGAAAGCCGCAGCCTCAGGAACTACCTGGAACCTGGAGTTTTCATTCTTATGATGCGGGAAACCAGCCACGGTGAAGGGAAAGATATGACTGGATTCATTAAAGACGCTGACTTTGTTAGCGGATCAGGAAATAGCCTCGCTGGTATAGCTGAGATTGTGAGCCATATTAGTTTGAAAGATCTGGCCTGGAGATTCGAATAAGCATCTTGATTGCATATATGGGCACTTGCCGACTTAAGGTCTGCTTATGTCATTTTGCAATAGCCTGACACAAGTGTTCCATCTAATGCTGCACTTATCCTTTCAGGTTATTAAAGATCAGCAGGCTCAGTTTCGCAGGATCGAACACATGATTTGCAACTTCAAGGATTTCTCCGGCAGTCACCTTATCAAGCCTGCTATGGATATCTTCCAGGGTGTCTACCTTATCGAAAACAAGTATGCTTTTGCCAATACTAACCATTTCATTCTGGTTAGATTCCATTGATATGGCCAATTGTCCTTTCAGTTGCTCCCTAGCAGTTTTCATCTGCTTAAACCCCAAAGCCGTTGACCTTAACTTCTCTAATTCCTTGTTAACAAGTTCCTGGGCCTTCCCTACCATTTTCTCATCTGTCCCAAGATAAATGGTAAAAATACCTGTATCTGAAAGTGGCTGATAGTTCGATTCAAGGTTATAGGCAATGCCATGCTTTTCGCGTAATGCCAGGTTCAACCTGGAATTCATGGCAGGCCCGCCCAACAAATTATTCAGCAAAGCCATAGGGTAGCGTTGTTCATCGAGCTGGTCGAATGCAAGGTTCCCCATCAGCAAATGTGCCTGGTGACGACCAAATTTCCGTGTAATGCTCTGTTGGCTGTATCCTGTGGGTTTAAACCTTAATGGCATATCCGGGCTTTGAGGTTGGTCCCCAAAATATTTCTCTGCCAACAGCTTAATACGATCAAATGGGACATTACCAACCGAACTTAATACAATTTGCTGTGTAGAGTATTGACGTGCAATAAATTGCTGAATATCGAATCGTGAGAACTTTTTTAGATGAGCAGGAGTACCCAGAATATTCTTCCCGAGCGCATGATCCGGGAAAAGTATCTTGTCAAATTCATCGTGAATCCACTCTGCAGGATTATCCTTGTAGGAGTTGATTTCATCATTAACAACAGCCTTCTCCTTCAATATCTCCTTTTCAGGGAATTGGGAGTGAAAGATTATATCAGAAAGCAGTTCTATAGCTTTTGGATAATGCTGTTCCAGGAATGACGCATAAACACAGGTTTCTTCCTTGGTAGTAAAAGCATTCATATCAGCACCTACATTGTCCAGGCGATTGATTACCTGGTTAGCACTTCTTTTTTCAGTCCCTTTAAAGATCATGTGCTCTATAAAATGAGCCAAACCTTGTTCATGTGGTAACTCATCCCGTGAACCAGCATTGATAACCACCCCGAAGTGCGCTACTTTGCTTTTTGTCCGGCGGTGTACAAGGCGGATACCGTTTGGGAACTGGTGTATTTGGTAAGGTGTGGTCATGGGTTTGGTCATTCGGTGGTCATTCAATGGTCATTCAATAGTCATTCGGTGGTCATCCAATGGTCAATCAATGGTCATTCAATGGTCATTCAATGGTGAAGCTAAGGGCATAGCGTGAAGCGCATAGCGGATGTGGCTGCAAAATTAGGCAAACAGAGGATATGCTGGGCATTCGGTGGGTAGACAATAGTCATTCAATGGTCATTTCCGTCAGCTGACGGATCATTCAGTGATCATTCGGTCGTGAAAAGGCTTAGCGATCAGGGTACAAGAATAGAAAATGGACAATCCTGGATTTATTCATAAAAAAACTTTGCAGCTTCGCGGCTTTGCAAGCATTCGTGCGTGATAGAGGTCATTTAATTGTCCTCCCCGCCTGAAGCAGATTACCTGATAGTTCCTGTCATCGCGCGAAGAGCGGGAGAACAGGCAAAGATTTTTTCGTTCCGTATAGGTCAAGATAATCCTGGCTTAACGTTTTGCAGCTGGAAGAATATGAATTCAATAGCTTACCAGAAGCTACTGGAGTAACAGGTTGCTGATTAGCATAATGTTATTCGAAGCCTATTTCAAATAATCTTCAATCACAATTTTTTTCTGACCCATCATTACCTGGAAAGAGTTTGGCTTACTCATCAGTTCACCTAAATTTTTTGGCAACACCTGCCACCGAAGTCCATATTTGTCTATACACCAACCACATTGAGATTCTTTGCCTTCTGATGTGAAATAATTCCAATACCTATCAATCTCACTTTGATCTTCACAATTGATCATAAACGACACAGCATCATTTAAAGGATGATGTTCTATAGCAGTACTCATAAAGACATAGTTCTGTCCATAAATACTCACGGTACACATTTCAGTTTTTCCGCTTGGCGTTTCTCCAAGTGGTACGATTTGTCCAAATTCAAAGTCACTGAAAAAAATGTCTTTGTAATATTCAATAATTTTCGAAATACTACCTCCATCAGCACTAAACCATAAATTCGGGACTATTTTGTTATTATCCATTTTCATATTTTATGTTGTCAAATTGTAATTCCTGTAATTCTATCCATTTCCTTTAGAAGAGTCGTTATGACACTGATTTGAACAATAACGGTTGGCAGCAGGAAAAGTTGGTGATTCCTAAAACTAAATTGTCAGCCTGCATTGAAATAGAACAGAAAAACAACGGGTTATACACTCCCAGATATGCCAATCAAATCATTCAGAAGATATGTGTTCTGCTATTACAAGCGATACCTCCCATCAGAGTGGCTTTCATTCATTAGTAACTTTCAATATAGCTAATGGAGGAAATGTAGTAAAGTAAGAAGCCGGTACAATCTCAGCCTTAAGACCTGACTGAATGAAATTTCTTTTATACTCCTTCATATGCCTGAAATCTGAAATGATGGCTGTACCTCCTTTTTTAAGAATTCTGCTAATTTCACCACACGCTTTTTTCCTATCCTCTTTATTGTAAATGTTGTGCAAACACAAGTTGCTGATGACAACGTCAAATGTATTATCAGCGAAGCTCATACTAATTGCATTTTCATTTTTAATCTCAACCCTGTCTTTAACCCCTTCAAAAACAATATTATTAATTGTGTTTTCAATTTTATTATTTGTGAGGTCTTCTGCATTCCAAATGTCGATGCCTATTGATTTTCCAGTGGTCAGTCTTTTTGCGGCACCTATCACCAGGAGGCCTCTTCCTGTGCCAATATCCAATACCATTTCATTTCCTTTCCAATTAACCATGTTTAAAATTCGGTCCCTGTGTCTGAGCTTTCCATAAAGTGAATACAATAGCATCCACACAGCCATAAATCCACATGAGATTCCCATACCTATAAAGCCGGTCATGTCAAGATTTACCGGCCCAATTTTAACAGTGTGGAATAATGGTAACAGGAAACCAAGAATACCCATGATAAATAGATTTCGCACTACATGAGGCGCATCAATTCCGTAATCAATCTTTCTCATTTGTATTTTGTATTAAATGAATAATTCATAATCTTAATGACTGTTTCCTGATTGAATGGACTAAGTTCCGATAGCACCAGAAGCGATTTTTCCGGCCCGCCTGTAAATAACAAAGATAACTCCGGCCGGTTTAACAGCATTCTCAACTAAGTAAAAGCTAAACAATTATTTTTCGCATATATATCTTCTGGATTCCTGTTAAACATCCCAAGAATGTTTGGTTATGATAAGATTATAACAAAAAAGAACAGGTTTTAGCTGAAAAAGCGGAGAATATTAGAAGCATCTATGGAAACTATTTAAAGCAACTCAGGGACAAGTCAAGTTGCTGAGACAGCAGGCCTCTAAATCGCGGTAATACCAACCCCAGGCTCTGAACCTATTAGAGTAATGTCGTTAGTGATTATAGGATTTTAATCCTTTTAAAAGACTGCTTTTCACCAAAGCCTCAGGTTACCACCTTTTTTAAGGGCCCGGCGAAAAACTCACCATAGCTTTATGCTTCTATACTGCTATCTGAATTTCAAATACTAAATACTAATTTTAGAAAACGGTGAATCCCGGATATACCGCGATTCACCGTTTAAGGCTTCATAGATCCTCTCTGAATGATAAAGAAAAGGAATCAGAGGATATTAATGCCGAACCAATATTTTCTGTGTAGTTTGGACCTCAGAAGAATTAATGGTCAATAAATACATGCCTTCAGCAAAATTTGCGCAGTTTATTGAATGTAATTGTCCTGAACCTGAATCACTGTATTCCCCAGAATATACGACACGACCTGGAATATCGGTAATTGTCAATTTGAAAGTTCCTGTAGCGTTGTCTCCAAATTTAATGTTGATCATGTCATTTGCAGGAACAGGAAATAGGCTGAATTTGACCTCTTTGTTCTCAGGTAACGAAACCAGACCAACTGAAGCTACATTGGAATAAACAGCTGAATATCCCGGGCTCCGCATACCAACATCGCATCCACCTGGACGGTTAATTGAGACGATATAAGCTACATCCTCAGATGGTGCATTAAAATCAGTGTATGAACTGAAGCTGGATGAAATGGTAGCAATCTGTTCATAATTTCCTGACCCGGATTTACGAAGAATGTTATAGGATGAATAGTTGAACCCAATATAGGGTGTCCAGATCAGGTTATAAGTGCTGCCAACACCCTGGCTGATGGTAAGGTGAATGGTCTGGTGGTAATCGCCTGCCGGGAATACCCTGTTTTCGCTATCCATGAATCCTATTTTGTACCTGTAAGGTCTCATAGATGGGTTGGATCCTGGGTCCGTTACCATTGGCACCCCATCATAAGCTACTGTGTCAATTATTTCATAAACATTGGCTTCATCCGTTTCCTTATAAACCAGGAAATCAGCGATGAGATTGGAAACAGGCTTTTCCCAGAGGATCACATTATGGTTTGTCAGGCTGTCGACTGAAACCATGCATACAGGAGTTTCCGGGTAAGGCATAACTGTAAAGGCTGCGCTGGTATCAACGGCTGAATATGCGTAGGAATCAGATATCCGGATAAGACAATGATCAGAATCCACATTAGGTGTGATCCAGTCAAAACTTCCAGAATTCCCCTGGCTGCTTCCATTTCCGATGAGTTCCCAGGTTTCGCCATTATCAGTGGAGAATTCAATATAGTTCGCAGGCGAGTATGGATTTTCGACAGTCCAGCTTATTGTGAATGGGCTGAAAGTATTGATGATTTCGCCACCTGCAGGAGAGGTCAGGGTATAAACAGGCAGAGGGGATATCGAAAAAACATCACTTAACCCAAATTGTGATGGATTCAGCGAATTGGATAACTTAAGGATACACGAATTTGAAGGAGTATCAGATAAATTGAGATAAGTATACCCGGCCTGCGCATTTATGTTTTGAGCAATTGGAGTAAAAGTGAGACCATTATCAATTGAAATATCTGCATTGAGAAGGGTGATACCCGGTATGTTCAGAATCCAGTATACCTGCGAAAGCGAGTTTACAAATACATAGGAATTAGCAGATGGTTCCCATACAAATATGGGCGACACATAAACGGTAAAAGGCGCATCGCTTATATCGCTAGCTGAAGGATTTGCTATGTCAGTAATTCTTAGTAAAGCGTTAGTTGTTGAAATATTGGGAACCCCCAATGAAGAATTACCTCCGTTTGGCCCGCAAGGGACTTCGCCTTGATACCACCAGTTTGTACCACCATCATATGAAAACTCGATCTTTACCATCCCGCTCAGGTTCTGGCCTGTCCAGGTTACTGTTTCAACCTGGCCTGATGTCCATACTTCTCCTCCATTCGGCGTTTGAATTGTCAGTGTCTGAGCAAAAGCAGGCGCGCTGATTAGGCTTGAAAAAATGAACGCTCCTAAAATCAACGATTTCAGATGAATTGCAAGCAATGAGTAAATCGATTTCATTGTTTAATGTTTTAGATCTATTATTAAACAATAATTTTTACAAAATGTTCAGGAAATATTCTCTCCGAAATCCGAAGAGTTTTTTTGTTTAATCTATATTTCAAATAATTAAACAATATTATCTCCCGGATGTTAAATATTTGAATTATTTTTCGACTGGAATTTAATTAAGACCAATGAAAAGAATACTTTGACTAAAACAGCCACTTTCAGGCCTTTAGGGTTGCCCGGCAAGCTTTATTGGTATGTAGCTTTGCCCCTAAACGGTTTTATTTTTTGCGGTTTGTTAAAAAAGAATGCAGATGGTTGAGTTTAATGACGAAAAGAATGAAGACAAGACCGACAAAATCAATATACCCACCAGGTTAACAATAGAAGCAAATTGAGTATACATCTAACCCTTCCTTTTCGTTCTTCTGGAAAATCCGCACTGATGATTCAGATAATTCATTTAGGCCGCTGGCAGTTCAGCAAACAACAAAAAATGGCCGAAAAGTTCTGGCCAAGTATGGGCGATGATCTCATTTTAAAAATGGTCAAAATCTCCCTTGAAGGTGATATTAACTGTTTCGATACTGTATAGGTATAAATTCACTTAAATTTATCATGAAATAACGGAACTGTAAAAATCAAAATATTTACAATGAAAAAGATAAATTTTACCCTGTTACTCTTCCTCCTTTCCTTTCTGATAGCGAAAGCCCAGATCAATCTTGTCGGAGCAAGTGCCAATCCAAACGGGACTATTGATATTGTTAAATGGCAGGCCCTTGATTCTTCATCAGTCACCGCATATCCCTCGGGACTTGAAGCATACCTGTTTGCATCTTCTGTATTCGATTCGTATAACAGCAATTATTATTTAGGCGGAATAGCTTCCGGTTCCGGAGTTTTACTTTCCTTCAATACAAATTCAAATATCCCCAGTCTCATCCCTTATGCTGCCATGTCGAATATTTCAGAAATCGATATGAGCACCGGTAAAATATATAATCTGAGCTCCGATTCTGTTGGCTATATCAGTGTAAATGAATATGATATAAGTACCGGTTCTGATAGCTTACTGGGAATTATCGTCGAACCTGGCGTGAATGGAATTGTTGCAGATGCAATTGGTTTCAATTCCAATGAAGGAATAATATATTACATTGGTTTTGATGGTTCGCAAAACAACTGTTTATATGAAATCCCTGTTCGAAATCCGGTTTTTTCCTGGACAAAAACAATCCTTCTTACAACAGCAATTGGAAACAATTTCTCAAGTGTTAATTATGATAACGTAAAAAATATTCTTTACGCCTCGAATGCAGAATATAATTCATCCGGAAATTATACAGGCAATAAAGTTGTTGAGATTAACACAACCACTGGTGAGTTGATAGAAAGAGGTTTGTTAGCGGGCTTCCCATATTATTTGGCGGGGTCATCTTCCTTTGACCAGAATTCAGGGAGTTTTCTCCTGGTAGGGTTTGACTCTGCTTTTAATGAAAGAATGATCGTTTTTAATACACAGGATAATACCTATACTACAGGATATGTTCCTGCAACGGTTTCTGAAATTGTTTGTGATAATTACTCATTTGCCAGGAGTGCATACATAACAACTTCCATACGAGAGCAGGACAAATCAGATTTTACCATCTTTCCTAATCCGGCAACAAGCAAGTTTATACTGAATATGAGCGAATCTGCTCATAATTCCACCTTCAGGATCTATGATATGAATGGCAAAGAGTGTTTATCTACTCATATTCAGCATCCGGAAACTGAAATCTCAACAATATCCCTTACCAAAGGAGTATATATGGTAACGCTTCAAAATCAAAATAGTATTCAAACCAAAAAACTTATAATTCAATAATTCCTTAGGAGTTTGTCCCGACAAGGTGGTATCTCATCTCAAATTGAGTGTGTACTCCAAAGAGCAGGTATTGCTGAAAATCCATGATTACTGTTTTCGGAGGGATTCAATAAACAATTTTCAGATTACATCCCAGGACTCGCGGCTTCCTGCTTCCTGCCTACTGCCAACTGCCTACTGCTTCCGACTTCCTGCTTCCTCTCAGACAAGGAGACAAGGCGATGGGGTGACAAGGGGAAAGTATTAATAGATATGAAGTCAAGAAAACTATTACCTCTTACTTCTAACCTCCTACTTCCTATCTACTCCCGGCTTCCCGCTTCCCGCCTGCTTCCCCTCTACTTTCCCACCATAAACTCTCCTGGATAGCGGTCATCAAAAAACACCCAGAACAATGGTTTGTAACCTTTTAGTTCACCATTATCGGTATAGGCTTCCATCAAGGGACAGATACCCAGCACTTTTTTCGAAAAAGCCAGGGACTTTTCATCCATACTCCATTCCTCAAGGAATCGAAGTCGTGAAATATTGTTAATGTTAGCATTCTGACTTATTACTGTATCATAAAACTCAAAAGGAGGATTAGGTCTCTGCAATTGAATAGTATCAGCACGGAAAAGCATATCGTGAACCTGTTTAACTGTCAGTAACTTATTGGTAAAAAAATCATATGCTTTAACCTTTCCTTCGGTGGCATTATTGATAATATTCTTTACAACAGATTCTCTTTTCTCCCCTTCAAGATTCTGAACCCACCAGTCGAAATCGGGATCCGGCGATTTAATGGAAACATCATACTGGATCCTTTTTGTGACTATATTTTCAGGCTTGCTGATATTGCGTTGACATGCAAAGCTTAATAGCATTATAACTGCAAAAAGCGGTATAAAATAACTTTTCATCTAAATAAGTTTTTTGATTATCTATAAAGTGAATTACCACTAGTTAAACTTACAACGGGAAGGGTTTATTATCCCTCTCAACGATATTTCTTTGCAAATTTGTTACTCCTTACAAATGTATCAAAATAATACCTTCTTAACCTTTGCCTAATGCCCAGCTATGAAAGCAATCAACAGGCCAACCCTCCTGATCAACAAGAATATTTGCCAGTCCAATATTAGCAAAATGGCTGAAAAAGCCAAGCGCAATAACCTCATATTCAGGCCACATTTTAAGACTCATCAATCATCAGAAGTTGGTGAATGGTTCAGGCAGGAGGGTATAGACCTGATAACTGTGTCCTCTGTTGGAATGGCAAGGTTCTTTGCCGGGCACGGATGGAAAAATATTACAATTGCTTTCCCATGCAATATTCTTGAAATTGATGACATTATTGAGCTTGGTTCAACCATCCGGCTGAACCTGCTCATTGAGTCTGTAGAAGTTGCAGGTATCCTGTTCGAAAATATCCGGAACAAAACTGGTATTTTCCTGAAAATTGACAGTGGTTATCACCGCACGGGAATTGAACCGGAAAACCTAACCCTGATCAGGGCCATCATGGACAGGATCAGCAACAATAGCAAACTGCAATTTTGCGGATTCCTAACGCATACCGGTCAAACCTATCATGCTCAAGGAGTGGAAGAAATAAAAGGGATTTTTCAGCCGGTATTTAGAAGCCTGCAGAAATTGAAATCTGAATTCAAGTCAATGTACCAGGATCTGATCATCTCTGTTGGCGATACTCCTGGATGCAGCCTGCTGGATGAATTTCCCGGAGTGGATGAAATCCGTCCCGGGAATTTTGTTTTTTATGACCTGATGCAATTCCACATCGGATCCTGTGAAATGAAGGATATTGCAGTGGCAGTCATTTGCCCTGTTGTTGCAATCCATAAATCGAGACAGGAAGCTGTCATTTACGGAGGAGCCGTTCACCTATCGAAAGAATACTGCAGATCAGCTGATAATTCAATTATATATGGAATGGCTGTTGAATGGGACGGAAAACATTGGAATACTGATAAAACACTGGGGTATCTCAGCTCCCTCTCTCAGGAACACGGCATCCTGAAGTTGAACGAAGGTATCAGTCTGCATCCTGGCCAGCTCGTTGCCATTATTCCCGTCCATTCATGCCTGGCAGCTGATCTTTTAAAAATGGATCAGCAGATCATCTGAACACACTATCTCAGATATCACTTTTGCTCATCATACCAAAGCACCTCTTCTATGGGAACCCCAAAAACCCTGGCAATGTCAGAAGCCAGTTTGAGCGAAGGATTGTATCGGTTATTCTCAAGGTGGACAATGGTCTCCCTGCGGATGTCCACCCGCTTTGCCAGCTCGTCCTGGGTAAGATTATGCCTTGCCCTGAGTTCCTTGATCCTGTTCTGAAGTGCCATTCTTAGGAAATTCCTTTCCGGTCGTATATTGTAAATGATGCAGCAAAAACAATCATCATAAGCCACAGGCATACCTAGAGGGCAATCACCATTTTATCCAGTGAAGGATTGGAACTGATGACAAATACCAGGCCGATTACACCAAGAATTGAGGCTATAAACCCATTCCTGGCAGCCTTGTTCATATTGCTTTTAAAACGCTCATCAGCCTTTACCCTTGCAAATGCCATAAACGGGAGAAAACCAAGAAACACCTCCCATTTGGGATTACCGGTAAATACTTCCAAAACTGCCAGTAAACTTAATACCGACAAATAAGATACCCACTTTTGTGTTGTTTTCATGTTATAAATATTTATCATTTTGTTACAAATATATAACATAAATCAACCAGATGTTACAAATACGTCACTTTATTTAGCAGAACCTGGATTTTATTAACCTTCAACCTCAAACTAATTGACAAGCTGTACAAAAGATCAAGTGTAGTGCGGTGAAATCCAAGAACGGGATGAATGCTAATCACTATTTTTTGTCCTTAACACACCGACAAGAGTATCCGCAATTCCTGTAATTATTATAGTATTTGGTTTTGAGATTTTCTGTCATTCCAGCCTGAAATAGATTGGGTGAAGAGCATTGTATTTAAGGACAAACGAATATAAGGTCTTCTTTTGTTTCATGTATGATGCTGAGACAAAGCTTTTGTAGAATTGCCTGTCATGCTTAAAAATGTACTCAACATTCTCGGGTAACAACTTGTTGATGTTCCCATTTGTGAAATCTACGAAATATAGTTTATCAACGATTCCTGCATCCCCGTTTTCATCTATATGGAATGCATCCACCAGGAAGGTCGAAATCGTCCCTAATAGTATCATCTTATGAAAATCATGCCTGTAGTTTATTAGAAGTTGCCCTTCGGAAACAAACGCAAACAAAGAATCTATGTATTCGCCCATGTCAGTTCCATGTTTGAAATAATGGTAGGTCGGCCTGCCAAATATTGACTCTGCACTATATTTCCCCATTAGCTGGCAGCCAGGATACCTGGGATTATTGTCCAGGACTTCACGGGGCGACGTATAAATTCCATCCCTGAAGCGGAAATTCTTATCAAACAGTGCGGAATCACTTTGTGCATGAACAGTAAACACGTTGGTAAGCACCAAACAAAACAGAATCAGTTTCAGATGAGCAATATTCATTTCTACTATAATTTCATCAAATAGCAATGAATTCAAGATTCATTCAAAGCCGTACTTAATTCCTACTGCAATATTAGAATACTATTAACTTTATCCAACGAATAACAGGTTCAAATTTAATCTCCAATAAATATCTTTTCAGTTTCTCTTTTTTGACCCTTAATAACTTCGGCTATATAGATTCCGCTGGATAAAAGCGGTAATGACAACTTCGAAAGTTGCTTCGGGTTCAAACAGGCTGAGGCTGAATAGACGGATTGTCCATTTAGAGAATATATCCCTACCTGGCATATTCCGCTTAGATCACTTCTTATCAAAAGTTGTCTGTTTGCAACACTGATCTGAATAATGCCTGAAGGAATTTCACTAATGGTATTAGGGAATTCAGGTTTTTCCATAAAGCGATATATCCCGCCACCAAAACTCATTGCATTAATATTATAATCTTTTAAAAATGCCAGTACAAGTTTGTTGTTCCGCGAGCATATTGCATCATACATTATATTACCATTTATACAGTTATCATTCCTTATTGGTTCAGAAACAAGCAATCCGTTGTTTCCAAAAGATGCATCCCTGCTTCCGTCGGGTAACATCCTTAGAATATGGACATAGGAAGTAGTGGACGGTTTACTGTAAAGGCAGGTGTATATACGTTCACTTGAATCGATGGCAATTGGAAACCACATGTTGAAACTACCGTAATCCTTGTGCAAATTAAGTGATTGAACGACACTTCCATCCTGCCCGAATGAGGTAACCGTATGACCGTTTGTATCAAAACAGCGATAAGTGATAAAAGTGGAATCAGAATCATAACCACTGCTATGAAACAGAAGGATTTTATCTGCACCTAGCCGCTTGGTAAACGCAAAACGGCTAAATGAAAACAGGGTGTCAGTTTTTTCCCATAATCCGTTCGTCCCAAAAGTGCTGTCTATATCGCCCAGGGAATTAATTTTCAGGGCAAAGTAAGCATAGGTGTTTGCCAGTGTAACCCCTGAAAGCAGTATATTATCCGGGCTGATAACATGAATACTTGTAAAGTAATCCTGTCCGCTTTGGTGATAGGGAATAACATATCCGGTCCATGTGCCGCCTTGTTTGAAGCTTGTTTCGTAATTCCCATCAGGTCCCACAGCCATAACAAAGAATCCATCGGAGCAATAACTTCCTCCACCCGGGAGATTGACACAATGCCCATAGGTTCCGCATAAATATATAACATCCTTACCTGGATTCGTAACCGTGTCAATCGTCATAGCCCAAGGTTCTGTTGAATGCCCGCTGAGCGAGTCAACGAAATAGCCTGTTTCATGAAAACTGTTGTCAAGAAAACCGTTTGCATTATATCGCATCAGGCACATGAAAGGACTAACCACTTCATTATATTTCACTTGCGCCAGTACCACAATTTTCCCATCCCTTTGCATGGCAATGGATTTCACACATAGAACGCCATCGTACTGATATCCACTTATTGTTGGGAAATTTGCATCACCATCAACCCCAAAGCTCATATCTTTATTACCGTTGACCAAGACTTTATGAATACCATTATGAGCTCCGCCCACATAACTACCATCAGGTAGTTCAATTATTTTTTGATAATAAATGGGATAAGGGTCTGTATTGGTATTTGTATCGATGCGCATTCCGTCGAATGAAAAAGCAGAATCTAAAACCAGCTGTGCATCGGTAGGTTTACTGCCAACGAGGCAAATCAAAAAACACAAAGCACCAAGTATAAATGGTATTCGTGAATGCATAATTGAAGGAATTAGTTAGTTTGGAAAGGTGATTCAATGCTAATAACAGTCCTGGAAAAGATTTTGTTAAGATATTAAAAAAAATATTTCCAATTGACAGACCTGGATATCTCCCAAAACTGCTGACAGCTTTTTCCCTGTAACTATAAAAGTCCTTTTGCAATTTCCTGGTCAGGTTCAGGAATGGTCAACGGAACAGATGGCAAGTGATATACTCGGTTAATTCCGGCAGCTGCCAGTATTGTCCATGCAGCATCCTCGTCTTTGCGTAAGTTAGCGCGCAAACATATAACCCGGGAATCCAACACCATGAAATTCATTGCAAGATTCTGCAAATGTGAACGAGAACGAACATCATATCCAAAGTACTGCAGCATTGGGATTTCCGACTCTTTAAACGCTCTTTTATAACATTCACCAAAGCCGAAGAACATTCTGGTTGCCCCTATCCCAAAATGTTCATCAAATAGCTTGTCGCGAGACTTACCCGATGCTTTCATTTCAGTAAAATCGGGAAAGATGAAATGAGAAACGCCTGCTTCCCAAAGTACGATATCTCGCTGCCTCAAGTATGGCCCTGCCAGATAAGCACCTTGAAATCCCATTTTACTGTACCTGCAATAGGCATCCACAATCATAAGATGCTGAATTTGCATTAGTTGTTCCGCATGGCTGCGTTCAACTTCTATAGGTTGTTGTTTCAGGCAGTTCACCTCCTTCTCTCCACAACACATTACTATCCCGTAGCCGGCTCCGTTAACTGCCTGCTCAAACGGCATTATTCCAAATGGTAAAAGATTTTGCAGCCGGCTAATGATCTCTTCTTCTGGAATACATATTTCCAATTCACCATTTGGCATTTTAGTTTTAGAAGCCGGTTCTTTCTTAATAAAACTGTCAAATAATCCAATAGATGTTAGAAATTGATTGCGGCAAAGCAGTAAATATCGTCCCGAAACTCCCGGGTTGCTTAAGTTTTGGTAACTGAATAACCTTATTTTCTAAATTTATTTAATCTTCGATTGCCTCTATCCCAAGCTGTTTAAGTCGTTCAAGGTTTTCTTTCATTGCTTTGAGTAGTTCGGGGGAGTGTCCCTGCCAATCTCTGACCTCTCCGCAGACCCTCAGTGGATGAAGGGTGCGGTAGGATTTCGTAGGATTTCCCGGGAATTTCTTGTCCGTCAGGTTTGGGTCATCTTCATAAGGGCCTGTCGGCTCAACTTTAAAAATCTTGCCTGGCCCATCGCCCAGTGCAAGTTCGGCTCCCCAGGTTGCAGCATCCATAGTAGCGGTAAAATAGACATAGGAGGCCTCCTTCCTCTTGCCATAGTTTGAGTTAAATCCGGGTACGATCAGGTCTCCTACCCTTAAACCTGCCTTTGTGCCATGATAGAAACCCAAAGGCTCCTTACCGCTAGCAACTGCTATAGGTTTGATGTCCTTTCCGCTTGATCTCCTATCCTTCATATATTAATTGCTATCTATTAGTTGGATATTGATATCAAAATACTGCCATAAAATTAGTTGCAATGGCCCTGAGATTGAGACTATTGCCTCTTCGGTGGAATTAGGTTGAAGCTAACACAATGTGAACTGATGTCAACAGATAAAATATGTGAGGAATCCATTTCAATAAGATTTCCTTTGCTGGAATAGTCCTTTTCAGCTATTATTTTCTTAGAATTTTCTCCAACTGCCTTCCTTTAGCCAATTCGTCAACAAGTTTATCCAAATAACGAATCTTTTGCATGAGTTTGTCATCAATCTCTTCCACGCGATAACCACAGATCACACCTGTAATTTTTGAAGCATTTTGGTTAATTTGAGGAGCATCCCCGAAAAATGTTTCAAAATCAATGTTTATGTCAATTTGTTTTTGAATTGTGGCTGGGTCATAGCCTGTCAACCAGCAGATGATTTCATCCAATTCTGCCTTGGTACGGCCCTTTTTCTCCACTTTTTGAAGATAAAGCGGATAAACACTTGCAAATGAGATTGAAAATATCCTAGGCTTGTCCATAGTTGTTATTATTCATTACGATTGCAATGTTCAGATAAAGCATTTAAAACCAAAAAACTTGTCCAAATGTCAGCTAATCTTTCGTGCCAGCCAATATTAGTCTTGTTTGATCTATTTGCTGCACGATGACAAGCTGTGTTTAGCAAGGGCTATGTTTCTGTTAAGTTTCTGCGATCTAGCTTTCTGTTAATTTTCACAACACAGTTTTTAACCTATCATCATAATGCGGCCCTGATCTTTTTTATCACCTCGGCATATTCTTCATCAGAAAAGGTAGTTTTTTGCGGGTTCATCTCAAAAACACCTCCAAATCCATATCCATCTTTATACTTAGGTACAATGTGCATATGCAGGTGAGAAATGGTATCAGCATAAGACCCATAGTTAATTTTAGCTGGATTAAATGCAGATGCAATAGCTTTTCCAACAGTTGCTACATCTTTCATAAATGCATTGCGCTGCTTATCGCTCAATTCATGAAAATCAACAGCATGATCATTATAGACTACATTGCAGCGACCCAGGTATGATTGCTCCTTAAATAAAAAGAGTTGAGACACATCTAAATCACAAATTTTGATCATAAGACGATGTAATGTCTCATTGTTCTGACAATACAGGCATTCCGAAATGGGGGTTGGCATAAGAATATATATTTAAAGTTATTTATTAATTTTTAAGCACCATGGGATTCATAACAATACCGATGAAATGCTTCAGAGATAGGCGTAAAACATTCTATCAACATCATTCCTTTCTTTGCTTGATGCTTTTTGCTAATGAGGAAGTTCTACAAACAATTAATCATTCTCATAAACCCGGTCAAGATGCCAACGTTAATGGCTGGTTTCTTTTTCTTTCATGATTTTGTCACAATCTTTCAATGCCAGTTTTATACTCGAAATAACAAGTTCAGGATCATCTTGTTGAATGTAATGGCCGGAATGTGCACTATAGAAGTACCTGCCATATTTCAACGGGTTAACAAGGGCGATCCAGCGTTTCATTTTAAGATTATTGTCAATTCTCCACATTTTTTCCCTGTCATAAATGCCTGGCCCTTCATTGGAACCGGAGGAGTATCCGCCCGCATGGATAAAATGAACAGGCACATCGGGCAAAGGAATGCTATCACATTCTTTAAACTCGCTTTTATATAAAGCCCTTGAAACCTTGACTTCTTCAACATAGAAAGCAGGCATTTCCTGATAAAGATTCTCGATAAAATTGTCATAGGCTTTTCCAAAAATTGAATCAATCTGATGTTGGGTCAATCCTATTTCGAGATAAGGCAGATCGCCGTCACCCTTTTTTTGAGTAAAGTCAACTGGATCCACAAACACGAGTCCAGCGACTTCCTGCGGATAGCGGGAAGCAAAACTTCTGATGTAAGCCCCGCCAAAGGAATGGGAAACCAATAAATACGGTGGTTTCAATCCTTTTTGTAATAGCATTTTCCTCAGGTTATTAGTAATATGATCGGTTGTCGGGGGAAGGCTATCATTTTCCGATTCTCCGATTCTCGGGCGATTATATCGAAACACAGCGTTTGTTTTCGAAATTTCTTCTGCCACAATATCCCAGCTTCCAAAACTACCGGCCATTCCATTTTCGAAAACAACTACCGGCTTATCTGCCATATTATTTTGCATCCCGGAAGTCAATACTTCAACCTTATGGCTATTAACTATCACAAAATCTATAGCAGAGTAAGCCTTTTCCTTATTTGCTTTAACCAGGTCAAGAATGGATTGCCATCTTTTATCGCTATGAAGTGATTTTAAATCAGGATCTCCCTTTATTTGCCCGTAATCCTTGTAGTTCATTTTAGAAGCAACATACAGCAAATGATAAATGGCGCTATCGGGAAAATTTGCCAGGGCCCATGAACATGCTGCATTGTAATGCTCTTTTGATGTGGCATTCCAGCCATTCGCCTTAAATGCATTGGAAAATGCAAAAGCAGAATTACTGAAGTCCTTGGCATTATAAAGTGAGTCTGCGGTCCTGATAAGTTCAGGATATCCCTGGGGCTTGGCTTGTCCAAATATAGAAACCGTAAGAATTGCAAAACCAAAAAATAATAATGTCGTTTTCATCGGAATTATAATAGTGTTAAATATTCAGTTTGCTGACTGCCGATATTTCCAGGCAAGGCTCCAAGACCTGGTACCTACTTTTTCTGAATTCTGGCCCTGGAGCAAAGGCAAAGATGGCTGCAGCGCTATTCCTGGCGTGAAGCCTCAACCCCATATCGTATTGCCGCTTCAATCATATCAATATTCAAGTCTTTTAGGGCTTTAAACCTGATGCAATAACCACTCACCTTTGCCTTGCCCAGTTTTTCCCCAAAGGTATGGGCTAAGTAGCTTTTATCCATAATACCCAGGATATAGACAGAGATCCCTGTTTTATTTGCACTCAAACCAATTTGAAAAAACTCCCTGGTTTTTCCATCAGCATATTTTATCGTTTGGATCCCATATCCAATAGTTGGGTTACTGATCGTTTTGCCATCGCTGTTTATCCCATTATCGTACCATAATTTACATCCTGGTAATACTTGCAGAATAAGCCGATGCAACTCATTCATATCAATGCATTTCGGCTCAGGCTGGCTGCTTATGTAATCGATAATTTGTCCTTGAACGTTCATATAATAGAGTAAATTTCGGGTTAATTGTTTGATAAGTTGGATTGAAAAAGCAAGAATTTAAAAGACTTTCAGACAGGCTTTTTGCATCTTACTAGCTAGCGGATGAAACCACTGACGCCAACGCTAGCAAGCTCAAAATTCAATATTAAGAAGGAATAGTGTGTTCGTTCATTTCACAAAAGTTTCAAGTATGAATGGAGTCCTGGCATTGTTAAATGCAGCAGGCAAAGTGGCTTTGAATATTGGGCCTTGTTGAGCTGGATAGCAGCATTTATTATTACGGGCAAGTTCCGATTCGTTCCATTGTAACACCGGTAAACCCATCCATCATAAATTGATCTTCAAAACAGAAGCTGCTTCTGGGCATGCTACCCGGAAAGCAACTTAAACTATATACCTCTCCGCAGACCCCAATGTGATGGCCTGCTTCCGTTGCAACCTGGATTTTATAATAATAAGTTGTCCAGGTATGCGGGCCTGATGCAGGATGCCATCCTTCTTGGAGGGAAGTAGTATTAAACACTACATTATTGTCACAATCATAAATGGTAAACACAATTAATGCAACATTTCGAGTAATTGGCCTGCAAATATCATTTATTCCATCATCATTTGGACTAAATGCATTGGGCATGTAAATTTTAGCATTATCGCCTGTACCAAGCGTATCGGTTATCAGGCCATCACAGTTCACATGGTTCTTGGCAGCTTCTTTGGATTTATCACAGTTTACCAGTACTAAGGTGATAACTATCAGGCTAAGTAAAGATGATATTTTCATTACAGGAATTTTTCATTTTATAATTAATCTATGAAAGTTCGTATAAGCAGATAATTAATATTTACACTCAACCCCTTCTCGCTCAATTATTAAATATTTATTTATCCCTCGGCTTCATCACTACGTTAAGGTTGCTCCTGGCATTTATCATTACCATCAGTTCAAGCTCAAATCGGAAAAGGCGGACCAGATTTTTATGGGACTTGCGTTGGCAAACCTGTTACGATTAGCCCATATCAGAAGCTCATTGCATTTTTGTCTTATTTAGTTCAGTCATTGTTATTGTTTTATTTATCTGAAATTCTTCAGTCAAATTATAGATTCTTCCTAATTTTTGACAAGCAGTAATGAAACTAATAAATGAGCATAATTCTGAAATTTCTTTTTCAGTAAATTCCTCTCGAAGTATGTCGAAATGGCTATCATTTATTAACTTATGGTCTATTGCAAAAAGCTGGGCAAATGCAGTGGCCGTATTGATTCTTTTTTGATTAGAGTCAAAGTTTGGTTTTCCTGCTTTTACCATACAATATTCGCATTCGTTTTCGAACGCAATAGTTCTCCTAACTTGCTCTAATAGGTTTTTATCAAGCTTTGTTCCCGTGAATAATGCAATTTCCAATTCAGTCCACTTTTCTAATACAATTTTATTATGACCAATTAGTTTTTCAAATGGCGAAATGCCGTTATCGGAAAGCTTAATTCTTGTCATTGTGATTAAATTTATAAGTATAGTATTTCTATTGATTGAGTCTATGTCTGCTTTTTTACTTAGTTTATGATTATTGGTGAGTTTCAGAGCGATGACGCCAACTCATAAATATTCTCACACCTTACTCCCTTATTTACTCATTATCTTTCTCCCCTAAGGGTTTCATCACAACTCCAAGGTTGCTCCTGCCATTGATCATCACCATCAGTTCATCTTCAAAACGGACATGGCGAATAAGTTCATCTTCATAAACAGCAGGGAAGGAATCCAGGTATTCAAGGTCAAAGAAGCCATCATTGATATAGGGATGGATAGTGAAATAGCCTACCCGAAAAGAGGTCAGGTTCTGGAAGAAATGGGTTCCCTGGCTGGGATCAATCCTGTAATTCTCCAGCCCTGATTCAACAATAACACGGGCTGCAGATATCTGTGGCCACTTAACAGGAATGCCTAACCAGGGATCAGAAGAGCCCCAGCGTCCGGGTCCAACAAGTATATAAAACTCCTTGTTTGCCTGGAATTTCTCATTTAAAGCTGCAACTTTCAAAGCAGTTTCAGGATTCTTAGCGGGGTCAAAACCACTTAGCTTTACATAAACCACATCCTTTAAACCACTGATCGTACCGTTTCCAAGTGCTGCTTTTGAATACAGAATAGTTTCTTCATAGGGGATATCTTCAATCCTTGCTTCAATAGTTTCCTTGCTCTCCACTATTGGCCTTACCTGCAGGAGGTTGAAGACCTTTGGGAAACCGGATGGCCGGTTCAATTCAACAGCAAATTCAATTTCGATAGGTTTGCCAATCTCATCCTG
The DNA here is from genome assembly GCA_013376995.1 of Bacteroidota bacterium. GTDB lineage: Bacteria > Bacteroidota > Bacteroidia > Bacteroidales > UBA4417 > UBA4417. Next base: position 280,049 of record JACAAZ010000004.1, on the reverse strand, counting down.
ACCTACCTCCAGGCAGGTAGAAAGAATTTCAGCTAAAGGAAATGTATTATGGCTCAGCACATTGGCAAATGTGGCCACTCTTTTCCCGTCATACATGATTCCGTCGCGCAGTACCTGGCTATCAAAATCATAAGTAGAAACCATGTGCCTGAAAGCATTGTTTTCTTCTGCCACTTCCAGGCGCAGCTTTTTCAGGTTAATGCCGTCATCAACCGATGTATAGAAACTTCCTGGGGTAAGATCGAGAGCATAAAAATGCTTCTGGGTTTCGCGAAGTGCCATCTCCGGGGATGACAGCTGCAATATCTTCTTTGGATATTTGGGAGAGAACCGCAGCGATACCCCGCCGTCAACTATGTATTTCCCTAATCCGACAGCAATGCTGGCTATGCCATCCTCTGGCTTTTCAGGGGCAATAGGGTAAAAATTGATTGAGCGGGCTACACCTGAAAATGAGGGATAAAAATGGTCACGATATTGGGTTCCAGCTACCTGCTGAAGCACTATGGCCATCTTTTCCTCGTCGATAAGATTGCTTGTGGCAGCCATATAAGCTTTACTGTCGTGGAAAAACACGGAAGCATAAACGCTCTTGATGGCATTACTCAGCAGTTCGAGCATCAATCGGTCATCATCCGATACCTGCGGGACCATGTAAGTGGAATATACACCTGCAAAGGGTTGGTAATGTGAATCTTCCAACAGGCTTGAGGACCGGACAGCAATTGGTCGGTTACCTACACGAATAAAAGCAATAAGGTCATCATGCAATCGAAGAGGAAGCCTGGCATTGACGAAATAATTCAGGATCTCCGCATCCGGCAGGTCCGACAGGCCTATCTTGTAGAGATCGTTATCTTCCATGAACTCATCGAAGATATCGGTGCAAAGCACAACGGTCTGCGGAATGCTGATGGTAACATCCGGGAAGCGGTCCAGCAGGCGGTTCTTTTTAATTACAGCATCAAGGAATGCCAGTCCGCGGGCTTTCCCTCCGATAGACCCCTCACCTATCCTGGTAAAGCTTATATACTCATCGAAACTTTCCCTGTTGAACTGGGCAATGATACCTCTTCCCTTATTTAACCGGTAGCCAGCTATGGATTCAAATACAAAGCGGCGCACTTCTTCCAGTTCGGTAAAATCACCGGGACGCACATCCCTGAAGAATTCCGCCAGTGGAAACAAAGCCCTTGCATACAACCACTTGGAAAGATGGTTACGATAAATATGGTATTCCATGGAATCGTCCGGCACTTCAAAGATCATCTGCTGCAATGCTTTCAGATCCGGCGCACGCATGATTTCGCGGTTTGTCGATGGATTTATGAAAACAAAATCGCCAAAGGCGAAATACTCCATCATGAAGTTCCGCAACTCGATGGATAAGGTCTTGGAATTCTTGTCCAGGAAGCCAATTCCAATATCCAGGGCTCTTTGCCTGAATTTCGTATCTGATGATTGTAAAAGAAATGGCACAAACTCATCCTGGCTTCTGACATGGTTTACAAACCTGAATCCGGCTTCTGGATCTTCTTTTCCAGCCCGTTTGTAGTTAATATCCGAAATGATCCCCAATAAGTTCGACTTGTATTTTTCATAAAGCGAGATCGCATCTTCATAGTTGGTAGCCATGAGAATCTTTGGGCGCCCTCTTCGTCTGAGCATCTGCTGGTGCTCATTCAGGCCTTCAGCCATAAAAGCGTTTGACTGGTTGAAGATGATCTTGTAAATATTGGGGAGATAACTGGAATAGAACCTCACAGAGTCCTCTACCAGCAGTATTACCTGCACCCCCACCTCCTCTGTATCATGTTCGGCATTCATCTTATCCTCAATCAGCTTTATTATGGCAAGCAGCAGATCAGGGTTACCAAGCCAGCTGAAGATATAGTCAATAACGCTCATATCCTCATTTGAAAGCTTAAGCGATACTTCACGCGAAAATGGGGTGAGCACGACGATAGGAATTGCCGGATAATTCTTTTTGATTTTTTTGGCTAAGCTGAAAGTATCCAGTTCTTCGAGGGTAAGCATGCAAATTACCAGGTCAATGTTTTCCCGTTTAAGGGCATCAAAAGCTTCCTTTTCAGTAGGGACCTGGATAAACTGAGGAGGATACCTAAGGTTGAGGGAAACATATTCGTTGAAAATATGTTCATCAATACGGCCATCACTTTCCAGAATAAAGGAATCATAGTTACTGGCAATAAGCAGCACATGGTAAATCCTTTTTTTCATCAGCTTGATGAAAGGAGTGTCATCAAAGTAGTATTTACGGGAAAGAAGCGACAGAGGCGATGTCCGCATATGAAATCAGTTTATACCTTAACAAAAATAGGGTAAATGAATATAAAAGAATAACAAGTTCTCAAGAAGATTAGCAAACTGAATGTTGTGCCTATTGGGTATCTTTGCTGTTGAAGATAAAAGATAAAAGACAAAAGATAAAAGACAAAAGGCGAAAGATAAAAGGTAAATCCGTCAGCTGACGAAAAAGGCGAACAATAAAAGGAAAAAGTTATTAGGATAAAAGTCAAAGACAAATCCGTCAAGGCAAAGAAAATAGAAAATCCGTTATAACCTGTTCTTTTCTGTCAAATCAGTGTGCTAATCTCCGAACTTGACAATAAAGCTTCTTTCTTAACCAAACCAAACACCGATATTAAATTACTCAACAACAAATAACCGAATCCGCCTGAGGCGGAAATAACCGAATAGCTAATAACTCTATAACGCAATAACTCCATCACGCCCAATGACTTACAACTTCGATGACCCGATAGAGCGAAAAGGCTCACAATGTATTAAATACGATGCTGTTGGCGATTTTCTTGGCTCCGATGACCTTATTCCTATGTGGGTGGCAGATATGGATTTCCGGACTCCTCCATTCGTTATGGAAGCATTGCGCAAGAGGCTGGAGCATGAAGTGATGGGATATCCAGTAAGGCCTGAGGGATTTTTTAATTCGATCATCGATTGGAACCGGAGGAACCATCAGTGGGAAGTTGGCAGAAAATGGATAACCTTCAGTCCAGGTGTAGTTCCTGCAGTGAATATGGCTGTTTTGGCCTATACGGAACCGGGAGATAGTATTATTACTCAACCCCCGGTGTACTTTCCCTTCTTTACAGCGGTGAAAGACCACGGAAGGAAATTGCTTTACAACCAGCTTATCCTTAAAAACGGGCGGCTCTGCATGGATTTTGATGATCTTGAGAAGAAAGCTTCAGCCGGGGCCAAAATGATCATTATTTCAAGTCCCCACAACCCTGGCGGATCAGTGTGGACACAAAGTGAATTATCCCGGCTGGCTGAAATATGCCTGAAATACAAGGTTCTGATGGTTAGCGATGAGATCCATTGCGACCTGGTCTACCAGCCTTATAAACATATTCCGTTAGCTTCGCTATCTCCGAAAATTGCCGCTCAAACCGTTACTACTATTGCTCCCAGCAAGACTTTTAACCTCTCCGGGCTTTCGACCGCTGCCGTCATCATTTCCGATGAAATATTGCGCAAAAAATTTACTCAGGTCATGGAACACCTTCATATCGGGGGTGGCAGTATTATGGGGAATATTGCACTGGAAGCTGCATATACTGGAGGTGATGACTGGTCAAAGCAACTGATGGCTTACCTGGGTAAGAACCTTGACTTCCTGGAGAAATACCTGGAAGAAAAAATCCACTGTGTAAAAATGATCCGTCCCGAAGCTACTTTCCTTGTCTGGCTTGACTGTAAGGGCCTGAACCTGCCTGAAGATGAGTTGAAAAACTTCTTTCTGAATACAGCTAAATTGGGGCTTAACCCTGGAGTTATGTTTGGCCCCGGAGGTGAAGGATATATGCGGATGAATATTGGATGTACTTTAGCAACCTTGAATAAAGCTCTTGATCAATTGCGTGATGCAGTGGATGAGCTGGGATTGGGGAACAGGAAATAAGAAATAAGAAATAAGAGGTAAGAGGTAAGAAATTAAAATTTGAACCAAAATAGATTGGTAAATAGAACCTGATTCTTCGCATTCCTACTTCCTACTTCCTACTTCCTGCTTCCCACCTCCTGCCAGCAACAAATAACCAATAACTTATTACCAATAATCAAGCTCCCATGAACATAGACCTCCGCTCCGATACAGTTACGCGTCCAACACCTGGAATGATGGAAGCCATGATGAATGCAGCCTTAGGTGATGATGTATTTGGTGATGACCCTACAGTCAATGCCCTTGAAAGCAAGGTTGCTAAAATATTCGGTATGGAAGCTGCTCTATTCTGCGCTTCAGGCACTATGGCAAACCAGGTAGCCATCAAGGTCCATACGCAACCTGGCGATGAGGTGATTTGCAATGAACTCTCTCATGTTTATTACTACGAAGGAGGTGGAATAGCTATGAATTCCGGGGCTTCCGTTTGCCTGCTTCATGGTGACCGGGGCAGGATCAATGCACAGCAGGTAAAGGATCATATTAATCCGGTGGATGATGTTCACCGGCCGCTAAGCAGGCTGGTCTCAGTAGAAAATACAATGAATAAGGGTGGAGGCTCAATTTATGATTTCAGGGAATTGCAAAAGATAGGTAAAGTATGTGCAGATCACGGCCTACGGTATCACCTCGATGGCGCCCGCCTTTTCAATGCCCTGGCAGAAACCACAGAAACTACTTCAGATTACGGAAAGCTGTTTCACAGCATTTCCATCTGCCTTTCCAAAGGACTGGGTGCACCAGTGGGATCCGTTCTTGTTGGTTCAAAAGAATTCATAACAAAGGCGCGAAGGATACGAAAAGTATTCGGCGGGGGAATGCGACAGGCCGGAATTCTTGCAGCTGCAGGTATATATGCACTCGACAACCATGTTGAACGCCTAAAGCATGATCACCGTCGTGCACGCCAACTTGGAGAGATCCTGAAGCATCTGCCATTCGTTGAAAGCATAGTCCCGATTGAGAGCAACTTACTTTTTTTCAATATCGACAGCTCCTTCCCTGCATCTGAATTCCTGGGTAAACTGAAAAGAAACAATATACACGCTTTAGCACTTTCGCCCCAGACTGTCCGATTTGTAACGCACATTGACTTTACGGATGAAATGCTAATGGAGACTGAAAGAGTCCTGAAAACTTTCTAATCAATTAATTCGTGATCCATTCGTGTATTCGTGGCAATAAATAATGCCACGAATGCACGAATGAGTTTTGAAAAGAAATACTCTTTATCTCACTATTTGAAATTCACATGGCAATTCACCATTTAGGATTAAGGCAACCATGTATTGAGCTTCAGGCATTGAAAAATCTCCGCTAATCTGGCAGTTTCCACCTTCAATTACAGATTTGACAACTGGTGCTGATATTACTTCGCCATCAAGTACAATTGCGATAGAATGATCCATATTCCGGCGGGTAGCTTCAGCCCATGTATTATAGGCCTCTTCCCTGAAATCCAGGTTGATCAGGATGGGATGAGTTTTACTCCCACCTTCGGCATTCACTTTTTCAACATCCCGGCCAGATAGAATAAATCCTCCCTCGCCAAGTAACCGCAAGGCATACAGGCAGGTTTCCCCATCCCTGAAATTTTCACTCCAGGCAAACCGGCATAAATGTTCCAGCTCTTCTTCAGGAAGCTGTCTTTCAACCCCTTCCCTGTCCTTAATCTGGCAGCAACCTATCCTGGCACTGTTACCATTGGCAACAGATTTCGGAAAAAGTGAAACTGCCTGCACCTTGTTTTTGGATATCTCAGCAATTGAATTCTGATCATAGGTCTCGTAAAACCCAAGAATTCCCCTGTGTGATATCAGCTTTTCGACAATTGACCTGTCTGTCTTGCCTTTCATTACAAATTGCACCTGCCGGCTTTCATACAGCAAAGTAAAGGCAGTTTTCTTCCCTGTGAATGATTCAATACGGTTTGCCATAATACCAGCAGACCGGGCTAAATCTTCATTTGTAATTGAGGTTGTTGTGGCCTGAACCAGGAATTTGGTTTGGGCACCGGCTTTAAAAATAAAGCCCGGGAGGAGCATTCCAGTTAGGAGGATGATCCCCAATATATTTTTCACTGTTCTCATTTCAGTAAATTTAAATTAAATAAATATTTTTCCTTCCTTTTTCAGGAAAGAATGTTCAACCATGAATAATCAAAATTTAACTTAAGCCCGGATAATCTATTTTGTCCCGGTAATAGAACCTGTAAAAGAAATGATAGCAAATGTTCGATCCTGTAATAAATTCTTCTTTCTGAATATTAATAAGGATAAGGTTGGAAGCCTTATCATCACAGCTTACTTTTAAGGGAGGGTCATAACTCCGGAAAGAAAGCTTGTCATGCGAAGTAAGAAAGCTTTGGCTGAAAGTGGGAAGTTTTATCACGCTGACAAGATCAGCGCTCAGCGGGCAGGCGTGGAATTGGGTAATTAACTCAGGCCTGGCTGAATTACCGGACTGTTTCACAGCGGCACCGGCATGTGAAGAAACAAACAGGAAGAAAAGCATAAGGAACAGCGTTGTCACGAATGCATTTACTCTATTTTCCCTATTGTTCATCATAACACAAATGTACGATTTTCTTCTACCACAACAGACTATTAGAAAAGTTGTTCATTCATTTCCCTGCTGTTTTACAGTATCACCAGTTTACTTTTAAAAGATTTCCCCGTATTGGTTTTCACCTCAAAAAGGTATATACCAGGTGATATTCCTGATATATCCAGCTTTGTAACTGTCGTAAAAATACCCTTCCACGATTCAAGCAGAACTCCGTCCATCCGGGTGAGTTCGGCTGAGAAAAACTGGCTGCTGAATCCTCCAGGTATATTGAATTGAAGATATTCATGAGCCGGGTTTGGGGCAATGGCAAACTCAAGATTTTCGTTTTCCTGCAAGCCTGTCTTTAACCTGAAATGTGCCACTAAACTATAGTTTGAAGTTACCTGGAAAGTATAGATGGAATCGTTTGAAAACAGCACGCCCTGGCTGGTCCAGTCAACAAATTCATAGCCGGGAAGCACATGAGCTGCAATGGTGATATAATCCCCGTTGAAAGCCGGCCCTGCGCCTTCTACTGTGCCGCCCTCAAGAGGATCTGCAAACAGTGAAATGGTCACAAATGGCGGGGGAAGCATATAAACCATTTCCCCCTTATTCATGCAGTTAAAAGTGTAAGGCTGATCATTCCCAAACATAGCAATTCCAGGTAAGCTATCCTGCTGGTAAAGGAATGGCCATGCAAACAGATCCGGCGAATGGGTTGCCAGGGAAGGATAAACGTTTTCACGAAAAGCGTGTAAATCCTGGTTGTAATCAAATACAATCCCACCCAGTTGGCCCTGGTAAAGGTACTTATACCATATATGCCTGAAATCCCGGTTCCCGTTATTGAACATTTCAGTGACTGATGACATTACAAGCAAACCTGTGCCATATTCATCAAAAGCAATTTGAGGGAAACTGGTCGGGCCACAGTTGTAATCTCCAAAGTTCCCGAGCAGGTCAAGAGTTCCATTCCCATTCCAGTCAATGGCAAAAGGACAGGCAAGGCAACCCTCAGCATCAAGTGAATCAGGATTCAGGCAGTTTAGCTGGTCACCACCTGTCCATACCGGCATCCCCTCAGCCCAGTGTGCTATTCCTCCGATATACGGAAACCTGTATACCTGTGATCCGTCAGAAAACAAACGGGTCAGTCCGAAAACCACATGTACTTTACCTGTTTCATCAAAAGCCAGGTGAACAGCACCGTCAGGACAATATATACTATCTGTTGCTTCCCCGTTCCAATGCGGGTAAGGATGCTCCCATATCAGGGTCTTTTCCCAGGTGTTCCCATTATCGGTAGATTTCATCAGGAACAGGTCTGACCAGGGATCCCCGACCACAAAAGCAAGTTTGTCTCCCTGGGGTTCAGCAAGGGCGAAGGTACCCGGCGAAAAACCATTGTAATGAGAACTGTCCATTTCTGAAGACACGAAGCCATTTATCTGCCAGCTTGACCCTCCATCCGGGGAGCGTTGGTAAACAATTGCACCATCCTGCCCATGATAGGTTGAACCTCCTTCGGTTACTGGTGTAGTGAGCGAAAGTATATGCAGAACAGTATGCCCAAGCCCACCGGTTACCATAGTGGAATAGGACAATTTATCACAGCCGACGGGCAGAGTAAGGTCGGATTCTTCCCAGGTGCCAGTCCCTTTTTCAGTTCGCTTGCACATGTGCAACTGACCTCCTGTCGGTCGGGATGAAACAATAACCTCCCCGCTACCAAGCATGGCAATGCATGGACTGATCGTGCGAATACCTTCAACCCTGGATAAGGGATAGGGTGTCCAGACAGAACCATCGAAATATGAGTATGCCGTGCCCTGGTCCGTAAAGGCAACAGTATCCATTCCATAGGTCCAAACCGTGCTGTAAGTTCCATCCAGGAAAATAACCATCCTTGACTGAGGGGAAGAACATTTGGATTGAAGATCATAAAATGTACTCCCTACCTGAATGTCAGCCGGCCAGCTGAATTCAGTAAGCGGATTCGCCTGCTTTAACGGGAATCGGTATCCTGAATGATTAACATACCCAATCGGGCGATACTCATTCCTGAGAACAGAAGGCAGGGGAAGATGAATAGTCTGAGCTTTTGTTTGTAAAGCCAATAGCAGGATGAATAAGGCAACCAGGGATTTGCCTTTACCATTCATGTTGTGAAATTTTCCTTTAGCAGACATTGCGAACAAATGTAGTAGAAATCAACCCGGAATAGTAGTAAAATTTATCGGAGAAAGGCAGGTATTTTTTAGCCTTTTTTGTAAGGAATAATACATGTAATCACTTATTAATCTAATAGTTAAAATTGGATGTAAACTATTCGAATGGATATATGAACACATTTGCATTAACAAAACCGTATGCCATTCGTCTACCAAACAAAAGTAATTAATCCAAAAACCAATCCCATGAAAAACCTGCTCTTATCAAGCCTGTTACTTCTGCTCGTTTCTATGAGTTGCTCCTCGCAAAACAGGACCTTCAATACTGTTTTTGATCGTTATGCTGACCGCGATGGTTTTGTAACAGTTAAACTCTCGAATCCGCCCCCGGGACTTTTAAGTGATGGAGATAACGATAGTGATTTCACAATCTCTTCCCTTCGGATTCTGACTGTAAAAGATGATGCGCTCAATGCAAAGATCAATTTCTATAGAGAAATCGTACCTCAACTAAACAGGTCCGGATATGAAGAACTCTTGTCGGTCAGCAATAAGAACGACAAGTCAATACTGTTATGCAAGAAGCATAACAAGGTTGTAACTGATGTTCTTTTTGTTTCAGGAGGAACTAATAATGTTATGATAGAATTAAATGGGAAAATGTCGCTTGCCCAGGCTGAGAAAATTACCAGCAAGCTGTCCAACAATAACGACGATGATGAATCCGGAGACAAATAATACCAGGAAGATCATATTGAACGTTTTTAGAAAATCCAGGCAGTCAGGATTCATCTTAAGATTCAGTACATTTGAATTCAAGGCATAACGGGCGGTTGCCATAGTTTATGAATAAAGAGGAGTTCCAGGATAAAATCATCCCCCTGGGGGAAAAAATGTACAGGCTTGCATTTCGCTTACTTGAGGACAAGGAAGCTGCAAGGGACATGCTCCAGGAACTGTACCTGAAACTCTGGGAAAAAAGGCATGAACTCCGGGAAGTTTCAAACATTGAAGCTTATGCATGCACCATCCTGAAGAACAAATGCCTTGACAAGATCCGGCTCAAAAAAACGACGGTGGATGTTTATCAACTTGCATCACTTGATGACAACAGCCACGAACAAATGGACAAAACAGAAGGAATGATGGAAGTTGGCAAGGCTATTGAATCACTGCCCGAAAAACAGCGCCTGATCATACAGATGCGTGACATTGACAATTACTCCTTCGAAGAAATTGCCCAGGTGCTTGAAACAACGGAAAATAATATTCGGGTGCAATTGTCGGCGGCACGCAGGAATGTCAGGGAACAACTTTTGAAAGTATACAACTATGGAATACCAGGAAATTGATAGATTGCTGAACGCATACCTTGAAGGAAATCTTTCCCTAGAGGAAGAAAAATACCTTCGGGAATTTCTCCTCGCAGAAAATCTGCCCGTTGAATTCCGAGGCTTTAAGGAGATGTTTAGTTATTTCGCCGAAAGAACGCAGGAAACCTATCCTGATTTCGACCTAACAGCTCAGCTCAACACCCTGGTTGAAAATGAATGGCAAAAAGAGAATAAAACCAGGTTCAGAAAGCTTCTCCTTCTCTCTGGAAGTGCTGCAGCAGTTTTGATAATAGCCCTAACAGCATTATTCTTCCTTAATAAACCGGCACCCGTTAAGGATACCTTTTCAGATCCCAAACTTGCCTATATGGAAGCAAAAAGAGCTCTGCTCAAGGTCTCGCTCGTGATGAACCGGCACAACGCAAAGCTGAAGTACCTGGAGAAAATAGATGAATCCTTCCAAAAGGCAGGCAAACTTAATAAAATCAACGAAGTTCTGTATACCGTTAAGACTCAATAACAGATGAAAAAACTAGCACTTTCCATTGGCATAATTGCCTTTGCACTATTTGCACAAGGGCAAAACTCCGCAATTGACAAATTATTTGCAAAATATTCCGACAAGGAAGGATTTACGTCAGTTTCGATTTCCAAAGCCATGTTCAGCCTCTTTGCAAATGAAAATGAGAGCAAGGATGAATTCAACAAGGCGATCAAGGGGCTTGAATCCATTCGCATCCTATCCCTCGATGATACCTATCCTAAGGGTGATATCAATTTCTACAAGGAGATAACTAAAAACCTGCCTTTGAAAGACTATGAAGAACTCATGTCAACCAGGGAAAAGAACCAGGTTTTCAAAATGCTTATCAGGAAAAAAGGGAGCGTGATAACGGAATTCCTCATGATCGGGGGAGGTGATGACAACGTGATGATCGCCATAACGGGAAACATTGACCTCAAAACCATTTCAAAACTTTCCAAAACACTGGATATTAAGGAAATGGATGCTATTGAAAAGATCGATAAAAAATAAACCTGACAGGTTTATTGCATCACCTACCGGCAACAATAAAAGAATGCCTGAGCAACTCACCCTTCCCGGTTAAAAGTGTGGCAACATACAAACCAGGCTTAATTGATGACACATCAAGAGAGATAACAGAACCATCCGGATTTGGAATGGATGTACTCAGGATGTCCCCTTCAACACTAACAATATTAATTTCTTTTATCTTCTCAATCCCGGAATAACTGACTTTTAGATAACTGCTTGCCGGGTTAGGGTACAAATTGAATGAACCAGGATCAACCTCTTTCATACCAACTCCGGAAATAAATTCAGCTTTCAGGTTACAAGCAGAAGTTGCAACAAAAGAATAGGCAGAATCCGTCGAAACAACCGCTCCATTCAAAAGCCATTTATCAAACTTCCAGCCCAAATTACCCTGGGCCTTACAACTGATAGTATCTCCTGAGAAATAGCTTCCACCGCCATACGCCTGTCCGGCTTCAGGAGGATTTACCGACGTCAGTATTTCAATTTCCTGCCTGAAAACAGCTGTGAGGCTTTGATCTTCTCCAACCTGGAAACTATAGACCGGCCTGTAAGAAACGATTTCCCCATTGCTTTCCCAGGCTTCAAAAATCCAGCCGGCAAATGGATTTGCGCTTACGGTGCAAATTGATCCTTCATTGAAATGTCCGCCACCTCCAGTAATTCCGCCAATTTGAGGAGATGCAGCCAGTGAAACGAAATAGGACTGTATTTGAATGGCTTCAAATTCCGCTATTAGATGGGTCCCCGAGGAAACCATAAAATCATACCTGGCTTGGTCCGAAATAATAACCCCATGGTTTTCCCAGCCTTTAAAAACATATCCTGGGTTTGGAATTGCATGGATGGATGCTACAGATCCTTTGGCATAGATTCCACCACCTGAAACAGAGCCACCCACAACAGGCGAGCTTTCCAGGACCACATTGGCCTCAGTAACACTGAACACAGCTGTAAGACTGCCTTGTTCAGCAGTCATCTCAAACTGCGCATCATTGGAGATAACTTCTCCTTCCCTTGTCCATTGGATAAACTCCCAACCGGAATTGGGTATGGCAGATATTCCAACCAGCTGCCCAAATGGGTAAGTGCCACCACCCTGAACCTGGCCACCCTCTGCTGGATTTGCTGCCAATGTTATCTGAACAGGCAGAACAGTATTGGCTTTTAGCTGTATATCATCAATATACCAGAAATCATATTTATAAAGGTTTCCCTCGATTGTAAAAGCAAGGTAGGTGTGCTGTGAATTCAGGTTATGCTGGATGCTGGTATGAACCAGGACCGGGCCAACCATGGTATTTGAAGAAGTACTCAATGACCAGGCTTCATTTGTCCAGTTGACCCCGTCAGTGCTCGATTGAACCCGCAATGTTGCACCAGGAGCCCAATCGTCCAGTGTACTTCTAAAGGACAGGTCAAGGGTTGCCATACCGCTTGTATTGATCATCGGGCTTACAATACGGGTAATCCCGGAACTCACTTCCTGGAAAGTGGATCGTAGTTCAGAACCACTTCCTCCGGCTACCTGTGATGAGCTTATATCCCAATTATCCCTGCTTCCGTCCGAATGCTGGGTAGTCCAGCAATCAGGCAAACTACCGGAATTAAAGCTTTCAGCAAAAGGCAGGTTGTAACCACCGCAAAGCGTTGTTGAATTAGCCTCTGCAGCATAGGAATAATCGTCGCCGATAGTAAAGGAGAAAATCCTGTAATAATATTGTGTGTTATTATTGAGGTTCTTATGAATAAATGACTGAGCGGCTCCGGAATAAATCACGGTACCTCCTCCGTTTAGCACAGTCCCGATTCCATAAGTTACACCGTTTAATGGGTTTCCAAATGTATTGGACGTATTGTAAACCAGCATTACCTGGTTGTTGTCCTGGTTCTTTTGCCAGTTGAGAGTAACCTCTCTAGGACCTGAAGCAGCAGCACCAAATAAAGTTGGCATCGGTACCTCGTTGATGTAAATGGAAAAACTTATAGTAGCTCCGGGGGTTCCGACATTGTATATCTGCAGGCCACCTTCTTCCCCTCCCTGCAGGAAACATCCGGGATTGGTTGCATCGTTGATGGATGTCCTGCCTGATTCCAAAGTAAAATAAGCATTCGAAGGGCTTCCATTCATCGCCCGGGTTCCATTGGGACGGTAAATATATACTTCATCCGGAGGACCGAGGGTATTTCCGCTTTCCAGGCTATCGATCCTGTATACGAGCAAACCCGAACCAGGGAGAGTACCCTCAAACAATCCATCGGCCTTCCTGTATTCAAGTAAGAAAAATTCATGAGTTGAATTGGGTGATGCAATCCTGTAGCAGTTGTTTGTACCCTGGGAAAGCGGGTTAAGCGAATATGTTCCGGAATTCGTTATTACCGGGATGGAAGATATCCAGGTATGATTTGAATAACGGTATTTCATCCAGGCTCCCATATGGCCGGAGCCAAATTCCATGATGTCCCAGGCACCCACAGGTTCCACACCATCGGCAGAATAATGATACAGGTCGGGCCCACCCAGGGAATGAAAGGTTTCATGGCAGAGGGTCTTCAGATCTGATTGATTTTCGGGTGTAAATGTATACTGCCAGACCCGCTTCCCATTTATCATGACGTTAAAAGAAAACAACTGCCAGTTATGGGCCCACAATAATTGCGCCCATGCGCTGCAATTCCCCCGGATAATAAAACTGATATTATCCACATTCCCATCACCATCCTGGTCAATGTTGAGCCCGGAAGAAACAGGAGAATTTATGCTTATCCATTCAACAGCATTTTTCAGCAATGTATGCTCACGGTTGATCCTTTCACCATCATTGCTGTATCCACCAGGGTTTGCAGTGGCATTGAAAGGTTCAAAATAGCTCCTTGGATGGATGCTTCGATAAGACAAATTAGTTGAGGGCGAGCAGGCAGGATAACCGGAGGAACTGATGTCCAGCTGGTTGTACGAAACCTCAGAATAATAGGAATGCAGCGATGCGGCAGTTTCCTGGTTGAAAAGATCATCGTAGAATTGCCGGCTAGTAGTAAATTCATTGTCATCCGAGAAACGGATATATATGACCAGGTTATGCAGGGTACCGGTTCCAGGTGTGGTTGCTACAGGCCCTGACACTGTTTGGAAGGCGTTGCGCTTCGCCTGGTAATCCTGCTCGGGTATCTTGAGCCATGGAGTCAGCCCGGCAAGAACCGGATTCACTTTCCCGGCACGGTACTGACCTGGAATCAGCTTCCCCGCGCTGGCTTCAGCATAGTAATAATATCCGTCAGAAGCCTGTATGAGTGTAAAACCGTCCCTGTCATGGATCCAATTAAAATATTCATCCCCTGATAGATAGCATGAAATTTCAGACTTATCAGGCTGTACAACTTTATAAGGAAGAGATGAATAATATGCAGCATGCAGATCAGCAGCCAGCAGCAGGGTAATGAAAATAAATAAGATGTAATGTTTTTCTCTGTAAAACATTTTCATCATGTCAACGAGTTACTTCAGCCTGAGCCGGGTGAGTTTTCCAAGTTGAGTATCCCGGGTGTTAGCCGGAAATCCTCAATAATCTATCAACTTCCGGGCAAAAAGTAACTGCCTTATTAATAAGAATACAACTGTTTAAAAGCCTGATACCAACTATAGGGTAATACGAAATAAGTCACGGGAAAAACTACCTGGGCGCAATACAAGGAAAACCTTTAGAATGATCGATTGACAAATGATAGAATAATTTTCCAGGCAATAGGTATTGATGAGAAAAATAATAGATGGCAATCAAATATATATATGAACGAGTTCGATGCAAACTAATGCCGGTTCAAGTTTTGAACAGAGATGTGAACAGGCTATTCTGAATAATGGAAATGTAATTATTTCATAATCAATACTTTGCGAGAGAACAACTTAGTCCCTCCCAAGCAGAACTTCAGGGTATAATACCCATTGATGCATTTGCTAAGATTAACCTTGACACTTCTGTCAAGGCTGTTAATCTGCTGCATTCGAACCAGCTTGCCCTGCGAATCATATATTTCAATACGATTGGGGAATATGGGTCTGATAGATGGGAATTCAACCGTTAATACCTCATCCGCCGGGTTGGGATAAACAAGGATGGGATCATCATTCAACTGATTGATCCCATTAGTGTATTTAAAATGCGCCTGAAGCAAACGATTTGCTGAAACTGTAAAATCAAGAATGTTTTCAGAACTTATGGAATCACCGTTCTCTGACCAGAAATTGAAACTATATCCACTGTCTGGTATTGCCAGTAAGGTGCAATGTCCCCCGGTAATGAATGGTCCTGAACCGATCACTTCACCAGAATTGGTCGGAATAACTTCAGCAGTAATGGTATAAAGTTGCAAAAACCTGGCAACCAGGTTGCGATTATGGTCAACAATGAAACTATAAACAGGGTTGGATGACAGAGTTGTTCCCGTTTCTTTCCAAGCATCAAATAACCAACCATCTTTCGGACTTGCTTCTACTGTTACATTTCCGCCTGAAGGGTAACTCCCCCCCCCATTTACCAATCCTGCATCTGCTGGTTCAGCAGCCACAATTACACTGCATACCGGGCAAATGAACCTCGCTTCCATCTGCATGTCAGCCTTCATGATTAATGAATAATCCGCCAGGGAAGAAACCAGGTTACCATCTTCAAACCAGCCAACAAATTGGTATCCCTCATTTGGCAAAGCATTGAGTTGAACCGTATCTCCATAATTATGGATACCCTGGCCTGAAGCAGATCCAGCAGGGCCGGGATGTATCACAACCTCCATAGTCACCTGCAAATGCTCATAATTTGCTACAAGATCTCGACTTCCAAGAGCTGAAAAAGAGTAATCCGGGGTAGTTGCTATGGATGTCCCGGATTCAGTCCACCCGGTGAATTCATATCCTTCATTTGCGACAGTGCTGATGTCAACGGGCTGGTATAACAGATAAATCCCATTGCCACTCAGTTCGCCAGAACCCGGAGGTTGGGTTTCCAATAAAATGCTAATCCTGGTCTGGCTAAAAACTGCGACAACATTACGATCTCTTTCCACAACAAAAGAATAGTCTGGCTGATAGGATACAATGGTATCATTTACCGTCCAGTAGAGGAAATTCCATTCATCATACGCAGTTGCACTTAAAGTTGCAACCTGGCCCGGGTAGTAGTTCCCGGCTCCTGAAACAATCCCTCCTTCCTGTGGGCTGGCTGCGGCATTGACAATAAAGAAATTACATTCGGCGATGGAAACATCGAAATTATCCATGTGCACATTCCCCTGGGCTTCCAGGTTTCCAATCACTGAGATGGCAAGATAGGTGACAGGGCTATTAAGGCTATGTTCAACCGTGGTTTGTACAAACTCCTGTATGTAGGTTGGATTGTTGTTAGAAGTCTCAGCCCAGCTTTCATCCGACCAGTTTATCATATCTGTACTTGACTGCAATTTTAATGTAGCGCCAGAATAAAAGTAACCATTAAGCAATCTGAATGAAACATTAAGCTTGGTTATTCCCACGGTATTGAAGGGAACCATAATTATCCTGGAATAACCGGTGGCGAAAACATAAGGATCATAGGTTAACTCATAGGGAGATCCTCCGGCAGCAGAAGTTGGAGTCACTCTCCAGGCCTCAAGATTATTGATATTGGTTTGGGTTGTCCAGCAATCTGGGATATTTCCTTCATTAAAATATTGAGCATAGGGATAGCTGTTTAGAATACACTTAGTCATTCCATCAAGGTCAATACCTGCAGAATACAGAAGACCGGATCCAACAGACCATAGCCGGTAGTAATAATGTGTAGAAGATTGTAAACCTGTGTGAGAGAACCCGCTGGCAGGCCCCTGGTAAAGTACAATACCCCCGCCAGGCAAAATATCACCCGCAGAATAGGACTCCAATACATTAGGATTTCCTGCAAAGGGTGTGGTGCTGTATGCAAGCAAGACCGGATCATCATAGGGATTCTTTGTCCACATCAGGTTGATCTGGGAGGTACTTATTGCATCTGCTGAGAAGCTGAGTGGTTTGATTGTATTGCTCAATGTAACATCAAAGTGGATAGTTGTCCCGGCACTGGAAACATTCGAAATAATAAGTCCCCCAGGCAAACCATCATCCAGGAAGCCTGACGGAGTTGTTCCGTCTGACAAGCTATCCCTTCCCTCCTCTGATGTATAGTAAGCAAAGGAGGGATCACCATTCAATGAAACGGTTCCTCCCGGGCGATAAATATAAACTTCATCAGGCGGACCGGTACTATTGCCGGAATAGTAAGGATTTATCCGATAAATGAGCAATCCGGAACCAGGTACATTGCTTTCATACATACCGGTTTTTTTCCTGTACTCAAGCACATAATACTGGTATGAAGAGTTGAGTGAATTGATCTTATAACAATTGCCAGTTGCTGTTTCCAGTGGGTTCAATGAGTATGTACCGGAAGCGGTAATGGCAGGAATTGAATCTATCCAGGTATGAGAACTATATTTCCATTTCATATATGCCCCCATATGTCCAAAACCATTGTCCATCAGGTCCCAGGATTGAACAGGTTGTAAGGATGAGTTAACATAATGGTATAGATCCGGTGCCCCGAGGCTGTGAAACATCTCATGACAAATAGTACCGACATCTGTTTGCGTTTCGGGATGGAAGGTATAATTAAAGACTTGCTTACCATTAATATTGACTGTATAGGAAAACAATGACCAACTGTGGGCCCAGAGTAAGGAAGACCATCCACCGGTTCCGCCTCTTACGAGAAACGTAATATTGTCAACGAGTCCATCATTATCCTTATCAATATTCAGGCTAGTGGGTACAGGGGAATGTGAATTGATCCAATTAACGGCATCCCTGAGAAGCGCATGCTCCCGCAAGGTACGGTCATTCCCTTCCACATACCCGTTTGGATTGGCAGTGGCATTATAGGGAAGGAAATAACTCCTGGGGTGAGAATCCTGGTACGAAAGGTTAACCGAAGGAATACAAGCCGGATAGGATGTAGACTGGATAGATAGTTTTCCGTAAGATACCTCTTCATAATAATTTTGTAAGGATATCCCCGGATCAAGATTGAATTTAGTTTCATAGAACGATCTTGAATCTGTAAATTCAGCGTCATCTGAAAAACGAATAAAGATCACCAGGTTATTCAATACCCCGGAATGGGGTGTATTTACAGATTTTCCGGGGCGGTTGCCATACAAAGCCTTTCTTTTCTGGTATTCATCTCCTGAAATCTTTGACCACCTGGCCAGGCCTATAACATCAGGGTTTATCAATCCTGCCTTCCAGCATGAGGGTACAACATCATCCCCTGAAATAATACCGTAATAAAAGTATCCATCACTTCCCTGAATGATGGTATAACCATCAGCATCATGCAGCCAGTTGTAATATTCATCACCAGAAACGAAACAATGTATAATTCTACCGTCCGGCTGCCTGATATCCAATGGCTGATTATCGATCCAGGCTGCTTTCAGAGGTGAAGAAACCAAAATAATAACACTAATACTTAAAAGGAGCCAAGCCTTCATAGCAAACAATTATTCGCCAAACTCTGATAATTACCTGTAAAGATATGACAATCAAAAACAGGTTTATCAACTTCCTTTTATAAAGCGAGGCATAATTATATAATATACTAATTTATACAAATATTGCAAACATTATTTATTTAGACTGAATATAGAAAACAGAATTCATGAAATCCGCAATCCAAATCCGCTTATAATCTACTGCAACTCGAATGTACGGACTTAAAGGACTCATATAGATATTTCTCTATCTATTGGTTTAAAAGTCGTTGAAAAAATCAGTGATTTGTTAATCGATTCACAGATGATTCATTTTTCTTTAAGTGATTTACTGAATTATCTCAATTCCTTCTCCCAATAATTTGATAGATTCCTTTAAATTAGTTTACATTTGCCCGCATAAAATCCTAAAAATCCCCTACTGTTATGACAATAGGAATACTCAAAGAATTTGAAGGCGAAAACAGGGTTGCATTGCTGCCTGAAAGTGTCGCCACATTGGTTAAAATGAATGTTACCGTGCTTGTTGAAAAAGATGCCGGGGCAAAAGCTTTTGCCTTCGACAAGGATTATGAGCAAGCTGGTGCAAAAATTGAAACAAAAGCCAATGTAATTGCCGGCTCTGACCTGGTAATAAAAATCAACGCCCCTGAAAAGGAAGAAACTGCCCTTCTGAAAGACGGACAAGTTTTCATGGCTGTGTTAAACCCTTATTTCAATGCCGACCTGGTAAAGGAACTCCAAGCTAAGAACATAACCAGTTTCAGCATGGATGTTGTTCCAAGGACAACCCGGGCACAAGCAATGGATATTCTATCGTCCATGGCTACAGTTGCCGGTTACAAAGCAGTATTGACTGCTGCTAACACGCTTCCAAAGTTCTTTCCCATGTTCATGACTGCTGCAGGAACCATTAAGCCTGCCAATATGTTGATCCTGGGTGCCGGAGTTGCCGGATTGCAAGCAATTGCTACTTCCCGTAAACTCGGAGCTGTAGTCTATGTATTTGATGTACGCGCTGCAGTGAAAGAAGAGGTTATGGGCCTTGGCGGAAAGTTTGTTGAAGTTGAAGGGGCTATCGATGATAAGGCTGCCGGAGGCTATGCTGTTGAACAGACAGATGAATTCAAGGCTCGCCAGGCACAGGCAATCCACGACCAGGCTGTGAAATCAGATGTTATCATCTGTACTGCACAAATCCCCGGGAAACGCGCGCCGGTCCTTATTAAGAAAGAAACCGTAGCTGCTATGAACCCTGGTTCCGTGATCATCGATCTGGCTGCTTCCACCGGTGGAAACTGTGAAGGTTGCAAAAACAATGAAACTGTGATCATCAATGGTGTAAAGATCATTGGCAATTCATACCTGCCTACTGACATGCCGACAGATGCAAGCCGCATGTATGGAAAGAACATGATCAACTTCCTCAAACTCATCATAACCAAAGAAGGCGCTCTTAACCTCAACTGGGAAGATGATATCGTTAAGGGAACCGCAGTTACTCACGGTAAGGAAATAGTACATGAAAGAGTTAAATCAGTAATCACTCAATAACCTTTATAATCATGGAAGAAGTATTGAAATTTTTCCTGGAATATAAAGAGATGATATTTGTTATCGTCCTCTCTATCTTTCTTGGGATCGAAGTAATTTCTCACGTTCCGGCAGTTCTGCATACGCCGCTTATGTCAGGCAGCAACGCCATACACGGAGTTGTTATCATTGGCGCTATCATCGTGATGGGTCATGCCGAAAACACCCTTTCCCTTATTCTCGGTTTTATCGCCGTTATATTAGGTACTCTCAACGTTGTTGGGGGGTTCGTTGTAACTGACCGTATGTTGGAAATGTTTAAGAAAAAGAAAAAATAGGGGGATACAAACATGGAAATCTTTAGCAATTTAACCTCCGAACTTTCAGTCCTTGAAATTTCGTATCTCATCGCTTCAATCCTCTTTATTCTTGGGCTGAAGAAACTAAGTCACCCAGCCACAGCACGTGCAGGGAACCTTTGGGCTGCAGCCGGAATGGGTGCCGCTATCCTTTTTACCATTCTTTTCCATAAAAAAGATGGTCAGCCAATTGGAAATATTCCATGGATAATTATTGCCCTAGCTATTGGAAGCGTTATTGGATGGTATGCATCCAAAAAGGTAAAAATGACCGCCATGCCCCAGATGGTTTCCATCTTCAATGGTATGGGTGGTGCCTGTGCTGCCTTGATTTCTCTTATGGAATTCCCAAAAATGCAGAACATGCTTGCTGCGCAGGGTGCAGCCCATATGCTTGGTGGTGAAGGCATTGCTATCCTTCTCGGTCTCATGATCGGGGGTGTTTCCTTTGCCGGTTCCATGATCGCTTTTGGAAAACTCGATGGACGTATTGGCGACATTAAGCATCCTATCCTCCGGATTGTAAACCTTTCATTCCTCGTACTTTTACTGGTCGCCCTGGTATTCATCCTATTCATGGCTCCTGTAGCCGACAATAACCTGCCTATCTACCTGTTCACATTTGCTGCCCTGGTTTATGGCGTAACCTTCGTTATGCCAATTGGCGGTGCTGATATGCCGGTTGTTATATCCCTGCTAAACTCCTTTACCGGTGTTGCGGCAGCCATGGGCGGTTTCCTCTACGGTAACCAGGCCATGCTCACAGGAGGTATCCTCGTAGGTTCTTCAGGTACAATCCTCACAATCCTCATGTGTAAGGCGATGAACCGTTCACTCATGAATGTAATCATCGGAGCCTTCGGTGTTGCCGGTGCAGGCGGAACTGAAGCAGCTGATAAAACCGTTAAGGAAATTTCCCTTTCCGATGCTGCAGTTCTTCTCAGCTATTCACAGAAGGTATATATCGTTCCCGGATACGGCCTCGCTGTTGCCCAGGCACAGCATCTTTGCCATGAACTCGACAACCTGCTTGCCAGCAAGGGTGTTGAAGTTAAATATGCCATCCACCCGGTTGCCGGACGTATGCCTGGCCATATGAACGTACTTCTTGCCGAAGCCGATGTTCCTTATGAGAAACTGGTTGAAATGGAAGATGCCAACAATGAAATGTCCAATACGGATGTTGTGATGGTTATCGGTGCAAACGACGTTGTTAACCCTGCGGCTGAAGATGATCCAAGCAGCCCGATCTACGGAATGCCGATCATTAAAGCCCTGGATGCCAAGAATATCATTGTTATGAAACGTAGTATGGCCGCTGGTTATGCTGCTATTCCAAATAACCTGTTCTATCATCCTAAAAACAGGATGCTCTTTGGTGATGCTAAGGCTACCCTGCAGAAGCTCGTTGCTGAGATCAAGAGCCTGTAAATTAATTTGATTGTATTGAGCCTCCCGGGACATTCCGGGAGGCTTTATTATTTGTGCCCAACCTTATTCTAAATGAATGGAACTGACGTAAAGTCAGTTCAGGCTTCACTCAAACTTTAGCCTCTTCACACCCAGGAACATCAACAAATAAACACAAAGCAAGGGTCAGAATCATAAAGTTAATACTCCGGAAATTACAATTCCATCTATACTGAAAAGTCCAGCCAGTAACTGTCTTCCTGGTAATCAACCACTACTTTAGTATCGTTAATATAATGAAATGTCCTCAAAAGTGAGGCTATCTCTTGTTTCAAAATGATCACTGCATTATCAATCAGGTCTTTGCGAAAACCTTTTTCTTCAAGGCGCAAAACAAGGTCCATGGAGACTATCCTGCTCATCAACTGTCCAAACTCAACACGTTTCCGCTGGGAAATACCTAAATCCAGTTCAAAATTCACCAACTCCCTGATCCTGTCTGCTGCGCGAAGGGCAAACCCTTTCAGGAACTGGAACAAGCTCCTTTCTTTTGCCGCTTTCATCATTTTGAGAACAGATTCTGTAATTTGGTGATAAAGGATATCATTTGACCCTTCAAAAATCTGGAATGGCCGGCTATCCACCACAGACCGGCCGGCAATGTGGTTTAATTGATACCCTTTGGCACCCACAAGCTGAAGCAATGACTGGGCCGATTCGTGCATAATATCGGATGTCACGCTTTTAATAATGTTTGCTTCAAGGCCACTTGATGATAAATCCTTATCTATATCAGCTATTTCAGAAGATTTAACGCAAAAGGAAGAGCAGATTGTGTAATTAGCCTGCAATCGGGATAGCCGGCTCTGTACCTGGTCGTATTCAAATAAATTGATATTTCCTACCAGTCTTGATGTTGTGTGATGAATTGCTTCATCAAGAATACGCTTGATAAAACCAAGTCCCATTCCAGGGAATTGGAACCGGCTCCTGTGAAGGAGATCGAGTAACATCTGGATTCCTGTAGTAGTCGGAACGAGCTTTTGTCCGACCGGAATAAATACATCAATCTTATTCCTTCCATATGGGATCTGGTAAAGACCGAGGTTCTCAAAATATTCTTCAACTATAATATTCTGTCCGGGGGCATTTACATCGCATATGAACATATCAATATCCCTCATGAGGCTGCCGTTTTCTGTTTGCCGGCGGGCTGTGAGAAGCCAGAAATCTGCCATACCTGTCAGGCCGGCCCAGTGTTTCTTCCCTTTAATATGGAACGACCCTCCCTTTTCCGAAAAAGAAGTATGCATGCTCAGAGCGTCACTTCCAAACCGGGGTTCCGTAATCATCAATCCTCCCATGCAACTTTTCTTCAGGAATTGATCAAAATAATAGGCTTTGGCATCTTCCTGCCCATATTTGGCCACAGGCTGAATGAATAAGGCATTATTGATACCCAATGTGAGTGAGAGGGCAAGCGACTCATATGCTGCTGCAGAAAGGAATGCAATGTTCTCCTTTACCCCTCCTCCAAAACCTCCATATTTTCCCGGAATACAAAGTGCAAGGGGGTTTCCTGACATCAATTCCTGCATGACCGCAGCTGGCACACCCCTTGTGCTGCAAAACTGATCGATTTTGTCCTCTCCGTGGAAAGCCCTTCTCATACTTGCTTTGAATGCTTCCAGCAACTGGTGGAAAGATTCGTCTTCAAAATGTAAGTGATTGGGTTGATTTGCCTCCTGGTAATGAAAATAGGGCATTTAGACGTTGATTAGTGTAAGTGAAATGTACAGAATGCACAATGACACTAAATAAGAACAACCTGGCAGCTCTTTTGTTTCAAATACGATAATTTACTTCCTTAAGAACAAAGAAAAGCACCATGTGTCTATGTTACAGTCTTTAATAATGCTGTTTAGCCTAAAGTCAAAAAGAATTGATCGAAATTTAGTTTTTAAGGATTGTTCATAATTTTTGAATTAAAAAAGTGTTATTAATAGAGATGTAATGGCTAAAATCCCCCGAAAACATTTATTTTCGTATCTTGAAATAATTTCATCCTCAAAGACCAGAAATACTCGTACTGATTGCATTCCAGGTATAATTACATATCATCCTCTTCTGTAATTTTCCGCTTTTTAGTGGCTTTTCCTGTATTTATTCTAAGTTTCTGCTGGAAACCGGTATCTGCCCAATTCGTAATTCCTGTCACACCCTCAACAAATAGTATTTACCAGAATTTTGACACGCCGGTACTTCCTTCGGCTGGCTCAATTGCCTGGACTGACAATGTCACCATACCCAACTGGTGGATGCAGAGGGTGCCTGTAGCAGGGGGAACCGGTCCTTTCCCAATTACGGTAACTGCCGACAATGGAAGCAATAATACTGGAAGTGCCTATAACTATGGAACAACAGGATCGACGGATAGAGCATTGGGCTCAGTTGGGTCAAATAACGCAGCATCTGGAAACTATGCCTGGGGAATACAGTTTCAAAACACAACTGGTTATAATGTTTCGGATTTCAAAGTGGCCTATCGAGGTGAGCAGTGGAGAGATGGCGGAGTAGTTTCGCTGCAGAAAATCACCTTTGCGTACAAGAAAGCTGCCGCATTAATTACCAATCTTAATCCTTCCGTCAATACAACCTGGACCACTGTTGCCGCTCTGAATTTCCCAGTTCAGAGCAATACTTCGACCGCTGGCCCCCTGAATGGTAATCTCCCGGCTTATTCACTTGTGCTTTCCAGTGCTATTCCTGCTATAACAATGAGCAACAATGATTACCTGATGATGAAGTGGGATGATCCAAAGTGGAGTGGAGCAACTGACGACGGCATGTCGTCAGACAGTGTGGTTATCAGTTGGGTTGTCTGTGCACCTCCTGTTACCCAGGCTTCAGTACTTTCCTCTTCTGCCAGCGGGTTAAACAATATTACCCTAAACTGGGTTAATGGTAGCGGTTCAGGAAGGATAGTCAAGATCAATACGGTGAACAACTTTACGGATCCTGCTGATGGAAGTACCCAGACTGCCAATCCTGTATATTCAGGCTCAGGCGAACAGGTAGTTTACAATGGTTCCGGGCCTACCAATTCTGTAAATGTAACTGGCCTCCTTCCCTGCCTTACTTACTGGTTCAAGGTTTATGAATACAATTGCTCCGGTGCTAATTCAAAGTATAACAATGCGCTGGCAGGGACCGGAAACCCTCTTTCCTTTACTACAGCAGGAACAGTACCATCCCAATTCCTGATGTCAGGGCCAACTTCCTACTGCTCATCAAATGTGACCGGCATCCCGATTGGAATGCAAAATACCCAAACCGGTGTAAGGTACCAACTTACCATTAACTGCCCGGTTCCGAATACTCCAGTCGGCACTCCCATACTCGGAACAGGTAGTACTATAACGTTCGGGAACCAGTTACTTCCAGGAGCAGCTACAAGTTGCACATACAAAGTAATTGCAACAGATACAACTCATACAACCTGCCAGGCGACCATGAATGATTCGCTTGTTGTTACTGTAATCCCTACCCCTACCGTTACTGTTGCCGGCGTGCAACCTGTTTGCCCTAATAATGTAGGTTCAATCACCCTGAGTTTACTTACTCCAAATACAGTTTATGATGTCAACTATAACGATCCGTCCGGCACAGCTGTAGCCCTGCCCGGGCAGAATAGTGGCACCTCAGGCATCATAACTATTGGCCCCCTGGCACCGGGTACGTATAACAATATTTCTGTCACGCTAAACGGGTGCACCTCTTTAACCTATCCAGTTACGCTCAACGCTTTACCCATTATTGCGATTCCAGCAGTGACAATTTCGTCACCCCTGGTTTGCAGCGGGGAGGCTGATACCCTTACAGCCACAGGTTGTACGGGAAATCTCACCTGGTACTGGAATACAGGATCGATACAAACATCATCGCCATTTATCATCAACCCGACAATGACTACTAGTTATTGGGCAAGATGCAGTTCGGCAGCAGGATGTTTGTCCGAATATTCTGATACCCTAACGGTTACTGTTAAACCATTACCGGCGATCACAGGCATCAATGCATTTCCCCCAAGCACCTGCGGGGTAAATGACGGATCCATTGTACTGACAGTCAACCCGGCAAATTCAACCTACCTTGTTAATTTCTCTATTGATGGTGTACCTCAGCCTCAACAAACAATACCGGCAATCGGAAACCAGCTCACAATATCCAACTTGGGGGGAGGTAATTATACAGGGATTACCATTACCCTCGATGGATGCACATCTATGACACAGGCAACCAACTTGTTTGCACCGGGAGGGCCAAATTCTCCGACAATCACGGTTTCTCCACTGGTTATCTGTGAAGGCCAGCCTCTGACACTCTCTGCTAGCTGTTCTGATCCAAATGGCATGATACACTGGAGTAATGGAGATTCCACTTCATTAGTCATAACGTATCCATCTGCGGGGACTCATTATTACTCAGCTACCTGTAAGGTAGGAAATTGCTCTTCTGTTTCCAGTGCCCAGGATACGGTAATCGTTAATCCAAAACCGGCAACTCCGACAATAAGCACCTACGCAACCACAATATGCAGCGGCCTAGCCGATACCCTTACCATTGGTGGGTGTGCAGGCACTCCTGTCTGGAGTACAAATAGTGCCACCCCCTCCATTACTGTCACACCATCCACAAACACTACGTACTGGGTTGCATGCAAATCATCGGACAACTGCAACTCGGATACTGTTTACCAGGCAATAACGGTTAAACCCTCTCCGACTTTCACTGTTATTACACCCCACGAAACAACTAGCTGTGGAAGTAGTACGGGGTACTTTACCATTGAGAATCTGCCAGCTGCTTTTACCTATTATTCAATTGATTACACGGATATCAATGGCAACCCGGTACATGATTCTATTCGAACAAATGGCTCAAATCAGCTTATCGTACAGAACCTGCCGGCAGGCACCTATAACAATATCACAGTCAGTCAGGGAGGCTGTAGTTCAATCTCATCCGCAACTTCTATTAGTGACCCAAATCCACCTGCTAAACCTGCAATCAACGCAGCATCGCACTCCATTTGTCTTGGTGAGACTATACGATTAACTGCAAGTGGTTGTGCTGGTGGCACAATTACATGGAGCCCCACCTTTCAAACAGGAAGTTTTATTGACGTATCTCCCAATGACACTACAACGTACTTTACACAGTGTACGGATGCCACGGGTTGTAAATCCCCGAAAAGTGATGATTTTATTCTTGATGTCAAACCATTGCCAGCAATCATATCCATAGATACAACCGGGGCTATCAACGGGCAAAACGGCAGTGCTGTCATTTCCATTGTTAATTCCGGGTTCCGTCCGTTATCTTATTCATGGGACAATCCCGGCAGTTGGATATTGTCTGATTCGAGTCATACGGGTTTGACCAGCGGCACCCATTATATTAAGGTTAAAGATCAGAATGGTTGTGTTGACTCAACCTCTTACCAGATCAATTTTATCCCTGCATCCTCTGTTTTTCTTTCCGCCGATTCAAGTGCCGCCTGCCCGGGCGACATAATCACCCTAAACATGATCGGCACTAGTTTCAATTCAGTCCAGGGTGTACATATTTGTATTTCATATGATGATCAGCTTGCAGAATATGTTGATGTTATCAATGTAGCTCCTCAATTTGCCAATTACCAGGTCGATAATTCTGTTTTAGGGAAAATTGATTTCTTTGACAATATCACAAACCCCATAACCATCCAGGATGGGGACACACTTTTCAGTATCCGGTTCCTTGGTTTAATATCCGGCACTCAACACCTGACCCTTGAGAATTTCAAGCCAACTTTATGTGGGGTAAAGGATATAAATGGCAATTCCCTGAATGTACAGATGCAAAACCAGGGAACATTAAACTTTTTGGCTTCGCCTGATCCGGCAATTAACGGCAAGACAGATGTTTGTCTTGGAGCCCCGATTGCTTTAACTGCAAAAGACAATACAGCAACCAATGTATGGACACTGCCTGACGGCTCAACACTAACTCAGCCAGGCTATACAGCAGCAGCAGCTACCAATGCCAATTCAGGAAAATATGTACTGGAAGTTACTAATAGTTTCACTTGTACCTCTAAGGATAGTGTTACCTTAGTTATCCACCCTCTTCCTGTTGTTTCCATCCAGCCAAGCAGTCCTTCCAAAATATTATGTGTTGAGAGTGTTCCATCCATGACCCCGGGAAGCAACTATACAACCTATACCTGGCAGGATAGTAGTACGGTTGCAATCATGCCAAACCAGGGTGAAGGCAAATACCTGGTTATTGTTACTGACAACTATGGATGCAAGGGCCTTGATTCCTTGACATTGGTAAGTTGCCCTACTGCCTTATATATCCCTAATGCATTTTCGCCCAACAACGATACTTACAACGATACGTTCAAGGCTGTTTATACTGATCAAAGCACAGGGCTTGACAACTTTAAGATGTATATCTATAACCGCTGGGGACAACTTGTTTTTGAAGGAAATAGCCTGGGTGCAGCCTGGGATGGCAAATTTAAAGGTGCGGAATGCCCTGTAGGCGTTTACACCTATATGATCAGTTTTGACAAGCCTATTGGCAAGACTTTCGCCCAGGAGTCGCCAATACGGGGAATAGTAACGCTCGTCAGATAGTCCGTTTAACTCCTTTTCTTTACAAAATTTTCTAAATGGCCATAACTGGCCTTGGTATTAGCATTGGGATTTCCCCCTTGTTTTTGAAAAAATGTGGCCTATCTGCATACAAGATCATTTTTTTAGTATCTTCGAAACCCCAAAAACCTGAATCTTAATTAACTAGAACCACTTTTACCAACTTGAACCCTCTCAAGCAACATAATTCTTCGCATTTTCTGCGATGGATATTGGCAGGAATATTTTCCCTATTGCTTCTCCGCACCTATGCACAACAAGCTGTGGTGAGTGAGTATTTCCAGGCCAACAGTTATGCAGATGAGTGGACAGAGATATTGGTTCTTCAGGATAACCTGGATATGAGAGGATGGACCCTCAGGGATAACAATTCTACCCAGCAAGCCTGGATGCCACCTATCACATTCAATAATATTCCACTCTGGAGTAATGTTCGGGCTGGAACTATAATTGTGATCTGGCACAGGAAAATTAGTTCAACCGGGGTGAACCGCACCCCTGATGCTTCCCCAGCTGATGGTTTTCTAGAGGTTGCTGCTAATGATCCAGCCTATTTTAATGGAGGTGATTTTACGGGTAATACCACCTTAAACATATCAGCATCAGCTGATATCCTTCAGTTAAGAAATTCTTCAAATAAACACATTCATGCTCTTGGACATAAGAATAATCCTGATACATGCTGGATCAACCTTCCTCTTCCTAAATTAAATCACAGCACACTTTCACTTGCTAATAATAACTCCTGTTTTGTAATACCAGGCACAGATACAACAAAATACGGCTTTACAGCACCACAATCCGGTTCGACATATACAGGAACCGGTGTAGCAGGAGGAGCCTATCCCAATGCAGGGATATCAAGGGGCATCCCTAATTCGGATGGTGTCGCTGGCCGAACTTACCCTCTCGGCAACTGCACCTTCTGGCAAAGAACCAGGGAGCCGAAGTGGAAACCAACCACCATGACGATCGTACCACAGGTCTCCAACTCACAGGTACGACTGGACTGGAGTCCCGGAGTAATAGACCCGGTACCTGCTGATAACACCACTGGCTATATGGTTGTTCGGAATACTACCAACTCTTTTGGTGTTCCAGCCGATGGTTGGACTTACTCTGCAGGCAATACCCTGCCTGCTCCCGGAGGAACTGTTCTGGCTATGATCCCCGGTAGTCAGAACTTCTACATAGACCCATATGTAACCGGCTGCGGAATCTCTGTTTTTTACAGGGTGTTTGCTTACAGGTTCACAGCAGATGAAATAAACCCGAATGGATACAATTTTGGGAGAGGCAGAGCCTATCAGACGAATGTGGATTCCGTAGGAGTTTTCAACCTTGTTATCCCTTCTGCTCCTGTTCAGCAGGTACTTACCGGCGACACTGTTTATTGCACTACCTCAGGAGGTGCACAGATCAACCTTTCAAGTTCCGAAGCAGGTGTTACCTATAAATTGTATTCTGACTGCCCGGTTCCAAATACCCTGCTTGACACGATCAGCGGTATAGCAGGACAGTCCATTTCATTTGGTTCAATTCTTCTTAATGGCAACGGCCCCTGCCACTTAAGGGCAACTGCCAACTTTGCGGCATATCCGGGTTGTGCCTCAAACATGTTTGACACTTTGACCGTAAGGGCAATCACCCCTCCAGATCCTTTTGTAACACCACACAACCCTGATACCTGTGGTGTGGATAATGGTTACCTGACTCTCAGCAATCTTGTTCCAAACACCTGGTACACGGTTTCCTACTCCAAGGATTTAACACCCATTACACCCGTAAACATCCTTAGCAGCCCGACTGGCACTCTGAACATCCTCCACCTTGGGGTTGGAACTTACAGCAACATTATTGCTGCCATAGGAGCATGCCAGTCTCTACCTAAGGGCCCTTATCTCCTTAATCCTCCTTTAGGTCCTTCGGCTCCGTTAATAAATATAGCAGCACCTGCAAGTAGTACAATTTGCAGCGGGGATGTAATTACTCTTAATGCTACTAACTGCAACGGAACTGTTACCTGGATGGGAGGAGCATACACAGGAAGCAGTTACCAGGTCAATCCAACACCTGGAGCACAATACTGGGCCACCTGTTTATCTGGTAATAATTGTCAATCCGGTCACAGCGATACCATTCAATTTACAGTAAATGCCAGGCCGATCATGGGTACTGTCATCGCTGTAAATTGCTCGCAATGCGGACTGGATGATGGCAAGCTGAAAATACCTGTCTCACAGTCAAATTATACCTACCAGGTTAACTACACTTTCAATGGAACTCCTGTTCAAAAAAATATTCTGAGCGTAAATGATACTGTAGTTGACAATAACAGGCCGGCCGGGACCTATGTTAATATTACAGTAACTGACCCTGCGACCGGATGCTCTTCAGATCCGTCACTGCCAGTAACGATAAGCAGTCCCGGTGGCGGACAAGCACCTTTAATACAGGCTTTATCAGATACTATAATATGCCTGGGTAAATCTGTAACACTAATTGCGCAAAATTGCACAGGAACTATATACTGGAGTGATGGTGGGCAAGGAACGCCCTATTCTCCTACTCCCGGAGCTTCCTTTTCTTATTATGCTTACTGTAGTGCACTTGGATGCACTTCCCCATACAGCGATACTATTTCAGTGGTCGTTAAACCGAAACCAAATACTCCTGGAATAAGTGCACAATCCACTTCTGTTTGTTCCGGAAAAGCAACTGTACTGAGTGCACAGGGATATTCAGGTACACTTGCCTGGAGTACGGGTGTCGATTCAACATCAATAACTGTAAAACCATCGTCCCCTGCAACCTATTGGCTGATCAGCACATTAAACGGCTGCAGTTCTGATACTGCAAAACAATTTATTGATGTTTCACCACTGCCGGTAATTACAAATGTTGATACCATGGCGGCTACATCCTGTACAATTCCAAACGGAAGTTTTACCATACAGGGACTTGTAGCGGGAGCCACATATACCGTCCATTATATAAACAAGGACCTGGTCCCGATTACTCTAACCAACCAGCAAGCCGATGTCAACGGGGAAATTTCAATCGGCTCACAGTTTTCAGGTTCTGTAACAGGCATCACTGTAACCAACGCCAATGGATGCACCTCGGATCCTGCTAAATCTGCTTTGATTTCATCCCCCTCAAACCCCACACCGCCTGCAGTTAACTCCAGTTCACAATGGATATGCCCTGGTAAAACCATTGACCTGTTTGCAAGTGGATGCACAGGCGGAATTATCAAATGGAACAACAATATGACCGGGGATACCATTCACGTGAGCCCGTCAATAGATACTACTTATACGGCAACCTGTAAAATATCGGGCTGTACTTCAGGAAACAGCCAGGATCTGAAGATTTACATCAATGCTGTATCTATTCCCACATTAATTACTACAGATGAGATAAACGGGCAGGGAGATGGGACCTTGCATGCAATTGGAACCAGCTTATCGGGAACCCAAATTCAATATTCAATTGACAGCATAAGCTGGAGTTCAAGCGGGGACTTCAACAACCTTAGTCAGTCCAACACCCCTACTTATTTATGGGTGAAAGATAATTACTGCTATACCAAACAACTGTTTGTCATTAACAATACCATTGTTGCCGGTTCAGTGTTCCTGGCAGCCGACAGTAGCACCGCCTGTCCTGGGAATACAATAAACATAGGGCTTACAGCAAAAGGGTTTGCAAATGTAAAAAACGTCAGGTTGTGCCTGAAATATGATAAGCTGTTGGCAAAATGTATAGCTATTACCAATGTCAACCCGCAGTTCCTGAATTACCTGGAAGATCATTCAACCTTAGGAGAAATTTATTTTAATGATATTACAACTCCTTCGATCAACATCCCTGATGGAGATCCTTTATTTAGCGTAACATTCTTGGGGCTTAGTTCCGGGGTTGGATTGTTGACCTATGATAAATTACTAAAGCCTGGATGTGGTATAACTGATCAGACCGGGTTAGCACTGAATGTAGTTTCACCTTCCGGGCAACTGACATTTTCGCAGGCACCAAATGATACCATAATTGGGAATAAGGACGTTTGTGTGGGCGAAGCTATTGACCTGCAGGCAAGTGAAACTGTGAACACAAACGTGTGGACTCTTCCGGATGGCACAAAGAATACAGCTTTAACATACTACCATCCAGATGCCCTACTTGCCGATAGTGGCTATTATTTCCTGGAATCGATCAATTCAAAGCTTTGTTCGAGCAAGGATAGTATTAAGATCGAGATTCACCAGCTGCCTGATGTTAAACTTGCAAATACCGATAAGCTTTGTGTGGAGCAAACACCTACACTAAGTCCTGGAACAGGATATTCATCATATCTATGGCAGAATGATAGTAAAGATGAGAGTATTCCAAACACCGGGGTTGGGAAATATTGGGTTGTTGCAGCTGATAAATATGGGTGTAAAGATACCGCCAAGGTTGAACTTGTAACTTGCCCTGCTGCCCTGTTTATCCCCTCAGCATTTTCGCCCAACAACGATACCTACAACGATACCTTTAAGGCTTTATACAGCGAAGGAAGTGCGCTCAATAATTACAAAATATATATCTATAACCGCTGGGGACAGCTTGTTTTTGAAGGAAATAACGTGGATTCAGCCTGGGATGGAAAATTCAAAGGAGCAGATTGCCCGGCAGGAGTTTATACTTATATCATCACTTTCGACAAACCCGTTGGAAATACTTTCTCACAATCCGTTCCAATCAGGGGAGTAGTTAACCTTGTACGTTGATTGATTATCCTGATTCAAAAAGGATTCTTTCTTGCTGATTCAGCAGGATTTTAATGAACTTTAAGAATTCAGGCAGATTTGTTGCTAACAACAAGGCATTGCGAATTGTATATTTGCGGTGCAAATCCCGGAGCCCGGGAACTATTGAATTCCACGAAATTCTTTTGCTCATGAATGTTAAGATCATATGCCTGCTGCTGGCATTTTACTCTGCTGTTAACTATTGCTGGGCACAGCCCCAAAAAAGTATTGTTTCCGGCGACCTGGTAATATTTCATGCCGGTAGTCTTGCAGTACCCATGAAAGATATAGCCGCAGCATTTAATAAAGTCTACCCGAATGTAAAAGTTCTTATGGAATCAGCCGGCAGTGTAGCCTCAGCCAGGAAGATCACCGATCTCAATAAACCCTGCGATATCATGGCCTCTGCCGACTATTCAGTGATTGACAATATGCTGATTCCAAAATATGCCGACTGGAATATCAAATTTGTCAGCAATGAATTATCCATCGTTTATACACCCAAATCGAAATATGCTTCCCAGGTAAATGACAAGAACTGGATGGATTTATTGCTGAAAGATGATGTTGTGTTTGCAAGAGCAGATCCTAATTCTGATCCCTGTGGATACCGCACAGTTCTTGCATTGCAGCTTGCTGAGAAATTTTACAAGAAACCAGGGCTTTCAGCTAAATTCCTTGCAAAGGACCAGAATTACATGCGCCCAAAGGAAGTTGACCTGGTTGCTTTACTTGAATCAGGAAGTGTTGATTATATCTTTATTTATAAATCCGTTGCAATTCAGCATCAACTTGGGATTGTAACCCTTCCGGACCAGATCAACCTGAAAAACCCGGCATTTGCCAAGTATTATGCTACTGCCTGTACAGAGATCAGCGGTAAAGAACCAGGATCCAAGGATATGGTCAAGGGAGAACCGATGGTATATGGAGTAACTATCCTTAAAAATGCTCCCAATAAAGCTGCAGCATTGGCATTTGTCAAATTCATGCTCAACCGGGATCAGGGCATCAAGATATTGCTTAAAGATGGCCAGCCTTCTGTAATCCCTCTGCCAACGAAGAATTATGATAAACTTCCTAAGGAATTGAAACAATTTGCAATTCCAGGGCTCTAATTCAGCGATTTTTTAAGATAATGCTCCTATTTTTGTAGTCACCAGTTTCTTCGAGTCATCACAAACCGAATGGCGTTAAGGAAATTCGTGATTAAAAATGGCATCAAAGAGCAATCCTCCCATTCATTCCATTTTCCTTTTCCTTGGGGCTATCATCCTGCTCTTTATTTTAGCGCCTTTATTAGGGATGATTCTCAACACCACCCCTCAGGGACTGTTTGAAACTGCTAAGGAAAGTGAAGTAAGAGACAGCATCTGGCTTACCTTATGGACTTCCATGGCAGCAACCCTGCTTTTTGCAATTGCCGCAGTTCCATTTGCCTACCTCCTTGCAAGAAGAAAATTCCCCCTCAAACGGGTTGTAACCGGCATTATTGATATCCCGGTTGTAATACCACATTCAGCTGCAGGGATTGCCTTGCTGGGATTTATCTCACGCAACTCTGTTCTTGGTAAGCTGGGCTCAGCCGTTGGATTGAATTTCGTTGGAAACCCGGCAGGTATTATAATCGCAATGGCTTTTGTCAGCCTGCCTTACTTAATAAATGCTGCAAGGGACGGCTTTTCAGCAGTCCCCCTCAGGCTCGAAAAAGCTGCCTTAACGCTTGGAGCCTCTCCTATGCGTGTATTTTTCACCATTTCCCTTCCTCTTGCATGGAGAAACATTCTTTCCGGCCTGATCCTGATGTTTGCCAGGGGAATGAGTGAATTTGGCGCTGTTATCGTTGTAGCCTACCATCCTATGGTCACTCCGGTGCTTATCTATGAAAGGTTTGGTTCTTTCGGGCTGAAATATGCAAGGCCTGTATCTGTCCTTTTCATCCTGATCACCCTGGCAGTCTTCATTTTATTAAGGGCACTGGCTAAAGAAAAAAATTCTGATAACGATGAATAACCTTAGCCCTACACCACTGCTGCGCCTGGATAAGATTTCCAGGAAGTTTTCAACCTTTGGGCTAAAAGATATCTGTTTTTCAATTAACCGCAGTGATTATTTCATGCTCCTGGGTGTTTCCGGCGCAGGAAAATCCGTTCTCCTGGAGATAATTGCCGGCCTGGTAACACCCGATTCT
Organism: Bacteroidota bacterium; assembly: GCA_013376995.1. GTDB lineage: Bacteria > Bacteroidota > Bacteroidia > Bacteroidales > UBA4417 > UBA4417. The sequence goes on along the minus strand of JACAAZ010000004.1, from coordinate 244,396 downwards.
GGCACAATACAGCTTGGCGGTAATGACATCACTCATACGAAAATCCAACACAGGAAGATTGGCCTCGTTTTCCAGGATCACGCCATATTTCCACATATGACAGTGTATGAAAACATTGCCTACCCTTTACATGGACTAGTTAAAAACGCGAAGGAAAAGAAGGAAATTATCTCTGATATTGCATCAAAACTAGGCATAACCGGACTATTGGACAGAAAACCCTCAAGACTCTCAGGCGGTGAATTGCAACGTGTTTCCCTGGCAAGGGCTTTAGTACAAAAGCCTGAGATTCTATTGCTGGATGAGCCTTTGGCTTCCCTCGACAGCTTACTGAAATCAGAACTGAGAAGCCTGCTAAGGCAATTAAACCGTTGGGGTCAAACAATCATCCATGTTACCCATGACTATGAAGAAGCAATATCACTTGGGAATATCATAGCGGTGATGCATAAAGGGGAAATTTTGCAATCAGGGACTCCATCTGAAGTATTCTCACACCCAAAATCCCAGTTTGTTGCCCATTTTACAGGTGCAAGGAATTTCTACAGAGTTAAACGCAGTGACGAAGGGAATGAAGCTTTGATTAATGAAACCATCCTTATTAAACTACCTGCATCCGAAGGAAACAGGGATGGTTTTATATTGGTCAGGAGCGAGGACATCTTTCTTTCAAAAGATCCTGTAGAAACGAGTGCCGTCAATAACTTCAAGGGAGTTATCCTGGAAATTGTACCTACGCGCTCAGGAATTGAAATAGTAGCAGATATTGGTATCCCGATTTATTCAGTTATTACGCAAGAATCTCTTCAAAACATGGGACTGAAAGAAGGCCAGTCCTGTTTTATTCACTTCAAAGCCTCAGCGGTTCGATTCATCCCCGGCTGAGAATTACCAGTTTTCGTTGGTTTCTTCTACCATCTGCACAGATACTTCTTTGCCGAGGTACCGGTCAATGATAAAATGTGCCAGGTAAACCAGGGGAGTTAATCCTATGGCCAGTAGCACTTTATAGCAATATTGCACCAGCCCGACCTTAAGAACCTGACCGATACTCCAGTTTCCAAAAAAGTAAAACGCAATAATAAGGATCAGGAAACTATCAATAAGCTGCGAGATTACTGTAGACCCAGTTGCACGCAGCCATAGATAACGGTGCCCGGTAATCTTTCTGAAATAATGGAATGAGTATACATCGACAAATTGGCTGACCAGGAAAGCCGTAAGAGAGCCAATAATAATTCCCAGGCCCTGCCTGAAAATTGTCGAATAAGCAAAGTTGACATCAAAGGGCCTGCCCTGGGAATCCTGTCCATTCAGTTGAAGCCAGAATTCTGCAGCTGGCATTTTCGTCCAGGCAAGTATAACCATAAATCCATAGGCAATCATGATGGCAGTGATGTAGCTGATCCTTCTCACCCCGGACTTTCCGAAGAATTCATTCATGATGTCGGAAAGGATAAATACAAATGGCCAGATCAGCACGCCAACACTCATATTAAAGTCCAGTACAGAACCAAAGAGATGCAGATGGGCTGGCTTAAGGCCAAGCATTTGTTCCGCAGAAAAGATCTTGACTCCGCCAAATTCTGCTATGATCGCATTGGTAATAAAAAGGCATGAAAGCACAACGTACAGGGTATTCTTCCTGTTTTGGACTGCATTGTTAGAAAAATCCATACGGAAATATTGATAAGCTAAATATAACGATAATTAAACCAGAATGTTTAGATTGGAAATCATTCAGAATTGCAATCCTGGCAAAAACAGGCGGTAATCCAGTTTAATCTCTGATCCTGAAACTTTTCATTCCTTCATTCGAATGAAGCAGGATAACAAATGCCCCGTGTTGATTTTTACAGCCCACTCCGGTGATTTCGGTCAATCCTCTTTTCAGCACCTTGTCAAAAAGATGCTTTGTAAATTTGCCATCTTCTCCATAAACCTCTCCGATTACGCGCATTGGCTTAACTAAACTGATCAGGAAAGTAAGTTTCAGGCTACTCCTGTCAAAACTGATCATTGTTGCATCAAAGGGGTGGGTTCGGCCTGTAATCCGGTGTTCCGGAAGACGAAATTCATCGACTTCATCCAAAATATTGTATACCGATCTGTGAACCGGTTCATCATCCCTGCTTGCAATTATCTCATCAATGCCTTGATCATATATTTCAACCAGGGTATTGGTCAATTGCCAAAGTTTTCCGGGAACAGAAGGGAAGCCGGAGGAAGGGTTCATCATAGGGCCGATATATAGGTAAGTGTTAGCTTTATTAGCTATACTGAATCCGTAAAATGAATAAACGTAATACGGTACTGATTATTTTTTTATTGTGATCGAGTCATCAGCCACGATTCTCGATAGAGGAAACTTCTAAAAAGCTGCTATTCTTAAATATTGTGAAAAACGAGGGGGCTTAACAATCTTTTTCCATGTAAATAAGTTTAGAAATAATAAACTATAACAACAATGAAAACGATCATCCAATCAGCAATTGCTTTTGTGCTTTGCACATTGTACGCCAGTAATTCTGACGCACAAAACTGGGAATGGGCTCTATCGGCCGGTGGGCAGGAAGTAGATTTTGCCACCGGTATTGTAAATGACTCTTACGGGAATGTATTTGTAGCTGGAAGCTTTTATGGGACTGCTTCATTTGGTGAAAAGCGACTTACAAGTTTGGGGTATTATGACATTTTTATTGCAAAATTTACAGCTGATGGAAAACTTGTCTGGGTAACCCAGGCGGGTGGTCCTGACGGAGATGAAGCTAATGGCATTGCAATAGATGAAAAGAATAACATCTATGTTACAGGTTATTTTACCAGTACGGCATCGTTTGGAAAAAACCAGCTTAAAAGCAATGGAGATAAGGATTTCTTCCTGGCTAAACTCAACTCTGATGGAAATTTTGAATGGGTGAAATCAGGTGGTGGTAAACTTGCTGAATTTGGGAAAGCTGTCGCTGCAGATAATAAAGGAAACGTATTTGTTACAGGTATCCTGACTTCAACGTCAAATTTCAAGAATTTCACCCTTAACAGCAATGGTAAGGAAGACATCTTCATTGCTGACTATTCAGACGATGGCGACCTTAGGTGGATAAAAAGCGTAGGTGGAGGTGGACGTGATGAAGCAACAGCTTTAGCTACTGATGGAAATGGTAATGCCTATGTTACCGGCTGGTTTTCAGGAATTGTAAATTTTGGAAGGACACAAATGACAAGTAATGGAGATGATGACATATTCGTCGCCAAATACGACTCGAAAGGGGTTGAGTTATGGGCAAGACAGGCCGGCGGATTCAAGGGAGTGGACCGCTCATTTGGAATTACGACAGATGCAGAGGGAAATGCATTTGTCACAGGATCTTTTGATGGAGCAGCAACATTTGGTCATAATACTTTAAAAAGTATTGGGACAGATGATTGTTTTGTAGCCAAATACGGCCCAGATGGAACAGTAGCCTGGGTGAAACAATCCGGAGGCAAGAACAGTGAAAAAGGCCGTGCCATCAAGCTGGATTCATCTGGTAATATTTATGTTGCAGGCGAATTCAATGCTTCATTTGCGGTGTCTCCCACTCATCCCAGCGAGGGCGATTGGGATATATTTGTTGTAAAATACGACGAAAAAGGAAATGTACTCGGCACCAACCAGGCTGGCGGTAAAGGATATGACCGACCTATAGCTATTAGCATCGATAAGGATAGCAATGTATACTTAACAGGCGTTTATGAGAAAGACTGCCGGTTTGGAAAACAAGAACTTATTAACCAGGGGAATTCCGATATTTTCATTGCGAAAACAAAAGAATTTGAGAGCATCAAGTAATCCTCTCTTAATTAATTACCAGGAAGATGTAGTGATTAGAATAAATTGTCTTAGAAATGGCAGACCATTGCAGCCTGGTAAATCGGCTGCATGATCTGCCTCTTTTCATTCATTCCAGGTAATGACAGCCAGCCTCTTTCTCCCATCCATCTTAATGCTTATTGGAGATGGAAAACGAACATGCCTGAAGAATTTGGTGCTTTCTATCAATTCCTGCCGCTTTAGGAATTCATAATCAACAAAACTGTTCCCTAATTCAGGCTGCACTGAGAAGTAACCTACATTCATCGAAGTAACATTATGAAAGAAGTGTGAGCCGGAGGATGCATCCAACGGATAGGCTTCCAGGCTGGTTTCAACAATTACCTTGGCATTGCTTATCTGGGGCCAGTTTACTGGAATCCCAATCCAACGGTCACGAGTACCCCAGCGTCCAGGTCCAATCAGCACATATTTCCTGCCTTCCTTCCTCATCTTGCTGTTTAATTCCTCGATCTCCTTTACCATCTCTTCGGTCTTACTTTTATCAAAAGTAACAGTATCCACAAATATAACATCTGTAATATCAGAGATCAACCCGTTACCCATTCCTTTATTTGATAACATGATCATCGACTCTTTCTGAATTTCAGACAGATCAACGCTGAAATCCTGCTCTGTTCCAATTAGCGGTTTGATTTGAAGCAGGTAGAATGTGGTCTTATAGTTTTCGTCCCGGTTAAGGTCGATAGCAAATTCGATCTCTACAGGGGTTCCCATAGCTTCCTTCACAATATCCAGGACTGTTTCGATGGTCCTGGCCATGGGCATATAATCATATTTCAGGATATTCGAAAAATTGATGATCCTGGGGCCGGCAGACGTAATGCCTGGGATGATCCTCTGATTGTCGGGATCGTAAACTGAAGCCAGGTGCTTCAACGTCCCATGGCGTTCAGATTCATCGATATCTAGCTCACAAAGCCCGGCCATTTCGCCTTCAAGCAGATTGAATTCTTTCTTGGCAAGGTCAACGGCAATAAACTTGGTCTGTGAGTTCTTGAAAAGGTCCTTGGGACTGAAATTTTCGGTCGCCGGATATTTAGGAGAGAAGCGGTATGCACTTCCTCCGTCCACTACAAACTTCCCCAATCCAAGAGCTGCTATAGCGAATCCTTCCTCCGGTTTCATATGTCCAAAAGGATAATAATTGTAAGATTGGGCAACCCCGCTAATATGGGGATAATAAACTTCTTCATATTGATTTCCTACAACTTCCTGTATCACAATAGCCATCTTCTCCTCTTCCAGCTTATAGTTGATAGCTTCGATATAACCCTTGGCTTCTGGTGAGAAAACGGAGGCATAAACCAGCTTAATAGCAGTCATAAGTTGTTGCAACCGCACATTGATATCCGGGTGGTTGTTGGGGAGCAGGTAGGTCTCAAAGATCCCTGCAAAAGGCCTGGAAAGCGAATCCTCAAATAGGCCCGAGGATCGAACGGCAAGCGGTTTTTCGATGAGTTTCAGGACAACCCGTAAACGCCTGATAATGGTATCAGATAAAACGCCTTCTACAAAGGTCTTCTTGATCTCATCATAACTTTCCGCATTATTGAGCTTATCATAAATTTTGTTCCGTTCCATAAAGTACTCAAACTCATCCGTTCCAATAATGGAAGTTTTAGGTGAGCGTATGTTTATATTTGGAACATGGAAATTAAAATCATAGTTGTAGATGAGTGAATTGATGAAGGCCAATCCACGCCCTTTTCCACCCAACAGACCGGGAACCAGGCTTACAACATTGTGCTCATCCGTAATTGCAGATTCTTCAAAAGGAATGATCTTGCCTTTGTTTTGTTCATTCCTGAACTGTTGAATAACATCCAGCAGGTATGCTCTCAGTTCTCTGGGGCTCTCAAAATCAGTAACTTTCTGTGGATTAATGATTCGGGCGACCTGAATTTCGCCCCTGGCCATCAACCAAAGAGAAAAGTGATCCTTCCGGGCATGGTAGATAAGAGATTCATCAGGTATTGTCCTGAGCTGGTTTTCAAATTCACGAAGGGATTTGGCAATTGCTATCTGGTGTCCATCCTTGTCGCGATAAATGAAATTGCCGAAACCAAGGTAGTGCATTATAAAACTCTTGAAATCCTGTGAGAGGCTTTCAGAGTTCTTATCTATGAAGGTTGCTCTCAACTCATAGGCAGTTGTTGCATTTTCAAGATCGGATGACTGAATGATGGTAGGCAGGTCGCGAAGATTCTGCCTAACATATTCCACGAGTTTAAAACCGGCAGCGTCATCCAAAACACCGCCCCTTTCAAACTTCACATCTGTAACGAGGCATAGCAGGTAATCCTTATAATCATTAATAATCCCCATTGCTTCTTCATAATTGGCAGCTAGCAGGATTTTCGACCTTGCGCGAAGCCTGAGCACCTTGTAGAGTTCATCTGTACTAACATCATCGATGATCCTCCGGGTCTGATCCATTACAATGCCATACAAAAGCGGCAGGTAGCGGGAATAATACTGCGGGCTGTCTTCCACCAGAAGAATGACCCTTACCAGGCCTATTCGTGTATCATTTTCTACATTGATCTCATCTTCAAGCAATTTGATCATTGCAAAAAACACCTTGCTTTCCCCGTTCCAAACAAAGATGCGGTCGATGGCACCGAATTTCCTTTTCTCATTCACAAAAAATTCAACATCTGTATTATTGTTGAGCAGCATGTAAACAGGAACATATGGAAAAGCCTGCTTGATTCCTTTAGAAAGGGCAACAGGCATAACTTTATCAACCCCAACCATAAAAATGACCAGGTCGTAATGCTTTGAATTCAGCTGCTCGAAAGCCTCTTCAGCAGATGAAACGCCTGTTATACGGGGAACGGATGTCAAACTAAGCTGGTGATATTCACCCAGTACATATTCAGAAAATCTCCCTTCCCGTTCAATCGAGTAAGCATCGTATAAGTTTGCAACAAGCAGTATCTCCTTCACCTTAAAAGGCATGAGGTCATGGTAGATATCCCTGTTGTAATTATTTTTATTGAGAAATCGTTGCAGCAGTTGCCTGCCTGGCATACTTGATTCCCTTACCGGCACTGAGGGAGGCTGAAAGGATTCGTCAAGCCGTGATTTCTTAAGTAATTCCCTGGCTGAAATACTATTCAGATAACCGGTGATGGCATTGGCAAGATTGATAATGAGATGACGTTCTTCTTTCAGAAAGGGCCCCTCATCGGAAAGTATGAAGTCTTTGAGGTAATAAATATCAATGTATCCTGTGCGGCCATCAATTACATCGAAAGATTGACGCTGCAACCATCGGGTACGGGCAAAACCGGGTGACTGGTACTCCTTAGCGCCAAACGTAATGCAACAAACCGTGTATTCCGGGTATTGCCAGGCTGAAGGGAAAAGCTTTGCCAGTTGCTGCAGCGTTTCGTCGAGTGGTTTCCCTTCTTTTAATATATCTGTAGTTTGGTTTATGGCAGCAAGCTCTTTAAGACGTTCTGAACGTTCAAAGAGCAGGCGCTGAATCTCACGGGGTTGATTGAGTTCTTCTTCTCCGGTCATAGAATTTAGCAATAAAAATAGTTCGGTAGTTCAAAAATTAAAAGTACTGAAATCCTCAACAACTACAGTATATTCTTTAGGCTTGTATGATGCTCTTGGGTAGTTCCTACCGATAAGTTCATTCAGCCTCAAATCATAAAATAAGCCTATTTACATATTCTCTGGCTTAACTTTTCATCAATCCGTAATTGCTGTATCGAGAGTGTCAATACATTCAACAGAAAGAGGTATTTTGACTTTTGCAAATTAAGTAATTTACTGAATTTAGTAAGAAATTTTCTTAATCATAAAAAAACGTCTGCAACTACTTGTTTTTCTTCAAATTACAGTTGTTACTGAAATAACAGAAAAAACCAAAAAAACATTGCGGTTCAATACAATATGATTAATATTGCTGCGCGAAATTACAATACCCCAATACAATAACTTAACATTATTTACTATGTCAAACAGTATCATTGACCAGAAAGTCGATCAATTCATGGCAAAAGTTATTGCCAAGAATCCAGGTGAAGTTGAATTTCACCAGGCAGTGAAAGAAGTAGTTTTATCACTGATGCCTTTTGTTGAAGAAAACCCAAAATACAAGGGAATTCTTGAGCGTATGGTTGAACCCGAACGTGTTATCATGTTCCGCGTTCCCTGGCTGGACGACAAGGGAGAATTCCAGATCAACCGTGGTTTCCGTATCGAAATGAACAGCGCAATAGGCCCTTACAAAGGCGGCCTTCGCCTGCACCCCACAGTGAATCTTGGCATCTTGAAATTCCTTGCTTTCGAACAAGTTTTGAAAAACAGCCTCACTACACTTCCTATGGGCGGTGGTAAGGGTGGATCTGATTTCGATCCTAAAGGCAAGAGTGACAATGAAGTTATGAAGTTCACCCAATCATTCATGTTAGAACTTCAGCGCCATATCGGACCTGATACCGACGTTCCTGCAGGGGACATAGGTGTTGGTGGCCGTGAAATTGGTTTCATGTTCGGACAGTACAAACGCATCCGTAACGAGTTCACCGGCGTTCTTACCGGTAAAGGACTTGAGTGGGGTGGTTCATTGATCCGTCCTGAAGCTACTGGTTATGGTTGTGTATATTTCGCAGAAGAAATGCTGAAAGTACGCAATATGGACTTCAAAGGAAAGACTGTTGTTATTTCAGGTTCAGGTAACGTTGCCCAGTATGCTACTGAAAAAGTTAACCAACTTGGTGGCAAGGTTGTTACCCTCAGCGATTCAAACGGTTACATTTATGATCCAAACGGAATTACAGCTGAAAAGCTTGCTTTCGTTATGGAACTTAAGAATATCAAACGCGGTCGCATCAGCGATTACGCAAAGAAATACAATTGCGAATTTGTTGAAGGTAAGACCCCATGGGGTGTTAAGTGCGACATCGCTCTTCCTTGCGCTACCCAGAATGAATTGAACGGCGACGATGCCAAAACACTGGTTGCAAATGGATGTATTGTTGTATCAGAAGGAGCCAACATGCCTTCAACAATTGAAGCCGTTGATCATTTCATTGAAAAGAAAATCATGTACGGACCTGGTAAAGCTGCCAACGCCGGTGGTGTTGCTACCTCAGGCCTTGAAATGAGCCAGAACAGCATGCGCCTCAGCTGGACACGCGAACGCGTTGACCAGGAACTGCACAACATCATGATCAACATTCACCAGACCTGTATCAAATGGGGTAAAGAAGGCGATTTCATCAACTACGTTAAGGGTGCCAACATCGGTGGCTTCGTTAAGGTTGCTGAAGCTATGCTTGCCCAGGGATTGGTGTAAAAGCTAATGGTGATTAGTTAATAGTTACTAGAAATTAGTTATTAGTGCTATTGGACTTGATTCAATGTAATACAAAATCAACCAATAACCTATAACTTATAACCAATAACTTATAACTTATAACTCCAAAGAGGGCTCCGGTTTCCGGGGCTCTTTTTTTATTGCAGGCTGAAATTATTCCTATCCTTTAAAAACATTGGATGTATCTTTGAACTTCGAACCTCACCAGCTGCAATTTCTTAATGAAATCACTTCCCTCTCATCCTTATTTCTTTCCATTCCTGGTTCTAGCCCTGGGTTTGGTAAGCCTGAAAGCTTCCGCTCAAAATTCACTTTTCGATGATTCACAGGTAAATACCGTATATATCGAAATACCTCCTGATTCGCTCAATTGGATCATGGATAATGTGTTGTCAGATCACTATGTAAAAGCAAGGTTCATTTTTGATTACAGTTCGGGCAGGGATACACTCGAAAACATTGGTTTCAGGCTGAGGGGAAACACATCAAGGTTTTCGCAGAAAAAATCCTTTAAACTGAGTTTTAATGAATACGCTCAAGGTAGAAAGTACCAGGGCGTCAAGAAAATAAACCTGAATGGACAGCATAACGACCCTACACTCATAAGGGAAAAGCTTTTCTATGATACATGGAAAAATTTGGGAATGGCAGAAAGGCGAACCAACTTCGTCAGGCTATATATAAATAATTCCTATTACGGTCTCTACACAAACCTTGAAGAATTCGACAAAGACTGGCTGCAACGTGTATATCCCGAAAATAGCGGCAACCTCTATAAATGCACATACCCGGCAACATTGGAATACATTAATGATAACCAGCAATCGTATAAAGACCTCCTGAATACAACTGCTACAGGTGGAAGGGTATATGAACTGCAAACAAATGAAACAACAGACGATTACAGCGACCTGGTTGCGCTTATCACCTTGCTTGACCATCCCGAAAACCCTGCATTTGTCTCCCAGTTATCAAACCTGCTCGATATTGACGAAACTCTTAAAGCCTTTGCACTGGACGTAGCAACCGGAAATTGGGATGACTATATGTACAACAAGAACAATTATTTCCTTTATCACAACCTAGCCACCGGGAAATTTGAATACATTACCTATGATACCGACAACACATTTGGAGTTGATTGGATGAATGAGGACTGGGCAACCAGGGATTGCAAGCAATGGCTAATGCTTTCAGAACCCAGGCCACTTGCTACCGGATTATTGAATGTACCTGCTCTTAAAGCTAAATATGAGCAGTATCTTGACACCATTGTCCGAAGATTTACACTGCCCGATTCCATTTTCCCCCATATTGACAGCCTTCGCAATTTAATTTCATCGGCCGCCGAAGCAGATACCTATAGAACACTGGACTGGGGATATTCCGTTTCAGATTTTTACAATGGCTACGATCAAACTATTGACCAACACACTCCTTATGGCATAAAACCATTTCTTCTCCTTAGGAGATCCAAGATATTGGAACAGCTTCACCCACAATCCATTTCAGAATCCGACGCTAATACCGGGTTTTCTGTCTGGCCAAATCCTGCTTCAGACAGAATTACGATCTATTCTACTTTAAACGTGGATGAAATTCGTTATGAATTATCTGATATTCAAGGCAGGAAATGGCTTAGGGGAAAATTAAAAAAAGGTGAAGCAAATATCTCCCTGCAAAAATTACCAGCAGGCAATTATGTTCTGAAACTTCTTTCTAATGATCATCAGCAATCAAAAATTCTGGTTAAGCAATAATGGGAACTTATCGGCAGAGCAAGATTATGAGTAAGAAAAGACAATAGAATAACCAGCCCGGTCATATTTAGTTTGTATATATTTAATAGCCCAAAATTGAAGGAGTTCAAATCAAAAAATTGACATGTCACCAAGCGAATTAGTTGAAGAGATCAGGGAGATATGCAGGGAGAATACCGACCCGGCAATTGTTGCCAAATATTCTAAGTATTTCCAGGATGGTTATGATGCCTATGGCCTTAAACTGGAGCAGATCGAGGAAACTGTGATGGAAATCCTCGACGCTGGTGCGGGTTATAAACTCATTCAGCAAACTTGCAGGATACTGGTCAGAAGTCCTAAATACGAAGAAACCAGCTTCGCAATTCTCCTCACAAAAGCATTCGAAAAAGACTTCTCATCCAAAACAATCCATGAACTTGAGTTCTGGTTCACTTTTGGAATTACTAACTGGGCTCATGCAGACGTAATCAGTACTGAACTCATTTTCCCGTTATTTCAAAACAATATGATTGGATTAAAGGAACTAGAGGATTGGAAATCAGCTTCCAATAAATTCCAGAGAAGGGCCGTTGCTGTCGGGCTTATCAAACCTATGAAAGCGAATAAAGAAATCAGTCCTTACTTAGATTTCCTGTCAGCTTTGATGTTGGATAAGGAAAAGGAAGTACAGCAAGGACTTGGCTGGTTCCTGGGTGAAGCATGGAAAGTGAATGAATCCATTACTGAAGAATTCCTCATGAAATGGAAAAATAAATCTCCGGGCTTCATATTTCAATCTGCAACTGAAAACATGAATGAAGAAGAAACAAAACGATTCAGGATCGAAAAATACCAGATCAGTTCAAAGAAATGAAAGCCAACATCAGATATATCCGTAAAGGACCATCTTTTATTGCTGGAAAACCTGATTATATCCAGGGTTCGCACTGAAAGAAATCAGCATTACCAAAACTTAAGAAGCTATCAAAAAACAACATATTCTCACATAGTTCATTTACAACACCTAACAACAATCCAATGCCTCAGATTATCAAATCACCTTCTATTATCAAAGCCGCCGGGACAAAAGAAAAGATTATCCAGGAATTTTTCGGCAAGGTAAACAGCCAGACTGATGAAGTCAGTATTGCCAGGATGAAAAGCCCTCAGGGCTGGGTGGAACCAGGGCAGTGCCCTGAATTTAACGAGTATACCATCGTATTGAAGGGAACCCTGGAGGTAAGGACAAAACATGAAATGTACCTAGTTGAAGAAGGATCTGCTATCCTGACAAAAAAAGATGAATGGGTTCAGTATAGTACACCCTTTGGAGGTGGAGCAGAATATATTGCGATCTGCTTGCCTGCTTTTTCTCCTGATATAGTCCATAGGGATGAATAAGGCTTTGAAAGATTTTCTTAAATTTGAATGAAATAATTCTTCATTTTATAAAAGCATACCATGTTGATTTACTGATCAATATGAATATGGCTTAAACTATTTTCGACCATTCGACCAAATAATTCGAAAAAAACTTGCATCACTATTTATCCTGTATTACTTTTGTCGCCTCAAACTATAATTGAATAGATTGTGATCGACAAGGACGAAGTCAAAGATTCCATAATAGGGGTAGCACGGCAGATCTTTTGCAAGTTTGGCTTCCGTAAAACAACTATGGATGAAATCGCCCAGGCGGTAAGGAAGGGAAAGAGTTCCATCTACTACTATTTCTCCAGCAAGGAAGATATTTTCCAGGCTGTGGTTGAGAAAGAAGCGGCTTTACTGAATTCGGCCTTGATGAAAGCAATTTCAGAAGCTGATGACCCACGCGAAAAGCTGAAATCCTATGTGCTTGTCAGGATGAGGACCATAAGCGAACTTGCTAATTTCTACAATGCCATTAAGAGCGAATACCTCAGCCACCTGGAGTTTATCGATCAGATCCGCATGAAATACGACAAGAATGAGATCCAGGTCGTAGAGGATATTCTCAGGAAAGGAGTCGAAAACAATGAATTCTGTATCGAGGACACCTCCCTTGCTGCTATTGCCATTGTTACGGCACTAAAGGGAATGGAAATCCCCATGTTCTGGGAAAAAGATGCAGAAGAAGGAATAGAGCAGCGCCTTGACAGCCTGATCAATTTTCTGTTCTATGGTATAATTAAACGGTGATTTTTTTTCTTCCATTTTCGACTATTTAATTGTTTTAGTCGATTTATCGGAGAGTCTAACAATGAATAATTCACAAACAATTACTTAACATGCCCCAGGGCAGATAAAATCAAACATCATGAAAACGACAAACATCTTCAAAACAGCAATGGTAATGGCTATTTTACTGCCAGTTCTTGCAAACGCCCAGGTATCCTTTGGAACCCGTCATGGCCTTACACTCAGCACCTTCTCCAAAGCAGGTGATCTTTATGATAATGATCATTTTACATATTCATATACCGGTGGAATTTTCGCTTCCGTACCTCTGAACAATTCCCTGTCCGTAGTGCCGGAACTCAATTACCTCCGCAAAGGGAGAACAGATGAAAAGGACATTGTAGGCACAGGATCTGTTACAACAGTAAATTGCCATTATTTACAGCTACCTGTCATGGCAAGATACTCAACTTCAATCTCTGAAAGCGGTAATTATAAAATGTACCTGAATGCAGGGCCCTACTCTGCATTGATGTTAAAATCCGACAGAACAATCACTGCCAACAGCGAAACGCCCTCCGCCATCGACGACAAAAATGGTAAGACATTTGATTTTGGTTTAGTACTGGGAGGCGGCGTATTGGTCCCGGTCAGTAAGTATCAAATGATGCTTGACCTGCGCTATGATATGGGTTTGAATAAACTGGACAACCAACCTGACAATTATCGTACAAAAGGATTAAGCCTGTCTGTCGGAATTCAATTCTGATCGTTTTAAAATACTCTGTTAAAATCTGAGTGGTTAATAAGTGAGGACAAATGCGGTGAAATAAAAAGGAGCCAAAAGGCTCCTTTTTATTTGTTTCCGGATTAAGAAAGCACTGAATCAGGAATTACCTTTCCTCCTCGTCCTCTTCTTACGCATTGACCGAAAACGAGATACTAAACTACTGACAAGGCCGGCTGTCATTCCCGGTGCTAATGATACAAGTTTACTTTTGATCGAATCAATTGCAATAGCAGACAAGGAAGCAAATGATAATTTATGCTTTATCTCCTTCGTCTGCATCCTGATAGCATATTCCTGGACCGCAATCTGTTTCCTGGCTTTTTCTTTCTCCCTTTTTAAGTCGTCCAATGACTGTATGTTAGTCTTCATCGTCTGCTTTTTCATCTTCGCTGAAAAGGATAGAATTTAAACTTTTAATTACCGGATTTAGCAACAGCTTTCCCCTGAAGACCCAGATAACAGCTATCAGCATCAGGAACAAAGCAGACATGATAAGGAATCCCAATTCCATGCTATGCATCAGGTGGCCGATAAAAATAGCTGCTGAGAGCGACAGGAACAACACAAAAAGTGCAGCCACCATTAAAATCAGCGTATTGGTGATTACCAGGGATACAACCCGGGATAACCTTTCGAGCAATTCCAACTTGAATAGCTTTATATAAGCTTCCACATACTTCCTGGTAGCATCAACAGCTTCTGTTACGTTTTCTTCCAGATATGATTTTTCCATGGAACCGGCTATATATGTTTAACTCACCTGCTCACCTTCAGTTGTGGCAGTCTCCGTATCGCGGACGGTTTCCTCAAACTCATCCATCTTATTCTTAACCTTATCGAACTTTGATGCTACATATTCCTTAAGATCATCAAACTTTTCAGAAATAGTATCTTTAACCGCTTCACCTGTTTCAGAAGCTTTATCAGCTATTTTCTTCCTGGTTACCGACCCTTTGTCAGGGGCTAACAGGATTCCTGCTACTGCACCAACTGCTGCACCTATAAGGAAACCAGCAATTACTTTCCCAGTTGAATCTTTCATGGCTTTCAGTATTAGATTACACAAATTAATAAACAATTCAGATGCGAATACGTTGTTTTGACATCTGAATATGTAACTAGTAAATTTACGAACATATTGCGGTTTTCCCTTATATTTAACGCACTTTAACAACCTCCGCCCCTGCCCTGAGAGAAAATCGATCTTTGGAACAGTGGCGAAGAAAAACACACTATGGATTTACAAAGCTCAAAGGACCCGATTTTATTTGCAACATTTAATATCACCTCTGCCGATACCGATATGGAATCCCGTTTACGCCCGGGAGCGCTGCTGAACTTCTTAATTCAATCAGCAATCCAATCGGCAGATTCATTGGGGTTCGGATTCGGAAGTCTGCGGGGAGAAAAGCTTTTCTGGGTTCTTAGCAGGATGACAATCCGGATAATGAGGCCTCTTAAATGGTATGAAAATATAACTGTAGAAACATGGCCTAAAGATGTAGATGGATTGATGTACCTAAGAGATTTTATTATCAGGGATAAGAACAATGAGATTGTAGCAGTTGCTACTTCCGGCTGGCTTGCGGTAAATTGGGAGACAAAACGCCCTGGAAAAATTGAAGGGATAGATGGTTTAATACTCGATCGCTTAAAATCGAGTCATGCGATTGAAGAACATCCTGAAAAACTTAAAGCCGTTGATTCCGAAGTTATTTCTGAGAGGCTGGTTACTTATTTTGATATCGACCTGAACAGGCATGTTACTTCAACCCGATACCTGGATTGGATGATGGATGCCCTACCGGTGGAATTTAACCGGGCCTGGTATCCTTGCCAGATCTCTATAAACTATATGAAAGAAACCCAGCTGGGCAGCAATATTTCCATCGCCTGCAGGAAAGACAACCTGACAGTTTTCTCCTTTGAAGGAATGAACAAGAAAAACAGCCTTGTATCCTTTCGAGGTAAAATTGAATTTTCCTCTGTTTCAAATTAATACCTTTGAGATTAAATCAATCGTCCATGGCAACTATGCTAAAAGGAGATGATTAATTACGCAACTTCCTAAGACCAATAACAGCATGAATATAGAAGCTTTTTTCCGGTTCACTTATGGAATGTATATAATCAGTACTTCTCATAACGAGCAAGCAAACGGTTATGTAGCTAATTCCGTTTTCCAGGTTACCTCAGACCCACCACAGTTAGCAGTCAGTTGTCATAAGGACAACCTGTCAACCGGGCTTATAGCTAAAAGCCGAAAGTTTTCAGTTTCTGTTCTTCAGCAAAATGCAGATTCCGCCTTAATCTCACTCTTTGGGTACAGGAGCGGACGTGAAGAGGACAAATTTGCCAGGACAAAGCACATCAAAGGGAAAACCGGTATTCCCATTGTAACACAGGATACAATTGCATGGTTTGATTGCGACCTGGTTCAGCAGGTAGACCTTGGAACGCATATCCTCTTCATAGGGCAGGTAATGGATTGTGAATTGATGGATGAATCGAACAAACCTCTCACATATGCCTGGTACCGGGAAGTTAAGAAAGCCTTCTCTCCCAAAAATTCACCAACCTATATTGATCCGGCAAAACGCGTAAAGGAAAAAGGGAATGAAACGCCAGATCAAATGTACCAATGCCTGGCATGCAGTTACATTTATGATCCGGAAGTCGGCGACCCTGAAGGAGGAATCCCACCGGGGACAGCTTTTGAAGATATACCTGATGATTGGGTGTGCCCGGTCTGCGGTGCGACAAAGGATATGTTTGAGGTGAAGGTTTGAGGGCATAGCGCAGGGCGCAGAGGATGAAGGGCGAAGGGTTGAGGGCTGAGCGCGATGCGAGAGTGCAGGGCAAAATGCAAATTGAAAAATATCAAATTGCAAAACACTCAGATTAATTTTCAGAAAACAGAGCTAAATTTCAATTAGTGTGCCTACGGGCAACGCATTTTGCATTTTTCCATCAACTGACAGATTTGCAATTTGCTATTTGCTCTTTGCTATTTGCTATTTGAATTTCAATATCCTCACTTCAAATTCTCCCAATACCAGGAAATAGCTTTCTTTAATCCAACCTTAACAGAATACATGGGTTCATACCCCAATAATCTCCTGGCTTTATCTATGGAAGCCAGCGAATGAGGAATATCACCTGCACGATCGGCAAGATACAAGGGTTCGATGGTGGCAATTGCAGGATCAAATTCAGAAAGGTATTCCCTTAACAAATTGTAAAGTTGGTTCAACGTTATTCTCTCACCATAAGCAATGTTGTAAGCAGAATTCAAAGCCTCGGGGTCATCGGCAAGTGCTGCAGCCTGGTTCGCATGAACTACATTCTGAACATAGGTAAAATCCCTTGACTGCTCTCCGTTACCAAAAATCCCTGGCCGCTCATGCCTTATCAATGCTTTGATGAATCGGGGTATGACGGCTGCGTATTCACCATCAGGATCCTGCTGTTTCCCGAAAACGTTGAAATATCTTAGACCGACAACTTCCATCCCATAAAGGTTTGCAAAAACGCCGGCGTATAATTCATTAACTTTCTTCGTAATTGCATACGGAGACAATGGGTTTCCGGTCTCTTCCTCTATTTTGGGAAGTCCGGGGTGATCTCCGTAAACGGATGAACTGCTTGCGTAAACAAACCTTTTAACACCGGCATCCCTGGCTGCGACAAGCATATTAAGAAAACCTGAAACATTAACTGCATTGGTAGTTACCGGATCTTTGATTGACCTGGGTACGGAACCCAGGGCAGCCTGTTGCAGAACATACTGTATTCCCTCAACACTTTTCCTGCAATCGGCCTCATTACGAAGATCGCCTTCTATAAGCTTAAATTTCCTGTTATCAAGAAATGGCAGGAGGTTCTTGCGGCTCCCTGTGGCAAAGTTATCCAGGCAAACAACCTCATTGTCCTGTAGCAGCAAGGCTTCAATCAGGTTCGATCCAATGAATCCAGCTCCCCCGGTAACCAACACCCTTGTATTACTTATTAGTTTTTCCATTTTCAATAACGAATAATTAAGGTTGAATCATAATCAGCTTCGATGCAAAAAGACTTTATAATTGGTCATACAAACCCCGATCTGACTGGGTCTTATCAGTAAACCAGGTAATGGGTTTGAGTATACGGTCGAAAACAAAGAATTGAATTGAAACGAGTTCGTTAGTCCCCTCAACCTTGGCAAACATCCGATCACGGTCCCAAACCATGGGATTACCTTCAATATCGACTTCACCTGATGAGGCTTTTCTATGCCAGGCGTTCAAAACAAATTTTTTCCCGGAATTATCATCAAGAGTTATCCTCACAGTTGGCGGTAGTGCCAGGACGGAGTCTTGCTGTTTCTTATCCATATCCGTAAGGAAGCCTTCAAAATTCACATTCCGGAATGATCCCAGGAACTGGATAACCTTTATGGTATCAAAATTTTGAATCACCTTGTTGTCTGAGAGAGCTTCGAGCGTGAAGTTCCTGTTGTTCCCATTTGAAACACTAAACGAAAACTGAGGTGTTTCAGGATACTCCATGGTTACCTTCTTGATATCCGGAAGTTTAGAGTTAAAAATTGCATGATCGCGCCAGTCATTCTCAAAAGCAGAATACCTTGAAGACACAAATCCCCTGAATCCTGGAATATAAACTATATATGGATCTTCGCTTCCTTCCATCAGCATAAACGTCCCCATATTATCCATGGTAGCATCGCCCACATAATAAGTCTTTGTCTTCTTTTCATGAGGGAACAGCTTTATCCAGTCAAATATCCGTATTGTATAAACTCTTTGGTAGATCTCAACTTTCACTGATTTTCCAGCCATCATCAGGATGATATTGTTCCTGGCTTTCTTGGCAACCGGTGATTTAACATCAAGGGAAATCAGGGTTTTCAGCATTATTCCAACTGATTCTGAATGTGCAGCATATTTATCGTTGAGCTTCCATGCCCCATCTGCGAGGCGCTCTAACTTTACTGTCCTGTTTCCTTTGTCGGCCAAAAATATCTTAGTGATATTCGCAGTATCATCCACTGCAAACTCATTGTTCAGTTGATGCATATTCCCCTTGTGATTATTCAAAACAAGAAAAACTGCAACTATTGCCAGAACAGCCGTTATTATAAAAGCAACCCGGAATTTCTTCATCATATTCAACTATTACTTCTTATTTACAGCATAACGTCTTTTTCGAAAGTAGAACTGCCCTATTCCAAAAAGTACTACCAATAGTACCGGGGCAACTACGTTAATCATCTGCCACTTGAACTCTTCATCCTTTATTTTTGAACCATCAAGCAAACGCAACTTCAATTCCCTCGATCTGACAGATAGTAAGCCGGAATCATCACATAAATAGTTCATTGCATTCAATATGAGATCCCTGTTACCAAATTGCTGCCCGGTGAACCTGTCAAACCCGGCAGGCAGAACTGAAATTCCTGATTGTTCAGGCCTTAGTTGGTTTTTTGCAATATCACCATCGGATATTACTATCATTTGTGTGTTTTTGCTTTTGTCAACGAAGCCAATTTGAGGAGCACCTGATATTTCGGGAGGAACTCGGTTAAGGAATAGAGAAACAAAATTTCCTTCAAGAAGCACTGCAACTGCCTGTGATGGCTGGTTAAATTGTGATGGATCCGGTTCCTGGTGCAGAAGGTCAAGGCTGATAAGCGCGGGTGCATCCAGTACTTTGGAATATTTTGATGTTGATAACAAGATAGTTTTCTTCACCCCAGGAGTGTCCAGGGTATCAAGCGTACCGGCAAACTCTAACTTAATGGCATTTAGGTTCTTGACGATAGGATTCTGTGATGTGGGAGTTATTACCGGGAAGAAATACCAGGGTAGGAATTCTGTTTTTGGCTGATTACCCATTTTTCCTGTAACGACAGGGATAGGCAGGGCAGTGAAGTCCAGTACAAGGTCAGAGTTCATACGTACACCATAATTAAAGAACAGATCCGCCAAATTTACCTCGTTCGCAATACCAATCGTCTGATCTTTCTTTTGAAGGCTGTCCATGTTGGCATAGACAGGATCAACCATCCAGAGGGCTTTCCCACCCCTCATTATGAACTGGTCAATGATGAACTTATCTTTTTCAGAAAAGGCGGAGTCCGGCCCTGCTACGATAATAGCCTTGTATTTATTCTTAAAATGCATGCTGGTCGAATCCTTTCCCTGAATATGCTTGGTAAGAGCTGACAAATGGCCGTCAATGCGGACTTTTTCAACTACGTAATACTCCGAAAGTGCATTCTGGATATCCGCTGTATGCAGGCTGTCCAACTCACCTTGCCCCTCAATAAAAGCTATATGTGGCTTTTCGGAGACAATCAGTTTACGGATAACATTTGACAGATTGTATTCAAGGGATTGAACAGAATTATTTAACTGTTCTTCAGCGGGTGTCCCGATACTTGTTGCAAGCAGGTCAAGTGGCAGTTGCTTGTTTTTATAGGTAACAACGGCCCCTGGAAATATGATCTGCCGGGAGGTTCCTCCATTGTTCCTTACCTGCAGATCGGTAGGGTTAAGCCCGGATTCCACCAGCTGGCGGTAAAGGTCATCGGAAGCTTTTTTATCCTTGCCGGCGGATGGATCAATAAATTCATACCTGATATTATCATTGTAGGCATTGAATTCATCAAGCATTTCCTTGGTTTCATTCCTAAGCCTCTTGAAACCTGCTGGAAAGTCGCCTTCGAGGTATACCTTGAAATATATGACATCATCCAGTTTACTAAGCATTTCGCGTGTAGCCGGAGAAAGTGAGTATCTTTTTTCGCTGGTGAGGTCAAGCCTGTAGAAAAGAAAGGAACCAATAACATTGAGCAATAGGATCAGGGCCAATCCCAGTAGAAGTTGGATGCGGCTGTTGCGTTTTATATTTTTCCGATTGTTGGTCATAGCTATCTTATTTTCCTCCATTACCATTTCCTCCTTTCAAGCCTGAAGCGTGTGAGCATCAGGAAAAAAGCTATAAGGCTGATAAAATAAAGAACGTCCCGGCTATCAACCACTCCCCTGCTTATGCTTGTGTAATGAGCATTGATACCTAGTTGCCGGATAATGTACCCGAACGAACCAAAGATGGAAAGATTGAAAATGAATTCAAATCCAATATAGGCGAAACCGCAGAGCAACACGGAAATGAGAAAGGAAACAATTTGATTACCTGAAATTGCTGAGGCAAATGTCCCGATCGCAACAAATCCGGCTCCGAGGAACAGCAACCCGATATAGGATCCCCAGGTTGCACCATGATCTATATTACCAGGAGGTAAGCCTAACTTACTCACAGTAACATAGTAAATCAGTGTTGGCAAAAGGGAAAAAATCACCAGTACTAATCCCGCCAGGTATTTCGCAAGGATTATCTCAAGGTCAGAAAGTGGTTTTGTAAGCAGCAACTCCATAGTACCACTCTTTTGCTCCTCGGCAAATGATTTCATCGTAATTGCGGGGATTAGGAACAGGAATACCCAGGGTGCAAGCATAAACAGGTTCTCAATACTGGCGAATCCATAGTCAAGAATATTGAACTCAAGTGGGAAAACCCAGAGAAACAGGCCATTGACCAGCAGGAATACAACAATTACTGCATAACCGATAAGAGAACTCAGGAAGCTATTGATTTCTTTTCGAAGAAGGGTGAACATGCGGAGGTTCTTACGTTTCGGAGCGCAAAATTAGTGAATTCAAGCATTGAAAATCTGGTCCGACATTATTCGCCAATAATCACACTGACAGTGTCATCAATGTGCAGGTTGAGCAAAGATGAAGCCTTATCCCTGTTAAGGGCGATCTCGAGGTAACCTGATGAAGAAAACAAGGCACACATTTCACCCTCAGGAACATCGCCATAAGCTTTAACAATGGTATCGATACTGTCCCCGGTTCTTTTCAGCTGAATAGTAAAAGGCTTGTTGCCAACTGTCTTCCTGAAGTCCTTCTCGGTAATATTGAGGTATACGTTCTTATAAGAATCAATGTACATAACCCTGCCTTCAATTTTATCCTCCTTTATACTGGCGAGAAGCGGTAACTTAACAACCAGGGAAGGAATCTGTTCTCCCAGTTCTTCAATAGGGTTCCCTTCAGCAAGCATGCATGCTACTTTGGCAAAACGATCCCTGGCAGGAAAGGTAAAATAACCTGTATCCTGGAGTACCCTCAATGCAACGATCTTTTCAGGCTCTTCATCAAGTATAAGCGAAAAAAGACCGCTATCAGCCCCAATGAAATAATGGCCTTTAGCTTTTACAACAATATGTGGATGTTCGTCAGACTCGATGGAATCAATGGCAAGTATATGAATTGTACCTTCCGGGAAAGAAGGAAAAGCATTACGGATAATAAATGCTGCCTGCCTGATATCATAATGGTCAACCTTGTGAGAGATATCCACAATAACAGCATTGGGATGCCTGCTAAGGATAGCTCCCTTTACGGCTCCAAGATAATGATCGGTAATCCCCCAATCGCTGGTAAGTGTAATCACCGGCATAAGTGAATCTCTATAATCAGGAATTTTTTGACACTGCTAAATTAATATCAAATGTAGAAATTTAAAGCAGATCAGGCTATGATTTCGTAATTTTATACCCTTGCAAGTTGCTTTATGATTGCTTAATAATGAAGAAATAATCACGTAACTTCATTTACAGTTTATTAGCCGTTAAAAATTTGCAGAAGCAGTAACTCATCTTTAATATTCAGGCCATCATCAGAATTGAACAACTTCTTAAACCCCTTCCAACTTGACTGAAAAGAGCTATTCCCTTGAATCCTACAGCCCACTCGAAATATACGGTGTTAATGACCGAAACCTGGAGATACTCCGCGAACAATTTCCCAAACTCAAGATCGTTGCCCGTGATGAACAATTAAAAGTGCAGGGCGAAGATTCTGACATAGACCAGTTCGCACAGGTCTTCAGTTCCATGCTCATGTTTTATGACAATTACGGACGTCTTACGGGGGCTGATATTCTGCAATTGACAGGAAACGGGAATGCAAGTGAATTGATTTCCTCCTTCAGGGAAACCAACAACGATGTACTGGTGCATGGACGCAATGGGATGATGATCCGGGCTCGCACTCCAAATCAGCAACTGATGGTGGAAAGTATAGCGTCCAATGATATGATTTTTGCCATAGGGCCTGCCGGAACCGGGAAAACTTATACTGCAGTTGCACTAGCTGTCAGGGCCTTAAAAAACAAGGAAGTAAGGAGGATTGTGCTAACGCGGCCTGCAGTTGAAGCAGGGGAAAATCTTGGTTTTCTGCCTGGCGACCTGAAAGATAAACTGGACCCCTATCTTCAACCTCTGTATGATGCCCTCAGGGATATGATTCCTACGCAGAAACTTGTAGGATACCTTGAAGATGGAACGATTGAAATAGCGCCACTGGCATTCATGAGAGGCCGCACGCTGGAAGGTGCATTTGCCATCCTGGATGAAGCTCAGAACGCCACTGAAGGTCAGCTTAAGATGTTCCTTACCCGTATGGGAAATTCTTCCAAGTTTGCAATTACCGGTGATATTACCCAGATTGACCTTCCCCGCAACCAGGCATCAGGCCTGGTCCAGGCTACCCGTTTGCTGAAAGATGTAAGAGGTATAAAGATCATTATGCTCGACAACCGCGATGTTGTCAGGCACAGGCTGGTAACCAGCATTATCAATGCATACGAGAAAGAAAAGTAAGAAAGGGAAGAACAAAATCCGCTTACAGTTTCCTGGAATATTATTAGGCTTTATCTTTGCAAAAAAGTGAAATCTGACAAGATTTGCTATTTCACCATAGCCGCCAACGAGCAATATTTTTAGGGCGATAATTATTAATAGCCAAAACCTGGTAAATCATACAACTAATAACCAACAACTTATAACCAATAATCAATAACATACCCCCCATGAGCAACGCCATCGCACGCACCCAGTTCGTTTTTCCCGGACAAAGAGACTTGTATATCGGTAAAGTCAGGGATGTATATAATATAAAGGATGAACTACTGGTTATGGTTACATCCGATCGAATATCTGCTTTTGATGTAGTGCTACCAAGGGCCATCCCCTACAAGGGACAGGTTTTGAACCAGATCGCCGCCAAATTCCTTGATTTGACTGAGGACATTCTTCCTAACTGGAAAATTGCTGTTCCCGATCCAATGGTTACAGTTGGAAGGCGTTGCGAACCTTTCAAGGTTGAGATGGTCATCAGGGGTTACTTAAGCGGCCATGCCTGGAGAGAGTATAAATCAGGGAAGAGATCTATCTGCGGTATTGAAATGGCCGAAGGCATGAAGGAAAATGACAAATTCCCGGTTCCCATTATCACTCCAACTACAAAAGCAGCAGTAGGTCATGACGAAGACATCTCAAAAGAAGAAATTCTCCGTTTGGGACTGGTAGATGCTGCAGATTATGAACTTCTTGAAAGATACACGCAGGCTATTTTTCAGCGGGGTACTGAGATTGCAGAGAAAATGGGACTGATCCTGGTAGATACAAAATATGAATTTGGGAAAGTTGACGGAGAGATTTACCTGATCGATGAAATTCACACACCTGATTCTTCCAGGTATTTCTATAAAGAAGGTTATGATTCAAGGCAGGCTAAAGGCGAACCACAGAAACAACTTTCTAAGGAATTCGTTAGGGAATGGTTGATGGAGAATGGTTTCCACGGAAAAGACGGACAAGTTGTTCCAGAAATGACGGATGACTTCGTTAACCTGATCTCTGAGCGCTATATTGAGCTTTTTGAGAATATAACCGGGGAAAAGTTTCAGCGCTCGGATGTCAGCAATGTGCCGGCACGGGTTGAAGGCAATATCAATGCTTTCCTGGAAGCCTACTACCGCTAAAAACAGCATCAGCTGATTCCCAATATCTCCTGCAGATTCGACAGTTCGTCAGTTTTATCTGAATTCCCGTTTGATTCGTAGGAGTACTTCAATTCATCTATCAAACGGTTAATAATTTCAAGGTTTCCGCAGGGAAGATAGTATTTCTCCTGCGGCTTAAGTTCTATCTTCTTAAGGTACAGGTTGAGTTCCTTTATTGTAAATACGGATCCCAGGGCGAATGGATTAATGTAAAACTGCACTTCAATGGAATCGATTCCGGCAATACCTTCTTCGGTGACCTGGTTTGTATGGGCAAGTATAAAATGTTGAGGCAAATCAACACCCTGGAGGGGAATTCCCAATTTACGGGCTACCAGCAGATAGAGTATGCCTAATGAGATCGCAGTCCCCATCCTGCTTTCAAGAAGAATATTCAGGTAAAAGTTTTCTGGAGCTGGATTCTCTGCTGTGGTTCCGCCGAACTTATACACCTGGTAAAATAGATGATTAAGCACCTTAACTTTTTCTAGGGAGGTAAGGTTCTCATTTAATTCAAGCCATGTATCCCTCACAATATGATCGAGTAGCGCCTGGACCTTCATTTCGTTGAACTCAGGGTATTGGTAGCGGGTTATAAGCATATACCCAGTAAGAAGATCAGTGGCTCCGGATTTTACCCATTCAGTAAGCTGGCTGCAAAGTTCACTGTATTGAATTTGGTGTACCAGTTCCTCAATCCGTTTTTGCATTACAGGATCAAATGCCTGTTCCCAGGCCGCTTCCAGGGGAGCTACAGCCATAGGGCCCAATGAGGTGATCTGCTCACTTACCTGTCGGAATGCCTCTGTATCCGGGTCATCCAGTAAACTGATCAATGCATCAAGGTCAGGAGGTAGTTTTTTTGAAGCCATAGCAAATTTGGTTCAGCTAAAAATACTTACCATTTCAATGACTCAGAAAGTTCTTCCGGAGAATTATCAACAAAACATCGTGAATAGGAATTGAGGTGAATTCAAACACCGACTTTGATCAAATAATTTGAAAGAAAAATGTATAATCTGTTGATAGTATAAAATGGAACGCGCCTGCCCGCCGGCAGACAGGGATTACGCGGATGCGAGCGTGGAAAAACGCGGTTACCAGGAATTCTATTATTCAATCACTGTCGCTTATGCCCACCTCCTTCGGACTTCCTACTTCTTACTTCCAACTTCCGGCTCCCGGCTTCAGGCTTCCGGCCACCTGCCTGCAACCTACTCCCCTACAACTCCACAACCCTATCCAACACCAGTTTTATCAGCCGTTCAACATCGGAATGATAATCCTTGGCGTAGGTCCGGGCAACACGGTTTGCAACAATGGTACAGATAGTAAGGGTTTGGTGGCCAAGCATCTTACCCAGGCCATAAAGGGCGGAGGTCTCCATTTCGAAATTGGAGATGCGCTTGCCCTGGTAATTAAATGTCTCAATCAGTCGGTTCAATTCAGGAAATGCAAGGGGCAGCCTCAATTCGCGGCCCTGGGGACCATAAAAACCTGAAGCTGTCAGTGTGATCCCTTCGGTTAGCCCATTTCCAAGGATATTCTTTAGTCGTTCAGATGACTTTACAGCATATACGCCTGGCAAATTCCCATCCCATCCTGTATGCCGGACAAAAGCTTTAGCGAGTTCAGCATCCATCACACTTTTACCATCTTTGTAAAAATAGAGAAGTCCATCGAGTCCCATCCCATAATCCGATACAACAAAATCACCCGGGGCGATATCAGCCTGCAAAGCTCCTGCAGTTCCAAGCCTGATGATATTAAGCGAAGTTTGTTCTTTCAGGGCTTCACGTTTATTTAGATCAATATTAACTACAGCATCCAGTTCATTGATAACAATGTCAAGGTTATCAGTCCCCATACCTGTTGAAAGTACAGTAAGTCTCTTATTTCCGATAGACCCGGTATGAGTGCATAACTCCCGGTTCATAACCTTGAAATCCACGAGGTCAAAATACCTTGAAATTTCAGCAACCCTCCCCGGATCACCAACTACAATAATTGTCTGAGCAAGATTCTCCGGTTTAAGATGAAGGTGATAGATACTTCCGTCGGGGTTGAGGATTAATTCTGATTCAGCTATTCGAGACATAGGATGGTAATTTGGCCAATTAAATGAAGTATTTTTGCGCGTAAAAGTACGCAAATATGAAGCATATTCTCATTCCGGTTGATTTTGACCGCCAGTCAATTATGGCTGTCGAACAATCCTACAACCTTGCCAGGCTTTTAAAAGCTGAAATCACTTTGCTCTATGTGCATGAACAATCTGGTATTTTCTCCGGCTTCTTCACATCAGATATAAATAAAGGCATAGTGACACGCATTGAGGAGAAATTGCAGGAACTAGCCAGCAAAACAGCACTTGAATCAGGGGTAAAGGTTAAAACCAGGCTTGAAACTGGCCGAATTTACTCCAAGGTTTTGGATGTAGCTAAAGAAATTAAGGCGGACTATATATTTATTGGCACACACAGTTCAACAGAAGATGAAGAGGAAACTGCCAGGATCGGAGCCAATTCATCAAGGGTAATACGCTCTGCAAAATGCCCGGTGATTTCCATTAATGGGAAACATCATTACAATGGCTGCCGGAATATACTCCTTCCTCTTGACCTCAGTAAAGAAACAAGGCAAAAGGTGTCACTGGCTATCGAAATCGCAAAGCTTTTCGGCTCAGGAATAAAGGTTGTTTCAGCCTTATGGTCAAAAAAAGACAATGACATAGTAGCCAAACTCAACCAACAGCTTAACCAGGTTACCCATTTTATTGCTGATGCCGGGATTGAATGCACCTCTGAAATCATTGAGAGCCATGATGGGGATAAAACGCTGGTTCCTACAATTCTTGAATATGCACATCAACAAGGAGATATCGATTTGTTGGTAATCATGACCCAACAGGAAATTGGGTTCGTTGAATACTTCGTTGGTTCACATGCCCAGGAATTCCTCCGGCTTTCTGATATCCCTGTACTTTCCATTGTTCCCAAAGAACTGGGATTCACTTCCATCTTTTCCTAATCTCAGCATAGCAGCTCTTTTCATCCTGCTATCCGAAAACTAAACGCAACGTATGCTTGCAGAAATCATTACCATTGGAGATGAACTGCTCATCGGCCAGGTGGTCGACACCAACTCAGCCTGGATGGCAGAACAACTGAATTCACACGGAATACAAGTCCACCAGATCACCAGTATATCCGACAGCAGGGAACACATTCTCAAAACGCTGGATGAGGCTACAAAAAGGGCAGACCTTATTCTGATGACAGGAGGCCTTGGCCCTACAAAAGATGACATTACCAAGCAGACACTCTGCAGTTATTTCAATACAGAGTTGGTTTTCAACCAGGAAGCATACGACAACGTAAGCCGTATTTTCACTTTACGGAATATCCCCGTAACTGAACTGAACCGAATGCAGGCTATGGTGCCGATGGCTTGCTCTGTTCTGAACAATGCCAACGGAACCGCACCAGGTATGTGGTTTGAAAAGAATGGGAAGATATATGTTTCGATGCCGGGAGTGCCCTTTGAAATGAAATCGATACTTACTGAACAGGTTCTCCCCAGGCTTTCAGGAAAAAGTAAACTCATTCTCTTGCACAGGACTATTCTCACTGAGGGTGTAGGAGAATCATTCCTTGCAGCCAAAATCGAGAATTGGGAGGATAATCTTCCAGCCTTTATCAAACTGGCGTACCTGCCTCAACCAGGTTTGGTCAGGCTTCGGCTGAGTGCTGCAGGAACTGACAGGGCACTGCTGCAAAAAGCTATTGAGAAAGCGGAAAAAGAACTGATTCCCCTGGCAGGAGAATACATTTATGGCCATGATGAGGAAACATTTCCTCAAATCATAGGAGATCTTCTCAGGGAAAGTAAAATGACACTTTCAACTGCTGAAAGCTGCACCGGTGGACAAATCGCACATATGATAACTGGCATACCAGGCAGCAGTGATTATTTCAAGGGATCAGTTGTGGCTTACTCCAATGAAATAAAAGAGAAAATTTTGGGCGTAAAACCTGAAACCCTCCTGGCCTTTGGAGCAGTTAGCGGGGAAACCGCCAGTGAAATGGCAGACGGAGCCAGGAAACTGATGAACACGGATTTTGCAGTGGCTGTTTCCGGCATTGCAGGTCCAACAGGAGGAACCCTGGAAAAATCAGTAGGGACAACCTGGATAGCGATAAGTTCTCCATCTGGAACAATAGCGCGGAAATTCCTCTTTGGAGAGCACAGGGGACGAAATATGCAAAGGGCTTCCATTTCTGCTTTAAGCTTGCTAAGGAAAGAGATAATAAAGATCAATAAACCCAATTGAGCATTACTTATCAACACTGGATCTGCAGCCTGCTGCAGGATTGATATCTATTTATTTGTATATTTGAATTGCATTGAGATGGCGTAAAACCCAAGTTTAAGTAAATGGAGTATTACATTCATATAATTTCGGATGGTACGGGGAAAACTGCTGAACAAATTGTACAGGCAGCCCTTGTGCAATTTGAGAATATCCATGAGGAAATTATCATACATTCCGAAGTAAGGTCTGAAGAACAGGTTGTTGCAATCTTTGATTCCATTTTCGATTCCAAATGCTTTGTAGTCCATACAATTGTTTCCTACGAGTTAAGGAACAGGATTGTAGAACTCGGCAAATTCTACTCCATTCGGACCATTGACCTTATGGGGCCACTTCTTTCACAGATATCGAGCCACCTTTCCATTGAACCTATTGGAAAACCAGGCGCTTTCCATGAACTGAACAGGGAGTATTTCCAACGGATAGATGCCATAGAATTTGCTATAAAACATGATAATGGGCTGAGGTCAGAAGAACTTGAAAAAGCTGACATTGTGCTGATTGGAGTATCACGCACCTTCAAAACGCCACTCACCTTTTACCTTGCAAACCTTGGCTGGCTTACAGGGAATATTCCGCTGATCCTTGACTTTGAACTTCCGGATATTGTGAACCGACTTTCCGGTTACAAAGTCTTCGCTCTGACAACCAACCCTGAGCGCCTGTCAGTCCTTCGCAAGACCCGCGATGACTATTTAAAATCTTCAACAGGTAATTATTCAAGCCTGGATTATGTAAGGAGAGAACTCTTTTACGCGAATTCTATCTTCGACAGGCACCGTAGTTGGACCACCATTGATGTTACCAACCGCTCCCTCGAAGAAATTGCTTCCCTGATTATTTCGAAGATCAAGAATAAATTCGTAACCGACCTTAACAAATCCTGAAAGAAAAATATTTGAGTATGCTGCGTCCGCTTATCATTGTAGGCTTTGGAGGATTTATCGGTTCCGTATTACGCT
Source organism: Bacteroidota bacterium (assembly GCA_013376995.1). Taxonomy (GTDB): domain Bacteria; phylum Bacteroidota; class Bacteroidia; order Bacteroidales; family UBA4417; genus UBA4417. Next base: position 214,238 of record JACAAZ010000004.1, on the reverse strand, counting down.
ATCTTACCTCCTTGTATTTCCAGTCTCAAACTGTCAGCCTTTTCCCATGGGGAACCTTTACCGTCAATATTATCGGTAGCCTGCTAATTGGCGTTTTCTTCGGCTTATCTGAAAAAGGGAACATACTTCCGGCTGATCTGCGCCTTTTCCTAACTGTAGGTATTTGCGGTGGGTTTACGACATTCTCCTCCCTCACCAATGACGCATTTGTATTGATCGAAGGGCGGGAATGGTTAAAGGTCAGCCTTTATACCTCTATGAGCTTTTTCCTTGGATTACTATCTGTATATATTGGACGAACACTGGTAAAACTGATCTGATATGGAAAAGATGAAGGAAGCAAGGCGGCTCCGTATTTACGCGAGCTCAACAGATAAAGTGGAACATACCCTTTTGAGTGAGTTCCTGGTTAATCTCGCCCGGAATCAAGGAATGGCTGGGGCAACAGTAACGAAAGGTATCCTTGGTTACGGTGCCAGTTCGGTCATTCATTCCTATAAACTCTGGGAAATTACCGAAAAAGTACCTGTCATCATCGAAATAATTGACGCAATTGATAAAATCAACACTTTTCGTGAAGAGATCTTACCAATCCTGGAATCATTGCAAAACGGTTGCCTTGTAACTATTGATGCAATAGAGATCATCCTGTATAAACCTGGAAAAAAGAAACAATCTTAATATTATTCTTATGTGTGGTATAGTTGGAGTTTTTGATTTAAAGGTAAGTGCCGAAACCCTAAGGCCAAAAGTACTTTCCATGTCAGCAAAGCTAAGGCACAGGGGCCCGGACTGGTCTGGGATTTACTGTGGGGAAAAAGCAATATTGGCTCATGAACGCCTTTCGATCGTTGATCCTCAATCCGGGAAACAGCCCCTTTATTCAAAGGACCACACATTAGTTCTTGCAGTGAACGGAGAAATATACAACCACCGGTATATACGCAAGCATCTCACACCAGGTTATGAATACCTTACCGAATCTGACTGCGAGGTAATACTGGCTCTTTACAAGGCTAAAGGCATTGATTTCCTGGAAGATCTGAGCGGAATATTTGCTTTTGCATTATATGATTCCGAAAAGGATTGCTATCTAATAGCCCGCGATCATATTGGGATCATACCACTGTATATGGGTTGGGATTCCTGGGGTAATTTCTATGTCGCATCCGAATTAAAAGCTCTTGAAGGAGTCTGCAAAAAAATTGAAGAATTCCTTCCCGGACACTATCTATATAGTAAAGATGGCATAGCAAAGAAATGGTACCAAAGGGATTGGGATAAATTTGAAACCGTCAGGGATCAGTCGACAGATATTCTCAAACTAAGGCATGCCCTGGAAGACGCTGTTGAACGACAGTTGATGTCGGATGTACCCTATGGAGTTCTTTTATCCGGTGGACTGGATTCATCTGTAATTTCAGCTATTGCAAGGAAATTTTCCCATATGCGTGTTGAGACCGGTAACCGGGAAGAAGCCTGGTGGCCGCAACTCCACTCATTTGCAGTGGGTCTTGAAGGGTCTCCGGACCTGGCAGCAGCCCGTTCAGTAGCACATCACATCGGAAGTGTTCACCATGAAATCCATTTTACAATTCAGGAAGGCCTGGATGCAATCAGGGATGTAATCTACCATTTGGAAACTTACGATGTAACTACCGTTCGCGCGTCTACCCCCATGTACCTGATGGCAAGGGTAATTAAATCGATGGGCGTTAAGATGGTACTTTCAGGAGAGGGGGCAGATGAAATATTCGGAGGTTACCTCTATTTTCACAAAGCCCCTAATGCACAGGCTTTCCACGAAGAAACTGTCAGGAAACTGAGCAAACTCCACCTGTACGACTGCCTGCGAGCCAATAAATCACTTGCTGCCTGGGGTGTTGAAGGAAGAGTCCCATTCCTCGACAAAGAATTTATGGATGTTGCAATGACCATCAATCCCGAAGATAAGATGGCGAAAGACGGCCGGATTGAAAAATGGATTTTGCGCAAGGCTTTTGAGGACTATCTGCCTGAAAGCATTGCCTGGCGGCAGAAAGAGCAATTTTCAGATGGAGTTGGCTATGGCTGGATCGATAAGCTGAAAGTGGTAGCAAATGAAATTGTTTCGGATGAACAGTTGGCAAATGCCAAATACCGCTTTCCTATCAATCCTCCTATGTCGAAGGAAGAATATCATTACAGGAGCATCTTCAGCGAACATTTCCCTTCCGATTCAGCAGCCTTATGCGTGCCATCCGTCCCATCCGTTGCCTGCAGCACACCTGAGGCGCTGGCCTGGGATGAGTCCTTTAAGAACCTCAATGATCCATCGGGCAGGTCGGTAAAATCAGTGCACAATCAAAGCTACTGATAATCAAGCAATACGAACATAGTACAGACTATCTTAAATTATTTTTGTCTGCTCTTTTGTTAATTCGAAAAATATTACGACCTTTGCACTCCGTTTTTGAAAAGAATACAATTATGGCACGTGTTTGTGAAATTACCGGTAAGAAATTGATGTGTGGACATAGTGTGTCCCACTCCAATATTAAAACTAAGCGCAAGTTCTATCCTAACCTTCAGACCAAGCGCTTCTACATTCCTGAAACTGATAGCTGGATTACCTTAAAGGTTTCCACAGAAGCTATTCGGACTATCAGCAAGAATGGCATAACTGCATGTCTTAAAAAAGCCAGGGAAAAAGGTTTCCTCAACCGCTAGTACCCGGTCATAAAATAATATCAGGCTGTTATCGAACCCGGTAACAGCTTTTTTTATTTCTCCCAACTCCATTCAATCTACTTCGGCTCCTCAAAAAAATCCTTTGGATATCTTCTGTCAAAATATCAGATACATTAAAAAGTCCTGGGTGACAAGAGGCAAAACAAAGCAATAAAAAAGCCGTTCTCCTAAGGTTAGATCATCAGAAAAGCATTTAACAAAATTTCTGAAAACTAGCCGGAATGCCTATTCCCGGAATCTACAAATCGAATACCTTTGTTAGTAATGAAAGCTAGGATCATATTCTGCATCTTCCTCCTCTCCCTGATCTTTTCGAAAAACGGTTTTTCGCAGAGATTGAATGATGACCTGGTCCAGTTCTCAGGGGTTGTAGTTACGGCAGACAGCCTTCGGCCTGTACCTTTCACAAGTATCATGATCGAAAAGACAGGAAAGGGAACCACGACGGATTATTGGGGCTTCTTTTCCATTGTAGTTCATAAAAACGACATGGTTACTTTCTCAGCTCTTGGATTTCGAAAAGTACATTTTCATATCCCGGATACACTTTCAGAAAGCAGGTATTCACTTATCCAGGTTATGTCGTCCGACACCATAATGTTGTCTGAAACGGTTATCTATCCCTGGCCTACCCGCGAACAATTCCGCCAGGCATTCATTAAACTCCCGGTACCGGACGATGATATCGCTATTGCGAAAAGGAACCTCGAAATAATGGACATGCGCGATAAGGATCCCAGGAATTATGACCCGGAAAGGTTTGGAATGAATGGCGCCCAGAACTACCGGAACTATGTCGACAGGCAGGTTGACAGGATGTACTATGCCGGCCAGACTATACCCAATAATCTCCTGAATCCCATTGCCTGGGCTAAATTCATCAAAGCCTGGAAACGTGGTGACTTCAAAAAGAAGTACTGATTTCCTCCTAAATATCAATTCTTTCATCCTATCTTGCTATTTTAGCAGCTGATAAAACACAGTGGCAGTGAAATATACTATAGCTGGCGCTTTGCCGTTTTCTCCCTGTCAACTTGCATTTCCTACATGATTTTCAATAAGCTCTCCATCAATCAACATAGTATATCTTACCCTAAGCTGAACCGAATAGTTCCGATTCCAGCAGGATTTTTAATAATGCTGATATTCTGCTTTCAGGCTTTTTCTGTTTTTTCACAGCATGCAACAGTTTCAGGCAGGATCACCGATTCGCAGAATCGCCCCCTTGAATTGGTTACAATTGCCATTTCCGGTCAGCCCGGAGGAACAACTACCTCCGCTGACGGAAGATATTCCCTGCAAATCCCTGCCTCCAGGCCGGTAAAGATTGTTATAACACTTTTAGGTTATGAAACTGATTCTCTTCTATTAAACCTTGCGCCTGGAATTAAGGAAACCAAAGACAGGACACTAAAACAAAAAGCGGTTGTATTGAACAGCCTTGTAATTGAAGACAGACAGCTTCGCTCCACTAACCTTAACCGAATTAATCCCAGGGTCGTATCTGCGCTCCCTTCTGCAGGTAGTGGCGTAGAATCCTTAATTAAAACCATGCCGGGAGTTGTATCAAACAACGAACTCAGTTCACAATACTCAGTCCGTGGAGGAAATTATGATGAGAACCTTATCTATGTAAATGATATTGAGATATATAAACCTTTCCTTGTTCATGCCAGCCAGCAGGAAGGGCTGAGCTTTCTAAATTCCGACCTTGTTTCATCCATTCTCTTCTCTGCCGGGGGATTTGATGCTAAATACGGCGACCGCCTTTCAAGCACCCTGGATATCCGATACAAGCATCCGAGAGCGTTCGCAGCTTCCGCTACCGGCAGCCTGTTGGGAACAAATGTTCACGTGGAAGGCGCATCCGATGATACACGGTTCACCTACCTCGTAGGAGCCCGTTACAAGACCATACAATACCTGTTGAACAGCATGGAAACAAAGGGAAGCTACAAACCTGTCTTCCTTGACCTTCAAAGCCTCTTATCCTATAACCTGAATGAACACCTGGAACTTTCGCTCCTCACCTATCTTTCAAGTAACACATTCACGGTAATTCCCGAATCAAGGGAAACCAATTTCGGCACTCTCTTCGAACCTTTAAGGTTAACCATGTTTTTTGACGGCCGTGAATCTGATAAGTATAAAAGCATGATGAGTGCCATTACGCTGACCGACAAACCCAACAAGAATCTACAGGTAAAATGGATTACCTCTGCTTACAGGTCGATTGAGCAGGAATCCTATGATATACAGGCACAATATTGGATAAACCTGTTAAGCAACAAAGCATCCGAAGGGGATTCCATCGAAGTGATCGAAGCTAAAGGATATGGTGAATATATTACCCATGCCCGCAACAAACTGGATATGACTGTGATGAACATGGAAAACCGGTATAGCTGGGTACACGAAAGAAGTTTTATGCAATGGGGGGTAAAATATCAGAAGGAAATATTTCATGATAAGTTGAAGGAATGGTACATGGTTGATTCAGCGCAGTATATCCTCCCCTATAACCCGGGTGTGCCGGGGGATAGTGGCAACCAGGCTTCCCTGTACCTGAAATCCAGCACTAAGTCAAGTGCTGACCTGAACTCAAACCGATATACAGCTTTCGTTCAAAACACCTGGGACCTGGATGGGGATTCCACCCGTTTAGCTTTTACCATTGGCGCCCGATTGCATTATTGGGACTTCAACAAACAGTTGCTTTTCAGTCCCAGGGCAACTCTCTCTTATAAGCCAAACTGGAAAAAAGATATCATGTTCAGATTATCCTCAGGGATGTATTATCAACCACCTTTCTACAGGGAGTTGCATACAGCATCTGACACTACAATACGAAATGTAAAAGCACAGGAATCCATACATTTTGTGTTAGGTAGTGATTGGAATTTTACTGCATGGCATCGGCCTTTCAAATTCGTTTCAGAAGTCTATTATAAAATACTTCGCAACCTGGATCCATACGAAGTTGATAATGTCAGGATTCAGTATATGGGTGCTAATAACTCAAAGGGATATGCAGTTGGTATTGACATGAAGGTAAACGGAGAGTTTGTTAAAGGTGTGGAATCCTGGGCCAGCCTTTCAGTAATGAGGACCAGGGAAGACATCCTGGATGATTCTGTAATGAGATATTACAATGCAGCAGGCAAGCTTATCCGTAAAGGTATTACCACCGACAATGTAGCTGTAGATTCATCTGTCTATTACCCGGGGTATTTCCCCCGCCCGACAGACCAATTGGTAACTTTTGGAATGTTCTTCCAGGATTACCTTCCAAGCAATCCATCCTACAAAATGAACGTTGGGATTTTCTTTGGAACAGGTCTTCCGACCGGTGCTCCCGGTACCCAGTTGTACACGCATACGGTCAGGATGTCGCCCTACAGGCGTGTTGATATCGGGCTGGCAAAGCAGATCATCGGCCCGGATGCTTTGCACCCACATTCCGGCTTCTTTAAGAATTTTAAAAATCTCTGGTTCACTTTCGAGATACTTAACCTTCTCCAGGTCAGTAATACAGTCTCCTACAACTGGGTTCGCGATTTCAACGGAAATCAATATTCCGTTCCCAATTACCTGACCCCCCGACAGATCAATATCCGCCTCTCTGCTGAACTTTAATCAAGATTTCGGAGAAGGCATAGCAAAGGATTATTCCTGTCAACAGCCGCAACTAAAACCTGTTTCCCCTAAATACTGTTTTTTATTACTTATAGATTTTGACTGCCTGTCAAACCTTTCGGTTCTGGCCTTGTTAGTATTCCATATAAACTTAATAAACCAATACTGAAATGGAATACAAATTTCCCGATCTCCCTTATGCATTTGATGCCCTGGAGCCTTATATCGACCGCATGACTATGGAGATCCACTACACCAAACATCACAAAGCCTACTTCGATAAGTTTACAGCAGGAATAAAAGATACTGACCTTGATGGCCAGCCACTGGAAACTATTTTCAAGGATATCAGCAAACTTCCTGCCCTGATCCGCAACAATGGTGGTGGATTATACAATCACAGCCTTTTCTGGGAAATACTTTCACCGAATGGAAAAGGAGAAGCTATTGGCCAGCTGGGTAATGCCATTAACCAGGCCTTTGGCTCCCTTGATTCCTTCAAGGCTAAATTTGGCGATGCTGCGGCAAACCGCTTCGGAAGTGGCTGGGCATGGCTTCTGGTTGACAACCAGGGCAAACTGACGGTGAGTTCCAGCCCAAACCAGGACAATCCGCTCATGGATATTGCAGAGATTCCCGGTAAACCAATACTTGGGCTGGATGTATGGGAACACGCCTATTACCTGAAGTACCAGAACAGGAGGCCTGACTATATCAATGCTTTCTGGAATGTAGTTAACTGGGAAAAGGCTAACGAAATCTATGAAACCATAATTGGTTGATCAATTTTAAAGGATGGTACAAACCATTTGAGATCTGATTCAAATAGAAGAACAAACAGCCGGGAAATGAGCCATTATCAAAAACCCTTATCAAGGTTGGTTGTCAAAGCAGAAATCAATAAGGCAACAGTAACAATAGTTCCAACATAAATACCGGAACCAATACCATAGTTCTTCCATACTTTTTTCGACTTAATCTTTTTTGCCATTGACAGGTAACCCATCAGGTAATCAGGATTTTGTCGGAACTCGTTTGCAGGGAGGTTCAAATTAACCGGCTTGGGTTTGGTGGTTGAACATGCTATTGCAGGAATAAGCCCATATAATGGATTGGCCAGGGTCGCTATTAACGTCCCGGTTGCTGCGGCCTTATAATCCCGGTAGTACAGCCTGGCATCCTGCTTTCCTTTTGCAAATAAGGAAGTATCAGAAACTTGATTCAATGCAATGTCCTCAGCATAAATAACCATTATGCCATTTTGATAGTCAATTCTTCTAACATCCGGCCTTGCCAATGTCAGGATACTATCATTTCCAGCATTATAATTTTTGAATTCAATATGTGTATCCGTTACCCGCACTACCTTAGTTTTAAGCACATCACCTTTAATTGTGGTAATAATATCCTGTGAGTAAGAAATCATTACCAGCGACAGAATAATGGAAAGCAGGAACAGTTTTCTCATTGTATAAGATAGTTTTGAATGTATAGGGTAGAGCTGAAAATCAATCGTTGCATGGATTGGCAAATTACTGATTCGAAGGCTGTTTTCCTGTTGGGATACCAAACTATTTCTGCTATAGTAAATAGGTTAACCAGCCAGGCGGGATATTTGACTAACTGTTCATTATAGTTTCTTCAGCAGTATCAAATGCTGAAAAATTAAAATAAGACTGCCGCAGCTTTTTTTTCATAAAACTGCGGCAGTAATGTTAACAGTGATTCTCCTTAAAATGGATAAACCTGTATTTATCAAAGATCAATTCCCTATTCGAATGAAAGAATGGCTTCCTTAATAATGGCAATGGCCTCACGAAGCTGTTCTTCGCTGATAGTCAAAGGAGGAGCAAAACGAATGATATGCTGATGGGTTGGTTTGGCAAGGACTCCCATATCTTTCATCTTAACGCAAACATCCCATGCTTCTTTTCCATTCTTTGGCCTGATGATAACAGCATTCAGCAATCCTTTTCCGCGGACAAGCTCGATCATTTCGCTATTAACAGCCCTCATCTCCTCACGGAAAATCTTTCCAAGATATTCAGCTCTCTCAGCCAGTTTTTCATCTTTTACAACCTCAAGAGCAGCAATAGCTACTCTTCCGGCCAAAGGATTTCCACCAAAGGTAGATCCATGTTCTCCCGGCTTAATGGTAAGCATGATTTCATCGTCAGCAAGAACAGCTGATACGGGTATAACTCCGCCTGATAAAGCTTTTCCGAGGATCAAAATGTCAGGTCTTACATTTTCATGGTCACAAGCCAGTAATTTCCCTGTGCGTGCAATTCCGGTCTGAACTTCATCAGCAATAAAAAGTACATTCCTGGCTTTACAAGCTGCATAAGCCTTTGCGAGGTAACCTTCTTCCGGGACGTACACCCCGGCTTCTCCCTGTATAGGTTCAACCAGGAAACCGGCAACGTTGGGATCTTCAAGCGCCTTTTCAAGTGCAGGGATATCATTGTAAGGAATGGTAACGAAACCAGGAGTGAAAGGTCCATAACCTTTGAATGCGTCCGGATCGGTCGACATGGAAATGATGGTAATGGTCCTTCCATGGAAATTATTTTCGCATACAATGATCTTAGCTTCACCTTCAGGAACGCCTTTTACTTTATAAGCCCATTTACGGCAAAGTTTTAAAGCTGTTTCATCAGCCTCAGCACCGGTGTTCATGGGAAGTACCTTGTCATACTTGAAGTACTCCGTTACATACTTCTCATACACTCCAAGAATATTGTTGTAGAAAGCCCTGGAAGTGAGGGTAATGGTCCTGGCCTGGTCTACCAGGGCATCAATAATCTTGGGATGGCAATGTCCTTGATTTACAGCTGAATATGCTGAAAGGAAATCAAAATACCTTTTACCTTCTACATCCCATACAAAGGGGCCTTCGCCTTTTGCCAATACAACTGGAAGCGGATGATAATTGTGAGCGCCATACTTTTCTTCAAGTTCGATGGCTTTGGCAGAGGTCAGGTTGTTTAGGGTTTCGATGAACATAACAATTTGATTTATCTGGTTTTGGTTACAAAATATGCGGCAAAGTTATTTATTAAAGTGGAATTGGCAAGGTAGTGCCGGGCTCATAACCAAAATTTATTACGAATTCAGATAGCATCGTAAAGCATTGAATAAATTATCATTACAGTTAATAAAACTGCAAAACAAACGGCATGAAAAGCATAGTAAATGGATCAGCCTGCAATAGCTCCATCAGTCCTGACAAGCTTCACATATTTAAGTGAAGGTGAAGAAATGAACTTCCCCAGGCCAAATTCATCCCACCGCTTATCTACCTCTTTTATTACGGCTGGACTCATTGTAATTACATTGGGCCAGTCTCTTTTAAATTCATCCAGCTTACGGCTTTTCATGGTTCCGTCAACCGCCATGGGACCAATATCCAAACCTTTTCCATCTTTGGCAAAGAAACAATCCCTCACAGGATCAATATTATTCGCTACAAGCCAGGCAATATCTCCTTTTGCCAGCCCAGATGCCTCCTGATCAATATAGATTACCCAATCGATTCCGTCTATTAGGCCTCCATCAATGAGTTTATTGTGGATATCCCTTACCTGTCCTTTTTCCTGCTTATCAATTTCGATAATAAGTGCAGGGATATTTTCAGATACCAGTGTTGCTTCACAACCGTATTTTTCCAGGATTACTTTAAACTTTCCTTTGTCTACTATCCTGGTGGTTCTTATGGACTCAGGCTCAGAGGCCAATTTCGAGGTAGCGTCGATCCCTAATTTACTTCCAATGGCAAACTGGCTGCTTGAATGATCCAGCACATCTACAGGGCCTCTCGTCAGAATTATATCTTTTGCCGGGTCAACATTTTCAGAAATCTTCGATAAAACCAGGTCGTAATCGTTCAAATCAATCCCGCCATCGAGAACAACAAGTATCTTGTTAAACATCATCTGGCCCGCGCCCCACAGGGAGTTCATTACCTTAAGAGCCTGGCCCGGATAGGTCTTGTTGACGCTGATCAGGACAATATTGTGAAACACTCCTTCAACCGGCATCACCATATTTTCAATTTCAGGAACCATGGAAAGCCGGATCGGTGACAGGAAAATCCGCTCGGTTGCTTTACCGATCCATGCATCTTCCTGGGGAGGAATTCCAACGATAGTTGTTGGGTATATCGCATCCTTCCTGTGAGTTATGCAGGTAACATGGAACCTTGGGTAATAGTCAGCCAACGAATAAAAACCAGTATGATCCCCAAATGGCCCCTCAAGTATGAGTTCTTCATCTGGATCAACGTACCCTTCAATTATAAAATCAGCATCTGACGGCACCTCCAGGTCGCAACTTATGCATTTAACCAATTCTACACTTTTTCTTCTCAGGAATCCTGCCAGCAGGTATTCATCAATATTTTCCGGCAAAGGAGCTGTGGCAGCATATGTATAGGCAGGATCCCCGCCTAATGCAACTGCAACCGGCATCTTTCGTCCAAGTCGTTTATATTCCCGGTAATGTGCTGCAGAATTTTTGTGAAGATGCCAGTGCATTCCCGTCATGTCAGGTAAAAAGACCTGCATCCTGTACATCCCCAAGTTACGCAGCCCTGTTTCCGGATGAATAGTATGGACCAAGGGTAGCGTGATAAACGGTCCGCCATCATAAGGCCAGCAATTTAAAACAGGTAAACGCCCAAGATCCGGCGACTCCATGATGATTTCCTGGCATTTGCCACGGCCATTGATCCGTTTAGGCATCCAGGAAGCAATACCGGCTAATTTAGGAAGCAGGCTGAGCTTACTGATAAACGACTCGCGCGACTGCATCATATCGCCCGCTAGCTGCATGATTGCTTCACTAACCTCATCCAATGAATTAACGCCCAAGGCCAGGCAAATACGCTTCTCGCTCCCCATCGAATTGATTAAAACCGGGAATTCATAGCCTGTATTCTCAAACAACAATGCCTTCCCACCTTCCTTTGAGACCCTGTCAGTAATTTCTGTTATTTCCAGGTTTGGCGAAACGGAAGCAGGAACCCTGGCAAGTTCGCCATTCTGTTCAAGTACCTTTATAAATGCTGCAAGACTGGAAAAGGCCATTTGTGAGTTTTCTTTGGTGAATCAGTTAATGATGACGAAACTACAAAATTATGGATTGAATCCTTATATTAATTCAAGGCAATTTTCAGCCAACGACATCTGGAACCGGCTTTAAAATTCACATTGTTAAATAAAATATTTTTATAGTTGAAGCCTGTTTTCAGAATACCAATAAAAGAAAATATCGTAACTTTCTCACGATTTGGTATCAAATATCAGTTATTGTATGCTTTTCAGTTCACCTATCTTTCTTTTCTTTTTTCTTCCATTGGTTTTATCAGTGTACTTCCTTCTTTGGAGAAAATTAAGGAATTACTACCTCCTGCTGGCCAGCCTTATTTTCTTTGCCTGGGGTGGTGTTAGCTACTCTATTCTCTTATTGGTATCAATAACATTCAATTACCTGATTGGTTTGGGAGTTGGCTGCTCACCCGGAAGCCGGAAATCAAAACTATTCCTTGCATCGGGAGTAATAATGAATATTCTTTTGCTTGCCATTTTCAAATATGCCGATTTCGTAGTTGAAAATATCAACCTGCTGTCCGGAGTATTAAAATTCAAACCCTTTGGGGATCCTGGTATAATCCTGCCTATTGGAATATCGTTCTACACCTTCCATGCAATGTCGTATATCATCGACGTTTACAGGGGGGTCTCCAAAGTCCAGAAAAACCCTTTCTTCCTTGGTTTGTACATTACATTCTTCCCACAACTGATTGCTGGCCCTATTCTCAGGTACCATGATATTGCACCCCAAATAACGGGAAGAAAAGTCACTCTTGAAGGATTTGCCTATGGAATACAACGCTTTGTCATTGGCCTCGGCAAAAAGGTACTGATAGCGAATACCATGGGTACAATGGCGGATGCTGCTTTTGGGACGGATGTAAGCCATCTAACGGGCACTCTTGCCTGGCTGGGCCTCATCACCTATGCCTTACAAATCTATTTTGACTTTTCCGGGTATTCTGACATGGCTATTGGCCTTGGTAAAATGTTTGGCTTCACTTTTATGGAAAACTTCAATTACCCCTATACTGCACAATCGATCAAGGAATTCTGGCGCAAATGGCACATCAGCCTTTCTACCTGGTTTCGCGATTACCTGTATGTGCCATTGGGCGGGAATCGGATAAGTAAAGGAAGGACCTATTTTAACCTCATATTTGTCTTCTTCATTACCGGGCTCTGGCATGGAGCTAGCTGGTCATTTGTGATCTGGGGTTTTCTTCACGGCAGTTTCCTGATCCTTGAACGAGTTTTTTCAAAGAAATTTCCCGAAGAGTTGTGGAGGCCCATCCAGCACATGTATACACTGTTTGTTGTGCTTATCGCCTGGGTTTTATTCAGATCAAGTGACATTCAGTACGCTTGGCAATACTATAGGGCCATGTTCGGATTTGGCGCCAATGCTGCAGAACTCAACGCCTTCAATAAGGCTTTCGCTGTTGAATTCCGGATATATTTCTTTATTGGACTTCTCAGCGCAGCTGGCATCATTCGATGGATAAATGCTGTGATCCAAAAGAAATTAGACATAATTGAATCCGGATTCCTTTGGTTAACTGAGAGTTATAAAATACTACAGGTAGTTTTCTTCGCCTGCGTATTCATCATTTGCTCAATGGCCTTGATCACAAAAACCTATAATCCATTTATTTATTACAGGTTCTGATGAATATTATGAAAAGAAGAAATAAGATATCATCGTTTTTTTCCATTGGGATATTTTTTATTCTGTTGTTTTCCGCCTTCCTGCAGAAACAATTTCATTTTCTTGCAGAAATACCTAATAAGGAAAACCGTCGGCTTAGTGAGTTACCCGCATTTAATTTAAACTATCTGGATCCTTTCCCACTTGCATACGAATCCTATTATAATGATCAATTTGCATTCAGGAACCAAATAATAAAGTTATACGCTGATATTAACCTGAACCTTTTTAAGATCAGTCCTTTTCCTGACCAGGTCATCATTGGAAAAAGAGGACACCTCTTTCTAGTGCCTAACGAACTAGCCAACTATCAAAGAACCAACCTATTATCACAATCCGACCTGGATAAATTGCGTTCGGATTTTATCCATCGTAAAAAATACTTCGAACAGAAAGGTATCGATTATTATGTTGCTGTAGCTCCGTCAAAATACACCATTTACCCGGAATTCCTTCCCGGTGAAGTCATGAAACTTGACACAGTATGCCGGGCGGATCAATTCATAGGGGTATTAAAAAGCATTGGCATCCAGGTAATTGACTTGCGGACCAGTTTACGTGCAGCAAAAGATACAGTTCCCGGATTATTATTCCTGAAGACTGATAATCACTGGAATGAGTTGGGTGCATTTATTGCCTACCAGGATATTATGAACCAAATAAGCAGGAAACATCCAGGCTTACCTGTTCTAAGATCCAGGGACTTCGAGATCAAAGAAGAAACTTGCAAAGGAGGGGACATTGCATCAATACTCAACTGGCAACAGAATGATATCGATGTGCATTACACGTTCACACCCCGTTATACAATCAGGACAACCGAGATTACACCCTGTCCCTATCCTATCCCCAAAGATATTGGCGATGGGCACTACTATAGCGGCTATTACATTGAAAATAGCACGCTCCCAAAATTCCTTATGATCCATGATTCTTTTGGCCGTATTATTCTTCCGTATTTCAGGGATTCATTTTCCAGGACGGCATTTGTATGGGACCACTGGCAATATAAAATAAACGAGAATCTTGTGGAAGGAGAAAAGCCAGCTGTTTATGTGATATTATGTTTCGAAGGTTTGCTGAATTCAGTAGTTAATAATTGTGAGATCAAGAAATAGCCCCTGAACTGCTTTGATTTTTGCTCAAGAATTGGAAACCTCGCTTAGATTCGGTTCTAAAAGGAAAGTTGAGATTTTATATAGATCCGTAATCTGCATTCTTGTATCAGTACAATAATGGACTGATGAATCCCCAGATTACATGATTGCATACAATTCATAAAGCAAGACGGAACATGAGCATAACTGAACTCACTCGGTGAAAGCCGACTATACTTTGATTGAGAAAATAATTCAGGAGTTTCGTTGTACGGGAATTATCCCTTGCCATCAAATTCCTTCTTGCCGTAAGATTCTGGCTTCTTCTTATCGTTATACTTTGACGGGCACTGCATCAAAAGGCTTTTTGCTTTAAATACCGAATCACCCGACATGCAGCCGATTACAACCAACTGGGCAGGTTTCTCAAAATCCTGTGGTTTTGCCCCGCTATAAATAACCTTCTTAACAAGCCCTTTTTCATCTGACATAAAAAACGAGAACTCGTTGGGATTGAATTTTGCGTCGTAAATGATTGGCTTACTTTTATCAAGCTTTCCAATGATTTGAAAATCCTTTCCCTGGTTCCTGGCAGCTTTTGTAAAATTACTGTATGTGCTGATGTTCATGAAAAGGCTGATAACCACTCCAATGGCAACAACTACAAAAATAATGATTACTATATGAGACTTCTTCATGGCTTTCTGTTGAGTTCTTTTTCTTTAAGTTGTTTTTCGAGTTTACGGGTTTTGAGGTCAAGAAATACCAGGTAGCCGGCAATCCCTGCAAATACAGTTGCCAGAACTATAACTACTACAAAAAGTTTCGATTCTATCATGACTAAAACTTAACAATTGATTAGAATGGTTTGTTCTCAAAAAGGATCTTTTAATCTCCCATTTCAAGCAGCCTATGCCTTACATCAGCAAGTCGCAGCCTGATCTGGATTATCCAGCAACCTATTAATATCCAGCCAATAATGGCAGGGTAAAAAACAATGCGGAGTGAATTATCAAGGGTTGCCATGGTGGAAGCATTACCACCTGCTGCAGGATGTAATGAGTTATTGGCAATCCTTGGAAGGATGCCGATAAATACTATCAGCAATACGAAAGCGAAAATGTTATATACTGCAGCAATACGTGCACGTTTTTGATCTTCATCCAGCGAACTCCTTAAAACAAGGTATGCAAAGTAAGCAAGGATAGTTACAGCAGCTCCGTTTAACTGAGGGTCGTTTGTCCAGGGTGTACCCCAGGTGAATTTTGCCCATTCCATCCCGGTTACAATTCCCAACATTCCAAACAACAGTCCGATATTAACTGCTTGAGCCGCTAGCCTGTCGAATTTCATGTCAAAAGCCGAAAGGTAGCGGATACTGCTTATAACTCCGATGATGAACATCACCATCATGGAAAACCACATCACAACATGGAAGAACAGGTTTCGGATGGATTGATGTATCATGTCAAGATCAGGGACTTTTATCAGGAATCCGGCAATGACACTATACATTATCAAAGCAAGTCCCAAAAATTTCCACCAATCATTCTTGAAAGTAAATCCCATATCTTTTAGTATCTAGTCCAAATTATTCAATTAATCACGCCACAAGTAAGGAAACAGAACAAACGCCAGGGCAATCACAATTCCATCAAGCACAAAAACAGCAGCTATATACCTGGCATTTTCTTCAAGTGTACCACCACTGATTGCAGAATTCGACACCTGCATCAATACGAGCAGGAAAGGCAGCAGTATTGGAAAGCTTAGTATTGCCATCAGGGCAAAATTGTTATTGGTTCTGGAAGCAATGGCCGCTATCATAGTAAGTACAGCCGAGAAACCCATACTGCCAAAAAGAAGAGCAACTGTAAACAACAGGTAATTGGTTATAAAACTACCCATCAACGCTGAGAACACTCCCAGGCATAGCACTGACAATATCCACATCAACAAGGTATTGTAAATGACCTTAGATAGAATAATTGCCTGCGGACTTGCCAGGGTGTAGTAGTATAATTGCCTGTTGATACTTTCCTGGACAAAACTCTTTGACACGGCGTTAACCGCGGCAAAAAGCATGATGATCCAAAAAAGTGCATTCCAGGTATCACCCTCAATTATCCTGGAAAAAGATAAATAGCAAACAAAGATGGTTGATACCACATATAACAGTATGCCATTGAATGCGTATCGTTGCTTCAATTCAAGCCGTACATCCTTCGATACAAGGTATTTTACTTCTTCAAATAGCATGCTTAAGAATTTCCGCTACAAAGATATAAAAAGCTACATATATTCAGAAGATTGTTATATTAAAGAGAAAAATTGACTAAGAAAATAATAGGCTATAAAAAAGAAATCCCGGCAAAAAAACTGCCGGGATTTCCATTATATAGGTTTATAGAACAAACCTTTGAATAGGAAGCTATTTCACAACCATTTTCTTGGTTACATTCTGTTGTCCAACATTTACAGTGTAGAAATATACTCCACTTGCAAGTTTGCTGGCATCAATGTTCAGTTTGTGAATTCCTGCGGTTTGAACTCCATAATTCACACTGCTAACCTGCTGGCCGGTGAGGTTGTGAATATTCACAATTACCTGGGCAGCCTTTGGCATTGTAACATCAATAGTGGTAACTCCACTGACTGGGTTTGGATAGTTATCAGAAACATCCAGCCCGGAAACTGCCTTAGGATCATTTACCTTATTGAGGAGTTTTGAAATATGGTAGAAATTCATATAATTATCTCCGGGGGGATCTAAATCGCCACGAACTGCAAGACCTGGTTCATTATCAAGCTGGTATGTAAAATACCATGCAGTTGCGTCAGAGTTAGCACAAAGTGATGGGAATACACACTCATCAAAAGTATGGATTGGATCATCAGATAAATCACTTATAGGTCCCCAGTATTCGGCAGGATTACCTACGTTGCTGGCAGCGCGGCACCAGATATGCCTGTATTGTTGAGTACCGTTATCAAAGTTCTCAGTTATCGACGAATAGATAAAAATCAAGTTGTTATTTTCATCGAATGCGATCTGAGGCATACTTGCCCAAGCAACACCATAATCTCCATAGTCGAATGGATTAACATAATCCAGTAAACCGTTTCCATTCCAGTCGATATTGTAATATCCTATCTGAAGGCCATGGGCATCCAATGAATCAGGATTCAGGATGTTCATTTGATCACCACCGGTATACGTTGGAAGATCTTCATTCCAATATGCAATCCCAGACAATCCCGGATAATAGGAATATGAGCCAGTTCCAGTGAAAAATAACCTGTATACACCAAAAGCCATATGCAGTTTGCCTGTGTTGTCAAATGCAAGACTTACAGTAGCATCAGGTGCATAGAGTGTATCAGTAGCAGTAGTAGCAGGATCAAGATGTGGGTAAGGATTTGCCCATACAATAGTCTTGGTCCATGTAGTACCATCATCAGTTGACCTCATAACAACCAGGTCATTAGAATTGTCAACCAGTGCAAAAGCGACATTATTGCCCTGTGGTTCAGCAAATTCATAATTATCTCCGCCAAATGCAACATAATCAGCAGCGCCTAATCCCGGGAGAACGGTAGGAGTAGTCCAGGTTGCTCCACCATCTGTAGATTTAGTGTAAACAATAGCGCCATCCTGCCCGTTATAGACGGTTCCGCCATTGGCAGTTGGTGCAGTAAGGGCAATAACGTGAAGAGTATTGTGATCCGTTCCACCGCTGACCATGCGCGGCCAAAGCAAACCAGAAGCACCAGTAGGAGGGGTAATATCTGATTGGGCCCATGTGCCTGTACCCTTGGCACTTCTTGAGCTAAACCTGAGAGGAGTAGTACCGCTGCGATGCGAAACAACAGCTTCCCCGGAAGCACCAAGTTGAGCAATGGAAGGCCAGCCGCACCTTACTGATTCAATACGACCTGTTGGTTCGGTTCCCCAGGAAGTACCATCATTGTAATTGTACCCGGTTCCACGGTCGTTATAAGCTGTTGGACCAGTTCCCCTGGTGTAAACAGCACTGAATGAACCGTCAGCAAACCTGATGACCCTACCATATGGTGATGATCCATTAGACTGAAGGTCATAAATTGTCTGACCATATTCCTCTTCCGGCCAACCATAGACAGAAGCATCACGAATAACAACGCTTGTGTTTTGGTTAGTAGTTTCAGTCACGGCTCCGATCTTCTTTGTGTACTTTACATTCCGCATAGCCTGAGGAACAGCAACACGTTGTTGCGCAAAAGTCCCAAGACCGAACGCAAGAACGATTAACAAGAGTAACCCTTTTTTCATTTTTTTCTTATTTAGCGTTTAACATTAAGTATGGATGAATTTCTTTTCTGGTGAATGACTTACAAAATTAGTAATAAAAAGGTGCAAATCCGGTATATGAGAAAAAAATATCAGGCTGCTGAAACCCAACAGCCTGATAATATATTTAGCCTATTTAACAACAATCTTGCGAACTATTTGCTGTCCGCCAATGTTCAAGGTCAGGAAGTAAATATTACTGCTCAGTTTCGTGCCATCAATTGCAAGTAGGTGGCGGCCTGATGACATTTGTCCAAGTTCTGCAGACATGAACTGAACACCTGAAACGGAACATACAGTATAACTCACCTGCGCAGCCTTCGGAAGGTTAATATCTACTGAAGTTGTTCCAGCAAAAGGATTAGGATAACATTGGGAAACAGTTACAGACTCAACCTTATTCATAGGTTTCACATCATTAAGAAGAGTAGAAACCGAGAAATAGTTAATGTAATTTGGTCCGGGTGCATCCAGGTCACCACGAACAGCGAGTCCTGGTTCATTATCATATTGATAGGCAAAATACCAGTTCTGTCCGTCGCCCTTTTGGGCAATTGTAGGGAAAACGCATTCATCAAATGTGTGAACCGGATCACTGTCAAGGTCAACAGTCTGACCCCAGGTCTGTGCATTGTCACTTGAAGCTCTGGCCCAAATGTGCCTGTACTGTTGGGTACCATTATCAAAATTCTCAGTGATGCTGGAGAAAAGTAAAACTGCATTGTTATTGTCGTCAAATGCAATCTGAGGCATACTAGCCCAACCTATACCATAGTCACCATAATCCATTGGACTTACATAATCGAGAGTGCCATTTCCATTCCAATCAATGTAGTAATAGCCAACGAGTTTGTTTTGGGCATCAAGTGAATCAGGATTCAATATATTTTTCTGATCTCCTCCGGTATAGGTAGGCATATCTTCATCCCAATAGCCTATGCCGGATAAGCCGGGCCAGTATGAGTAAGTACCGTCACCATTGAACAATACCCTGTAAACGCCAAAAACTACATGGAGTTTTCCGTTTTTGTCAAATGACATATGGGCAGCTCCATCAGGTGCATAAATTGTATCAGTGGCAGTTGTGGTAACATCAAGCATTGGATAAGGATGTTCCCAGATAACGTTCTTGGTCCAGGTAGTTCCATTATCGCTTGATTTCATAATAAACATGTCCAACTGGCTATCTGCAACCAGGAAAGCTATGTTGCTGCCATAAGGTTCAGCAAGGACATAAGAGTCACCACTGAATCCAACATAATGGGTTGAATCCATTGCAGGATTAATATAGGCCTTGGTACTCCAGGTTGCACCTGCATCATTTGAACGGTAGTATAGTAAAGCCAGGTTCTGACCCATATACTTTGAATAGGTTGTGGCTATTATATGGACTGTATCATGATTAGCCCCCGAAGAAACAATACGTGGCCAGGAAATATCAACTGCGCCTGTTGGTCCGGCGAGGATATTCTGAGTCCAGGTTCCGGAATTCCGGTTGGTTCTTCTGTTGACAATCAAGCCAGCAGTATTATGATGAGCCGTAATGATTTCACCGTTTGGGCCAGCAGGAGCATAGCCTGGCCAACCTGCCCTTTGAGTTTCAACTCTGGTTGTTGGTTCAGGACCCCAGGCGGTTCCGTCGAAAAAGTTATACCCTGTTCCCCTGTCATTATAGGCGGTTGCAGTCATACCTCGTGTCCATACAGCTGCCATTTTTCCATCAGGATAAAGATAAGACCTCCCGGAGGGTGACCCCGTGTTGGATTGAAGATCGTATACCGTTTGTCCAATCTCTGTCTCGCTAACATATTCATACCTGTTGGCAACATAAGGATTGGCAGTCTGCAACAAATTATCAGATTCTTTGATAGCCTTTGCTACTGGTTTGGTTACCATATAACTACGCATAGGAGGAGGAATGGCAACCTTTCTCTGCCCGTATGTAAAAATGGCAATCACTGAAAACAAAAGAAGTAACGATTTTTTCATGGCATTGTATTGAATTAGAGTTTGAGTGGATTTCGCAAATCAAAAGTACATCTTTAATTTTTGGTTTTGAGAATCGAACTAAAGATTTTCACTTTTATTCAGTACATTTCGGGTATTGAAAGGGATTATAGTTGATCTCTCAGGTCCCGCATTCTCATCAAATAACTTCCTGTAAGTGATGTGCTTTTTGGCAAACGAAGCACCCACTGACTCATGAATGGCTCTCATTTTAGGATTAAAATCTCCAACCCACGACAATTCAACCTCTGTATATTTCGGGAATCTCTTCATGGTTTTATCCATATGCCAGAAAAGGGCTGATTCTATTCCCGATTTCTGGTACCTGGGCTTCACGCCCATTATGGTAATTCTTGACCTCGTAAAAATATTCTTGCCTCCAAGCAAAAAGACCTTAATTTTCTTTAAAATTGTAGGTTTCCCGTTAAAATGAACAATAAGCTGGTTAATATCCGGTATCATGATTTCAAATGCAATTGGCTCTTTCTCATGATAGGCAAACCAAATAAAATCCGGAACCATGATTTGCCTAAGATCATCAAAAGTTCGCTTCAGGGCCTCATCTTCTATAGGAGTGAAATTTTCATGGAATTGCCATGCATCATTGTATATCTCCCTAAAATCAGCGAGAAAACTATCAGCTTTATCAATGCTGAATGATTTGAAAGAATATTCGGGTTTTTGCCTCACCCAATCCGCTATTTTCCAAAATCTTTCTGGAAATGGTTTTTTTAAGTCGAGATGATTCGTAACCTGTTCAAAATAAGGCCCAAATCCATAAGACTCAAATAGCCTTTTGTAGTAAGGGGGATTATAATTCATACCAAAACTTTGAGGCATGAATCCTTCAATCAACAGGCCCCAGAAATTATCGTTTTCACCAAAATTAATGGGGCCATCCATTGCTTTCATTCCTCTCTCTGACAGCCATGTCTTGCACCTTTCAAACAGCATCCTTGCGGCTCCTTCGTCATCAATGCATTCAAAAAAACCCATCCCCCCGGTAGGCTGCTGGAAAGAAAATGCCTTTTTCCGGTTAATGAAGGCTGCAACACGACCGACTAACTGGTTCTTATCATCAAACAAAACCCAACGTGAAGCCTCTCCATGTTTAAAATAGAGGTTCTTCCCAGGATCAAATATTCCTTCAATTATACTGTCAAGCGGACAAATAAAATTTGAATCGCCTTTATAAATGATCCTTGCCACTTCCAGGAACTGTACCCTCGTCTTTTTATCAACAACCTCCACTAAATTGTAATACATTATTGATCATATTTAATGTCAGCAAATGTAAAAAAATTCAACTAAACCTGAAAAGGAAAGGCTGGGCCACACATGATAAAGCAGTTAGAATTGCAATGCTTTGACATCATACAACCCGAAGTGGTAAATTGTTACCTTTGCCAGCCAGAGAACCAATATTGTGAAGAAGCTACATCTCCTCATTTTACGCTCCTATATCGGGCCTGCCATTGCCACTTTTTTTATCTCCGTATTTGTTCTGCTTATGCAGTTTCTTTGGAGATACGTAGATGATCTGGTTGGTAAGGGCTTGGAATGGAATGTAATAGCTCAGCTGCTATTCTATGCTTCCTTCACCTTCGTTCCTATGGCGCTGCCTTTGTCGATACTACTTTCATCCCTTATGACATTTGGGAACCTTGGTGAACGGTATGAGTTAGTGGCGATAAAAGCTGCGGGCATCTCTCTTCGTAAAGTTATGGCTCCGCTTGCCATCATTGCTTTTCTCGTAAGTGTTGGAGCTTTCTATTATTCAAACATTGTATTCCCTTATGCGAACCTTAAATTCAGGACGATTCTTTACGATGTAAGGCAAAAAAAGATGGCTTTCAATATACGGGAAGGAATATGGTACTCTGGACTTGAAGGATTTGTCATGAAAGTTGGCAAGAAAGAGCCTGATAAGGTTACTCTCCGAAAGATAATTATTTATGATCACTCCAAGTTCCAGGGCAATAATAAACTTACAATAGCTGATTCAGGAAGAATGGAACAGACCCCCGATGGCAATTTCCTTCTGCTTACAATGTTCAACGGAAATAATTACGAGGAAAAGGTAGGGCGGAACACCCAGGAAAAAAGACCCTTTGAGAGAACAAGTTTTCAAAAGGAGATCATCAAATTTGATTTGTCCCAGTTTAAAATGACAAGGACAAACGATGAATTTTTCAGGTCAGCCTATTACATGCTTGATGTAAAACAACTATCCTATTCAGCTGACTCCCTATCTAAAGAAGTTAACAAAAAAGCCTTAGATCTTAAGCGTTCCCTGACAAGCTATTACACTTTTTTAGCCAAAGCAAAACTTACAGATCAATCGTTGAAAAAGGCTAAAATTGTACCAGTAACTCCTCCTCTCACGGGACGGCCTCCTGCTGACCAGAAAATAATAATTGACAATGCACTCAACCTGGCCAGGAATATGAAGAGTTCGTTTGAGTTTAGCGAGCAAACAATTAAAGAAACATCAGAACTTCAGGCAAGGTACAAGATTGAATGGCACCGGAAGTTTACACTTTCTCTTGCCTGTCTTGCATTATTCCTGATTGGCGCACCTCTGGGAACCATTATTCGAAAAGGGGGCCTCGGTATGCCACTTGTTGTTTCTGTATTATTATTTGTTGCATATCATGTGATATCATTTACCGGTGAAAAAGCAGCCCGTTCTGGTGTTACTGAAGCATGGCAGGGAATGTGGATATCAACATTGGTTTTTTTGCCTGTAGGAGTATTCCTTACCTATAAGGCAGTAACAGACTCTTCCCTCTTTGATGCTGAAAAGTACAGGCAATTTTTCGAGAGGCTATTTCCGTTTTTAAAAAAGAAGGATGCGAATACTGGTCCTCTGCAATAAATCTCCATGGCCTTTGCATGAAGGTGGCCCTATCGCCATGCACGCGATAATCGACGGCCTGATAAAAGCCGGTCATAATGTTAAGGTGCTTGCAGCAAATACAAACAAGTACTTCGTCGACCCAAATTCCATCCCTTATTCTTTTGCGGAATCTACCAGTATTGAATTTGCAAATATCGATCTCTCTGTCAACCCAATTGGAGCTCTGGTAAATTACATTAAAGGCAATTCCTATCATGTAGCCCGCTTCCGAAACAGGGATTTCGGAGCCAAACTCATAAAAATCCTCCAGGAAGAAGAATACGATATCATCCAGGCAGAGATGATCTATACAACGGTTTATCTCGATATTATCAGGAAATACAGCAAGGCTAAGGTCATCCTTCGGGCTCATAATATTGAACACCTTATCTGGAAAAGAATTGCCGAAAACCAAAAGAATCTCTTAAAAAAACATTACCTCAACCATCTTTACCGAACCTTACGCAATTACGAACTGGGAATTATCGGCAAGGTAGATGGCATAGTTGCTATAACAGAAACGGATGCTGTTATTTTACGGAAACATAGTGGTAAAGTACCGGTTATTTCAATTCCCTATGGGATAGATATTGAAAGCCTCCCGGCGGTTAACAGCTCACAGGGTGCACCGGACTTATTCCATATCGGTTCTATGAATTGGATTCCAAATGAAGAAGGAATCCGCTGGTTCATTGAAAATGTATGGACAAAAGTATCAACTCTGATTCCCGGGATTCAACTTTACCTGGCGGGCAGAATGATGCCTGAATGGCTTATTCAGTTAAATATGGAAGGAGTTAATGTGGTAGGAGAAGTGCCTGATGCCATGGAATTCGTTTTGGATCACCAGGTGATGATTGTGCCGCTCTTCTCAGGCAGCGGGATCAGGATAAAAATTATCGAGGCAATGAGTGCTGGCAAGGCTGTAATATCAACTTCGATAGGTGCTGAAGGCATACTATATAAGAATAGGACTCATTTATGGATTGCAGATACAGCTGAGCAATTCGTGGAAGCGATTCTTGAAGTTATGTCGAATCCTGGCTGCAGGAAAGAACTTGGAATCAATGCTCGCAAATTGATGGAAACCTTGCACAATAATAGTTTGCTAATGGTTGAACTTGTAAACTTTTACAAACAACTTGATATCCAGAAATGAGTTTTTTCATCGAATGGAAACTTATCATTATATTTCCAATACTTTATTAATTTTGTGACGAATAAGCCCTCCGGCTCTTTCCGACTTTAAATATTGCCCGCGAATGAAGTTATTTATTCTGCTTTCTCGTATTCCTTATCCGACTGAAAAAGGGGATAAATTGCGGGCATTTCATCAAATCCGGATACTTTCTGAGCACCATGAAATAACACTCTGCGCTTTAAGTGATATTCCTGCCCACCCTGATGCTATTCGGATATTGCAACAATACTGCAAAAGGATTGAGATCATACACCTCGGCAAATCAGGCATGGTTTTGAATGTCCTGAAGGCATTCCTCAGCGGGAAACCCATTCAGGCAGGCTATTTCTACCGGGCATCGGCCAGGAGGCAAATTCATGATTTGATAGATCAGACCAAACCGGACCACATCTATTGCCAGCTGCTGAGAGTGGCTGATTACGTCAGGGATTTAAATGTGCCCAAAACATTGGATTACCAGGATGTGTTCTCAAAAGGAATGCAACGCAGAATTGTGAGTTCCCCCTGGTGGAAGAAGGCTTTATTCAGGCTTGAATATCATAGGTTGCTAAGTTTTGAAAAAGAAATCTTCAACGATTTTGATAACAAGACAATCATTTCAGCTCCCGACAGGGAACTGATCCCGCATCAGGATAATAAAGAAATTGTGATCATACCTAATGGCGTAGACCACAATTACTTTAGCCCGATGGAGAGGCCAAAGACATATGACCTGGTATTCACGGGAAATATGGGCTATCCTCCTAATGTTGATGCAGCGGAATTTCTTGCAAATCACATCTTTCCGCAAGTCCTCAAAGTTCAGCCATATGCCCGCTTATTAATTGCCGGAGCAACCCCACATTCAAAGGTATTGGCTCTCCGATCTGATAACGTGGCTGTCAGTGGATGGGTAATCGATATAAGGGAAAGCTATGCTTCTTCAAAGATATTTATTGCACCGATGAGAATTGGGACTGGTTTGCAAAACAAACTACTCGAGGCCATGTCAATGAAGCTGCCTTGCATTACCTCACCATTGGCCAACAGTGCTCTTGGAGCAAAGGAAGAGAGTGAAATCCTGGTCGGGAGTTCCGTTATTGAATACGCCCGGCTCATAATTCAGTTGTTGGGCGACAAGGAATTTGCTGACAAAATAGCCGAAAACGGCCATTCCTTTGTTAAGGATAAATACGATTGGAAAAAATCAACCGCAATGCTTGAGGATTTGTTCAAATCCAATCATCAGAAGTAAACCCCCATCTTGACACCCAGTAAGTAAATGAGCGACGACAAGAAGATTATTTTTTCCATGGTAGGCGTAGGGAAAATATTCCCACCCAATAAACAGGTTCTCAAAGATATTTACCTTTCATTTTATTACGGCGCCAAAATTGGCATCATAGGCTTGAATGGATCAGGAAAATCAAGCCTGTTAAGGATTATTGCCGGGATTGAAAAATCCTTTCTTGGGAACGTGGTTTTTTCGCCTGGGTATACCGTTGGAATCCTCGAACAGGAACCTCTCCTTGATGACTCGAAAACCGTCAAAGAAATTGTGCAGGAAGGGGTACAGGAAGTTGTTGATTTACTCAAGGAATATGATGAAGTTAACAACCGGTTCGCCGACCCGATGTCAGATGACGAAATGGATAAACTGATTGAGAGGCAGGGAGAACTGACTGAATTACTTGATCATCATGAAGCATGGGAACTTGACACTAAACTCGAACGAGCTATGGATGCTCTTCGCTGTCCTGACGGGGATACCCTCATTTCGGTTTGTTCGGGTGGCGAAAGACGCAGGGTTGCCCTATGCAGGCTATTGCTTCAACAACCTGACATTCTTTTGCTTGATGAACCTACCAACCACCTGGATGCTGAAAGTGTGGAATGGCTTGAACAACACCTGCAACAATACAAGGGAACAGTTATCGCCGTAACCCATGATCGTTATTTCCTGGACAATGTTGCCGGATGGATTCTTGAACTCGACCGAGGTGAAGGTATTCCATGGAAAGGGAACTATTCCTCCTGGCTGGAACAAAAAGCCAAAAGGCTTGAACAGGAAGAAAAAACGGAAAGTAAACGAAGGAAAACTCTTGAAAGAGAACTGGAATGGGTCCGGATGGCTCCGAAAGCTCGTCATGCAAAAGGAAGAGCCCGTCTGAATTCCTATGAAAAAATGCTCGATGAAGACGTGAAGCAGAAGGAAGAAAGATTGGAAATATTCATCCCAAATGGGCCCAGGCTTGGCAACAATGTTATTGAAGCTGTCGGGGTGTCGAAAGCATTTGGAGACAAACTCCTTTTTGAGGATCTCAATTTTGCCCTGCCTCCGGGAGGTATTGTTGGAATCATTGGTCCGAACGGAGCTGGAAAAACAACTTTGTTCAGGTTGATAATGGGTCTTGAAAAAGCTGATAAGGGAGAATTTAAAGTCGGTGAAACTGTGAAAGTCGGGTATATCGACCAGTCACATACCGCTATTGATCCTGAAAAGAATGTGTGGGAAGTGATCTCTGAAGGAAATGAGCAATTGCAGATGGGTGGACGGTTGATCAATAGCCGGGCTTACGTTTCCCGCTTTAACTTCAATGGCCAGGACCAGGGCAAGAAGACCGCAGTATTATCAGGAGGTGAAAGAAATCGTCTTCACCTGGCCCTTACATTGAAAAGTGAAGCAAATGTTCTCCTGCTCGATGAGCCTACCAATGATATTGATATCAATACTCTCCAAGCTCTCGAAGAGGGGTTGGATGATTTTGCAGGATGTGCTGTCGTAATATCTCACGACAGGTGGTTCCTCGACCGTGTAGCAACCCATATTCTTGCTTTCGAAGGAAATTCGCAGGTTTATTATTTTGAAGGCGGTTATACCGAGTATGAGGAAAACCGCCGTAAGCGACTTGGAGATGAAGGGCCTAAACGCATCAGGTACAAGAAACTCATCGGTTGATCTTTTTATCCTAAATCCATCCTGATGATAAAAATAGGAACTGAGCTCCTGAACGAGGTTTCTGCGAAAGCAAAACTTTCGCCGCGGCTTAGGATGAACCATAACTTTCATCCCAAACTCGATGACCCTGTTCAGCGATTGCTAAATGCACTTGAACCCTGGACCTACATCAGGCCTCACAAGCATGCCGGCAAGGAAGAATCATTTGTTCTGCTACGTGGAAAAGTTCTGGCTGTTTCATTCAATGATGACGGTTCTATCCGTGACCACTTCATTTTGAGTACTGACCACGGACAACTGGGACTTGAATTTGAGGAAAACACGTATCATATGCTCACCGCACTTGAGACGGATTCAGTTGTTTATGAAATAAAAGAAGGTCCTTTCATACCTCATTCAACTGGGAACTCTGCCCCATGGTCTCCTGAGGAAGGAACTGATGAAGGAAAAAATTTCCTCAGCAAAGTTTTCAACGAATTGGGTATAATCTTGAAATAATACGTTCATAATCTTTCCCCGCTCCCGGAACCGGCACATAGAACCTGGAACCAGGGACAGATCCTTTCAAACGCCAAACGCTTCAAACGCCGAACCCTTATCAACCATGTCCACACATTCAATCCCTAAAGGAACCCGTGATTTCAATGCTATAGAAATGGCACGCAGGAATTATATTTTTGATACCATTCGCTCGGTTTTTAAGCTCTATGGCTATGTCCCGATTGAAACACCGGCCATGGAAAATCTGTCTACATTACTCGGAAAGTATGGTGATGAAGGTGATAAACTCCTCTTTAAGGTTATAAATTCCGGTGATTATTTGGGAGGTGTCGATGAGAAAGTACTGGTGGCCAAAGATTCAGCCAGGTTATTAAAAGATATCAGTGAAAAGGGCCTTCGGTATGATCTCACTGTACCCTTTGCCCGCTTCGTAGTGCAGCACAGAAATGAAGTTGTTTTCCCTTTCAAGAGATACCAGATTCAACCAGTTTGGAGAGCCGATCGCCCTCAAAAAGGAAGATACCGTGAATTTTACCAATGTGACGTTGATGTTATTGGCACTGCCTCTTTACTCAACGAAGTGGAATTGGTCAGGATTACGGATGAGATCTTCACTCGCCTTGGGATAAAGGTGCTGGTAAAAATGAATAACCGAAAAATCCTTTCAGGGATTGCAGAAATTATTGGTGAAGCTGATAAGATAATAGATATTACGGTTGCCATCGACAAACTGGATAAGATTGGCATTGACGGAGTTAATAAGGAACTTTCGGAAAAAGGGCTTTCAGAATCCACTATTGATAAACTCCAGCCAATACTCAACCTGGGTGGTTCAAACAGGGAAAAGCTAGAAAAGCTTAAAGTCGTCTTGACTTCTTCAGCAATTGGTATAAAAGGAATTGAAGAGATTACTACCATATTTGCTTACCTGGATCATTTAGGATTGAGCACTCAAGTTCAGCTCGACCTTACACTTGCCCGTGGGCTCAACTACTATACCGGCGCTATTATAGAAGTCAAGGCAAAAGATGTCGAAATGGGCAGCATCAGTGGTGGCGGAAGATATGATGACCTGACAGGTATATTTGGAATGCCTGGTGTTTCAGGAGTCGGGATATCATTTGGTGCAGATAGGATCTACGATGTACTGAATGAATTGAACCTTTTCCCTTCTGAAACAGAACAGGCTACAAAAGTGATGGTCGCTAACTTCGGAGATAAAGAAGAAATAGCCGGCCTGAAATTCCTTCAAACACTACAGCAGTCAGGTATCCCATCTGAGATGTTTCCAGAGCCGTCGAAAATGAAGAAGCAATTTGGATATGCTGATTCGAAAAAGATACCTTACATTGTCATTATAGGTAGTAATGAGGTTGAGTCAGGCATATTTCAACTCAAAAACATGCTCACCGGCGAACAGGAACTTCTTTCTCCGGAAAAAATCATTGAAAAATTGAAATAAATATTTCATTTAATCCAATTTGATAAGTTTGCACACCCATTAAACCCAATAACCAATAACTACTTTCACCTTATCCTCTTATCTCACATTCAACCCCATGCCCAACTGGAACCTGCACTTTCTGATACAGATCAACAGGACAAGCCTGTAAAGATTGACGGACGCATGATCAGCCTGAATTAATATCAGGCTGAGTGATGTCAATCAGATCCTGTTTCATGAAAATCCCATCCAGTAAATGAAAACCTTTACCATCGAATCATCACCCCTGACCTATGATAATTTAGGTCAAATACTTACATCTCATCCTAAAATTGAGCTTTCAGCGGCTGCAATTGAACAAATTGATAATTGCAGGAAATACCTCGACCGGAAAATTGAGCATCAGACCGAACCAATCTATGGAATAACAACTGGTTTTGGATCCCTCTGCAATCGCTCCATCTCTAAAGAAGACCTTGAACAGCTTCAGAAAAACCTCGTCATTTCCCACGCATGCGGTATTGGTGATCCGGTATCAGATGACATAATTCAGCTAATGCTGGTGTTGAAAGCTTACGGCCTTTCGAAGGGGAAATCAGGTGTACAGGTAAAAACAGTGCAAAGGCTTATTGATCTTTACAATTCCAACGCACTACCAGTTGTTAGGGAGTTGGGGTCACTGGGAGCATCAGGCGACCTTGCTCCGCTTGCACATCTCGTGCTTCCACTCTTAGGATTAGGCGACATAAAATACGAAGGTAAAGTTCAGCCTTCCGGCGAAGTTCTGAAAAAACTGGGTCTCGACACAGTCAGGCTGCAGTCGAAAGAAGGACTGGCACTTCTCAATGGAACACAATTTATGAGTGCTCATGGCGCTCTGGTAATGTTAAAAGCCATGAAACTCCTGAAAGTTGCTGATGTTTCTGGTGCTATTTCCCTTGAAGGCTACAATGGTCGTATCGATCCGTTCCGGGATGAGATTCAGCAGGTCAGGCCTCATGCCGGCCAAATTGAGACCGCAGATAACATCAGGAAAATCCTGGAAGGAAGCCGTTTATTGGAAAATCCGGGGAAAGCTGTTCAGGACCCCTACTCTTTCA
This sequence comes from Bacteroidota bacterium, assembly GCA_013376995.1. Taxonomy (GTDB): domain Bacteria; phylum Bacteroidota; class Bacteroidia; order Bacteroidales; family UBA4417; genus UBA4417. The sequence continues at coordinate 183,554 of JACAAZ010000004.1, read as the reverse complement.
GATGCATTCCACAGGTTTTTGGCGCAGTAAGGGATACAGTTGCTCATGCAGGAAAAGTGATACTGCAGGAAATTAATTCAGTAACCGATAATCCAACCCTTTTCCCGGAACAGGATCTTATCCTTTCAGGAGGAAACTTCCATGGAGAGCCCCTGGCATTTGTACTTGATTTTATTGCTATTGCGCTGGCAGAGTTGGGTAATATGGCCGAACGCAGGGTATACCGTCTCATATCTGGTCAACGTGGCCTGCCGGAATTCCTGTGCGCCCATCCGGGATTAAATTCAGGATTCATGATCCCTCAGTATGCAGCAGCATCTGTTGTGAGCCAAAATAAACAACTTTGCACGCCTTCTTCCGTTGATTCAATTACCTCCTCAAACGAACAGGAGGATCATGTAAGTATGGGTGCCAATGCTGCTACAAAGGCATTAAAAGTTGTAAAAAATGTGGAACGCATCCTTGCCATTGAATTACTTGTCGGAGTGCAGGCACTTCAATTCAGGGGATTGAATGAAACATCACCATTCTTACAGAGGTTGGTCACGGATTTCCGCAGGACAGTTCCTTTCATTGAGGAAGATGTCCTTATGTATGAATGGATGGATAACTCTCTCCGGTTTGTTCAGGATTATGATTTCAGTTTACCACTCAACAATAAATTCTAATAAGAGTAGGATGAATCTGATATTTTTTGATATTTGTCTCCATTGTTAATCAATAAACACTACCCAATATGACACTGATTATTAAAGGTTCCGGGCTTACTATCGAGGACGTGGTTAAGGTTGCTCGTCACAACGAAAAAGTTGAACTGCATCCTGATGCCATACAACGAATCCATGCTTGCAGGGCTATGCTTGAAAGAAAGATCGAGGCTGGCGAGATTATGTATGGGGTAAATACCGGGATTGGTGAATTTTCGGAAGTGGTGTTGACAGATGACCAGGTAAAAGATTTCCAGAAATACCTCATATACAATCATGCCGCAGGAATTGGTGATCCCATGCCTCTTGAATATGTTCGTGGTGCTATGCTTGGCAGGATAAATGTGCATGCACACGGGAATTCAGGCAGCAGGCTTGAAATAACGCAAACCCTTGTTGACATGCTGAATAAAGGAGTAACTCCATTCGTATGCCAGAAAGGTTCAGTTGGAGCTTGCGGCGATCTTGCCCCTATGTCGCAGATTGCACTCCTCATGATGGGTGAAGGGAAAGCATATTTTGAAGGTGAATTGCTTGAAGGAAAAGAAGCTCTCAAACGCGCGGGAATCCCGATCCCTGGCCTTAAGGCACGCGACGGCCTGGCAACTATTAATGGCTCAAATGTTCTTACGGCCATGAGCGCAATATTCCTGTATGATGCCAACAATTGGCTGAAACAGGCAGAAATTGCCACTGCTATGTCGCTTGAAGCACTTAAAGCCAATATGAAACCTTACCTGCCCAGGTTGCACGAAGTTCGAGGATTTGCGGGTGCTGTGCGTTCAGCCGCTGCTATCCGGAAAATGGTGGAAGGTGGAGATCTTGTCGAAGGGAGGGTAAAATGCAAGGTTCAGGATGCTTATAGCATGCGTTCCACACCACAGGTTATCGGTTCTGCGCATGATGCACTAAAATATGCCCGTTCCCAGGTAGAGATTGAATTAAACGGAGTTGGTGATAATCCAATCTTCTTCCCTGAAGAAAACATACAGCTTTCGGGTGCTAACTTCCAGGGTTCTCCAGTAGCAGTGCCTATGGATATGGCTGGTTATGTCATAACGATGGTAAGTGTCCTGAGTGAAAGAAGGATGAATAGGTTGAATAACCCTGCCCTGAGTGTGGGCCTTCCTGCATTCCTGACAAAAGGTGCAGGGATGTTTTCGGGACTTATGCTCAGTCAGTATACCGCTGATATGCAGATAGTTGAACAGAGGATCCTCTCAGCTCCGGCCTGTATTCAATCCATTCCTGCTGCCGCTGACCAGGAAGACTTTGTTAGCATGGGAATGAATACGGCTATCAAAAATTTCCAGATACTTGATAATGCTTACGGAATTCTTGGTATAGAACTCATGGCTGCAGCCCAGGCTCTTGATTTCCGCGAATACTCATTCGGAAAAGGCGTTACCAAAGCCAAGGAAGTAATCCGTAAACATGTTGAATTCCTGGATATTGACCGCCCGCTTTACAATGATCACAACACCATGAAACAGTTGGTGAAGAGTTGCGAAATATTGAATACAGTTGAAAACACTATAGGATCTCTCGAGTAATCCAGCTAAAAAATATAATGAACCCATACCATTTAAGTATACTTTTGCGCTTCGCCCTTCTGCTAAGCGCTAAGCCTTTCGCTACTGAATGACCACCTAATGACAATCCAGGCACCTCATGCCTTGCGCCTCACGCGAAGCCTTTCGCCGCCGAATGACCACTGATTGACCACTGATTGACTACTAATTAACTACTGAATGACTATTGAATGATCCGCCAGCTGGCGGAAATGACCATTGAATCACCATTGAATGACCACTAGTTGACCACTGATTGACATCCGAATTAACTCCATGTCTGAGCAAGATATACCTCAAGAAAACCAAGAGTATGAACCCAGGCTGAGATACCTGAAAGTACTTTGCATCCTGACTTTTATAGGAAGCGGGCTGGGAGTATTCTCATACGGGATAATCGGTGCATTTTATAATGTGTTTTCTTCTACCTCTCCATCTGCACTGGGTGAGGATCAGCAGGAACTGATCAGGATGCTCCTCTCAGCTGGCAGGAATTTCTTTCTCTTAAACGCTTTACTGTATATAGCCTCCCTCTGGGGAGCTTACCTCATGTATCATCTGAAAAAAAGAGGATTTCACTTCTATACATTATCCCAGTTCTTTATTTTAATTTCTCCGATGGCTTTTATTAAAGGATTCCAGATTCCCTGGATGACTGTGATTTTATCAGCAATGTTCATCTTTGCCTATGCAGGCTTTTTGAAGAAAATGGATTAGGTTATCCAATTTATCTATTAAAACCGGCCTTTCATCGATTTGATTTTCTCAAAGTAGGATGTTCATCTACTTTTGGAAGGGTTTTGTTAGTAATGAACACAAAACTGAAACTTGAAATTCATACAATTTCTGATCTGAACATTCAGCTCCGTAGCTGCCAGAATGTTCTGAATTCTTGAAATAATTTCTTGAATACAGTATTTAAAAAATCTCAGCTGGTGGTTCGGTTGAGGTGGTTGGTGAGGTTGGCAATTGCCAGCCTCTTTTTTTTGCTTTATACTGATTTCCAATCCAAATTTGAAGAAAAATGAAATGTGAAGAAAAATGTTAATTATTCTTAATTCTTTCTTGTAAACTTCATAGATTTATTTTGTAATTTCATAATCCGAATACAGATATAGTGGGCATTGCAGGAATTTTCAGTGAATTCTGAAATTTTCTGTATGTCTGATGTAATTTATCAGCTTTACTACAGGTTGATTTTCAAATCGATAAGTACAATATAGTGAAATGATAAAGGATGTTGAACATCAAAGCATGATCATCTATTTCACGCTGAAATAAACGTCTAAAAATTAACAAACTGATCAAAAATAAAGATGCCTATGACAGATTAGTACAAAACAAGCACCCAATTGAATAATAATTATCAACCAACCAACCACTAATTAAACCAAAACCACCAGTTTATGAGAAAACTAAGCATTCTGCTTGCACTGCTGCTGTTTACCGGTATGCAGGTGCTCGCACAACGAACAATTACGGGCAAGGTTACCAGTGCCGATGACGGACTTGGTATACCTGGAGCAACGGTTCTTGTAAAAGGAACAACATCAGGCACTTTGACTGATGTGGATGGCAAATATCAGCTATCTGTTCCAAAGACCGCTACTACTCTCATCTTCCAGTCAGTAGGTATGAAACCAATGGAATTTACCCTTGGTGCCTCTAATGTGATAGATGTCGTTCTGCAGAGCGAAGCAAAACAGATCGAAGGAGTTGTTGTAACAGCTTTGGGTATCACCAGGCAATCCAGGGAACTGGGTGTTTCCACAGCTAAAGTTAGTGACAGGCAGCTAACACAGGCAGGTGTAAGCAACGTAATGAATGGTCTCACAGCCAAAGTATCCGGGTTGCAGATCAACACAATCAATAATGGTATCAACCCGGATACAAAAATCACACTTCGCGGTAATCGTCACTTCCTGGCATCAAACCAGGCTCTCGTAGTTCTGGACGGTATTCCTATCAGTGCAACTTTCCTGAACTCGGTAAACCCGAATGACATTGAAAGTGTTACTGTTCTTAAAGGAGCCAGTGCATCAGCTCTTTACGGGAATGACGCCTCAAATGGTGTAATGATCGTTACAACTAAAAAAGGTTCAAAACAAAAACCAATTATCAATGTAAGTAATACCACTACTTTCGAACAAATTTCCTACCTGCCAAACCTCCAAACACGTTTTGGCTCGGGATCAGGCGAAAGCACCGGCAATGCTGATAACAATTACACTTTCTGGATTGGGCCGGACAGAACTACTGACCCTTACACCTCATACGAAAATCAACAGTATGGTCCTGAATACAATGGTCAGATGGTCATCCTGGGTGGCAAACTGGAAGATGGTTCTTATCAAATGGTACCTTATTCAGCAATCAAAAACCAGAAAAAGAACTTCTTCAATATCGGTCACTCTATCCAAAATGATATTTCCTACAGTGGCGGAGATGAAAATAGCAATTTCTACTTATCTGCTCAGGATGTTAACACAGCTGGAACTGTTCCTGATGATAAGAACAGAAGGACCAGCGCCCGTATGGCAGCCGGAAAAAAATACGGCATGTTCGGAGCCGATTTTTCAATGGGATTTACCAAAACAAGTACTGAAGTTGCAGGTGGTGATATGAACCAGGGCCGCGGTGTTTACTGGAATGTCCTGAACACACCTCAGCATGTACCACTTACTCAATACAAAAACATTGATACCGATCCTTTTGCAGCTCTGGATGGATATTATAATGCATACTACCCAAATCCATACTGGCAAATTGCTCATTCCCGTCAATTCACCAAACGGAATGACTTCCTTGGATCCTTGCTATTAACGCTCAAACCTCTTCCTTGGCTTGAATTCTCAAACCGCAATGGTCTAACCTATAATACAGTTAACTATAACGACTACGTAGATGAAGCTGTTTATAGCGCGTATTCAAAAGGTGACCCCTGGAGCCAGGGACATATGGGTCAACAATCCCCATATTCAGGACAATCAAGCGATTACATGTCGAATCAGTTTAATCTCTCTGATGACTTCCTCGCAAAACTTAGCAAGGATTTCGGTGATTTCTCAAGTAAATTGATTTTAGGAACTTCAGTTTTCGTTTCGAAGTACAATCAGATCACTGATGCTGCTTCAGCGCTCGTAATTCCAAACCTCTATAATATCAGTAACCGTGTTGGAGAACCTGTAGTTACCCAGACAACCAACGAAAGAAGATCTATCGGAGCCTTTGCTGACGCTACTTTCGGATTCAAGAACTTTGTGTTCCTGCATTTATCTGGACGTAATGACTGGGATTCACGTTTAACCAAGAGTAATCGTTCATTCTTCTATCCTGGTGCTGACATCAGTTTCGTTCTTAGCGATATGATCCCAGCATTGAAAGACAACCCGGTTCTGACCTTCCTAAAATTAAGGGGAAGTTGGTCTAAAACAGGTCAAATCGCTATTGCTAACTGGTATGCAACTGTTCCTTCCTATGTTTCAGGAGCCGGATTCCCATATGGTAATATTGCTGGTTTCAGGTTAAGCACTACACTGAGTAACCCGAACCTTCGCCCTGAATTAACAGTTGAAAAAGAAGGTGGTTTCGAAATGACATTCCTCAAGAACAGGATCCATTTTATTACCAACTTCTATGTTTCCAACACAAAAGACCAAACAATACCTGCATCAATTTCTTCAGCCACTGGTTTCCGCTCAGCATATATCAATGCTGGAGAACTTCAAACCAAGGGGATTGAAAACGACTTGAATTTGACTCCACTTGTTAATTTGGGTCCGGTTGCATGGAATCTAAGTGTTAACTATACCTATTCCACCAGCAAGGTTATCTCCATTTTCCCGGGTTTGACCGAACTTCCGATTCCTGATCCTGATGCCAAGTTTGCTTCACAGGCCAGCGTTTCTTATGCAGTGGTTGGAGAACAGTTCCCATTACTGAAAGTAACTGATGTTATGAGAGATCCTGAAGGTCATATCATTGTTGACCCTGTAACAGGCCTGCCTTCAACTAATCCGGCTCTGGTTCCTGCTGGACACGGAAACCCTAACCATATTCTTGGTCTGGTTAACAGTTTTACATGGAAAGGCCTTGGATTAAATATCGTTGCTGACTACCGTACTGGTAACAACATCTATAATGAAGTTGGAACAGCTCTCGATTTCACCGGTGTTTCCGAACATTCAGCTTTGAATGGACGTCAACCTTTCCTTATCCCTAACTCTGTAATCGAAACAGCTTCTGGTGTCTATGTCCCAAATACTGATGTCGTTGTTACCAACGCATCAAGGGCTTTCTGGGTATCCTCCAATTATGCAACAACACAACGTGCATATGTAACTAGCGCTGCATTCTGGAAACTTAGGGAAGTAGCACTGACCTATGAACTGCCAGTCAAAGAATTGATTGGTACCAAGGTTCTAAAATCAGCTCAGATAGGTATTGTCGGAAGAAATCTCCTTATGTGGCGTCCAAAAACCAACGTATGGACTGATCCGGAGTTCAATAACGCCTCTTCTACTGGTAATGCAGTAGGTTTGACTTCTGAAGAACAGACACCTCCTACCAGAGTCTATGGTTTCAGTGTAAAGCTTACTTTCTAACATTTAAATTCTTAACGTGATGAAGAAAAATATTCTAATAATAATAACAGGATTAGTATTACTCGGGACTTCATGCAGTAAGGATTTCCTTAATGTTAATGAAAAGAACCCGAATGGTCCTTCTGTGGTAGCTTCTAAATTGATACTGCCTGCAGCTATAAATGGTGTTGCTAACACAATGAACCTTCCACGTCGTTTTGATTTTGTCTATCTATGGCATGGCCTCTGGTCAGTGAGTGCCGGATATTCTCAACCTCAGAACCTGGTTCAATACAAACTCATCAATCAGAACTATCAAAATGCTTTTCTTGAACTGTATACCACAGCCAAGAATTTTGATGTAATCGAAAAAGCTTCCACTGATCCAAAGGATTTGTATTTCCTTGCAATCTCGAAAATCATGAAAGCTTATATCTTCCAGAATCTGGTTGACTGCTGGGGAGACGTTCCTTATACGGATGCATTCAAAACTGATGAAGGCAACCTAAAACCTAAGTATGATAAACAAAAGGATATCTATGAAGACCTGGTGGTTCAGCTGGATGCAGCAATGACTGATATTCAGTCCGCTGCATTGGATGTGAATGTTGTCCCAGCATCAAGTGATATTATGTTCGGTGGTGATATGACCAAATGGCTGAAATTTGCCAATACCTTGAAACTCAGAATCCTCATCCATCAATCAGGCATGGAAGGAAGAGCTTCGTATATCACAGAAAATATTGCTGCTACTGCCTCTATTGGATACCTTGGTGCTGGAGAAAGCGCTTTGGTAAATCCCGGGTTTGTTGTTTCCCAGGGTAAGATGAACCCATTCTATGAAACCTTTTATAATAGCGCTGCTACTTCACAATCTGATGGTACAACCTATTATTTTGCAGGCAAAGATGCCGTTGATTTTTACCAGAGCAATAACGATCCACGTATTTCCAAATTCTTCCAGACTTATGATGGAACTCATTATGAGGGCAATTACTTTGGACACCTTCCAGCCGATCTGATCCCCCAGGCCAAAACATCGAAACTTGGATATGCAGCAGGTGATGCTGGAACTATGATAGGAACTCCAACCAAATCCGCTCCTATTCTTACTGATTTCGAGAGTTTGTTCCTACAGGCTGAAGCTGTTCAACGTGGATTTATGTCTGGTGACGCCAAAGCTTTTTATGAAGGCGCAATAACCCAATCCTTTTCTTATATGGGTTTGTCTGGAGCTGATGCTGCATCCTTCCTTTCACAACAGATTAGTACAGTTAACTTCGACAATTCTACAAATAAACTGGAACTTATCCTGACTCAAAAATGGGGTTCACTTAACGGTATATCCCCGGTTGAAATCTGGACAGATTACAGAAGGTCTGGCTTTCCAACTGGGCTTGTATTTAGTGTCGATCCAGCAAAAGCTGGTCCTGGTTATCCTCCTGTTCGTTTACTGTATCCCCAGGATGAGATCAATGTGAATAACGACAATGTTCTTGCAGTAGGTACAATTGACCCGTTCACATCCAAGATCTTTTGGCAGAACCGTTAATCCAGTTTATTCATCTTAATACAACAATCACATGAAAAATAAAATCATAATCCTCATAACTCTCCTGGCAAGTGTAGTCTTGCTGAATTCTTGTTTAAAGGATGATGCAGACTATTGGAAGGATGGTGTAGCTGGAAAAATGTATGCTACTGTCCTTAATTCTACCTTGCAATCTGAAGGACTTGCTCCCGTGCCTGATGAAGTAACTTTCTCATTCATGGTTAATATAGCTTCAGATACACCTCCTTCAAGCGATGTTACTCTTACCCTGGCAATAGATCCGGATGCCGTTACGGCATACAACACCCAGACTGGCAAAGCGTATCTTGCTTATCCAACTGCTGAGATTCTGACACCTACTGTTACTATTGCTGCTGGTACAAGAACAGCTATGGTAAGTTTTAAAGTATGGGGCGCTGATGCTCTCAATGCATGCGATAATTATATAGCTGCCGTCACAATTAAAACTGTGAGCGATCCTAATATTAAAATCGCCAGCAATATGAAATCTTACCTTTTATCACTGCCTATCTCAAATCCTTACTCAGGCAATTATAAATGTGTAGGTTATCGTAAACATCCAACCCTTGGTATCTTCCCTGTTGACAAGTTTGAAGCTGCTTCAACTGTCGACTGCAAAACAATTCGGAAATCCGGGATGGGTGATTATCCATATGATGTTACTATTGAAGTCACTACTGAAACCATGCAAGTACTTGGTGTTACATGCAATAAAGTAAATGTTGCAGTAATAGATCCAGCTACCAATGCATATGTTGCTTCTGGTTACGGGCAGTACGATACATTCACTGGTGATGCAACCCAGGTTCCAATTCCTGCATCCCCAGATGTAAACTATTATAACCCTGTTACCAGAACCTTCGTACTGAATTACTATTACAATTCAGCGGCAAATCGTATTGCCTACGAAGTTTTGACCAGGCAGTAGTTCTAGAAGTTCTTGTCCAACCAATATGTTTAAGATACATCTGATTCATATCGGTTTTGATAGACATCAAAAGTGTTTTCTTGACAAACAAAAAAGATACAATATGAAAAAAATAAATATAATCTTAGTAACATTGGTTGTCTTAATCGGCTCCTTTGCAATGCAAAGTTGCAAGAAAGATAACTCCCCGACCCCGGTCGTCTATAAGGCAGCAGTCCCTTTGAAACCAGCACCTGAAGTAGGAGCTGTCCTGCAAAAATCAGGAACCGATTATACATTAACCTGGGAAGGCGCTGCCAGTACCTGGGATGTGTATGCCGGACCCAGCGATCCTCCAGCTTTGGTACAAGAAGGTGTTGCTGGTAATTCCTATACTTTCTCAACTGAAGCAACCGGAACCATCTATTGGAAGGTTGTTACAAAGGATGTAAGAGGAATTGTTTCAACAAGTCCAGTATGGAGCTTCTTTATCAATACTCCGCCTTCTGCTCCTACACTCTCTGATCCGGCTGATAATGCTGTTGATTTTGCAGTTGACGGAACATTGGCATGGGATGCTTCAGACCCAGAAGGTGATGACCTCACATTCGATGTTTATTTGAGCACAACAAATCCGCCTGTAGCAGTTGCAACAGGTTTAACTGCTTTTAGTTATGCTCCTGCAATGGAACCATCAACCAAGTATTTCTGGAAAGTTGTTGCCAAGGATTCTCATGGAAAATCAACAAGCAGCGCTATTCAATCATTTACCACTGGTTTGGCTCCAATTATGACCTATACCGGAAATTACCTTGCTGACGAACCAGCTGAAAATTACAGCTATGATGTAACCTTTGTAAATGCAAGCGCTACTTCTGTTTCAACTGATAATTACTGGAATTCGGGTTGGACTGCAGTATTTGAAATAGACTTTACAAACCTAACTTACACAATGCCATATACTGAGTTTTCCAGCGGCTATGCTGCAATTGAGTCTGGTATTGTTGATCCTACAACTGGTAAAATGACCGGTACTTATACCATTTGGCACAATGGTGTCAATGCTGAACAAGGGGTTCATACCTATACGAAGAAATAGGTTTTATCTTTCTTTTAAGCAAGAAAAAGAAGTGAGGGAATAATCCCTCACTTCTTTTTTTATTAATCCAGCATAATAGCAGGACTTTTAGGCCGCACAGTTATTTATAGCTTGATTCTTCGGCAAAACGACTCTTGACATCGACGAACCCTTCAGCTATAGCTTTAAATCCTATAACGATCATTTCCTTGACCTTATCGAATAGCTTTGTAACCAATCAATCTCCTATATTAATTTTACTTCAAATTCAGATCAAGACAAAATAATAACTGAACAAAGTGATCAGTATCCCGTTTTAGATATGAATTAAAATCTTTTTGTAACAATTTAAAAAAGTATTCGTCTTAAGTTCGATTTAAAAAGAATGACATTATTTCGATTAAGATTAAAGCTATGAAAACCTCAATCACATCAATTCTTTTGACAATGCTGATCCTTATGGCTAACATTGTAACAGCTATCAATGATAATGAACCTGATACCAACAGCAAGAAAGTAGTAAGCAATGATATAACTTCAATCATGGGGATCCTGCCAGATGGGAACAGTCTGCTAAATACATTGAAACCCCTAAATTTTACTAATTCCAGCTTACTTGACTCTTCTTCTCTAGAAACCATTGAAAAAGATTATAGTTATCTCCGATTCAACGTTGAAAACTACATGGATGAAACGAGCATTGAAGATATGGAACTACCTGTAAGTGAATACAAAAACCTCAAATTTGATGTAACTCAACTTGAAGAAACAAACCCAAAAGGTTTAGAAGAATTGCCTGATGATAGCTTTAACTACTTACGCTTCGATATAAATAAATTCTCCAACCAGGAAAATGGCTCAATTGATGAGCTACCAGTTGCAGAATAATGGTAGCACAAGTAATACACTCCAAAAAGCCCCGGAAAACACCGGGGCTTTTTTTATATATTCTGAATAGTAACAAGAGCACTGAAATATTTGAAAATAAGTTACATTTGTACTGAAAAGTAACACCAACTAATCTATATTCAGTTAAGCTGAAGTGTTGATGAATAGGTTTATAATTGCAAAACTACTTAGTCTGCTCGGTTATCTAATGGCACTTGTCTACATTGGATTGGGATGCGCCCTGTTTTTGCCTGGTATCTATCCGGCAATTCCTCATAACCTGAAACTTACTTTTTCATTATTTTTCATCGCATATGGACTATTCAGGCTTGTTAAGTTGATCACCAGGAAAAATATTCCAGATGAATAAATCCATTTTACATATTAATAGCAATATTACTGCCTGGGTATACCTCATTTTTTGCCTGATACTCTCGTTATGCTTCTCCAATTGCAGGAATCCAATGGGTGTCCAGCCGCTGGATGAAACACCAACCAGGGGAAACATTCGGATATGTGTTGATGAATCTTTCAAATTATTATTTGATACACAATTATATACTTTTCAATCTCTTTATATAAATGCGAAAATTAAAGCTGATTACAAACCGGAGAAGGAAGTTATTCAGGACCTGATTAATGATTCAGTTCAAAATGTTGTATGTACCAGGGACCTCACCCAATCGGAAAAAGATTTTCTTTTTTCACAAAAATATGTTGTCAGATCAACTAAAGTCGCCCATGATGCAATTGCACTGATCATTAACCCTGAAAATCCCGACTCCCTTTTACTGGTGCAGCAGTTTGAGGATATCCTCAAAGGAAAGTTAAAGACCTGGAAGGAAATCAATCCAAAATCTTCGGAAAACGCTATAAATGTAGTATTTGACAACAATAAATCGGCTAATGTTCGTTATTTTCGTGATAAATTTTCTCTTACCGGAAATTTCCCTTCAAACTGCTTTGCAGTGAATTCAAATGAAGAGGTTATGAACTATGTAAAGAAGAACCGGAACGCGCTTGGAATCATCAGTGTAAATTGGATAAGTGATACCCGCGATAGCACCTCTGAACATTTTCTTAAATCAATTAAAGTTGTTGAGGTAGGCAAGGATGATGCTACATATTGCAAACCTTACCAGGGATATATTGCCGAAGGTTCCTATCCTTTCTGCCGCGATGTATACATGCTTGGAAGAGAAACGTTTTCTGGCCTCGGCTCAGGATTTATTTCCTTTGTAGCCGGCGACAAGGGTCAGCGCATAATACTAAAGTCTGGGTTAGTTCCTGCAACAATGCCAATCAGACTGATAGAAATCAATAGAGAATAATACTACACTTAGGAGGAAAAATGCAACAAATTTCCAGACACATTAGAACTTTCATGGCAGTCCTTGCCATGTTGCTTCTTGTAAAAACTACATCCGGGCAGGATCTGAATTCTACCATCAACCTCACCTTCCAACAACAGTTTGAAGCTGCAGAAAGCGCATTTCATGCCCTTATCCAGACAGATCCAACTAATGCCAAATATTATTATTATAGTGGCGAAAATCAACTGGCATCGTATTTTCTCGACACAGTTAATATCTCCTTTCATTCCATTGGTGTAAAAGCAGTTGAAAGATTCAACAAAGGGATAAGTGTCAATCCAAATGAACCGCTAAACTATGTTGGGTTAGGAAAAGTTGCTCTCATTGAGAACAATAAAGCTCTGGCTGATGAAAACTTTACTAAATCCTTATCATTTCTCCCATCGAAAAAATCAAAATCCTCCTTGTCAAAACAGGATCAGGCCATTGTTCTTATTCGTTTAGCAAGTGCATACGTCCAGGTCGGAAGCAAAGATTCAGCTTTTGTATTTGGCCTTTTCAACAGGGCGGAAAGCCTGGACAACAAGAATCCCGAATTATATCTCTTCCGTGGAGATTACTGGTTCTACGTATTCAATGATGGGAGTAAAGCTGCTGAAAATTATAAACGCTCACAGGACCTATCTCCACAGTCAACAAGGGCAAAAGTCAGATTAGGACAGCTATACACGCAGATAAAAAGCTATCAGGATGCATCCAATTATTACCAGGATGCGCTAACTCTTGATCCCTCTTATGCACCTGTCTATTTGGAGATGGGCTTTCTTTATGCAAAAACCAACAAGCCTGAAGAATCTAAGAAATACTTCAAAAAGTATCTTGACCTTACTAAAAATAACATAGCTGCCAAACGCAGGTATGCAAATATGCTTATTCAAACCGAAGACTACAAGGGGGCAATAGATCAGATCACTCAAATCCAGGCTTTGGATTCCGTTTCATTTAATGATTTAAACCGGGCGCTTGGATACTCATATTTTGAAGACAAACAATACCCTAAAGCACGCTATTACATTACCAAGTTTTTTACCAATGCACCATCTGAAAAAATCACTGCAAAAGACTACTTGTATTATGGCAGAACACTCGTTAAAAGTAATGCTGACTCTCTTGGTGTCATAAATCTTTCAGAGGCATTCAAAATTGATAGTTCCAATACAGATCTCCTGGGTGAAATTGCCTCCGCATATTACAAGCTAAAGCAATTTGATAAAGCAGCACTAACCTATCAACATAGAATTAATCGTACCGGAGGAAGCAGTAATGATTATTATAAAATGGGTCGTGCATATTTTGATGCGAAAATGTGGACTGAAAGTGATTCAGCACTTGCAAAAGTAAACAGGATGAGCCCCGACTTTGAGCCGGCCTATCTTTTTAGAGCCCGGGTATATGCAAATTTGGATCCTGATACAAAATCAGGAATTGCAAAACCATTTTATGAGAAACTGCTTGAAAAAGCCAACTCTGACCCCAAAAAATATTCAAAGGATCTTATTGAAGGCTACAATTACCTTGGATATTTTTATCTGATAAATAAGCAGTATTGTGATTCGCTGAATTATTGGGATAAGATAACAGTTATTGACCCCACCAACGAGAATGCAAATAGTGCAATTAAAGATCTGAAAGCCAGGTGTCCTGATTTCAAACCATCCAATCCTCAGCAATAGTTGGTTTTCATCAACCGGCGTATTGTAAAATAATTATCTTTGTTTTCTTTCTTTAAAAAAAATAATTCAAACTAATAATAAATCCTAAATCCCTTTTCCAATGAGCAAAAACGGTCAAACGTTGAAAGAAGCATTACAGTCAGCATTTGCTACTGGAGCTATTCTGATTGCTTTGGCGATCGCATTCTTAGTCTACTTCTATGTTTTGGGAAATCCTGTAAACTTTGAAGGTGGAAATCCAAAAGGACATGGTATCCCTGGTAATTACCTGGCCATCGTCTACAAAGGTGGTATGATCGTCCCCTTACTTATTTCATTGATCCTGATCCTTCTCACTTTCTCGTTTGAAAGGGCCTTTACATTGCGCAAAGCCAGGGGAACCGGTAAGATCAATACTTTCGTTGCTAATCTTCAGAATTTTCTGAACAATAACAAAATTGATGAAGCTATTGCTGCCTGCGACAAACAAAAAGGTTCAATTGGAAATGTACTGAAATCAGGCCTGAAGAAGTATAAGGAACTTCAATCGGACACACGTCTGGACAAAGACCAGAAACTTGTTTCACTCCAGAAGGAATTTGAAGAAGCAACAGCTCTTGAACTTCCTATGCTTTCGCGCAACCTCATCTTCTTATCAACTATTGCTTCCATTTCAGTACTCATAGGTCTTATCGGAACCGTATTGGGTATGATCAGGGCATTTGCAGCCTTGGCACAAGCCGGAGCTCCTGATGCTCTTGCACTTGCTACAGGTATTTCCGAAGCTCTTATTAACACTGCATTTGGTATCACCGGTTCAACCCTTGCAATTATTCTTTACAACTATTTCTCAACTAAAATCGATTCATTGACCTACAAAATTGATGAAGCAGGTTTTAGTTTAACCCAGACTTTTGCTTCACAGAATAAGTAGGGTAATCACGTTTAGCTTGTTAATTGTGCAATTGCACACGAATTTTAAACTACTAAACATTATACCATGCCTAAAATAAAGCTACCGGTAAAATCTCCCCATATCAACATGACACCCATGGTGGATTTGTTTGCCCTCTTGCTTACATTCTTCATGTTAACCACTTCATTCCGACCGCAGGAAGCAGTAATAATTGATACACCTAACTCTATCAGTGAAAAACTGTCACCTGACAAGAATGTTATCACCATATTGGTTAGCAAGGACAATAAGATATTCATGAATTTTGACAATGGATCGGATACTTCAGTTCTCATCAGGAAAGAAGTGTTGAAAAAAATGGCAGAGCAATATCATTTAACCTTTACCGATAAGGAATTGAAAACCTTTGCCTCATGGTCATCATTCGGAATGCCAACTGAAAAGCTTAAGTCCTGGCTCAACACTGAAGATTCAAAAGAGCGCGAAAAATTCCAGACCGGAATTCCTATAGATTCTACTGATAATCAATTTAATCTTTGGATCCGGTTCATCCGTTTGCAAAACCCACAAGCAGTTGTTGCTATCAAAGGTGATGGCATTGCCGATTTCAAAACGGTAAAACATGTAATGGATATTCTTCAGGATAATCAGGTTAATAAATTTAACCTGACTACAAATCTCCAGAAGGAAGAAGCAAAACTGGAAGAATAGTTTATTGAACTTTTTCATACAAACGAAAAGATATTATGGCTGAAATAATCCAAGAAGAAGGAAAACAAAAAGGTGGCAAAAAGAAAGCCAAGAAGTTTTCGACCAACATCGATATGACTCCAATGGTTGACCTGATGTGTTTGCTTATTACCTTTTTCATGCTTACAACGGCATTCAGTAAGCCAAAAGCTATGGAAATCACCATGCCTGAGAAAAAGAATGATCCATCCGTTAAGGCTCCGGAAATTTCAGCAGACCGGACTATGAACATTTTGATCTCCGGGAATGACCAGATCTATTATTTCTTTGGAATGGCTGATCCTAAAAAACCGCTTCCCCAACTCATCAAGACTGATTACAGCAAAGATGGGATTCGAAAAGTCCTTTTACAGCGAAACAAAATTGTATTCAAAGCAGTTACCGATCTTCGCGAAAAAGTACTAAAAGGTGAATTGGTAATGGCTGACACGACAGTGAACAGGAAGATCAAAGAGTTGAAGAAATCGGATAAGAATGCTCCAATTATTCTTATAAAAGCTGATGATAAGGCAAAATATAAGAATCTCGTTGACATTATTGATGAAATGGCTATAACAAACATTGCGAATTATGCAATCGTCGATATGGCTCCTACCGAAAAGCAGATGCTAGAATCAGCTGCTGCAAATAAATAGTTCAGAAGCATTTTACAAGGAAGATTGTTGCAATCTTTAACTACTGAAATAATGACAAAGCAAAAAGATAATTCTGCCCCACTGGACGAAATCGTCTTCGAGCACAGGAATAAGAACTACGGAGCTTACGTTTTACGCAAGCAGTATAAAAAGAACCTGACCCGTGCACTTTTTTTAGCAATTGCTATTCTTATAGCAGGTATGGTTTATCCGTTGGTTTCCAGTTACTATGCTCAACGAAGGGCCAAGTATATCGAGAAAACGGCGGAAGCCGAGTTCCTGGATCTGAACAAGCCAAAAGATGATGCACCACCTCCACCGCCGCCTCCTCCACCGCCTCCTGCAGCATTGGAACAAAAGGTTAAATTTGTTGCACCAGTAGTTACAACTGAAGAAGTTGTTGAAGAGACTGATGTGATGAATCAGGATGATCTTTCAAAAACTACCACCAACGAACCTGTTGCCCAGGTTGAGGAAACTGAAACAGCTCCTGCTGTCCAGGAAGTTATAGAGGTTGAGGAATCAAAACCTGTTTTCACCTTTGTGGAAGAACAACCTTCCTTTGTTGGAGGGGATGATGCACGTCTTAAATTCATTGCTCAAAACATTGAATATCCTAAACAGGCTATTGAAAACAGTATCCAGGGAACCGTTTATGTTTCCTTTATTATTGATTCAAAGGGCAAGGTTACTGACGTGAAAGTTCTGAGAGGTATTGGTGGCGGATGTGATGAAGAAGCTATCCGCGTTGTTAAAATGATGCCTGCATGGCACCCCGGAAAGAATAATGGCAAAGAAGTCCGAGTTCAATACAGCATGCCTGTTTCTTTCAAATTGCAGGCTCCCCAGTAAGAAATTACTTATTAATTAAAAAACGCCACAGGGATTAATCTCTTGTGGCGTTTTTTTATTTTACCATCGACATATTTTTAAGATAGAGTGCTGATATTGAATCAAATGCCCGCATATTCTGAGCCGAAACCGGGTAAGAAGGAGGTGAAATAAGTTTTAATGGATCAATAGCCTGTCCGCCACGGTAGACCCTGAAATCGAGATGAGGTCCCGTAGCTAAGCCTGAACTTCCAACATACCCAATCAATTGGCCTTGACTAACATGGCCTCCGGCATGCACTCCTGGACCAAATCCAGCCAAATGCATATAACTTGTTGAATAATTATTTGAATGTTTGATCATCACCATGCGACCTGCTCCACCGGCATACCCTGCCTTAACAATGGTGCCATTTCCGATGGAATGTACCGGTGTCCCTGTAGGAGCCGCATAATCAACGCCATGATGAGGCCTGAATATGCGAAGTACTGGATGAAAGCGATTATTTGAAAACCTGGATGATATCCTTGTAAATTTAAGAGGAGCCTTAAGAAACTCCCGGCGTAGATTTTGCCCTTTCTCATTAAAATATTCTGCTGTATTATTCTGTTCAAACCTGAAAGCATTATAGTCCTGGCCCAAATGTTTAAAGCATGCAGAGTGTATGATCCCCACCCCTACTGACTTACCATTTACTGAGATATCCTCATATATGACTTTAAATTCGTCCCCTTTCTGAATGGCATAAAAATCAATGCTCCACTGGTATATCTCTGCCAATGCTATTGCAAGATCGGGATTGGCTTGAATATCCTCAATTGTATTCCATAGGGAAGAATTAATTGTACCTGAAACAGACCGAAGCCTGTGAACAACTTCTTTTGACCCGAAATGCACATGCAATGAATCACGGAAGTCAAAAACAACATAACTGGTATCCGAAACTTCGTAAACGAAGTACTGTAGTTTCTTATCTTCTTTATTGGATATCATAGCAGTGTATTCATTCCCTGCCCTGAACTTCCTAATATCAAATATTCCCCTGGTCTTTTCAGTGAGCAAACTCAACTGGCCTGCCTCAACGTTGAAATTTGAAATTACACTGGAGAGGTTATCGCCTGGCTTCACTTCATCCCGGACAATTGAAAAAGAGTCAGTTACAATTCCAAACTCCACCTTTGGCGGTACAGAAGGAATTGGTTTAGCTATAGGCATGATTATAAAATCCTTGAGAAGCATGAGTGCAATAACGATGGCAATTGTGAAAGCTGAAACTACCAGCAGCCATCTTAGTCTCTTCTTGAAATCCATTCAGATTATGTTTTTAACAAAAAAGTCTATTTAAGAACGTTGGATTGACAATAAAAAACAGGGTAAATACCCTGTTAGTATATTTTGCGGCATTCAACCAGTCAGAATTTTCTTCAGCTTCATGTTGTATATAAGCCTTTTCCTGGAAGACTCTACCTGTTCTTCAATCTAATCTGACAATTGAGGTTAATTCATATGTGAAATCGCAAATTGGTAACCTGCTTCAAAGGCGTCTATGTTCAATTTCACAACTTCAGCTCCTTTTCGCGTAAATATCTGCCTGATTGCATCCGCGATCTTATCATGAGGTATCTCGAGGAATGGAGTTGCAGCGCCAAGGATCACCATATTTGCAGAACGGGCAGTACCCAAATCCTTGGCAATATCATCAGCATTCAGGGCAATGTGCTTTTCGAAGGAATCTATTTCTTTCATCAGAGCATCCATAGAAGGGTAATTGCTGATGTTTATGTAGGGTTTGGTATTTGTAATCAACCAACCAGAATCCGATAATAGGGGCAAATAACGCAATGATTCCATCGGTTCAACAGAAATTATCAGGTCTGCCTGTCCAAATGGGATCAGATCAGATGCAATCTCATGGTCGGCTATGCGCAGGTTGGATGAAACATCACCACCTCTTTGACTCATCCCATGAACTTCAGCCTGTTTAAGATGAAGTCCGGATCCCAAAGCGGCCATTCCAATGGTCGCAGCGATTGAGAGAATTCCTTGTCCCCCAACACCAGCCAAAATGATATCTCTTTTCATTATTTAGATTTTTTATCTCAATGAACTGGGGTATGAAATCAGTTCAATATTAATTTTTGAATTGTGTAATACTGAAAAACCAACGACGAGGAACACTAATTTACAGGTTCACCCACCTTTTGTTTCTTGGATTCCTTGAGCGTCCTCATAGCTGTTTGAATACATTCTCTCCTTGGAATGATAACTGAAACACCTTTGTATTCAAGTTCCTTTTTTAGGATGGCCATATTCTCCTCATGATTTTTTGGAGATGGATTCAGAACTATAATATGGTCTTCATGAACCCCGACCCCTTTACAAATATCCTCAATCTTGCCAAATGCGGCAGAAGTTTGCCCCCCTGTCATAGCAGTTGTCGCATTATCCAGGATCATAATTGTAATGGATGAGTGATCATTAACACAATCAATCAAACCGGTTATCCCACTATGTGTAAAAGTACTGTCACCAATAACTGCCACTGCCGGAAGCAGGCCAGCGTCAGCTGCTCCTTTGGCCATTGTTATGGAAGCCCCCATATCAACGCAGGTATTTATTGCATCAAAAGGGTCCAATGCTCCAAGGGTATAGCATCCAATATCAGAGAACACGCGGCCTTTGCTCCATGTATCCAGTGCTTGATTTAAAGCATTATATGAATAGATATGCGGACATCCCTTGCAGAGTGAGGGTGGCCTGTTAACAACAACTGAAGGAATTTCTTTTCCCCTAGTATCTACTTTACCTAAAGCTACTGCTACAATATTAGGGTTAAGTTCTCCGTCTCTTGGAATTGTATTATCCAACCTCCCTTTAACCTTTTTACCCAGGTTCAGAAAGCCCTTTAACATTTCTTCAATGACAGGAGCACCTTCTTCCAGAATTAGCAGTTCATTGCAGTCATTGTAAATTTGGCTTATCATGGAGTGTGGCAGTGGATACTGTCCTATTTTTACAATTGGGAAAGGAACAATCCGGTCAGGATAATTCTCCATCAAATAGTTATATCCAATTCCTGAAGTAATTATCCCCATACTTTTATCAGGTCCGTCAAAATATGAATTGAAGCCTGAATTCAGGCCTGCTTCTTCCATTGCATCCTGCTTCTGCAGAAGAGATTTGTATTGACGTCTTGCATTTGCCGGCAATAGGATGAACTGCCTGGGATTTTTAGGAAGCTTCACCCCGTTTTGCTCCCTTGAGGCAAGACGTTGCACTCCGGACCTGGAATGTGCGAGACGGGTGGTGATACGCATTAAGACAGGTAAACCTAATTTCTCTGAAAGGTCAAAACCATAGAAAACCATATCGTAGGCTTCCTGTTGATTGGATGGTTCCAGGATCGGAATCATGGCAAATTTACCATAGAACCTGGAATCTTGTTCATTTTGTGACGAATGCATAGAAGGATCATCAGCTGAAACGATGATCAATCCGCCATTGGCACCGGTAATAGCTGAATTTACAAATGCATCAGCAGCTACATTCAGCCCCACATGTTTCATGCAAACCATGGCCCTTTTCCCTGCATAGGACATTCCCAATGCAGATTCCATAGCAGTTTTCTCATTGGCAGACCAGCCGGAACGAATATGACGAATCTGGGCTTCCTTTGAATGAATAATAAATTCAGTAATTTCAGTGGAAGGAGTGCCGGGGTAAGCATAGATGCCTGACATACCGGCATCAATGGCTCCTTGTGCTATGGCCTCGTCCCCTAACAACATAAGCTTTTGCATGATATATGGAATTTAAGATTTTGTCAGGCTTATCATCCACAAAGCTAAAAAATTAACAATACCTGATGCTCTCATGCAAATAAAATAAGGCCTATTTTTATTGAATCAAGATACATAAATTAATTCATTGATAATGAACTTAATAAATATGTTTATTGTTTACCCTTTTCACTAAGTGAATTTCCTATGAATTACCTTGCCCACCTGTTCCTGGCAGGAGAAAATGAAGATCTGATTATTGGTAATTTTATTGCTGATCACATTAAAGGAAATAAGATCGAAGATTACAAGCCTGGAATTAAGAGAGGTATTTTAATGCACCGATCCATAGATGATTATACGGATTCGCACGAGATTGTCAGACGCAGCATTCATCGTCTCCGCCCTTCTTATAGCAAATACTCGGGAGTTATTGTTGATATGTTTTATGACCATTTCCTTGCGACTGAATGGAATAAGTATAGCAAAGAAAGTATTGAAAATTTCACGAAATCGAGGTACGATCTACTTTTTAGGAATTTTCAGATCCTGCCACCCAGAGCACAACGTATCTTGCCCCATATGGCGCGAAACAACTGGCTTAGTGCCTACGCCGAATTTGAGGGTCTTCAGAAAGCCTTAACAGGTATGTCGCATCGCACCACATTTGTTTCAAAAATGGAGCATGCCGTTACTGATCTAAAAATCTCCTATAAAGAATACAAAACCGAGTTCGAGGAGTTTTTTCCTGAACTATGCAATTTTGTAGCAGAAAAACATGGAGTTTAGCCCTTATGAATAGATAGTGACAACAAGTGTCCTGGGACCGCCCTGGTTCCTGTATTCACAGAGATATAACCCTTGAACCGGGTTAAGGTTAGGCTTTCCATCAGTTATCGGTATAGTTACAGATGCTCCGGACAGAGTAGTCTTAACGTGGGCAGGCATATCGTCAGGCTCCTCTCCAAGATGACGGTAATACAGTTCATCTGGAACTATTTTATTAAAAACCATCTCGAAATCTGTGAGTACTGTTGGATCAGCAGTCTCATTCACAGTAATCCCTGCTGATGTGTGTTTAATAAAAACATTCATCAGTCCTTTCTCGGGTAATTTGGGAAGCTGGGATAGCACTTCGCTTGTAATTACATGAAATCCCCTTTCAAATTCGGGTAAAGTAAATTCAACTTGTTGAATCATGGCAAGTGATATTTTGAGTTGCAAAAATAACTTGCGAAGTTTCCATTTCCTACTCTTTTTTTTATCAAAGCATATGCCTAATCACCAAAGGCAAGATAATGAACTACATAGCACCGCAATATGTTAATAAAAAATGCATATATAGAGTTATTAACAAATTCTAAACTTGAGAAGAGATATATCCTCAATTTTTATATACATAAAACTCTAATTATCTGAATATTACAAATACAATATGCTAAATTCATGATATTTGCACAAAAAAAAACGGCTATCCAAAGATAGCCGTCCATAACTCATTGTATTGAACATTAATCCTCTGCAATAATTTCCTTCCCTGCAGCTATGTCTTCCAGCATATCAGTAGTAAGTGATTTTGGACGTTCCAACGAATAACCAAGGGCACGGTCCCAGATAATATTGGCACAAATACCGATGGCACGGCCTATCCCAAATAGAACAGTATAGAAATCATATTCTTTTACGCCATAATACCATTGAATTACGCCGGATTGAGCATCAACATTGGGCCATGGATTTTTAGCCTTTCCCTGCTCAAGCAAAATGGGAGGAACTACTTTATAAAGCAAATCAACGTACTGGAATAAAGGATCTTCTTTCAAATGTGTAAGAGAAAACTCCCTTTGAAGCATATATCTTGGATCAGTTTTGCGAAGAACAGCATGCCCGAACCCAGGAATAACCTGGCCTGATTTCAAGGTATCCCATACGAACTGTTTCATTTCCTGCTCACTGGGAACCCTTCCATCCATCTTCTCCATAACTCCCTGCAACCAGCGAAGAACTTCCTGGTTTGCAAGACCATGCAAAGGACCTGCAAGCCCATTGATCATTGAAGAAATTGAGAGATAAATATCAGATAATGAACTGGCAACCAGATGACCGGTGTGTGCGCTTACATTTCCGCCTTCATGATCAGCGTGAATGATAAAATGCATTCTGCTCACATCATCATATGGAGACCCTATACCCATCATATGAGCAAAGTTTCCTCCAAAGTCAAGGTAAGGGTTTGACTGGATACGTTTTCCATCCCGGTAAAGCTTTGCGTATATATACGTGGCAATCTCCGGCATTTTGGCCATCAGGTTAAGTGCATCTTCATATGTCGGATCCCAATAATCCAGTTTATGAAGCTTACCTGAAGCATACTTCTTGGCGAATAGTGACTCTCGCTGGAGTGTAGTAACAACCGCAGAGAAAATTGCCATTGGATGACTACAACATGGCATTCCATCAATTACTTCGTATACATAACGGGGAAGTATCCTCCGTTTGTTAAATTCATCAACAATATCCTGCAATTCTTCCTCGTTAGGAATTTCTCCTGTTACCAAAAGATAAAAAAGGCCTTCTACATAAGGCATTGTAGCACCTTTAGGTTTAGGAAGTTTTTCAAAAACTTCAGGCAATGTATACCCCCGGTAACGAATACCTTCGAAAGGGTCCAGATAAGAGATGTCGGTAACTAGGGATTTAACACCCCGCATCCCGCCAATTACCTGTGAAATAGTTATCTTATCAACAACTACGTCACCAAACTCTTTTAGAAGCCTTTCTGTCCTGGGCCTCCATTCCAGTATTTTTTCCTGCAATTTATCTTTTAAGCGAACTGACATTTGGACGGGAATTTTAAAGGTGAAAATTGAGATTAAATAGTCCTGAAGAGTGCATTAAGTTAGATCATATTCTTGATCAATTCATCTGCAAATTGTGAAGTTTTGAGTTTAATTGCGCCTTCCATTAATCTGTGAAAGTCATATGTAACTGTTTTAGCAGCAATGGTCTTCTCAATGGAAGCATATATCAGTTTGGCAACCTCATTCCAACCCATGTATTCAAACATCAGGGCACCTGAAAGAATGACAGAGCCAGGATTTACAACATCCAGGCCGGCATATTTGGGGGCGGTTCCATGTGTTGCTTCAAAAATTGCATGACCGGTGTTATAATTAATATTTGCACCGGGGGCAATACCAATTCCGCCAACCATAGCAGCAAGGGCATCAGAAATATAATCCCCGTTGAGGTTGAGAGTAGCAATTACTGAATAATCTGAAGGCCTGAGCAGGATCTGCTGAAGGAAAGCATCAGCAATTACATCTTTTACTATCAGTTTACCATTATCAATAGCCGTTTGCTGAGCATGATCTGCTGCATCTTTTCCTTTTTCAGCTATTATCCTGTCATATTGAGCCCAAGTAAAAGTTTGATCACCAAATTCACGTTCGGCAAGCTCATAGCCCCAGGTTTTAAAAGCACCCTCAGTAAACTTCATGATATTGCCTTTATGAACTATAGTCAAGGATGGGAGTCGATGCTTCAATGCAAATAGCAGTGCTGCCCTTACTAACCGCTCTGTTCCTTCCTGCGATACCGGCTTTATACCAAAAGAAGAGGATTCAGGAAATCTGATTTTCTTAATGCCCATCTCATTGATCAGGAAATTCTTGACCTTTTCAGCTTCCGGAGTACCTTTCATGAATTCAATACCGGCATAGATATCCTCTGTATTTTCACGAAAAATATGCATATCAACCCTTTCAGGGTGAAGTACCGGGCTAGGAACGCCTTGAAACCAACGGACGGGACGAAG
This sequence comes from Bacteroidota bacterium, assembly GCA_013376995.1. Classification (GTDB taxonomy): domain Bacteria; phylum Bacteroidota; class Bacteroidia; order Bacteroidales; family UBA4417; genus UBA4417. The sequence goes on along the minus strand of JACAAZ010000004.1, from coordinate 158,493 downwards.
GCAAACATATAGATCAAGTATTTGACGAAGAGCAACATTGAGAGAACGTATCCCTCCTCCAACTGGAGTAGTAAGTGGCCCTTTTATGCCGACAATATACTCTTTGAAAGCTTCTAAAGTTGCATCAGGAAGCCAATTCCCAGTATTATTGAATGCTTTTTCTCCTGCCAGTACCTCCATCCAGGCAATTTTCCGTTTCCCATTATATGCTTTTTCAACAGCGGCGTCAAATACCCGGACAGATGCATTCCAGATATCCGGTCCTGTTCCATCTCCTTCAATGAATGGAATTATTGGATAATCAGGCACTTGAAGTACACCATCAACAATTTTAATCTTTCCCTTTTCCATCAATATTGTAATCAAATAAATTTCCGAATGTTAACTCAGTAAAATTACAAAAACATTCAAAAATCTATATATATTCTTTAAATGATTTTTTGAAATTATTATTTTTTATAAAATGATCTGGAGTAACATAGCTTTGGATCGACTGTTCTAATTTGTAATAAAAAATAATGAGCTTATGAGAAATGAAACGAAATCAGGAATATTGAACATACGTTCAACAAGCTAAAAGCAATTTACCAAAATCTACCCCTTCCTTTTTGTTATATTTGCTGCGCTAATTCTATACACTCTAAAATGTCAGCATACAGGAAGGCCTTCCTATTCTCCATACTTCTTCTTTTTACTCTGTCGAACAACATCTTTGCTCAAAGCAATTTAGTTCGTGGGTTTGTTTATGATAAGGAATCAGGGGAACCGATCATTTTTACAAATGTATATTTGTCGAAGACTACGTATGGAGCAGCTACTGATGTTAACGGGCAGTTTACAATATCCCGCATTCCATCAGGAACCTATACGTTGCTGGTAACGTTTATCGGATATGATACCCTGAAGGAACAGGTTGTATTGACGGGTAATACAGTATTGACCAAGAAATTGTACATCAAGAAAGCAGCTTACTCCCTTGAAGGAGTCAGCATTTCTGCAGAATACCAGGAACTCAGGACTGATACCCGTACTTCAGTAATTAAAATCACTCCCAAACAAATGAAACAGATCCCCTCTATTGGGGGACAGGCAGATCTGGCACAATATCTTCAGGTATTGCCCGGGGTCATTTTTACAGGAGACCAGGGAGGTCAACTCTATATCCGAGGTGGATCCCCCATTCAAAACAAGGTGATTCTCGACGGGATGGTAATCTATAACCCATTTCATTCAATTGGACTATTTTCTGTTTTCGAAACAGATATTTTACGTACTGCTGATGTTTATACAGGAGGATATGGCGCCTCTTACGGGGGGAGAATATCTTCCATAATGGATATTACAACCCGGGATGGAAACAAAAAGCGGATTTCGGGCAAAGCAGGAGCAAGTTCATTTGGATCGAAATTACTTCTGGAAGGGCCATTAAATAAATCAAAATCAGATAATGGCGGAAGCGCTTCCTATATTCTGTCTTTTAAAAACTCCTATCTTGAGCAAAGTTCCAAAGCACTCTACTCATATATAGATCCACAAGGATTACCTTTCAATTTTACTGATCTCTATGGTAAAGTCTCCATTAACGCAAATAATGGCAGTAAAGTAAATTTGTTCGGATTCAATTTCAAGGATCAGGTAAAATACAAAGCGATATCTGATTTCGGCTGGAATGCCTTTGGTGCAGGGATGAATTTTGTTGTGATTCCAGGTATTTCTCCAGTGTTGATGGAAGGCAATGTATCTTACTCATCTTATAAAATTAATTTGAATGAACTAAACTCCCCAGCCCGATCAAGTCTAATCAATGGCTTTAACGTTGATATGGGCTTCACCTACTTTCTTGGAAAGGATCAACTCAAATATGGTGTAGAACTTCTGGGATTTACTACCTTATTTAATTATACCAATTCTGTTAACAGGGTTATTGAGCAAAAGGAAAACACTTCCGAGATTGCAGTTTACGTTAATTATAAACTCAGCAGGAAAAAATTTCTGATAGAACCTGGTTTCAGGATTCAATATTATGCATCAATACCTGAATTCTCCCCTGAACCAAGAATTGCAATTAAATATCTAGCAAACAATAAGTTAAGATTCAAACTTGCGGGCGGGTTCTACTCTCAAAACCTGATTGCAGCCAATAGCGACCGGGATGTAGTGAATTTGTTTTATGGATTCCTGTCAGGCACAGAACGACTCCCTGATTCTTTAGGTAACAGGGCCATCAAACATAAAGTTCAAACGGCCCAGCACATAATCCTTGGAGCTGAATATGAGCCCTGGAAAAACTCTTTATTCAACTTTGAAGTCTATTACAAGTTTTTCTCCCTGTTGGCTAACATCAACAGGAATAAACTATTCAAGGATGAAGATCCATACTCGAATGCTCAGTCAATTTACTATAAGCCTGAATACCTGAGGAAAGATTTTGCCTATGAAACTGGCAATGCTGCCGGGTTTGACCTTTCCTTCAAATATGATTACAAGAATATTTATATATGGGCAGTTTACTCTCTTGCCTATGTCGACAGGTATGACGGACAAGTTTACTATAACCCGCATTATGATCGCCGGCATAATGTAAATGTTGTTGCTTCCTATGAATTTGGCGGCAAAAAATTATGGTCGGTGAATGTCAGGTGGAATATGGGCTCAGGTTTCCCTTTTACTCAAACCCAGGGATACTACGAACAATTGCAGTTTCCTCAGGGAATCTTCAGTAACGTCCTTACCCAGAATGGCAATCTTTCAGTAATATATGCTGATTATAACAAAGGGCGGCTCCCCTATTATCATCGCCTTGACGCTGGTATTACACGAAAATTCCTGTTGAGCGAAAACTCTTCATTTGATGCAAATGTCACAATTACAAATATTTATGACAGGAAGAACATATTCTATGTAGACAGGATCAGCAACCAAAAAATCTACCAATTACCTATCATGCCAAGTGCTGGCATTACGTTCTCATTCTAAGAAGAATATTTCCTTCTACTCCTTTGCCTTGGTATCAATCAATATTGTTACTGGTCCATCGTTCACCAGGTTTATCTCCATGTGGGCACCAAATGATCCGGTTGCAACCTGTTTACTAAGGTTCTGCTCCATCAATTTAATAAATGCCTCATACAAGGGAACCGCCTTTTCTGGCCTGGCCGCCCTGATATAGGATGGCCTGTTCCCTTTTTTGGTACTGGCATGAAGTGTAAATTGGCTGACAATCATGATTTCCCCGGCCGTTTCAAGAACTGAAAGATTCATAATGCCCTGTTCATCATTGAATATTCTCAACCTGGAAATTTTAGCCGTCAACCATTCAACATCCTCAAATGAATCTTCTTCTTCAATACCTAATAATATAAGCAAACCACGACCGATGCTGCAATAGACCTTCTCTTCAATACGAAGCGTACACATCGAAACTCGTTGAACGACAGCTCTCATTAGATACTGGTTTTAGTGATCGGAATTCATCAAAGACTAGACTGACAATTTAATGAGGACAATTCATTTATCAAACAGATAAAAGGAAGTACATTTTCAGGATTTCCCGATCAATCATAATCAATCACATCAAGGTTTTCATCATTGAGTATCCCCAAATAGTTCGAATATCGGCCCTGGTTAATTTTTCCCAGTGCAAGAGCTTCCTTAACAGCGCATCCGGGCTCGTGGATATGTGTACAATTTTTATAATGACATCCAGGTAATAAATCACGGAATTCAGGAAATCTCTCGGCTATTTCCTGGCTTTCAAAATGAACCAGGCCGAATTCCTTGATTCCTGGAGTGTCAACAATATAACCACCCTGCGTCAACTGATGCATTTCTGCAAATGTTGTAGTATGCATTCCCTTGCTGTGATAATCTGAAATTTCACCTGTACGGATATTCAGGTTTGGCTCCAAGGCATTCATAAGAGCTGATTTCCCTACGCCTGAATGCCCGGTGAACAGACTGACATGATCCTTCAAATCAGCTTTCAATCTATCAATTCCAAGCCCGGTTTTAGCAGAAACAGCAAATACCCCATATCCGACAGATGAATACAATGTCATCAACTCTGTATAACGAATCACAGATGACTCTCTATAAAGATCAATCTTGTTGAACACAATGGTAGCGGGGATGTGGTATGCTTCAGCTGTTACCAGGACCCTGTCAATGAAGCCTGTCGAAGTCCGAGGCTGCTCAATACTAGCTATTACGTAGAGCCTATCGATATTGGAAGCAATGATGTGAGCAGATTTAGACAGATTGATGGACTTACGGATAATATAATTCCTGCGTTTGAGGATATCATAGATTATTCCTTGCCCTGAATCTTTCTCAAAATCGAACTGAACATGATCTCCAACAGCAACAGGATTAGTTGTCCGGATACCGTGAATTCGAAACTGACCTTTCAGGCGACATTCGACAATCCTGCCATCTTCGGTTCTCACCGAACTCCAACTACCAGTTGATTTGATTACGATACCTTCCAATGAGAATATTTCTGTGACAAATTCGACAATTACATTGAACTAGGAATGAAAAAGTAAAATTACTCATTTCCCAGATAATGATAGCTTAGGCCAATCGATATACCTTTCCGGGCATACATTTGATGATCTCTTCAAATTCCAGTTTTAACAAAGCCGGTGCTGCTTTAGACGGAAGCAATGAAGCTTTGAAAAGCAAGGAATCGATATCCATTTCTCCTTCTTCCTCCAATACCTTAATAATTGCCTTTTCTGCTTCGGTATATTCGATAAACAGCTGACGCTGAGCCCTGGATTTTGATTCCTTTGTGACATCCCAGTTGAGAAAATTAAGAATATCCCCGGCGGATTGAACCAATGCAGCCCGGTTTGTCATTATCAGGCTATTACAACCTTCTGAATGAATATCTCCAACTCTTCCCGGAACTGCAAATACATCCCGGTTATATGAATTAGCAATATCTGCTGTAATCAATGCTCCACCTTTTGGGCCTGCTTCTACAACAATGACAGCATCCGACAATCCCGCAATAATCCGGTTACGTTTAGGAAAGTTCTCCCGATCTGGTTTTGTTCCACTTGGAAACTCTGAAATCAAACCGCCATGAACTACCATTCTCTCTGCCAGGGCTCGATTTGCATAAGGATATATCCTATCCAGGCTGTGGCCAAGTACGCCAACAGTATCTAAATGATTATCAAGAGCGGCTTTATGAGACCAGGTGTCAATCCCATATGCTAATCCACTGACAATTAGTACATCCTGTTCTGAGAGTCCTTCTATTAGTTTCCTGCACATATCCCGGCCATATTCAGTTGCAGAACGTGTACCAACCAGGGAGATGATCTTCTGCCGGTTAATGTCAGTTTTTCCCTTGAAATACAACATGAGCGGGCCATCATTGCATTGTTTCAATCGAGCGGGATATGCGCCATCAAGGTAGAATAAGGGCTCAATCTTATACTTCTGAATAAACTCAACTTCCTGCTCAGCTCTGTCAAAAACTGCATGATGGATCAATGCATTTATCGTTTGTTCGCCTATTCCCGGGATTTTCTTTAATAAATTCTTTTTCTCAAGAAACACAGCACGTACCCCTCCACAATAGGCTATAAGACTTTTGCCCAAGACACTTCCAATACCGGGAATTAAAGTCAATGAAATTTTATATAAAATATCTTCCATAAGTGATTCAAACTTACAAAACTTTAGCGTTTATTCTTTCTGTAACTTATCAACATGTAGACCTTAACCGGAATACTTTATCGCTATTTTTGCAAAAACCTCGTCTTGAAAAAAGGAAAGCAAATAAAGGTTCTGGTCTCACCGCTTGATTGGGGACTTGGACACGCAACACGTTGCATTCCAATAATCAAAGCACTATTATTGAACGGGGCAGACGTAATTATAGCTGCGTCAGGAAGCGCACTAATCCTCTTGCAGAATGAATTTCCTCAACTGCATGCCTTTAACCTAAAAGGCTTCTCCCCAAAGTACTCCAGGAAATCAACGTTGATTGGGCGAATGATCTTGTTAATCCCAAGCTTTCTATGGTCTATATGGTCTGAACACAGGCAACTCAGGAAGATTTTGAAGAAGCAACCAATATCTGTAGTGATTTCTGACAACAGGTATGGGATGTGGAATAGGAATACAACGAACATATTTATCACTCACCAGGTTTTCATAAAGGCCCCGGTTGGATGGAATTGGCTCAACCCAGTTCTGGAGTCGATTTCGAGATACCTGATTTCATTTTTTGATTACTGCTGGATACCCGACTTCAAAGACGATCCAAATCTTAGTGGTGAACTTTCCCACCTTAAACCTTTACCATCGGAATATACCTTCATAGGACCATTGTCAAGATTCGAAGCTGAAGTTGATCTGCAGAAACAAAATAATGGCATACTTGCAATTATTTCTGGCCCTGAACCGCAGCGAACGATCTTTGAAAACCTCATTATTTCGCAACTATCAGAAATGAAAGTTGTTGCCACGGTTGTATGCGGCAAATACACTTTAAATCCAATACTCGAAAAAAAAGGGATGTTAACTGTAATTTCTTTTGCGGATTCCATGACCCTTAAACAGCTGATAGTATCTTCTTCCTTAATAATTTGCCGATCGGGCTATTCATCGATCATGGACCTTGAAAGGTTAGGAAAAAAGGCACTATTTGTCCCAACGCCTGGCCAAACAGAACAGGAGTACCTTGCCAACTATTTTATGAGCAAAGGCATAACCCTCGGAGTCAGTCAAAAAGAATTGAATTTAAAGGAACAAATTCCTGAAGCCAGCAAATATCCAGGTTTTGTGAGTAAAGTTCCAGGTCCTTTAATACAGGGATGCATAGAATTGTTATTGGCCAAAACGCCCTGAAGATTTATTTCTGTTTACTTTTGCCAACAAATCATACAAAATGACAGATTGCTTTATTACCTGGGATGTTAGTCCTCTTATCTTTTCAATTGGTTCATTTAGTATCCGCTGGTATGGCTTACTCTTCGCTATGTCATTTGCAGTAGGCTATGTGATAATGCTCAGGTTCTTTAAAAAGGAGAACCTTCCTGAATCCTTGCTTGACAAGCTTAGCATGTATATGCTAATTGCCACAGTTGTCGGCGCCAGGCTTGGTCATGTGTTCTTCTACGAATGGGCCTATTACAGTAAACATGTTGACGAGATCCTGATGGTATGGAAAGGCGGCCTTGCAAGCCATGGAGCTGCAATTGGGATCCTGACAGCCTTGTATTTCTTTGCCCGTTCATCCCGGCGCACATACCTCTGGACACTAGACAGGATCGTAATTGTAGTTGCTTTGTCAGGATTCTTTATTCGTACTGGGAATCTAATGAATAGTGAGATTTACGGTAAACTTACTGATCTGCCCTGGGGATTTATTTTTGTAAGGGCTGGGGAAACTCTGCCCCGCCATCCCACACAGATATACGAATCCTTAAGCTATTTATGTATTTTCGCCTTCCTCATCTGGTATTATTACAAGAAAAATGGGGCACCAAGAGAAGGTTTCCTGTTTGGCTTTTTCCTTGTCACTCTATTCAGTGTACGATTTATTCTTGAGTTTCTGAAAGAACCTCAGGTCAACTTTGAAAACCAGATGACCCTGAACATGGGGCAGCTTCTCTCTATCCCATTCATACTTGCTGGTTTGATAATTATTTTCCGAAAGCAGAAAAATATAGAACAAAAGGAATAAGAAAAGGGGCTTAGTAGCCCCTTTTCTTGTTTTTGCTTTATCGCTTAGGAACTATTTCATTCCTTTGGCTTTCATAATCTTCTCAACACGGTTCAGTACTTCAGTTTGATTATACTGTTCTGACAACTGTTTCATCATACTGAATAAACCATAGGCCTGATTCACATCTTCTTCATAATTATTGTGAAATTCAGGATTCAGGGATGAGATATAATTCAGATTCTCTTCATAAATATCCATCAGTTTATTCGCCAGTTTGTTACCCTTATCAAAGGCTTTTGCCATGTAATAAACCTCTACGAATTGGCTCATATAAATATCAAAGTGGATTTTATTATCAGGGAAAACTTTCTGGACATAATCACACACTTTAATTGCAGAATCAGATTTGCCTTCTGAAGCAAGTTTACGCCCTAAACGTACAAAGTTCTGCTTGGGAATCATTGAATTCCTGTAACTCTCCCTGTCAACATAGACCTTAGGATCAGCCAGGTTCCCCCACTTGCACTTGTTCATCAGGATATCATAAGATGCATCAGCATTGACACTGCCTAATCCCTGAACATAGTCTTTATCAGGTCTTACTGGTAAGAAACGGTATACCCATCCATCCTGGTAACAATATTTATCTATGTCAATAGCATCACTGGCTCCAGAAATGCTTGAGAAGTAGATAGGCCTCTTGAATTGATTGGTTGCAAGGAAATCAAGCAACATCAGGTCATTCTTATACAAATAATTAGTCTTGATATCCCATTCAATTGAACCTAGGACTTTATCTTTCAGGTATGCAGGAATTACTCCTTCCTTAATAAGTGCTGCAGAATCAATTGTCATTTTCACCTTTTTAGTTGGGAAGATGGCGATTGTCTTGTTTGAACTCACCTGGTATTTCGTGGCCGGATCATCACTTGCAATGAAATTTATGAGGTCTTTGAGCTCAACCCGGTCATTTAACTGTTGGGAATAAGCAACAACTTCATTGATTCCTTTATCATATTGGTCGCTCCTGAGGGTAAAAGGAAGTGGATCTGAATTATAGATTTTCCTCATAAGTTGATGAACATACCAATCTCCTGATGATAGCATAAAATTCACCACCCTGACATCCGTACGAATGCCTTCTACTTCCTGGGCATACCAAAGAGGGAAAGTATCATTATCGCCAACAGTGATAAGGATTGCATTGGGGGCGCAGGATTCCAGGTAATCGACTGCAAAATCCTTACAGGAATCTTTGTTTGCCCTGCTATGATCATCCCAGCCCTCTTTGGCCATTATTCCCGGTACAAGAAGCAGGCATACAAGGGTAACTGCAATTGCAATTACCTTATCATTAATTTTCTTCAAAGCATCCCAAATGGCCATCACCCCAAATCCGATCCAAATCGCAAATGCATAGAACGAACCTGCAAAAGCATAATCACGTTCCCTTGGCTGATAAGGTGTAATGTTCAAATACATAACAATGGCAATACCAGTCATGAAAAATAACAACAATACTACAACTGCTCCTTTTGATTGCTTTTTGAAATGGAAGTATAATCCCAATAATCCAAGGATCAATGGTAACAGGTAAAACTTATTGTGAGCGGCATTGCTGAAACTTTGAGGTAAATTCGACTGATCGCCTAACCTTGGGTTATCAATAAACGGTATTCCACAAACCCAATTGCCATATTTAATACCTCCATGACCTTCGATATCATTCTGCCGGCCTGCGAAATTCCACATAAAGTAACGCATATACATATGCCCCACCTGGTAATTAAAGAAAAACCGAAGGTTTTCTATAAAGGTAGGTTTGTATATTGTCTTCGTTTTTCCGTCATCATCAGTAAAATCCATTGGCACACCCTCGATCTTACCCCAGCTTTTGTACGCATCTATATGACTTTGCTTTTGATTACTCCAAAGCCTTGGGAAAAGCATGGTAAACCGTTTATCATAATTTGGCATTGTCTTCTTACGGTCATCCGTAATAACATACTTGCCTTTTTTGACATCTTTTAGATAGATTGGGTTACCATCCGTATAAGGTTTTTGATTATCAAGCGGAGAGTCATAGAATTGACCATAAAATATGGGCCAGGTACCATATTGCTCCCTGTTGAGATAGGATAGAAGCCCTACAGCATCACTCGGATTGTTTTCATTAATAGGAGTATCCGCATTTGCCCTGATTACAAGCAAGAAAAATGAAGAATACCCGACTAGAATGAATGCAATGGATAAAACAGCTGTATTAGCAATTGTCCTGAGTTGATTTCGTTTGATTGCCTGAGCTGAACCATTTTTATACCAAACGTAAGCTCCAATAAGTGCAAGAAACGCAAGGAAACTAATCCACGAGAAAATTGCAAGCAATAGTAACAAGACAGTCCCAAGTGCATATTCCACGACAGAATGTGAATCTCTCTTAGTAAACTTATAGCTCCATATTATGGCACCTATCAGAACAATGAAATAAAATATGGTACCGTAATTGAACGGAAGCCCAAAGTCATTAACAAACATTATCTCATACTTTCCGGCAAGATCCACTGTTTCTGGAATGATCCCGAACATAATGAATGAAAGCATAATAAAGGAAATAACAAGCGTAATCAACCAGCCTTGCCAGGTAACCTTCTCGAAACGACGATAATAAACTACCATGGCAATGGCAGGAATAGCTAGAAGGTTCAACAAGTGAACCCCAATTGAAAGTCCAACCAGGTAAGCTATCAATATTATCCATTTCAAGGAATGTGGCTGATCATAGACCCGTTCCCACTTAAGGATACACCAGAAAACAATAGCCGTAAAGAAACTTGACATTGCATATACTTCACCTTCAACAGCCGAAAACCAGAAAGAATCGCTGAAAGTATAAGCTAAAGCTCCAACTAATGCACTTCCTAATATTGCATAGGTTTCGCCATTTGAAATCTCATCCTCACTTTTAATGAACTTCAATCCAAACATGGATATAGTCCAGAAAAGAAAGAGTATGGTAAAGGCACTGCACAATGCTGACATGATGTTGACCATCATGGCAACTTTACTGAGGTCTCCAAATGCAAACAGGGAGAAAAACCTGCCAATAATTTGAAACAAAGGAGCTCCGGGAGGGTGACCTACCTGCAATTTAAATGCGGTAGAGATGTATTCTCCGCAATCCCACCAACTAGCTGTTGGTTCAATGGTAGAAAGGTAAACAAAGGCAGCTATGCCAAAAGTAAACCATCCAAACACATTATTCAGTTGCCTGAATTTTTTCATGAATACAGTTTTTATAGGATAAATGCTGAATTAAGCGACGAAATTAACCAATTTATAGCAACTTTATCTGATAGCACTATGATTTTAGGATTTTTAAGAAAACTGGCTTAGTAAAAAAAGGCCATTATTGGCAAAAATATTTTAATCAGATCAAAGCTATTACTTCAAGAATAAACTTCAAGAATGCTGATATTTAAGGTTTGAGCGTCATTTTTGAAGGAAAATTTTCACTTTTAGAAAAAATAACTACTTTTGCAGTCCCAAATTATGGGAAATTGCTTGTCCGATGGTGTAATGGCAGCACCAGAGTTTTTGGTACTCTTGGTCTAGGTTCGAATCCTGGTCGGACAACGAAACGTTCAGATTATCTGAAACTTAGACTCCGAACAGGACGAGAAGTTTATCCGCCTCAGGCGGAAATCCTGGTCGGACAACGAAACGTTCAGATTATCTGAAACTTAGACTCCGAACAG
>JACAAZ010000004.1:0-146951 GCA_013376995.1 Bacteroidota bacterium | reverse complement strand
GACGAGAAGTTTATCCGCCTCAGGCGGAAATCCTGGTCGGACAACAGACTGATTCTGTGTATAATCCATCTTTCCAATTACGGGATAAGCAAGTTTATCCCTCATATCTGGATAAAGGATTAAGAATCAAGTATTCTCTCTGATTTTTGATTGAATACTTAACGATTTACAAGTAGTAAAAGATTAAATTTATTTGATCTTTTCTGAACTTCTACTCGGAGACCCGCATCAATCTGCTCATCGATGCGCCGAAAATACTGAGGGGACTTGTGTCCCCTCTTTTATTGATCCATACTGGCAACAACGACGCTTGAATAACATTCATTAATCAACCCTAAAGAAGAAGACTGAATAACTAATTCATAAATCAATGAACGAGAGATTGATAAGGCAATGGATCGAAGAACACCTCGCTGGAAGCGACAGATTCCTGGTTGAATTATCAATTAAACCCGGTAACCGGATTCTTGTTTTTATCGATAGTGACACTTCAGTATTGATTGAGCATTGCATATCCCTAAGCAGGTTTATAGAATCTCAGCTCGATCGTGATGAAGAAGACTTTGAATTGAATGTCTCCTCATCTGGCCTTGACCATCCATACAAGTTGCCAAGGCAATACAAAAAGAATATAGGGAGGGATGTTGCTGTCACCCTGAATGATGGGAAGAAAATCACAGGTAAAATGATTTTTTCCAGCGATGAAGGGTTTGAAATATTAGAAACGATAAAAGAAAAAAAGATTGTCACTGAGGTTAAACATTCCTTTAACTTCACAGAAATAAAAGAAACAAAGGAAATCATAAAATTTTAACACCTAAAACCAATTGCCATGGGTGAAATGGAACACATCAACCTGGTTGAAACCTTCACTGAATTCAAGGAATTCAAAAATATCGAACGTGAAACCCTCATGCGCATCCTCGAAGATGTCTTCAGGCACATGCTGATCAAGAAGTATGGAACGGATGAAAATATCGATATAATTGTAAATGTTGATAAGGGTGACCTTGAAATATGGCGCAATAGAGCCATCGTTGAAGATGATGCAGTGGAAGATGAAAGTCTCCAGATTGCGTATTCTGAAGCAATCAAAATCGAACCTGATTTCGAAGTAGGTGAAGAAGTGGTAGAACCTATCCGGATGCTCGATTTTGGAAGAAGGGAAATTCTTGCCATCCGGCAGAATCTTATTTCAAAAGTGCAGGAATATGAAAAGGATAACATCTTCAGGAAGTACAAGGATAAAATCGGTGAAGTTGTTACAGGTGAAGTCTACCAGGTATGGAAAAATGAAATCCTGGTATTGGATGATGAATACTTGGAACTGACTTTACCCAGGACAGAACAGATCCCAGGTGATTTCTACCGGAAGGGTGATTCAATTAAGGCAGTTGTAGCCAGGGTTGAAATGAAGAAGAATTCACCGGCAATTATTCTTTCACGTACTTCTCCCCTATTCCTTGAACGTTTGCTCGAAGGAGAAGTTCCTGAAGTTTATGATGGTCTGATCACCATCAAAAATATTGTCCGGGTACCTGGCGAAAGAGCTAAAATTGCCGTTGAGTCCTATGATGACCGCATCGACCCGGTTGGTGCTTGCGTTGGGATGAAAGGATCAAGGATCCACGGAATTGTCAGGGAATTGAAGAATGAGAATATTGATGTAATCAATTACACCACTAATGCTCAGCTCTACATTCAACGTGCACTCAGCCCTGCTAAAATTTCATCGATCAATATAGATGAGGAAACCAAAAGAGCTGAAGTTTATATGAAACCCGACCAGGTATCACTGGCAATTGGTAAGGGCGGGCATAACATTAAACTCGCCGGCAAACTTACCGGATATGAAATCGATGTCTATCGTGACACTGAATTTGATTATGAGGATGTTGACCTTCAGGAATTCAGCGATGAAATTGATCAATGGATCATTGATGAATTGAAATCAATCGGATGTGACACTGCAAAGAGTGTTCTCGAACTGAGTGTGGATGAATTGGTCCGCAGAAGTCAGTTGGAAGAAGAAACGATCAAGGAAGTCATGAAGATATTGAGAGCAGAATTTGAATAATCCAAGGATCTTAGTCAGTCTCATTACCAGGTGGCCTAGTATCGCCTTATGGTATAATTCCGGCTTCGATTTGCTGTTAATCCTATTTTAGTTAAGATTGAAAATAAAATCTTACTTTTGCACACTAATTCCGAGCTTTAGGCGCAACCTAGAAAAAAGCATGTCAGAAGGTCCCGTAAACGTAAGGCTTAGTAAAGCCGCAACTGAGTTTAATGTTGGTGTTCAAACCATCATCGATTTCCTTCATAAGAAGGGGCATAAAATCGATAGTAACCCAAACACCAAGTTGACTCCCGAAATGTATACACTCCTTATTAAGGAGTACCAGCCCGACAAGGCTGCCAAGGAGATCTCAAAGAAGATCGAACTGGAGTATACACAGCACCCCGTGGTTTCTACTGGCACCCGCAAACCTACTGGCTCCGAGGAAAAAGAAGAACACGACAGTGAAGAACTGATAATTAAATCCTCTTTTGACTATCAGAATAAGGCAAAAAGCAGCAAAACTGCTGATCCCCCTAAGCCGACTGAAACAGCTAAGCCTGTTATACCTTCGGTTGCCACTACTCCTGTTTCCACCACTCCTGTTTCCAGCACTCCTGTTGCACCTCCTCCTAATCCTGAAATCATCGAACAGGTAACTCCTGTTGTTCCACCGGTGGTAGAAGAAGTTCCGGTTGAAAAGATACCTGAATCACAACCTCAGGCTTCACTACCGGAAATAAATCAGGAGCCGAAAATCGAAGAAGTAAAATCTGAAGAACTCCCCCAGGAAGCGCCCGAAAGTCCTTCCACAGGAGTAAAAGTTGTTGGGAAAATCGATTTGGCTGCACTTGAATCCAAACCTAAAGAAAAAGGGAAAAAGGAAAAGTCAGAAAAAACTGAACATAAGAAAGAAAAAGAAATACCAGCACCTGTTGAGGAGGTGAAAGAAGAAACAGCTACTATTGCTGAAATTGCAGAAGTGGTTGTAGTTGAGCCTATTGCTTCCGCTGATATAACTGAATCTCCTGAAGTCATTGTTGAACAAAGCAAAGATGCTGATGTCAGGCAGGAAGCTACTTCTATGAGCGGAGTATATACTAAGGAAGATCCAAACTTTATTACCACCAAAATTCCCAGATTGGAAGGGATTAAGTTGGTTAATAAGATTGATCTTCCGGGGCCTTCAAGACCTGAAAGCAGGAAACCCATTGCCTCATCTACTGATGAAAATGGAAAATCCAACAAAAAGAAGAAGCGCAAAAGGATCAAAACAAAGGCGTCACCAACTGAATCTTCAGAACAAACAACAAATACCTCTTCAGAAAATAAAACTGCCAGGCCTCCTGCCCGTAAAGTTATCCAGAGAGGTGCACGTTCCACCGAACCAAAAGTTGAGTTGACGGAAGAGGAAATCCAGAAACAGATCAGGGAAACGCTGCAGCGACTAAGTGGTACTGGTAAGTCCAAAGCTTCAAAGTACCGTCGCGAAAAAAGGCAGGCAGTCAGCCAGCAATTGGAAGAACATCAGGCCAGGCTTGCAGAAGAGCAAAAAGTCCTGAAGGTTACAGAATTTGTTACTGCCAACGATTTGGCGAGTATGATGGATGTAGCTGTCACGCAGATTATTGCAACATGTATGTCCGTTGGCATCTTTGTTTCAATAAATCAACGACTGGATGCCGAAACTATCTCCCTGTTGGCTGAAGAATTTGGCTATACGGTTGAATTCGTGAGCGTTGACGTCCAGGAAGCTATTGACCAGGAAGAAGAAATTGATAAACCGGAAGATCTGAAACCCCGTACTCCTATTGTAACAGTAATGGGGCATGTTGACCATGGAAAGACTTCACTCCTCGACTATATCCGCCATGCAAATGTTATTGCCGGCGAAGCCGGTGGAATTACCCAACATATCGGAGCGTATGAAGTTCAGTTGGAAGATGGCCGAAAACTTACTTTCCTCGACACCCCCGGTCACGAAGCATTTACCGCTATGCGTGCCCGTGGTGCTCAAATAACTGATATCGTTATAATTGTCGTAGCAGCTGATGACACAGTAATGCCCCAAACAATTGAGGCTATCAATCATGCGCAAGCAGCAGGTGTACCAATGGTTTTCGCTATTAATAAAATGGACAAACCTGGTGCAAATGCTGAAAAGATAAAGGAAGAACTTTCCAAACTCAACATTCTTGTGGAAGATTGGGGTGGTAAGTATCAAAGCCAGGAGATCTCTGCAAAAAAAGGAACAAATATTAATCTTTTGCTTGATAAAGTTCTCTTGGAAGCTGAAATGCTTGAATTGAAAGCTAACCCTGATCGCAGGGCATTTGGAACTGTAATTGAATCTTCTCTGGATAAAGGACGAGGTTATGTCGCTAAACTTCTTGTACAGAGTGGTACACTAAAAATAGGTAACATCCTGCTTGCAGGTTCTCTTTATGGCAAGGTGAAAGCCATGTACAATGAAAGAAATGTGGCTATCAAGGAAGCTGGCCCATCAGCTCCGGTTCTGCTTCTTGGTTTGACAGGTGCTCCCCAGGCCGGTGACAAATGGAATGTGATGTCCGATGAACGTGAAGCTAAACAGATTGCCAGCAAGCGTTTACAACTTCAGCGTGAACAAGGTATCCGTACCCAGAAACATATTACACTGGACGAAATTGGTCGCCGTATCGCAATTGGAGACTTCAAGGAACTTAATATCATTGTTAAAGGTGATGTTGACGGTTCTGTTGAAGCGCTTTCAGATTCCTTGCTGAGGCTTTCAACTGCTCAGGTCCAGGTGAATGTGATTCATAAATCTGTAGGGGCAATTACAGAAAGCGACGTACTCTTAGCTTCTGCCTCAAATGCAATTATCGTTGGCTTCCAGGTTCGACCTAGTATGAGCGCTCGTAAGCTGGCCGAAAGAGAGGAAATCGATGTCAGGCTCTATTCAATTATCTATACTGCCATCAACGAGATCAAGGCCGCTATTGAAGGAATGCTTGCACCGGAAATTGAAGAAAAGATCACCTGCAACGTAGAAGTACGGGATGTCTTCAGAATTACAAAGGTTGGAACGGTAGCTGGATGTATGGTACTAGATGGCAAAATCAACCGGAATTCAAGAGTAAGAGTAATCAGGGATGGTATTGTAGTTTATACAGGCCTCTTGGGTTCATTGAAACGATTCAAGGATGATGCTAAGGAAGTTGCGACAGGTTATGAATGTGGACTTAACATCGACAATTTCAATGATATAAAAATTGGAGATATCATTGAAGGGTATGAGGAAACTGAAGTCAAGCGAAAGCTGTAAGATAAAATGTTTAAAAACCGGTTCTTCCGGTTTTTTTTATGCTCAAATTTGCGTATTCCACCAAATTTGAGTATTTGTTGGAATAACATGAATAAATCAAATTCTTCTAATTATGTTTCAATGAGCGGAAATCTAGAAATAATAGAAGTTACGCCGGAGAATGTAAAATCTGAAACGCTTTTCTGCATTAAGAATACCAATGATCTGGGCTTCAGAAAAAAAAGTGAATGGTTTGCTAAACGATTTGCAGAAGGATTAAGGCTTAAGATCCTGAAATCTGAAGCTGTCAGGCCCATTGCTTTTATAGAATATCTCCCAGCTGACAAAGCCTGGCGTCCGGTTGATGCAACAGGATACATGTTCATTCATTGTATGTTTGTTTATTCAAATAAAGATAAACATCGTGGAATTGGGTCTATGCTTCTCGATGAATGTAAAAAAGATGCCTTGAAATCCGGAATGGATGGGGTTTGCGTTATGACAAGTGATGGAAGTTGGATCACAAATAAAAGCTTATTCTTGAAAAATAACTTTAAGGTAACAGATAAAAGAGGACGGTTTGAACTTCTTTCGCTGAAATTGAACCCTGATGCAAAAGATCCGGTATTAAAAGACTGGACCATTCACCAGGTTGAATACCAGGGATGGAACCTGGTTTATTCCGACCAATGTCCTTGGAACGAAAAATCTGTCAACGCTTTGATGATGGTTGCCAAAGAAGCAGGAATTACACTTAAATTAATAAAATTGAACACTCCTTTTGAAGCACAGGATGCTCCTTCCGGATTTGGCGTTTTTAGCCTGTTGAAAGATGGCAGGCTACTCGAAGATCATTATTTAAGCGAAACGAGATTCAGAAACATCCTTAAACAGGAATTGGGTAAATAAAAGTGCTTTACCTCAGAATGGTCTGATCTCTGCCCGGACCAAGCGAAAGAATACCAATAGGTAACTTAACTGCATTTTCGATAAATCGGATGTAGCCTGAAAGTTGACTGGGCAATATTCCAAAATTACTTAATCCTTCAAGACTTGATTTCCAGCCCTCCATAACCGTGTACAAGGGTTTGACCGGATTGCTAAGCGTTTCGAAGGTAAGGTCAGAAATTTCGTTACCGTTTACTTCATACGAAGTACAAATATTGATATTGTCAAACTCATTCATTACATCTGCTTTCATCATTACCAGGTCTGTAACTCCATTAAGCATGACAGCATATTTGAGAGCAGGTAGATCAAGCCAGCCACAACGACGAGGCCGACCTGTGGTAGAACCATACTCATTCCCCTTTTTTCGCAATTCTTCTCCTGTCTCATCACTTAGTTCCGTAGGAAATGGGCCACTTCCAACCCTTGTACAATAAGCTTTGAAGACACCATAAACATTTCCTATGGAAGAGGGTGGAACTCCAAGACCTGAACAAACTCCAGCAGTTATAGTGTTTGAAGAAGTAACAAAAGGATAGGATCCAAAATCAATATCCAGCAAACTACCCTGGGCGCCTTCAGCAAGTATTCTTTTACCTTCGGCCAAAGCTTTATTAATATATAACTCACTATCAATAAATTCGTACTGTTTTAATTCTTCAATTGAACTGAACCATAACGATTCATATACTTCAAACGGCATTTTCTCCAATTCCTTTGAATAAGGGTCAATATTTAAGGAGCCAAGTATCCGCATATGTCTATTCTTCAGCGCATTATATCTATCAGCAAAATCTGCAGAATGGATATCCCCAAATCGCAATCCATATCTGGCAGTTTTATCTGTATAGCAAGGGCCGATTCCTTTTAATGTTGAGCCAATTTTCTCTTTCCCTAATGCAGCTTCATTTGCAGCATCCAGCATCCGATGAGTTGGCAATATCAAATGCGACCTCTTAGAAATTTTCAGATTCAGCCTCGCATCAACACCTTTAACTTTAAGCTTATCCAGTTCATTTTTGAGAATAAAAGGATCAACTATGACTCCGTTACCGATTATGTTGATTTTATCGCTATGGAAGATACCTGATGGAATAGTATGTAAAACATGCCGGTCCCCTTCTATCTCAAGAGTGTGGCCTGCGTTCGGGCCACCCTGGAATCGTGCAATAATATCATAGCGAGGTGTAAGGACATCCACAATTTTCCCCTTACCTTCATCTCCCCACTGAAGGCCAAGCAATACATCTATTTTCATCAGGATTCAGTAACTAATGGATACAAAAAGTTATCTTCGAAACAAAGATAAGGTTTTCCATTCACGAAAAAGTGGATAGAAATTGAGATAATAAGACATAGAAATAGCATCGGATTGAATCACAAGCAAATCCGCTGGATAAATAATTTCAACCAGGCTATTGCACCCGGCTTCATTGATAACATTAAATTGGAACAGATATGGGAATAGAATTCCCAGGAAATGATCTAAAAAGCTACAAATGTTTATTACTGAACATCCACAGCTTGCACCGGTGTTTCTTTTACAGCTACTTCAGTGTTAACCACCCCATAAAAAGTAAGCGAATGATGAGATATCTTAACACCAAGCGCTTTTTCTACAGCAACCTGAATCTCATGAATCCTAGGATCACAAAATTCCAGCACCTGGCCATTGTCCAGATTGATAAAGTGGTCATGCTGCTTGAATTTATAGGATTTCTCAAACTGGGCACAATTGTTCCTGAACTGGTGCTTGGTAACCAGGTTGCAATTAAGCAAAAGTTCAATTGTATTGTATAAAGTCGCACGACTCACCCTGTACTTATTGTTTTTCATCTGGATGTACAAGGTCTCTATATCAAAATGGCCCTCCGTAGAATAGATTTCCTTTAGAATGGTAAATCTCTCAGGAGTCTTGCGATGACCAAGCTTCTCAAGATATTCAGTAAATATCCTGCGAACTGTTTCGTAGTTCATTTTTTTTAAGTCAGTTGCCATGTCTACCCAATTTTTTGATAAAGATACATAAAATATCTTATGTGAATTTGGTATAAATAAAAATAGATTATCGATTCTAAATAAGGATTCTCAAAAATTTAATGCAAACTTGTACATCCTCACCGCAGTAGATATTCCGTTTATAGTTTTTAATTCCTCTGACAATCGGCTGATATCAATAGTGTCATGCACATAAAGACTTATGTAAGATTCAAAAATATCCCCGGAGGTTTCAATATGAAATGATCGGATATTCAATGCAAGTTTCTCACTAATAACCTGAATAATATCGAAAATCATACTTTTCCTGTCAATTCCTGTTGTTTTAATCCCAGCAAGGAATGTATTAAGATGGCTATTCGACCACCTAGCATATACCATCTTGTTCGCATACCGGGTCATTAATTCTATAGCTTCTGGACAATTTGTTCTATGTACCTGCAAAGCTGAACCTGCAGGTGCATATCCTACAATATCATCACCTGGAAGAGGATGGCAACAATGTGAAATCGTGAACTCCAGGTTGTCAAGATCTGGCATCATAGTTGGCCGGGTTGGCCGGGCAGGTAGTTCGACTCCATGCCCGGAGGTATTAAATTGGTTCAAGCTCCGTCCAGCCCGAAAGTCCTCATTTATTAACGTGTCATGCTCAAGGCAACATTGACGAACATGGTTGATATCAATCTCATCCTTGGCAACTTTTAGAAACAACTCATTTTGGTTGCTAAACCCTTGATATTCTGAAAATCGGTTAACATTATGTCTTGAAAACTTTATGGATAGTTCATTGAAATATCCCTCAAGTTTATGCCTGCCTTCACTCATTACTGAACGTTGTTGCTCCCTAAGAGCCTCCTTAATATAAGTCTTAGCTCTTGCAGTGAAAGCATAGCTCAACCATTCTTCTTTTGGATTTCCCTTCTTCGATGATATGATCTCAACCTGGTCACCACTTTTTAACTTCAGGTTCAGAGGTGACAACTTCCGGTTAACCTTGGAGGCAATACAAGTATTACCAAGATGAGTATGAATATTGTATGCAAAATCCAACACTGTACTACCTGCAGGCAAGGACTTTATCTCTCCTTTTGGTGTAAAAACAAACACTTCATCCGAAAATAATGTCAATTTAATATCGTCAAGGAAACTCAAAGCATTTGAATCAGGTGACCTAAGGATTTCCTGCACTTTCCTTAACCAAAGATCAAGTCCAGACTCCTGGCTTTTATCCTTATCTGTCAGTTGTTTATACTTCCAATGCGCAGCATAACCTCTTTCAGCAATTTCGTGCATCCGTCTGGTTCTGATTTGAACTTCCACCCATTGACCTGTTTGGCTCATCACAGTGGTATGCAAAGATTCATAGCCATTAGCTTTTGGTGTCGAAATCCAATCGCGCAGTCTGTTTAGTTTTGGATTGTAATGATCGGTCACGATAGAATAAACCTGCCAGCAATTGATTTTTTCGAGCTCAAAAGCTGAATCCACTATGATCCTAACAGCAAATATGTCAAACACCTCTTCAAAAGGAATTTCTTTGACTTGCATCTTCTTGTAAATCGAAAAAATAGATTTTTCCCGACTATCAATCTCAAAAGAAATGCCTTTGAGTGTAAGATCACGTTTGATGGGATGGATGAATTTCTGAATGAACTTTGCACGTGCAATCTCAGTTTCCTGGAGCTTTAGAGCAATCGTATTGTATATTTCAGGCTCAGTGTATTTTAGAGCAAGGTCTTCCAATTCACTTTTGATAGCGTATAATCCGAGGCGATGCGCTAACGGTGAATATAGATATATGGTTTCGGCTGCAATATTTTTCTGTTTGTAATCTGGCATTGAGTCGAGAGTTCTCATATTATGCAGCCTGTCTGCCAGTTTTATTAGAATCACTCGCACATCATCGGATAAGGTGAGCAGCATCTTCTTTATATTCTCAGCCTGCACAGAAGACTCCGGCCTTTCATAACCATCTTTTATCTTTGTAAGTCCATCAACTATATAAGCTACTTTCTCGCCAAACTTTTTCCGAATGAAATCAGTTGAATAATCGGCATTATCTTCCACAACATCATGAAGTAGTGCACAAATGATCGCTGTTTCGCCTAAACCTATATCACCCGCTACTATCCTTGCAACTTCAAGCGGATGATATATATAGGGCTCACCACTGCGCCTCCGCATGGTCTTGTGAGCCTCTTTAGCCAATTCAAAAGCTTCCCGGACCTTATTCTTATCCCTGAGCCCTTTGTTTGAACTCCAGGCTCTTAGCAAACCACGGTATCTTTTTACAATTTCCTTATTCTCAAGGATAGGATCAACTTCGTACATACTCTAGTCTTAATACTTCAGAACTTACACAAAAATACAGAATCCAAGCTTTTAAAATTATAAAAAGAAACTTGTAATTCCATTGTCCAAATAACTCAATTGAAATAATCAATCAATTATTCACTTCGTAGAACAGGTATTTTTAACAATTTAGGTCCAGCATATTTCGTACTTTTGAAACGAGTATGAGGCAATTGCAGGACAAACACCAATTAGCTTTGCAAATACCATTTCTCCCAATATGGCGGGGCAGGCATGCAACCTAAAAAAAATTGTTTAGTAATTAAAATGGAAAGCACATATTCATTGTTATTGTAAGAAAGCTGTAGATTTTTCTAATGAAAAGGCTCCTATTTCTCTGTATTGTTTTTCTAGGCATAAGTTTCCATGCGCTTGCAACTCACCAGCGTGCAGGAGAAATTACCTTTAAGTACATTTCTGGTTTGACTTACGAAGTCACAATAGTTTCCTATTCCTATGCCCCTAGTAGAGCTGACAGAAATGAACTTGAAATAAACTGGGGGGATGGCACAACTTCAATCCTTACAAGGGGAAACGGTCCCTCAGGTTATAACCCTGCAAATATTTACTGCGATTTCCTTGGAGAAATTGTTGGTAAAGACATCAAGAAAAATCTATACACAGGCCAGCACACATTCCCGGGACCTTCAACCTATAAGATATCACTGGAAGATCCAAACAGGAACTATGGCATTCAAAACATTCCAAGTTCTGTCGACATTCCATTATACGTTGAATCGTCACTTACGATTAATCCATTCGTAGGCCCAGATAATTCTCCTCAACTCCTGTTGCCGCCTATTGACCAGGGATGTGTTGGACATCCTTTCATTCACAATCCGGGAGCTTATGATCCGGATGGGGATAGCCTTTCCTATTCACTTGTTGCCTGTAGAGGAACCGGTGGGCAGCCTATCCCCGGCTATGTACTTCCTAACCAGGTTGTCCCTGGTGATACCAGCCATTTTACAATGAATGCATTAACAGGGGATATTTATTGGAGCAGTCCATCCATTAAGGGTGAATATAATATTGCCTTCCTGATCGAAGAATGGAGAAATGGCATCAGGATAGGTTACATCACTCGTGATATGCAAATTACTATTGATGTATGTGAGGATAATGCACCTGTCATCCATCTCCCTCCTGATACATGCATAACTGCAGGAGATACATTAAATTTCAAGGTGTTTGCAACTGACGCAGATAGCGACAAAATGATTCTGTCTTCCACAGGTGCGCCATTCTTATTTTCAAGTTCAGCAGCAGAATTTACTATTGTGAACGACACCAACGGCTATATTAATGGGATATTTAATTGGGCTACAGCTTGTTATCAAATACGGAAAAATCCTTACCAGGTTTATTTTAAGGCTGTTGATCAAACCACCCAAATCAACCTTTTTGATATCAAAAGCATGAACATCAAGGTTGTTGGTCCGAAAACCAGGAATTTATCCGCAACACCTCTAGGAAACTCCATCCGGTTGACCTGGGATCAGAACCGATGTAGCAATGCAGTTAAATATCAAATATACAGAAGAAACGGATTTTTTGGATTCATTCCTTCCTATTGTGAACTTGGAGTGCCTTCTTACACAGGTTATCACCTTATTGATGAAATTAATGCTTCCGATACTAACTATACAGATGGATCCTCCCCCCCGGGCCTAGTTCATGGCGTTGATTATTGCTACATAGTCGTAGCGGTTTATCCTGATGGCGCTTTGAGTTATGCTTCGGATGAAGTTTGTGCTCAGTTAAAAAAAGACGTACCGATAATTACAAACGTTAGCATACAAACTACTGATAAAATTGCAGGACAGATTTACCTTGCCTGGTCAAAACCAACTGAAATTGATACTGTTCAAGCACCAGGTCCTTATAAGTATTTAATTTACAGATCACCGGATTTGAGCGGTAATAGTTTCACATTGATCGACTCGCTCAATGAACTCAATGACACTATATATTATAATAACAACCTCAATACTTTCGATCATGGCATGACCTATAGGGTAGATTTATATAACGATAGCCCTGCAAACAGATTTCTTATTGGTGCATCTCAATATGCATCTTCTGATTTTATCTCTTTCCAACCAGGTGATAACAAGATAAAGATCAACTTCAACTTCAATGTACCCTGGACAAATCTTTTCTTTACGGTTTTCAGAAAAAATGAATCTACCCTTCTTT
Organism: Bacteroidota bacterium; assembly: GCA_013376995.1. Lineage (GTDB taxonomy): Bacteria > Bacteroidota > Bacteroidia > Bacteroidales > UBA4417 > UBA4417. Next base: position 134,109 of record JACAAZ010000004.1, on the reverse strand, counting down.
TCGACTCGTTAGCAACTACGTCCTACCCATATTACTCCGATACGGGTTTGATAAACGGAAAAACGTATTGTTACAAGGTTAAAAGCAAAGGTTCCTATGGAACTGCTGGAATAACAGATCCATTGATCAACTATTCCCAGGAGGCCTGTGCCATACCTTATGATAATGAACCGCCTTGTCCACCTGTCCTCACGGTTGAACCAGACTGTGAAAACAGTACGAATATTTTAATTTGGTCGAATCCTGTTGAAAGTTGTTCTGCTGATATTGAGAAATACTTCATTTTCTACAGGCCACCATTGTCTGCTTCATTTGCAATTATTGATTCAGTTTCGGGCCAATACAATACCACCTATCATCATTATCAGCCTGTTACAATTGCTGGATGCTATTCTATGCAGGCAGTTGACTCTTCAGGGAATATAAGTATGATGAGTGATACCGTCTGTATTGATATTGATACCTGTGGCCGCTATAGGCTGCCAAATGTATTCACACCTAACCAGGACAATCACAATGACCTCTTCACCCCATTCCCGTTTACGTCCGTCGAAAAGATAGACATGCAAATATTTAACCGCTGGGGGAAATTAGTTTTTAAAACAAATGACCCGCATATTAACTGGGATGGGAAAGTTATGGGCACAAACCAGGATGCAAGTGATGGCACCTATTTCTATGTTTGTGATGTGTACGAACTTACATTAGCCGGAGCCAGAAAACGAACCTTGAAAGGATCAATTACACTTGTTCGCTAAAAAAAAAGGCTGCCCGGGAGCAGCCTTCTTCATAAATAATGTCCTAGATTAAGCGACAGTTGCCATATAAGCAATCATATCCAATACTTTACAGGAATACCCCCACTCATTGTCATACCATGAAACGAGCTTAACAAAGTTTGGATTTAGCATAATACCTGCTTCAGCATCAAAAATGGAAGTACGGCTATCGCCTACAAAATCACTTGATACAACTGCCTCTTCCGTATAGCCCATAACACCCTTCATTTCACCATCAGCAGCAGCCTTAACAGCAGCTTTAATTTCATCATAAGTTGTAGCCTTTTCCAAACGGCAGGTAAGATCTACAACTGATACATCTAAGGTCGGAACCCTGAATGACATACCAGTAAGCTTTCCTTTCAGTTCAGGAATAACCTTTGTAGCGGCCTTGGCAGCTCCAGTGCTGGAAGGGATGATATTGCCTGCAGCAGCACGGCCACCTCTCCAGTCTTTAGCTGAAGGGCCATCAACTGTTTTCTGGGTTGCAGTGGTAGCATGAACTGTGGTCATCAATCCTTCAACAATTCCGAAATTATCATTGATAACTTTAACGAGTGGAGCTAAACAGTTTGTCGTACAACTAGCATTGGACACAATAACTTCGCCTGCATATTTTTTGTGATTCACTCCATAAACAAACATTGGTGTGTCATCTTTTGAAGGAGCTGACATGATAACGCGCTTTGCACCTCCATCAAGATGAGCCTGACAAGTTTCTTTAGTTAGGAATAAGCCTGTACACTCAGCTACATAATCAGCACCAACTTCTGACCATTTCAATTCAGAAGGATTTTTAATTGCGGTAACCCGAATTACCTGGCCATTGACTACCAGGTTTCCATCTTTTACGTCAACACTACCTTTGAAGTGACCATGAACTGAATCATATTTCAACATGTAAGCCATATAGTTTACATCAATCAGGTCGTTGATAGCCACAACATCCATATCATCCCTAAGGATGGAAGCGCGGAAAACCAGTCGGCCAATTCGGCCAAATCCATTAATACCAACTTTAATTTTTGCCATAATGTATTGATTTTTAAGTAAGAGTATTTCTTTGAAATGCTTTGCAAAATTAGGAATAATCCAGAAGAAAATGAAGTATTTAAATCATATTAATATGAATCATCCCCTTCTGGCAAATAGTTTTAAACAGGAACCTGCTTTACATTTCCAGTACGATTTAGAAATCCCCAGGTGGCCAACTCTCCTTTTATTGCCCTTAAATAGGATTTCAATAGGACATACCAAAGAACTTGCCTGTAAATTATCCTTTGCAAAAACAATACAGGTATGAACACCGCTTTGAATTCCTCGTTTTCAATTTTAAATGAAAGCAATGAAATACACAGATCGAGGGCAAAATAGGCAAAATAAAAGACTACGATCAGCCACGATTGGGGCATAAATAATGAGATAAGAAAAGTAATATCTACCAAGGGTGATATTAATGGCAGGATTAGCTGAAAAATCAATAGATGAGGTAACAACACCCAACTCATATTGAGTTTCTTTCTTGTAAACATCAAATCCCTATGTTTCCAAAAAGACTGCATTATTCCAAATGACCATCTGAGCCGCTGCTTAACAAGCATGTTCATTTTTTCAGGAACCTCGGTATATGCTAATGCTTCATTACAGCACTTAACTATGAAGTTCTTTCTTAACAGCCTAAGAGTAAGGTCGCAATCTTCAGCCAAAGTATCAGTTGAAAAAGCCCCTGATTGCAAGACTGCATCCTTTCTGAATGCACCGATCGCTCCTGGCACTACCATAATTGCATTTAATGTATCGAAAGCACGCCTTTCAAAATTCTGACTTGTAGTATATTCCAGGTGCTGCCAGAGAGTGAGGAGGTTGATTCGATTGCCTACCTTAACATTTCCAGCTACAGCCCCAACTCTTTCATCTTCAAAATAAGGAATTAATTTACGTATAGCATCAGTATGCAATAATGTATCAGCATCAATGCATACCAAAATTTCTCCATCAGCAGAACCAATTCCGAAATTTAGTGCAGATGCCTTACCCCCATTCACTTTAGAAAGTACTTTAACATTAGGATGATTTGAATACTCGTCCTTCACAACTTTGTAAGTACTATCCTTAGAGCCATCATCAACAAAAATTATTTCAAATTCAGGGTAATCAGTTTTCAATAAATTTCGAACTGTTTTAACAGCATTTAGTTCTTCGTTGTAGGCAGGAACAATAATACTAACCTTTGGAAACGAGTTAAATGGCATAATTAATTTCTTCCTTTCAGTTCTTCTTTGGATAATCGCCAAAATTGCAACACTCGAAATTTTTATGATTGAAAGCAGTAATGCAGCAAAAAATAAGGCTGACAAGATCCTGTTGATATAATAGCCAGCAACAAATACCTTCGAATCTGTAGATTCCAGAAGGTGGTTCAGGCTGCCCTGTTCAACAGGCATTACCTCATCTCGCTTCTTGCCCATTAGAGTTGCAAGGCTAACAAATTTATATCCATGGGTCTGGTAATACTCAATAATTCGAGGCAATGCTTTTACAGTTTCATCCCTGGTACCTCCTGCATCGTGCATAAGAATGATATTACCTAAATTGTGCTGCCTTATAGCTCTTGCAACTATTGTATCAGCTGCAACACCTTTTTGCCAATCAAGTGGGTCTATTGAAGATCCTATTGTAAGGTAGCCCTCTGATTTTGCAGTTGCCAGAGGTTCAATCTGAATCGGATTTACAGGCTCTGCATCTGTATTATAGGGTGGTCTAAAAAACATGGTTGCATGCCCTGTAATACCTTCTATAATATATCCGGTTGATCGAAGTTCAAGTTCAAGTCGTTGATCTGAAATATTTTCCAGATTCGGGTGTATAAAAGTATGATTACCAAGCTCATGACCTTCATTATAAATGCGCCTAACCAGTTCCAGATTTTGCTCGGCATTAATTCCAGTAACAAAAAAGACGGCAGGCACTTTATATTCTTTCAATATATCCAAAATTTTTGGCGTGTACCTTTCATCTGGCCCATCATCAAATGTTAATGAAATTTGATGATCTTTCTCCCCGGTTTTATTTATCACAAAGCTTGAAGGGAGTTTCAAATATTGTTCTTCAGTAATAGATTGTTCATTCACATTATATTCCAATTGCGTCTTTCCTTCCTGAGGAGTTGAAATTACATTCAATATCTCACCTGCACCCACATAGTCAACATTATAAGATGAGGCGATATTTTCGAGTTCATGATAATTGAAGGGCGAATCCTTTAATTTTAGTTTAGAAACATCATTATCAAAAAACTTCCATACCCTTATATCCTCGGATCCCAAGCGCCAAAGTGAATACCCAGCAATTTCATTATCGACAGCTGCTCTAATTGCATTGTAATTAGTTGCTGCATCTGTAAAATACACCTCATGATACTTATCATCATCATCATAATACGAGAAATCAAGATTGAAACTTTTATTATCAAACTTTACCTTCCCTTCACTTTCCAAAGCAGTGGAGATTGCCTCCTGGTAGGTCACGTCAGTACCTTGCTCCCCACGTTGCCAGTCGTAACCATATGCAGCTATGCATAACACAACCTTATCAGGATCGGTCTTTTTAAGGATATCATCCATTGATGCCTCTACCCAGTTTTGTGATGCCACAGGCCCGGGATTACTTTCGGAATTGTGCTCATCATAAGCCATCAGAAAGAGTAGATCATTCACTTTCGATAGTTCTTTAATATTGTAATCCTCATTGAAGGGAGCAATATCCTGGGTTACTATCAACCCTCTTTTGTGCAATTCTTGACTTAACTCTTGTTGAAAGCTGATCATGTATTCATCAGTAGTTTCCTTTAAATCCTCGAAGTCAATGTTTATACCATTAAAATGATATTTCTCCAAAGCATCTATAATACTAGTAATCAATACTTTTCTTCTTATGGGAGATTGAATGATTCGGTGGACATTGTTACCATTCCATTTATTATTAAAATAATTTGAGACCATAGGTACAATAGCAATCCTTCCTAGACGCATGATTTCAAGCGCTGCTGAGTCAACATCCAGCATAATGCGGTCTGAGGAATCCTGGATAAAAAACCATTCCGGCAGAACCATGTTCATATGTGAAATATTCCTTCTTAACGAATATTTTGCCTGAACATCCCAGTTTACATAAAATCCTGCATGAACAGGAATATATTGCCTAACACCTTGAGGCAGTGTAACTTTGTTTTCATAGAAATCATGATGCTTTGTTTTCCTTGCCTCTGCGATAATCTTTTCCAGGTATTTGTACTCCTTATCATCCCGTTTTTGATTTAAAACAGGATTATAATAATCAGCATTCGCTTCAGGCTTATCTTTCAATGATGGAAGTTTTAAAACTTGCCTGTGTAATAATGAAGCTACTAATGAGGTAGTTGCTATAAGGAAAACAACTAAAAATATTTTGACAACCCACATAAATCTCTTCCAGCGTGAGGGTGTAGCTGAGTAAAAGACTGGTTTTTCTGTCATTTCCATATCCGGCAATTAGTAATAAAGTTAAATTCTGAGAAAATCAATCCCCATAATTAAAGGAACGTCAGTTCAGTAAAAATATCTATTATTCTGATAAAAAATGTTAAGATATCAAACTTTCTGCACAAAGACAATGGTATAAAGGCTTAGGTAGGGTTACCTTTTTTGACTATTTTTGCAAGTGATGAAAAATATCAGGAACTTTTGCATTATTGCACATATTGACCACGGTAAAAGCACTTTAGCTGACCGTCTCTTGGAAATAACTGGCTCTCTTACTGTCCGTCAGATGCAGAACCAGGTCCTTGATGACATGGACCTTGAACGTGAACGCGGAATTACAATCAAAAGTCATGCAATCAGGATGGATTATGAGCGTGACGGGCAGCAATACAGGTTAAATTTGATTGATACTCCTGGCCATGTGGATTTCTCATATGAAGTTTCGCGCGCTATTGCAGCCTGTGAAGGAGCATTGTTGGTAATAGATGCCACACAGGGCATCCAGGCCCAAACAATTTCAAACTTATATCTTGCCCTTGATCATAACCTGGAGATTATCCCGGTAATGAATAAGATGGATAGTGATAGTGCTATGCCGGATGAAGTTGAAGATCAAATTGTAGAACTTATAGGTTGTAAACCCGAAGAGATTATAAGGGCCAGTGCCCGCACCGGAATGGGTGTTGATGAAATTCTTGACGCTATCATAAATCGTATTCCTGCACCATCTGGTGACCCGAATGCACCTTTGCAAGCTCTCATTTTTGATTCTTATTTTAATCCATTCAGGGGAGTTATTGCATACTTTAAAATTTTTAATGGACGCCTACGCAAAAATGACTATGTCAAATTCGTGTCAACTGTAAAAGAATATCATGCCGACGAGATTGGCATACTTCGCTTGCAACAATCACCAACTGATGAGCTTAGCGCAGGTGATGTAGGTTATATCATATCTGGTATAAAAACTGCCCGTGAAATCAAGGTTGGTGATACTATAACACATGTTGACGTTCCCTGTGAAGCTGCTATTGAAGGTTTCAAGAATGTAAAACCAATGGTTTTCGCAGGTATATATCCAACAGATACAGATGACTATGAGGACTTGAGGGCTTCTCTGGAAAAACTTCAATTAAATGATGCATCCCTCAGCTTTGAACCTGAATCATCAGCAGCATTGGGATTTGGGTTTCGTTGCGGATTTCTTGGCTTATTGCACATGGAAATCGTACAAGAGCGTTTGGATCGAGAATTCGATATGGACATTATAAACACAGTGCCAAACGTAATGTACAAGGTTTTCACCACAAAAGGCGATTCCTTTGAAGTTCATAACCCTTCCGGGATGCCCGAAGTCACCCAGATTGACTTTGTTGAGGAACCTTATATCCTTGCCCAAATCATTTCAAAGTCTGAATATACTGGCTCAATTATGAAACTGTGCATGGATAAGCGAGGAACACTGCTAAACCAGGTTTATCTTACACAGGATCGTGTTGAGCTCAACTTTGAAATACCACTTGGTGAGATCGTTTTTGATTTCTATGACCGCTTAAAAAGTATTTCTAAAGGATATGCATCCTTCGATTATCACATTTCTGGCTATAAGGAAGCCGCGCTGTCAAAACTGGATATCCTTCTGAATGGTGATGCAGTTGATGCCCTTTCAACTTTAATTCACCGGGACAATGCCTATGATTTTGGGAGACGCATGTGTGAAAAATTGAAAGAGTTAATACCACGCCAACAGTATGATGTTGCAATTCAGGCTGCAATCGGGGCTAAAATCATAGCCAGGGAAACTGTGAAGGCTGTTCGTAAAGATGTAACAGCAAAATGTTATGGCGGAGATATTACCCGAAAAAGAAAGCTTCTTGAAAAGCAGAAGAAAGGTAAAAAACGTATGCGCCAGGTTGGAAATGTTGAGGTACCTCAGAGTGCGTTTCTTGCTGTTCTCAAACTTGATTAAGCAAATCTTCAAGTTCTTGATATGGAAGCTTAGGCTTCCTTTTTTTTGCTATTTTGAACAATTTTTGAAATATTAAGTTCTGCGGTTGTAACTTTATTGTTACTTAAAACGTATTGTGTTTTCCAGATTAAGAACCAACTAAGCCATAATGACCACCACAGAATACAACTCTTGCGTTGAACAGTTTTCAGATGGTGTGTATCGATTTATCCTAAAGAATATTAAGGATAGTGATACAGCAAGGGATATCGTTCAAGAGTCCTATGTGAAAATGTGGGAAAAAGTGAAGGATATAAGTTTTGAAAAAGCCAAATCTTACCTTTTTACAACAGCATATCATACAATGATAGATCATATCAGGAAGAATCAACGCCTTACCGCCCTGGAAGGAACTTATGATTCCCAATTCCACTCCAGCAATTCGTATAATGACCTAAAAGAGATAATTGATGAAGCTGTTGCAAAACTACCTGAAATACAAAGAACTGTAATACTCCTGCGTGATTATGAAGGTTATTCCTACGAGGAGATTGGTGAGATTACCGGATTAAATGAATCACAAGTTAAAGTTTATATATTCAGGGCAAGAACATATCTTAAACAATTCATAGGAAGTCTTGACCTGGTGTTATAGAAACACAATATCCACAACCTCTCACAAACCTAACTATCCTTCGCTACATCTAACCAAAAGTAACATGAACATTAACAAAGATAATTACGAAGCCATCTTTCTCGACTATCATGAAGGAGTACTTTCTTCTGCCGAGGTTGATGAAATGTTCGTTTTTATCAGTCAGCATCCTGAAGTCAAACAAGAATTTGAAGAATTCGAAATGATTTCAATCCAGCCTGACACTGGCATTTCTTTTGCGCATAAGGAATCGCTAAAAAAAAATATGATCTTGATTCTTGATGAAATTGGGCCCGACAACTATGAGGAATTCCTAATTTCTGAGATGGAAGGGTCTTTAAATGATGAACAGTTATTAAAACTTACATCATTCATGATTACGCACCCTGAAATTGAAAAAGAAAAAAGATTATTTTCCCACACCAAACTGACACCTGATCTAAATATACAATTCCAGCAAAAGGAAAACCTGCTTCATTCTGCAATCTCTTTTGGGGAAATTAATGAAACTAATTTCGAAGATTACTTCATATCTCAAGTAGAAGGCAGTTTAAGTGTTAAGCAAGAGAGCGACCTCCGAGAATTCCTTTTATTAAATCCTGAACTGGAAAGATCGCATAAGATCACTAGGCTTACCAGGCTGCAACCTGACACTTCTGTTGTCTTTGAAGACAAATCCTCCCTTCGCAAAGCTGTTGCTCCAATCCGACGTCTTGTATTATATTCTCTTTCAGCTGCTGCATCGATCATTTTACTGGCTGGGATCTATTTCCGGTTTCAGGAGAATCAAATTATCAGCACTGCAAACAATAACCCCATCAATCATTCCTTTACATCCTCAACAAAAAACACAAAGTTCAATATCAGCAAACAAATCAGTATTCCTGGAAAATCGGTTGAACTTGCTTCCAATAAAAATCATCAGACTTCCTTATCCAGGCAAGGAACTCCGGATGAATCACCATCAATTTCTTTAAAGGAGAATTCGGTTGATGGTGCAAGAGAACTGGAAGTTGTAGAACTTTTGGCTTCCAGGAGTTATAAAGAGATAAGCTCTCATGATTATGTTGCGCCAGAATTTATCTTCATCAGAACTAGCCAGATGCATACCAATGATTATATGGAATTGTATTACAATGTAAGGTTGGCAGAACAAATCCAATATGCACAGCTAAACCAGAAAGATGAAAATCCGGAGAGAACAATCCTGTCATCTATGACAGCATATGCCAGCAATTTGTTTAAGAGGAAAAATAATGACAAAAATGAAGATGAACGTGCTGGTAATTCCGGGATATCAGTGTGGACTTTTGCCGAACTTGGAGTAAAAACATATAATAAGATTGCACAAGATAATGTTACGCTTGACCTTCAAAGAGATGAAGAGGGAAAAGTAATATCATATAATCTCTTAGGAGATAGACTCGATCTACAAAGAGATATTAATAAATAACCTGGAATCTCAAATTGAATAATAAACCGGGAACAAAGGCCCGGTTTTGTTTTTAATATTTCTTTCTATTATTCTATAGTCATTGATTAAAGGCTCTTCTAGCATCCTAAATCACATTTATTTTTATGTTTTGCAACTCATTTGAATGTCAACTGTAACAAATGGTAACCTCAACGCGTCTAGTCCCGGAAATTTGAAACAAACAACACAAAATAAAAATTCAAACCATGAAAACGCTAAAAAACTCTCTAATTGTAGCTCTTATTCTACTCGCTTTCACAGCTAGTGTGAATGCACAATCAAAAGGCAATGGAAACATAACACGTCAGGATCGCCAGGTTGCTGCTTTTGATGCTATTGAAGTTGGGTGCGCTATTAACTTGTTTTTATCTCAAGGTGAAACCCAATCAGTTTCTGTTGAAGCAGATGAGAATCTTCAGGAAAAGATTAATACCAAAGTCAGTAATGGGCTGCTTAGCTTAAGTTGTGATAATGTGCGTAATGCCACTAAGATGAATATCTATGTTACAATCACCAAGCTTACAAAACTGGAAGCAAATGGAGCCGCTGTAGTGAAAGGCACAACTCCAATAAATACAGATCAAACAAGCATAATTTCATCCGGTGCCGCTAAAATAAACCTTGAACTCAAGTCAAGATCTATTTATACAGAAGTAAGTGGTGCTTCCAAAAATCATCTCCAGATTGAGGCTGATATTGTAAATAGTGAAGTCAGCGGTGCAGCAAATCTGAAAATTATTGGTTTAGCGAAAGAACATAAGACTAATGTCAGCGGAGCTGGAAGCCTTAAAGCTGTTGAATTCGTAACAGATAATACAAATGCCGAAGTTTCAGGTGCTGGAAATGCATCAGTGATGGCACGTAAACAACTAAAGGCTGATCTATCCGGGGCCGGCTCTATTACATATTTTGACAATTCAAATATGAAAAAAATCGGGAAAGCAGGAGAATATCAATTTTCTTTCAATGGTATGGACAAAGTAAAATCCGTTTCCGTTGACGAAGACAAAGATGCTAGCGAAGGAACTGAGGAAGATACCATTGTCTCCAGAACAGATGACAATGGGAATGTGGAAATCAAATTAAGAAACAACAAAATCGTTGTAGTTACAGACGATTCTGTAACCGTTAAACTTGGAAACAACACTATAGAAGTTGATGACGACGGCGATGTAAAACTGAAACATAATAAGAAGCAGAAGTTCAATGGACATTGGAAAGGATTGGAATTAGGAGTTAACGGATTTCTTACACCTAATAATGATTTTGACTATGCAAGTGAATACAGCTTGTTGGATCAAAAATATCAGAAGTCAATAAATGTAAATCTTAACTTTTTTGAACAGGATATCAATTTGATAAAGAATCATTTAGGCCTTGTAACCGGTTTAGGATTGTCATGGAACAATTACAGATTTGATAATGATGTTCGATTGACAAAAGGATCAGATAAATTATACCTGAGCAGGGATACCAATAATTATAGTTTTGAAAAGAGCAAGCTTGTAAATACATACCTAACACTCCCATTAATGCTGGAATTTCAGACCAACCCTTATTCAAAACTAAATAGTATGCATGTTAGTGCCGGAGTAGTTGGTGGCTGGAGGATTGGAACTCATGCCAAGTATGTTTATAATGATGGAAGTCGCCAAAAAGATAAGGACCACAGTGATTTCTACATGAATCCCTTTAAATTAGATGCAATTGCTAAAATAGGCTGGGGAGTAATCAATGTCTATGCAACTTATTCACTTACTCCGATGTTCCAGAAAAACAAAGGGCCAGAACTCTATCCTTTTTCAGTAGGAATTTGCTTGACAGATTTAACAGATTTATAATTGTACAGGCCTTATTGATCATAGAATATAGCTTCCAATCACATCAATACAAGTACTTAATCTGGTGGTATTTGTCTGGTTAGCCGCTTCCAATGGAAGCGGTTTTTTTGTTTGCATGCAATATCTTAACTTTGCCCACAGTACTAGATTTCTTGTAGTACTGATAGCAGAAAAATCATTCAAATAAACCACCTTTATGTCAGGTCACAATAAATGGTCTACGATTAAGCGCAAAAAAGGAGCACTGGATGCAAAGCGTTCAAAAATCTTCTCAAAGATCATCAAGGAAATTACTGTTGCTGTCAAAGAAAGTGGCGCAGATCCAGATGGAAACCCAAGGCTCCGCCTGGCAATTGCAAATGCAAAAGGAGCAAGTATGCCTAAGGATAATATCCAACGGGCAATCAGCAAAGGATCTGACAAGGACTCAGCCTCCTATTCAGAAACTACCTACGAAGGATATGCCAACGGAGGTATAGCAATTTTTATTGAAGCAACTACTGATAATACCCAACGAACCATCTCCAACGTAAGATCCTATTTCAACAAATATGGTGGAACCTTAGGGACTAATGGTTCACTAAGTTTCATCTTTGACCGGAAAGGAATATTTACTGTTCCACAGGGAAATCTGAACCAGGATGAATTTGAAATGGAAGTTATTGATGCAGGGGCAGAAGATCTTCAACTGGAAGACGGATTCTTTATGATTACAACTGCTATGGAAGATTTTGGAGCAATGATGAAAAAGCTGGAGGAATTGGGTATTGAGCCTGAAAGCGCCAAATTACAACGCATTCCAAAAGACACAACAAAACTTGATCTTGAATCTTCTAAAAAAGTAATGAGGTTGATAGAATTTTTCGAGGAGGATGATGATATTCAAGCGGTATACCATAATATGGAAATGACAGATGAGTTAATGGAGTCATTGGATTAATATCATCTCAATACAATAAAAAAAGGCCGTCAAGTTTTCACCTGGCGGCCTTTTTTTTCACTTAGTTATCAGGTTGTAACAATTTCGAAGGTGTCCTGAGCAATTACCAACTCCTCATTGGTAGGAACTACCATTACTTTTACTCTCGAATTATCTTTCGAGATAATAGCTTCTTTTCCTCTAAGCTTGGTATTTTTTTCGATATCAAAATCCAAGCCCATAAACCCTAAGTTCATGCAGCACTCTTGTCTTGTTTCCCATCCATTTTCGCCAACGCCTCCCGTAAAAATCAGCAAATCTGCTCCTCCCATAGCTGCAGCATAGGCTCCAATGTACTTCCTAATCCTATAATGGTAAATATCCAGTGCAACTTGCGCACGATGGTTACCTTCGGCAGCTGCTGTTTCGATATCACGCATATCACTAGATACACCTGACAGGCCTAACATTCCGCTGTGCTTATTCAACAGGGTATTGGTAAACGGTATACTTGTCTCTTCTTTATCTGCAATGTACAGCACAGCTCCAGCATCTACATCACCACAACGTGTACCCATAACAAGACCTTCCACAGGAGTCATACCCATGCTGGTATCAACTGATTTACCCTTATCGATAGCGGCAATTGAAGCTCCGTTGCCAAGATGGCAACTAATTATTTTGAGTTCATCCATTGGCATGCCTAATATTTCACCTGCCCGCTTAGAGACAAAACGATGACTTGATCCATGGAAGCCATACCTGCGAACCTTGTATTTCTCATACAATGAATAAGGTATTCCATAGAGATAAGCCTTTTCCGGCATAGTTTGGTGAAATGCAGTATCAAACACCCCAACCTGAGGCACTTCGGGCAAAAGCTTTGTAATGGCGTATATCCCTTCAAGATTAGGTGGATTATGAAGAGGTGCAAGATCGACACATTCTTCCAGGGCTTTAATAACTTCGTTAGTTATGGCAACGGATCCGTTATATTTTTCACCGGCATGCACCACCCTGTGACCAACAGCACCCAATTCTGACAGGTTTTTTAAAGATCCGTGCTCAGAGTGAGTAAGTATAGCAAGGACATGCTCAATACCTGCTTGATGATCAAGTATTTCACCTTCCAATTTCAAAACATCACCATTTAATTTGGTGTGCTTAATGGAAGCGCCTTTCAGTCCAATTTTATCTACTAGCCCTTTAGCCAGAACTTCAGCAGAAGGCATATCAAAGAGTTGATATTTAATTGAAGAACTTCCGCAGTTAAGTACAATTACTTTCATAAATATTAATTTTTTCAGCCTGATTATTTGAATTCCGGACATGTGACTGTATCTCCATATATTCTGCCGTTGGCATCATATTTATAGAAACCCTGTCCTGATGCTTTGCCAAGATAATTTGCACGAACCAATCTTTTAATGATTGGAGATGCTTTGTAATTATGCTCTCCAAATTCGGCAAAAAGATTATCCATCCATTTCTGGAGTTTATCCAAACCAATCCTATCTGCAAGTTCAAAAGGCCCAAATTGGTGGCCCAGGCTGGTTTTCATCAGTTCATCTATATCATGAACAGAAGCTATTCCTTCCATCAGCATTTCGCAGGCTTCATTGATAACAACAATGATCATGCGGGTGCTAAGGTTACCTGGAGATTCCATCAAACGGATTGGCTTCTTTTCAAGCATTTTAACAAATCTGCAAGCCATTTCATATGCTTCATCCGAAGTTTTGGCAGACCTGACGACTTCAAGAACTTTCACCTTATCAGTTGGAGCCAAAAAATGCAGACCAACTGCACGGTCAGGGAACTGCAAACCAGATGACAGATCGGAGATCATTAATGTTGCAGTATTGGAGGTAATAATGGTATCACGGCGAACGACAGCCTCTGCCTTACGAAATATCTCTTTTCGCAATTCCAAACTTGTGCCAGGTTTTCTTGAATTGATAGCTTCAAGGACAATATCACAATCAGCAAGAGCGGCGTAGTCAACCGAACCCTTAATCCTGGACAGGATCAACCTCTTTTCACTTTGAGTCATCCCCCATCGCCTGATCTCATCATCAATTAACCTGGTTATCCCAGCCAGCCCATCATTCACCTTTTGATCATCCAGGTCAATAATCACAACATCAAATCCGTGTTGACTAATTGTCTTGGCAATTTCCTGACCCATAGAGCCACATCCGATGATTCCAATCTTTTGAAGAGCGCCACTTGATTTGGCTTCTTTTCCCAAATTAAAATCTTCCAGTTTTGCAATTATTTCAGTCATTTGTTTAGAGTTTATTTAGACGCTTTCTTTCGTAAAAACTATCCTTTATATCTGAATTTCAATATATTAACTACTTTAATTTAAATTCGAGTGCAAAGGTAGAATATATTCAAGCGTAAAACATAATTAGCGAGAATATAATTTTGAAAATCCGCTTGAATCTACATAATTACTCAGGGCATAGCAACCAGCATTTAGTGGAGGGATTTTAGTAATTTTGCGTTTCTTTAATACTATAAGATGAGTAACCACCTGCCAAGATATAAAGTCATTCCCTATTTGAATGATACGACAGGTTTTTTTGGTTATAATGTACCCTACACCAACCAATCGCAACATGTTGGAAATGACTCACTGAAGAAGTATTATAATTTCAGTATTTACGATTACCTGACGCCTGTAGCAAAGCATATCGGAAGTAATCCGGGGCCATCTATTTTTCAAGGGCATTCCTTGTCGCACACGTATTCTGCACCCAAGCATATCTACAAAGAGTCAAATGACTGGAGCGTAATCCTGATTACAGTTTGTCTACTATTGATAGCCTGGATCCAAACAAATTATTCGAAACGTTTAAGGCAGATTTTCAGATCTGTTGCTTTACCTTATTATGTGAATCAGCTGGAACGAGAGGGCAATCTTTACAATGAGAGAATCACTCTTGGATTAGGATTTATTTATTTGACTTCACTTTCTTTCCTGATATACCAATTTTCCATTTATTTTGGAAAAGGAATATTCCCCTACTCAAATTTCTTATTATTTGTATTCATTTTCATTGGATTGATAGTTTACATTGCTGTAAAGACCACATTGATCCAGGCAACCGGAATCATCTTCAAAACCAGGGAGGAATCACATGCATACCGTCTGAATACGTTGATCTTCAACCATACAATAGGAATAAGTGTCTTTCCGGTCATACTATTTTCGCTTTTTTTCCAGGTTACCCCTTTTCTTTGGATTGCAGCTGGAATAGCTTCTATTTTATTGTTTTACAGATTCTTAAGAGGTACTTTAATCGGATTTTCCAATTCAAAGTTTCCTGTATTCTATTTAATTTTATACCTTTGCACTCTGGAAATTTTACCATTAGTCTTGCTCATAAAATTCATCAGGCAGATTTGAAAGCCTGTTTTTGATGCTCATAATGTTGTAATGTATAAATCCGAAAGCGTTGAAAATCAAGAACATACTACTCTCTCAACCCGTACCTGCCGAGATTGAAAAATCTCCATATGGTGATATTATCAAAAAGTTCGGTGTACATATTGAATTTCATAAGTTCTTTAGAATTGAAGGAATAACCACCAGGGAGTTCAGGGATGAACGAATCTACATTAACGAATACTCAGCAGTTGTTTTTAACAGCAAACATGCTGTTGATCATTTCTTTCGATTAGCGAAAGAGGTAAGAGTAGAGGTGCCTGAAACCATGAAGTATTTCTGCATGTCAGAATCTATTGCTTTTTATCTTCAGAAATATGTTCAATACCGCAAGCGTAAGATTTTTCATGCTCCTGACCTTGCTCAGATGCTTGATACGGTTAAGAAACATAAGACTGAAAATTTCCTCATTCCATGCTCTGACAGTCACAATAAGGAATTGCCACTGATGTTCGAATCCATTAAAGTTCAGTATCGTGAAGCTGTGATGTACAGAACTTTACCTGCGGAGATGAAAGACATTTTTGACATCTGTTCATTTGATATGATTGTATTTTTCAGTCCCCAGGGAATCAGATCGCTTTTTTACAACTGGCCTGATTTCAAACAAGAGGAAAGACTTATTGGTGCATTTGGCAGTACAACTGCTCAAGCTGCAACAGATGCCGGCCTTGTGGTCAATGTCCCGGCTCCGACTGCTATAGCTCCATCCATGGCAATGGCGATTGAGCAATTCCTTTCAAAAAACAACAAGAAATAGAATTATTATTTCTCCCTGGTACTTCCCAATATCTCCAGAGCAGGAATACGATGGAGGATTCCTACGCTGTCCATTTCATCCTTCTATATGGGATTACATTGTTTATTACCTTTGCAGCTGAAGTGATTTATGGAACAATCTCTTTCCACGCAAACTTTTAAAAAGAAAGAAAGGCTCTGTAGCAGAAAAGCGATAGAAGAATTATTTATTTCAGGTAAATCCTTCTTTATCAGCCCGGTTAAGATTCAGATCAATACTTCTGAAGTTACAGGTCTTTCAAATATTGAAGTACTAATATCGGTTCCTAAGAGAAATATTCGTCATGCAACCGACCGTAACAGGATGAAGCGACTTCTTAGAGAATCTTACAGGAAGAGGAAAATTCTATTGTTAGATTCCTGTAAACCCAATACATATTACTCAATGGCTTTGCTTTTTACAGGAAAGAAAATGACTGATTTTAAAACAATTGACAGCACAATAGAGTTACTTATACTTCAACTCCTGAAATCAGGAGCATTCCTGGAAAAATAAATAGTATTTCGTAACGTTTAACGTTAGCGCATTGAAATTGAGGCATATTTGACTTGATACTAAAATATGAAGAAGTTGGTTAGCAAATTTATGGTAATGCTTATTCGCGTATACCAATATGCCATTTCTCCATATCTCCCACCTTCATGCAGGTATACTCCAAGCTGCTCTGCATACGGGATTGAAGCAATTACAAAGCATGGACCTTTCAAAGGCGGATGGTTGACAATAAAACGAATTGCATCGTGTAACCCTTGGGGTGGAAGTGGATACGACCCAGTCCCATGATTACATTTATTCAAAATAAAAAAGTGATTCTTCTAATAAACCCACTATGAAACCACTTCAAAACAAACTGATCTTTACCATTCTCCTGGTTGTTTTTTCCAGCTTTTTGCTTAAAGCCCAAAACTCCCAAAACTTCGAAATATCAAAAAACCTTGACATTTTTGCTACCTTATACAGAGAATTGAACAGCAATTACGTCGACGAGCTTAATCCTTCAGAGATAGTTAAGACTGGCATTGATGCAATGCTCGAATCACTTGACCCCTATACTAATTATATTCCGGAAGCTGAGATTGAGGACTACAGGTTTATGACAACCGGTGAATATGGTGGCATTGGATCCCTTATCCATAAACAAGGGGATTATATTGTTATCTCAGAGCCATATGAGAAATCACCTGCTCAAAAATTTGGCCTCAAAGCAGGAGACAGGATCCTAAAAATTAATGATAAACCGACAGCCGGCAAATCCGTTGATGACATCAGCACGATTCTCAAAGGACAACCAGGCACATCCGTTAAACTGTCCATCGAAAGAGACGGAGAACCAAAGCCACTTGAATTTGACATCAACCGGGAAAAAATTACTGTTGAATCGGTCCCGTATTACGGGATGCTTAATGACAAAGTTGGGTATATCAAACTTACAAGTTTTACACAAAATTGTGCTTCCGATGTGAAGAAAGCACTATTGGATCTTAAGCAAAAAAATAAACTTGGAGGCCTTGTGCTTGACCTACGGGATAATGGTGGAGGCCTCCTCAATGAAGCTGTAAGCCTGGTAAATCTTTTTGTCAATAAAGGTGAAACTGTTGTAAGTACCAAAGGCAAGCAACTAGACAAGAATAAGACCTATAAGACTACAGATGAACCACTTGATGACTCCATTCCACTGATTGTTCTTGTAAATGGATCCAGTGCATCTGCATCTGAGATTGTTGCGGGAGCTCTACAGGATCTTGACCGGGCAGTAATTGTTGGACACCGCACCTTTGGCAAAGGCCTGGTTCAAAATGTTTATCCTTTATCCTATAACACTCAAGTGAAGATCACCGTTGCCAAATACTACATTCCCAGTGGAAGGTGTATACAGGCAATCGATTATTCACATCATGATGCAAGCGGTAAAGCAGAACATGTTCCTGATTCACTGATAAACGCATTCAAAACACATGGTGGAAGGACTGTTTATGACGGGAAAGGTATTTTGCCAGACGTTGAAACTGATTCGCTCAGATACAGTTCTATAGCCTTTAACCTGGCAACCAAGTACTTTATCTTTGACTATGCAACCAAATATTCACGTGAGCACCCTGCTATAGCAACTGCAGATAAATTCGCCTTGTCAGACAATGATTACGATGATTTCGTCTCTTTTATCAAGACGAAGGATTTTGAATTTACTACTGCTGCTGAATCTGAATTGAATAAACTGAAAAAAGCATGTGAAGCAGAAGGATGCTGGGATGATGTAAAAGCAAATTTTGAGAGCATTAAGGCTAATGTCCAGGATCATAAAGCAAAGGATCTACAGGAAAACAAGGATGAGATAAAGGAATTGCTGACTTCTGAAATTGTAAGCAGGTATTATTATCAGAAGGGAAGGATAGTAACCTCTTTATCAACCGACCGGGAGATATCTAAATCAATATACCTCATTAATGATGCTTCTACTTTTACCGGAATCCTTGATGGAAGTGTCAAAAAACCTACTATACAGGATAAGGGTAAAAAATCCTAATCCACATTGAATGCATGAGTGATTTTAAGCAAGAATTTTCGACCTGGAATGTGCGTTTATATCACATTTCCCTCCTATTGCTTCTTGCTTCCATACCACTATCGAAGTATACTACAAGTGCTGCGCAGTTTTTAATACTGGCACTATGGCTGTTTTATCAATCCGACCTGGATTATATTGCTGATTTCAACTCATCAGGAAAACCATTATATATCAGAATTCTTCGATTAGTATCAGGATTCCTTGAATCGATATTAAAATCACTATATTCTAAGTTCAAATCCTTTTTTCATTGCAGAGCGGCTCTCATCCTGCCTTCTTTATTGGTTTTGCATGTTATCGGACTTTTATACACCAGTGACTTCAGCTATGCATTGAAAGACCTAAGAACCAAGCTCCCTTTATTTCTGCTGCCTTTATTCTTTTCAACCGGCCCAAAAGTTAATACACGAACCCTGTATTGGCTTTATTTCGGATATGCAGCAGCTATTTTAGCAGGAACTATTTACAGGATATATTTATTCCTGAATTTGCCTGTGGCAGATACTCGCGAAATACATTCCCATATTTCTCATATCCGGTTTAGCCTCAATACGGTATATTGCATTTTCATCTTATTGTATTTCATATTCCTGAAGGGTTTTTTAACAAGATGGCAAAAAATACTGATTGCAAGCGTTGTTGTCTGGTTTACCTTTTTCTTGCTTTATTTATCTTACAGCACAGGAATATCTATTCTTGTGATTGTTTCAATCCTGTTCATGATTTATAAATCACTGATCGGCTCAGATCGAAGGAAGCAGGTTATATTTCTTGCTACCGGCCTGGTTTTATTAGCAGCACCTCTACTCTATTTTCATTCGGTTGTTGAACAATACCGGCACACGGAGCCTGTTAATTATAATAAGCTTGACCGTTATACAACCCTGGGAAATATTTACAGACATGATACTATTCATTTTAAAGTAGAGAATGGCAAATATGTAGGCCTTTATATTTGTGATGAAGAGCTTGACAGAATGTGGTCCAAAGCTAGCAGAAAACCGCTGACTGACCTGGATGGGAAAAAGCAGCTATTAAAGAACACGCTTATCAGGTACCTTGCATCCAAAGATCTTAGAAAAGATTCGTCAGGGGTCGCCCAACTGACCCCTAAGGATATTGGCAAGATAGAAGCCGGCCTAACACATGCAAATAATAGTGCCTTATTTGATATCAGAACTCCAATCGAAAACTTATTGGTAAGTTGGGACAATTATAAATACCATAATAACCCTAATTCAAGTTCATTAATACAGCGGTTGGAATACTGGAAGGCTTCTATTTTACTGTTAAAAGAGCACCCGCTGATAGGTGTTGGCACTGGCGATGTCCCAACTGCTTTTGAACTTGAATATAAAAGGATGAATTCTTTACTGGACCCGCAATACCGCCTTCGCGCCCACAATCAATACCTGTCAATTGCTGTTGCCTTTGGCATTTTAGGATTATGCTGGTTTTTGTTTGTTTTAGTTTATCCAACTTTTGCTCAAAAAGGATATAAGGACTATTTCTATATTATTTTCTGGCTAATTCTCATAATTTCCATGTTCACCGAAGATACCATTGAAAGCCAGGAAGGTGTGACTTATTTTGCCTACTTTGCCTCATTGTTGCTACTTGCCCGTGACAGGAATGAAACTGCAAAAGCTGGTGATTGAAAATAGCTTTAGCGGTTGACTTTGCAATTGAATTTATTCTTTTGCTTAATTTACGTTACAGACATCATTAGTTCAGGATTATCCCGTTTTTTTAAGAGAAAAAATCATGATGCTATTATTTGCCAGATGAATACCTAATTACTATTATCTTTACAGCCCATTTATTCCAGATGACAGAATATTCATTGCAAATTGCCTATACTGAATATCATTCAGTAGAAGAATTGGAAGAACTCGACCAGCTGCTCCTCAAGAAAGCCAGTGAAGCATGTAAATCGGCGTATGCGCCTTATTCCAGATTTTATGTTGGTGCTGCCGTCAGGCTTCAGAATGGAATCATAGTCACGGGTAGCAACCAGGAAAACGCCGCCTATCCCTCAGGTTTATGTGCAGAAAGAGTTGCACTCTTTGCGGCATCAAGCCAATATCCGGGTGTAGGGATTGAGAGCATTGCTATTACCGCCAGCACTGAATTATTCGGCATGCATCAACCTGTAACTCCTTGTGGTGGTTGCAGGCAGGTAATGGCTGAATATGAAAACATTGCCGGGAAACCTCTGAAAGTATGGATGCAGGGTACAAATGGTATTGTATGGCAAATCCGCGGAGTTCATAACTTATTGCCACTTATGTTCCAAGGTGATCAGTTGAAAAAATAGATCCCGGAACCAGTCATTCTGTTTTACCTTTATTTTCATTCCTCATGAAAAAGCTCCTTATTTTACCTTTATTCCTTATCGTTTTTGTAGCAATGAAGCGTGATAAGCCAGCGTATAAAATATTTGATGTAAAAGGAAAAACTTCATCCTATGAAGAAATGCTGGAAGATGCATCAAAAGCTGATATTGTCTTCTTTGGGGAACTCCATGACAATCCAATTTGTCATTGGCTT
This sequence comes from Bacteroidota bacterium, assembly GCA_013376995.1. GTDB lineage: Bacteria > Bacteroidota > Bacteroidia > Bacteroidales > UBA4417 > UBA4417. Next base: position 112,604 of record JACAAZ010000004.1, on the reverse strand, counting down.
GAGTATGAGCTCCTCGTTGATCTATACAAAGAGAAAGGGAAAAACCTAACCCTGGGAGCCGAAATGTTTGAGTCAGACAATCAGATTATTATAAATGAATATCTGAAAGGGCTTGTCAAGGATAAGAATTTTGAATCAGAAGCCCGGTTATGGCCAAATTACAAGGCCGATTATAAGCCATTATTATCATTTGCACGCGACAGCAGCCTTAACTTCATTGCTACCAATGTTCCCAGGAGATACGCCAGTATGGTAAATTCAGGAGGATTTGAAGCATTATCGAAAGTAGATAAAGAAGCATTAAGTTTGATTGCTCCATTACCCATTCTTTTTGATACGAACCTTAGTTGTTACAAGGAAATCATGAAATCTATGGGTGATTCTCCCAGCCATGCAAGTGCCAATATTGCGAAAGCCCAAGCTATCAAGGATGCAACGATGGCACACTTCATACTCGATAGCTTCAAACAGGGAAATATATTTCTTCATTTCAACGGAAGCTATCATAGTGATCACTTCCAGGGAATTGTTTGGTATTTGAAACAAGTCAACCCGAATCTTAAAATCGTGACGATTTCTTCTGTAGAACAAACTGATCCAGCCGATTTGAGCAATGACTCCAAAGGCCTTGCAGACTATATCCTGGTTATTCCTGAATCGATGACCAGAACCCAATAGAATATCGGGTTATTCATCACGTTGAAATCCTCCTGTAACTATCAGGCGGCAAAAGTAAATATCATATTCAGCACAAAGTTCCATAGGGTTACTACTCCTATTGCAAATAACTTTGAGACATAGAAATTGCGATTATACTTACTAACCAGGAACCAGATGACGAAAGTGTTTATTCCCAGCCCCAGGATTGAAATAAATAGAAACTTAGAGTATTCTATACCAATATTAGGGTTATGGCTATGAAAGGTCCACAACCTGTTTAGCATGTAATTGCTTGATGCCGCCAGTGTAAACCCAATTGCATTCGCTATATATTTTTGAATTTTCACTATCTCCTTTGACAGGTATGTAAACCCAAAATCAACGGCTACACCTGAAGCTCCAACAGCACCGAATTTTACGAATTTCAGGATAAGTTCCCTGGTTAAGAATTGCCACATATGGCTATTATCAAAATTGAACAATAATTATTTCCTTCTTGCCGTCCCTGACAATTTCAACTGAGGCGACTTGTCCCGGTTTCAATCGTCCCAACCTTGACATATAATCATAGATGTTTGTAACTGGTTGACCTTCGAGTGCAACGATAACATCCCCCTTCTTTATACCAGCTTTTTCAGCAGGCCCGCCCTTTCGAATTCCATCAACCCTTAGCCCTTTATTATCAGTTGAAACCATATCAGGTACAATTCCTAACGTCACCTTCAATGACCTACTATAACGCACGCCTTCCTTTGCGCCTGCTTCTTTGAATACCAAAGCATCAGGTCTTTCAGAAAGGTCAGTAACAAGGTCATAGACCATTGATAAAACCTGCACTTCCCCTTCATAATTTATTTTATCAGCATCATCAGTGGGTGTATGATAATCCTCATGTGCACCAGTTGTAAAAAAGAATACAGGGATATTCTCACTATAAAAGGAAGCATGGTCGGATGGCCCAAAACCCTCCGGTGATTTATTTACAGTAAATGGCCTCTTAAGTGATAGAGTACCAATGATTGTGTCACTCTCAGTCGATGTACCCGTACCACCAACACTGATTGCCTTTGATTCAGTATTTAACCGCCCAATCATGTCGAGATTGATCATGGCTTTAATACTTTTCAATCCAACAGGACTATCTTTCACAAAGGCCTTTGAACCTAAAAGTCCCATTTCTTCGCCGGAAAATGAAATCAATAATATACTGCGCTTTAATTCCGCACGGTGAGCCATTAACTTTTGAGCCAGCTCAATAACACCGGCTGTACCTGAGGCATTATCATCAGCTCCATTATGAACAGCGACCTGATCAGGAACCCGTGAACCAGAATTTTCACCACCCATTCCCAGGTGATCGAAATGTGCACCTATTGCTATGTATTCCCCTGACAGCAGAGGGTCATTGCCTTTGATGACTCCAACCACATTATATGTAGTGACTTTTTGTTGAATAAGGTCTGTTTCAGCAGCAATATTTACAGGCAGAAGCAGGCTTTGAGGCTTATGATCACTTTTAATGGCGGACTCGAGATCTGAAATGGTATAGTTCATTGAAGACAAAATACGATCTGCAAGTGCCCTGGTTATACTGATAACCGGCAAGCCTGCATCTGCGGGAGTTTTATCATATTGTACATGCATAAGCACATCAGTCTTCTCAATATCAGTAGGAGTTACAAGAAGTACACCCAATGCCCCTTTATCTTTTGCCGTTAGGGTTTTAGATCTTTCCTGTTCAAAAGGGATGAATGCGCTATTAGGTTTATCCGGCTCAGGATCACCACGGAATATCATAACCCATTTCCCCTTAACATCAAGATTACTATAATCATTCCACTTTAGTGAGTCAAGGGATAAATCGAAACCATAGCCAGCAAATACCACGGCAGCATCAACTTTTGCATTTGCAGAAAATGAGATAGGCACGAAATCTTTATTCAGCATTGCAGAATATCCGGGTATGTCAAGATGGTTATTCTCACCCGGTTTAATATCTGCAACTACTATAAAATCCTGAAGCCCGTCCTTGCAGAGCATCGTAAGTCCGGCTGACTTAAACAAATCACGAATATACCTGGCAGCAACATTGCTTTCGGGCATTCCCGGCTTCCGGCCTTTAAGAGAATCGGAAGCAAGAAAGCCAATTTCATGCTGAAGATCTGAAACAGTTATTTCTGAATCAGGTTTCCAGGTATTATTTCCTCTCCCAATTTGGGGTTGACTTGAAACGACCTGGCCTAAAGAAACCTGGCTAAACGCTACCAGAAGCAGTAGCAGGAAGGAATAGCGCATTGTGATATTGAACATTGCCTGGATTTTTTCGCAAACTTAGTCTTTTTTCAAATTCCGGGAACAGCAGTTGCAGAGGATTGGCTATTGGGACTTGTTGTTAGTTGTTGGTAATTGGTTATTAGTGCTAGTAATTAGTTATTAGGAATTCGAGGTTGGTTAAGATAAAATGTTATAATTTTTGATATTCGATGGAGGGATAACCCTTTTCACCTTTATTATTATAGAACCCTAGGAACCTGAATTTAAAATAGAAGCCCTCCTCATCATGAATCACATAATTAATATTAGTACGAACTGTGTACACTCCATTAGAAAATGAATATGATTTCCAGTTGTAACCAATAAAGTCCTGCCGGTTAGAGTATGTAAGACTCTTAGCCGTTTGAAAAGAGATCGAATCAAATTTATTGGAAGAGTCGATGGCGACCTCAACCAGATCAGGATTAAGGAGTACACCAGTTACAAGGTAAGGATAGGGCGTACCTTGATCTGTATAAAGCATTGTCGTGTACTGTGAAAACAACAAATCCCATGATTTTGTATAAGGTTCAGCATAATTTTCCTGTACCTGGCCGATGGAGAATAGTACGTGATTACTAAATGGATCTCTTGTTACCTGGTAAGATTGTTGATTACTTCCATCAAGGTTCGCGATGCGGAAGAAATAGGTATCATTGGCAAGGCTATCTAATACCAATTGCCTCAAGCCCCTATTGTTTCCTAATTCATCTATACCTCTATCCAATATTATGAGCTGACCATTTGAAACTGTATCCTTACCAACTACTGTGTACCATTTACCAATGGCGGTAGAATCTGCATTCCCATTAGAGTTGTCAAAATGCCAGATTGCCCCGGTAGTATCCACTGGCAAGCCAAAAGATTCCGAGGAAATTTTCGCAGCAAACATGAAACATGATGTATTCAACCTGACGCAACAACCATCTTTCCCTGATCCGAAACTCAAATCCCAATCCTTTCTCAAATTAGTTGAAATTGAAGCACCAGAGTTCAAATCAAAGTAAACCTGATTACTATAGTAGACGGTAAGCGGGATTGTATCCACCTTTGTAGAACCTGGCTGATGAGGAACAACTTTTTCGTCATCCTTAAAACAGGATGTTACCGAAATAATAATTACCGGCAGCAGCACAAGAAACAGGGCCCTTTTCACGTGATAATAATTTATTAATTCATTGCCAGTTTTAAAGGTATTAATGGTTGCATCGCAAGTGTTTTATATCAGTCGTATGTAATACGTAATGGTTATGTTTATTATAATATTTGGTTTGCGATTTTACAACCATTGCTATATCATCAGTACTTGTTAAAATTAAAAGCCAGCTTAACAAAGCAGGTACGCCCCCAAGCAATATCGGATGAATTACTGTTACCTGAATGTGCTCCGCCTGCACCTCCAACGGCGGCTACGGTGGTGACATTCGTCAGATTTTTAATTCCCGCCGAAAGAGTTAAATGCTTATGAAGCAAGGTATGCATAAGGGTTAGGTCAACCAGGCTAAATCTATCTACCCATCTTACTGCCAAACTATTATCATCCTGTATAGCTGCTTCAGGAGTTTGGCCGGTATACTTATAAAAAACGCAGAAAGTGAGTTTCTGGTTAAACATTTTGTAATTCAGGGTACCCATTATGTCATTGCTCCAATAATTTTTAGCTTTTCCTATACTTGTTGCATCAAATGCATAGGCTTCAGCAATCCTGGAAAAACCAAGAGAAACATTCAGCAAGGGATAAAGGCTCCAGGAAGCATTTGCCTGAATCCCCCTTGAAAGATGCTTGCCAATATTAACATAGGTATAGAGATTTGATTTAGAAGGTGAAAGCGTGATATTATTTGTTATGTCATTATAGAACAAACTTGCTTCCGCTTTGAAGAAGGTATTTTGAGCTTCACTATTGTAGCTGCATGACAGGCTGTAATTATAAGAATATTCAGCTTTAAGATCCTGGTTACCTCTAACATTGTGACTGATATCAATAAAATATAGATAAAGTTGCTTCAGATCGGGTGCTTTAAATCCCTTTGCAAATGACGCTCTAACGGCCCATTTGGTTTGCGGCACCCATTTAAGATTCACTGAATAGACGATAGGAGCTTTATACTTTGTATTGTAGATAGCCCTTAATCCAGGTTGAACTGACAATTTTCGGAAAGGATCATATTTAAAACTAATGAACGCAGCATAATCCCCGATTTCCTGTTTCTGGTTGAGTATGCGTTTTCCAGTACCTGCTTCATCAATCAAGTCAATTCCCATCTGGTAATTCAAGATATTATTGGGGGAATTCTTGTTATACCAAGCTCGAAGGAGATAATCCTTAAAAGTGGTGGTATCCTGGTCATCCGGATTTGGAGTAAGTATTTCATTAAGGGTAGTCAAATCCTTGAAATATTGGTTTTTAATTCTATTGTATGTTGAATAGGCTGCTACCAGGCTGATTAGCTCTCCTTCATTTAATGAATAAGAAGATTCTACTTTGGCTGTAGAACGCACCGTTGTAAAATAATTATCAAAGGCTGTTTCATAATAAGGTTGGAGAAGTTGGCCTTTATCCAGAAGCATCTCATTGAAATATTGCCCAGTCAATTTAATCCTGATCTTTTTATCAGAATAGAGGTAAGATGCATCGGCATTGTATTGCCTTCTAGGCTTCCAGCGCATTTTCCGCAAAGAATCACCACCTTCGGATCCTCCAAAGAAATTGCGGGACGCATCAATGGAGAACAGGTTCTTCTTTAGACGCTTGCTTATGCCCCCGTCAAAATTGTACATCCCTATACTTTCATAGTATGAATTAAGAAATGATGCGAAAGCAGCAGATTTGTTTTCTTTAGTAATAATGTTAATTACACCTGCGATTGCATTGCTTCCATAAATGACAGACATTGGCCCTTCAATTACCTCAACATGGTCTACATTGTAAAGGTTCAGCTGGTTCAGGTCAATATTGCCATTCATCCGGCCAATGACCGGAATTCCGTCGACAAGGATTTTCACATTTTCCCCGGATAAACCAAGCATACTAATACTGGATCCCAAAACTCCTCCCTGCACAATTCGCATACTATTTTCACCTGACAATAGATCTGTAAGGTTGGTAGCTGCCTTTTGTTCAATCTGGCGGCTGTTGATCACAGAGATATTATAGATTGACTTGTCGGCTTTTTCGGGTGAATATTGTGCAGTAACAACCACTTCATTCATGTTAAAAATGGTTGGAGTCAGCCCGATGGACTTACTTTCCCCCGGAAGCAGCGTATCTGTAAGCGTTTCATAGCCCATGCAGGAAATTACCACCCTGGCAGCTTTTACCAGGTCATTGGGGACATTTCCTTTCATGTCGGAAAGCAGGTGTTTTTGTGATTTTGCGCCAATGCCATCAAAACAAACATTGGCGAAGGGAATAGCTTCTTTAGTTTTTGCATCAACCACGCAAATGACAGCCTGCTGTCCCATGGTGATCAGCCCGGACAGCAGGAATGCCATTAACCCTAATACTCTAACTAACAAGTCTTATATATTTTTAGTGTTTAACAATCAACCTGGTTGATGACTTCATATGAGCTGAGTTAACGGTCAGCAAATAGAAGCCATCCATTAAATCAGTTACAGGAATTCTTAATGAATTTAATCCATCAGTATTTGTTTCTTCCTTTTTAACCCAAATCTGGCGACCCGAAAGATCACTCAAGACTATGCTCATTTCAGAGGCATTACCAGTATTAATTAACAATGTAGCCTCTGTTGAAGCAGGATTTGGATAAACAGCAAGGGTGAAGGGAGAAGCATTCAAATCATTAATACCGGAAGGCTGGATCAATTCTTTTTCCAATATAACCTTGCCGGTAGAAGAGCCAGCAAATTCTTTAAAAACCAGTTTGTAAATATTTCCCGGACCATCCAGAACGAAATACACCACAGAATCAACTACATTGTACACTCCGGCATTTGAGTTGTAATATTTCCAATCCCATCCAATAGGAGAACGGGTAGAGTCCATTGCAGCAACATTATAGGAAGTAAAATCAGGCGCTACATGTTCAAACTTGTTAACTTTAATACCGTAATTGCTAAGGACTCCTGTTACCGGATATTGTGTTCCATCGGGATAAGTATACATATACTTGGTAAAAAGAATATCCCAGGCTGCGGTAGCAACAGGTTCATAATCGACTATTGCGTTGGTTGTCAATGAATAGCCAACGAAATTCTTTGATTCATAGGGACTGCAATCGAGCAAAATAGTGTTCTCGGCACTACCGTCAAGGTTTGCGTACCGGAATTCATATTTGTTAAGAGAGGAGTATTTCCTGATTATCCAGATCTTTCTGAAACTACCATCACGAAGTTTTATCAGGAATAGTGAATCTCCAACAACATCGTGTGTTGCAGTATTATACTTACCCCATCCATAGTCAGGGTGGCCTAACTGATATTGATCAAAGGCACCTGTTTCCCAATCCGTAGTTGAATTCACCATATTTTTCCAGGTTGAAAAGCCGGTAGTATCAAATGACGCCCAACCTGAAGTATCAGATTTGGGATAACTATATAGTTCAACTCCCGTAATTCCGAGAGCATTATTATTTGCCGCATCATTGGTGAGAATACTTGCGCTTCTGCGTGAAGTCCTGAAGGCAATATCCCATTGCTTACGATCAATGGTACCCTGGGTGCCATTCGACATACTGTAATAAACTTCCTTTGCATATCCAGGTCCCATGAAGACTGAGTCCAGTATCGGGCTTGCGGATTGAGCAAACACAGCAGTGCTGCCAGTAAAGAGTGCTATTAATGCACTAATGAAGAGTAGATTTGTTTTCATTTTCAATCGGTTTTTTGGAGATTGCATTTATCAAACCCAAATCTTATAAAGGTATCTGACCAATGCATATTCTGGAAAGAGATTTTAACTCCTTTGTTTTACTAAATTTATTTCAGGGGATTAATTTGAAGGAGCATGGCCTATCAAAAAAAGCCATAGCAGTAAACCTAAAAGATCAGGCCCGGAAATGCAGCAGGATGGGATTTGTGTCCTTTCGGAAAAGCAGCAATTCGAATTTCAAAAAATGAATTTCAGTACTTATACAGAAAGGCAAAAGGAGTCTGCTGGCATTTAGGCCAGAGGTGGGGCACGTAAAGGTTTGCCCTGGATTCTAAAAGAACAAAGGGATTGGTAGATATATGGAAAAGAAATAATTCCTGCCAGATTGAAACTGCCATGCACGGAATTAAGATCTACCGCGTTCAGCCATGAGGATGAACCTAATGAAAGAGAATGATCGTTGGAACTACCCAGATATTTGATGAGGGACTTTTCTTTGGTCCGGTTATTTGCACAGGCAACTGGAATCAGTTGTTTCCCCCATATATGATGTTGGTGGAAGTTGATGATATTCCCAATATAAATCCACATTACAGCGCAAGCCCACATCAAAAGAATGCGCTTATGAAATTTTGTGGTTGTATTAGGAAGATGATCCATTTCTAGTGGATAGATTTCGGATTCAAAGTTGTAATTTTTTTCTATGCAAATATCAAAATATGTAATTTTTTTAGATAAAAATATTTCAACGCAACTGAAATAGTTATAAAATATTGATTATGTATCAATTACAATATTGAAACATAATTGTAATATAATAATAACTCTAATTTCAGCAAATGATATTGACTTAATCCTTTGAATAGAATTCAGGAAAGCTACCCAGGTGCCCGCAATTTTGACTATAAACCAAATTCTTTTCTGACCTGGGAAACCCATTTACTTACACGAGTATCTGTAAGTTCAGGCTGACTGTCATCATCGATTGCCAACCCTATAAACTTGCCTTCTTTTTCGGCAGTTGAATAGTAATATTTATAGGAATCTGTAGCCGTATAGCCCACAACATTCTGTTTGAAAGGCAAACGGCAAAAAATGGTACCCATTCCATCAACGAAGCTTTCCGGATACATTACCTGGTCACCAAGGCCATAGATCGCAATTTTTTTATTTTCAAGGTTTGCGTTCAAAAGTTCCTCGATGAAGTTTTCCCAATCAGAATGCATTTCGCCAATTCCCCAGGCAGCGGTGCCAAGAATGAGCATGTCGAATTTGTTTACATCCTCGGTTTTGGCATTATTCACATTGTGAACTGTTGCCAGGCCCTTTCCAAGGCCATCCTGAATTTTTCTAGCAATTTTAGCGGTGTTACCGTTATCACGTCCGCCAAAAAAAATCCCAACTTTCGTCATATTATAATTTAGAGTAGTCTACCAATCTTTGTATTTACCAGGCAAGTTCATTACAACTTATCAAATGCGACTCCGTACTGGCTTACACAAGCAGTAACGAATTCCAGGTCTTAGTCACTAGTGACTGAATGTAATCGACTTAATCCTAACCTGAATTTGTCTGCAAAAATACTGAATGTTATTAATTATCAGACTGAAAGATGTCAATTAACTAATTCCTTACTAATTCACAAATACTGATAAATAACTATCAGCTATACAATTAATAACAAGTTTTTGCTGAGTTTGTTCTGTGTAAATGCTCAATAAACCTGAAGAATAGTAAGTATTCTCGTCTATAATAATGGTAGCAAAAAATTTCGTTGAACATATTGTATCCCGACCAATTAGTAAAACACATCTGAAAAGGGCTTATATTTGAGACTGATTTAATTAATGAACTTCATTAGGGATAAGACAAATTGGTGGTCATAGTTTCCAGTATATTTCAGTTCATTAAGTGCTGCCAACGCAAAGCTCGACTGATTTTATTTTAGACAGAAATGGAAAATATACGGATCATGTTGGTGGATGATCACCAGTTAGTAAGAACTGGAATAGCCAACCTGCTTGTTAACGAACCCAATTTTGAAATAGTAAGTGAAGCTGCAGATGCCAATGAATTCTTATCAACCTTAGAAAAGTTTCATCCTGACATTGCTATCCTGGATATTTCGATTCCCGGGATGACAGGGATTGAACTTACCCGGCATCTTAAGTCTAAACACCCTGCCATTAAAGTCCTAATACTTTCAATGCACACTTCTGAAGAGTATATCTTCAATTCGATAAATGCAGGAGCAAAGGGATATCTCCCAAAAAATACTTCTAAGAAAGAACTGATTGATGCAATACACACCATTGCGAGAGGGGAAGAATATTTTGCAGAGTCGATTTCGAATGTAATTCTGAAAAGCTACATCAAGAAAGCCAAGTCTGGTCAGGACGATGGCTCTGACAAAGAAAGCCAATTGTCAAAGCGTGAGACTGAAGTCCTCAGGCTTTTTGCTGAAGGGTTTTCCAACCAGGAGATTGCCGATAAGTTATTTATAAGTATTCGTACTGTAGAATCTCACAAGAATCATATTATGCAAAGGTTGGAATTAAAATCTTCCGTTGACCTTGTCAAGTTTGCTATCAGGAATAACCTTGTGAATTTATAGAGAGAGTTTTTGTTATTGGTTATTGGTTAATGGTTGTTGGTTATTGGTTATTGGTTATTGGTTATTGGTTACCAGATATCTAACTATTTCTTGCTACTTGCTGCTTACTTCTTACTTCTTACTTCTTACTTCTTACTTCTTACTTCTTACTGTATACAGCCTATTTCCCGATTCCTATTTAAGACCAGCCATTTACCCTGAATCTGACAAATCTGTTCAACTTGATTGGGCTCTTTATCAGTGCTTATATCTGTTCTACAAATCATAAAGCTTGTTAAGTAAAAATCGGGAGTTCTTGACTTTACTATCTTTGTAGCCCCTATTGGAGTCTTAATAATCTTCAACTAGCTTAAATTTTACTTGAATTACAAGCTGTTAAATAATAAATGTCTATTTTTCAACCAAACAACTGATACATGAAAAAGTCAATCCTAGTTCTGCTCATTTTATTTCCAGCTTTGATTTTCGCTCAAGCTATAAATCAAAAAGAGTTTGACGAAAAAAGGAACAATGAAATGCTGATCGGATATTGCAACCGTGATGGTTTCAAGATGATAAAAAGCAACTTTGATTCTGTTTACCAGGCTGAGTATTCAGCCTACAAACCTGACCAGGCTACAATCGACCTGCTGAAAGGAAAATTCAAAAAAATAAAGATCACTGTTGTAATGGGCACCTGGTGCGGTGATAGCAAGGATTGGATTCCGCGATTCTATAAAGTGATGGACCTCGCGGGATTTGATTACAATAAACTTACCCTGATTTGTGTAGACCATGTAAAGAATGCTCCGGCTAAAGAACTCAAGAAGTTGAAGATAGAAAAGATCCCGACATTTGTTTTCTATCGCAAGAGACATGAAAAAGGCCGCATCATTGAATCTCCTTCGGGTTTGCTTGAAAAGGAAATCCTTGGGATCTTGAGTAAGTAGGAAGCAGGTGGCCGGAAGTCGGAAGCAGGAAGCAGGAAGCAGGAAGCCGGAAGCTGGAAGTCGGAAGCAGGAAGTCGGAAGTCGGAAGCAGGAAGCAGGAAGCCGGAAGCTGGAAGTCGGAAATTGGAAGCTGGAAGCAGGAAGCCGGAAGTCGGAAGCTGGAAGCAGGAAGCCGGAAGCCGGAAGTCGGAAGCAGGAAGTCGGAAGTCGGAAGCAGGAAGCAGGAAGTAGGAAGTCGGAAGCAGGAAGCAGGAAGCAGGAAGTCGAAAGCTGGAAGTCGAAAGCTGGAAGCCGGAAGCAGGAAGCCGGAAGCCGGAAGCAGTTGGCTGGAAATCTGAAGCCGGATGTTCGAAGCAGGAAGAAGGAACAGGTGGCGGGAAGCAGGTTGTGGGAAATATTAGTTTGGCGGCTGGAAGCTGAAAAATATCTTAGTCATTTGACTTCTTACCATATTTTATTCTGGTTTGCTATTATGGCAAATTCCATTTCAATCATAAATAATTGAAAGCAGTAAACATGTAACGGTTTCCTGAGTAAAACCAATTATATGCTTGTAATTCATACAATTGCTGAGACCCGTGAGTTTCTTTCAAAAATCAGGAGAGAAGGTAAAAGTATAGGGTTTGTACCAACCATGGGTGCCCTTCACGCCGGCCACCTCAAATTAGTTCAAAAATGCAGTGAAGAAAACGACTGTGTTGTTGTAAGCATTTTTGTGAACCCTACACAATTCAATAATCCAGAGGATCTGAAAAAATATCCAAGAAATCTTGAAGCAGATGTTGAAAAACTCACATCCGTATCCTGTGATTTAATTTTCGCCCCATCAGTCGAAGAGATGTATCCTCAGCCTGATCAGACCCGATTTGATTTCGGGATTTTAGACAAGGTAATGGAAGGTCAGTTTCGGCCAGGTCATTTTAACGGAGTTGGAATAGTGGTCAGGAAACTATTTGAAATAGTCGAACCACACCGATCCTATTTTGGGGAAAAAGACTTTCAGCAATTAGCAATCATCAGGAATCTTGTTCGTCTCTTACAACTACCCGTTGAAATTGTAGCCTGTCCAACCGTTCGTGAGCCAGACGGCCTTGCCATGAGTTCCAGGAATGAAAGGCTTAATCCAGATGAAAGGGCTATAGCTCCTTCAATTTACCAGGCATTATTGAAAGCCCGGGATAATTATAGCTGGTTTACGCCAGATGGCATTAGTAAGATGGTTACGGGAGAAATTGAACAAACACTTGGGTTTGATGTAGAATATGCCTCTGTTGTTGATACGGAAACATTAATGCCTCTTTCTGAATGGGAAGATTCTGATCATGCGATACTTTGCGTTGCGGTATTTCTGGGAGAAGTAAGGCTCATCGATAATATGAACCTCTATTAATAATATCTCCAGGAGATGGAATATTATAAAAATAACTCGTAACAAACTGTTCATCTGATTGTTATACCCATCAGCATTTTTTTGTGTTTTTATTTGTAATTTTGTCCCATGACAATCGAGATACTTAAATCTAAAATACACCGGGCCACCATAACACAGGCCAACCTGAACTATATAGGTTCCATTTCGATAGATGAAGATTTGATGGATGCTGCAAACATGATTGAGTTTGAGAAAGTCCAGGTTGTAAACATCAACAATGGAGAACGGTTGGAAACGTACGTGATCAAAGGGGAGCGCGGTTCAGGCGTTATTTCACTCAATGGAGCTGCAGCAAGAAAAGCGCATCCGGGCGATCTTGTAATTATTGCCTCATTTGCTCATATGGATTTCGAAGAAGCAAGGAAATTCAAGCCTTCTATTGTATTTCCAGATGCCAATAACAAAAAAAGGTAAATTATTTTGAAAAACAAACTTATTGCTGTTGCCCGGTTCTTGCTGTTCATGGGCATCGGCTTTTTCTTTATCTGGTTATTCCTGCGAAACCTATCAACAGATCAGCGAAAGGAAATCATGAAATCCTTCGGGTACGCCAATTATTGGTGGATTTCCCTGTCAGTAGCTCTTGGTATTCTTTCGCATTATCTGAGAGCAATCCGTTGGAGAATGTTACTTGAGCCAATGGGATACCTGCCTGGCAAAAGAAATACTTTTTTCGCGGTTATGATTGGTTATATAGCCAACCTTGCTCTACCGCGCCTTGGAGAGGTTAGCAGGTGCACTGTCCTGACAAGATACGAGGGTGTCCCTTTCAATAAATCCTTTGGTACAGTCATTACAGAACGAGCCATTGACCTGGCAATGTTCGTTGCTTTATTCTTTTTAAACCTTGCCCTGCAGTTTGATAAGCTCTCCAACTTTATTGATGCTAAAGTATATACGCCCCTCGAACAGAAGTTCCACCTGACTATGGACCTCTCGGGAAGCCTGAAACTTATAGCACTAGGAGGAATTATATTAGTAGCAATTATTTATTTCATCTTCAGGAAGCAAATTGCCAGGAACAAGTACTTCATAAAGTTCTGGAATATGGCATTGGGATTTCTTGAAGGAATAAAATCGCTGGTTAAAGTTAAAAGGCTTTGGCTTTTTGCATTTTATTCATTCTCTATCTGGGCTCTTTACCTGATTATGGCTTACCTGGTATTTTTCAGTCTCCCTGAAACCGCTCACCTTGGAATTGACGCAGGCCTGGCCGCATTGGTATTTGGGACCATCGGAATAATGGTCGTGCAAGGAGGAATTGGGATTTATCCAGCCATAGTAGCTGAAACCTTAGTCCTGTACTCTGTTGTTGCCACCAAAGGCTACGCACTTGGCTGGCTTATCTGGAGTTCGCAAACCATTACTATCATTATCCTTGGTGGTTTATCACTAATTATTCTTCCAATCATTCAAAAGAAAAAGAATTATGTCGAAGCTTGACCTGATCAAATCAAAGATTTACAGCAGGCAGGATCCAGAATTTCAGCGTCAGCTTGCTATATGGAGGTTCAAGGGTAAAAAAATAGTTTTTACAAACGGCTGTTTTGACATCCTGCATCTTGGCCATATTGATTACCTGGCTAAAGCTTCTGAATTAGGCAACCTCCTGATTGTTGGTTTGAACACTGACGAATCTGTTCGAAAGCTGAAAGGTGGTAACCGGCCAATACAGGATGAAGCATCCCGTGCAATGATTCTGGCTTCGTTAGGTTTTGTTGACTGTGTTGTTTTTTTTGGAGAACAAAACCCTTATGAGCTAATAAAGACAGTTGTTCCAGATGTCCTGGTAAAAGGTGCTGATTATCTTCCTGAAGATATTGTTGGATATGACATAGTCGATGCACATGGTGGTGAAATAGTCACTATCAGTTTCCTGGAAGGATATTCTACTTCAGCTATTGAAGGAAAGATACTGGCTGGGGGGAAATAGAGAATCTACCGGAATTTCTTGTCGTTGTCAATCGGTGGTCATTTCCGCCTGAGGCGAATCATTCGATGGTCCCGGTTGTCATTTCAGCCAGATGACGGATCATTCAGTAGTCACTCATTGGTTATAAAATAGTCATACCATTGTTTTTCAATATAAGTTTCACCTGATGCTTATCATTCCGTACTTATTAGTGAAAACTTCTCGCTAAGGCAGCGTATTTGGGGCAAATTAGCCAGCAGGCGTTTATTGATAGTAGATTTGCTTATCAAAATTCCAAGAAGTTCTCAGTCGATTTTAAAGATTTCCTATTTTTACCCAATGGCGAAAGTTAAGACCAGTTTTTTCTGTCAGAATTGTGGCGCGCAGGCTCCCAAGTGGATGGGCAAATGTCCTTCCTGCGGGGAATGGAACACTTTTGTTGAGGAAGTTATTCAACGGAGTGAAACTGGAACAAAGAGCCAGGGAAATTTCAAGATATCCGAAAGTCATCCCAAAAAGATCAATGAGATTGTTGAAGGAAATGAGAGAAGGGCCAGTACAGGTAGTGTCGAGTTAGACAGAGTTCTGGGCGGAGGATTAGTTGAAGGCTCACTTATACTGGTTGGAGGAGAACCAGGTATTGGCAAATCAACTCTAATGCTGCAGGTAGCTCTTCAGATGAAAGGGAAGAAGGTTCTTTACATTTCCGGGGAGGAGAGTGACCAGCAAATACGCATGCGAGCAGAACGAATTGGCTATGCTGACCCAGACTGTTATATACTTACCGAAACCAATACCCAGGCAATCTTTCAGCACCTGGAAGCCCTGCAACCAGGCCTTGTTGTTATCGACTCCATTCAAACCCTTCAAACTAATGTTATTGAATCAAGTTCCGGCAGCATTTCACAAATACGTGAAACTGCTTCTGAAATGCAACGGTACGCTAAAACAACTGGTGTTCCGGTCTTCCTGGTAGGACATATAACCAAGGATGGGAACCTGGCAGGGCCAAAGATCCTGGAACATATGGTTGACACAGTGCTCCAATTTGAAGGAGACAGGAATTACGGTTATCGCATTCTCAGAGCTATCAAGAATCGGTTTGGTTCAGCTTCTGAGCTGGGAATCTTTGAGATGAGGGATACTGGATTACGAGAGGTAAGCAATCCCTCGGAAATACTACTCTCGCAGCGGGATGAAGAAGTCAGTGGAGTTGCCATCGCTTCTACAATTGAAGGGTTAAGGCCCATGCTATTGGAAACCCAGGCTTTGGTTAGTACTGCAGCTTATGGAACTCCGCAAAGGAGTTGTACTGGTTTTGATACACGCAGACTCAACATGCTGCTTGCCGTGCTTGAGAAGCGATGTGGTTTCAGATTAGGAACCAAGGATGTTTTCCTGAATATTACCGGAGGCATTCGGGTTGATGATCCGGCAATGGACCTTGCCATTATAAGTGCCATCCTTTCATCAAGCGAAGACCAGCCACTAAATCAACATATTTGTTTTGCTGCTGAAGTCGGACTTTCAGGAGAAATAAGACCAGTTAACAGGATAGAACAAAGAATATCAGAAGCTGAAAAACTTGGTTTTCGCCAGATCTTTGTTTCTAAATACAATCTTAAGGGATTGAAAACCGAAAAATGGGATATTCATATTTCAGGTGTGACAAAGGTAGAGGAGGTCTTTGGTTTATTATTCGCATAAACCGGTTCTTATTATATATATCTGAAATATTATTTCAGGCACTATTCAATATTTAGGTATTTAAATAATTGATTTATTAAATTTGGGGCCGAATTGTTTAAACGAATCGATTAGTTATGATCCGGATTTATACTCTCTTTGTGTTAATTCTTATCCAGATTCCATTTTCTGGTCATACACAAAATGGATTTATTGTTCATGATGAACTGGCTGCAGATCAGGATGCCAGCATCATTGATCCAGAGTATAATATGGACCTGAAGATTGTCTGCTGGCAGTCGGTTTGCGGGGAATTATGGGTTTGTTCACTTAACCCGGTTACAAGATGTTTTGTACCTTCAGATGGGAAAGGCACTCTAATAGATGTTGACCTCACCCCTCCTACTCCTGGAGGCTGGAACGGGCCGGAATGGATGCTCAGCACTGGATGTACCCAGATAGTTTATAACCAGAAAAAAGGCGACACGCGATTTCCTGCAGTAGCAACCCAGGTTTTGGGGGGCTGGAATTCAACAACTTTAATGGATTATCCTGGTGCTTTGTATGCAATGGCAACTCGCAATTATTCAGATTCTGTTGGAATGTTTTTGTTTGAATCTGAATCCAATGATGGGATAAGATGGGTTAACAATACAGACTTTAACAAATGTAATTTATACCCTGACGTCACTCTGGGATTTTTCGCTAACGACAATCAACAAATATGTTGCGCATACAGTCACTCCAGGCAACCAGGCTTTGTAGAAGTCCAGACTATGTTTCCTTACTTTACCCAGATCTCAGATGATACTATAGGGGCTCCTTCCATGTGGAATGACCCTGAAACCAATAGCAGAATGTTCATGTACAGAACTAATGGAAGCAAGACTCTAAAAATCTTCCAGGAAAATGCGGATGGAAACTGGTATCTCTTTAACTCTTTTTCCAGCCCTGTGCCTTATCCTTACCAGTATATTACATCTCCAGAACCGTTTCAGTTTGGTGGCAGATCGTATGTTTCTTTTATGGCAGCGCAATCAACGATGGGAATGGATGAAATGCCTGCACAAATCTGGATCGCTGCTATAAATCCTGATCATCCATTAATGAGAAGAGTAAGTGACAGCGCAGAAGCCATTCGCATTGATCCGGAGCCTGTTATATTCAGTGACAGTGCTTTTATCTACTACACTGAGAAGGTATTTACCATGTCATGGCAACATATCCACATGGTAAAAAAATGCGAAACAGGACTGGAGAATTACTTAACATCAACTCCAGAAAGCGCATCGGCAGTTCCTATAGTTTCCATATTCCCGAATCCATCAGGTGGCTCTATCACTGTAAATTCTGCACTTCTGAAATTACCACACATGTCCCAGGTAGAAATATATAATGATGATGGGAAATTAATGATAAAGGATTTTGCTAATGCTAACCCTGCGCACCTTGATCTGGATTTGCCTTCGGGGCATTATACCTTGCGATTAAGAAACCAACTACGATCTGCCACTACAAGTCTTATCATCAGATAAGTACAATGAATCAGCAGAGGAACTTTGCAGCTTTCCCAAAAACATTCTCGAAACTTGCATCAACAAGGCTGCTATTAGTTCCCTCCAGAATAGGAAAGGGATTTTCATGGCAATAAGGGAAAGGAAAGTCCTGTATTTCAAGGAGTCCAAATTCATTCCTTTTCTCGTCAGTGGCTTTACATGGGATCACCAGGTCTTTTGCAAGTGAAATGGAATTCATCCGTCCATTTATCGTATTAAGCCGTTGCTGTCTGAATTCCTTCAATTTTGTAGAAGCCAGCATTGAGACAAATGCTTTACCCAATTCAGATCCATAAAGTTCTTCCTTCATTTCAACATTATTGAAAGCATCTTCCTCAAAATGAAATAAATAATAATTCCTCAGACGCCTGAAAGCCAACTGGTCCATGATATGTTTTGAAACGCCATTCATTTCATTAAAAAAGGCACCTCCGCAAAACATAAATAGTTTAGAGTTTAAATAGAGGTTATCAGGGTTACCTAACAAAAGAATCTGGGCCAGGAAAGCTCCAATAGAATAAGCAAAGAAATCAACTGTTGTATCTTTTAGAAATAAAGGGTGATCACCATTACGCAGCTGGCTGCTTAATTTCGTTAAATCCATTGCGCTTTGATATCCTGAATTATAGAACCTAAGCGGATCTTCAGTGAGCCTGTCACTCAGAGCCACGTTGACGAATGTAAGGAAAGGCAGATCTCCGTATAGTATTTTCCTATTATCTACGAAGCTTGACATCTTTCTTAGATCTCCCCATAAGGAAGGAGCCCTGTCCATATGGAAAGCAATTGGAAAAAGAATCACCGGGTGGCCTGTATTTTCTACCAGGAAAAAAGCCCAGGTCAGATACTTTATCCAACTTTTCTCATTCAATCCATGCAAAAGGATAATTGCATGATCATATTTGGCCCCAGTATTCTTATATAGGACTGGATAATGGAATTTCTGGTTTTCCTTTATTGTATCATCAGGAAGTCCGGAAATCTCTATATGTTTTTCTGAGCTAATCTGAGTATTTATCAACCTGTGATCATTTGTATCAGATTTGAAATCGAACATTGAACAAACAACCTCAAAACCCTCGAACTCCATGAAGCTTTTCTGTGGGTCAAAAGATTTTTTTAGTTTGTTATAAAGGACTGAGTAATCCATGATAAATGCATTGGAAAGTTTGATGTTAGAATTTATGATACAAAGTAACAACGCATTCAACAAGCGTTTTCTAAAATGGGATATCAGCCATACTAAAGGGACAGAAAGATGAATAGAGGGGTAGAAAATTGAATAGAGGGGTGAATTTCGATTGACCCGGGAATCCTAAAACTCCTTATTACGCTAGTCATAACCTAGAAAAGCCTAATTTTGAAGTGTATTAATGAAAGTAAAATGGCAGACTTTTTCAAGCCTATACCAAAATACCTTACTTCTAAGAGGAATATTGTTCAGCTTGTACTTCTGACTGCAGCTTTTGCACTTGCTTTTATTAACATTTACCAGCCATTTGGCGTGAATGTCTGGTTCGATCTTTCCCCCTGGCAATTGCTTTTATATTCAAGCCTCATTACACTTACAGGAGTAATGGTAGTCGTAATAAGCAGAATTATCATGTATTACCGCTGTAAAAGAAATCCCATCAATTACTGGCAATATCTTGGATGGGTGCTTGTTGAGGTTGTTTCCATGGCGATGTTTTATTCGGTATATATAAAGTTTATTCTGCATGATACCCGGTTTTTTCCAAACCTGCTGAAGCTTTCCATTCAAAACACGGCATTGCTGCTGCTTTTACCTTACTCTGTGCTTTGGCTTTATTTTTCATGGAGAGATAAAAAGATCATGATCGATGAAATGTCGCAAGGCTTGCAATCGCCTGACAGCTCAAAGTTGATGGCCATTTTCGAAGATGAAAAAGGTGTTATGCGATTTTCGGTTAAGATGGAGAATTTGCTTTATATCGAAGCTTCAGATAATTATGTAAGCATCTTTTACATGGATAAGGAAAAGATCACTCGTTTCATGTTGCGAAACACCCTAAAGAACCTTGAAGAATCGTTGAAAGGAACAGACATCATCCGTTGCCACAGACGGTTTATGGTCAATTGTGATTTAGTCAAGGTGATCCGTCGTGAAAAGGATGGAATAAAGTTAGAACTTGGAATACGGGAGGCGCAGGATCTTCCTGTTACGAAGACATACCTGGAGAATGTGATGAGCACATTTTCGCATTATTCACCCTCCTCAGAAGAATAGTGAATCCACCAAATTCAAAGAAGGTAGTACTCGGAGCTATTCCCTGAATTTAGAATTCCCTGATACCATTATTAATACCCGAAAATATCTTTAAGATCCAGGTAAGTAACCTTACCATAGCTTTCAAGGGTTGGCTGATCAAATTTCTTTGTATTGCCTACCAGGAGTATGGTAAAGTTCTTATTCTTTAGATATTGCTGCTGAAATCCAAGGATATCAGCAAAAGTTAAAGCTGGTACCTGCTCATAAACATCTTTCCTGATATCGTGGTCAAAGCCAAACCGACGTGCTGTGAGGAAATTGTTGATCAGCCTCATCTTGGTTATCCTTTCTGAACTTATTTGGTTTAGGATAGCCTCTTTTGCGGCGGCAAAACTCTTTTCGGATTCGGGCATATCATTGAACAATGAAAACATTGTCTTCAATGCTTCAGGCATTTTGTCATTTTGCGTTCCAACGAAACCATAGATAGTATTGTTTTCATCAGGATAAGAAGGAGTACGATAGGAAGCAGAAGATGAATAAGCCAATGCTTTGGCCTCACGAATTTCCTGGAACACAATTGAGTTCATTCCTCCTCCAAAATATTCATTAAACATCCTGTTTATAGCTGTTTTAGATGGATCATACGGGACAGATTTGGAGTGCAAAACAATGTCAACCTGTTTCATCTTGTAATCCACTGCAAACACTTTCGTTTCATCGGTTGGCAATTGCGGATATTTAACACGGGGAGGCACAGGTTTGAATTGGGCCGGAACCCTGTGATAGCGATCAAGAATAATTCCAAGCTCCGCCATTTTTCCCGGCTCAGCCTTGACTCCAGAAGCATCATTATCTACCATTGGTCCATAATAAAGGATATCATGCTTATAGGAAGTCAGTCCATGAATTAAAGCCACAAGTTCATCTCCGCGAAGTGCGTTCAGTTCAGTTTCATTAAGGATATTTGTAAATGGTGATTTCGGGCCATAAGCGGCGTACATACTTAAGCCCTGCCTAATGGTATTCTTATTAAGTTTATTATCTGAGCGGGATTTAATGATATCCTGAACCAGGTTCGAAAGTGCTTTATCATCCGGTTTTGCCTCAGCAAGAAGCTGCTCGAGTAAACTGAGGGCTTTCAAAGTGTTATCAGCCAATCCACTGAGTGAAATTGTGATATCGTCATTTCCAACAGCTACGGAATAACTGCAGCCCAACTTATAAAATTCCTGTTTCAACTGTTCAGCTGTATACTGTGTAGTTCCAAGATAAGATAAGTAATTTACCGCGGTAGCCAATTTCAGGTCATTCTGGCTACCCATCTCAAAGTAATAAGAGAGATTGAACGTTTTGTTTTCAGTATTACGGAGATAAATCACATTAACTCCTGTTGATGTTTTAAATTGCTTGATATCCTGAGAATAATCAATAAACTTTGGTTTAATGTCAAGCACCGGGGTTTTTACTATTGAGTTGTAAAATGCAGACTCCTTATTACGTTCCATTACAACAGGAGTTATGCTGGGTTTGGTTACTTTCCTGACATTGTTGTCAACCCCGGTCCGCTTATAAACAACAACATAATTATCCTTGAATGTTCGTTGGGCAAATCCAATAATATCGGGCTTTGTAATTTTTTCAAGCCTATCTATTTCGGTGACCGATTCTTCGTAAGGTTGCTCCATAATGAAACTGCTAACCAGGTTCATAGCGCGGGCATTATTGCTTTCCTGCTGTTTGATCCTGCTTAGCTTCATATTGTTCAGGATTGCCGGAACCAACCAATCAGGGAACTCCCCTGACTTTAGTTTTTGGATTTGATCCAATAATAAATCCTTCACCTCTTCCAGTTTCTGTCCTTCTTTCGGTTTTCCTGTGAGCACCAGCGTCGAATAATCAGTTTGTACTTCAGCACCTGCATTTGCAGAAAGCACTTTCTGGGCTAACTTAAGGTTAAGATCGATGAGCCCGGCTTTCCCATTCGATAGTATATCACTGCAAAGGCTTACAAGATCTGCATCAGGAGTATGGATACCACCAGTTCTAAACCCGATGGTCACACTTTCTGCATCAGGCCCGACAACCTCTTTGACTATTGGCTTTGTAATCGGATCTTCTACCGGGGATACAAAATGTTCTACTTTTTTCTTTTCCAGGACGCTGAATGATTTATTGATCTTGCCAATTATACTGTCCGGGTCAAAATCGCCAGCCATTACAAGGGCCATATTATTTGGGGCATACCTGTCAGTAAAATACTGTTTCAGGCTCTTGAGCGAAGGGTTTTTAAGATGTTCAATTGTACCGATCGTTGTCTGTGTGCCATATGGATGTTTGCTGAATAAACCGGCATACAATTCTTCCTCTACCTTGTCACCATCCCTATCTAGGCTCATATTCTTCTCTTCATACACTGCTTCAAGTTCCGTATGAAATATCCTGAATACAGGATTTGAAAATCTATCACTTTCTATTTTTAGCCAATTATCAATCTCATTTGATGGGATATCATTGATATAGACAGTTTCTTCGGTACTGGTAAAGGCATTCGTTCCCTTGGCACCTATTACCGAAACCAGCTTATCGTACTCATTAGCAATAGCATACGAAGCAGCAATCCCAGAAATGCTGTCTATATGATGATATATTGCTGTTCGCTTGATGGTATCTGTTGTTGATCGGTATTCTTCAAAAAGATCCTCGATCTTTTTCAATAGTGGAGCCTCTTTGGCATAATCACTTGTTCCGAAATGCGTTGTCCCTTTGAACATCATATGTTCCAGGTAATGCGAAAGGCCGGTATTATCTGCCGGGTCATTCTTGCTGCCGGTCCTTACTGCAATAGCAGTATATATCCTTGGAGTTTCCTTATATACAGTAAGGTAGACCTTTAATCCATTTTCCAAGGTATAAATGCGGGTACCTAAAGGATCGTTCGGAACTGATTCATACTTAAAGGAGCCCTGGGCAAATGAACCGGATATTGTTGCAATTATCGCAATACATACAGCAAGGAAACGCAGCTTTTTCATAAAAAAAGGAATAGAGTTAACCTGATTGATTTATTGGCTCAAACTTACACAAATTTTTCCTGTCGCAAGGCACCCATAAAGGCTGATGAAAGCAGAAGCAATAAATATCTCTAACTTTGAATGAAGTAAATACCAGTTTACCTATTCCAAAACCAACCTTTGAACGTATGAATTACAATTTCAGAAGTGGCTATGAAAATATGGATTTCGATAAAGTATCGGGGATGTTAACGAATGCTTACTGGTGCAAAGGCATCTGCAAGCCGGAAGTGATGAAAGGAGCAGGAAATTCTTCACTTGTAGTCGGAGTGTTTTCGCCTGAAAATGAACAGATTGGTTATGCGAGGGTAATTTCGGATAAGACCAGGTTCGCTTATATACTTGATGTGATCATTGATGACAGATTTCGAAGACAGGGAATAGGGCAACATCTGATGATGTATATTCTTCAGCATGAAGATTTAAAGGAAGTCTATCAGTTTTTATTGAGAACCAGTGATGCTCACGGTGTTTACAGCAAGGTCGGTTTCCAGCCAGTAAGCCGGCCTGCAGACTGGATGGAAATCAGGCATAGCAGGCCGGAACGAAAGGGACATGGAAAGAACTCATAATATGAATCCCTTAGAAGGCCAGCTTTCCTTTGAGCCATTGTCAATAGAAAACTGGAATTCCTTTGTTCATCTTTTTGGTAAAAATGGAGCCTGTGGAAATTGCTGGTGCATGTACTACAGGTTAACAAAATCCGAATTCACAGAAGGCAAATATGAAGACCGGAATAAAGAGGCAATGAAGGAGTTGGTTTGGAGTGGAAAACCTACCGGTATATTGGCATTTTATGAAGGAGAAGCCATTGCATGGGCTGCCTTTGCACCTCGCAAGGATTTCGATAAACTTGAGAAGTCAAGGGTTCATAAAAGGATTGATAATCAGGAGACCTGGTCTGTTCCCTGCTTTTTTGTCCATAAGAATTTCAGGAAACTTGGCGTTTCCGTGGAGTTACTCAAAGGCATTATCAATATTGCCAGGCAAAAAGGTATTGCAATCATTGAGGCATATCCAACCATCCCAACAACTGAAAAGCTTCCTGATTCCTTTGCCTGGATCGGGCTTTACAAATCTTTTGAAAGAGCAGGATTTATCATCGTCGATCAGACTTCAAAAAATCGCCCCATGGTAAGATACTTTACAAGGTGATACTGGTGTCTGGTTACCACCCTGAATCAGAATACACCTGGGCATTATCAATTTTAGTCTCAATTTCTGTTGAATCCTGTTCCTTATCATTGATCCCTTAACACCTTGTATTCGCAGGCAAAACAATCACCAATCATTTTCTCCTCGCTCTTTCTTTGCAAAACATGGTTATACAGAAACATTGTATCCGGAAAATGTTCAAACCAGCCATCGCGCACAATGAATAACCGCTCCTGTTTAAAAACCAAGGGTGTGAGTTCTTTTTTGCGACAAAACATTTCATCTGAGGTTGAGGCTACGATATGGTCAGGATCTATACTCGAGATGACGTATGAATTCCAATAGTTACCGATCACACCAATATTCCCATAGTCTTTAAACTCTTTCAGGATGGTATACTTTGGCGTAAGCGTCCCGGGCCAAATATATCTCAAATGTAAAATTGTACCAGATCCTCCGAAAATTGCAATGAGTAACAGGGAAAATGAAATCCACCTCATTTTTTTTAATCCCGACTGCATCTTTTTCTCCAGTAATAGCAGTAACGTGATCCAAATAGAAAGGTAAATACTTATAAAGTAACGCCTTCCTACCTCGTTCATGAGCACCCATTTTGAGGAGAGTACTACCAGGAGCAGAATAATGGTCTGTAAGGCAAAAAACAGGGTAACAGGTGACCAGTGAATTTTCTCATTACTAAATACACACACAACAAGCACAATTCCAAACCCTACAACTAAATACAGGTAAATTGAAGTGAAAGGTTCTCCTGCCTTAAAGATGAAGAGGCTCCACATACTTTGAAGGAATATACCTGAGGTTTGAACAAACGGCTTATAACCAGCAAGGCTTTGGTAATCGATAGTATTGAGAGATACAGATTTGCAGTATGCGATGAACATAGCTCCTGATAAAACACCTATTAAAGCGACCAGGTAATAACCGACGGGTATGTTCAGGACGGCACGAATTGGGTTATAATGAAAAGATTTGAATTTGTACCATAGGATAATTCCAAAAACAACTGCTATAGAAACAAGATCAAGGTCAGAAACCCATATGGCCAGAATAAAGAAGATGAAGGACACAGCGAAAAAGAAAAGCCGGTGCATAGATGTTTTAGCCCGGCCCCGGAGCGACCTGTGCATAAAGTATAGACCGATTCCGAGAACACTATACTCAAGCCCAAGTGCATTGTGATGGATTTCAATCATATGGAAAGGCGGAAAGAACCAAATGATACACAATATTATCCTGGAAACAGGAGATCTGAGGAAGGTGGATATAGCAAAGTACCCTGCTGCCATTATTAAATAGTGACTAATGGATTCAGCTAGTATTGCATTTGGGTGAAAAAGGATATAGATAAGTCTGCCCAGGAAGGGTACCAATGAACCAAGCCTGTCCTGCCCCCAGAAATACAAACCGCTTTTCCAGTCAAAGTAATGAATCATCAGGATGGATATTCCATCATCAGAATTTAGAAGCGGATAAAACCTGTTGGAAAAAAAGAAGAATGAAATTGTAATGACAAGGCAGGCTATCAAGAAACTCAGTTTGCTGCCTGAAAGGTTTTTTGTATTTTCTTGATTCATTAAAGCAGTTTTGAGAAATCAAAGCACAATGCTTATATTCCTATAAATTGGTGTAGCAAAGCTAACAGAATCTCACTATCAAAAGAAAGCTAAGGATTGATAGGTTTAAATTCTTCCTTCAACATCCTAACCGGAAATACCAATAGCACCATCAATATTCATCCCATGACTTAATTACCAGATCAGAGAGGTTCAGTTTGCAGATTGAGTAGATATAAGCACTTGCAAGCCTGGCATTGGTTAAAAGCGGGATATTATAATCAACTGCTGATCTGCGGATAGTATAATCATTAGCTAATTCATTACGAGTGAGGTCTTTCGGGATATTGACAACAAGGTCTATCTTTCTTTCTCTCAGATAATCGAGGATATTTGGTTTGGCATCTTCATCAGGCCAATGCAGGACTGTGGCTTCAACATTATTTTCTTTCAGGAATTGAGCTGTGCCAGGGGTTGCAAATAGATGGTACCCTTTCTCCCTTAACATTTTTGAGCTAATAAGTAATTCGACTTTTGAACGCGCATCACCTGTTGAAAGCAGGATGTTTTTCCCGGGTATCCTGTATCCAACTGACAGCATAGCTTTCAGCAGAGTTTCATAATAATTTTCACCTATGCAACCCACCTCCCCGGTTGAAGCCATTTCAACACCCAGCACAGGGTCAGCAGCCTGGAGCCGGGAAAAAGAAAACTGAGAAGCTTTAATACCAATATAATCCAGGTCAAATGCACTTTTTTCCGGTTTCTGTACAGGAATGCCAAGCATGACCTGTGTAGCCAATTCTATAAAGTTGATCTTGATAACTTTTGAAACGAAAGGAAAGGAGCGGGAAGCACGCAAATTACATTCAATTACCTTGATATCATTGTCCCTGGCAAGGAACTGCATGTTGAAAGGACCTGTAATAGAAAGAGCTGCGGCAATATCCCGCGAAATGCGCTTAATCCTCCTTGCTGTTTCGAAATAGATCTTTTGAGCCGGGAAAACCATTGTTGCATCACCGGAGTGTACACCAGCAAATTCGATATGCTCAGAAATTGCATAAGCCAGGATATCCCCTTTATTGGCAACAGCGTCAATTTCAATTTCTTTTGCGTTTTGAATAAATTCAGAAACAACAACCGGGAATTCTTTGGAGACTTTTGTAGCCAAAGTAAGGAAGTGTTCCAATTCCTGGCTGTTGGAAACCACATTCATTGCTGCCCCGGAAAGCACGTAGGAAGGGCGGATAAGCACAGGGTAACCGACTTCATCAACAAAATAATTAATCTCTTTCAGGGAAGTCAGTTCCTTCCAACGGGGCTGGTCGATCTCCAATTTATCGAGCAGTGTTGAAAATTTATGACGGTTTTCAGCGCTGTCGATACTTTCGGGTGAAGTGCCCAGGATAGGAACTTTTTGCTCATGCAGGCGCATCACCAGGTTATTTGCAATCTGGCCACCCGTTGAAACAACCACGCCAAACGGTTGCTCCAGTTCAATGATATCCATTGTTCTTTCGAAGGAAAGTTCGTCAAAATACAGGCGGTCGCAGGTATCATAATCTGTGCTGACAGTTTCAGGGTTAAAGTTGATCATCACGCCTCTAAACCCTTCCTTGCGTGCAGTAGACAAAGCATTGACCGAACACCAGTCGAATTCAACGGAACTTCCTATCCGGTATGCACCTGACCCAAGGACTATTACCGATTTTTTATCTGTCTCACAGACAACATCATGGCTTGAGCCATTGTAGGTCAGGTACAGGTAATTTGTGACAGCAGGATATTCAGCAGCAAGTGTATCGATCTGCTTCACGAAGGGTGTTACCCCTAAAGTTTTGCGTAACGACCTGACCTGAAGCATCTTATTATGCATCCGCCCTTCCTCCTTTAAAATGAACCTTGCCAGCTGGAAATCTGAGAAGCCCTGTTGCTTTGCTTTAAGAAGTACTTCAGTTGATAGTTCGGACAAAGAATTCATGCCCTCCAGCACTTTCATTGTCCGGTAGATATGGTGGAGTTTTTCAAGGAACCAATTATCAATTTTAGTCAGTTCATGAATGGAGTCAATATCATAACCTTGCTCAAAGGCAGCAGCAATGCAATAAATGCGCATGTCCGTTGGCTCGGCAAGGGCTTTTTCGATATCATCGAATACGATATCTGTATTTCCGACAAAGCCATGGGTTCCCTGACCAACCATTCGCAGTCCTTTTTGTATGGCTTCTTCGAATGAGCGGCCGATTGCCATCACTTCCCCTACGCTCTTCATACTCGAACCAATAACCTTCGAGACTCCTATGAACTTGTTCAGATCCCAACGAGGAATTTTAACCACAATATAGTCGAGAGCAGGTTCAAAGAATGCTTTTGTAGTTCGGGTTACTGAATTTTCAAGTTGATGAAGTCCATATCCCAGGGCAAGTTTAGCAGCCACGAAAGCCAGAGGGTAACCGGTAGCCTTGGATGCAAGCGCTGATGACCGCGATAAGCGGGCATTGACTTCGATGACCCTGTAATCTTCTGAATAGGGATCAAGGGCATACTGAACATTACATTCACCAATAATACCAACGCTTCTGACTATTTGTATAGAAAGGCTGCGCAATTTCTGGTATTCACTGTTCGTAAGGGTTTGGGAGGGTGCGACTACGATGCTTTCCCCCGTATGAATACCCAGTGGATCGAAGTTTTCCATATTGCACACGGTGATACAATTATCATAGCAATCACGAACAACTTCATACTCAACCTCTTTCCATCCTTTTAGTGATTCTTCTACCAATATCTGGTTTGAATAGGAAAAAGCATTTTGTGCAAGCTTGACAAGTTCATCCATATTGTTGCAGAAACCGGATCCTTGTCCGCCTAATGTAAACGCAGCCCTTACAATAATAGGGAATCCGAGATTTTCGGCAGCTTTAAGTGCTTCAGGTATGGAATTTACGGCTACGCTTTTCGGTGTTTTAACCTGGATACTTTGAAGCTTACGGGCAAAAAGTTCGCGATCTTCCGTTTCGATAATCGCGGAAATCGGGGTTCCAAGAACCTGAACCCCATATTTTTCCAGTATGCCGGCCCTGAATAGTTCCACTCCGCAGTTAAGCGCTGTTTGTCCACCGAAGGCAAGAAGGATTCCGTCAGGATTTTCTTTTACTATGACTTCTTCAACAAAAAAGGGAGTTACCGGAAGGAAATATATTTTATCGGCAATCCCTTCAGAAGTCTGAACTGTAGCGATATTCGGATTGATAAGGACGGAGCTGATTCCTTCTTCCCGCAATGCCTTCAGTGCCTGTGAACCACTATAATCAAATTCACCGGCCTCTCCTATTTTTAATGCTCCGCTACCAAGGACCAATACTTTTTTTATCATCTTGGAATGTATTATTTATGGTATTGCCAATGTGATAGGCTTTTCATCAATACTTGAGAATGGCTATTGTTTACTATTCTCAATAACTTTATTTAAAAAGTCATCAAAGAGGTACTCACTATCTTTGGGCCCACTGGAAGCCTCAGGATGAAATTGTACTGAAAAAATGGGGCGTTTTTTATGCCGGATACCTTCGTTTGTGCCATCATTCAGATTTTGAAAGTACGGTTCCCAATCTGATCCAAGTGAATCGTTATTGATGGCAAATCCATGATTTTGAGAAGTTATCAATCCCTTGTTTGTACCAACCTGGATTACAGGTTGATTATGGCTTCGGTGACCATATTTAAGCTTGTAGGTATCAGCCCCGGAGGCTAGTGCCAGCAACTGATTACCCAGGCATATCCCGAATACTGGTTGATCCTGGCCCAGAGCTGCCGAAAGATGCCTGATTGTTGCATCACACATTTTAGGATCTCCCGGCCCGTTAGAAATGAACAGGCCATCGTAGTTTTCCCTTGTAAAATCGAAATTCCAGGGCACCCTAATAACTGTAGTATCCCGATTCAAAAGATGCCTGATAATATTGAATTTTACACCGCAATCAACCAGCAGAATTCGTGATCTTCCGTTTCCATATGTTATAACATCCTTGCAGCTGACCTGTTCCACCAGGTTTATCTTGTTAGGATCGCAGAAATCTATTTTTTGATCCTCAAACTGGATTTTACCAAGCATTGCACCTTTTTCGCGGATAATCTTGGTAAGTTCACGGGTATCGATGCCATACAAAGCGGGAACCTTATTTCGTTCAAGCCATGCACCCAAGCTTTCCCCCGCATTCCAATGGCTGAATTCGAAAGAATAGTCGGAAACGATCAATCCGCTGACCTGGATCCTGTCAGATTCAAAGTATTTCAACATTGCATTTTCCCTGGTTTCCTGGGGCACGCCATAATTGCCAATCAATGGATATGTAGCGACAAGAATTTGACCGGCGTAGGACGGATCGGTAAGGCTTTCCGGGTAACCGGTCATAGCCGTATTGAAAACAACTTCTCCGGCAACAGAGTTATTGCATCCGAAAGATTTTCCCTTAAACCTGGTACCATCTTCCAGGATCAGGTAAGCAGTATTAGGTTCAGGCATGATAGTCTGTTGATTACGTTGCATGAGTAGGCACAGATCCTCATCTGTATACATTTAACAGTTAGAGCGCACTTTAGATTTTTCTGTTACTACCCGGATTAAGTGGCATAACTCAGCAGGGTCTATCTATGGCCCTGCCTTCAATTCGAATAACTTAATGGTTGTCCTTAAAATTTCAGGACAAAAGTTACAATTATTTACTCCCTATAATTTGAAGAAGTTCATCAAGTTTCGGAGTAAGTATAATCTCTGTGCGCCTGTTTTTAGCCCTGGACTGAGGGTTATTTGAAGGATCTATTGGCAGGAATTCAGAGCGTCCGGCTGTAGTGAGCCTTTTAGGATCAATTTTAGAATTGGCCAGGAGAATCTTAACTATTGAAGTGGCTCTCATGACGCTGAGATCCCAATTGTCCTTCACCTGGCCGGTTCCTGTATAGGGCACATTATCAGTATGTCCTTCTATCATCACATTGATATCGGGATTTTTTTCCAGGACTTTTGCGAGGCCTTTCAAGGCTGAAACTCCTTCGTTGCTTACTTCCCATTTGCCTGAGGCAAAAAGTAGTTTTTCTTCCATAGAAACGTAGACCTTCCCATCTTTCATATGAACGGAAAGCCCTTTGCCTTCAAAGCCCAGTAATGCATCAGAAACAGCTTTTCGCAACCCTTGAGTGATTGAGTCCTTTTTATGGAGGACTGACCGAAGTTCTTCCAGATCTTTCGCTTTTTTGTCAAGTTCTACCTGCAAATCCTTAAGTTTATCCTCCCTTGCAATAAGATCATCCTGTGCAGCCTTGAGTTGCGACATAACCTTCCTTGTTTCTTCTTCGTTGCCTGAGGTTTGGGCTTTAAGCATTTCGTAGGAGCGGTCAAGTTCATCATAATCTGCGGTGAGAACCCGCAATGACGAAGCAAGTTCAACTGTATCTGCTATAAGCCTGGCATTCTCTTTTTTCAGGCGGCTATTTTCGGAGGTCAACTCATTTACAGAAGTTGTAAGCTCATCAACTTTTGCTGACAACTTCTCATTTTCAGACTTACACCTGTTAGCCAGATCATTATATTTTTTGGTGGAAACACAGGATGTGAGACTTATAGATATAACTGCTATGAGAATCAGGATTTTTTGCATTGCAACAGTTTTTATGTAAATATTTCCCCGCTTTATTTCAGATCTAAGCGTTTGAAGATCGATACTTATTGTAAACCTTGTATTATTTAAAATCAATTTCCAGCATCACCGGACAGTGGTCTGAATGCTTAGCCATTGGCAGGATAGCAGCCCGTTGCATCCTTTTTTCAATAGGTTCACTAACCATATGGTAATCGATACGCCAGCCCAGGTTACGATCCCGGGCATTCACCCTGTAACTCCACCAGGAATAATGATGAGGCTCTTTTACAAAGTACCTGAATGAATCAATAAAACCATATGAAAGGAATTTGGAAACCCAGGCACGTTCTTCGGGTAGAAAGCCTGAGCTAGTTGCATTCCTGATAGGATCATGAATATCTATTGACTGATGGCAAATATTATAGTCTCCTGAAATTACCAGGTTTGGACGAGTTTTCTTAAGTTCATTGATATAATCCAGGAAGTCATCCAGCCATTTCATTTTAAAATCCTGCCTTATTTCACCGGTAGTTCCTGAAGGATGATAAACAGACA
Source organism: Bacteroidota bacterium (assembly GCA_013376995.1). Lineage (GTDB taxonomy): Bacteria > Bacteroidota > Bacteroidia > Bacteroidales > UBA4417 > UBA4417. The sequence goes on along the minus strand of JACAAZ010000004.1, from coordinate 80,438 downwards.
GGACTGAAATTTCCCCAAAATCAGCCCTAATAACACGTCCTTCGTAATCGTATAGTTCATTACCTATTCCATATACGACTTTATCCGGTTGCTGACGACTGAGAATCCCAACTCCGCTATAACCTTTCTTTACGGCAGGAAACCAATAATGATAATATCCTAACGCTTCAATGTCAAGTGTGGGGATTTGTTCCGGATGAGCCTTTATCTCCTGGAAGCAAACAATATCGGGATTGGACGATTTCAACCATTCCAGTAAACCTTTTGCAATTGCAGCCCTGATACCATTTACGTTATACGAGATTATCCTCATATATGCAGTCTGTTTGGAAGATCAAATATAAAGTGATTACAGCTGAGGCTTACCCGGGGAGTCGGTAAGTTATCAAAAGTAATTAACAGACGAGGGACTGGCGGGAGGGCGGGAGGGCGCGAGAGGGTAAGTGAGGAATTGAGGTTAGGGAGTAGTGTCACTTTCAAATATTGAACAGGTACCCATGCAAAGTCCCTGGCAACTGTCGAGGCATGGTTCAGTGTGAATCATTACAGTTGCATTTGGCAACTTGTTGATGATCAGGCGGGTAATATCATCGCATATATCATGAGCTACCTTTACAGTCAGGTCCTTATGAACTACAAGGTGAAATTCAATGAACCTGTCGGAGCCGGATTTCCTTGTTTTCAGTTTGTGAAAGCTTTTAGCCTGAGGGTAAAAGGATGAAATAACTTCAGTAATCAATTGCTCTTCACTTTGAGGGAGGCTAACATCCAACAGTGCGGTCACGGATTCAGAAGTCAGTTCCCATGCGGCTTTAATGATTAATCCTGCGACACCAAGGGCAACAACAGGGTCGATCCAATGGAGGGGCAAAGCCGGGAAGAAGACTTTTCCCAAATAATACATGAACAATCCAAAAGCTACGCCAGCAGAAGTCCAGACATCCGTTCGCAAATGCCAGCCATCGGCCACCAAAGCCATGGAATCTGTTTCTTTGCCTACCTTGAATAATTTCCTGGAAACCCAAACATTGGTTATGGCAGATAAGCCCATAACCAAAACTCCCCATCCGGGAGTATCGACCTCCCCAGGATACATGAGTTTTTTAATGGCTTCCATACTTATCCATCCTGCGGCAACAAATATCAGGGCTCCTTCAACAGCAGCAGAAAGGTTTTCGTATTTCCCATGACCAAAAGTATGTTTATCATCCGCAGGCTTATTTGCAGTCCGCACAGCAAAAAAAGCAATAACGGAAGCCACCAGGTCAACACCAGAGTGTATAGCCTCAGAAATAACAGAAACCGATCCAATGATCAAGCCAATGATGAGCTTAAATACAACAAGGGTGGAGTTTGAAATAACCGACAAGGCTGCAACCCTGCTTTTACGCTTCTCTTTGCTATAATTATTTGCCATTTTGCAAAAGTAAGTTGGCACTCTCAGTATAACAAACGGGAAAACGAATTCTTAATCAGACCGGATTCAAATAATAATGGAGCGATTCGGAATTACTAGCGTCAATCCTTTCATTTCCTTATTTTTGTTTCCGGATGAACACTTCACTTTTTTATCGCAAACTTCATTCCTGGAGGTTGAAACATATTTCTCCAAGGAATTTTGTCCTGATACTGAGTCTTGCGGCAGGTGTTCTAGGCGGCCTGGCAGCCATAACACTTAAGAACGCGGTATTTTTAATCCACAAGTACCTCGTGACCAGAATAACCGGAAACGGCTTTAATCTTATCTACCTGGCACTACCTTTTATTGGAATTTTAATCACGTACTTGTTTGTCAAATACATTGTTAAAGACAACGTATCTCATGGTATTAGCAGGGTGCTTTCCTCCATATCAAGGAACAATTCCATTATCAAGGCACACAACATGTTTTCATCCATGATAGCCAGTGCATTAACTGTTGGCTTTGGGGGTAGTGTTGGGCTGGAAGCTCCTATCGTACTAACCGGGTCTGCATTTGGCTCTAACCTAGCCCGTTTTCTTCGCCTCGACTATCATACCACTACCCTACTTATTGGTTGCGGGGCAGCAGGTGCCATTGCAGGCATCTTTAAAGCCCCGATTGCTGCTGTAATATTTGCATTGGAAGTCCTAATGCTGGATCTGACTATGTCCAGTCTCATTCCACTCCTGATTTCGGCAGTAAGTGGAACTACACTGGCTTATTTTTTTATGGGTAGTGGTGTATTATTTCATTTCCCTGTTAGTGAACACCCTTTCCGGCTGGCTAACCTACCATTCTATATGCTTCTGGGTGGTCTAACCGGCCTGGTGTCCCTATATTTTACCAAGGCCAACCTGTCGATTGAGAAACAATTCCAACGAATGCCTTCAGGCATCCTTAAGCTATTGGCTGGTGGCCTGATAACCAGTTTACTGGTATTCATTTTCCCCCCTCTTTTTGGAGAAGGTTATGAAACTTTAGCCTCCCTGTTGAATGGAAGAGGCATGAACTTATTACAAGAGAGCATATTTTATCCTGCCGGTAGCAACTATTTCATTCTGCTGATATTCCTGATCCTAATCCTCATATTCAAAGTTGTAGCGATGTCAGCTACGACTGGAGGGGGAGGTGTCGGCGGTGTATTTGCGCCTTCACTTTTCATGGGTGGAGTTACAGGCTTCTTTATGAGCAAATTGGTGAATTTCTTCTATGCTGACCGCTTACCGGAAGCTAACTTTTCACTTGCAGGTATGGCCGGTGTAATGGCTGCCGTAATGCATGCTCCACTTACTGCAATCTTCCTGATAGCCGAAATAACCGGTGGATATACTTTCTTTATTCCGTTGATGACCACCTCCATCATTGCCTATTTAACCATAATTCCGTTTGAGCCACATTCAATTTACACGAAAAGACTGGCAGCACTTGGGGAACTCATAACGCACGATAAGGACAAAGCTGTTCTCAGCAGGCTAACGATTGAGAAACTGATTGAAACCAATTTCAGTACTATTGGCCCGGAAAACACCCTGGGAGACTTTGTCAAGGTTGTTTCCAAATCATCACGAAATGTATTCCCTGTTATTGACCAGGAAAACACTTTCCTTGGGGTAGTATTTATCAATGATGTTCGCGAGATCATTTTTAAACCTGAACTTTATGACACTACGTATGTAAGCAACCTGATGTTCATGCCTGACACATATGTAGATAAACATGCAACCATGGAGGATGTAGCTGCAAGATTCCAGGAAACTGCACATTATAATCTTCCGGTCCTTGACCAGGGTAAATACGTAGGATTTGTTTCCCGGGCGAATGTATTTTCAGCCTATCGAAAAATGGTTAAGGAATTTTCCCAGGAATAAGAAAGCTTAACTGAGAATGCTGAGGTGTGCACCAAGAAGTTGAAGGGCCTTAGCTACTGAATCCACTGGTGCGAAACAGGCATTCTCGGTACAGATATGTATCAGTGTTGTTCCGGGAACAAAACGACCTTTTACATACGGGATATCCGATGGGCCTTCTGATCCTATCATAAGGGTATTAGGCAGAAAATAGCGGCTCAACTCAGAAATGAATCTTTTCATTTCTTCTCCAACAACTGCAATCACATGATGTGATAAGCCCGTCTCCATCGCAACACATGCCCAATTTGCTGAGGCACCAGGCTGTTGTACCATCCTTAAATTCATTTTTTCCATCATATTCTGACTGATCTCACAGTACAGAACATTCCCGGTGAGCGTTCCAACAGAATTCAGAAGCCTTGCAACAGAAGAATTGGAGGATGGAATAACACTGTCGTACGTCTCTACTTTTCTAACAATATTATGGTGGCTTTCTTCGGAGAAGTAGAACATTCCGGACTCAGTGTCGTTAAAATGAAGAAGTATATGCCGGATTATCAACTCACTTTCATATAGCCAACGGTCATCCATTGTTAACTGGTACAATGACACAAGGGCTTCACCAAGGAAGGAATAATCATCAAGGAAAGCCGGGATACGGGCGACACCTTCTTTCCATGTATGGAAGTAACCGCCATCAGGATTCTTAAGTTCCTTCAGAAGAAAGTTAACCGCATTCACTGCAGATGAGAGGTATTCATCATTTCCGAAAGTAATAAAAGCATCAAGATAAGCCTTAATCATTAGCGAATTCCAGGACAAGAGCACCTTATCATCCATAGAGGGCCGGTTCCTCCTGGCTCGTACTTCAAGAAGTGACAACCTGCATGCCTTTAACAGAGCCGAGAGTTCCTCTTCTGAAAGAAAATGATTTTGTGCAAAAGAAGAATTTTCGACAGTCCGAAGCAGGATATTCCGACCCTTTTCCCAGGTACCCTCTTCACCAACTCCAAAATATTCACCCATCAATTCAGCATAAGGGCCTAACACATCATCAAATTCTTCCCTGGTCCAAGTATAAAACAGGCCTTCTTCCCCATCGCTGTCGGCATCAAGCGATGAATAGAAAACCCCTTCAGGTGAAGTGAGCTCCCTGTTTACAAATTCGAGAATGTCTTCAACAGTTTCTTTGAGAAATCCTTCTTTTGTAACCTTAAAGGCATTGCAATAGAGGCTTACCAACTGCGCATTGTCATATAGCATTTTCTCAAAATGAGGCACTTTCCACTTATTATCAACAGAATACCTGGCAAAGCCTCCACCCACCTGGTCATAGATGCCTCCCATTTCCATTTTTTTCAAGGTAAACAGCACATGATCGAGATCTTCTTTTTGACCAAACATATGGTTATAGTGCAAGAATGCCTGAAGAATCATGGGCATTGGAAATTTGGGGGATCCTAAAAACCCTCCATACTCGTAATCGAATTGCTCACGCTGGTTGTAGAAAAACTCGGTGAAAAAATCATCGTTCAATCTCCTGGAGCCTGAATCTGCCACAATAGCACTATGCCTGATAATGCCACTTGTAACTTCAACAGCCTGTTCTTCAAATTCCTGGTACTGCGTACTATAAAGTTCAGAAACATTCTGCAGAATTTCTTTCCACTGGTCAGGCCTGAAATAAGTACCACCCCAAAATGGCCTGCCATCAGGCAATGTGAAACAGTTAAGTGGCCAACCTCCATGCCCGTAAAGCAACTGAACTGCATCCATATAAAAATGATCAACATCAGGCCGCTCTTCCCTATCCACCTTAACGCATATGAACAATTCGTTCATAGTTGCTGCTATAATTTCGTCTTCGAAAGATTCATGCTCCATTACATGACACCAGTGACATGCAGAATAACCGATACTTATCAGAAGCGGTTTATTCTGGGTTTTCGCCAGTTCAAATGCCTCATCGCCATAAGGATACCAGTCTACAGGATTTTTTGAATGCTGCAGCAGGTAAGGGCTTGATTCAAATTGAAGGCGATTTGCCATTGCCGGTTGTTGTTAAATTGGGAACGTAAAAATACTATCTTACAGGCTGTAGCTATAACTACAATTGCAATTTGTTATAAACATCAGCGCGTTGAAAATCCTTTTTCAAACAGAATCGAAAAGGTAGTATGCTAAAAGCATGTATCCTTTATGCATTAAATAGAACAATTGACGTCAGGAAAAGATCATAAAAGCATTAAATTTGGATTAAATACGCTATTATTTTTGTGTTAACTTACAATCTTACTTAGACTTTCTATCTTATTTAAGTTGCTTTCATTTCACTTTCAACATTTAATAACTTTTCAACACTGTAACTTATGGCATACAATGAATACCTGGCCGACAGGGTAAAATACCTACTAAGTCATAAAACCAGGAACTTTTCAGAAAAAAAGATGATGGGAGGGTTGGCTATTATGGTTGAGGATAAAATGTGCCTGGGGGTGATCAAGAATGATCTGATGGCCCGCATTGATCCAGAAAACCAGGATGAAGCAAAAAAAAGGCAGGGTTGCCGGGATATGGATTTTACACACCGGCCAATGAAAGGCTATATTTTTGTTGATCCGACGGGATATGACCTTGATGCCGACCTGGAATACTGGGTTGATTTAGCACTTGAGTTCAATCCTAAGGCAAAATCGAGCAAAAAAGGCTGACGGTTATTTCATCATTACGATCATTGCTCCTGTAATATATGCCAGGACCCAATAAAAATAGGCTAGTTTTGAATTTCTCAGGAATTTCGCGCTTAAAATCGTATCCGCTCCTTTCTTAAAAGCAACAGAATACGAAATAAAGGTATCAGATACCATAGCAATGAGGGAGGTATAACCTATTATTCCGTGAACGGTAATGAAATGCCCTGATCCAATGACCATGCACACAGTCGCCGAAATATCAAAAACAACTCCCAGTGAAAGGAATACCAAAACAGTCCTGCTTAGAATCTTCTTCCTGCTTTGTGTTATTATAGCAACCGAATAGGAAATGAGAGCCAGGTTTACGATGGATATTCCAGCGATTAAAATAGGTTTCATAAAAAGATCTCTTCTGGTTTTGGATTAAGGTATTCGAAATTGGCAGAAGGTTAGATTCGAAAGACCCACTTTTATTGTTCATTATCAATCTTAAAAGCATTAAAAATCTTATCCGCAGCCGCCTGGGCGGTACCGTGGTAGGTTGCATCCAGAATATCCCCATCTGCCCAACCAAGTTCCCTAAGTTCATCAACATCTGATTGCTCAATTGAATTGGAATTACGAATCACTTTGAGCACAAAAAGAAGTAAAGGCAATTCTTTTTCATCCAAAGGGGAAAGATTAGGATTAGCTTTGATTTCGGCAAGTTGATCGGGTAAAACACCATATTGAAGTAAAATTCCGGAATTCATCCCAATACAATACCGGCACTCTTCCTGCTCAGATACAAGCAAACGAATGAAAGCCAATAATTTCCCACCCAGCGTTTTATGCCTCATAAAGTAGCTTAGGTTACCAAACTGCCTGTCAAGCACATGAGCCGAAGGACTGAAAACTTTGAAAGCATTTGGGATGAAACCCATGGTATTAAGCATGGTATCGTATATTTCAGCTACACGTCCGGTTGCTTCTTCCTTTTCAACCAAATTAATAAGAGCCATAATTTATTGAATTAATTTTTTATTTGGACTGCCTGCGGATAGTTTCCAGTTAAAGGCAATATTACTTCATTTCCTTTGAAAAGAAAAAAGAGGATATAAATTAAGCCCTTTCGCACTGGTCAATAAAGCCAGCATGAAAGGGCATGAATGCGTTAAACCTGTATTTTTATTTACCTTTCAGCGTTTCTACTTCTTTCTTAAGTTCCTCAATCTGAGATTGCTGATCCTGGATTGCCTTTACAAGAACAGGGATCAGTTCAGAATACTTCACGCCATAATTATCTGGTTCGATATTCCCGCGACCCGCCAGTGCGGCTTTATCAATTTCTTCCTGGGATACATAACTGTGAACCACCGCATCAGGAATAACCTTTTCCAGATCCTGGGCTACAAAACCAAGGTTTGTACCGGTTCCCATTCGTGATTGCTCATTTTTCCATTGGAAACTTATTGGCTTCAAAGCCATGACTGTATTGATGCCATAACCGAGTGACCGGATATTCTGTTTATCCCTTTCATCTGAAGTTTGGATAGTGCCATTGGTTGACCAAATTGCCGACCATTTATATGTGGAATTTCCACAGGAAATACCTGAGGTCCAAGGTTCAAACGCATTATTGCCTGAACCGTCACGATCTGCATTTGCAATATTGGTAATTAAGCCAGTACTTGGACTGATATCAGCCAGCACTAAACCATAGGAATCACTTGCTGTGAGACATCCACCTCCGTTCAAACCGGTACTCCCACCAAACAATTTTACTCTCGCGATGTGCAAACCATCGTAATTGTCGATCCTCATAAGATCAGAGGCACCTCCATCAAAAAACTTTGACAGTACAACCGAAGATGTAGTTCCAAGAGAATTAGTAAAGACGGCTGTTGCATCTGTACTTGCATTTTCAACAAAGAGGCCAATACCTGATGTCCCGGTATTCTTAAAATGTGCCGTAGGTGCTGCAAGACCTGAACCGTTATTCAGCACTGTCAACTGTCCGTCAGGACTTGTTGTTCCTATTCCGGTTTTTCCATTAGCATCTATCATAAGCCTGTCCATACTATTTGTACCTAAACGAATTGAACCAGATTCAAAATTCCATACAACCAGATCATTAGAGTTAGGGGCATAGGGACCAAAGAGGAAACCATCCGTACCTGTAACACCCGAGGCATTGTGTGTCATATGCAATCCTTCATAATCAATTACATTAGGGGCATTGAGATGCAGATTCCCGTTGTTTGGGCTAGTTGTTCCTAACCCCATGGCTCCTCCTGCTGTTAATGTCAACCTATCACCACCCCCGGCCTGGTATTTAAGTTTATCTCCATCGGTTCCATCCAGGTATAGCCATGATTTTAAAGCGTTATTATTCCCAAAACTTAGGAATGGTTTGCCTGTCGCCGACGCTGTTGAAATATTCATCCCGCCGTATCCACCTGCACCACCATCGAAATTTATCCTAAATCGCTCTAATCCTCCAGGAATGGATGCGGTAGCACCAATTCCAACAAAATTTCCATCGTCAAAGATTTGGGAGTCGCCACCGACTGTAGCATTTGTAAACTTAACGACCTTGTTTAAAGTGCCGGAAAGGCTTCCTGCACCAGGAGGGCCTTGTGGCCCTGTCGGACCTTGGGGACCAACCGGCCCAGCGACGCCCTGTGGTCCCTGGGGGCCTTGAGGGCCCATTGGTCCTTGCGGTCCAGCAGGAGTCATTGCATACATGGCAAACGGAACACTTAATAATTGAGTAGTTCCGATGTTATTCCAAGCAGTTCCTCCATCAGGATCCATTTCAACACGCAGGTATTTATCTCCTGCACTCCAGGGTACAGTTGACATGCTGCCGATAATAACCGTACCAGAGCCTACTGAGGTGTTAAAAAGTCCGAATTGATTAGTAATAACGAGTTGGGTTTCCATATAAACGACAGGCCCTGACGATGTTCCATCAAGGATACTAAGCCGTAGGTTAATAGTTTTGGTGACAAGTGGCGCTCCGCTGGAACTTCGTGCAAGGCCTTGGTAATTAAACTTTTGCGGGACTTGGGCTACCAATAAACTAAGGGAAAATATTCCGATGATTAATGTGAGTATATACTGCTTCATATTTTAGATTTATAAAGATTACCTGACTTTTTGAATTTTGAAAGATTGTGATGCTTTTTCCCCAGGATGATCAGCCTGAAATAGAACCAGCAGGAGGTATTCTCCGGCAGAAAATCCATCAAGTGAAACCTGATTTGTGTTGCTTCCAGTCCCAAGTTCAAGAGATTTGCTCCTGATCTGCTTACCTGTCATATCAACCAATTGATAGGATAGTTTCCCGGGATCGTTAAAATTGGTTTCAAGATTTAGTATATCTGATACCGGATTAGGGAAAACATTGATTGTCCCTTTAGCAACAGGCAATTCCTCTGTTCCGACATTGGGATCGATTGGTTGCATAATCCCTGAGGTTACAATCAGGTTACTGCTGCCCATGGTACTGATGATTGTCATTTCTGCAAATGACCAGTCATAAACATTTCCGGCAATATTGCCAGATCCACCAGTGGAATTAACAATAAATGGCTTGACCATCTGAGCAGAACTCCAAAATACAGCAAGGAGAAACGAAAAAAGGAGGAACTTTTTTTTCATGTATTTATTAATTATTAATTAATTGGCTGTTTAAAAGGTATTAATGCTAGCTTCGAAAGTGTTTTTTAGTGATTACATTCACCTAATGTGGACACTTTGTATAAATCCAGTTTCATTTATTGTTGGCAATTATAAAAACAACTGCAATTCAATGATTTCAAGCTAATTAACTATTATACAAAATCGCAGTATTCGTTCATTTGAGAACCTGAAGTCGAATAGTAGAAGTAGTTGTTATTATTATCTTAATCCAGAAATAGCAATCTGGTAACTCCATTTTTCAAAGAATAAGTAATAAAAATCCATTATAAGCCGATCAATAATTCGGAAAAGGCATTCAAATGCAATAAAATGGGACTACTCAGTAATCTGCATTGCTGAGTCAACAGAATTCCTAACCATTAATTCAAGGGGAAGGCGTAATCGCCTCAATAAGAAGAGAATAAATAAATATTATCAGGCAGGAAGCTGTGTACAACTATACCTAGACAGTGATATTGAATCCAAGATCTACCTCGTTTGCCGGTTTGCCGCCACGGATGCCCCAATTCTGCAAGGGTGGTTCATGAATAATAATAATTACCTCGGAGCCAGGAATGCCCGGGTTTAGTTCAAGCCTTCGGGTAATTGAAGCATAGAGATTCTTCTTTGCTTCATCACTCCTGCCTTTGAACATGGTAATCTCAACAATTGTATATTGATTTGTCCTTCCATTATGCTCAAAGTGCATTGGTTCCAGTTCAAATATCCTTTGTCGTCTATCATGATCAGGAATCTTTATACATTCAACCAAAGCTTCATGAACAGCATTAAGAATGGTTTTGCAATAAGCTTCATCAAATCCTTTTTCTATTTCTATCCTAACGAGGGGCATGGGGTAAAGATTTAAGCAAAGACAAAAGACAAAAGGCAAAAGACAAAAGGTAAAAGACAAAAGGTAAAAGGCAAAAGACAAAAGGCAAAAGGTAAAAGGCAAAAGACAAAAGGTAAAAGGTAAAAGACAAAAGACAAAAGACAAAAGGCAAAAGACAAAAGACAAAAGGCAAAAGACAAAAGGCAAAAGACAAATAAGTCAACTGACGGAGAAAACAAATCTGCCTCAGGCGGGAAAGTCAAATGTTAAATCCGCATTAGGCGGAACGTCCAAAGACTAACCCATAATGCTTAATGCCAAATACTTTGCGCCAAACAATTAAGAAACTGCGTGTAGCGTATTACCTTGCTACTTCCTCACCTTCCTGATAAACTCTTCCACCTCACGCACACCACCCTGGTAAACCAGGTAACCATTATATGGCTCGCGTTTGGTGATCTCGTCATTGATCGGAGTCAACATAAGGCGCTTAACTTCTTCAAGGTCACTTGTTTGACCAAGTGCCCATCCGAGTTTGATATAAGCAACTTCAGGGAGCATGTTTTCAGCAGGCACAATCCCTTTAGCCATAAGGTCGCGGCCGGTATCATATACAAACATATGTACGTAGCCCCAAAGAGTTTGAACAGTCATATAGATCGCAACCCCGGCTTTGGAAGCTCGTTCGATTGCCGGATAAATAGGTTTGTTTACATGGCCTAATCCGGTTCCGGCGATAACGATTCCCTTGTACCCATTCTGCACCAGAGAGTCAATAATATCCGGCTGCATATTTGGATAATAATAGACTATAGCCACTTTCTCTTCGAAATAAGGCAGAATCTTAACATTCCTGTCTTTGCGCCTGTGATTATAAACTGGCTTAATCGGAGTAACGCCTTTTCGTGTAATGGTTGCCAACGGTGTATCCCCGATGGTTCTGAAAGTTGAGCGATAGCTGGAATGCATCTTTCTAACCCTGGTACCACGATGCAGGAATCCATATTCATCAGAAGTAGGGCCAAACATACATACCATCACTTCGGCAATATCGCCATGACCTGCAGCAGTACAAGCATGCATCAGGTTAAGTGCAGCATCAGAACTTGGCCTGTCGCTGGAACGCTGGGAGCCAACAAGTACAATAGGAACGGGAGAATTCTGTACCATGAAAGTTAAAGCAGCCGCGGTATGATGAAGGGTATCTGTCCCGTGACCGATAACAATCCCATCAACACCTGCTTCAATCTCCTTCCCTATTGCTATAGCAAGTTTCTTGTAGTTTTCAGGAGCCATATTTTCACTGAAAACGGCAAAGATCTTTTCCGTGGTTAGATTGCAAATATTCGCCAATTCGGGAACAGCACCGTACAATTCACCAGGTGAAAAGGCTGGAATAACAGCTCCGGTGCGGTAATCAAGACGCGAGGCTATTGTTCCTCCGGTACCAATAAGCTTAACCTTGGGTAAACCTTGTGTATAGGGAAATTCCTTTTCAGGGATCTTATAATTTGCCTTTTTATACCCTGTTTCCTTCATGGACCTGATTGTGTCCACATCGAGGCCCACATTGTAACCTGTAGGAATTTTCATGACAATATGCTTGTCATCATCATTCTCAGAGCGGGGAAGAATAGTCCCGATAAATGTACCTCGCGTAGTTTCAACAGTGCACTGGCTCCACACCCTGACATTGAAGTTTTTAAGTACTTCAAGAGCATGTCCTTTATATCCCTGGAAAATATCTTCTGTCATATGTTGTAAGTCCGGGTGTTATTTAATTTCATTAATTTCTTTAGCCAATATTGACAATGGCACATTACCTTCTGCGCTCCTGCGAACTTGTCCGAAAATCCACTTATGTTCAATATCATTCCCTTTTGAAATCCTTATCTCGGCAAATTTCTTCCTCAGAAAGGGCACCTGGCTTAGTATCTGTTCCTTTGATGTTCTTTTGAACTTGATGCTGGTAAGAACGGATTCAAAATCCATTTTCGGGTATTGATAAACCAGCGGGAGCATTTTCTTGGCAATAGCCATCTCAAGGCCTAGTTGTTTCAGAAACCGCAGAAGAGCATATACGATCTTGTAGTCGAATTCAGCAGCAGGCTTAAAATGGCCCTCCACCCACTTAAGCGTATGCCCGAATAACTTACCAGCAAAAGCCGGATCAACCTCAAGTTCTGTTATGATACGGTCAATCAGTGGATAGAGGTTCTTCTTAAGAATATATGTATAGGTATCTTCCGGGATATTCCAATCCCTCATTCGCTGATAGCGTTCAATCACTTCCTTGGGTATATTCTTGCCAAGGCTTTCTATAAAACTGTTTTCAAGAGGAATAGGTGCAGAGTCGGTATCAGGATACATCCTGTCAGCGCCTGGCAGAACCCTCTCGAAAATGGTTGTTCCGTTTTCAAATGATTTCCTGGTTTCATTCGGAACGCCTTTAAATGCCATCTGGCATCTTTCTTCAATCACTTCAAGAGCGGTCGGCATATCATCGGCTGGTCCCCAGATAACCATCATAGCGTCATCTTCGTTGGGAATAAGAAGCTGTTCAATCTTCTCCCAATTACTTTCAGTAAGTATCTGTTCAAACTCCTCACTGTGCGTCATATGAGGCACTTCAATACAGGCAATCACCTTCAGCCTTTCACTCAGTTCATTAGCAAACACTTTACCTGGTTGAGTAAAATGTGATAAGATACCTTTGAACTTTGGAAGCAGCACTGCAACCAATTGGTTCTTATTTTCCTTAGTCTGCTTAATAGGCTCAAAACTTGTTTTCAGAAGATCATTTTCAAACAAAACATGCTTCATTTTCCATGAAGCCGCCACAGGAACCCTGCTCAGCAGCTCATCGCGAATTGCCAGCAATGCCCATTGCCGGAAACATTCATTATGTGTCAAGGATGGAATCCAACGGGTATGGGCAACGCCTTTTATCTCAACCCTGGATCCCCCACGACAGCTCACATTGACATCCTCCCTGCCTGCGCCAATTCCGGTTCTCACCTTACCGGTGCTCCTGTTAAGGAAACGGATATAATTGCATGCTTCTTTTACCTCATCAGGGTTAACCATATCAGGATAGGTAACGGTCTCAATAAGCGGCATACCCAGGCGATCTGTACGGTATATGCGGGTATGGCCAACGTCACTGACTTCCCTGCATGAATCCTCCTCAAGACTCAGCTGGATCAGCCTTACCTTCTTATTTTTCAGTGGAATTTCGCCTTCAACACCGATGATGGCTGTCCGCTGGAATCCAGTGGGTATGGAACCATCCAGGTACTGCTTACGGGTAATATGAACTTCACCTACAATATTCAATTTGGAAACCAATGAGATCTCGATGGCAATGGCAAGGGCCTCCTTGTTCAAAGGAAATGGAGGAGTGTCGTCGACTTCATAGGTACAGGTAGTTTCATTTTTTAACCGGTACACGATATTCTTGCGGGTCTTGAACTCCATGAGAGCTGTACCATCGTACTCCCCCAATTCACTCAAAGTCGGCCGCATATGCCTGATCACTTCAGCATCAAATTGGGTAGGTTTCTGGTATACGCCCGCAGGGCAGCGGCAAAACAGCTTTTCCTTTGTCAAAAGTTGCTGGTGCACTTCCAAACCCGACATAAATCCGATCCTGTCATATGTTTCCTGCGTTGCTTCTTGCCTGGTTACATAGCCGATTTTCTCGCGGGTGCTTTCGTAGTTTTTGCGTGGATTGAAGGAGTGTTTCATTGAAAGAAATCCTGTTAAAAGTGGGTCAAAAGTATGGAATATGCAGAAACGGCAAATATATGTTGAGAAATTGTTTACAAGTATGTGGAAGCTTTGGCGGGATAGGGTTTGAGGAGGCCGGAAAGCAGGAGAGCGGGAGAGCGGGAGGGCGGAAGTCTGAAGTAAAATTGCAAATCTCAAATCTGAATTATTAGTACCCTTGTTTGGCAGACCTCCCATTGCACCTGGCACATGGCACCAGGAACATGGTAAACGGAACCCGGAAGCTGGATCCGAACCCGGACAACAGCTCCCGGAACCTGGCACCTGTCCCCTAACAAGCTACAATTTCCCTGACTAATTCATGAATAACATTTACTTTTGCAAAATCTCAGATTCAACCCTGCCTTAATGCGATTTCGAGTAAAGTTGTTGCGGATTCTAATCTTGTTTGCCCCGTTCCTGATGTTCTTTCAGGTTGCGGCTCAAAACCACTATCGTATCCAGATCATGCCAGGAGCCGCTGAAATGCGTCACTCCACAAGTATCAGTGATGCCATCCGTTTCGTTGGAAACCCCGTTTTTTACCACGATGGAGCTTACCTCTATTGCGACAGCGCATGGTTAATGGAAGAAAGCAATACTGTTGATTGTTATGGGAGGGTCAGGATTAAATCGAGTGATACACTTAACCTATACGGTAAATTTTTGCATTACGACGGGAACTCCAAAATCGCCAACCTCCGCGACAATGTAAAGCTTGTTGATAACCAGGCAACACTTACAACCGATGTCATGGTTTTTGACAGGAATACACAAATTGCCAGCTATGTAACCGGGGGTAAGATCGTTAGCAAAGACAATACCCTGACCAGTAAGAAAGGATATTACCACACGGATACCAAGAAAATGTATTTCAAGGAAGACGTTGTTGTTAAGAATCCCGACTACAAAATGAATTGTGATACCTTACTATATAACACCCAGACCAGGATAAGCTACTTCCTCGGGCCAACAATTATCAAGGGAAAAGACAATTATATCTATTGTGAAAACGGCGAGTACGACCGGAAAACCAACAAATCACGCTTCAGCCTGAATGCGTTGCTGGTTGACGAAAACCGGAGGCTTACCGGCGACAGCCTTTACTATGACCGCAATAATAATTATGGTAAAGCAGTTCAGCATGTAGTTCTCACGGATACTGTCCAGAAAATTGTTCTAAGGGGAAATATGGGTGAGTACTGGAAGAAAAAAGGTCTTGCCTATATTACCAACCAGGCGATGGCAATCCTGGGTGACAAAAAAGACACTCTCTATCTTCATGCCGACACCCTGAAAGCGATATTTGATACAGCCAGGCAAGAAACCAGGGATCTTTATGCCTATTATGGGGCAAGGTTTTTCAGAAATGACCTGCAGGGAGAATGTGACTCCCTGTATTACGGATTTGCTGATTCCACCATTACCATGTATCACTCCCCAATACTCTGGTCTGATAAAAACCAGCTTACCGCCGATACGATACGAATATTCACTGGGAAAAAGACTATTAAACTCTTGAAACTCTACAATGCTGCATTCATTGTCAATAAGGACAGCACTACTTCATTCAACCAGATCCGGGGAAAGAATATGACAGGCCATTTTGTGGATAACCGCCTTATAAGGATTGATGTAGAAGGAAATGCGGAAACTGTATATTACATCCGGGAAGACAACAAGAACCTGGTTGGCATCAATAAGGCGCAGGGAAGCCGGATGCATCTCTATATAAATGACAATAAGATCGAAAGGATAACGTACTTCGATAAGCCTGATGGTAATATGTTCCCGGAGAAGGACCTTTCGGCTGATAAGCGGATGTTGAAAGGATTTCAATGGCTTTCGGATCATCGCCCATTGACCTGGCCTGATATCTTCAGAAAAAAACAATAATGTTTATTTCTTTACCGGCTCCTGGTATTGCATCCTCTTGCTACTAGGTGGGAATACCGAAAAATTAAGGTAGCGGTGAGGATTTAGCTTTAGATCAGTTATAAGTTTATTAAGTTCAGTTGATGAACTCTCAAGATTGTTGTATAATTTCTTGTCATTGATCAATAAACCTAGTGACCCCTGTCCCTGGTTGATCTTGTCCATTGTTGCAGACAAACTCATCACGGTAGTATGAACATCATCCAAAGTATGTGCTATCTGGGCCTTAGCCAACGTATCAGATATAGCTGAAAAGTTGTTGAGGATATTGGAGATATTCTGATCATTCTCCCTCAGGTTGCCAGTAATAGATTCAATATTGAAAAGGATACGCTCCATCCTGCCGCGCTGACCATATACCAGTGTATCAAGGTTGTATGTTGTGTGTTCGAGATTATTGAGGGTTTGCCTGATATGTTCGAATGAAGCCTGGAGGTTTGCCCTGGTTTGTGAATTAAAGACAGTCTTAACAACTGTTACCATTGTATCAAGAGAAAGCATCAGGCCTTCTGCCTTTTGCTTCAGCGGGGCCACCTGCTGACTCACCTCCTCTGATAAAGTAGCGGTAATTCCACTCATAAGGGTATCACCACTCTGGGCAGCTATTGGAGAATCCCCAAGCCGGATATCAATATTCTTAGTACCTAAGAGATCGGGGCTGAAAATTCGGGCAATGGAATTTTTAGGAATATCGAGGGTGCTGTATACCGTAATCTCGACAATGATCTTACTGGATTTTGGACTTTCGAAACTGATCTTGCTAACATTCCCGATATTAAAACCATTGATCGATACAGGTGCTGCTTCAACCAACCCGGAAATCTGGTCATACTTTGCATAGAATACACGGTGTTTCCTGAAGAAATCCTTACCCTTGATATAATTAATACCTGTTACAAACAATAAAAGAACAACAACCAGGTAAACACCAATCTTGATTTCGCGGCGAATTTTCATTTGCTAAAAAATAACTTGCCTGCAAAGTTACGATTATTTTCCCGCCAGCCGTCGCGCCTCTTCCAGGGTGATTCTCTTTTCCTGGTAAAAAGGGACAACAAATGCATCAGCATAACCTTTGCCAACAAGATCGAGTCGATAGGCAGAAGCAAGCTTTATTGAATCAAACTTACCTGCAGTGAATTTATATAGTCCGTTCTGGAAGTATTTCCACACATCCTTGACCTTGCTGAATTCGGGTGAATCAATTTGCTTATCCTTTGGAGATGACATAAATTGAACCCTGTAAATAACCTCTTCAGTTCCCTCAATAGCCGGAGGAGAATTTGGTGTAGTTTTACTAGCTTGAGGCACTTCAGAATCAGAAGGTTCTATATTTGAAGTAACACTTTCTTTCTGCTTTGATGCTTTCGCTTTCAAGTTTTCAGTAACTGCTTTTGATGGTTTTGGATTGGATAATAACGTATCCTCTTTATTCAGGAGAGATGGATTCCATTTTTCAATTGTGCCTTTATATTCCCTGAATGCTTTGAAAATAGCATAGGCCATTTGTTCCTGCCCTCTATCGGATAGAAGGAACTTCTCATCCTTGGCATTGCTCAGAAACCCTGTTTCAATCAAAACACCTGGCATTGCTGTTTTGTAGAGCACCAGGAACCCGGCCTGTTTTACTCCCCTGTCCAGGAAATTCAGTTTCTCCTTAAACTGCTTTTCAACTCGTCCTGCAAAATCAAGGCTCTTATCAAGAAAAGCATTTTGCATCATGCTAAAAAAAATATTTCCTTCAGCTGAGTTAGGATCAAAACCATCATATTGCTCAACATAATCGTCTTCAAGCAGGATAGCAGCATTTTCGGCTTTTGCAACGGCCAGGTTGGCTCCGCTTTTATGAAGGCCCATTACATAGGTTTCTGTTCCGTAAGGGACGGAGGATGGGTTCGAATTGCAGTGAATGGAAATGAAAATATCGGCCTTGTTTTCATTGGCTATCCTGGCCCTCCTGTATAATTCAATAAACTCGTCATTGTCGCGGGTTAAGATGACCTTAACATCCTTAAGGTTCTCATTGATATAATTTCGAAGCTTCAGCACAATGGCAAGAGTGATGTCCTTTTCACGGGAGTGCTTGCCCAGGGCACCTGTATCATGACCACCATGGCCGGCATCCAGGACCACTGTATTTACTTTCTGAGCTGAAACCATAAATCCTGTTAAAAGCAGGATAAAAAGGATACCAAATACCCGCAATTTTCGTTTTCCTGACATCCGACGATTTTAATTAGCTTTGCAACCGGTAAGCTAAGTGCAGCCATTACTGGTCACACATTGATGAACAAGCACTTAGCTATGAAACACCCTGAAAAATATTGAAAATACAACTTCAATTCAATATTTTTTACCTGTAAGACAAATATAGCGAGTTAACGTTTTTTATCACAATTCTCATTTTGAAGTTACAAACAAGGCAATGTTTACTAACCGCAGCAGTGGTATTGGCTTTCTGTGTGCAAGCCATTTCACAGGTTGTGACTAAAGATACTCTTGCCCTAAACGCAAAAGATACTGTTTCAGTATCCGTTGACTCTCTTTCTCTTTCGAAAACCGCCAAAGGCAAAGTCATGCTGGATGGAAAGATAGACTATGCTTCTGCCGATTCCCTCAGTTTTGATATCCGAAAGAAGATGGCCTACATGTATGGCAATGCCATGATAAAATACCAGGATATCAAGCTCAATGCCGCTGAAATTATCATTGATTTCAACAAGAGTATTGTTTATGCCAATGCTGCAACAGATTCAGCTGGTAAAACAATAGGGATACCTGACTTCACACAAGGCACACTAAATTTCAAATCCAATTCTCTATCCTATAATTTCAATACTAAAAAAGGATTGATCAAAAACGTGGTAACACAGGAAGGAGGAGGTTACCTGCATGCCACAGTTATCAAGAAGCTGAATGACAATGTGAGTGAAACCGGCCCCGGTATGTTCACCACATGCGACCTTGACCATCCGCACTTTGCAATAAAGTATTCGCGTGCTAAGGTAATTCCTGGAGATAAGATCGTGACCGGGCCTGCCTACCTAAGCATTGAGGATGTACCACTTCCTCTGGTCCTGCCTTTTGGTCTCTTTCCGAATAAGAAAGGCCGGAGTTCAGGTATCAAGATGCCCACCTGGGGAGAAATGACTAACCAGGGTTTCTACCTCATGGATGGTGGATATTACTTTGGATTAAGTGATCATTTTGACCTTTTGATGGTTGGAGACATTTATTCAAGGGGAAGTTGGGCATTAAAGCCTTCTGTCAACTACAAGAAACGGTATAAGTATTCCGGTAATTTTAGCCTGAAATATGCCAATAATGTCCTTGGTGTGCAAGGAACGCCGAGTTACAGCAAAAGCAAGGATTTCTTCATCACCTGGTCTCACAGGCAGGACCCGAAAGCCCGGCCTAACGGTATATTCTCTGCTATGGTGCAAGCAGGAAGCAGAAAATTCAACAAGTACAACAGCCCGAATTCCGTCAACGACTATCTTACAAACACTTTTTCATCCAGCATCAGCTATAACATGCGTTTGGGAGATTTCGCCAATTTATCAACTAGTGCATCCCACAGCCAAAACACCTCTACCGGCGATGTAACGATTACCCTGCCAACTGTTGAAGTTGGCTTTAACAGGTATTATCCATTCAAACGAAAGATACAAAGCGGAAACCCTGCCTGGTACGAATCTATAAGCATTACGTACAGCATGAACCTGAAGAACCAGATCACCGAAAAGGACTCGCTCCTCTTCAAGCCTGAATCCATGCACAAGTTCATCAGTGGTGTCAAACATACAATCCCGCTTAGTGGATCATTCAAGCTTTTCAAATATTTTACCTGGTCACATTCTATCAATTACACCGAAAACTGGTTTCCCCGGACCATCAGGAAAACGTGGATTAATGAACAAACTATTGTGAACGGAGACACACTTGCACCACATGTCCAGGTTGACACCATAAGAGGAATAAGGGCAGCCCGTGAATACAACTATTCTTCCTCAATCGGAACAACCGTTTATGGAATGCTACATTTTAAACATGGCCCTGTAAGAGCTATCAGACATGTTGTGAAGCCTTCAGTCAACTTCGGATACAGGCCGGATTTCGGGAGGGCACAATTAGGCTATTACAAGACTGTTCAAACAGATACCCTGGGAAACACTCAAACCTATTCCATTTTCCAGGATGGCACCTACCTGAATGCCTTTACGTCTCCGCCGGGCAGGGGAAGATCGGGAACGATAGGGTTTTCGCTCAACAATAACCTTGAAATGAAGGTAAAATCAAAGTCAGATACAGTAACCGGTGAACAGAAAATAATGTTGATCGACAACATGCTTATTTCTTCCTCCTATGACCTGGTTAAGGATTCCATGAGATTATCTCCGGTTTCGGTCAGTGCCAGGACTACACTCTTCAAAAAAATCAATATTACTTATTCCGGATCGTTCTCCCCCTACGCCACCAATAGCAAAGGCATCTATTACAATAAGTATCAATGGGATGTTAACAAGAAGCTCCTGAATTTCATGAACTCGGCATGGAACCTTAGTGTTGGCTATGATATCAAACCTAAACAGAAAAAGGCAGACAAACCAACTCCTGCGTCAGCCACTGAAGCTGAAATGAGTGAAATAAAGAACAATCCGGATGAATTTATTGACTGGGATAATCCCTGGAATGTGCACCTGGATTATACATTCAATTATAATTGTTTATCACTTACTACCGGTAAGAGGCAGAAGACAATAGTTCAAACGCTTAATGTTAGTGGTGACCTTAGTGTGACAGATAAGTGGAAAATTACTGCCCGGACAGGTTACGATTTCAAAAACAAGGATTTTTCCTACACATCATTCAGTGTATACCGAAACCTGCACTGCTGGGAAATGCGGTTTAACTGGATCCCTTATGGATTCCAGAAAAGCTGGAATTTCCAGATCAATGTCAAATCTTCTGTATTGCAGGATTTGAAACTGACCAAGAAAAAAGATTTCCGGGATAATCTATAGAGTTTATTCAACAGGCAATGTAAATGAAAACGTTGACCCTTCACCTGGCTTACTGTTTACAGTAAGCTCTCCGCCGTGACGTTCAATCATTTCCTTTGAAAGAATCAGGCCCAATCCGGTTCCGGGTTCGTTTGCAGTACCATTCAGGCTGAAATGATCAGTAAGGCTGAATATCCTTGCTATCGCCTCCTGAGGTATGCCGATTCCGTGATCCCTTACGTTAACCTTGATATAATTTTTGATGGCATTATCAGGTGATTCATCGTTATTAGAAATTTGTCCCTTTTCTGCTGTGACAACAACCTGCCCCCTGCTGTTGGAAAACTTAATGGCATTGGAAACCAGGTTTTGAATGACTGAATGGACCATGTTCTGATCTGCAAACACCTCGATCTCGTGCTCCACAAGGCTAGTCAGACTTATCCCTTTCCTGATTGCATTGCTATTCAAAATATCAAGTACTTGCCCCACTTCATGTGCAAGATTGATGCGAGATGGTGTAAAATTCATCCGTCCCGATTGAATTCTCGACCAGTCCAGCAAATTTTCAAGTAAGGAATAGGTATTGTGTGAAGCATTCCTGATGTTGATTAAGTAATTCTTGATCTCGTCTTTCTGAAGCATATCAAAATCCTCCAGCAACAGGTCCGTGAATCCCAATAATCCCTGGAAAGGGCTTTTCAGGTCATGAGCTATTACACTAAAAAACTTATCCTTGTTGGCATTAAGGTCTTCCAATTCTACCGTGTATGTCTGAAGTTTATCTTCAGCCTGCTTTCGAAGCGTAATATCCCTGGCAATATGAACACTCCCCACTACTGTTCCTTCCTTATCAAAAACCGGTGTGGTTGATACCAGGAATACTCCATTCAGTAATGGCTCAAAAACTTCTGAAATATGCCCTTGCCCATCTTCAAGAAGTTGAACATGCGGGCATCCCCCCATTGGAGAAAACAAACCATGTATGGATTCATAACAGTATGACCCAACCATACTTTCTTCGGTAATGCCTAATCTCTCAGTCATCGCCTTGTTAGCCCTGACAACCCTGCAATTTTTATCAATAACAGTGATCAGATCGGGAATGGAATCAAAAATAGCTTCCCAAACATTTTCAGGAAGTGATTTTACTTTGGAAATAACAAGTTCATGATCTTTGTTATCGGGAATACTTGAAGATTCGTTGAGGGGTTCTTTCTGCATAGTAAACTTCGCTTTACTTATTCTGATACACAGAATAATGCTAACAGATACTAATAATTCAAGGCTCAAAAACAGATTGACTTTCAATATCCAGGCTAACTATAACCTGAAAAATTAAGTCTGAATCATCTGCTTTATTCAACAAATCACTATAGTGGTACCAGTAAATTGAAAACAAAAATACGGAAATTTTGTTCTGAGCTTTTCCTTTTAGATAGAAGGATAAACTTTGGATCACAAGCCGAAATAGCATAAAAAAGACTTATGCATACCTCAATAAATAGAAATCTAATCTGCTAATGGGAGAGTGAAGGAAAAGGTAGATCCCTGGTTTTGATGGCTTTTTACCCAAATTCTTCCACCATTTTTCTCGACCATTTCCTTGCATAGAATTAATCCTAATCCTGTACCAGGTTCATTAGCAGTTCCTGCCATGGAGAATTGGCCATCAAGCTTGAATAACTTTGGCATTATATCTTCGGGTATTCCAATCCCCGTATCAGTAATATCAAGCTGATACCATTTTTTTACTGTGTCAGGTGCGGCATCATTTGATTCCTGGGTTTTGTCAGGAGGAAGGAATCGACCTTCAATGATAACCTGGCTGTTGGAATTGGAGAATTTTATTGCATTTGTGATAAGGTTCTGAATAACAGAATGGATCATGTTACGATCCGCTTCTGCCTGTATTCCTGGCGATACTTTGCTAATTAGCTTGATATTCTTCCGTATTGAGTTTGCTTCCAAAACAAGAAGAACTGATTCAATCTCATCTTTAAGATCAAATAAGGTGGGCCTGAACTGTACTTTCCCGGTTTGAATCCTGGACCATTCCAGGAGATTCTCCAATAATGAGTAAGTATGATAGGAGGCCGTCCGGATATTCTGCAAATATTCCTTTACCTGCTCAGTTGAAAGTTCATCAATGTCTTCGTAAAGCAGATCGATAAAACCAAGCAGACCTCCGAAAGGATTCTTAAGGTCATGAGCCAGGATACTGAAGAATTTATCCTTGCTCTGATTTGACTCCCTCAACTCGAGATTATAGGCTAATAATTTCTCTTCAACCTGTTTACGTTCAGAAATATCTCTTCCTATCGCGATTACTACATCTCTTCCAAAATATTTCCCCCGGTTGAGGACAATATCTTTCGGAAATATCTCTCCATTCTTTCGTTTACCCCACCACTCCAGGATTTGTGATTCTCCATTAAATGCTTTCCTGATAGCTTCATTGGTTGCTTCAAGGTCATTCTTATCCGGTGCGGATAGCATTTCCGGGTTTTTACCTATCATTTCTTCCCTGGAATAGCCATACATGCTTGTAGCTCCGGAGTTTACATCCAGGAAGACACCTTCCGGATTGAGGATATAGATGGAATCAGTAAAGAAGTCAAAAAGTTCCCTGTAATTGAAGTCAGTAACTTCCGAAGTCTTTGAAGCTGACATCCTTGAACTTTCCAAAGCCAATGCAGATGCTATCATAGCACAGAATTCCCGGTCATCATCCTTCAGCTGAATATTGAAGGTAAATACCAGGGTAACATATCCAACAAGTATTGCACCTGACCTGACGGCAATTCCCAAAATGGACTTAATACCATATTTATCCTGCAAGGCAGGATTTGCCTGAATATAGGGAGAAAGTTGAGGTTTTAACAGAACTGAAAAATCAGAAGTGTTATTCCCAAGCAGATCTGTCAATATATCTGTAATGACATCTGGTGTGAAATCAAACAGGAAAGGAGATTGCCATGAAACTAGTGGCAGGGATTGATCTCCCTGGAATTTGACATAATTGCAACTCGAGGCTCCGAGCATTTCGCCCAGCAGCGTGATCAACCGACTTATGTTAAGATCCGGAGCAGGTGAAAAACCAAGGAAAGTCTGGTTAAACCTACTGAGACGAATATGATTTTTGGACGCTGATTCCCTCAGGTCTCTTTGTCCTGAAATATCTCTGAATGACAGCAGAATATTCCCAACTTTTTGATTGGGATTCAGCACCGGTGTCATGGAAACTTCCGAATGGAGCGATTCCCTGTTTGCGCGGCGCAGGCTAAATTGATCAATAGCGGCAGTGGCTGAACCATTGACAACCTGGTTAAAATTGAGCAAGGCTTTCTCAATATCATCAGGCACAAGGAAAGTGATGAAATTACTACTAGTTATTGCGTTTGCATCACCAATTCCTGTAATGTCAATAAAACTTTTTGATGCAATTGTTATTTTCCCATTTGAATCGCAAACAAGTGTAGGATTTGGCATTGCGTTAACCAGGGAATACATTGCTCTCTCTGACGCAACTGATTGAATATCTGCAACCCCTGAGTTTTCAACTGGTTCTATAAAGTGTAGACATCCCCTGGTATTGCCACTATCATCCTTCACCGGAACTGCCTTAAAAATCGCTTTTCCGAAAGTAACATCATCGATTAGCGAGGACTCAACCTGGCTGGATGAAGATAATTTCGTTAGCGGGCAATCAAAAAGAGGTTCTGTTGTATTGTGAATTACATCATAGCACAATTTCCCGATGAAATCGCCAGGTTTGCCGCCAAGAAAGTTAGCAAGGGGTTTATTGATATTAAGGATACGCTTATCAGGAGCAAGGAATAATACGAAACCTGATGATGCATCTACTAGATGCTTCCAGGTATCGTTTGAAAGTACCTTTCCCTGGCCGATATTATCAGCAGAACTGGGGAAGGGCATGCTTTCAGAATTCCTCTCCTCACTCTGATTTTGCATAATCCCAACTGGATTGATAAAGATACAAATTTGCTCTGTACCTGTAAAACCTATTTAAGGTGTTTTTTTTATTTGTGTCCATGAGTAAACAAATAATATGCCAACAACCTGATTATGAATTTCGACTATCCATAATCATTATAAACAATGAGTTGTAAAGTATGCCCATAGCACTTAATACACTTGCAAAGCAAAGGTAATGGCCCAAATTATAATTTGATAAATAAATTATCAATATTCAATTAATATTGCCACTTTCTAACATTCAAATATGCTAATTTTTTTGCCAGCTTTATTCAATTATAAAAAATAAATTCCGCTTATGGGACAAACACGGGAACCTGGAAAGAAAACGTAGACCCTTTACCGGGCTGGCTTTTTATTTTAATAATGCCACCATGCTTCTCAACCATTTCTTTTGTCAGGAGGAGGCCTAAACCTGTCCCGGTTTCTTTTTCAGTTCCTGGCATTGTAAAAGGTTTTGTAAGCGAAAATAGTTTTGCCTGGTCTTCAGCACTCATTCCGATTCCTGTATCAGTAACGGAAATTTCTGCTTTTTCCACCCTGGAACCTTCAATGTCAATACTAACCAGGTTACATTGAATAGTTATCTTCCCGCTTTGAGGAGTAAACTTTATAGCATTCATGAGCAAGTTATGGAGAATGGAGAGGAGCATGTTCTGATCGGCTTTTACCTGGATGCTCTTATCTACCATATTATCCACTTCAATTTTCTTGCGGTATGCCAGGCTATACAAAACAGTGGTGGTGGCATCAACCTCATTGGCCAAAACCAGGTTTGCAGGGTTATAAACCATTCTTCCGGTTTGCAACCTTGACCAGGCCAGCAAGTTTTCAAGCAGGATAAGTGAATTACGGGCAGTATTCCTGATGATACCCACATAATCGCGCATCTCATCTTTACTGAGTTCATCGAAATCTTCGAGTAACAATTCCGAAAAACCAATCAGGCTGTTAAAAGGATTTTTGAGATCATGTGCTATTATTGAATAGAACTTATCCTTGCTGGCATTTAATTCATGTAATTCCTTGTTTACTTTCTCCAATTTCTCGCTTGCCAGTTTCTTCTCACTTACGTCTCTTGCTATACCCTGGATTCCAACTGCAATTTCTTTTTCATAGATCATCCTGGCCCGGATTTCAAGCGTTACTGACTTTCCATCGACTTCGGGAGTCTGGATTTCAAATGGATCGATTGTGCCATCCTCCATTAGTTTGGCTGTTACAGCACGGGCATATTCAATCGTATCAGGCTTGCAGAAACTGTATATACTAAAGTCGCCAAGTTCTTCCTGTTTGATATTCAACCTGCTCAATAACGCCTTGTTAGCATTGGTAAATACACCATTAAGATCAGTAGTAAAAATGAAATCATTAGCGTTATCGAACAGATCATGGTACTTTCTTTCACTTTCCCCCAGTTTGACCAGGGTATCCTTGATTTCTGAAATATCGTGAATGGTTCCAACTATATATTTCTTGCCTGTATTACTTTCGGTATAAAGTTGTTTGTTAGTGATTATAGTTCTTTCTGAACCATCACTCCAGGTTATTGTTTCTTCATTTACATCGGAACCATTTTCAAATACGCAGGAGTCCTTTTCCCAGAAGATATCAGCCTGTTTCTTCGGATATAACTCATAATCCGATTTACCGATGAGTTCCTCCCTGGGATGGCCCATCATCTGGATAGCAGCATCATTCAACATGATCCAGCGGTGATGCTCATCCTTGACAAAAAATGGCTCCTGGATTGTGTTTATAACGATATTGAGGAAATCTATCTGTTGCTGGCTCTTTTCTTCTGCTCTTTTGATACGGGTAACATCCCTTACATTGCCGATTACCTGGGTAATCTCTCCTGTACTGTCATAAACAGGGACAGCACTATAGAGCAGGTAGCTTTTCTTACCCCACTTGCTTATGTATTCAGCCTGTCCATTGATCACCTTCCTGTCCTGGATACATTTCATCAGGTCAGCACTGATACCGGCATTAACCAGGTTCTCGAACTTAAACAGGTTTATGCTTCTTGTTGGCTCTTCTCCGGGCGAGCCCAATATATCCAGTAATGCCTGATTGACCTCCAGTATTTCTCCGCTGGTATTGAGCAAAAGGATACCGGTGGGCAGATATTTTACAAGTGTACGGTATTTCTCCTCGCTCAATTTCAAGGAATCCTCAATCAGTTTGGGAATGTTAATATTTCGGGTAACAACAGAAACAGCATACGGCTTGCCGGACTTATCATTCACACTTTGACAAGTACTTTCCACCCAGATCAGGTTTCCACTCTTATGAACCAGCCTGTACTTCACCTTTGTCATATCATGACCATTCCCAATTTCATGGAGCGCATCCTTAACCAGATCAATATCATCGGGAAAGACAGTATCAAAGGTTTCCATCTGCCCAATCTCTTTACTTGAATAACCATTCAATTTTACAATCGATGGAGACATGTATATTAGTTTCCCATTGAGTTCGTGCAAGGAAATGGCATCTGCAGAGTTTTCGGCAATGATCCTGAAATGGTCAGAAGTCATCATTGCCCTGATAAATTCATTTTGAGAGGAAGTCAGATCAATAAAGCCTACAATCTGATCTGCATTTGTTCCCTGGTTTTCGAACCTGTATAAACAAATTAAAGCCTGAATGCCGGAATTGGCTCCTGGCAATCTTAACATACCTTCAAAAAGAAATGGTTTAGCCAGGTCTTTCCCCTGAATGGTCTTAAGAAGATTCTGATTATCCTTGATCTCGAACAAATTATGCCCCAGCAAATCCAACCTGCTTACACCTGAATTCTTGCATAGGCGTTCACAACAATCGAGAATAGTTCCATTACTGTCGAAATAAATAAAAGAGGTTTGTGGAAGATTGCAATAATATCCATCCTCATGATTCTTGCCATTCATTCCTGTAAACAAATCACTCTCCTGCTTCATAATTCAATATTAATCTTGTGAGTATGTTCTAAAATGACAATCTAAAAATAGGATTTTAGCTAAAACAATTCAATGTGGGCAACATTTTATACCGGTAGAACGAACTACTAAAATGCAACCCATTACCAGGGACTTACAATCAGGACGTAAATTTACGAAATTTGCTTGGAAATGGTTTAGTCTCACCAATAAATATCGGCTCAAAATAGTTGTCAAAATTGAACTTTTAACCATCTCTATACGCTGGCTTTATTCGAACGGCGGAATTTCAGGTTGACTCAACCGATTTTTAATACTTTTGACCAATAAACCAATAAAGATGAAGAAAATCATTTACACCGAAAGGGCCCCTAAAGCTATTGGGCCATACTGTCAGGCCGTTGAAATCAATGGCATGTTATTTATTTCCGGGCAGGTGCCTATTGACCCATCAACAGCAACCATTGTTGAGGGCGGGATAAAAGAACAGACAGAACAGGTAATGAAGAATATAGGCGCCATTCTTGAGGAAGCAGGATATACATTTGATGATGTTGTGAAATCTACATGTCTCTTAAGCGACATGAATAATTTTGCCGCCATGAATGAAATATACGGGAATTACTACAAGGAAAACAGCCCGGCCAGGGCTGCCTATGGCGTAGTAAAACTTCCCCTCGGAGCATTGGTGGAAATCGAAACCATTGCTGCCCGCCAGTAAGTTGGATTCCATAAGATTCACATTTCTTAATCATATTCCCTGCCCATATGCGAAGGATAATGTTATTGGCCATATTTCTATTAATAAATGGTTTGATCATAGCGGGAGAAGGCATGTGGCTGCCTCTTCTCCTAAGCCAGTTAAATGAAAAAGAAATGCATGATATGGGGATGCGAATCTCCGCTGATGATATATACAGTGTCAATCATTCAAGCCTGAAAGACGCGGTGGTCCTTTTTGGGGGCGGGTGTACCGCTGAGATTGTCTCTGAGCAAGGCTTGCTTCTCACTAATCATCATTGTGGTTACAGTAACATTCAACGCCATAGCTCCCTGCAAAATGACTACCTGGGCGAAGGTTTCTGGGCGCAGTCCTTTTCAGAAGAGCTCCCTAATCCCGGGCTAAGTGTCACTTTTTTGATCAGCATGCAGGATGTGACCAACCAGGCTTTGACGGGAATAACAGCTCAATTAACTGAAAGCCAAAGGGAATCAATCATTAAGAAAAATTCTGAAACGCTAATCTCCGCTGCTATCAATGGAACCCATTATAAAGCTAGCGTTAAACCATTTTATGGCGGCAACCAGTATTATCTTTTTGTAACTGAAACATTTACTGACATTCGTCTTGTTGGAGCACCTCCATCCGATATTGGAAAATTCGGAGGCGACACGGATAACTGGATGTGGCCAAGGCATACAGGTGATTTCTCTGTTTTCAGGATTTACGCTGGTAAGGATAATCAACCTGCCGACTATTCAACAGAAAATGTTCCGTTTCATCCAAAAATGAAATTCACCATTTCCCTGAAAGGTGTTCAGGAAGGTGACTTCACCTTTGTTTATGGGTTCCCGGGCACAACCCAGGAGTATTTGCCATCGGTATCAGTCAATCTGAATGCTAATATCCACAATCCAATTGCCATAGAACTCCGGCAGAAAAGGCTTGATATTATTAACAAAGGGATGAATGAGGATAAGCTTACCAGGCTTCAGTATTCTGCCAAGGCTGCAACAATTGCAAACTATTGGAAAAAGATGATTGGTGAAACCAGGGGGATCAGGACATTAGATGGGATTGAGAAAAAGAAATTGTTTGAACAACAGTTCACCAAATGGATTAACTCTGATCCTGTCCGTAAAACCCTGTATGGAAGCCTTTTGCCTGTATATGCAAATGCATGCAGGTTATTTCAACCCTATTATGAAGCGTATACGTACCTTACCGAAGGAGCCCTCGGCATTGAACTTATACGCTATTCCTATGGGTTTAACGCTCTTGTAATGCAGTGCAGGGATAAGGCAGTTACAGATGAAGAAATCAGCAAAACAGCCCAAAAGCTTCTGTCAGGAGCTGAAGGGTATTTCAAGAATTATAATTCTACAATAGACGCCCGGAACTTTGTTTCCCTGATGAGTATTTATGGAAGCAAATGCAGGCAGGACCTATTACCTGATATTTTTACAACATTCAGATCCGAATATAACAATGATTATAAACTGTGGGCAAGTGATGTTTATGAAAAGAGCTTCTTCAGCCAGTTGGATAGGGTGATCAGGCTCATGAAAAATTTCAAACGCAAGGATTACAGGAAGATTGAGAAAGATCCAGCATTTAAGGTTGCTACTTCTGTATATTCATATCTCCAGAACCAACTTTCTCCCAGGCTCACTGAATTCTACTCCAGAACGGACAGCCTGCAGCGAATTTACATGGCCTCACAGATGGAAATGCAACCCTTCAAACGGTTTTATCCGGATGCCAATTTAACCTTACGGGTTTCATACGGAAACATAAAGGGATATTCCCCTGCTGATGCTATTGATTATAAATGGTATACAACTCTCAGTGGAATTATGGAAAAAGAGAATCCTGACATTTACGATTATTCAGTAAAACCAAAACTCAAGGAGTTGTATCAGAAGAAAGATTATGGCAAATATGCTGATGCTGATGGAGAAATGCACGTTGCTTTCATTGCATCGAACCATACCACCGGCGGAAATTCCGGCTCTCCGGTTTTAGATGCCGACGGCCACCTGATTGGGATCAATTTTGACCGTTGCTGGGAAGGAACCATGAGTGATTTGCTGTACGATAAGGATCAATGTCGTAATATATCACTGGATATCAGGTACTGCCTTTTTATTATTGACAAATTTGCAGGAGCATCCAGGTTGATTGATGAGATGAGCATTGTTGGCAAATAGCTTATGAATATTGGCCGTTTGTTCCGGGTATTCTTGCGGCTAAATAATACAGAAATTAACTAGAATTCTTGAAATAATAGGAATCAATACGGGATGGCTAGAATAACCTTGTCGGAAAAGCTTATTATCAGTTTTATGCTCCTTAGTATGGGTGCAATCGGCATTGTTGGCATGTATTCCTATATTTCGGCCAGTAAGGCGCAAATGACCAGGACCTACGATCAGCTTGCCAGTGTCAGATACCTGAAAAGAAAAGAGGTTGAAGCCTTTTACCGGGACAGGGTCCGCGAAGTACAGGTGATTGCATCAGAAGCTTTTCCCACCGGGCTTAAAAATTGCAGCGTAGCAACTCTTGAAGATCATAAATCCCTTTTAACCACTATCTCTACAATCCAACAGTTCAATGCGATTTATAATAACATTTTTATACTCTGCAACAAGGAAGTAATTGCCTTCCAGGCAAAAGATAAGCAATGGTCGAATCATCCTGAAACTGAGGACCAACTGAGCCTGGATTCAATCATGCACCTTCCGGATGCAAGGAAAGGCATATTTATTTCGGATCTTATACAGAAAACAACGGACAATAGGTGGGTGCAATATATTATTGTAGACGTAAAAAAGAATAATGGACCTGGATACTTTTCAATTGCTGCAGAACTAAGGTCAACAGCCGTTGACAGCCTGATGGCAGACAGGAGCCCGATGAATGGCCTTGGAAATTCAGGGGAAGCTTACCTGGTAGGGAAAGACAGGTTATTGAGAAGCAGTTCAAGGTTCATTCAAAAAGCATTGTTTCACATCCAGATTGACACTTCCACATCAAGGCTTGCTTTTACCGGGAGTGACGGAACCTACCTGATGAATGACTACAGAGGTATTAAAGTCCTCGGCTCTTTTGCACAATTAAGGCCTCCTTGTCCTGACTGGGCTGTTATAGCTGAAATCGATATGAAAGAAGCCATGGTTCCGATTTATTCTATCAGGAACAATGTTATATTCATAACCGTTTTTATAGCTGTAATTGTATTTTTTGCCACCTGGTGGCTTTCGAGGAAAATTTCCAAACCTGTCATCCTGCTTCAGAAAGCAGCACAGGAATTAGGCAAGGGCAAATTAGGAACCCAGGTAAATGTGAAAACCAATGATGAAATTGGTGAATTAGCCCAGTCATTCAACCTCATGAGTGAGCAGTTGAAACAAAAGGAAAAAGAATTGCAGGATGAAAGGGCGATGAGAATGCGCGCCGCTTTCGATGGTCAGGATATGGAGAGACAGCGTTTGTCAAGGGAGCTGCATGACGGGCTAGGGCAGTCTCTTATTGCCCAGAAACTCAGGCTTGAATCTATTTCTCCCGAAGAGCCCGGTAAGATTAAATATTCACTAGAAGAGCTAAAAACAGGTTCCGATCA
The DNA here is from genome assembly GCA_013376995.1 of Bacteroidota bacterium. Lineage (GTDB taxonomy): Bacteria > Bacteroidota > Bacteroidia > Bacteroidales > UBA4417 > UBA4417. The sequence continues at coordinate 47,963 of JACAAZ010000004.1, read as the reverse complement.
ATTGGTTGAGGAGGTCAGGAGAATTTCCAATGCACTCATGCCGGCCCAGTTAACCCAATTCGGCCTCAAGGCTGCGCTGAGCAATCATTGTGATGAAGTATCAACCTATAGCAATGTAGAAGTAACGTTCGATCCCGTCGGCGATTTTGAATTCATCAACAAAAAAACAAAAACCTATCTTTTCCGTATTGTTCAGGAAGCATTAAACAACATTGTAAAGCATTCATCTGCAACAGCTGCCAAAGTTGAAATTACCCAGACCAAGGAGAATATATTCCTTAGTATTTCTGACAATGGCAAAGGATTTAACATTGAGGAAGTCAGCTTAGGAAACGGACTTAACAATATGCGGGAAAGGACCAGTCTTCTGAATGGAACTTTTTCGATCCAATCACAACCCGGATCCGGAGCCACTATAGAAATTCAAATACCTTTGAAATGATGAAACAAGAACCCATAAAAATAATCCTTGTAGATGATCATCAGGTTGTTAGAGATGGTTTGAAATCGATGCTTAATGGAGCTGCAGAAATTGCAATTGTGGCACAGGCAGCTACAGGAAAGGAGTTGTTTGAGGTCCTTCAGAATCATCCTGCCGATGTTTTGATCCTTGACATTGAACTACCTGATATCTCGGGGCTTGAGATTTGCGGTAGGATTTCAACCGCCTATCCTGAAATCAGGATTCTTATCCTGTCAATGTATACAGGTGAAGATTTCATTTTCAAAGCACTCTCTGAAGGTGCTAAGGGATATTTACCCAAGAACACTACCCGAGATGAATTGCTGGAAGCTATTCAAAGTATCGCGGATGGTAAGGAATATTACAGTCAGCAGATATCAGAGATCATGCTTAAGAGCTATATCAAGAAGGCGAAATCAAAGAAAGACAATGACAAAGGCCTTGAAGAACTATCCAAACGAGAATTGGAAGTACTCAGGATGCTGGCAGAAGGTATACCCAATTATGAAATTGCAGAGAAGCTATTTATCAGCATCCGAACGGTGGAATCACATAAGAGCCATATTATGCAAAAGCTTGAAATGCACACAACTGCCGAACTGGTGAAGTTTGCAATAAGGAAAAAGCTGATTGAGATCTGAAGCGCGTAGGGCGAAGCGCGTAGGGCGAAGAGCGTAGGGCGAAGAGCGTAGGGCGAAGAGCGTAGGGCGAAGAGCGAAGGGCGTAGGGCTAAGGGCTAAGCGCAAAGGGCATAAGGCAAAGGGCAAAGGGCGAAGGGCGAAGGGCGTAGGGCTTAGCGCAAAGGGCATAGGGCTGATGGCGAAGCGCAAAGGGTAAAGGGCGAAGGGCGTTGAGGAGGGCAAAAAGATAGAAATGCAAAAATCAAAATACAAAGCATTGAGTTATTAGGGCTATTGCACTCGGAATATGGAACCCGGAACTCTGCAACTGATCCCCCTTGTAATGCTGAAAAAATCCAAGTCGATCCCAGCTACGCTTTATAAGCAATTTTTTTACGTAATTTGTGCAGATAAAAATCAAGTTACCTCTATTGTGTGAACTGTTTTGTAGAGCAAATTTTGCCGCAAATCAAACACAATGAATAGTATGACAAAGCACAGAAACATTTTGCTATTTCTATTGCTAACTGCCTTATTAAGTGGCTGTTTCATGCATTTATCAGCCCAGGAAGAAAAAACAAAGGGTAAACTGGATGCTTCTGCTGATATCGTGAGCCGTTACATATGGCGGGGAATGAATCTTGGCGGATCTGCTCCCAGCATTCAACCTTGCCTTGAGTATACTTATGGCAATTTCACGCTGGGTGCATGGGGCGCTTACTCATTGAGCCACACTATTAAGCGGCAGGAAGCGGATCTTTATGCTTCTGTCAACCTTGGCAAGTCGTTTAATATTACTGTAACTGATTATTTCCTTCCATTTGAAGATACAATAAAGAATCATTATTTCAGCTATAAAAAAGATCAAACCGGCCATTTATTTGAAGTTGCCGCCAAGTTCCTGGGCAATAAGGATATTCCCATAAGCCTTATGGTAGCAACAAATGTTTATGGAGCCGATGCTAAAAAAAGCAACGGGGATAACATGTATTCCACCTATGTGGAGTTAGGCTACAATTTTAATATCAGCGAAACAAGTTGCAATGCATTTCTTGGGTTCACACCTGACAGGCCAGACAAGGACAAGGGTGAAACCGGGTTTTATGGTGAAAGTCCGGGTGTTGTAAACCTTGGCATCACTGCCACAAAGAACATCAAGATCTCTGACTCCTTTTCACTTCCAGTCAGCACATCTCTCATAACCAATCCTCAAGCCGAGAACATTTTTCTTGTTTTCGGGATCACCTTACAATAATTCAAACCTTTTAATTTCAATCTTATGCTCGACACGGGTTCAACCGGGTTTATGCTGCTAGCTTGCAGCCTCGTCATGCTTATGACCCCCGGACTTGCTTTCTTTTATGGTGGATTAGCCACCAAACGTAACATCCTGGCCATTATGATCCAGAGTTTTGCCTCCCTTGGATGGACAACAGTTCTGTGGTTCATTTTTGGCTACTCACTATGTTTTAGCGGGGGAGCCGGTGGTATCCTGGGAAACTTTGACAAGGCATTTCTCAATGGAGTTGGCATCAATTCAATGTATTCTAACGGGAAGATACCTGAAATTGTATTCATTGCCTATCAAATGATGTTCGCTATTATCACTCCTGCTCTTATTACCGGAGCTTTCGTGAACAGGGTCACCTTCAAATCCTATCTTATTTTCTTAACTGTTTGGCAAATCTTTGTCTACTATCCATTCGTGCATATGATTTGGGGTGGTGGTTTATTAGCTGAATGGGGTGTTCTTGATTTTGCAGGTGGTATTGTTGTTCATGCAACTGCCGGTTTTGCAGCTCTAGCTTCTGTTTTTTATATTGGAGCCAGGGCAAACAAAAATTCAACTCCCAATAGTATTCCACTTGTTGCTATTGGAAGTGGCTTGCTTTGGTTCGGATGGTATGGTTTTAATGCCGGGAGTGAGTTAAATGTTGATTTTGTTACTTCCACTGCATTTTTGAATACGGATGTTGCTGCTTCTTTTGCTACAGTTGCCTGGGTTGTCGTTGAATGGATCCGTGAACGAAGACCAAAATTTGTTGGACTACTCACTGGTTCCATTGCAGGGCTTGCTACTATTACACCATGTGCTGGGTATGTACCACTCTGGGCAGCGCCTATAATTGGTAGCATAGCAGGCTTAGTTTGTTATTTTGCTGTTATGCTCAAGAACCGCATGAAATGGGATGATGCATTGGATGTATGGGGTGTCCACGGAATTGGAGGTGTTTTGGGAACTATTCTTTTGGGAGTATTTGCAAGCAAAGCAGTTAATGCCAGTGGTGCTGATGGTTTATGGTTTGGAAACGGAAATTTCTTCTTCAAGCAATTTGTTGCTGTTGTTGCAGCTTCAGCATATGCATTTGTTTTCACTTACATTATGCTTTCATTGATTAATATGATCACGAGAGTTCGTGTTTCCGAAGAAGAAGAAGCATTAGGACTGGACATTGCAATCCATGGTGAGAAAGCTTATGACGAAGGAGCTATTTAATAATTTGAAGTAATGGAATAAAAAAGCCCCGGGTAAAACCGGGGTTTTTTATTAATACGATGACTTCTTTATGAGTAGGTCTTGCAAAGCAGGTTCCAAATCGCTGAACTGAAATCTGAATCCTGCTTCAAGCAGTTTTCGGGGAATTGCAAGCTGACCTTTGGTCAATACTACTGAACCCTCACCGTACATCAAATTAAGTACAAAAGCAGGAACCGGAAACAAGCCTGGCCTTTTCAGAATCTTTGCCAGGAGTTTTGTGAACCGCTCGTTATCAGTGGGTTGAGGAGCTGTCAGATTAATTATTCCCTTAACCTCCTCATGAAATATCATGAAATCATATGCAGCGACAACATCATTAATGTGAATCCATGACATGGCCTGTGTTCCGGAAGCTATCTTCCCTCCCAGTCCCCATTTGAAGACTGGTAACATCTTTTGAAGCATACCTCCTTCTGAACCAAGAACCAGGCCTGTGCGCATTATTATTACGCGAGTAGCTTTCACAGCTCTGAGCGCCTCCGTTTCCCAGTCACGACAAAGACTTCCAAGGAAATCATCAGCCAGATCTGCACTGAATTCATCGTGTGCACCGGTATCCTTATATATTCCAACAGCTGAAGATGAAAAGAACAGCCCCGGAGGAGATTCCAGCTGATTGATTACTTCAACGATTTTACGGGTGGTGTAAATACGGCTGTTAAAAATTGTCCTTTTATATTCCTTGCTCCACTTACCTATTATGGGAGCACCGGCAAGGTTGATAAAGACATTAACCCCTTCAAGCATGTTTGCCAGCTGAAAAACAGGGAGTGCCATCAATCTTCTTGATAGTGAAATAACAATATGATTATTGGCTCTGAGATGGGTCTTCAATGCTGTGCCGATAAATCCATTAGACCCTATAATAACAATTTTCATTCGTAATAATTTATAAGTTCAATGCCTGAAATTAATAAGTTTCAATGCTAGCTTTGCAGGTACCTTTAAAAGGGAGGAACCACCTATGGAGGAAGTATTTAAAAAATTCTCCCAGGCGACTTAATATATATCCTAAAATGCCAGTTTTTAAATAACTTTTCAAAATTTAATTATTGTAAATATAACACATTATGCTGCTTAATGGTTCATTTTTCTGAAATAGTCTTTCCCATCCCCTATCGACCAGATTAATGCATGTATTGAAATCAGCAATCAATGATTCAGCAAAAAAATCTTGACTGAAAATTAATTTTCCTGTTAATTCAATAACAATACGAACCCTTTGAATTATCAAATATTTATACCTTTGCACCCTATTCCGGCCGACGGAACCTGAGTACTGAATTTGATAAAATTATCCTGAGATGGATCATAAAACCGACAAACTTTTCCCGGAATTCCCTCCGGTAACCACCGAAGAATGGGAAGCAAAGATCACAGAGGATCTTAAAGGGGCAGATTATAACAAGAAACTGATCTGGAAGACTCAAGAAGGGTTTGATATCAAGCCGTATTATCGTAGTGAAGATCTTAATGAATTAAGCCACCTTGATGCCCAGCCCGGTGAGTACCCATTTGTACGGGGAAATGAGATCAGGTACAATCATTGGGAGATCAGGCAGGAAATGAGCACAGCTGACCCGAAAGATGCAAACTTCGAGGCACTTGCCTCCATCAAAAAGGGTGCAACTGGAATAGGCTTCGGTGCTTCAGGTATTAAAACCTTGAAGCATATTGAAACACTGCTCAAGGGGATCTGTTTCGGAGATTGTTCTGTGCATTTCGGAGGAGCAAAATCTTATCCTGACCTTGTTAACCTGATGGCTGAGCACATCCGGAAACACCATCTGAATAAAGTAGTTATCAAGGGCTCTTTTGACTTTGATCCAATCAGCTACCTTTTACTTGAAGGCGATTTCTTCAAGTCTGAGGAAAGTGATATGGCCCAGGTTGCCGAGATGATTTCTATTGGCAAAAAGGACCTGCCGGCCTTCAAAATGATAACTGTAAACGGCCAATACTTTCATAACTCAGGTTCAACATTGATCCAGGAACTTGCTTTTAGCCTTGCTTCCGGTAATGAATATCTTGCAAATGCCGTCAGCAGCGGATTTAAGGTTGATGATGTAGCTCCAAGGATAGTCTTTTCGTTTGCCGTTGGCTCCAATTATTTCCCTGAAATAGCAAAGTTAAGGGCTGCCCGTATGCTATGGGCAAGGATTGTTGAACAGTACAATCCTTCTAACGAAGCCTCAATGCTCATGAATATTCACTGCAGTACTTCTCATTTTAACAAAACATTGTACGATCCTCATGTCAATGTTCTGAGAACTACTACAGAAGCAATGTCCGCCATCCTGGGGGGAACCAATTCGCTGAATATCACACCATTTGATGCCTTCTATAAAGATCCCGACCTGCAATCAACAAGGATAGCCCGAAACCAGCAGATCATCCTTAAGGAAGAATCCTACCTTGAAAGAGTCATTGATCCTGCCGCCGGTTCATATTATATTGAGAATCTTACAGATCAGATGGCAAGAACATCATGGGAACTATTCCAAAAAGTTGAAGGAATGGGAGGAATGATCGCAGCTATCAAAGAAGGTTTCATCCAGGCAGACATTAAAAAACAGGAAGAGCAACGCAAGTTAGATGTTGCAACCAGAAAGATGGTTCTTCTGGGAACTAATCAATATCCTAATCTTAATGAACGGATGCTGGAGAAGATCCAGATGGAGGAGGAAAGCCTGGATATTGAAGAACAGGAGGAAAAGCCCACTCGTTACCCCAAAATGGAGATCAGCAGGTTAACCGATGACTTTGATGATCTGCGACTGGCAACGGAATTATATGTTGAAGATGGAAACAGAAGGCCTGCTGCATTCCTGCTGACCATGGGTAATCTTGCCATGCGTAAGGCCAGGGCAATGTTCAGCACTAATTTCTTTGGCTGTGCCGGTTATGCTGTAATTGACAACTCCGGATTTGCAACCGTTGAGGAAGGAGTTCAGGCTGCCTTAAAATCAAAAGCAGAAGTAATTGTTATATGCAGTTCGGATGAAGAGTATCCGGAATTAGCACCATCGATAGCTAAGCAACTTAAATCTGGAAACAAAGACTTACTGGTAATCCTTGCAGGTTACCCGAAAGAAATTGTTGAAGACTTGAAAAATGCCGGCATTGATGACTTTATACATGTCAGGACCAATGTGTTGGAATTCCTTCAGAAAACCAGCAAACAACTTGGAATTTACGAATAGCAGACAGAATTGTGATCAATCTTCAATATAGATCCATGAGACCTGATTTTAAAAACATTGACTATAAACCTGTTAAAGAGGCAACAGCATCAAGCGAAGTTGTGACATCCGACGATTGGATGACCAACGAGCAAATTGCTGTTAAGTCGGTTTACACAGCCAAAGACCTGGCAGGTATGGAACACCTGCAGTATGCAGCCGGTGTTGCACCTTTCCTTCGCGGTCCATACAGCACAATGTATGTAATGAAACCCTGGACGATTCGCCAGTATGCCGGCTTTTCGACTGCTGAAGAATCAAATGCCTTTTACCGCCGTAACCTGGCCGCAGGACAGATGGGGCTATCTGTTGCTTTCGATCTTGCCACACACAGGGGTTATGACAGTGACCATGAAAGAGTAGTCGGCGATGTCGGGAAAGCTGGTGTTGCAATCGATTCCATCCTGGATATGAAGATACTCTTCGACCAGATTCCCCTGGACAAGATGTCTGTTTCCATGACCATGAATGGCGCTGTATTGCCCGTTATGGCTTTCTACATTGTAGCTGCGGAAGAGCAGGGTGTCCCGATGGAAAAGCTAAGCGGAACGATTCAGAATGATATCCTTAAGGAATTCATGGTCCGCAACACTTACATTTATCCCCCAATTCCCTCGATGCGGATCATTGCTGATATTTTTGAATTCACTTCAAAGAACATGAAGAAGTTCAATTCCATCAGTATCAGCGGATACCACATGCAGGAAGCTGGAGCAACTGCTGACCTCGAACTAGCCTATACCCTTGCTGACGGGCTTGAGTATCTCAGAACGGGTATCCAGGCTGGAATCCCCGTAGATGCATTTGCCCCACGGCTCTCATTTTTCTGGGCCGTAGGGATGAATCATTTCATGGAAATTGCAAAGATGCGTGCTGCCAGGATGCTGTGGGCCAAGATCGTCAAGCAGTTCAATCCAAAAGATCCTAAATCACTGGCATTGAGGACCCACTCCCAGACCTCGGGCTGGAGCCTTACCGAACAGGATCCATACAACAATATCACCCGTACATGTGTTGAAGCACTGGCAGCTGCTCTTGGACACACACAGTCACTCCATACGAATGCACTGGATGAAGCCATTGCGCTACCTACTGATTTTTCTGCACGTATTGCAAGGAATACCCAGATTTACCTTCAGGAAGAAACTAACATCTGTAAAGTTGTTGATCCATGGGCAGGTTCCTACTATGTTGAATCTTTAACCCATGAACTTGCAAACAAAGCCTGGAAACTAATTGAGGAAGTAGAAGAATTGGGCGGGATGGCCAAAGCCATAGAGACAGGAATACCAAAAATGCGTATCGAAGAGGCGTCAGCACGCAGGCAAGCCAAGATTGATGCAGGAAAGGATACAATTGTTGGGGTTAATAAATTCAGGCTTGAAAAAGAGGACCCAATCGAGATCCTTGAAGTTGATAATTCTGCTGTACGTGATTCCCAGCTCCTTCGTTTGAAGAAACTGCGTGATGAAAGAAACAATGATGAAGTGCAGGCAGCGCTGGAAGCTCTTACCCATGCTGCAGAAACAGGTGAAGGGAATTTGCTGGCATTAAGTATTGATGCTGCTCGTAAGAGGGCTTCGCTGGGAGAAATCAGTTATGCACTTGAAAAAGTTTATGGGAGGTATAAAGCTGTGATCCGTTCTATTTCAGGAGTATATTCATCCGAAAGCCAGGATGACAAAAGTTATCGCAAGGCCTGTGAATTGGCCGATAAATTTTCAGAACTCGAAGGCCGCCGCCCCCGTATCATGATCGCCAAGATGGGGCAGGATGGACATGACCGTGGAGCCAAGGTTGTTGCAACCGGCTACGCAGATATAGGTTTCGATGTAGACATCGGACCTTTGTTCCAAACTCCTGCTGAAGCTGCAAAACAGGCAGTGGAAAACGATGTCCACATTCTTGGAGTTTCCAGCCTTGCAGCAGGTCATAAAACGCTTGTCCCCCAAGTAATAGAAGAACTGAAAAACCTTGGACGTGAAGACATCATGGTAATAGTTGGAGGCGTTATTCCGGCCCAGGATTATCAATTCCTCTATGATGCAGGCGCCATTGCAATTTTTGGTCCCGGGACCAGGATTCCTGAAGCTGCTATCAGCATATTGGAAATCCTGATTGATAGCAGGAAGTAAAACATTTTAATCTTAAGCTAAACTCAAATTAAGGTCAGACTTCGGCTTCGCTCAGTCTGACCTTAATTTTTCAATTTAGATTGAAAAATTGCGGTATAAATTGCTTTGAATTCATTTTGATCAACCATTATTGAGAGAAATTCTGTTATGCGCCGAAACCGCATCTATACAGACATAGAACTGATTGGCCTGCATTCTGCTGGTAGAAGCTTCGGGTATATCGGGCCCAAAAGAATTTACCTGGATTTCGGGATTCCCGGCGAAAGAATAAGTGCAAATGAGGTACGACGGGAAGGTGATTACCTGAGAGGTTCAGTTTGTGAAGTCACCTCCCCTGTTGAAGGCAGGCAATCGCCTTTTTGCAAGCATTATGGCCTTTGCGGGGGCTGTGAATGGCAACATATGGAATACGGGGAGCAACTCCGATGGAAGCGCCAACTGTTAATAAATGCTTTGTCGAAATACGCAATTCCTGCAACTGAAATACCCCTTCCTTTACCCTCCCCTGAATTCATTAATTATCGTCAAAAGCTTGAATATTCCTTTTCAGCCCGTCGCTGGTACCATGAAGGGGAAGGCAGGATTGAAGACCCAGTCAGAAGGCAGGCATTGGGTTTTCACCTCATAAATAACCCTTACAAGGTCCTGGATATTGAAGAATGTTATCTTCAACCTGAACCCGGAAGGAAAATCTATGAGGCAGTAAAAGAAATCTCATTCCGCGAAGGATATTCCTATTTTGATCCCAAGGAAAAAACCGGGTTCCTGCAAAACCTGATCATTCGGGTGAACCGGAAGGGTGAAGCAATGGTCATTATAGTATTTTGTGAAGACAATCCATTGAAAATCAAAAAGCTGCTGGAATTCATCAAAGTTTCAGTTCCTGAGATTGTGAGCTTGTGGTATACAATCCTTCCTGATATTCAGCAATCCTGGCAGGATCAAGAGTTGATTCCTTACACTGAGTCCCAGCCTTACCTGGAAGAACTCGCTAATGGGCTTAGCTTCCGTATGAGCCCGGGATCTTTTTACCAACCAAACCCTGCACAGGCTGAAAACATTTTCTCATCAGTGAGGAAATTAGCTGACTTGAAGGGGAATGAAACAGTGTATGACCTCTATTCAGGAATTGGCACCCTGGGATTATCGGTAGCCGGAAAAGCAAAGCAGGTAATAGGAATCGAAGGGTCACATTCAGCTGTGAAAGATGCAGAAATGAATGCCAAACTCAATGGATTTTCCAATTGCTACTTTGTTAACGGCGATGTCCTGGGAACTTTCACGAGCGAGTTCATTGAAAAGCATGGAAAGCCCGACCTTGTAATTCTAGATCCGCCACGTTCAGGAACCCTCATTGAAATCAAGAAAACTATTCTTGCTGCTTCCCCTCAAAAGATAATCTACCTTAGCTGCAACCCGCTTTCCCTGGCGTTTGACCTGAAAATGCTTACACAGGGTTATGAAATAACTTACATTCAAGCCTTTGACCAATTCCCCCATACCCATCACCTGGAAACCCTGGTGATGCTGGAGGGACAGACATAGTCACGGGGTGACTATAGTCACCCCGTCGGTCAATGGATCAGGAGTTTTCCATGCTGAACAACTTTGCCGGATTCAAGAATTGAATACAGGTAAATCCCTGCAGCCAGGTTGAACACACTTAAGTCAATTTGATTTTCTTGTTCCAATGATCTCTCGAACAACTTTTTACCAGGTAGATCAAACAATTCAAAAACCAGGTTCCTATCGTGCGGAGTGAGCATATCAACATTTAAAAGGTTTTTAGCCGGATTCGGGTAAACATTTGCAGCGGGTGCCTTGGATTGGATAGAAGGGCTTATGCTGTTTGGATCACCATCAACCCCTTTCATAACTCCTGCGCCGAATCCAGTCACCCATATTTCATCCTGCTTGAAAGGATTGTAAAACACCCTTACGGGGTGGCGGAAAGGATATTCCGGCACCCTGTTAAAGCCTGGCTGAGCTGATGAAGCATCATTACTAAACCACAAGCCGTTAGTTTCGGTCGTCATGTAAATTCGGTTGGGATTTAAAGGATCGATGGTGCATGAATTAACCCGGTATTCATCACTAATCCGGTTCCAGGTAAGACCTTTATCATACGTTCTGAATAAACCGCCTGTACCATTGATCCCGGTAGTACCCCATCCATTGAAAACACAAGAATACCATGTTGACTGGGTTGGATCATTCGGGTCAACAACTACATCCTGAGTCCAGAATCGCATATTCGGATCGGAGCGCTTCGACCAGGTTGAAGCAAGATTATTATAATAAAACACACCTGAACTATCTGTAAAAGCTTTGCTTGAACTGGGCTTTCGTGCAGAATAAGAAACAACTAGATCGCCATTATTTAGCACAGTGATATTGAACGGATGCCCGTTAGCTTCTGGAGGATTTGGCATTTTTGTCCAGGTGGACGAACTACCGGCTTCGAGGTTGTTGGTAACATAAATACCTCCAATGGTTGCCTTGTTGCTGTGGGCAACTGAGGCATACATCCTGCCTGGATTGGCAGGATCGATGGCAATCCAGGTTACAGGGTGGCCGAAGTTATGGAGCAAGCTAAAATTCCCTCCATTCGACGGGGCAAAATAAACGGCGCCCGTCCCGCTGTTGATCTGAGCGTCATAAATTCTTGTCGATTGGTACATATCATGAATTGAAGAAGTAGCGGCATAAATTTTACCATCCGTATTTTTTACCAGCCTGTAAATCGTATTCTGTGTTAAGCCGGGGATAAACTTCCATTCATATCCTTTATCAACGCTATAGATTCCAGTGATATCGGAATAGCCTCCATACATTGAAAGGCTGTCAGCCCACAACAATTGCCAGCATGAGGTATTCTCAAGCCCGTTTCCATGATAGCTCTTCCCAATCGGAGTGGATTGACCCATGGGATTCTCAAAGTCAGGATCAAGGTATTTCTGATGCCAGGTCAAACCGGCATCTTTTGTAATATGAACTCCACCATAATCAGAGAACATAAGTGTATTAGCATCATTCCTGTCCACAGTAAAACCAAATGGAGCTTCGGGGTAACTCCAGCCATGGTCACCTCCAAATCCGCTCCATCCGGTGTATATATTTTGGTTGGAAGCAGTCAGGAAAACATGCGTCCAGGCAGCTCCGGCGACAGACTTCATTACGATGGGGTAGTTAACTGAACTCCCACCAGCAAGGTAGGCAATACCTGTATTATTGGCTGACATTCCTACAAAAACAGGAAAGTCAGATCCTGACGCTATTCCGCCCATCGCCTGATGCCAGCTGCCATCAGCATTATCCATATTATAAACGCCGCTCATTTCTCCCCAATAATTATCACCATAGGTAAATCCGGCCCATACCGATGTAGTTGTGAGGCAATAGAACTTAAGATGTCCATCCTGCTTTGCCCCGGCAAATGAAAGAATATATTCTCCGGAAGGAATACCTGAAACGCTCATGGTATTGAATGTCTGACCGTTGTCAGCCGAGACTAGCAGTCCGTCATTTGTTCCAATGTATATTGATGAGCTGTCAAAGAAAGCACCTGCAATATGGTTTCCGGCACCATTTGAGATACAGGTATGAACCAGGTGGAAATTTGATCCTCCATCACTTGAAAAATAGATTGTACCATATCCTGCCAGGATGATATTGTCCGGGTTAATATAATCAGCAAGTAATCTCAGCACGCCTGCATCAGGAGCTGACGGGTAGGGATTCCCGCTTATCAGTTGCCAGGTTGACCCTCCATCTATGCTTTTCAGGGGACGTATAAAGTCCATTCCCTGGATGGAGGTATAATCGACTACGTATTTTATCAGGGGATTGTTGGTGAACTGGACCTGTGATTCATGTCCCCCCTGGACCTGCATGTAATCAATCATATTCCAGTCAGTTCCTCCATTGGTTGAGTGAAAGACTTCACCCATATCGCAGGATACATATATCTCATCAGGATTAGATGGATTAACAGACGGAGAAAATAATGCTCCTCCCCCACCTATTCCATGACTTTCCCAGAATGCAGGAGTTTGAGCTAAACAAGAAATACTAATTAACAGGAGGCAAATACAGAGTAGTTTGGATTTCATAAATACAGGATTTTTTGATGTGAATTAATCCAGGGATTGGAGAAAGGTTATACTTAATATAAGTATCAATTATTATCAACCCCATCGGCTATATGGGAAAATACAAGTTTGTCATAAGTTCTGACCTTTCTTCTAATGTCTTATTGTTCAGTGCAAATTCAGAATATTAACAAATAAGGAAGAAAAGTCCTCCCCGCTCCCTGACCCCTAAGAGGTGCCTGGGTACTTTCTCATACAGAAATACCTGTTATTATCGTTCCTGGAGGAAGGCACTCTATTCTAAAACAAGTTCAACCCTCCCCATTGCCCCTAAAGGGGGCCTGAGACAATTCAACATTTCAATTCATTTAACCAAAAGTTACTGCGGGAGGACCCTTCAGGGGTTAGTGGTGGGCGGGAAAACAAATACAATTGACATTAAAAGTTACTGACAACCAATTACAATTCAATGCTAGATATTAAATTTGATGTTAGCATTTGCTACTCGCAAGATTTATATTATTCATAATATTCAATATTCTGTTTCAATGTCAGTCTATAAAGAAACCACAATGTTTTATGGCGCTTTGCCGACAACATTTGTAAGGGCAAGAAGCCTCCGAAACTCAATGACAAACGTTGAGTCCTTGTTGTGGGAGAAACTTCGGAAAAACCAGTTACTTGGATTCCGGTTTAAGCCACAACATCCTCTTTTTGTCTTTATTGCTGATTTCTATTGCCATAAGGCCAGACTTGTAATTGAAGTCGATGGAAAGATACATTTGAATAGGAAAGAGTATGACCAAAACCGTGAAGAAGTTATAAAACAGCTAAATCTGAGTATATTGAGTTTTACAAATGAGGAAGTAGAGAAGGATATAGATAGGGTATTGGATATTATAAAGGGCTATTTGTTAGCAATACCATGCTAAAAAGGCCAGGTAACTAACTAAATATCTGCCTCTAAGTGCTTCTAGTATTAATTAATTGGCGCATCTATTCTTTTCAAAAACACAAAGCCATTCTTTTTGTACAACACCTTCATGGCAGGTATTTCCTGTTTCCACTTTTCGTATTCAGTTTCTTTGAGGACGAGGTAGAATGGTCGATCGATATTGCCGGTAAGCAGCCACATGGGGCGTTTGACATCACCTGGCAGTTTGTTACCGTAAAACAGTGGAGCATAGCTGAAATAACCGGCATTCAGAACGTAGCAGTTTTCTTTTGACTTTTCCTGGAAAAACTCAATGGCAGCGCGTTGTGAATACTTTTCAATTTTATATGGGAATATCAGGATCGTGAGATGGGTAAATATCAGGCTGGTTGCAAAAAGCAACACCAAAGCCTTCTTCATGTTCTTTTTACGGATTAGCAAGGCTATCAGCACTCCAATGAGAAGAAAGATACCCGGCAGGCTTTCCAAACCACTCCAATGCACTTCAGCCTGAAGGTTTTTCACTGCAAATGCATCCCTTATCATCCCGGAATCAATGATCTGTTGTTTGTATTGCATGGCAATGGGAAGTCCAATAACAACCAGGGAAATTATACCTGTTAAAAATAATAGCAACGCAGTAAAGCCTTTCTTCCATTTCATCGAGCCGTCTATCAATCCGAAAACGACCCTGGTAGCCAAGAATGTGAGCGGGAAATAGCAAAGAGAACTATAATGGACAATTTTGGTGGTCACAATGCTGAAAAGGATGAGGACAACCCAAAACAAAATCAGCATGATGCGATGGAAGTGCCTGAAAAAACCGGGGTCATTTTTATTGATCCTGAAAGCTTTGAAGGCAAACAATGAAGCAGGGAAAACACCTGCCAGCAATACCCAGAAATGGTAGCTCCAATGCCCGCCATGGCCAGCATCCGGTATGACAAATAAACGAACCTGGTAAAGAATAAATTTCATCACCATATCCTTGTGCCCATCCATAACCTGCAGCAGGAACCAAAAACCTCCTGTTACAATTGCAACAAGGCTAAAGAGCAAGAAATCCGAAAACCTCACACTTACAATAACTTCCTGGCGCTTTCTAAAGATCATCCTAAAGAGAAAAGGCAGATAGAATATTCCTATTAGCAATCCCAGGATAAGCAGGGCGGTTGGGCCCTTTGTAAGGACCGCCAAACCGATGAAAAAACCGGACATCATAGCATAATACCACTTCCGGCTGCTACTGGCAAAGGGATCCGAATAGGATGAAAAGAACCAAACGGCTGTAAAAATGAATAAATTAAACCAGGGATCTATAATGCCTGAATGAAAATAAAGCTGGGGAAGAATGGAAGCTGTATAAATGAAAGCCCACCAGGCACCAAACTTGACACTGTGAAGCCTTTTGCCCAACCTGCTTATTAAAACAAGTGAAACGATTCCGCAAACAGCATTGGGGAAACGGGAAGCAAACTCGTTGATCCCAAAGGCTTTCATCGATAAAACCTGTAACCAGATAAAAAGAGGCGGTTTTTCCCAGAATGGCTTAAAGTCGATTTGCACTGAAAGGAAGTTCTTGCTCACGATCATTTCACGGGCGCATTCTGCAAAATTGATCTCATCCCAATCGAAAAGGTGCATCCTGCCGATAAAGGGAATAAACAACAACGCTGCAGATGTTGCAATGAGCAGTGGAATAATGAAGCTGTTCTCCTCCTTCTTCACTTTTTGAATGCTGTTTTATGCAAAAGTAGTGTTTTCAAAGCTTTATCGTTCACCTGGGTTCGGTGGTATCCTTACGAAATACCTCAATATTACCAGAAAAAGCAGCAAAGGGCTCAAGTGAAAAGATTTCCATTTTTTTAAAAAAATCCTTACCTTTATATAAGAGCAATATATAAAATATGCACTCTACTTCCACTAAGGCTGATTTGGTTCTCAACTAGCCAACAAAGTGCATTTTACAGTTGTTCTGCATGTTCACACGCATCCCGCTTAGGTTGCCCGGATGCTACCATTTTCAAAAAAGGATGCTTATGAATACCGTGTATCGAATCATGTTTCTTTTCTTTCTCTTGAGCCTGCTCCAGGAGAAAGGAACCTGCCAGCAAGCAGAAGACTCTACTAAGCTTTACCAGTTGAAAGCCATGGATGGAAACGAATACCTGGGAATTTTGCAGGTAGAAGATTCTAGCGGGGTATCAATAAAAACAGCCAAACTAGGTTTACTCTTTTTCCCGCGATCCGAGATTAAAAGTTTAGTCAAAATTGAGCCTAAAAGACTGATCAATGGGAAAGTATGGTTTGAGAATCCCCAATCATCACGTTATTTATGGGCGCCTAATGGATATGGATTGCATAAGGGAGAAGGATATTACCAGAATATATGGGTGCTGTATAACCAATTCAGTTATGGCATCACAGATAACTTTTCGATAGGTGCCGGGGTTTTACCATTGTTCTTTTTTAGTTCTGATGTCACACCCATTTGGATCATCCCCAAATTTTCAATCCCGGTTGTACGTGACAAATTCAATGTTGGAGTTGGGATACTCGCTGCCAGGCTGGTTGGGCAAAATACAGGGCTTGGAATTGTATATGGAACCGGCACCCTGGGAAATCGCGACCGGAATATCAGTCTCGGAATGGGTTATGGATACATTGACGGATCGCTTGCCAAACTGCCAATGTGGAATCTGAGTTTTATGTACAGGGTTGGAATGAAGGGCTACCTGGTATCTGAAAACTATCTGTTTACCGGCAACAACTATAGCCTGGCATTACTATCCTTCGGAGGAAGAGTATTTATCAAGGTTGTCGGGCTTGATTTTGGCCTGGTACTCCCGCGATCGGGCAATATTAAAACATTCATTGCAATCCCCTGGTTTGGTTTTACTGTGCCGTTTGGAAAGAAATCGCCAACTTCGCACTGAATTTAATCATAAGCAGATACTTATTATGGCTGAAAATGATGAACTGGCCCCATACGAAGTGTTTGAAGGCACTGCATGGGAAGCAGGATTGCTACGCAGCATCCTGGATGACAATGAAATAGAGAATATTCAGAACGACAGAGCCCAGCTTCCCTGGAATATGTTCCCCGTAGGATCTTCTACTATCAAAGTATTTGTTGCCCAAAAAGACTTCGAAAAAGCACTGAAACTGGTTAAGGAATTTACAGAAAACATGAAGCAGAGTGCTGAATTTGACCCAGAAGATCAAACTCCATAGACACTTTATTCTATTTCTTTTATATCTTGCATTCACTTTACTAATGAAATCAAGATAGATATGCTTCTGCCTAACGTCGGTAAACCTTCCTTTTTCTATACCCTGGTTTACCGGTCTGTTTCTCTTTACTACAGGCTTTATTACAGGTCCTTTACCATAATTGGCAGGGAAAATATACCCAGGGACAAGCCTGTTATCTATGCGGGGAATCACCAGAATGCCTTGATGGATGCTCTTTCTATTCTTTTTGCTGCGAATGGAAGGGTTGCATTCCTCGCGCGTGCTGATATGTTCAAGAAAAAACCCATTGCCGCAATACTTTTCTTCTTTCGTATACTCCCTATCTACAGGATTCGTGATGGTATCAGTACAATGGGTCAAAATGAAGCTTCTTTCAAGATGGCTGCCGAAGTACTGAAGAACGGCACTCCCCTGGCATTGTTTCCTGAAGGAAATCATTCGGATACCAAAAGACTTCGCACGCTGAAGAAAGGAATCTGCCGAATTGCTTTCATGGCCGAAGAATCAGCAGATTTTTCGCTTGATATCCATATCGTTCCGGCTGGGATTGACTACAGTAATTATTCTGACCCCGGTGCCAGGTTGATGGTACAATACGGCAAACCTATAAAGGTGGCTGATTTTGTTCCCCTTTACAGGGAAAATCCGCAGAAAGCCCTTTCGGCCTTAAGGGACAGCCTGTCAAAATCGATGAGTCCCCTAATCGTTCATATTGCTAACGAGGAATACTACCCTGAATATCTTGCTATCTGTAATTTATGCAGGCAATCCTATCTTAAAAAGAAGGGAGAGGCAAATACACACCCCAACAGGTTAAAGGCTGACCAGGACATCATTTCAAGTTTAGACAAAAAACTGAATTCATCAGCACCCGTATTTGAAGCCTTCAGGGGTGAGAATAAGGTTTACCAGGAATTACTGGAAAAACACGGACTAAGAGACTGGCTGGTCCAAAAGAACAAGGTAATGCCTGTCCTGTTATTTCTAAACCTGCTGGCATCATTGATCCTTCTTCCCGTCCATTTATACGGATTACTTCTAAACTACCTACCTTATAAATTGCCAACCCGGCTGACCCGGAATGTAGAAGATCATGTTTTCCTTAGTTCCCTGCATTTTGGTATCGGGTTGTTGCTTTTCCCGATCTATTACCTGCTTGTCTTGGCAATATTCTGCCTGTTCACCAAGGGTTTGCTGATTAAGTTCCTTTTCGGGCTGAGCCTGCCGCTTTCAGGATACTTTACATTTCATTTCTATATTCATCTACTGAAACTTAGAGGAAAGTTGCGTTTTTTAATTTTACGCCTAACCAATAAGCCTCAGTATCACCGAATTATTGAAGCCAGGCAAAACCTGGTCAACAGAATTAATGAAATTATTTATTCTAATTAATCCCTTCATTATGCAGAGACTGTTACTTATTCTTTTAACTGCCATGGTGGCTATGAATTTATCTGCACAGACAGATAAAAAAGTAAATGAAAAGAAAGGTTTTAGCCTTGGGCTTTTGCCAACGATCTCCTTCGACCAGGATATGGGCTTTCAGTACGGAGGACTTGTAAGTGTTTACGACTATGGGAAGGGCGACCTATACCCATCTTACAAACAGATGGTAAAGATGGAAATATCGAGGTATACCAAAGGGTCTGGTACAAACCAGCTTTTTTATGATGCCCGTAATCTTCTCCCCTATCATTTAAGGCTCACTGCCGACCTTAGTTACCTTACTGAAAAATCCCTCGATTTTTATGGCTTTAACGGGTATCAAAGCCGATACAATGCTGATCTAGCCGACAAGGAAGCAAATGATTACATAACCAGGGTCTTTTACAGGAACCAGCGTAAAATGTTCCGCTTCACTGCTGACCTGCAGGGAAATTTAGTGGGGAAAAAGGTCAAATGGCTGGCCGGTATTGGCATAATGAATATGAAAATGGATACAGTAGACTTGAATTCCATTAATAAAGGGAAAAAGGAAGAAGACAAACTTAGTTATGCACCAACTCTCTATAAAGAATATATAGGCTGGGGGATTATTAGCGACAAGGAAAAAGATGGTGGAAATGCCAATTTTATCAAGTTGGGACTTGTTTACGATACCCGCGACAATGAAGCCAATGCCATGCATGGTATGTGGTCGGAAGCCATGCTGACAATAGCACCGGGGTTCTTTTTCAATCCCGAATTTTCTTATTCGAAGCTTGTATTGATACAACGTCAATATTTCACAATTCTGAAGGATAAGCTATCTTTCGTTTACAGGTTGGATTACCAGGGAACCATTGGCGGAAAGGCACCTTTCTTCATGCAGCCATATATGCTGAGTTCCTATTCTTCCATCACAAAGACAGATGGTCTTGGCGGAGCGAAAACACTGCGTGGTATCATGCGCGACAGGGTTGTCGGTGATGGAGTTGCATTCGGCAACCTGGAATTGAGATGGAAATTCCTGAAAACGCATGTCGGGAAACAGAACCTTTATTTTGCCTTGAACGGGTTCTCGGATTTTGGCATGGTTGTTCAGGAGGTTAAAATTGACAAGAGCAAAATCAGTACAGAGGACCAGGCTAAATATTTTGATTTTTCCTATGATAAGGACAAGCTGCATTCAAGTCTTGGAGCAGGCTTGCGTATAGCGCTCAATGAGAATTTCATCCTTGCTGTAGATTACGGCTTTGCCATGAATAAAAATGATGGATTGAAAGGTTTGTATATAAATATTGGGAATTTGTTTTAGACAAAAGGCAAAAGATAAAAGTCAAAAGTCAAAAGATAAAAGATAAAAGATAAAAGTCAAAAGATAAAAGATAAAAGTCAAAAGATTAAAGATAAAAGTCAAAAGATAAAAGATAAAAGATAAAAGTCAAAAGATAAAAGTCAGGTAAGAAGATAAAAGTAAAACATCAAAAGATACTCTGCCACAGGCGGAAAGAAGATAAGCTGTCCGGAATGGAAGCCATTGGCTAAAATGACAGATCTTCTTTGGGTGAAAAGGGTATATTTAAACATCTCAGCAGCATGACCTGAAGTTGGCTGATGGTTCAATCTTTTTCAATAGCTTCTTGATTAATTATTAAACAAGTAAGGGGCTTCTGCATCT
Organism: Bacteroidota bacterium; assembly: GCA_013376995.1. Lineage (GTDB taxonomy): Bacteria > Bacteroidota > Bacteroidia > Bacteroidales > UBA4417 > UBA4417. The sequence goes on along the minus strand of JACAAZ010000004.1, from coordinate 27,584 downwards.
CTCCAAATGATACATTTTCATAATACCCGACAGGGGGTCAATTCCCCTGTTTATAACATTATTATGACCTTAATCATGAAATGCAATAGAATCATTGCCAGGCAAGCATCCTGGGATGGGAGCCGGATATTACCTTTAAAAAATTTATTTATTAATATATGTTCAAACATTAATATTACCTATTTTTGAATAAAACCACTTGCCATGGTAAATCCAGTCATAGCCCCAATGGTAATTGCTGCCAAAATACATAAGTATTTCAGCCGCTTTGAAAATGCAGGAGCTACCAGCCCTGAAACCTCCAAAACGCTTCAATCACTAGGATTGCATGAAGGATTGCTGTTTAACCGCTTATTAAGAAATGGTGTTTTTAAAGAATCATCGCAAGGGAAATATTACGTCAACAGGCATAATTATGACAAATTCCGCGTTCAACGTAAACGGAAAGCATTGCTAATCATGGGAGGTGTCGTAACTGTATTCCTGATAATCAGTATCTTCTACTGACTGAATAATTAACTTTAAGATATTAATTACTCCACTGGCCTAACATTGGAGCGTTTCACTCCTTTGTAATTCACTTTCTTCTTCACTTTTAGATACTCAATCAGTGCCTGGGCACAGGTTGTATAAGTAGTATTACCTTCATCACGGTGATCCCACTTATATGCGGCGGCTATATAACTGTTAATCCCGACAGAGTATTCTTTTAAAGGATCAAGTTTAGCGCCTGATAAATCAACCAGGTCAACATCTGCACATTGTCCTGCTGCATTGGTCCTTACAGTGTATTTCAACCCTGACACCTCCATATCAATCTCTTTAGAGCGATTAAAGGATGTGCAGATCAGGGATTTTATCTCCTGCAGGTTCATTTTGTAGATGACTATCAGGTTTGCAAAAGGGTCAAGGCGATATAGGTCCTTCAGTTTGATATCGCCCTTGGGCAGTAATGGAACCCTTATTCCACCGGTATTTTGAAATGCAAAATCAACTTTCATCTGCTGAGTGATAGCATCAGTCATCATACTACCTAATTCACTCTTACCGGTTATATCTTCCTCCGCTTCAGCTACAACTTTGTTGAGTTCAGGATTATCATTGTATTTATCGATTAGTGCCTGGATAACCGGGTCACTTTTAGCAATGGAAGAAAGTGGAACAAGAACATCCTTGCGGTCAATAATTTTTCCATGCTGGATATGAAGGGTAAGGACTCCAACATATTTAAGGCTTGAACCTGTCTGCACAATCATAACATTATTTACCATCATAGGATGGCTAAGGGTTGTATGCGAATGACCCCCAATCAGAACATCAAACTCAGGCATCTTTTGAGCAAGGACGGAGTCAGTTTCAACCCCAAGGTGAGTTAGCCCGATCAGCATTCCATATTTCTTTTTTAACCAGCTGTACTCTTCTGCTTTTTTAAGCCCATCCGTAAATGTCAATCCTTTCATTTTTGAAGGGTGTGAATCTGGCAGCCCATTGGGGCCCAGTTCAATAATCCCCAGCATGGGTATACTTCTTCTACCTGCTTTCAGGATAATGTATGGCTTCATCTGTTTGACCTCTGCCTGGCTGGCATCTATGTTGCAACTGATGAATGGAAAGGTAGCCTGGAGCATACGCGCATTCAGCTTGTCCTGGCCCAGGTCAAATTCGTGGTTACCCATAGCTGAGACATCATATCCGCAGCGATTCATCAGGTCTATCATAGGATATCCCTTATCCTCAATCATATCGACAACAGGATTCCCGGTAAAGTTGTCACCGGCAGAAACCAGATATACGAATTTATGCGTCTTCCGGAGGCTATCAGCAAAATATGCAAGCTTACCCAGGTTATCTATTTTGGCATGCATATCATTGGTATGCAAGATCAATATCTCGACAGGTTTCCTTTGAGCGTTTACAGGTTTAATATAAACAGCCAGCAGGACTGACAGGATTATAAGGATTGAATTGTAATTTTTCATGTTGCTAAATTTCGATTAAAGTGAATTTCTGTCCATCCATCATGGGGCCATCCGGATCAGTCATATTGCCGAATCTATCCAGTACTACCATTTTAGTTGACTTAAGCCTCTTCCAGGATTCAACCGAGTAGGCGATCACTGCATCTTTGATGCATGCACCGGCAAAAATAACGATCTCCTGCTCATTAATATAAACTTTCACTGCCCGGCTTTTGCAATTAATGTTGGTTTGGATGATGGCAAGATCTTTGGATTTTCCTGATCAATTCCATCAATATGGACTATGCCTGGTTTTTTCCCAGCTTCTAAAGAACCCAGTTGCTCAAACCCCAATGCTTCAGCTCCATTAAGAGTAGCCCAGCCAAGGATTTCGCAGAATGGAATTCCAGGAAAATTCTGCTGTATGGTATGAATCTCATCAAGTATGGACAATGAATGATTCGAAGCAAGGCTATCAGTTCCTAAAATAATGCGGCTGCCATATTTTCTGAGAAGGTCTATTTCAGGTAACCGACTTTCAATATAAAGATTGGCATTAGGACACAAACACCAGGAAAGGTTAGAAAAGAAGTTTTCAGCAAATTTTATATCCTCTACCTTGCTATAGGTGTTATGAACCAGTATCATGGACTGATCTCGCCTGAAATATCCTGCTATACTTTCAATGGGGCGTTTCCCGGTCGGGCTGAAAGGGGCAATATCAGGATTGAAAAGCTTACGCCTTTCGGATAAAGTGCTACTTCCATCCATGAAAAACCTGTTCTCTTCATCACTTTCCTGGTGATGGATGGAAAGTGGAAATACCTTTCCTGCCGAGTTGTCAGCTACTAACCGGAAAAGCTCTTTCGAAAGGGAATAGGTAGCATGTGGGGTAATGCTTGCTCGGTTATTCCGGGATAATTTCCGGAAGGCATCACAGACCACAGATACTCTTTCAAAGGCTTTCTCAGCCCTCAGCGGATCCGAGCTGAAGACCTCGATAAAGTTATGAAACAGGATTGGTGACTGCTGTTTGAAAACTGCTGAGACCAATCTGTTGGAAATATCCCCGACTGCAACAATTCCATTTTCATACATCGACTTTCCCCATTCCAGAATTGCAGAGAGTTCCTGCTCTTCATTAACCGGTTTCCGGATTGAATCGATGCTCCTGAGAAAATTATCCAGTCCATTCCCTTCGGGAACAAGTCCCTTGCACCAGGATAATTCCAGATGGCAATGTGAATTTATGAATCCCGGGCATAATAAGCCGGGAAAATATTCCATGCTGCTAATTTCATAATCCAATTTACCCTGATCGAGCACATCCAGGATCTCCCCATCATCTGACAATACGATTATACCACCTCTCAGAGGTGAAGTATAAACAGGAAAAATCAAATCAGCAGTAAGGAAGCGCATGAAAGTTATGATGATTTACAAAGTTATGGATTATCGACAATTAATTCCGGATGCTTCCATGATGCTGAAGATTCAATTTTATTGTTATTCAAGCAACAAAATTTTGCGGCATAGAGAAGGCTGTCACAGTCGATTTCAAACAAGCACAGTTTGCATAATGCCTATCTTTCAGTTTTATTTGGTTCTCATTCAGCCTTAATAGCTATTTTTGCAGTGCTAAAGGAAATTAATGAAAGACCCGAGAATAATAACCGGTTTCTCACGGTTATCAAAAGATGAGAAAGTGGACCTCGTTGCAGGCCAAGTTAAGCATCCTCTGCAATTTGCTGAAACCCTCCGCTCCTCCTGGCATCGCGATCCACTCGTCCAGAAGCTTTATGATGAATTCAGTGAGAATACGCTTTCAAACTATTATTTCCCTTATGGTGTTGCCCCAAATTTTTTGATTAACGGAAAGCTCTATATTGTTCCACTAGTGATTGAAGAGAGCTCAGTGGTAGCTGCGGCATCAGGTGCTGCCAAATTCTGGGCTGAACGTGGCGGTTTCCATTCGGAAGTCATCTCCATGAAGAAAATAGGGCAGGTACATTTCCTCTGGAAAGGAGACATTCAGCCTTTAAAGGATGATTTCCCCATTATCAAACAACGGTTGTTGGAACGCACCCATCCTATTACTGAAAACATGAAACTCCGCGGTGGCGGGATTTCAGATATTGAATTGGTTGATATGACTGATTCAATTCCCGATTATTACCAGATCAAAGGTTGGTTTGACACACGCGATTCGATGGGGGCCAACTTCATAAACAGCTGTCTTGAGGAGTTTGCAGATCAGCTGAAGGAGTATGTTACCGAGGATGAAAGGCTGGATGAAAATAACCTTGAGATCATCATGTCCATCCTGTCAAATTATACACCAGAGTGCAGGGTGAATACATGGGTGGAATGCGACCTAAGCACCCGTCAGGGGTTTGATGACAGCTATTCAGATGAGGATTTTGTAAGACGGTTCCAGACCGGTATTGCAATTGCACAGGTTGACGTTAACAGGGCAACAACACATAATAAAGGTATATTTAACGGGATTGATGCTGTTGCATTGGCAACCGGTAATGATTTTCGTGCTATGGAAGCCTGCGGGCATACCTGGGCCTCAAGGGACGGGAAATACAAAAGCCTCAGTGAAATAAGCGTGAAAGATGGCAAGTTCAGGTTCTCTCTTGATATTCCGCTGGCAATAGGCACAGTTGGAGGGCTAACTAACCTGCATCCTCTGGCAAAATACTCCCTGGAACTCCTGGGGAATCCGGGTGCTGATGAGCTAATGATGATAGCTTCAGCAGCAGGCCTTGCTAATAATTATGCAGCTGTAAAATCATTGGTTACCAAGGGCATTCAGAAAGGCCACATGAAAATGCACCTGCTTAACATACTCAATGTATTTCAAGCTACTGAAGCAGAGAAGAAACAAGCTATTGAATTTTTCAAACACGAAAAAGTTGCATATAGCACAGTAAGCAAATTCATAGAAAGTATTCGTTAATCAGGCACTATTGAAATCACACAATTATTATTCCCACGGCAAACTGTTGATCTCAGGTGAATACCTGGTACTTGACGGAGCATTGGCCTTAGTGATGCCTTTGAAATTGGGCCAGAGCCTGTTATGCGAAGAAAGCCCGAATAGCGGACTCCGGTGGAATGCTTATCACCCTGAAGGGTGTTGGTTCCGGGCCGAATTCGACCTGCCAACATTATCAGTGAAGAGTGCAACTATTCCTGAAATCGCAGGCAAGTTAAGAACCTACTTATTGGAAGCCAGAAAACTAAATAAGAACTTCCTGAATGATATAGCTGGTTACCAGGTAAGCACACATATGGAATTTAGCCGCGAATGGGGCCTGGGTAGCAGTTCTACACTTACTGCCAATATTGCAGCATGGGCTGAAATTGATGCTTTTGATCTGCATTTCGCCGTTTCAAAAGGCTCCGGATATGATATAGCTGCTGCACTTAATCCAAAACCATTTCTCTACCAGCTAATTGACCACAAACCAAGTATTACCTCTGTAAATTTTAATCCTTCATTTTCAGATTCACTTTACTTTGTTTACCTGGGCAAAAAACAAAACTCAGAATCCGGAATTTCTGATTACAGAAAAACCAAAGTCACAGAATCCGACATATTGAAAATCAGTGATCTAACCGGAATCCTGGTCTCTTCCCGATCGCTTGAAGAATTTCAGCAAGTAATGCAGGAACATGAAGATATCATAAGCCACATACTGAATGCTCCTAAGTTGAGCAACACTGTGTTCAAGGATATATCCTGTTCCGCCAAATCGCTGGGAGCATGGGGAGGTGACTTCGCAATGCTCGCCACTGATATACAAGAATCAGAATTAAAAAAGATGCTCAATGCTTCAGGTTTTAATATTTGTTTCAGATTCGAAGAACTCTTGTAACTTTCAACGGTAGAATTCGATTTAGTTTTCGCCAAACTTAAGCCTGAGAGAAGATGAACCAACTTAACTCAACGATTTCAACCTGCTGGCGATCACCATCAAACATCGCTTTCATAAAATATTGGGGTAAAATAAAAGGGCAATATCCCAAAAACCCATCTATCAGTATGACTCTTAATGAGGCTTATACTGAAACAAGGTTGACTGCGTCACCCCGCGGAAATTCAGTAGCAGGTAACATAGAACTTTTCCTGGATGGAAAATTAAATACCGCCTTCTCTGAACGAATAATCAAATTACTGCCTGTCCTGCTGCCACATTTCCCATTTCTTAGCCAGGTGGATCTTCGTATTGATACTACCAATACATTCCCGCATTCATCAGGAATTGCTTCTTCTGCTTCGGGATTCAGCGCATTGGCTCTCTGCCTTTGTTCGATTGAAGAAATTATCAGCGGGAATATTAATCCTGATTTCTATCAAAAAGCATCCTTTATTGCCAGGCTTGGCTCCGGCAGTGCATGCCGCTCACTTTATCCGGGAATAACCATCTGGGGAAGCCATCCTTCCGTGGAAGGGTCCACAAATGAATTCGCAATACCATTAAAGAACTTACATCCAGTATTCTCCGGGTTAAGAGATGCAATTCTTCTTGTAGATACCGGAGAAAAAAAAGTTTCGAGTTCAAAAGGACATGAACGTATGGATTTACATCCATTCGGACAGGCAAGAATAATGCAGGCATTTGATAATATTTCAATATTGATGACCGCTTTGGCTGAAGGAGATATCCCCAGGTTCATCTCAATAATAGAGAATGAAGCCATGTCCTTGCATGCTCTCATGATGACCTCTGATCCGGGGTTTATCCTTATGGAACCGGAAACAGTGAGGATGATCAATCTTATTAAGCATAAACGTGAAACCGACAAGCTCCCGATTTGCTTTACACTGGATGCAGGACCCAACATCCATTTAATTTATTTTGAGAAAGACCATGAACAAGTTCGCAAATTTATTGTTGAAGATTTATTACAAAACAATAAACAAAATAACTGGATAGACGATAAGATTGGAACTGGTCCGAAAAAGATTGTTTAATTTGCAGTCAGAATCGTCAGACATCCTTTTAATAAAGAACAGATGAACAGACAAGCATCGATATTTTACGGCAAGGTCTTATTATTTGGAGAGTATAGTATTTTATTCAATTCTAAGGGGCTAACAATTCCTTATACCCATTTTACTGGTCAGTTGAGTTTTATCAATGATGATAAGTACACTGACTATGAATTTGCTGTTCAGTCGAACCATCAATTGCGTGAATTCCTTGAATACCTCAGGGATTTGGATTCAAGGGAAGAATTGCCCTGCGAAATTGATTTCCCGATGATGGAAAAGAACCTGGAGGAAGGCATGTACTTTGAATCCAGCATACCACAGGGATATGGAATAGGCAGTTCCGGGGCACTGGTAGCCTCAATATACGACCGCTTTGCAATAAACAGGATAGAAGCCAGTGAAAAGATCAGCGGGGAAGATATCAATAAGCTCAGACTTATTTTCGCTTCACTCGAATCCCTATTTCACGGCAAGAGCAGTGGGATTGACCCCCTTAATTGTTACCTTCAGCATCCGCTGCTAATCCATTCACGCGAAGAGATCACCATTACCGGCATACCCAGGAGCAAATTTGAGAACGAAGGAGTTATTTTCCTTGTCGATACAGGTAAAATAGGCAAAACCGGGCCACTGGTGAATCATTTCCTTGAACAGATGCGATTCAAGGAATATGAGAACCTGTTCAAGACCGATTACATCCCCTACGTGAATCAGTGCATTTCAGATATTCTTAATGGCAATATGAAATCCTTTTTTGAATCATTGGAGGTAGTTTCCCGGTTCCAGTTGCAGCATTTTACCAATATGATCCCTCACAATTTTATGGAGGCCTGGCGTTGGGGACTTGATTCCGGGAAGTTCCAGCTCAAGCTTTGCGGATCAGGTGGCGGGGGATTCCTGCTGGGCTTCACAACAAATTATCCCGCTGCCAGGAAATACTTCGCTGAACTTCAGCATGAAGTTATCCCTGTATACAAATCAGCCCAGTAATCCTTGTTCCTGCTGACTATTAGTTCTTTTCATATTCTTTTTTGAGTAAATCTGTATTTACTGTTTTATCTTGATTCCATCAAAAAACTGGAACGCGCACGCCTGTCGGCAGACAGGGATAACGCAGACCCGTCAGTTGACAGACGGAATTTCGCGGATTTAACTTGTTGCAGTTTTCTAAAATTGACTTGAATTAAAGTTATCGCCAGACTTTTTCTGTGTAAATCAGTATTTTCAGTGTCATCCGCGTTCAATAAAAAATTGGAACGTTGATAACACCGAAAACCACAGAATTTCACAGCTTTAAAATTGAGTAGGTAAGTAATTAATCCGCAGCATCGTTGATTTAATTGTGGAATTATAATCTGTAAAAAGTACATTTGTTATGTTTTTCCAACTCAAGTGATATGGCAACTTCCGGGGTTTTCAAAGGACAGATTGTTGACGTGGTAGCCGGGAGAATTTTCCGTGGAACCCTCATAGTTTCTGATGGCAGAATTGAATCTGTTAAAGAAGACGCTTCAGTAACCGGTCCATATATCATGCCCGGCCTGATTGATGCCCATATACACATAGAAAGCTCAATGCTTACACCTTCAGCCTTTGCAAGGATGGCAGTTGTGCACGGAACTGTTGGTACGGTATCCGATCCGCACGAAATAGCCAATGTACTGGGACTGGAAGGTGTTAGATTCATGATCAGGAATGGGAAGCAGACTCCTTTCAAGTTTAACTTCGGAGCACCTTCCTGTGTACCAGCTACAGGTTTTGAAACAGCCGGCACCTCTCTCGGTCCTGATGAAATTGAAGAACTATTGCAGGAAAAGGACATACGATATCTTTCGGAAATGATGAATTTTCCGGGTGTCGTATTCGGAGATCCAGAGGTTCATGCCAAGCTGGAACTTGCCAAAAAATATGACAAGCCGGTTGACGGGCATGCCCCGGGATTAACGGGCGAATGGCTTGAAAAATATGCCATGGCCGGTATCAGTACAGATCATGAATGTACAACCGTTGAAGAAGCACTCGATAAGATAAAATTGGGGATGCACATTCTGATCCGCGAGGGAAGTGCAGCCAGGAATTTTGACAACCTGCTGCCGATCCTGGGAACGCATCCCGAAATGGTTATGTTCTGCAGTGACGACAAGCATCCTGATGACCTGGTAACCGGACATATGAACCTATTGATCAAAAGGGCCATGGCTGCGGGTTACCCGGCTATGGACGCAATAAGGGCATGTACCCTTAACCCGGTAAATCATTATAAGTTGGATGGTGGGCTGCTACAGGTAAAAGATCCCGCTGATTTCATTACCGTCGACAACCTTAATGATTTCAATGTGCTCTCTACTTACATTGATGGAGTAGAATATGCCGCTGATGGCAAGTCTTTCCTCAAACTTGTGGAATCTGAAAGACCCAATCATTTTACTGCCGGAAGCATTTTGCCGGAAGACATTACTGTCCATGTGCTTCCAGGTAAACTTAAAGTGATTGAAGCCTTTGATGGGGAACTGGTAACCGGGACTTTGCTGGTTGAGCCAAGAATTATAAACGGAAAAGTTGAAAGCAATGTTGAGAACGATATTCTGAAAATTGTTGTAATCAACCGATACAAGCCATCGAGCCCTGCTATCGGGTTCATCCATGGGTTCGGATTAAAGCGTGGTGCCCTTGCATCTACTGTTGCTCATGATAGCCACAACCTGATATGTGTTGGCACTACAGATGAAGAAATGTGCAAAGCCATAAATTTGCTGGTAGAATCGAAAGGTGGAATTGCTGTTTCCAATGGAGACAAGAAGCAATTGCTTCCGTTACCTATTGCAGGAATTATGACTGATGCAGATGGTAAAGATGTGGCTGTCAGTTACGAATCCATCAATCGATTTTCCCACGAACTTGGAAGTTCACTCAGGGCTCCGTTTATGACCCTTTCTTTCATGGCTCTTCTCGTAATTCCGGAATTAAAACTGAGTGACCGCGGATTATTTGATGGCAAACTTTTCAGTTTTACCAGCCTTTTCCAAATTTAATATATAAATATACATATTTACTTGTGTATTATATATTTTTTTATATTTGCAAAAACATCTTACTATGTCCGATCAGTTGAAACTTGATATCGTAAAACTTGAAGCAGCAGCTAGTAAACTGCGTGCTATGGCTCATCCAATGCGTATTGCCATAATTGAGCTACTGAGCAACAGCAAAAAACTCTCTGTCACCGAAATCTATGAATCCTTAAGGATCGAACAGGCTGCAGCATCTCACCATTTGAATATTCTCAAGAGTAAAGGGATCCTTTCATCCCGCAGGGATGGGAAGCAGATCCATTATTCATTAAAGAACAATACTTTACTGGAGATCATCACCTGTATCAACCGCTGTAACGAAGCTTCCTAAAGCTACATTTACAGCAGTTTGAACCCAGGTTCAGTAAGCTAGTTTATAATTCCCATTCTTCTTCCAACTCCCAGTTTCCCCTGACTTCGAATACTTTCGGATGAACGGAGACTTTTTCAGGCTGTTTCCTTTTGAGGAAGATACCTGTATCCCATCGTCCGTTTCCATTATCATCATAGATCACCTTCAGTCCAAATTTGGCAGGAGAGAGGAATCCAAAGTCAACCTTTTGGGATTTATACACTATATGCTGTTGCAAGACCCCACCTTTTTCATCCAATAGCTGAATGATCTTTGGAGGTGATCCTTCCTTCATTTTTACCATCAACCGGAATTGACCGTATTCATCCTTTGATCTTAGTTTGAATCCAACCCGCGCTGAATCATTGATATGGTTATAAATATCCCTGAACATACCTTTGGGAAAGAGTAGGGCATAATCTTCCTCGGTCTTCCAGGCGTAATGGATCACTGCGCGCCTGTGAATACTGTCGGTGAACTGAATTGGTGGTATCAAGGTATCATGGGTTGCGGTCAAAATGAGCCGGACAGCCCCGGTATTTAGCTGCGAAAGAGGATTGGCAAGGGTTATGTAGTAATCTGATCCCCAATCCAGAAAACCGGCCCTGGATGAGAGTTGCTGTATCTTGAGTGTGCTGTCAATTACCTGGTTCTTCTTAGCGCTGAACTTAGGCTTGTAAGTGGTGGATGCAATCAATGTATCAAGTATCTTTCCTTTATCTGACATCCTGAAATGAAGAGAGTCAGGCAGGGAACCCAATAGCCAGCAGGTAACCGAATCATTGTTCCTCGAAAATTCCTTTATCGACCAGTTGGCTGTGCTATCGATATTCAAAGGCATAATTCCTGAATGAGTGGTTGGATAACGATAAGTAAACAGCATCTGGTGAGGTGCAATCATTGAACACTTTACCCTCTGAATGGAATCAGGCTCAGTGAACATATTCAGGGCAAATTGCCTGGTAGAATCAACAACAATTGCAATGGTATCATTCTTTGGCGGAGTAATATAATAAGGTTCAACAAGGCTGTCTTCAAAGGCTACCTGCTCTGTGGGCAGGTTGTACATATAATTGTTGTCGCCGTCACTTAAGGCAATCATCCTGTACTTGCCGGCAGCCAGGTTTCTCAGGATGAATTTCCCGGTTTCGTTAGTACGGGAAACATAAACAGGCCTTGTGAGCATTGGCGCTGAATCGGCCATATCTGTATACAACTCTACCAAAGCATTTTTTATCGGCAGGCGTGTATATGCATCCGTCACATAGCCGCTCATTCCAAGCGAATCTATCACGTTACCTGTAGAAAAAGCGAGTGAGAAATTACTCATCGGATTTCCTTCAGTAAGATCTGTAACTCCCTGGCCGAAATAGAAAGAGTAGGTGGTATTGCTTCTTAAAGTATCGTTCAGCTTAACAATAAGCGAGCGTCCCTTAATCTTTATATCTGGATCCTTGTTTAGGGGAGGTGAGATCAACAGATTCTTGTCCATATCCTTCAGCTGGATATATTCATCGAAATTCATAACCAACCTCTTTCCGGTAAAGGCTGTAGATTGATTTTTAGGATCTGAACTTAATAACCTGGGTGGTGTAACATCCTTTTCACCCCCTGAAGGCGTAACAATGGTGGCACAGGCGGCAAGCACCAGGAAGGTGATGACCGGCAATATAAAGTTCAGGAATCGGGAGAATCTCATTCAGCAGTTGTTTCCGGCTGCAAAGATGGCAATTTTTCTCTTGACCTGCTGAAAAATGAGCGCCTTAATACACAGATGAAGCCCTAACAATTGAATGGTGAATACTCTGAATAGCCTAATAGTAGATTGTCCGGCCAGCCATGAAACCTTTAATAATAATAGAATTTAACAAAAGGAAATGAAAATCCGGCCCCGGAGATTTCAGTGAAAGTGAATTCCAGGATTCATTAATTTTCACGGACTACCCTGCAGTTTAATATTTCGTCTGAATCAGGGATAACGGGTTTTTTGATGAATTGTTCATGCAGCAGCTGCGTCGACAGGATTCCTGCAATTGCCATCTGGTCGACTTCGGAAATATTCTTTCCTTCACGCATTTTTCCAACCAGCTGTTCCACCCTGCCCGGGTCAAAAAGACCGGTAGCATGAATGGAAGCTTCGGAGAGGATTTCTGCAACGTAGTCAGGTGATCCGGCACCAAAGAAACTCCTGGCGATAGGTGCCCTATAGGCTTGTTTTGGCCGGTTCAGGATGGAATCCGGGATTTTGCCGGCAATCATTTTCTTTAGCAGGTACTTTTCATCCAAGCCGTTGATCTTGAGCTTGTCAGGCAAAGCATTGCAGAATTCCATTACCCGGTAATCCAGGAAGGGATATCTTCCCTCAACAGAATTTCCCATAGCCATGCGATCGCCCTGGGATGAAAGCAGGTAGGACGACATGAAAATGGATATTTCAAGGAACTGCGACTTTGATAAGCCGCTCCATTCTTCGAAACCTTCCGGAAGCATTTGATAAACATCCTGTACAGGATTGTAATCCTGAACTGATGACTTCAGGTCACCTGAAAAGAAAGAGGTAATTCTTGATGTATTGTGCCAGCGAAGCAGGTGGGAATATAATGGATCATTCGTATCAGCAAGCCTGTAGCCGAAGAAAAGTTTCAGGGCCTGGCTGTTCATGCCTTTCATCGACTGAAGATATGGATAGAGGCGCTGAAGCAATAAAGGTCTTAGTTTAGATTGAGGTTCCCTGGCCCAGAACCGGCGGATCATGGCTTCCTTGAATATATTATATCCACCCATGAATTCATCGGCACCTTCACCGGTAACCACTACCTTGATATTGCTTTCATGTACCTTTTTTGACAGGAGGTACATAGGCGTAGGTGATGTCCGGAGTAAAGGGAACTCCGCATGCCATACCGTCTGGGGGAAATTCTCAGCTATTTCCTCTGAAGAGCAGAGGTATGAAGTATGATTTGTGTTAAAATAGCGTGATGCTTCCTGCTGGTATGGAGTTTCGTCAAATTCGGAATCCTTGAAACCGATAGAATAGGTATTGAGTATTCCTGGTTCCAATTCGTGAATAAATGCAGTAGTTACGCTTGAATCGAGTCCGCCGCTCAGGTAAGCGCCTACAGGCACATCGGCCCTTAGCCTTATCCTGACTGCATCACTGAATAGCTCCCGGAATTCTTCAACGGTATCTGATAAATTCCTGGCCACAATATTGGATTCGTTAGGGAAACCCAGGCTCCAATACCGTTCTATCCGCACTCCCTTTTCATTCACTTTCATGTAATGAGCAGGCGGAAGTTCCAGAACGCCTTCAAAAGGTGTATTAGGGGTAAGAGTCGTCCATAAAGTGAAAGCCTGTGCAAGGCTCTTGGGCCTGATCGCTCTTTCGACATTGGGCAGGGTAAAGAGCCCCTTGATCTCAGAACAGTAGGCAAAGCCCCCGTCGCGCCTCCAATAGAAAACCGGACGGATACCAACCCTGTCGCGGGCAATGAATAATTCTCGCTTCTGTTTATCCCAGATGCTGATGGCGAACTGTCCGTTGAATCTTGACAGGCAGGCAGGCCCGTAGAGTGCATACATCTGAACAACCACTTCAGTATCACTATGGGTATGAAGGACAATACCCTTACTGATCAATTCGTCCCTTAGTTCGACATAATTGAATATCTCGCCATTGAATACTATCCAGAAGTTACCGGATTGATCACAGATAGGTTGCTGGCCTGTGGAAAGATCGATGATGCTAAGCCTGACGCTACCCATGGCAAAGCGATCCGAAAGGTAAACACCTGTTTCATCAGGCCCCCTGTGACGAGTAATGGCAAGCATTTGCCGGATAGAATGCTCCAGCGAATTTGCATCGGTCCCGGGAAAATTGAAGATACCGGCTATTCCGCACATAGCGACCGGTTATTGAAGCTTACGCCTGACAAAATTTGAAATTGCATTTATGGATTCAAAGTTTTCTTCCAATAGTTCAGAATCATCAGCACGAATCCCAAAGCGTTCTTCTATGAAGTTAATCAAGGAAATAAAACCCATCGAATCAAAAATCCCCTGTACAAAAATCAGTGTTTCACAATTGAGTTTATCAGCGGGTGTATAGGTAGTTTCTACAACAAATTGCTTAATGATAACATCTATTTCGGTTGCATTTTCCATGATAACGGAATCCATATCCTAAAGTTTTGTTAGTATCCTAGTTTACCTAGCATTCGAATGTATAATCCTTTTAACTCTTTACTTCTTAATAATTTACCTAGCGGGTAAGTATTTGACTGCAAAAATACAAATTGCCTGATAGCAGCCAAAGAGTTCAGGAAAAATCTGTTAACTAGAAAAGTTTATAGCTTTAGACCCGATAGGTAATACAGTCCAATAAAATTCCAGCATGTTTGTAATACTAGGTATTAAAGGATTTCACCCCTTAATGCTTAGAAATGAATTCTTAAGCTCCTTTTTATCAATTTTCCCATTTGTACTTTTCGGCATAGATTCAAGGATAAGAACTTTTTGAGGGATCATAAACAGTTCCAGTTGTCTAGAGCATTCCTTCATAATGTCCTTGTCAATAAGATTCGCACCTGCATGCACTGTTGCACATGCAATTATGGCTTCACCTAATATCGGATCCGGAATACCGAATACTGCCACTTCCCTGATTCCATTCAATTTATAAATAACTTTTTCAATCTCAATAGGGCTTACTTTCTCGCCCCTGGATTTGATAATATCATCATTTCTGCCCTGGAAATACAGGAAACCCTCTTCATCCATCCTGAACCAGTCATTCGAGCACAGCATCCTTTCCCCTGGTATATAGGCAGGCTTAATCATTTCTGAAGTGAGATCAGGGCGGTTCCAGTATCCCGCCATAATATGTGGCCCGCGAATATGAAGAATCCCATTTTCACCTGCCTTAACAGGATTCCCATCAGGAGTAAGGAGGAAAGTTTCTGTCCCTGGAATTGCTTTCCCCACAGAATTTGGCTTCAGGTCCACCAATTCCGGTTCCAGGTAGCAAACCCTCTTACATTCTGTGAGGCCATACATAGAGAATATCAACGCATTGGGAAAAATCTTCTTCAGTTCAGGGATAAAATCAGCTGGCAATGCAGCTGCAGTATTGGTTACTTTTTGGACCCCGGGGAATTGCAATCCATGTTCCTTGCCGGAGGCAATCATCATTGCATAGATGGTTGGCACACCAGGAAATACAGTAGGATTATTGGTTTCAATTGATTTATATATGGAAGCAGGGAAAGTAAATGACTGTTCAATGATCAGTGTTGCGCCTACTGTAATGGCCATGATTAATTGATAGAGTCCGTAATCAAATGACATGGGAAGCATCAGCATGATCCGTTCCTCTTCTGTCAGCCTGAGGTATTCAATAAGGCTCCATGAAGTAAAAACCATAGCCTGGTGCGTCATCATCACACCTTTTGGAAAGCCTGTGCTTCCAGAGGTATAGATCAAAGCTGACAGATCATTGGGAATTACCGTAGTTGGATATAATGAGAAGAGTGGGTTATCGACGACCTCTTCAAAACTAATAACGTTTCGTTCCTGTACCTGGCCGGCAGCGGCAGTTCCGGTCAGGATTAGTGTCTGCACAGAATCAGCTGCTGATATGGCTTCCGATATTTCTTCCTGGTGTAATGCTTCGCCTATCAGAACAACTGCCTTGCAATCGTTGAGTATGAACTGGAGTTTTTGCGCCTTTGTTTGTGGATGAACCACCAGGAATACAGCACCGGCAAAGCTGGCAGCGTAAATAGATACTGCACACTGAAATGAGTTGTGCATATAAATGGCCACCCTGTCTCCCTTTTGTACGCCGGTATTTTGCAAACAACCTGCCAACCGGGTTGCTGACTGTTCAAGAACGGCATAGCTGTATTTATTCCCTTTAACAATAATGGCCGTTTTGCCGGGGTTCTTCCCAGCTGAACGAAGCAGGGCTTCACCGAATAGTCGCTGGGGAATAAGGGGGGCAGGGATGATCATGTTCTGGCCAGGTTGATTAAACTATTTCATGTTAGGGGCGCAGGGATTTCGGTGAAGTACTATTGGCAAATCGCAAATGTTAAATTGCAAATATTAAAGTGCAAATTTGAAATTTGAAACTTGCTACTTGCAATAGTCAATTATACCTCCTGTTATATCTCCTCATACCTTATTGGCGCCATCCGCAGGTATTCAGTGGTTCTTTGTTTACGCTTGAAATTATGAAAGATGTATTTTATTTCTAATTCAGTCTTTCCCATAACTTCGGCAACCTCGGCTGCATCATAGTCATGTTCGAAGCCATACCATGCAAGGTCCATTTCGTAAAATGGCAACTGGAAAAAGAACTCTTCCTGCGTTTGCTCAGCGGAATAGGTATCAGATGTAGGTGTACGTTCAATGATTTCGCGTGGTATTCCCAGGTATTCAGCAAATTGGTAAACCTGGGTTTTATAAAGATTGCCGATAGGCAGGGAATCAACTCCTCCATCGCCATGCTTTACAAAAAAGCCCTGTTCAATTTCATGCTTATTGGCTGTTCCGATTACTGCATAATTATTGACTTCAGCATGGTAGTATAACATACACATCCTGCTCCTCTGCTTAAAATTGGAAGCAGCCACGATCTGGAGGTATTCTCTCACCGGGATCATTTTCCTGGATTCAGTTCCATCGGGTGCTACGATTGTAAGGTAAAAAACAGGAGGCAGGCTCGAATTAAGCCCGGATTGGTTTATGCCAATCTTAGACTTGTATGTTACAGGGTCAAAAAAAGGAAAAACCCGCTTGATGGCTTCATCCCGGCGCTGGTAACTCCCGAATCCTTCCAAGCTGCCGGAAACAGTTTCAACAAGTGATTGAATACCAAACTGGGCTGCAAGTTCTTTTCCCAGCCTGAGGCTATCAGAATTGGATTCCTTTTCAGGCATCATCAAGCCAAGAACACGTTCCGGCCCAAGGGCTTTTACTGCCAAAGCTAGTGTAACAGATGAGTCAACTCCCCCGCTAATCCCCAAAACAGCACCCTGACGCTTCATATGTATGGTAATATCCTGTTTCATCTTATGGACCAGCTTATTGATCACTGATTCCAGGTCTTCTATAACCAGGATATCTTTTGAAAACTTCTTCTTCACTTTGTTCTCCATTAATTGTAGTCGGACATGAAATATTCTTTCAATTTACGAAAATGAAATTGAAAAACCAGTTAATTCCCACAAAAGTATTGATAATTCAGAACTTACCCAATTCTAGCCGGCAGAAGCATCAAGAATAAGAAAAACACTTATAAACTACCTGGAAGCATTTTTCCATCTTTCCAACCTGGGAATATTCGCAGTGAAGAACCAGGCCATGATTCCCGGAAATCCCATTTCTTTCATTTTACCTCTTACCAGTACCTGCATTCCTTTGGCTGACAGGTCTGGCCGGGTAAATTCTCCCCTTTCATAGCAACGCGAACAATACATAAGGCTTATACTCCCATCAGCATTTGTCCCTCCACCCTTTTCATCCTTTTTCAGCGGCATTCCACAGGATTGACAGAATTTATTGGATTTTTCCATTGCAAGTTTATTAATTAAACAAAGGTACTTTAATTGCTCAACAACTCAATGCAATGGCATTTTACAAAAAAATCCAATTCGTTCCCGGCATTGAATCCAGCGTGAATGAATTACAGGTATGAACCTCAGGGCAAGCCCTGGACCCTTATTCCGGGACAAGCCCCGGGGTATCATACCTTCGTTCTCATCATAGATGAGACGGTATTGTCCTACTAACATTCCGCAAGTGCGGGATATTTCATAGCATTCATAAATTTGAGTCTCATGAATAAACAATTCTATACTTGATCTGTCAAGCAATCAGAATTCGTGAGTAATTTTACCTTCTAAAACTACCGAAATGAAAATTTGCTTTACCCTCCTCATATTGGCAATACTGCTTTCCGCAACTCATGGATTTTCGCAGGGTCCGGCACTTCCAAATACTCTTGGAAAAGTTTGTGCTTCAGAGAAGCAGAATGCATCATTGCTCAAAGCCAGCCATACTACTAACCTGGTCAATAATTACGACCTGAAATACCATCGTTTCCGATGGCTGGTCGATCCGGCACAACCCTCCATCCGTGGATCTGTGACTTCTTACTTTGTTTCAACGGCTCCTGATATGAGTTCCATACAATTTGAACTGGCTTCAGTGTTGTCGGCTGATTCAGCTTACCACCACAATTTCAAGGTAGGGGTTATCCATACCGGGAACCTGATTACTATCGGGCTTGGAGAAATTATCCCGCAGGGAAGCCTGGATTCCATCACAGTTTATTACCATGGAAATCCTCCGCAGGACAATGGATTTGGATCTTTCAGTAATGGAAAACACGGGAGTGTCCCGGTTCTCTGGACGCTCTCCGAACCATACGGAGCCAGCGACTGGTGGCCTTCAAAGAATGACCTGGAAGACAAGATCGATTCTATCGATGTTTTTGTTGCAGCGCCGAACGGAAACAAGGTTGCTTCTAACGGGGTATTCCAGGGAGAGGAAGCTTACGGGCCAAACCTTACAGTAAGTCACTGGAAGCACAAGTATCCCATTGCCAGTTACCTGATTGCCATTGCAGTAACTAACTATATCGTCTATAGCAAAGATTTCATAGGTGGGCCGGGGAATACATTTCCAGTAAGGAATTACCTCTACCCGGAAGATTCAGCCAGGAACATCCCTCCTATCATACAACTGGAACCCATCATAGGCCATTTCTCCTTTCTGTTTGGCAACTACCCTTTCGCACTTGAAAAGTATGGCCATTGTGAATTCGGATGGGGCGGAGGAATGGAGCATCAAACCATGACCTTCATTGGCGACAGTTCCTTTCACATCGAGATCCTTTCCCATGAGCTGGCGCACCAATGGTTTGGCGACAAAGTGACTTGCGGATCATGGCATGACATATGGCTGAATGAAGGATTTGCAACCTATTGTGCAGGACTGATGTATGAATTCATATCTCCCGATCACTTCTGGCCGATCTGGAAATATCAGAATGTTTCCTACATTACCTATGCCCCGGGCGGATCAGTTTACTGTGATGATACTACAAACGTCAACCGGATTTTTGATTCAAGGCTCTCTTACAGCAAAGGTGCTATGGTTCTTAACCAGTTACGCTGGATGATGGGTGACTCAGCATTTTTTGCCGGGCTCCGAAATTACCTTCACGATCCCGCACTTAGCTACGGATATGCCTTAACAGCTGATTTCAAAGCACATATGGAAGCATCATCAGGACTAAATCTTGAGGAATACTTCAATAACTGGATTTATAAAGAAGGATATCCGAGTTACACAATACGATGTGCTCCTGACGATCCTGCTGATATTGTGCTGACGGTAAGCCAAACACAGTCTGATCCTTCCGTAAGTTTCTTTGGCATGCCATTACCAGTTGTATTGAAAGGCGAAAACAAGGATACCCTGGTTGTTCTGCAAAATACCTTCTCTGGGCAGGAATTTCATATCAATACCGGGTTCAAGGTCGACTCAGTGAAATTTGACCCGGACTATTGGCTTATATCCGCTCACAACCAGATTATTTTGGGGGAAAATGACCTGCCAGAGGGCAAGCACCTCCGTTTACAGCCAAATCCTGCAAATGATATCCTTACCGTGGAACATAACCTCGGCAAACTGAAGAATGTAAAGATTTTTGACCTCTCAGGAAAGGAACAGAAGGCAATAATCGAAGAAAACCAGCAACAACGCCTGGTACTTAATGTGAACAGGATGATACCCGGAACTTACCTCTTACAGGTTTGCTTTGATCAAAAATGTGTCCGCCGGAAATTTATTATTTCGAGATAACTCAGGACGGCCCAAGCTTTTTATAGAGACCTGAATGAATATCCCAATCCTGAAAAGTGGTCGATGAAGCGGGGAAGAGTATATTCCAGGTTCTTCCACGCTTTCACACTATCGTGGAAAACTACGATTGATCCTGGTTTTGTTTTTTCCAGGCTTATCTTCAGAATTTTTTCCGGGTTAAGGTTTATGTCGTAGTCCTGGGTTAGCAGGCTCCACATGATCAACCTGTAATTCTTACCGAGTTCTTTGGCCAGTCGGGGAGTAATCTGGCCATGCGGTGGCCGGAAAAGATTACCGGGAACCAGGTCAGCGCATTTACGGGTGTTATCCATGTATGTAACATAATCCGTTCTCCATGCCTGCAAATGGTTAAACGTGTGGTTCCCCGTCCGGTGTCCACGTTTTTCGAGTTCTGCAAATATTGCAGGATGCTTGCCAACGTTATCCCCTACGCAGAAAAAAGTGGCCTTAGCTCCTACCCTGTCCAGTTGATCCAACACCCAGTGGGTGACATCCGGGATCGGCCCATCATCGAAAGTCAGGAAGATCTCCTTTCTATCGGTTAAAATTTCCCACTCCAGGTTGGAAGGTAATAAGGATCGGATAATGGGCGGAACAGTCTTGAAATACATAGTGTCAGCCAGCAGGAAGATTTTCTCTGCAGGCACAAAGGTACATATTTCATTACTTTTAAAGGCAAGTCTCAGTCCTAGCTGTTTCGGGCGAATTTATTGATACATGCTAGATAAATGATTGAGGCTTTTTTTTCATTTTTAAACGAAATCCAGAATAAAATTTGACATATGTCAATTAATTCGTTTCAAAAGAAAAGCCTTACTTTTGCACAAAATTTCGAAACTTCCAAAGAATTAAAAAATATTAACCTTAAAGCGCAGAATAAAAATGAAAAAGCTCGTACTTGTCCGCCACGGAGAGAGTGTTTGGAATAAAGAGAACCGGTTTACCGGATGGACAGATGTTGACCTCTCTGAAAGAGGAGTAAATGAAGCCCATGAAGCAGGTAAAGTTCTGAGAGAAAATGGATTTACTTTTTCCATAGCCTATACTTCCTACCTTAAAAGAGCTATCAAGACGCTGAATTATATCCTTGAGGAGATGGACCAGATGTGGATCCCGGTAATGAAAAGCTGGCGGTTGAATGAGAAGCATTATGGCAACCTTCAGGGAATGAATAAGGCTGAAACTGCTGCACAATATGGTGATGAGCAAGTGCATATCTGGCGCAGGAGTTATGATGTCCCACCGGCTCCATTGGCTGCTGATGACCCAAGAAATCCAAGGCTGGATCCCCGGTATATTGCAATCGGAGCGGATGCACCACTTACCGAATCACTGAAGGAAACCGTTGGCCGCATGGTTCCTTACTGGGAGAGCACTATTCGTGAATCCTTGAAAAAAGAGGACCAGGTTTTGGTTGCAGCACATGGAAACAGCCTGAGGGCTGTGATAAAAGTCCTGAAGAAGATTAGTGATGAAGATATAGTTAGCCTGAATCTTCCTACCGGTATTCCCTATGTTTTTGAATTTGATGACCAGCTAAATCTACTGAAAGATTATTTCCTGGGTGATCCGGAAGTGATTAAGAAGCTGATGGAAGAGGTTGCAAATCAGGGGAAGGCGAAGAAGTAGGAAGTAGGAAGTAGGAAGTAGGAAGTAGGAAGTAAGAGGCAGAAGACATTAGGCAGGAGGTAGGAGGCAGGAGGCAGGAGGCAGAAAAATGGAGGTATTTTTAAATCCGCGGTATAATCCGCGGAGTCAGAGTTCCATTTTCCAAGCTTTGATTGCTGATTATAAAATGGATGCCGCAATTCCTGCACGAAGAATTGCTTAAGCGACGAAATGAAAATAAACAGCTTGAGCATTGACCCGTTTTTTGATTACAATTTGAACGAATCTCTATTAATTAGAGGATTCAAAGATTTAATAAACATTTATGAAGACCTGGGTTATTCCTGACATACACGGCTGCCTGCAGACACTCAGGTATGTGGTGGAAGATATGATCCAACTTGAAAAGCGGGACAAACTGTTTATCCTGGGCGATATTATTGACCGTGGGCCTGACAGCAAAGGTGTGATAGATTATATAATGCAACTGGAATCGCAACATTACAATGTGCTTACACTGCGCGGCAACCATGAGGATTTTATGTTGAAGGTGATTGAAGCCGAAAAGAATAATAAATTCTGGAAAGGATTCAGAGGAGCTGGTAAGCTGCGCAAAGAGTGGTTCCGTTTTGGAGGCGAAGCTACACTGAAAAGTTTTGGCGAGAAAAAAATCAGCAACATCCCGGATATTTATGTGAACTGGCTGAAAGCTCTTCCTTTCTACTCCCAATACGGCAAATTCCTTATTGTTCACGCCGGGTTCAACTTCAAGAACGACAATATCTTTGAAGATGAAAATGCGATGCTTTGGACCAGGGATTATGAAATTGACCCTGATAAGCTAGCCGGAAGAAGGATTATTCACGGGCATGTACCGGTTGACCTTGAATTCATCTACTCCTGCCTGAAAATCAACAATGTCTATAATTTCATTGCACTCGACAACGGAGTATATATGACCGACCGGCCTGGTTATGGCAACCTCACTGCCTTAGAGTTGAATACAATGGATTTGAAGATCCAGCCTAACCTTGATCAGCAACCTTAGCTCAATCCACTTAGTTTATAAGCCTACCATTCGTCTGGTTTCTTCTTAACCGGAGGCTGCATTCCTTTTTTGAGGCTGTCGATAATTTCATGAACTGACTTATCTACCTGGAAAAGGTAATGATCCCAGGATGGAGAATATGCCTTATCGGTTTTATCAAGCCATTTTTCGATGGGAACCCGGGAAGCCTGTTTAAGGTTAAAATTGGTAAATGTATACCTGTAACGGCCATCTTTTAACTCAATACGAAGGGTATAATCCACAATCCCTCCCGACTTATTGACGCCTTTTTCATCGTAGGTAAGTTCGATCCTGTGAATGAGTTCTATAAGCCCGCTTTCAGGGTCACGGACCTTGGTAACATCAGCTGCGTTCTTATAATTCTTCCCAATCCACTCAATTGCCCTGTTAAATAGTTCGGGCTTAGTCCCTTCTATTTTAACAACTTCTTTATAGGTAATTAGTTTGGTTTCTTCATCAACAGGCATCTGGGGCGCGGTTTCCTGGGCCCTTACAAAGGTTGACAACAAAATAAATGCAGCAAATATGCTGGTTCCAATTCCTCTCATGTTTTTCAGATTAAAGGGGCTAAATGATCAATATTCATGCCTGGGCTGAAGTTATTTTTTAATTGCGGGCTTCCTGACAATCAGAAAAATATCCTCACTGTCCTTCTTCATCATATACCTTTCCCTGCCTAATTTTTCAGCCTCCATAGAATCATTCATCAGTCGCTGTAATTCAATACTGTCGTTTGCAGTCTCCTTAAGATAAAACTCTTTTTCCTTTCTCAATTTGTGAAGGTCACCCCTCAGTCCCAATTGTGAGAGGATATTGTTCCGGTCAAGGAAAAACATCCAAACCACAAAGATCAGCAAGACAATGAAATACTTGTTCTTGATGAAACGGGGAATCTTATTATATATTTTGCGGAACATATTTCAAAGGTAAAAATTTCCTGTTCAAATAAAACAGGATGATAGCCTACAATCCAATTTCTTCTGCTACAATGACCATGGCGCCAACCGCAATTTCAGCAAATTCGTCGATTGGAATCCCAATCTTTTCACATTCCATGATATTCTCCCGTTTTACAGAAGCTGCAAATGCTTTTTCCTTCATACGTTTTACTACTGACTTTGGCTTAACGGAAGCTACCCTCCTATCAGGATAAACATAAGTTGTTGCAGTAATTAGACCGGTTATTGTTTCGCCGGCTGCAAGGGCATGCTGGAAGAGGGTGCTTCTTTCCTTCCCTGCGGCCACTTCATTGTGCATGGCAACAGCATCAACAATATCTGCATCTATTCCCATTTCTGCAAGCCACCGGGCACCTTCAGGGCCATGGATCATGGCATCAGCATTGGTAACTTCCACATCGAGGTCATGAAGCAAACCAGCCTGTCCCCATGCATCAGGGTCCTGGCCCAATTTGAAGGCCAATGCCCTCATCACCGCTTCTGAGGCAAGGCAATGAGCAATCATCCTTTCATTCTTAATGTATTTCTTAAGTAGTTCCAGGGCTTCTTCTCGGGGGAGGATCATGGTGATTTTTTTGACAAATTTAAACAATGGATGGGAATGGGGATAGGTGTGGCTATACAATAGTTATACAATGGTCATTCAATGGTCAGTCAATGGTCAGTCAATGGTCAATCGATGGTCAATCGATGGTCATTCAATGGTCATTCAATGGTCATTCAATGGTCATTCAATGGTCATGCGATGGTCATTCAATGGTCATTCAATGGTCAGTCAATGGTCAGTCAATGGTCAATCGATGGTCATTCAATGGTCAGTCAATGGTCAGTCAATGGTCATGCGATGGTCATTCAATGGTCATTCAATGGTCAGTCAATGGTCATTCGATGGTCAGTCAATGGTCATTCGATGGTCAGTCAATGGTCATTCAATGGTCAGTCAATGGTCAGTCAATGGTCATTCGATGGTCAGTCAATGGTCATTCGATGGTCAATCGATGGTCATTCAATGGGTATTCAATGGTCAGTCAATGGTCATTCGATGGTCAGTTAATGGTCATTCGATGGTCATTCAATGGTCATTCAATGGTCATTCAATGGTCAATCGATGGTCAGTCAATGGTCATTCGATGGTCAATCGATGGTCATTTCCGCCAGCTGGCGGATCATTCAATAGTCATTCAGTAGTAAGGCGCAGAGCGAAGCGCTAAGCGCATAGAGCTAAACGCCTGGTTCATTGAGCGGAAGAGATGAAGTCAACCTGGAATAATTAAGAAAGAATCTTTGCGGCCTGGCGACTTTGCGAGATTACAGGTCATAAAATTGTCATTTTCCAAACCATGCACATTCCAATCCGCTCAAGTGGGAAATCAGTGTAATACCTGTCTGCCGACTGGCAGGTACGTCTGGATTTTTACTATAAGTTAATTTCTTATCCAGGACAAGATTTTTTGCAAGAATATATTCTTCATCCTTTGCCTACCTGTTCATACTTTTCATGAATTAAATACTTTTGCTTATTCCTTAATCTGAATACATGAAAACCATCAGGTCCCTGATTTTCATTCTGCTTTTCATACCGTTTCTGTCGGTTGGACAGGAAACAAAGCTTTTAACCTTCCTGAAATCCATTCCTGGTGCGGAAGTCAAAAAAGTAGATTCTTCCGTATGGGCAGAATTTTATGTTTTGATGCTCCCCCAACCGGTCGATCACAGCAACCCGGGCGGCGCATGGTTCAAACAGCGGATCTATGTTGGCCACAGGGGTTATGACCGCCCTACCGTCATGGAAACCGAGGGTTATGGCGCTGAGTGGATGAACGGATACCTGGTGGATGAGCCGGCGGAGATACTGAATGCAAACCAGCTATACGTTGAACACCGGTACTTTGGCGCCTCCATTCCTTCAAAACTGGAGTGGAAATACCTGACAGTTGAGCAGGATGCAGCTGATTATCATACCATCCGCAAGTTGTTTGGGGAAATTTATACCGGGAAGTGGATAACGACAGGAGTGAGTAAAGGTGGGCAGACAGCTACTGAGTACAAGGTGTTTTACCCTGATGATGTAGATGTTACAATTCCCTATGTTGCACCACTGAATTACAGCCTGATTGATAAAAGAATTGAAAAACATTTCAGGAAAGTAGGAACAGCCGCTAACAGGAAACAGATCCGTGATATCCAGTTTTATCTTCTTAAAAACAAAAAGACAACTCTTCCCTTATACAAAGAGATCTGCACCTACCAGGGCTATACTTTCACTGAATTGGATACTGAAACTGCTTTTGATTATTCAGTCCTGGAATTGCCCTTTTCCTTCTGGCAATATACCGCAGATTGCAGCAAACTGCCGGATTTGAACAATACCAGTCCCGAAAAGATGGTTGCCTTTCTGATTAAGATTGTTCCCCCGTTTTGGTATACTGAAGCCGCGCACCCTTTCGATGCAGCCAATTACCAGTTTTACACCCAGCTGGGTTATTATGAATATGATGAATGGCCTTTCCGGAAGTATCTCAAAATGAAAGATTATCCGAATTCTGCTTTTGCGCCAAGGGGAGCCGATGTAAAATGGGATGGAAGTTATGTTCATAAACTTAAAAGATTTATGAAGAATAATCCTCAGCATATGATCTTTGTCTATGGAGAATCAGATCCATGGGGGGCTACCGGTGCCGAGATCAAGCCGGGTATGGGTTCGATCAAGGAAGTTATGGCCCATGGCACTCATGGCGCCACCATCCGCACACTGAACCCTGACCAGCAGGCAGAAGTCGTAAAGGCATTAAATCTATGGCTGGGAATGGATCTGCATCCTAACTTTAAATCCAATTAGTTTCTATGGAAAAAAAAATACCAGCAGTTTTTTTTGAAGACCGGGATTCATGGAGAAAATGGTTATCCGGATTTTATGATAAAGAACAAGAAATATGGGTAATATATTTTAAGAAACATACGAAAAAGCAAACCATCATTTACCGCGAAGCCCTTGAAGAAGCCCTCTGTTTCGGATGGATAGATGGCATTGTAAAGACTATTGATGAAGAGAGGTACATGCAGCGCTTTACTCCCCGCAGAGCAAAAAGCAATTGGTCAGAAACGAATATCCGTTTAGCTCAAAAACTGGAGATTGCCGGTAAAATGCATACATCAGGATTAAAATTCAGGAAACACTGGGAAGAAATGTCAAGTCCCAAAAAAGAAGAAGCACAACCTGTCAGCCTGGTATTAGCTGAATTTGAAGAGGCCCTGCAATCCAACCAGAAAGCCTATGACCACTACCATGAGCTTCCTGCCTCAGCAAGGCGATTATACAATTTATGGATTGGAAGCGCAAAAAAGGAGGAAACGCGACTTAAGAGAATTGCCGAATCACTCTCATTACTTGAAAAGGGTGAAAAGCTGGGGTTGAAGTGAGTTGAGATGGATGTAAAAATGTATATTTGTTTGTTGAGGGACAAGGGGATTGAGGACAGGGTGATAAGGAGATAAGGGACGGGGGACGAGGGGATGGGATAAAGGATAGTGGAAGGCTTGAGAAGACAAAATATAAAAGACAAAAGATAAAAGATAAAAGACAAAAGACAAAAGATAAAAGACAAAAGATAAAAGATAAAAGACAAAAGATAAAAGACAAAAGACAAAAGACAAAAGATAAAAGA
>JACAAZ010000039.1 GCA_013376995.1 Bacteroidota bacterium | reverse complement strand
ATTTTGCTGACTGTTTGGACCCGGGTTCGACTCCCGGCAGCTCCACAGATTTTGATTAAAGGCCGTATTTCACGGCCTTTTTTTATTCCCGACAACTGCCGGGAGGAGAAGTTTATCCCGGCGAAACAAAGTGAAGCGGGAACTCCCGGCAGCTCCACAGATTTTGATTAAAGGCCGTATTTCACGGCCTTTTTTTATTCCCGACAGCTGCCGGGAGGAGAAGTTTATCCCGGCGAAACAAAGTGAAGCGGGAACTCCCGGAAGCTCTGACGGGATAAATTAAAGCCGTAATTCACGGCCTGTTATTTTTTTGCTGGATTAAATAAATTCCTTCAGCTATTCTATTTATGCGTTTTTAAAATATCAGTATATTGATACTATTTATATCTGCTTGATAAAGTGCTATTTCTTATCCGATTCCAAAGCAACCAGAATACATTATTGGCTTATTTATCGTGAGTTTTCACTAAAAAATATTGTTCTGGTAACTGATTGAAAAACCTTGAAAAATTCTTTTTAAACGTAGCTGCTTACTATGATTATCAAAAAGCACTTAACATTATCCCTTTTTTCCTCGAAAAAACTATAACAAAACCTACCTATAGGTTATTAATGTTTGGAAATCATGATTATCTTTAAACCAAGTAAGTCACATTCCTTCTACCAGCACATATCTTAGGCTTAACATGCCTATAAGTTATTTCCAACAATCTTCCTTGAAACGAGCATGTAATGTTAAAGCATAAAAAATGAAAATTGTAACATGCAGTTTCTTCCGCAATGGCGGAACATGCTATCCGATCTTTAAAAAAACAATTGTTTACGGATGAAAAAACCACAACACGCTGAAAAACAGTTCTCCCAAGATGATGACCGTAGGTTTCGTCAAATTTTTGAATCAAGTCATATTGGGATCACAATGCTTGATACCGGATATAAATTTCTGGAAGTTAACCAATCATTTTGTTCAATGCTTGGTTATCAGCAGGCTGAATTGAAAGGCCGTTTATTGTCTGATATCACTCATCCTGATTATATTAAAACTGATCTGGAATTGATAAACGGGTTAATTAACGGACAATATCCATCCTATAAAACTGAAAAGAAATATATCAGGAAAGATGGCAGCACATGTTGGGGATCAATTAGTGTTTCACCAATAAAAGACCATGCTAACAACTTTTCCTATTTGCTGGGGATAATTGATGATATCACAGAGCAAAAAGAATCAGCCTCTAAAGTTGAACAATACCAGGTAAAGCTTCAGAATATTAACGATTGCCTTGCCAGCCTGGGTACCGACCATGATGCTAATATCAATGCTCTCACTGCTTTGTGCGGAACCTTACTGAATGCAACCTGCGCTTTATACAATCGTCTTGAAGATGGTGTACTTTGCTCTTTCGGGCAATGGCAGACTCCTGAAGACTATGTTTCAAAAGACAAACCCGATGGCCATATATGTTATGACGTTATAAAACTTAATAAGGATGACTCATTGATCATCAATAATTTACCTGACACTCAATATGCTAAAACCGATCCAAATGTAAGTGCATATAACCTCAAAACCTATTGCGGGCAAGTTGTGAGATGTGAAGGTAAACCTGTTGGATCCCTATGCGTAGTTTATCAATCGGATTATACGATTTCACAGGATGATCTGAAAATCCTGGGTATAATCAGCTCAGCTATCGGTAATGAAGACCTGAGGAAGCATTATACACTGGCTTTAAATAAAAGTGAACACATCCTCAAAGAGACGGAAGCTATTTCTCACATTGGGGGATGGGAGTATACTAAAGAAACAGATGAACTTGCCTGGACTGAAGAAATGTACTCCATTTACGGATTTCAGGATAAAAATCTGCACGTCAATCTTAATCTGGCAATTAGTGTATTTTCCAAAAAGGATCAGGCAGTTATAAGAAAAGCCTTTAATGATGCTGTGGAGAAAGGGATAGGATGGGATATGGAGTTCCCGATGCTTTCGAAGGATAACAAACAAAAGTGGGTACGAACCATTGGTAAGCCAGTAATCGACCATCAATCAATCGTAATGATCTCAGGAAACCTGATTGATATTACCAATCGCAAGTCATCTGAGATTGAGGCCATAGCTCGTAATGAAGAACAACGAATTCTGTCTGGTATTTCCGATAAGCTAATCGGCTTCAAATCTGAGGGCCAGGTCTATAGTTTCATCTGTGATCAAATCCATAAACTGGTAAGCCCGGGGTATGTCCTTCTGACCTCCTATGATCCGGAAACGGATACCGTCAGACTAAAAAGTATTTATGGATTGGGTAAGCTGCTCGAAACGATCAAAAAATCAATCGGTATTGATCCTTTCTCTTATGAAACAAAACTTGCAGACCTGGATCAAAATGAGTTCTGGGCCTTCAAGCAACATAAATTAACCAGGCATTCCGCTGATTGCCTTTATACGGTTTCTGCCCATAATATCAGTAAGAAAACCGGAAAAACCATTGAAACGCTTCTCGGAATCAAATGTGCCTATTCTATTGGTTTCTCAAACGAAGAATTAGTATATGGTGGAATCGTTATTCTAAGCAAAGATGATTCTCCTTTTGTGTATCAAAGCCTTGTTGAAACACTGGTAAGCCAGGCTAGTGTTACCATCCAGAGGCTGTTGGCAGAGAAGAAACTCCAAATTGAGAGGGATAACCTCCAGGCCATTCTAGCTTCCTCACCTGTCGGAATGATAATCCTGAATGAAGATCAGGCTATAGTTCAGGCTAACCAGGCTGCTGCCGATCTGTTCAAGATTGACCTTGGCAACATGCTGAATATGCGATGCGGTGATTTCCTGGGATGTATAAATCGAGATCAAAATAAGGCAGGCTGCGGCCATTCAACTGAATGCCCGGCATGCAACATCATGACTTCCATTGAGAAAGCACTGAAGACCAAGAAGAAAATACATGATCTGGAATCAGAAATACACCAGGATTGGCCGGAAGGGTCCGTTTCAGTTTGGTTCAGGTTCAGCATTGAACCTATCCTCCTCGACGGAAAGATTCATCTCATTATGGCTTTATACAACATAACAGAAAAGAAAAAAGCTGAGCTTGCACTTAAGAAAACTCATGATTATTATCAAAAGATAATTGAGAATGCCCCGGATGGAATTGTATTGGTGAGCATGGAAGGAAAATTCATGTTTGCCAGTTCTTCTGCAAAAAAAATGTTTGGATATGATGATGGAGATATTGAAAAGCTTTCACCTGAAGATTTGACACATCCCGAGGATCTGCCAATAGTACTGGGGATTTTGGGACAACTCATGTCCGATCCCACACTTATACCGGTTATACAGTACCGTTTCCTTGCAAAAAATGGTGAATGGCGTTGGATTGAAAGTACATTCAGCAATCTCATACATGAGCCCAGCGTTGGTGCAATCGTAATAAACTTCCGGGATATCAATGAACGGAAAATGGATGAGTTAGAGTTGAAGGAATCGGAATTGAAATACAAGATTGTTGCTAATAACACTTACGACTGGGAATTCTGGCAAGGGGCGGATAAAAAATACATATACCACTCACCTTCGTGTGAAAGGATAACCGGCCATTCTGCTGGAAACTTCCTTGCCGACAATCAGTTGATGCTAAAGATTATCCATCCGGAAGATCTTGAGAAATTTAAAGCACACCAGAATGAAGAACATTTTCCTGGAGTATCTTCCTCTATCGAGTTCAGGATTATTGATACTGAAAATAAAACCCGGTTTATCGAACATGTTTGTCAGCCTGTTTATAATTCGGAAGGTGAATACCTTGGATTGAGAGGAAGCAACAGGGAAATTACTGAGAGAAAGCTGGTTGAAACCGAATTGCATAACAGCGAAAGCCGATTCAGATCACTTATCGAAAACAGCGCTGATGCTATCATCATCATAGATAAAGATGCATTTATTATGTATGAGAGCCCTGCCTACACCAGGATTTCCGGTCGGGAGATCAGTGAACGGATCGGGAAAAGTGGCTTTGAATTTATTCACCCCGAGGATATCGACTTAGTAAAGCAAACTATACACCAGCTGAAAAATCAACCAGATCAGATTGTACATCTTAGTTTCAGAAATGCTCATAGTGACCGCACCTGGCATTGGCTGGATTGTGTAGCCACAAATCTCCTGCATGATCCTGTTGTTCAAGGGATCGTTGTCAATATGCACGATATAACTTCCAGGAAACTGGCCGAAGACGCACTCCGTGAAAGTGAATCCAAATACAAGGGCCTTTTTGATGCAAATCGGGATGGTATATCTATATTCTATGTAAATCCCGACAACAGCCTGAGTCAATTTGTTGAAGTAAATGAAGCTGCAGCAAGAATGATAGGCTTTACCCGTGAAGAATTCCTGAACTTCTCAGTTATGGACCTTGAAGAAGGGGTAACACCTGAAGTAGCAAAAGAAAGAGAGTACAAAATAAGGACACAAGGATTTGTTAATACTGAAACTTTTATAAAGCACAAGGACGGATATAGAATTGATGTTGAGCTGCTTGTGATCCCCATCGAGTTTAACGGCCGCATGGCTCTGATGAATATTGTCCGTGATATCTCCGAACGGAAGGCTGCTGAGAGAGCACTACGTGAAAGCGATGAGAGGTGGGCTTTCGCCATTGAAGGCAGCAACGATGGTATCTGGGACTGGAATATAAAAGAGAATAAGGTATATTACTCAAACCGCTGGAAAGAGATGCTGGGATTCCAGCCGGAAGAGATCCGGGAGGACATGGAAACATTCGGTCAATTTGTTCATCCGGATGACTATAAAAGGGTCATGGATGAAGCAGACCGCTACATAAAGCATGAGATTCCCTTCTACCAGATTGAGCATAGGATGAGATGCAAAAACGGCGAGTATAAATGGATACTTGACCGTGGCAAAGTGATCGTTTACGACGAGGCTGGAAACCCGCTTCGTATGGTAGGCACACACTCTGATATCTCCGAACAAAAAAAAGCAGAGCAGGCTTTGCGACTAAGTGAGGAGAAATACCGCAGATTAACAGATAATGCAGTAGATATTATTTTCAGGCTTGAAATTGATCCTGCATTAAAAATGTCTTACATAAGCCCAAGCGTCACAGCTATATTGGGAATTGAACCCGCTGAATTCCTTTCGTCAGCCGAGAAAATAGTTGAGGCAATACACCAGGATGATCGGAAAAAATTCCTGGATCTGGTTGCAGCAAGGGTTTTACCCCAGGAACCTATCCGTTTGAGGTGGAATGTAAGAAAAGGTGGATTTAAATGGCTGGAAAGCAGGATTGTCCCCATATATAATGAGCAGGATCAGCCAATCGCTGTCGAAGGCATCTCCCGTGATATTACCGAGGACAAGCTCGCCCGGGAAGCCTTGAATGAAAGTGAGACAAGGTTCAGAACTGTATTTGAAGGATCACCGGATGCAATTTTCCTGGCTGATATTGAAACCGGTATCCTAGTGGATGTTAATTCTGCTGCCTGTAATTTAATAGGCAAAGGAGCCAGGGAACTGATCGGCATGCATCAGTCTCAACTCCACCCGTCTAAGAATCGCGAGTACAGTATAAAAGTTTTCAATAGTAAAGCTTCAATTCCCAATATTAATGACAAACTAAAACCTTCGGAAAACCTGGTTCAATGTGCTGATGGTTCCCAGGTACCCGTTGAAATCCTTGCAAGCATTATCAATCTCAAGGGGAGAAAAGTAATGCACGGGGTTTTCCGCGATATTACCGAAAGGAAGAAAGCGGAAATCGACCTTAAAGAAAGTGAAGCTTTACTGAAGGATGTTTTAAACTCATTACATGCCCATGTTGCAGTGCTTGATTCAGAAGGTATGATCATCTCTGTAAATGAGCCCTGGAGAAAATTCGGACTGAGCAATGGCGTTAAAACCCTGGTCGGAACAGTAGAAGATGTGAATTACTTAGAAGTTTTAAAACGATCCTATGAGTCAGGTGATAAGAGTTTACAACCTATCATAAGAGGAATCAGGGATGTGATGTCACGGAAGAAAGAGAAATTCGAAACAGAATATCTCTGTAACTCAGAACATGAGAATTACTGGTTTTCCATGCATGTAACTCCATTATCCTATGAAACCGGCGGAGTAGTTATTACTCATGAGAATATCACCCAGCGTAAACTGGCAGAAGATGCCCTTAAGGAAAGTGAAGAGAGGCTTCTGACGCTCATCAACTCTGCACCTGACATCATATGTTTTAAGGATGAAAAAGGCAGATGGATACAGGCAAATGATAGTATCCTGGACCTCTACTGTCTTAAAGGGGTTGATTACAGGAATAAAACTGAATTTGAGCTTGCTGATTTTACAGCAGAAATGTATCAGGATGCGTTCAGGAATTTTGGTGATTCGGATAACCTGGCTTGGTCAAGCAAAAAAGGTTCGCGAACTGAAGAAGTTATTCCGGATATCCATGGAATCCAGCATATTTTTGATGTTATTAAGAAACCGCTCTATTATAAAGATGGAAGGCGGAAAGGATTGGTAGTATTTGGCAGGGATATCAGCGATCGCATAGGCTCAGAAAATGCGCTTAAAGAAAGTGAAGACAAATTCCGCACCCTGGCTGAATCTTCACCCTACGCTATAATGATCTATCAAAATGATCAATGGATATACACCAATCCTGCTGGTGAAAGGATTTGCGAATACTCTGCCGAAGAACTTTATTCGATGTATTTTTGGACAATAGTCGCACCTGAATATAGGGATTCCATACAGAAAATTGGAATCAAAAGGCAAAAAACCAAATCTCCGGATGCTTCTTATGAATTCCGGATTATTACAAAATCCGGTAAAACCAAATGGGTATTCTTAACAGGGAGCTCATTAATATACAATGGAGCTCCTGCCGGGATTATCTCCGCAGTGGATATAACCGATCGCAAAATAGCTGAAGAAGATGTTCAGGCAGAAAGAATACTTCTTCGAACCCTCATCGATAACCTGCCGGATACTGTATATGTTAAAGATACGGATGCCCGTAAAGTCCTTGCCAATAAAGCCGATCTCAGAATAATGGGATTCAAGTCCGAAATTGAAGTTATTGGTAAAACAGACCTGGAGTTACTGGATCCAAAAATTGGTAAAAAGACTTATGAAGACGATCTCAAACTGCTGAAATCAGGTAAACCTATTTTCAACAGGGAAGAGGATTTCATCGATATTGACGGTAAAATGCACTGGCTGTTGACCTCAAAGATACCTCTCTTCAATGACAACGGACTGGTTAATGGAATGATAGGTATAGGCAGGGATATTACAGAAAGGAAATTAGGTGAACTGGCACTGCATGAAAGCGAATTGCGCTATCGCTCGCTTTTTAATGAGATGCTCGAAGGGTTTGCCCTTCATGAAATCATTTGTGATGAGCAAAACGTACCTGTCGATTATAGATTTCTTAACGTCAATCCTGCTTTTGAGCGAATGACAAACCTCTCAGCAAAATCCATTGTTGGTAAAAGGGTAAAAGAAGTACTGCCCGCCACCGAAGACATCTGGATAAAGAATTACGGGAATGTTGCTCTAACCGGAAAAGCCTTAAGTTTTGAGGATTATTCTGCAGAATTGGAAAGGCATTTTCATGTAGTGGCCTTTTCACCGGACAAAGGCAAATTTGCTACCGTAATAATGGATATCACTGACCGTAAAATGGTAGAAGAAGAAGTTCGAAAACTCAATACTGATCTTGAAGAAAGAGTCAAGATCAGGACCCTGGAGCTGGAAACAGCGGTACAGGAGATGGAGGCCTTCTCATATTCTGTTTCACATGACTTACGTTCTCCACTAAGGGCAATTTCAGGATTCTCCAGGATTCTGCAGGATGACTATGCTCAGTTACTCGATGCAGAAGGATTACGAGTTTTGGGTGTTATCCGGAACAATACACAAAAAATGGATCAGCTCATTACTGATCTGCTTTCC
Organism: Bacteroidota bacterium; assembly: GCA_013376995.1. Classification (GTDB taxonomy): domain Bacteria; phylum Bacteroidota; class Bacteroidia; order Bacteroidales; family UBA4417; genus UBA4417. The sequence continues at coordinate 4,005 of JACAAZ010000039.1, read as the reverse complement.
CTGTCAAGGATTTCAAGGTTTGAACTCAAGTGTATTGTTGTAAACATGAATACCCTGGTCCATGGCACCATAAAGGAATTGATCCAATCCGATGAACCTAGTGTAATAGAATTCAAAATACCGGACCTCCACACGGCAGCATGTGACCCTAACCTGATCCGACAGGTATGGTTGAACCTGATCTCAAATGCGATCAAATACACTCGTTCAAAACCCATCCGGATTATTGAGATAGGATCTTATCGTGAAGCCGGAAGGATCATATATTATGTCAAAGACAATGGTGTTGGATTTAACCCGGCCTATACCCATAAACTGTTTGGAGTTTTCCAGCGGCTTCATAAAGCCACTGACTTTGAAGGCACAGGTGTTGGGCTTGCTATCGTTAAAAGAATCATCAGCCGGCATAATGGATACTCCTGGGCTGAAGGCGCTATTGATGAAGGTGCAACTTTCTATTTTTCCCTGCCAGAATAAAGAATTTATTACCAAAAGGGTTTTGATTTGAATTACAACAATTAATATTAATAACATGAGCTCATACAACGATCCGGACATTGTTTTGGTTGAAGATAACCTGAACGATGCTGAACTTGCTATCAGAGCGCTTAGCAAAGGAAATCCGGGAAAATCTATTCTCCATCTTCTTGATGGCGAAGAAGCTCTTAATTATTTCTTCCCTAAAACCAATGATACTGAACAGGTGAGAGATAAACTTCCAAGGATTATCCTGCTGGATTTAAAACTTCCCAAAGTTGATGGATTTGAGGTGCTCCAGGCACTCAAAAAAAACAATATCACTAAGTTGATACCGGTAATTATCCTCTCGTCTTCTGCCGAGCAGAAAGATGTGTTATATTGCTACTCACATAGCGTAAACAGCTATATCGTGAAACCGGTGGATTTTGATTCTTTTAGTGATACAATTGCCAGTGTTGGTAAATACTGGTTAAGTTTTAATCAACCTATTCAGGATGAACCCATTGTTTAGCAACAAACATTAACTACAACGGAGCATTCTGTTAATTAAGTTGTTATATATTTTTAGAAAATGATAATTATTCAATTCAGGATAGTATGAAAGATGCCCCAATTCGAATTCTTTTTGTAGAAGATGTTTCTACAGATATGGAACTAGCTATACGAGAACTCAAGAAAGAGAATGTCAATTTCATATCAAACAGGGTTGAGACTGCGTCAGAATTAATGACACAGCTTAAGGGCTTTAAACCTGATGTAGTTATATCTGACTACTCGATGCCATCCTTTACTGGCCTGGAAGCATTGGATATTACATTAAAGCATTCACCAGGTGTTCCGGTAATATTGTTCACAGGCTCAATAAACGAGGAGACAGCTGTTTCTTGTATTAAAGCCGGGGCTACTGACTATGTGCTTAAGGATAAAATTAAGCGGCTCCCTTTCGCTTTAAGAGAAGCACTTATTCAGCGCGATATGAAGCTTGACAGGGAGATGGCGGAACAAGCCTTGCGGGAAAGCGAACAGCGATACAGGACCTTCCTTGATTCAACTGCTGATATGGCTTTTATCAAGGATGAGAAGTTCCGCTATATCCTGATGAATAAGGCAAACATCGAGTTTATTGGAATGGATGAATCTGAGATTATCGGGAAAGATGATTTTGGACTCATGGAAAAAGTTGCAGCTGAAAGCTGCCGGGTATCCGACCTGAAGGCTATTGAGTCAAATTCAATTGTTATTACGCATGAAATTATCCTTTCCCGAATCTTCGAATCCAGGAAATTCCCCGTTTCATTACCCAATGGAAAAACAGGAGTAGGCGGATTTATTCGTGAAATCACTGATAAAGTTGAGGCCGAGAACCAACTAAGGCTTCAGGGGGCGGCTTTGACCTCGGCTGCCAACGCCATTGTTATTACCAATAATAAAGGTATAATTATATCTGTCAACCCTGCATTCACTTCTCTTACAGGCTTTACAGAAGAAGAAGTCCTGGGGAAGAACCACAGGGAAATTACCAAATCGGGGATCCACCCGGACTCATTTTACAAGAACCTTTGGGAAACAATCCTTAGCGGTAAGGTTTGGCACGGAGAAATGATCAACCGGAGAAAAGATGGCGCATTTTATAATGAAGAAATGACTATTACCCCGGTCCATAATAATCAAGGAGATATTTCCCAATTTGTTGCCATTAAACAAAATATTACCGAACGAAAGATTGCTGAACTTGCCATTGAGGCTTCTGAACGAAAATACCGGAAACTGGTCGACAATGCAATTATCGGGATTTATACATCGAATTTTGAAGGCGAGTTCCTCCAGGTAAATGAGCCCTTGTGTAAAATCCTGGAAAGCCCGTCAGTTAATAAGCTGCTTAAAATCCAAATCAACCAGCTTTATAAATATCCTGATCAGCGACAGGTTCTTCTTGATTCTCTCATGACTACTGGTAAGATCATGAATCATGAGGTAGAATTGCTTACCACAAAAGGAAATGAGAGAAATGTAGTCATTAATGCTATCCTTGAAGGCAACCAGATCATCGGTATGCTGGTCGATATAACCGAACGCAAAAAAAATGAACTTGAACTTCTTAAAGCTAAAGAGAAAGCAGAAGAAAGTGATAAACTGAAGACTTCTTTTCTGGCAAATATGAGCCATGAGATACGCACACCCATGAATGCTATCCTAGGGTATACTGAACTAATCATTTCGCCCGAATATGCAGATGAAGAAAAACATGAATATATTTCAGTTATTAGTAAGAGTTCGAAGCAACTTCTTAAAATCATCAACGATATACTTGAAATCTCTAAGATTGCGACTGGCCAGCTGACCGCCAGCCATGAACAGTTTATCCTGAATGATCTGCTTAAAGAGATACATACAGAGAATTTACCCGCAGCAAATTCTAAAAAACTCAAGTTCACTTTTGATTTCAGTCTCCCTAACCCGGCATCAAAAATAAACTTCGATGATGCCAAACTCAAGCAGATACTTAATGTTCTGATTGATAATGCTATAAAATTCAGTGAAAAAGGAAGCATTAAGTTTGGTTATTACCTGAAAGAATCAATCCTGGAATTTTATGTTAAAGATGAAGGTATTGGTATCAGCAAGGAAAACCAGGAAATTATATTTGAAAGGTTCCGCCAGCTGGAAGATTCCTATACTCGTAAGTATGGCGGTTCCGGACTTGGCTTGCCAATTGCTAAAGCTTTTGTAGAGTTGCTTGGCGGAAGCATCCGGGTTGAGTCTGAGCTGGGAGTTGGTTCCACATTTACATTTTCAATACCTTATATACCTGTAGAATCAGCAGTCAAACAAAATAGTTCATCAGGCATTCCTGAAGATTTCCAGGATTACGTGTTCCTAGTTGCCGAAGATGATGATATCAACTTTGTTTATATGGAACGATTGCTTATGAGAACAAATGCAGCTATTATCAGGGCTGCAAATGGAAAAGAGGCCGTCGATTACTGCCTTGCGGGCAATTCAGTTGACCTGATCCTTATGGATATCAATATGCCATTTATGAATGGCCTGGAGGCAACGCACATTATCCGTGAGCGCTATCCTGAACTTCCAATCATTGCTGTAACAGCCTATTCACTAAGCGGTGATAAGGAAACCTGCATATCTGCAGGATGTAATGATTACATTGCCAAACCAATCCTTAGGGATGAACTCTTCAGGAAGCTTCATCAGTATCTGAATACTTAGTTTCAGAATAACATTTTTTTACACCCTGTAAAATTATTTTTTGAAAAACATACCCGGTTCTGTCCGGGTATGTTTTTTTTATACCTGAACTGAAATTAATAAACCAAATACATAATTCTGATTTACAAACTGTTAAATGCTTATATAATTATAATCAGGGTTTATCGAGCGCATGATTTTAGACTTTGGCACGATTCTGTTATTAGTATTGGCACAACACTGATCCGCCGGCTGGCGGAAACAACAACTAACAATAACTCAAAAAACTTTACAACAATGAAAAACATGAAATCAGTA
>JACAAZ010000038.1 GCA_013376995.1 Bacteroidota bacterium | reverse complement strand
CAGGGGGTACTGGCCGGCATTATGCAATTTATTTAGCAGGAACTACCGGATTAACCATCAATTACAATGATTATTACGCATCTGGTGCAACAGGCGGCACCCTAGGATTCCTGGGGGGAAATGTTGCCAACCTGGCAGCGTGGAAGACAGCAACCGGACAGGATGCCAACAGTCTTAGTAACGATCCCGGGCCTGGATTTCCCGGAGGAACAGGAGTTAACCGTACAGATTTCGTTCCTGTTGCTACAACCTTAAGTGGAATTTCCATTTCCGGGTATACCGATGACATTGATGCTACTCCCCGTTGCGTTCCAACCATGGGAGCCCAGGAAAAGAGTTCAATCCCGGCTCAGCCTGGGGCAATCAACACTTCAGGCACTGCCTGTTCAGGAGGTTCGCTTACCTACAGCATATCCCCAGTAACTTATGCTAATACTTACACCTGGACTGTTCCGGCAGGCTGGACGATAACAGCCGGCCAAGGAACTGTAAGTATTACTGTTACTACCGGGGCTACTGGTGGTACGGTCAGCGTGACTGCAGGAAATGATTGTGGAACCAGTACTGCAAGCACACTCATTGTATCAGTTAACCCATTACCCTCTGTTACTAATTCGCCAGCTGCCAGTACATGCAGTGGAACTCCCCTTAATATAAACCTGAATGCCAGCATCCCTTTGAGCACTTTCTCCTGGACAATTGGAACTGTAACCGGTGGAATAACCGGGCAAGTTGCAGGTTCAGGCGGTACAATTAACCAGACCCTTACTAATCCTAGCATTTCTGCTACTGGCCAGATAGAATACATTGTCACAGCAACCTCTCCTGCAGGCTGTGCAGGGACGCAAAAATCGATTTTTGTTGCTATCGAACCTTTGCCTTCTGTTACTAATATCACGTCGCAAACTTATTGCAATGGAGTTACTGCACCAGCCATTAACTTCACTTCTTCCATTCCAGGAAGTACCTATAACTGGACCAGTTCAACAGATATTGGTTTCGGTACCAGCGGAACCGGTAATATCGCAACTTATACACCATCAAATCATACAGGAAGTCCAATAACTGCAACTATCAGTGTATGGGCAACTTCACCAAGTATTTGTGTGAGTGGCAGTCCAATGACGTTCACAATCACTGTAAATCCGGCTCCTGATGCATCGGTAATTTCAGATTACTGCTCGACTCCTGGAAGCATTATACTTACTGCACAACCATCTCCTCCAGGTTATACCTATCAATGGTATAACAGTAGTACGATCATGGCCGGGTATACAACACAGCAAATTACCGTTAATACAGCCGGAATGTACTCTGTTGTAGTAACGAATGCCTATGGATGTTCTGTGACTGCATTTACCTCAGTTACTGTAGAACTTGTGACGAATGGAACTTTCACTGCCGGGAATACAGGATTTACCAGTGATTACACATACTGGCCTGATATTGCCGGAAACAACGAACTGGTTCCTGATAACGGGACGAATGGTTATTCTGTTGGGACTAACGGGCAGAATTTCCATCCAAATTTCTGGGGGCAAGATCACACAAACAATTCTGTAGGACCAAGAAACTTCATGCTTGTTAATGGACATGGAACATTAACGATCTGGAAAGAAATCCTAACGATAAGCCCCAATACCGATTATTATTTTTCTGCCTGGGCCTCAAGCCTGAACAGTATCGGCCCTTTTGCTAATCTTAAATTCAGCATAAATGGGATCCAAGTCGGTAATTCAACTGGTCCGTTACCTTCAAGATCTCAAAATAACAATCCACCTTTTAACTGGACTCAGTTCTATGGTAACTGGAATTCCGGAACGTCTACAACTGCCCTGCTTGAAATCGTTGACCTCGAGAATGCAGCAGGTGGAAATGACTTTGGAATTGATGATATTTCTTTTGGATCAGTAGCCGCGGCAATGCCAGCTATTGTGACATTATCTGCAAATGGTGGAAGTCCTATAAATAGTGGAGACAATTTGCAATTAACGGCATATGTAAATGGGGGGATGGCCCCTTTTACATATTCCTGGACAGGCCCCAATGGCTTCACTTCAAATATTCAAAACCCAATAATATATAATGTCTCAGCAGCCAACAGTGGAGTTTACACATTGAGCATAACTGATGGATTTGGGTGTCCACCCCAATATAATACTATTAATGTAAGTATAAATTCACAACCGGTTGAACCTACTTCAGTTCAAAGTGATAGGAATAATTTCTGCGAAGATGATGCAGGAAACATTACTCTGACGGCCATCGGAGGATCTGGTTTAACACTTGCGTGGTATACAAGTAGTTGCGGTGGTTTAGCTGCAGGCTTCGGCAATCCTATAATTCTTCCTTCACCCTCTGTGACAACAACATACTATGCCAGATATGAGAATGGCTCCTTATATACAAATTGTGCCAGTGCTACAGTAAATGTACATTCCCTTCCAACAGCCCCAACTTCAATAACTACTTCTATTAATCCAATTTGCCAGGGATCAAGTCTTACTTTAACTGCAAATGGAGGCAGCAGCGGAACAGGGAACAACCCGGTCCTTAACTGGTACGCAGGTTCATGTGGTGGAACGCCGATAGGTTCCGGTGTCAGTATTAGCATTACTGCCACTACAACTACCACCTATTATGCCCGTTGGGAAAGCAGTTGCGGTAATACAAGTTGTGCCAGTTTACTGGTTATAGTTAACCCATTACCTGTTGCACCTACTTCTGCAACAGTAGATCGTCAAAACTTCTGTGAGGATGATGCGGGCAATATCACTTTAACTGCCAATGGCGGATCCGGAAGTACATGTAAGTGGTATACCGGCAGTTGTGGCGGGACACTGGTTGGAACCGGAACTTCCATAGTAATTCCTTCACCCATTGTCACAACCACCTATTTTGCCCGTTGGGAGAATGGATGCGGCAATTCAAACTGTGTAAGTATTACTGACAATGTTTTAACCCTACCGACTGCACCCACGTCCATCACTGCATCATCGAACCCGATATGTGCCGGAGCAAGCTTAACCTTAACCGCTGTTGGAGGCAACGGAGGAACTGGCCTTACCCCGACAGTCAGGTGGTATACCGGCAACTGCGGCACCACGCTGGTTGGAACCGGAACATCGATTACCATTGCTGCTCCCGGTTCAAACACAACCTACTATGCAAGGTGGGAAAGCGGTTGCGGAAGTTCAGGCTGTGCTTCGTTGCTGATCAATATAAATCCTTTAACAGTTGCACCAACCTGGAGTTCAGCCCCTCTTAACGTTTGTGCTCCTCAAAATGGTGTAGTATACACTATCAACCCGGTTGGAGGTGCAACCAGTTATGTTTGGTCCTATTCAAACACGAATGCAGTTATCAATCCTCCAACAACTTCAACTACAGCCACCCTGGATTTCTCAAGTGTAGCAGGAGTTACATTAGGCACTTTGACTGTCCAGGCAGTAAATGGATGTGGTTCGGGTGCATCACTAACAAGAAGTATAAGGGCATGGCCACAGGCAATAGTTTCAGCAGGTCCTGACCAAACCATTTGTGGCAACCAAGCTATAAATTTAGCAGGATCCATGGGTGGAAGTACAACCTCCATTACATGGTCGGGTGGAACTGGTAGTTTTGCGCCAAATGAAAACACACTGAATGCTGTCTATTCTCCAAGCGCTATAGAAATTTTAGCCGGATCTGTAACACTCACCCTCACATCCAATGTTCCATCAGGAACTTGTCCTGCTGTTGTTGACAATGTGACTTTTGCTCTTTTACCTGCAACTTATCCAACTATCATCGGGCCAAATACTGTGTGTGCTGGTTCAACTGGTAATATATATTCAACAACAGCAGGAAAATCAAATTATGTCTGGTCAGTATCAGCAGGGGGTACTTTTACATCCGGTGGAACTTCAACAGATAATACGGCCACTGTTACGTGGTCAACATCAGGGCCACGCACTATATCTGTTAATTATACTGATCCTAATGGATGTTCTGCCATTACACCAACAGTATACAATGTAACTGTCAATACACTTCCGACAGCCACAATTTCTTATGCCGGTTCTCCTTTCTGTGCTACAGGTACTTTCGCAGTTACAAGGACCGGTACACCTGGCGGGACCTACTCAGCTCCTGCAGGATTATCTATCAATGCTACAACAGGACAGATAAACCTGGCAGCAAGCACACCCGGGACTTACACTGTTACCTATAGTTTCACTTCAGGAGGTTGTTCAAATACTGCCACAACTTCAGTTTCAATTGATACTCTCCCTATAGCTAATATTTCATACCCTGGAATGACATACTGTAAAAGCGGAATGGCAAGTGTAATTCAGAGTGGACAAGTAGGCGGCACTTATTCTTCAACCTCAGGATTAATGATTGATCCAGCCAGCGGAACAGTAAATCTAGGATCCAGTTTGCCAGGAACCTATATAGTCAACTATAATTTTAGCAATGGATCTTGTTCAAATAGCACGAGTACGATCCTTACAATAAACGATTTACCTTCAGCCTCTATCTCTTATATTGGGTCACCTTATTGTGCAACTGGTAATGCAACTGTTTTACAAACAGGTATTAATGGAGGCAACTATAGTTCGGCAAACGGATTGGTTATTGATCCAGATTCTGGAACAGTAGATTTGGGCACAAGCATTCCTGGAAGTTACATTGTCTATTATAATTTTTCTGACGGGATCTGTTTTAATACTACTTCCTGCGTAATAATTATAAACGCTTTGCCAAACGTTTCGGTTTCAAGTAACAGCCCGGTTTGTGCAAATGGAATACTTAATTTATCATGCCAGCCTAATAATATGCAGTCATATTCCTGGACTGGACCGAATGATTTCAGTGCTAGTCTTCAAAATCCTTCCATATCAGATGTTTCAAATCTAATGACGGGAATTTATTCCTTAACGGTTATTGACCAACATGGGTGCATATCGACAGCAAATCAATTTGTAAATATTTTAAACCTTCCTAATCCACCGGAAGTATCAGGTAATGGCCCAATCTGCGTAGGTGGAACATTATTCCTGGAATCATTGAGCAATGGAATGGCATCCTATTCTTGGGCTGGACCAAATGGATTTACTTCTAATGTACAAAATCCAGTTATACAGAATGTTACGTTGCTGAATTCGGGAGCTTACACATTAAGTATTATCAATGAGCAGGGTTGCTCATCCACCAATAATCTTGAGGTTGAAATTCATGCAAATCCCACTGTATCAATTTCCAGTAACAGTCCTGTTTGTATAGGTGAGACTCTGCATTTGAATGGATTTCCAAGTGGACTTTCAACATATACTTGGTCCGGTCCTGATGGTTTTGTCAGTAATATTCAAAATCCAGCGATAAATAATATTAACGAATTCTATGCAGGTGAATATAATCTGATTGTAACAGATGGCTTTGGATGCAATGCTGCTGGATCTACTTTGATCAACCTGAGTAATCCGTCAATAGGAGGGTCCCTTGCGGGAGGGGGTTCGGTATATGAAGGAAATACAATGATTACTCTGACATTATCCGGGTATTCGGGAAATATTTTGAAATGGCAAAAACAATTAGATCAGGGAGTCTGGCAAAATATATCTAATCCCACTCAGATATATTCAGAGATACCATCATCAGCAGGGACATGGCATTACAGGGCTGTAGTGCAGAACGGGAATTGTCCGGTGTCGAACTCAAATGAAGCTATTGTTATTGTGCAAAGCAGGACATTATTGCTTAAGGTTTATCTTGAGAGTCTGTACAATGAGGATTTAGGGCAAATGCGTAAAGCCCAGGATATTAATGGGGATAAATTTGGCGGGGACATTGCTGATCTAATTACCCTATGCCTCGCCCATAGTTCATTTCCTTACAACATTGAATATACTATTAATAATATAGAGCTTCCTCAGAGTGGATTGGTGACTATCAATTTGCCCGCTGGCTCAATATCTTCCTATTTTCTCGTTGTGAGGCATAGAAATAGTATTGAGACCTGGAATTCCTTCCCTATCCTTTTGAATACTAATCATATCAGTTACAACTTTACAAATGGAGCTCAAAAGGCGTATGGATATAATCAGCTGCAAATGGGCAATGCCTGGGTAATATATGGAGGAGATACCAACCAGGATGGAATCGTTGATGGATCTGATATGGCGGCAGTAGATAATGGAAGTACCGGATTGTTAAAAGGCTATAATGTTGAAGATGCAAATGGCGATGGACTCGTGGATGGTACTGATATGGCTATCATTGACAATAATTCAACTGATCTAGTGACGAAGGTGATTCCTTTTTAGCTTTAAAGCTTCTGCTTTGAATTCTTAATAAGAGTTTAAACCAAATGAGAAAATATTTGAGTTAGCTATTAAAGTTAGAAATAGTGAACCTTAAAAAATAGGTTTGTCATTTGACAACAAATCTATCAGATATTTAACTCCAGCTCCAACTGCTATTACTTCTAGCAATTGAAGCTGGTATTTAAACTTTCTTTCATTTTCTTTCTTTCTGGCTACAGATTCCAATCGTTCCTGGTTTCTTAGCTTTTCTTCAGCCTTTTCCTTTTCGATTTTTTCCAGTCTTTCTTTTTCAGCAAGCTGCTCTTTTTCTGCTATTTCAGCTAACTGTGCCGCTTCACGTTCCTGAAGTTCTTTTTCAATAATGGCTTGTTGTTCTGCAAGTTCCTTCTCTCTGGCTGCTTTTAGTTCTCTCTTCACTTTGTTCTTTTCTATGCGAGCCTGCTTGACCTGTTTCGCTTTATAAGCTTGTTCGTCAAGTGCTTTTTGTTTTGTAAGAGCCACCAATGCTGCTTTTTCTTTTTCTTTCTTCTGCTTGGAGGTCAGTGTCTTGCAGGAGTTAGAACAATACTTTGCGCTGATTCGTTGAGCAGAGAATTCTTTTCCACAGTATTCACACAACTGTATTTTCATTGTCTGAGCGTTTAAAATTATTGTTAGTTAATTGCGTTCTTTTCCTTAGAGACCTCTATAACGGTTACTATCGATCATTTTTATAAAAGACAGTTATCTGGATCTAAAGCATTGGTTTTTTGAGAATCTCTTCTGTAAAAAAGCATTAAAATCCTTGTATCCTTCATAAATCGAAGAATAATCATGCGCATTTTCGAATAGTGCTTTGACCTGTTCTTTTGCATTAACTCCAGCAATATCATTGTCCAGAAAAAGGTTGATATTGTTGAATCCTTTTAGCTTTGAAATAGCTTCTGGTAGATTAGTCAAGGTATTCAAAACTATAGTTGTATTCGTAAGTTTGGAGGTTTTACAATAAACCCTATATGACAAGAAATCCATAAAACCCTCGAAAACATCTAAGTTATTCGATTGACTACATTTTAACGTTGTAATTGCATTACAACTCTTTGCTTTGAACTTTTCTGATCTAAGTTCATAACCTCCTCTGTCATTCTTGAACCCGATTGCTTTATAATAAAAATTGTGAGAATGATAATGAATTTCCCGGCAATAATAGTTGGCAATAGTGAGTGGGATTTTACGATAGGCCAAATAGTCAATTAAAGCAGGATTGGAGAAAGAAACAGCCTCATTAATGATAATTTTAGGTGTATTTTTCTTTTCATAAGCTATTTCACTACTATTGGCAGTAAACTGTTGATTTGAGAAGGTGTTTTTGATGAAATCCAATGCATCCGAAATGTTTTTTCCATACAATTCCTGAATGAAGTTTACAAGGTCACCTCCTCGGGCAGTCCCGAAATCATACCAGGTATTCATTCTTACATTGACCTCGAAACTCGGTTCTTTCTCATCGCGCAAGGGTGAAATATATCGAGCATTCAATTGTCCAGTGTATTTTTGAGGTTTAAATCCTAGTTTTGCTAATGCTTCAAGGAGTGGGATCTGTTTTGCTTGTTGGATGTTCATTTTTTTTTCAAAGTAAAAGTTTAACCTCTTTTTTAAAGTAATCCTTACCGCTATTATATGATATTGATAGATTATATTTTTATATAATATTATTATAGCTGCTGCTGAGTTGATTAATAGTTGCTTTTGTGTGGGCTATGGGTTGAATAAATGAAGAATTATCATTAAAAGAGGGTTAGACGTATTGTGATTTTCCAATTTTGAACAGAACTTGAGTAACAAAAGCTTTCTTTTCTGATATTCTTCTTTGTTTGTTTGATTTAGCTCTGCGCATTTCTACTTGAGTAATTAGCTCTTCTATTGTGAGTTTAAACGATATATAATAGCCTCGAGCATGGTAGCTGTAAAGCTTTAATCCCCAGTTAATCTGTAATTGCTCTCTGAGTTTGTCAATTTGATAGCGTTTCTGATACTTTGTGACCATAATAGGAAGCTTTTGGTCATTCATGGGGGAAGTTAATCCTGCCATACGAGCCAGTAAATATTCATTAGTGATCTTACAATATGCCTTCTTTTGAAGAATAGATCGCATACCACAAAACGCAAGGAATGAATCAATCTCAAATTCTGATTTTGGATTAGTGTAGAAATCCATCAATGTTTTCGTAGAGATGCCAGCCTTGGGATTTTTTGGAGGTATTTCATTAAACAATCTCTCACCCTGAGCATAAGAAAGTTCTGGATTTTCAATCGTTACTTTATAATAATCCATGGCTTGATTGAATTGTTCACTTTTATTCTTTTGAGGGTGTGATTGACAGAAAATGAATAAGCCGTAGCTAAGAATATTTGAGCAGGTTTTTTGAAAGTTCTCCTGAGCATTCGCTAAGAGGCAGATGGGGAAATTAATGTATCTTGATTTTTTAGGTTCTGTATTCATATTGATGAGATGCTATTCTAAAGAGTGTGGTTTATAGTCTACATGGATATGTGGTTGTGGAGAAGTTAATTTTAGCTACAGTGCCCCGGCGAAAGGCACTGTAGCCTGTTATCCAAAGTAAGCGGCAAGTAAGCATGTTATACTTGCTGTTCCAGTTTTGTGTTCGAATTAAGGTATTCCTCCAGGGCATACTCGGTGATTCTTTTATCTGCCGTGGCTTTTAAGGTTCCTTTTTTGATTAAGCTAGTGATCGTACCATGCGACCTCCCTAATCTTTTAGCAACCTGGTTTATGGAATAGGATTTGTTTTTTTGTCCTTTCATCAATTTCTTGCGTTCAAATTCCTGAAGCGTTTGCAGAAACATTTCTTGAAACTCTTCTTTTGAAAATATGGATATGATTTCATTCTCCATATTCTATCCGGATTTGTGAACGGCTCAAGAAGAACAATAACAAAAGCATCCATTTCTTTTGTCTATTTGACAAAGATTGGGTGGCGTCAGAGAACTCTGAATCAAAAAAAATTGACAAGGCTGCCTCAATTTCAGATGAAGATAATAACTTGCTATTTATCAACTCTGATTCAATGCTTTTTGGGTTTATGCTGATTGAGATCTTTTTTTTCACTTTTTGTTCTGTCATATGATGTGTGGGTTTTGTTGTTAGTGTTTTATTGATAACTAAAGGATTAAGGAGGTTCAAGTTTACTTCTTGTCAGGAGGATTATTGAGCAATTGCGCAGAGGGCATATTGGATATGACTCCTTTCTACCAGTCGCTATGAGTTTCCTACAATGATCTTTCAGATAGAACAAAATATAGGGCGCAGGGTAGCAGTCAATCAATAACTTATGAAAGGTTTCTGTCTCAAGCATTGTTTGGGAATTTTATTTGCTAAGAATTACCATATTGTTTAGTTAAAGTATATATTTGCATTACAAAAATAAACTAAAGGTTGATATTAGGTAAACTTAACAAATACAAATGTGTAAACAAAATGGCGAATGATTATATAACTCACACTAATATGGGGTCAAGAATTCAGTTCTTGATAAAAAAATCAGGTTGCACTGTAAGTGAAATTGCTGGCCGCTTGGATATGACATCCCAAAACCTATTCAAGATTTTCCATAAAGAATCTGTTGGGTCTCTCTACATTGAAGAAATAGCGTATTTTCTTCGATTACAAATAAGTGAGTTTTTCAATGATGGAAAACCCATGGAATATGAGAGCCGGATATCTGAAATTGAACGTCTAACAATTGAAAATCAAGAGCAAAAAAAGAGGTTGGCAGAATTGGAACAAATAATTCAGGATAAGCAAGAGATTATAAATCTAATACGTGAATCCAAAGGTGTCACAGAGAAACTGGAGAAGATATATATTGAGCAAAATGCCGAAGTTCTTAAACAAATGATGATCACTTTTAGAAATGAAAATCCAGATTTAACCATTGATGATATTCAGGCTGTTCTAAACGAGACAATTCACGTACTTTTACATAAGAAATTACACAAAGACTGAGTCTCTCAAATATTTTCACCAAATTTTCACCATTGAGTTTAATAAAAGTGTTGAAATTACTGTCAATAAAGGGAAAGCAAGGAAATCTTCAGATTCCAGTCGACACCACCACAAAAAAGAACAGAGGTTGTTTTGATTCCAAAACAACCTCTGTTCTTTTTTTGTTATCTGCGTATTGATATTCTTAGTTCGTAGTAACGGTCCAACCGTAAACGGTTTGTAAACGTGATTTATCTAAAAGGCCCTGCCCGGTTGGTGCTCCCATATTCAATCCTCCAAGATTCAGGGATTTTCCTGTTATGGTTGGATGTAAATTAACTAAAGCTACAACATCAGCAAGTATTTTATTCACCTCAGCAGATGGGAGATTGTTATTGTTGAGGTTAATCTCTAGAAGATTCATCATAGATGTACTTATGGCTCCAGTTTCATAAGTTGAAAAATGGTTATTCTGACAGCGTATCCGTTCGATTATGGTTAAATTGCCAAGTTCAGCAGGCAATGTTCCTGACATGTTATTATTAAAAAGGTATAAAGTCTTCAACTTCGTTAATTTACCAATGCCCATTTCTCCAATAGGTATTGTGCCCGAAATCTGATTATTCGATAAATCTAATTGAGCCAGCTCGTGCCAATAGCCTATGTTAGAGGGGAAAGCTTCATTAAGCAAATTATTCCCAAAATACCAGGCTGTTGATACCCTGGGCAAATTGGCTAACCCGCCGGTAATTTTATTATTTGAAAACAACCAGTATCCTATATTCAGATACTTGAAATCTACAGGAATACCGCCAGTTAGAAAGTTATTTGACATATACAGGCTAGATCCTAGTATTGGATTCAAAAGATATTGGAAACCGCAATCCGCAATATTCCCCCCCAAACTCCAATATGAAAGATCAAGATTCCCGGAAGTCCTGCAAAAATCCTTAACAGAAGCAAGTGCACCTGTCCTGGAAGAATAGAGAATATCCCTATAACCGTATGTGTGTAATTTTAAGTTTGAGCCAGCCGAGGTTATATCTATTGCCGGCCCGTTCGAAGTAGCCGAAACCCTTAGTGAATTTGCACCTATAGCACCTTGAACATAGTATTTTGTGTTGAATGAAAGGTTGCCGGGAGCTACATCTCCAGTCAGGTAAAAAGACATTCCGAAGCTAAAGCCATTTGAAGGGAGAATTATAAAATCCATTGCCGGATCAGCAGTAACATTTACACCATCATAATAAATTGTGTTATTCGGAATTGTGTATGCCATTGCTGCCTGTGAATTGTCGGTCCAGAAACCAACCCTATATCCTTTGTTAACATAATAGTCGGCAACTGAAGAGCCTACCTGGTTTAACGAGCCGCCAAAAAGGATAATTCCCTGTTTCGCGGTTTCAGTTCCGTTATCAAAGTAGATAGATGGCTCATAATCGGGAGTATAACAAGTGACATTAAATAATTTGTTCCTGTAATTATTTATTCGGGTGTAATATTGCGATGTGGTTACAATATCAACATTCTTTGAAGTGATGTAGTCAAGTAACGGCCCTAATACTGTCTGGTCTACTGTATGCGCAGAGAACATCGTAGGTTCTTTGTTCAAAATTGCCTTATCTACTATCACCTCCATTGCACTCAACGTAGAGAATCCATTACCCCGATGAGAAAACCATGAAATTGATTTATAGTTATCAGCGGTTGTAGGTTGACTATCGCCACCTCTTAAAGAAACCCGGTGTTTTGCAACAATAGGCATGACACTGTCATAATTAGTGACATAATTTGGATATGCAAAATGACGGGGAGGTGGAAGCCCAAGCAAAGTAAAGCCAGTATCCGACTTAAGTATTTCTTCTAGAATTTGAGTGTTTGTACATCCTGTTAAACCAAGAACAGGATTTACATCGCCTCCTGGCAGCTGATTAGAGCGGGCATGACTCCAGGCATGACATTGAAAATCCCAGCCAGCATTGTGCATTGTTGTTACCTGTCCTGGTGTCAGATATCCTGAAGTTCCATTTAGAATAAACTTTGTATTAATATAGGAGGTTGCAACCAATCCTCTCTGAAGGTAAAACGTGTTATAGAGCTGAGTAAAATCCGAGGTTTTAGAATCATCGAAATTGAAAGTAACCATAGGAACTTTACCAGCAGGTTCAGTTCCCTGATGTGTGCCGAATTGTTTGTCAACCCAAAACGCGATTTTGTTTAAATACCCTTCGTTTTTTGCTTTAGCTATCTCATTGTCGCAGTAAGATACATTGAGCACACTCCCGCCTGAACTATCCACATAAGCTATATAGGCTTCAGTTTCAGCCAGATATTCATTAGTGACACTTACCGATATGGGTTGAATAACAAATAATCCGTCATTATCAACCAGTTTCACATTTACCAGGTATTGATTATTGTGATCAGCATCTACAGGGATTTCAAAATCCGGGGCAATCTTGAAAGACAATGCACCTGTTGACGCATCCAGGTTAAATCGTGAAGAGTCTTCCCCGCCCACAAGATAATAATGAGGCAAAATGGTTGATTCCGGATCAAAGCCAGCAACTGTCCCAACATTGGTATTGTTCTCTACTATGGTAAATGTGTTTGAAGAGGTCATAACCGGTGGTTCATTCACATCAGTGACAAAAATCAAAACCGATTGAGAGGTTGATTGACCTGAACTATTAATAGTTTGTAATACAAGCGAATAAGTGTTTGATGATGAAGAGCTACCAGGATTCTCAAAATCAGGTGCTACATTAAAGGAAATCAAGCCAGAAGAACTGTTTATGGAAAATAAAGAGGAATCGGCCCCTCCGGCAATCGAGTAGGTTATTGCCCCTCCTCCAGGATTAATGGCAATTACTGATCCAACTGCAGATTGGTTCTCAGGAACCGTAAATTGGTTGCTCGATATAATGGAGAGTGTTGAGAAGGATGTAGTTGGAATAACTGAAATCACATTCGAAGAGCCAGGGTTATTCTCAATGCAATCAAGACTTGAATTAACGATACATGAAACAGAACTGTTCGCGGGAGCTAAACAAGAATAAGTGCTTCCTGTAACGCCTGTATTTATTCCATTAACAAACCATTGAAAGGTAGGGTTAGCACCACCATTTGAGCAAGATGCACTAAAGGTAACAGGAATACCTGCAACTACGGGATTTACAGATGATGTTATATTAATTGACAAAGGCTGCATTGTATTTAACCGATACCATGCTGTTCCATTATAATACTCCAATGAATTTGAACTTGTATTGAACAAGGTTAATCCTTCAACAGGCAACAGTTGATCCTTATCTGATTCCGAAAGCCTTGGCAATAGCACACCCTTGTTAGAAGACACTACATCAAGAATAGAGGAAGGGTCTGGCGGAAGGCCGGATGAATTAATTGCAGACCCATAAGTATTTTGATTTCCGATAGCCCCAGGAACTCCTAATTGACTGCTGCATATTGTGTGCCATGAATTGGCATAGAACACCTGGAAATGATTTGATAAATTATTATATATTATTAGCCCTATTGCAGGAGCAGTAATCAGTTCCGGGGTTGTTCTTGGGAAAAGAACACCACGGCTTTGATCTGAAATGTCAAGCATGGCAGAGTTATTTGCCAAAGAATTTGGAGTTACAGAAAATGAAATTCCTCCTCCTGTGGACTTGACCCCGGTAATACTGCTTACAAAACTGGATTCGAGTTGGCACCAGGAATCTCCATCAAAAGCGTTGAAGTGCCCTGTAGTGGTATTGAATACGAGCAATCCAGGTGCAGGGGAAGGAATCTGATTTCTAGAGAAATTATCAAGCCTCGGTATCAATACCCCTTTGTCTGCAGATTTTATTTCAAGCATAGCAGAGTTATCTGCTGATGATCCGTCAGCAGTGATCATAACCTGAGCAAAACCATCATTTCCAGGGAATAACAAAATGCAGGATAGGACTAAAAAAACGAGAAGGGCCTTCATGGGTTTTTGGATTGAAACAAAAAAACAGCTTAATCAGGATAAAGTTTTCAATACTTATTATTATTCTCTAAATGATAGATTTTAATATAATACAGATTTGAATTCCAGTTTACAATTAATTATCGAAAGTAATTGAGATCCATAAAGATAAGCATTATTTTTTGGTATTGAAACTGCCAAATTAACTATTTTGCGAATATGTATGATTGCGATCTAAAGATAGCGGTAAAATCAGAAACTACAAATTGATCTGCAGAGTATTAATAAATTTTGACAATTATCTTCAATGAATTGAACCCATCTTCAAAATAAAGGCTGCTTAATTCAAATAATCAGTAAAATAATTTTACATTTTAAGTGTTAATTTAATTATTTTACATTAATTGCAATATATAGGTGATTTTTATATTTTAGGGAATATAACAGAATTTATTATTATAATAACTTAAAATACAAGTATATAGAAATATATAAGATATTGACAAATACTATATTAGTTATTAAGATGATAATTCGGTGTAAAAAAAATATTTACACCTTTGTAAAAAAGCGCATTTTTTTGTATATCTTTACATAGTAAATGAAATTAATGATTGACAGAAGTTATTCATCTATTTCCACACTCATGAAAACAAGGCTGGCTCTTTCTGCTTTTTTTACACTCCTTTTCATCCTTTCTATCTCTGTTGCTTTTGCCCAGACAATTGCAGTTGGTCATATGTCAGCTGAAGTTGTTGAAGCAGTTAGTACCTCTTCTTCTGTTTCCAACAATGTGGAACTAAATTATTCCAGTCAACTAATGGATACTGAGCAAAATTCCTTGATAGCTGAAAATATCAATCTTGGAACTGTTCAGATTAATGCAGGAGCAAATCTTGTTTGCAACCTTTCGATAAAGCCTGCCACTTTGGTAGATGATAAGGGAAATGATTTTTCGTTTAATCCGATTGCCTCCTATAACGGAAAAATGGAAACCCAAAGGGTAGAAGGATCACAGTCAATTGAACTTTCCGGCCTTGCAAGTTTAAATTCAAACCAGGCATCCGGGATATACCGCGGATCATATACAGTTGTCTTTGCATTCAATTAAAATACTTCTTTCCTTACTTTACGGACACATTTATTCTTGATCAACCGGGGCAGACGCCCCGGTTTTTTTTATGGATAACTATTGGATTAAATCGGAAATTGTCCAGCCGTCATGATTGATATTTTTACTTCTGGATTTGGATTTCTATAACCCATTTCAATACGCTGGTCTATATTTTTTCTATTCCTTTCCATTATGGGATGACTTCAATTCAGATTTTAATTGCCGCAAACAGGTCTCCTTTCTTATTACTAAGATGGAATAATACCTTATTAATAGGCTACCTGAATATCTTTTGATCCGCCGACTTTCTAAAACCTGATAATGGGTTACTCATATTTCTGTCAACAGTTGCCAAATTGCGAGTAGATTTTTTTACATAGTGTAAAATTTGTTTTCCTGATCTTCCAAAAAAGGGAGTACCTGAAAAGAATTATAAAAAAATTATTGTATTGATATTAATATCATAACAAGCAACTAAAGAGATATATACGTGTAATTATCTGGTATGGTTTTCTGTTATTGTTGATTAATTTTAGACTTTGGCACGATTCTGTTATTAGTATCGGCACAACACTGATCCGCCGGCTGGCGGAAATTTAACTTCTAATAACTCGTTAAAACTCTACTACAATGAAAAACATGAAATCAGTACTCGTCCTCGCTATCATCGTTCTCGGATTTG
>JACAAZ010000037.1 GCA_013376995.1 Bacteroidota bacterium | reverse complement strand
CCAGGGTCGGGACTCCCGAATACAGCTGGAGGGCATGTAATGGTTGGAGGCTGATTATCAATGACTGTGACAACCTGTGTTGAAGTGGCAGTGTTTCCACCAAGGTCACTAACGGTCCAGGTAACATTCGTATTTCCAACAGGGAAGCTTGATGGTGCATTGTTGGTGACACTTCCAACCCCGCAATTATCATTTATTACAGGTGTTCCAAGGTTGACATTGCTTGCAGAACATACCCCGGGATCTGCATTTACAGTAATATTTGCAGGCCCTGAGATAGTAGGAAGCTGGTTGTCGGACACTGTAAAGGTTGTAGTGCAGGTAGCCGTATTATTAGCCTCATCCTTAACCGTGATTGTGATAACTGTAATACCGGTAGGTACTATGCTTCCGGCTGCAGGTGACTGGGTGACAATGAGATTAGGTGACAAGGTGCAATTATCGGTAGCTATAACAGATCCGGTAAAGTCAGGTAACGAAGCTGAACAACCTATTGTGGTATTTGCAGATTGGGGTAGAGAACAATTGATAATTTGAGGAGCAATAACATCTGTTGTTGTTCCAACGAATAAACTTGTTACAACTAAGCATCCGTTAGCATCGGTTGCTGTTAAAGTATAGGTTTGAGAAGTGAGGCTGTTAAATGTACCAGGAGGGGTTTGGGTCCCAACCGATGGATTTATGGAATAGGTAATTACTCCAGTTCCGCCGGTTGCCTGAACCATGATTTGACCGTTCGAAGCGCCCGGACAGCTGACTTTTTGTATTACAATACTGTTGAATGATAATTCTTCAGGCTGATTTATGATTATTGAACCTGTTGATGAAGTGCAATTATTAGCATCTTTTACTGTTACTTCATAGGGTGATCCTAACGTATTAACCGCAAATACATTGCTGGATTGATAAATGCCTCCATTTATACTATACTGGAAGCTACCGGTTCCTCCGCTGGCTGTGGCCGTGAGGCTAGTTGTACCACCAAAACAACTGATGTTGCCAGCTATTGCTGATACTGAAATTGCAGTCGGAACTGTTACTGCAATGCCTGCACATGCAGAGTGCCCGCAATTGTTTTCCCACCACGCATAATAGGTCGTTGTGAAGGCAGGAGAGGGGATACTAATATTATTTCCGGTTCCAATAGAATTACCACCACAAGTCCCTTCAAACCATCGTAAAGTTGTACCCTGGCCTCCGATGGCAGTCAGGATTATATTTCCATTGTCATCATTGCAAAGGATTTGCCTGTTTATACTGATAGATTTAGGCGCAACCGGAGCTGGATTAACTGTAATTGTCACCTGGTCAGTGGAAATGCAATCGCCACTTGAATTGGAAACTGTTAACGTGTAGGTTGTTGTAACTAAAGGTGACGCAATTGGATTGGCAATATTCGTATAATTCAATCCGGTTGCCGGACTCCAGCTATATTGAACACCACCGGTCCCATTAAGTTGGGTGCTTGAACCAGTGCATATGGTGACATCAGGACCTGCATTGGCATTTAAAGGAGTAGGTGCACCGATCGTTGCTGTTGCTGATGAGTTAGGCAGGCAACTCCCGGGATCTTTTACGAGAATGGTATAAGTTCCTGCGGCCAACCCTGTAAAATTGTTTATGCTTTGCCAGTTTGTACCATTATCAATGGAATATAAATAATTGCCGGAACCTCCGGTAGCATTAACAGTTATTGTCCCGTTATTCTGTCCGTTACACTGAACGTTGGTTGCTGATATTGAGTTAATTACTATTTGCTCAAAAATATGGATCGTGGTTGTTACAAAGACCTGGTTAGCAGAGCAGGGACAACTAGTATTCACTTTAATGATAAAGGTTTCAGCGTTATCCGGAATTCCATCATTAACAGCGATATATGGAATATCTAAGTAAGCAGCATTTGCCGGGATGGTAACGGTGGCTGGAAAAGGCTGGTTTCCGTTCGTTTGGATATCAACACCATTCGTTGCAGTGCCTGAAAGAAGAAGATTCACAACTGCGGGCTGGCTTAGATCATCGCTATTTCTGCTAACCCTGAGAAAATTATTACATCCTTCAAAAACATTATTCTGTCCCTGGATGAAATTGCCAAAATTTGTAAGGTTTACATTCTCTGAATTAAAGCTCCTGGCTCCAAGGAAGACAGCAGCATCCCATTTCTGATCAGATGCATCAGCTACACACATTTTTATCTTGTATGTAGCGCAGGGTATAACGGAGTAGGTAGCTGTAAGCACCACAGTACTGCCGTCATACTGCATTGTAAGTGATCCTGCAGGATTGTCATGATAATACTGCGCATTTTCAGCGGGAAAGCTTTGGTTGTTAACATTTACGCCGGCCGGGTGAATCGTATTGATGGAAACCGGAATATTGTTAGGTATTACAGCAAGGTTAACCGCATTATGGGTATAAGGACCAGTAATCCCGGGGCCACTTAGGAAGAAGCCAAATGCGTCATTGAATTGAGTCTCGCAGTATTCTGTATATTCTTCAGATGCAAATACATAGGTAAATTGAAGGGTGTTAGCTGCGGGAATGAAATCAAATTCCAGGACTGAAGCATCATGCATGGTTTTACCTGACACCGAGGTAAGATCGGGGTCGGATGCCTGGCTAAGCATCTGGTTTGAGTAAGAGCCGGTATTATTGGGTCCCATGGCAGATGAAGATTTGCCGGTTGAAAGAATAATACCTTCATCAAGAGGGAAAGTAGACGTAGCTTTGTTAAAATACGCCATCTGCCGGTTACCGGCAGTGGATGACCAGTTATGATTGTTCCAGTACCAATGATTCCTTCGCTGAGTATAGTACCCGAAACGCACATTACTGGCAGATAAACAACCAGTTACAAGTACATTCTGTACCAGTTGTGCTGGTGAATAATTATTGTAAACGGGATCTTCAGCAACGGAAATTGAGCCTGCTGGAGCATCATTATTGCTGCCCGGCAATACAAAAGATTCTACCGGAGTTGTTGGAGGATATTTTCTTCCAGGTTCCTGGATGGAAGTATTAGTGTTTTGTCCCAGAACGGGATAGACGCAAAAAAGTACAAAGAGTAGGATCACAAACTGACCTACGGTTGACGCCTTCATAATTAGCTTAATATGTGATAATTATACTTAATCAGGTTGGTATGCCCGAAAAAGTCATTCGTAATCCTATTTTGGCTTGCCCTAAGTACTAGAAAACCGTGCCATTAACTATAAATGGCATACAATCAATTACATGTAATCCCAGTAGATTTGAAATACCAGATAATCGTCCCAAATTGGAACAATTGCACTAGTTTGAGAAAACGAGTTTAGGCTCAGAGATGGTAGTAATGGTTGTATAATTAATAAACAACTGAGAGTTCTTTTTTATTCGTGAAACACTGTTTTCAAAAACGAAATGCATTGAAAACAGATGTTGAACAATCCCGTCGCATCAAAGACGTGACGGAGGGTATAATACCCCACAACTTGGGGCTGAAAATAGGTCCTGGGCTTGCCTTGGGGTTCATACCCGTGATTAAATATCGGATTTTTCCTTGCTTGCTTCCAGGAGTTCTTCAATCGAAGTGATTGCAAGCCCAACTGCAGTATCAGCCGCTCCATAATAAACCTTGACTTCCGATTCCGGTAAGGCAAATCCTTCATCATCAGTTTCTTCAACTATTATCCCACCTGGAAAAACTACATTGGGCACCTGGCCGGTTAATTCCCAGATTTCCCTGGGCTCAAGGATATTGCACCGGCACCTTCCTGATACAATTGAAGGATTATTGAGATCCAGTAACATGACTCCAGCCTGATAGATATTCGAACTTCCGAAATGACCTGCCACCCCATGATAAATATGCAACCAACCTTCTCGTGTCTTTACCGGTGGGGGACCTGAACCAATAAATTCATCCCAGTAATGAAACCGTCCGTGGATCAACGGGGCAACCGGATTCCAGTCAAGCAGGTTGGATGATTCTGATAACCATATAGTACTTCCGGATGTTGGGCCTCCCGAATGCCTGGCTTTATTGGGGCGATCCATTCTCAGGTATACACCGTTTACTTTTTCCGGAAATAAGACTCCATTCCTGATATCCTCATTGGAGACTATACCCATGAATGTGAATCGTACAAAATCATCCGTTACACCCAACCCTAGCTGGCAACCGGAATCCATATCCATGGCAAACATGATATAGAATCTGCCCTCTAATTGGCTTATCCGGGCATCATAAACATGGTAAATCTTCTCCTTTACATTTTCAATTCCTTCGAATTGAATAATCCTGTTCTCCACATTAAAGTTTATCCCATCCAAGCTTTCTGCCATGACCAGGAATGTCTCACGTGATCGTCCCTGAACTCTCAGGATAAGCCGGTAAGTATCGCCATGCTTTATTGCTCCCGGATTGAAGACACTGCTTACATCACTAAGATATGGCAAGATATCCGGAATATCTGTACGAGTTAGGATTGGGTTCCTGGTATGTCGGATCATTTTGTTAAGATTTTATTAGATATCCATTGCATCCTTATTTGGTTTTCCCATCAACACTTCAACCATGCACACAGGTTTTTCAGAAGGAACAATGATATTCCCGGGCACTCTGATTCCGTCAACTACCAGGGAAGCTATCCCTTTTTCTGCTTTGTAGGGATTTGATACATGAATATAGTACCGGGTTCCTCTAAATACCCTTTCAATACTGAATTCTTCCCAACTAGCCGGGATTACAGGATCGATAATAAGCCCACGATATGTCGGACGAATTCCCAGGATATGGTCATAACTTACCCTGAACATCCATGCTGCAGATCCTGTCTGCCAGGAATGGCTGGCCCTGCCGGGCAACGAATGCTCGTTACTTGTGATATACTGAGAGAATACGTAGGGCTCGGCCACATAAGTATCAGAGTCGATTCGGTCGGGAAGCATCTTTTTCAGGTAATCAAATGCCTGTTGTCCTCTGCCCAGGATTGTTTCCGCCTGTATGACCCAGGAGGCTGGGTGACAAAACACAGCCCCATTTTCTTTCTTACCCCAAACACAACGCGTTACCAAACCGATATTCTTGTCAATTTCCTTCCAGGCTGGTGTGCATTTTTTCGGGCCCTCCGGTGAATCCAGGTATTTCTTCACAGAATTCATAGCCATAGTCAGCCTTGCCGGATTCGGGAAACCTGCAATTACAGGCCATACCTGGGTATTCAGGAAGATTTTCCCATACTTATTTTCCTTTGACCCTATTTTCTTTCCTTTTTCACCTATTGCCCTGAGATACCATTCGCCATCCCAGCAATGTGTTTCGATTGCATGAATAAGTTTATCCCTGAGATCAGCAATCCATCGGTGAGAGTCCAACAAATTCCTATTCTCCAGGAGTTCTATCAACAGGTTCAGCATGGCCACGTAAAACATTCCGCCCCAAACACTTTCACCGCCTTCATCCCCGCCAATATAATCCAGTGTGTCATTCCAGTCACCACGGCCAAATATGGGTATCCCATGTTGACCTAGATTGTCCCTGGCAAAGTTTGCCACCGAAAGCAAATGTTCCTGTATTGTTCCGGATCCTCCATCAATAAAGGATTGTGGTTCATCCAGGATATTAAAATCCCTTGTTTCTTTCAGGTATTCAACAACAGCAAGGATGAACCATAATGGATCATCACAATGCCTCGTGAATTCTCCTTTTCCATCACCGTAAAAATGGTGAAAGACCTTGCCGTTTTTCTGCATCTGCCTGGATAACAGGCGGATACGTTCTTTTGCTTTTTCCGGATCTGAAATTGTAATTGCAATGGTATCCTGTGAGGTATCCCTGAATCCAAATCCCCTTCCAATTCCCCAGTAATAGAAGCTTACAACCCTCCCGACATCGAAAGCAACTTTTGCCTGGTAGGGCATCCAGTAATTCAGGAAGGTGTTAAAGTTATGGTCAGGAGTTTCAGCCTTTGTATAGGAAAAGTAATCATTCCAATACCCTAGTACTGCATCGAATGCAGAACCTACCTCTTTGACAGATTGATATTTATGTACTCTTACTTCTTTTAATTCTTCAAATCTTATCTTTTCAATTACACCCAATGAAAATACCACATCAGTTGATTCCCCGGGAAGAAGTTCAATGTCAACTTTCAATGCTGAGACTACATTCCCGAAATCGGTTTCAAGGCAGGACAGGTTCTCATTTTCAATACTTTCAGGGTTGGTCTCATTCCTGTATGAACCCATAAACCGCTCCCTTAAGGTTTCAAAACCGGAAACAGGTTTATTCACAGAAAAAAATGTCCACTGATCCCATTCCTGGTTTTCCTGCTGTTGTGTGCCCTTAGTCTCAGTTACCCAATAGGTTTTGGTTGAGAATAGAGTATTCAGTTCCTTATCGAAATAGGCCCTGTTGAAATGCTGGTCATCACATTGATTGATAAGGTCCACAAGTGCATGGCCCAGAGCTAGTTCAGCATAACCATAAACTGAAAGCTTCCTGCTTTTTGCTGAAGAATTAACCAGGGTAGCCTTCCATATCTCCTGGTCATCTTCCCTCGGCACAAAGAATAGTACCGATGAATCAATTCCATTGACTGATGCTTCAGCTCGGGTATAACCAAATCCATGCGCTACCCTGTAAGCTTCAAGATGTTTGCCCATGGGTTGCCACGTAAGGCTCCAGGTTTCTCCGGTCTCATTGTCCTTTACATAAATATATTTGCCGGGCCTGTCAGGTGGAACGTCATTAATCCTGTAACGCGTAATCCTTCCGTGAAGGGGACTTTTATAATAGCTTATTCCTCCACCATTATTCGAAATGGTTGTAAAATACCTGCCATTGTATAAATAGTTGATCCATGGACTGGGTGTCCGTTGATTATGAATCAGGTATTCTTTCCCGTCTTTGCTGAAGTTTCCGTAATTCATTAATCCTTGTTTTTTTCTACAAAACCATCATCCTTATTATCCCTGATATTGCTTCTTAAAGCCTTGATCATTTCCCTTAAATTTTTAACACCACCGATAGTAAACCATATAGTGACAATGACAGAGGCAGTGAGAAAAACATAAGTATATATTTTCCAGAACCCCATCCATTGATCATCCGTGAAAGGCCTGACCAGGAAATAAAATAGCGTTCCAACAATGAATACCACGACCCAGGTGGCAGTCCAGCCGGTCGTTGCCCAATATATGAACCTGTCGCCTTTAGTAAACTCCCGGGTCGGGGCCAGCACTTTCCAGCCTTTTACTACCTCATCACTTCCTGTAACTGCAT
This sequence comes from Bacteroidota bacterium, assembly GCA_013376995.1. Lineage (GTDB taxonomy): Bacteria > Bacteroidota > Bacteroidia > Bacteroidales > UBA4417 > UBA4417. The sequence goes on along the minus strand of JACAAZ010000037.1, from coordinate 9,855 downwards.
CATCCTTTACTTTATAGATTCCGCGATGCAAGAGACTGTCAAAATTGGTTCTATTATGAGAACCAACAAGGGAAACCAGGAAATAAACGATCGATGAAAATATCATAGCCATGAACCACCCCCATTGTCCATTGATGGGAAAGTCAGGTATCATCTGGTTAAGAAGGATGTTCAGGCTGGCAGTTAGTGCCCCGACTATCATGGCAGCCCAGGCTGCACTTGTTGTGCCTCTTCGCCAATAAAGCCCCCCAATGATTACAGCACCTGAACCACCCACAAATATAGCCCCTGAGATATTCAGGAACAGGAATATCTTTTCAGTTTGATGGAAAAGTATGCTGAGGATAAAAATGGTAATGCCTACAAATAATATGGACAGTTTCAGGTATTTCAGGTGCTCTTTGGGTTCAAAGGGTTTATTCCTTAAAGGCATCACCACATCCTGGATAAAAATGGATCCCCAGGAGTGCATATAAGTATTGTGGCAGGTAATGGCAGCTGCCAGCATGATCGCTGCAAAAGCGCCCTTTATACCGACAGGAAGCAATTGATTCAAGACCATTGGCACTCTCAGCTGGCTTTGGTCAGCAGGGGCAATTCCGGCCAGCATGGTATTGATGGAATCAGCGATTGCTTTGTAATGTTCGTGGTGAAAAACAGTGTAAGCAATAATGGGTACGATAACTAGAAACAAGCCCCATTGAGGTACCAGCCTCCAGTTGGTTAGCACATCCGCCATTTTCGCTTCATGTGCATTCTTTGCAGCTATATTGAATGAAGAATTCCCTTGCCATGATAGCTTTGTATAAATCAAGCCGAACATACCAATAAAAAAGAACCAGGGATTGAAATCCTGCACCTTGCTGGCTTCAAACGGATTAATAAGTGACTGGCCGGGAGGTGATGATTTTAGCGCTTCCCCAATGTCAGACCAGCCAATATTAACCAGAAGAAGTATGACGATAATGACAAACACTATATTGACGAAAACACCCTGGATAAAATCTGTGAACATTACTGCGATGTGTCCTCCCGTAAAGATGAAGTAAAGGGGAACCAATACGATTACAGCTGTCGTCAGTATATAGGTTAAGGAGTAAGGCCCCAGGTACCCGATCTCTGGAAGGCCGCAGAAATAAATGAAGAATCTGGCGCTTACAGCCGGAAAAATGATCATGTTAACTATCCCGGAAAGAAATGCCAGCATACCGGCAAAAATCCTGAATGCCCTGCTATAGCGCATTTCGAAGAACTGTGCCATCGTCAGGGCCCTTGTCCTCCGAAACCTGTATACAACCCAGCCTGTAACACTTATGGTAACAAGGATCACAGCAGTTGGCATTTCCCACCACCTGGAATTGAAACCTGCATTGTAATTTTGTTCAAGTGCTCCGACAACTGTAATGGCCCCCAGGGCAGCTGTACCATGAAACATGGAAATAATGTATCTGCCTCCTGTCCTTCCTGTAGCCAGGAAGTCACTGACGCTCTTCATCAGGCTTTTGCTAAGGAAAACCATACTGATCATGAGGATGAACAAGATCAGTATTATGGACCAGTCGAACCAGGTAAGACTCATAAATCGGATAGTTGCTTTGTTGTTGATAAAGAGATGAATGCTATCTTCCTGATAAATAGGTTACTGTAACTAACGCGTCGAGAATTTCCACATGGTTTTTGAACTATATTTCGATCCGGGATTGAGGAGCACGGAAGGAAATTCCGGTTGGTTCATGGAATCCGGGAAATGTTGTGTTTCCAAAGCAAATGCCTCATGTTTTTGGTAGCGTATGCCATCTCTGCCGAGTATACTTCCATCAAACCAATTGGAAGTATATAACTGGATGCCTGGTTCTGTGGTATAAATATCCAGGGTACGTCCACTGAAGGGATCCCATGCACTCGCGGCCAGCCTTAAGTCACCATTCCAGTCTCTGAGTACATAATTATCATCATACCCCATTTGGATTTCATTGATATGGCTTCCGATGGCTTTCTGAGTAGAAAAATCATAAGGAGTATTCCGGATATCCCGGAACTTACCGGTCGGGATAAGGTCTGAATCTGTTTCAGTTATTGTATCAGCATGAATTTGCAATTCCTGCCCATAGATCACGCCCGAATCGACGCCTCCCAGGTTAAAATAGGCATGATTAGTTAGGTTGACAACCGTAGTTTTATCAGTTACGGCTTCAAATTCCATGGAAAACTCATTGCCATTGGTGAGTAAATAATTGACTTTTACCTTCAGGTTCCCGGGAAATCCTTCTTCTCCATCCTGGCTCAGGTAGGTGAATTCCAGGCCAAGTTGATCCTCATCCTGGATGATTGCTACATTCCAGAGTTTATGACTGAAGCCTGAAAAACCGCCATGCAGTTGAGATTCCCCATGATTGGCAGATACTTTATACTCTATTCCATCAATTTTGAACCTGGCTTTCCCTATTCGGTTACAACTTCTTCCAATCAGGCTACCGAAATAAGCCGGGTTCTTGATCCAGTCTTCAAAATTTTCATACCCAGTAACAATGTCAGCTATAACGCCTTTACGGTCAGGGACTGATACTGATGTAACTGTACAGCCGTAATCCATAACCTTTACAGATATCCCATGATCATTCTCAAGACTGTAAAGCGTAACGGCTTCACCGGATGGAAGGAAACCAAATGGACTGGACGTAATTTTCATAATAAATCTTGAGTGATCTGAAGGTGCAATGATTCCATTTTATGAAAAATCATTATGGTATTTGTCTTTTAACGCGAATCATTCCCTACAAAGCTAATGATACAAATTTAGAATATTAGCAGGTCAGAAGCCTTATTAGTGTAAATGTTTTCTTACTATTATTAGCTTTGTATACAATGTTTCAAACCTCCATATGAACTGGAATTCAATCTTATTGAGTACTAAGATAATAGGTCTATTCTGCCTCACTTTACTCCTCACTATTAAGGGTAATTCCCAGGAGGAGCCAAAACAGGCTGCTTCCTTACCATATCTAAATACTAATCTCTCCTGGGAAGCCAGGGTTGATGACTTGCTCTCCAGGATGACACTCGCAGAAAAAATTGGCCAGCTTCAATATACTTCATCCGCAATTCCACGATTGGGAATACAGGAATACAACTGGTGGAATGAATGCCTTCACGGGGTTGCACGGAACGGAATCGCAACCGTATTTCCCCAGGCTATTGGAATGGCAGCAACCTGGGATACGGAACTGATTCACAATGAAGCCGATGTTATTTCAACAGAGGCCAGGGCAAAATATACCGAAGCATTGTCAAAAAACGAACATGGTATTTACCAGGGACTTACATTCTGGTCTCCAAACATCAATATCTTCAGGGATCCGAGATGGGGCAGGGGACAGGAGACTTATGGAGAAGACCCTTTCCTCACCTCCGAGATTGGTAAAGCTTTCGTAAAGGGTTTACAGGGTGATGATCCCCGGTATCTTAAAGTTGTTGCAACAGCCAAGCATTTTGCAGTTCACTCCGGGCCGGAACCCTTGCGGCATAAATTTGATGCCTGGCCTTCACAACGTGATCTTTTCGATACCTACCTCCCTGCATTTGAGGCGCTGGTCAGGCAGGCTTCCGTGGCATCGGTGATGAGCAGTTATAACAGGGTTTACGGCACTCCCAGTTCTGCAAACTCATTTCTTCTTGAAGATCTTCTCAGGAAAAAATGGGGATTCCAGGGATATGTAGTTTCCGACTGCTGGGCTATTTCAGATATTTATAATTTCCACCAATTTGTACCAACTGCAGAGAAGGCGTCTGCTCTGACACTTAAAGCTGGCGTAGATCTCTCCTGCGGTCCTGAATATAGCAGCCTTGAGAAAGCAATTGAATTGGGATTCACTACTGAATCAGAAGTTGACCAGGCTGTCGGTCGATTGCTTATAGCCAGGTTTCGCCTTGGTATGTTTGATCCTCCAGCAATGGTGCCTTATGCTTCAATTACTCCTTCACAGAATAATACCGAAGAACACCGGAAACTTGCCCTGCAAGTTGCACATGAGAGCATCGTCTTACTTAAAAACGACAAACATATATTGCCGCTATCCGGAAAACTCAGGAAAATTGCCGTAATCGGGCCTTATGCGAATGATACTTCCGTTCTGCTCGGGAATTACAACGGAATACCTTCATCCCCCTTTACCCTGCTGAAAGGAATACAAAACAGGGCGGGAAAGAATTGCAGGATAACGTATGCACCCGGTTCAGAACGCCCTGAAGCAAGGGCAAGAAGACTGAAAAACAGCGAACCGGATGCAATAACTCCATATGAATCCGGCCTTGAAGCAGATGCATTGAGGATTGCAGCGAATTCGGATGTTATAATTTATGTGGGTGGAATTTCACCAGGCCTGGAAGGAGAAGAAATGGATGTTAAAGTCAGCGGTTTTTCAGGTGGAGATCGCACAGATATTGAACAGCCTGCTAACCAGCTTCGATTGCTCGAAAAACTGAAGGCGACCGGGAAACCTGTTGTTCTTGTTATAACTAATGGCAGTGCTTTGGCTGTAAGATGGGCAAATCAAAACCTGGATGCAATTGTTGAAGCATGGTATCCCGGGGAAGAAGGAGGTAATGCAGTTGCAGATGTTTTATTTGGAAAATATAATCCTGCAGGTCGGTTACCGGTAACTTTTTACAACAAGATCGGGGATTTGCCGCCTTTTGAAGATTACTCTATGATTGGTCGTACCTACCGTTATACAAAGACTAAATCGCTTTTCCCATTTGGATATGGGCTGAGTTATTCCTCGTTTGAATATAAAAGTGTCTCTTTCGATCATAATTTTCCGGGGGAAAAGGATACCCTCGGTATTACCATCCAACTGAAGAATGTAAGCGAAATGCCAGGTGATGAAGTGATTCAGGTATATGCTCATCAACCGGAAAATATTCCTGATCAACCTGTTAAGACACTCATCGGGTTCAGGCGGGTTTCTTTTTCCCCTGGAGAAGTTAAGGATGTTAAACTGATGATACCCGTGTCCCGGCTCAGGCATTTTGAACCTCTACGCGGCGATTATGTTATTGCTGAAGGGACTTATGAAATCCAACTGGGGACTTCATCCGATGACATAAAGTTCAGGAAGATACTGGAAGTTAAGTAGGATACAAGAATATCCTTCATGTTCATAAGGCATCCTAAGGCTGCCTTCCAATTCCTTTTTTTGAAATTTACCGAAACCAATAGAATACCTATGATCATTCAGAAATTTGGAGGAACTTCAGTGGGTTCTTCAGTACGCATGAAGCAGGTTGCAGAGCTGATCACCTCTGACAAAAAACCCAGGATTGTTGTCCTTTCAGCCATGAGCGGCACAACGAATAAGCTGGTGGAAATATCGGACCATTATTCCCGTAAGGAAAATGAGAAGGCACTTGCACTGGTGGAGGCGCTTCATCAGGTTTATAAAAATGTTGTCGGTGCCTTGTTTGCTTCAGTGACATATCAGCAGGAAGGAATGGAGGTCATCGATTCGCATTTCGAATATCTTAGGAGTTTTGCTATGGATATGTTCACGGCAAACGAGGTAAAATGCGTGCTGGCGCAGGGTGAACTGCTCTCTTCAGCTCTGTTTGATCTCCTTCTCCGGGAAATGGGTATAGCAGCCTGCTTAATACCCGCACTGAATTTCATGCGAATAGATCGCGAAGGGGAGCCTGATCATTTTTATATCCGCCAGAACCTTGAAAGGGAACTTGCCTCTCATCCAGATGTTCATTTATTTATTACTCAAGGATTCATATGCCGGGATGCTTTTGGAGAAATTGACAACCTGAAACGGGGCGGCAGTGATTACTCGGCATCACTAATAGGTGCCGCAGTGAATGCTGATGAAATCCAGATTTGGACAGATATTGATGGATTCCATGATAATGACCCAAGGGAAGTTCCGGAAACCCATGCTATTGCTCAACTCTCTTTCGAGGAAGCAGCCGAATTGGCCTATTTCGGGGCTAAGATCCTTCACCCTGCTACCATTCAACCTGCCAAGACCGCGCACATAAAGGTAGTGGTTAAGAATACAATGGATCCGCTTGCCCCGGGGACTATGATCTCGGAACTGGCTACCGGGGATTCGGTCAAGGCTGTTGCTGCAAAGGATGGTATTACAGCCATCAGGATCAAATCCGGCAGGATGCTGCTGGCTTACGGTTTCCTGAGTAAGGTGTTTGAGGTTTTTGAAATTTATAAAACACCTATCGATATGATCACAACGTCAGAGATCAGTGTCTCACTAACGATAGATGATAAAACCAACCTGGAAAAACTGCTGGGCGAACTGGAGCATTATGGATCGGTCGAAGTAGATACGGACCAGGTTATCATTTGCGTGGTAGGCGAAGGAATTTCCAGTGATACATTGGCTATTGTCAGGATTATGGGAGCGCTCGAAGGTATCCCGGTAAGAATGGTATCTTATGGAGGCAGTCAGAACAATATTTCCATCCTGATCCCATCCGCCTTCAAAAAAACTGCTCTGAATTCACTCAGCAGGGAGTTATTCAGGAAGCAATCATAGTAAATAAAAGTATCAGTTGCTAAGCAAAGTATCATACAATGTTCGACCAGCAAACGATTGAGGCATTCCATAGAATTGACACCCCGTTCTATTACTATGATATGGAATTGTTACGTCAAACACTGACTGCCGCTACAGAAGAAGCATCAGGCAAGGGTATTTTCCTTCATTATGCCCTGAAGGCTAATTCAAACGATGCCATACTGAGAATGATCAGTGGGATGGGTATGGGTGCAGATTGTGTAAGCGGTAATGAAGTTAGCCGTGCCATTTCAACGGGTTTCCGTCCCGGGCAGATAGTATTTTCCGGTGTTGGAAAGTCAGACACTGAAATTCTTGAAGCCCTGAAGCATGATATATTAAGTTTTAATTGTGAATCCCTCCAGGAATTGGAAGTGATCAATTTTCTGGCTGCATCACAGGGCAAGATCGCTTCGGTTGCCCTGCGCATAAACCCAAATGTTCATGCACTTACCCACCATTACATAACCACCGGGCTTGAAGAAAATAAATTTGGAATCAATGGCTGGGAATTGGAGGATGTAATCCTCAAACTTAAAGAATGCCATAACCTTGAATTAACAGGACTTCATTTTCACATAGGATCACAGATCACAGACTTCATTGCTTTCAAAAACCTTTGTTCAAGGGTAAATGAGATTAACCAGTGGTTTTTACAACGGCATATCTGTCCGCGAATCCTGAATCTTGGTGGCGGGTTGGGAATTGATTACCTGAATCCCGATGAATCCCCGATCCCTGATTTCAAAACCTATTTCAGCATTTTTGATGAACTGCTCGAACTTTTACCTGGCCAGGAATTGCATCTCGAACCGGGACGTGCATTGGTTGCACAATGCGGAAGCCTCATTACGCGGGTATTATTTATTAAAAAAGGTGTGAAGATAAATTTTGCAATCTGTGATGCAGGTATGACTGAATTGATAAGGCCCGCACTTTACCAGGCTTACCATAAAATTCAAAATCTCACGTCTGATTCAGGCGAGTTCATTAAATATGATGTTGTAGGACCTATTTGTGAGTCAAGTGATTGTTTTGGAAAGATGGTAACACTGCCAGTCACAGCCAGGGGGGATCTGCTGGCAATACGTTCAACCGGGGCATATGGAGAAACCATGGCTTCAAGGTACAACCTCAGGGACCTCGTTAAGGCACATTATTCTGATGAATTACTGAATAGGTAAAACTCTGAACCCGATTTTATATCAAAAAGAGACAAAGGGCCTTAAACGACTTTGACCTGAGATCAGGCTTAGAATCCAATCATCAGTAACAAGGCCAGTCCTCCGATCAGCAGGCTGAGCAAATTCATCATGAAACTTAGCAGGAAAGCACCGCCGGGTTTGAACCATTTTCTGCTAAGAGTGAGCAGGAATAGTGCTTCAGTTATAAAAGCAAAGAGTTCTCCGGCTAGTATTGCACTTCCAATATTCAACATCAGCGGAAATACAAACCAGAGCATAGGTACGGTAAAAAGGTTGCCCAGGATAACAACCAGCAGTATTTTCAGGGGTTTTTTGGCTAGTTTAAGATAAATAAAAGCTACTAGCAATTCTAGGGCCAGCGTTAGCAGCAGAGCCTTGATGAAAGTTGCCATCACAGTTGAATCCTTCATAAATGAAGTAACATCTTTTACTTCCATCCGGTCATCATATACAGTTAACTCGTAGGATGAATTAAAGCTTTCGTCCTGGAAGACGTTGCTTTCACGTACCCTGTCATCAAACTTTATGGCGATTTTGTGATAGTCATCATAACCATAGGAAACAGAACTGGCTTTGTCCTGGCTTAAATTAAATCCCTGGGGGCCTCTTCTGATAAGGGTATCAAATACATTAAATGCCTGGAATTTGCTTTCAAGTTGCCATCCCTCTATTACTTTGACTGGTTTGGAAGTCTTGTACACCAGTTTGAATTTCATCGATGGCTTCGGGCCCGCATCAGCGAACAGTGAAATATGCAAGGTGAATAAAATCAGTAGAAGCAGGAGACAACGAAAAAGGCGCATAATTGGTACAGTTATTTGGATAATTTGAATGAAGTTGACAAAGGTAGAATATTCCTTAAATGTATCTTTTCGCTCCGTTATTTCAAGTTAAAAGCGGCTGTAATTCTTTTATGACCCTTTCCAACTTCCTGCTTCTCCCAAAGGGAAGCTTTCGGCTCGGCTTCTGACTTCTGCTTCTGACTTCCGGCTTCTGACTTCCGGCTTCTGACTTCCGGCTTCCGGCTTCCAGCTTCCAGCTTCCTGCTTCCGGCTTCCGACTTCCGACTTCCTACTTCCGGCTTCCAGCTTCCGGCTTCTGACTTCCGGCTTCTGACTTCAGACTTCTACCTCCCGCCTCCCTAATTCTTCAACTCCCGGCATCTCTCCCTCAAAAACATCCTATACCTTTGCAATGTTCATCTTGATGTCATGGAATCCTATATATTATCCAAATCAACCTATATACGGGGGCTTCAATGCCTGAAATCCCTGTATCTCAACAAGCACAGGCCTTATTTACGGGATAAACTCAGCGAGGAACAACTTGCCAAGTTTGCCAGGGGGCATTCTGTAGGCAAACTCGCACAGGACCTTTTCCCGGGAGGAATTGAAATCCCAAGGCCATCGGCATCTTCGGCATTGAAGACGGAAAAACTTATCAATGAAGGGTTTCCTGTGATTTACGAGGCTTGTTTTATCCACAATGAAGTCATAATTGCAATCGACATCCTTGTAAAACAGGAAGAAGGTTGGAATGCATATGAAGTTAAAAGCAGCGGAGCCCTATCAGAGACTTATTTCAATGATGCCTATCTTCAGAATTTTGTAATTTGCGGTTCAGGTTTGCCTTTGAAGGAGTTCTACCTTATCCACAGGGATACTGAAATTGAAATAGCCGAAGGAGTTGATCCGGACAAATTGTTTATTTTCACAAAACTTCCCGATGCAGGCAAAGAACAGGAAGAATCAATCCGGGGTAGGCTGCTTGCGATGAAGGAATCGCTACTCTTGAACAAATCACCGGATATCAAACCTGGTAAGCAATGCATGTATCCTTATCCCTGCGATTTCAGGGGTATTTGCTGGAAAGGGCTTGATGAGGCTGAAAGAAATGGATTGCTTTATGGTGGAGATAAGATGTAGGAAGTCAGTTTTTTAATGCAAAGTGTAAAATTCAAAGTGTTAAATGGAATCCACCTAAGTTGAAAATGACCAGAGCATTGCCATTGAATCCCGCCTCGTGGAGAGTGTTAACTTAACTGTGTAAAGGCGTGTTTAATCACTGTGCAAAGGTTA
>JACAAZ010000036.1 GCA_013376995.1 Bacteroidota bacterium | reverse complement strand
CAGCAGCAGGTGATTGCGTGATAGTCAGGTTCGCAGCTGTGGTGCAATTGTCAGTGGCTGTTACGTGAGCCGTAAAATCAGGAACTGCAGCTTTACAGGTTGCATTCGAAAATGCAGATTGGGCAGGAGCACAGGTCACAATAGTGGGTGCTGTATTATCTGAAACTGTAAATGTAGTTGTGCAGGTTGCTGAGTTGTTGGCTGCATCCTTTACCGTAATCGTTACATTCGTTACTCCTGTTCCGACAAGTGTTCCGGCTGCAGGTGATTGCGTGATAGTCAGGTTCGCTGCTGATGTACAATTGTCAGTTACGGTTACATTTCCTGTAAAATTGGGAACAGAGGCCTGGCAACTGGAATTGGCAAAAGCAGTTTGTGCCGGGGCACAGGTTACAATGGTGGGTGCTGTATTGTCTGTTACAGTAAAGGTTGTTGTACAGGTTGCAGAGTTGTTCGCTGCATCCTTCACCGTAAGCGTAACATTCGTCACTCCTGTAGAAACCAAAGTTCCTGCAGCTGGTGACTGTGTAAAGGTCAGGTTGGAGGCTGAGGTACAATTATCGGTGGCTGTTACATAAGCCGTAAAATCAGGAACTGCTGCTTGACAAGCCGCATTAGCAAACGCAGTCTGAGTTGGGGCACATGTTACAACAGTTGGGGCTGTATTATCCGATACTGTAAATGTAGTCGTGCAGGTTGCAGAGTTATTGGCAGCATCCTTTACCGTAATAGTAACATTCGTTACACCCGTTCCTACCAGAGTGCCGGTAGCAGGTGACTGCGTGATAGTCAGGTTAGCTGCTGTAGTGCAGTTGTCTGTGGCTGTTACATTAGCTGTAAAATCAGGTACTGCGGCTTGACAAGCTGCATTAGCAAACGCAGTCTGAGCAGGTGCACAGGTCACAATGGTCGGATTTGTATTATCAGTGACTGTAAATGTGGTTGTGCAGGTTGCAGAATTATTGGCAGCATCCTTAACCGTAATTGTAACATTCGTCACTCCCGTTCCTACTAGTGTTCCTGCAGCCGGTGACTGGGTGATAGTAAGGTTGGCAGCTGAAGTACAGTTATCTGTTGCAGTTACATTCGCTGTAAAATTAGGTACTGAAGCATGGCAGCTTGCGTTTGCATAGGCTGTTTGGGCTGGCGCACAAGCAACAATTGTTGGCGCTGTATTATCAGTGACTGTGAATGTTGTTGTACAGGTTGCTGAATTATTAGCCGCATCCTTTACCGTAATTGTAACATTCGTCACTCCCGTTCCTACTAGTGTTCCTGCAGCCGGTGACTGGGTGATAGTAAGGTTGGCAGCTGAAGTACAGTTATCTGTTGCAGTTACATTCGCTGTAAAATTAGGTACTGAAGCATGGCAGCTTGCGTTTGCATAGGCTGTTTGGGCTGGCGCACAAGCAACAATTGTTGGCGCTGTATTATCAGTGACTGTGAATGTTGTTGTACAGGTTGCTGAATTATTAGCCGCATCCTTTACCGTAATTGTAACATTCGTCACTCCCGTTCCGACAAGTGTTCCGGCTGTTGGGGACTGGGTGATAGTCAAGGCATTTGATGCTGTACAATTATCCGTTGCTGTTACGTGAGTTGTAAAATCAGGAACCGCCGACTGGCAACTACCGTTTGCATAGGCTGATTGGGCCGGGGCACAGGTTACAATGGTGGGAGCTGTGTTATCGGTGACAGTAAATGTTGAAGTGCAGGTTGCAGAGTTGTTGGCTGCATCCTTTACCGTGATCGTTATATTCGTCACTCCTGTTCCAACTAGCGTTCCGGCTGTCGGTGCTTGCGTGATAGTCAGGTTCGCTGCTGTGGTGCAGTTGTCAGTAGCTGTTACATTCGCCGTAAAATCTGGAATTGCAGCTTTACAGGTTGCATTCGAAAATGCAGATTGAGCAGGTGCACAAGTCACAATTGTGGGGGCTGTATTATCTGAAACTGTAAATGTCGTTGTGCAGGTTGCTGAGTTGTTGGCTGCATCCTTAACTGTGATCGTAACATTCGTTACTCCGGTTCCTACAAGCGTTCCGGCTGCCGGTGATTGAGTTATTGTCAGGTTAGCTGATGAAGTACAGTTATCTGTAGCTGTTACATTCCCTGTAAAATTGGGAACGGCTGCCTGGCAGGTTGCATTGGTAAATGCTGACTGGGCAGGGGCACAGGTTACTACAGTGGGTGCTGTATTATCTGTAACTGTAAATGTAGTTGTGCAGGTTGCTGAGTTATTAGCTGCATCCTTCACCGTAATCGTTACATTCGTTACTCCGGTTCCTACAAGTGTTCCAGCTGCCGGTGATTGCGTGATAGTCAGGCTCGCTGCTGTTGTACAATTATCTGTGGCTGTTACATTCCCAGTAAAATTGGGAACGGCTGCCTGGCAGGTTGCATTGGTAAACGCTGACTGGGCAGGGGCACAGGTTACAATGGTGGGAGCTGTGTTATCAGTTACAGTAAAAGTAGTCGTGCAGGTTGCTGCGTTATTAGCTGCATCCTTCACTGTAATCGTAATATTCGTTACTCCGGTTCCTACAAGTGTTCCGGCTGCCGGTGATTGAGTTATTGTCAGGTTAGCCGCTGATGTACAGTTGTCGGTGGCGGTTACATTCGCTGTAAAATTAGGAACTGCAGCTTTACAGGATGCATTCGAAAATGCAGACTGTGAAGGAGCACAGGTCACAATGGTCGGAGCTGTATTGTCTGCAATTGTCCCGACAACAACTGTGGCGGTTCCTGTACAACCATTTGCATCTGTCCCAGTTATAGTATAAGATTGGGCTGTCAGGCCGGTAAAAGTTCCTGACGGAGACTGGCTCCCAGTATTCGGGTTTATCGAATAGGTTTTGGTTCCTGTTCCTCCGCTCGTTTGAACTACAATTTGTCCATTGTTGCCACCAGTGCAACTAACGTTTGTTATAGTAGAAGTACCAAATATTATGGCAGATGGCTGTGTTACAGTCAGGGGGCCTGCAGCATATGTACAGTTGTTTGCATCTATAACTGTTACTGTATAGGGTGATCCTGCCGCACTTACAGTGAACGTATTCCCTGCCTGGTAAGAACCCCCATTGAGGCTGTATTGCAATGTGCCTGTGCCACCACTGGCTGTTACAGTAAGGGTTGTTGTCCCTCCATTGCAATTGATCGTTCCTGATGCAAGGCTGGCAGTAATCGCGTTGGGTACATTGACGGTTACCTGGGAACAGGTTGAAAGACCGCAGGAATTTTCCCAGGCGGCATAATAAGTAGTTGTAGCTGTAGGTGAAGCAATGGACAGGTTATTACCTGTTCCTATCAAGGTTCCCCCGCAATACCCGGTATACCATTTCAGGGTTGTGCCGGATCCGCCTGTTGCAGTTAGTATGATATTCCCGTTATCATCATTGCATAATACCGAGCGGTCAACAGATGCTGATGTTGGTGCAACAGCAGAAGGATTTACATTTACAACAACCTGGTCAGTTGAAGCACAGGCTCCTGTTGCATTAGTGACGGTAAGGGTATAGGTAGTCGTAACCGTTGGCGAAGCAATGGGATTGGCAATATTTGTAAAATTTAGTCCTGAAGCAGGGCTCCAGCTGTACTGAACTCCACCGGTACCATTTAGCTGAGTATTCCCACCGGAACAAATGGTTACATCCGGACCAGCATTTGCAACAATAGCAGTCGGATTTCCAATGGTTGCAGTGGCAGAAACATTAGGAAAACAACTACCGGGATCCTTAACTAAAACAGTATAGGTGCCAGCAGCCAACCCGGTAAAATTATTGATACTTTGCCATGAAGTCCCATTATTAATTGAGTAAAGGTAACTTCCTGATCCTCCTGTTGCATTCACTGTAATAGTCCCGTTGCTTTGTCCGTTGCACAGTGCATTCGTCGCTGATACAGAACTTATTACAACCTGTTCGTAAATGTGTATGGTTGATGTTACCAATACTTGCGTTGCCGAACAGGGACAACTTGTATTAACCTGAATGATAAATGTTTCCCCGTTGTCCGCTACACCATCTGCGACGGCAGAATAGGGTATGTCGACATAGGTAGCATTCGCTGGTATAGTAACTGAAGTTGGAAATGGCTGATTGGATGAAGTCTTAATATCGACTCCATTTGTGGCAGTACCTGAAAGAATCAGGTTTACTGTAGCAGGTTGCGTAATATTGGAATTGGCCCTGGTTACCCTGAAAAAATTATTGCAGCCTTCAAAGATGTTATTCTGGTCTTCTATTAAATTTCCCCAGTTATTCAGGCTAACATTTTCTGAATTAAAACTCCTGGCTCCAAGAAAAACACCACAATCCCATTTCTGATCAGAGGCATCAGCAATAGCCATCCTGATGCGGTAAGTTGAGCAAGGTGTCACAGAATATGTTGCTGTCAATACAACAGTACTTCCATCATATTGCATGGTCAGAGATCCGGATGGGTTATCAAGGTAATATGCGGCATTTTCTGCAGGGAATGCAGTATTGTTAACATTGGTCCCTGCAGGATGGATGGTATTAATTGATACGGGGATATTCCCGGGTATGGTTGCAAGGTTCACTGCATTGTTGGTATAAGTCCCTGTAATCCCGGGGCCGCTTAAGAAAAACCCAAATGCATCATTGTAATTTGTTTCACAATATTCGATGTATTCCTCAGAGGAAAACATATAAGTAAATTCTATCGTATTCCCGGCAGGAACAAAGTCAAATTCAAGTACAGAAGCATCATGCATGGTCATGCCTGTAATTGAAGCAAGGTCAGGATCCGAAGCAGCACTAACCATCTGATCCGATTTACTGCCTGTATTGTTCGGGCCCATAGCCGACGATGCCTTCCCGGAACAAAGGATAATCCCGTCATTCAATGGGAAAGTCGATGTGGCTTTATTGAAATATGCCATTTGCCTGTCACCCGGGGTTGCAGACCAGGTATGGTCATTCCAGACCCAGTTGCTTCCGCTTTTGGTATAATACCCGAACCGAACATTTGATGCCGTAAGGCACCCTGTAACCAGTAGGTTTTGAACCAATTGCTGCGGTGTATAGGCATTATAGGTTGCATCTTCGGCAACGGATATGGAACCCGCCGGGGCATCAGTATTGCTGCCTGGTAGTACATAGGTTTGAAGTGGTGGCTCGGGTGGATATTTCCTGCCTGTTAACTGACCGGATTTTTCCTGGTTCTGTCCTGAAAGCGGCGAAGCAAGAAATAAAACAAAAGTAAAAGTCATTGCTTCAATTAGGGTAGACAGCTTCATAGTTATCTGGGTATTTGTTACTTCAAACTCATTATATGCAAGAACCCCTAAGCCATTCTGCAGGTGAATACAGTTGACTTACTTGGCTTATTGCTTAATTTCCGGCACTCTTTAGCAAAGATTCCTTTGAATTCAGAGTACATGGGGTATTCTCTTTATACTATTTTAATTGACCAAAAGCGGAATTGTAATAATCCGAAAATGCTGATTTTAGAAGAATCGACAGGATTTCAACAGAAACATGGAAGCTTTACGGACTTTTGCTTCGATCGCTAACGCAATCAATACATATCATTTCGGGTGAAATATGATTGGATTTTAGATGCAAAACTCGATGCAAAACAATCTTTACCTTTGCAGCATGTTTATCGACACGCACACTCATCTTTATCTCCAGGAATTTGATGTCGACAGGGAAGATACCATCCGGCGATCGATTGCTTCGGGAACTCTTTCAATGCTGCTGCCCAATATTGACAGCTCTTCCTGGGAGCCCATGCTAGATCTCTGCAGGCAGTTCCCCAACAACTGCTACCCTATGGCTGGTTTACATCCAACCTCAGTAACGAAAGAAACGTTTGAAAAGGAATTGGAAGAGGTTGAACTGAGGCTGGAAGAGGAAGCTTTCATCGCCATTGGTGAGATCGGAATAGATCTTTACTGGGATCAAACCTTCCTGGAACAACAGGAAGTTGCTTTCCTGCGCCAACTCAGGCTGGCTAAAAAGTTTGACCTTCCTGTGGCTATCCATATGAGGAACTCCTTTAATGAGGTCTGGAAAGTTCTGGAACCTGAAACCGGTCCAGGTCTGAAAGGCGTTTTTCATTGTTTCTCCGGAAACCTGGAACAAGCCCAAACTGTTATAGACGCAGGGTTTCTCCTGGGAATAGGAGGTGTAATTACCTTTAAGAATTCCGGATTGCAGGAGGTTGTAAAAGCAGTTGGCATCGAACACATCATCCTGGAAACAGATGCTCCTTACCTGGCTCCTGTTCCATACCGCGGGCAACGCAATGAAAGTTCATACATCCCATTGATCGCTTCAAAAATTGCTGAAATTACCGGAAATCCATTGCAGAAAATTGCAGAAATAACAACCTCCAATGCCAGGAACTTGTTCCGTTTATAAATGCTCTCCCCTTCCCCTTGTCTCCTTTTCCCCCAGTCCCCTTATTCTTAAAAACAGTAACCAACAATAACATGTCTATCTCACTTTTAGTAATATACACCGGCGGAACGATAGGAATGGTCAAGGACCGGGAAACAGGCGCCCTGCATCCTTTCAATTTTGAGAATATCTACAAAATGATGCCGGTACTTGAGAACTTTGATTATACGATCGATGGTATCACCCTTACTCCACTGATTGATTCATCCAATGTTTCCCCGGCTTTCTGGATCAAACTGGCAGAAGTGATAGAAGCTAACTACGGCAATTACGATGGATTTGTCGTTCTGCATGGAACAGATACCATGGCCTATTCAGCTTCTATGTTGAGTTTCATGCTGGAGAACCTGAACAAACCTGTCATTTTCACTGGTTCGCAGCTTCCCATGGGAGTTGTAAGGACTGATGGCAGGGATAATTTTATCAATGCAATTGAGATTGCCGCGGCCCGGGTTGATGACACCCCCCTTGTTCCGGAAGTGGCCATCTATTTTGAAAATAAATTGCTGAGGGGAAATCGCACCAACAAGTTTAATGCAGAGAACTTCAATGCATTTTTATCCGGCAATTTTCCTCCCCTGGCAGAAGTTGGTGTTTATATAAAGTATAACGAAAGTGTCATCCTGAAACCTAACTTTCGCAACCTGAAAGTCCATACAAGCCTCGACACTAATATTGCTATATTAAAATTATTCCCGGGAATCAGTGAAACGGTCGTAAATGCAGTCCTGAATATTGAGGGTTTGAAAGGCGTTATATTAGAAACTTACGGTGCCGGCAATGCTCCTACAGATGAGTGGTTTATTGAAGCTCTTTCTGACGCGATCAACCATGGAATAATCATCTATAATGTAACCCAGTGCAAAGGCGGATCGGTAGATATGGGTAAGTATGAAACATCCGTTGCGCTTGAAAAGATCGGCCTTGTGGGAGGCTATGACATTACTACCGAATCGGCAGCTGCCAAGATGATGTTCCTGCTTGGGCAAGGATTCCCAATAGATGAAGTAAAACAATTACTTCAAACTTCCTTAAGAGGAGAACTCAACACCTAAGGCCTCCAGAGAAAGAGCCAATGCTTATTTCACCAGTCTATTCCCTTGATTCGTATTGCTCAGCCAAATACAAAATATTTCATCCGGAGATAAATAAAAACGCCTGATCCTGTTTTTGTAGGTTTCAGATGCATATGGGTTGTTGAGAACAGATTCCACCCGTTCGAACATAGGGTTGGCCAGCCGGTGCTTAGTGGCCAGATAGTCGGTATACCGTTCAACCTTTTTCTTGAAATTCGGGAACAACATATACCTGACACTAAATCTCATGGCTTTAAGGTCGTTCATTTCTTTATATTCTAAAATATGAGCAAACTCATGTGCAAAGAATCCGACCTGAATATTGAAACTTAGGCTATCATAGCTCAACCCCTTATGCTTTCCCTCATTATTGTTGATAAGCACCAGGAAATTGTCTTTCTCCCCAGAATGAAAAAGATTTGATACTGCAGGCCTAGCATTCATCGTCCATGCAATAGGTCGGTATTTGAAATGAATCCGGGTATCAGAAAGTTCAGGGTAGAATGAAAGTGCAGTTAAAGCGGCATCCTGGCTTAGACCTTCAAATTGTTTGTTTTTCCCATATGCTGATTGAAAACCTACTAAACTATCCTTATAACTTTCAAATGACAAATCTGAAGAAATAAATCTTCTGAAAAGCATAGAATCAGTAATTTGCTGTTGTTTGCAATCAAAATCGGCACGAAACTTATTCTGAGCTTTTAACATTGATGAGCAGACAATCAACATAAGTAAGAATGCCAGCATTGTTTTCATTACACGTTGTTTAATACACAATCCTAAAGAAAATGCGAAGCAATTTGAGACCAGATGCAGAAATGACAATCTATCCGTATGAAGCAGATTGTCCGCCCTGGCAAAACGCTAAAAAAATGCTTTGTTATATTTTTCAAAGCTAAGGATTTAAAGAATCAGGGCTGCTGATAAGGGCGCCTAATAATGATTTGAAAATATCATGCTGGAGTTCAAATAAAACCAGTGAAATTTAAATTGCTGATATTCTTAAAAATGACAAGAAAACGCATCCATTTTTCGTATTACCTTTAAAAGATATTTTTATCTATTAATATGAAGAAACTCCTGCTCCTTGCTCCACTCCTCCTTACTTTTTCAGCGTCAATCGTTGCACAGCAAACTTACCCTTCAAAGCCACTGTCTCCTCTATCGGAGCAACAGTTATCGGCCCTTAAGGCTGTTCCCCGGCTGAAAACTACTAAAACCCGCGCTCCGCTTATCTTGCCGGCGATAATCGACAATTCCTCTTTACCCTATTTCCGGCCGCTTTTCGTGCAGGTAGGTCTTGAATGCGGACAGGCAAGCAGCATAGGCCTGGGGCTTACCTATGAACTGAACTTCAAGAGAGGACTTCCCGGTAATATTCCACAGAACCAGTGTGCAACCCATTTTGCCTATAACTTTCTGAATGGAGGCGCTGATGCAGGAGTTAGCTTTCTCGAATCCTGGGAAATAGTTAAACGATGTGGGAATCCTTCGGTTTTTGATTACGGCGGCATCGCAGCCGGTGGGCCATCACGCTGGATGAGCGGATATGACAAGTACTACAATGCCATGCATAACCGGATCACAGATATAAATTCTATCGACCTGAGTACAGCAGATGGAATAAATACCCTTAAAAGCTGGATATGTAATCATATGGGTGCTGCAACCGAGGGTGGAGTGGCCCATTTCTATTCCCAATACCAGGGAGTGGTTTATGTGCTCCCCCCCGGAACACCGGAAGCCGGGAAACATGTGATCACCACCTGGGGGCCAAGCCCTTCGCATGCAATGACCATTGTCGGATACAATGACTCAATCCGCTTTGATTACAATGGAGACGGGCAATTTACCAATAACCTCGACATCAACGGCGACGGTCTTATCACTCCCAAAGACTGGGAAATCGGGGGATTCAAAATTGCAAATACATATGGTTCTGCAAGTTGGGGGGACCAGGGTTTCTCTTATGCCATGTATAAGTCCTTCGCCGAAAACACAAACAGTGGCGGGATCTGGGAAAACCTTGCCTATATAGCCTACGCAAAACAAAATGTTACACCCCTGCTTACCATGAAGGTTACCCTGAAACACAACAGCAGGAACAAAATAAAAATCATGGCAGGAGTCTCTCAAAACCTCTCGGCCACTGAACCTGAAACTACACTGAACCTACCCATATTTGATTACCAGGGAGGTGACAAATACATGCAGGGTGGTACCACCGAAGCCGATAAAACTATCGAATTCGGCCTGGATGTTACACCTCTGCTAAGCTCAATAACCAATGGGCAGCCGGCAAAGTTCTTTCTTATGCTCCAGGAAAAGGATCCTGACAATACTGCTACCGGGCAAATCATTTCGTATGAACTAATAAATTACACCTCAGGAACAGTGAGCATTCCTTGCGCCAGCAGCAATGTCCCGATCGTAGAGAATGGCCTGACTGTCCTCTCAGTTAACGCTACTATAACGGCCAATAAGCCGCAAATCCTTAACACCTCTTTACCTGAAGCCAGGATTTATGAGCCATTCAGTCAGCAGATGAACGTCAGTGGAGGGACATCTTCCTATAAATGGCGCTTCCAGCATGATTATTCTGAAACGCAGTCTGTTGTGCCTTTCAATCCCGTTAGCGGGGAACAACTTTCTGTTTCTAATTCATCCACTGGATTAACATCGAAAGACCTTCCCTTTGCCTTCCCCTTTTACGGCAAGACCTACACAAAAGTATATCCCCATGTTGATGGTTATCTCATGTTCGATGATGAGAACCTTCCCTGGCCTTATATCTGCTCTCAGAAAATATTTTTTAAAGACAGCCGCTCCATAGCTCCCTATATGTCGCAGCCACTGATCCTTGT
Organism: Bacteroidota bacterium; assembly: GCA_013376995.1. GTDB lineage: Bacteria > Bacteroidota > Bacteroidia > Bacteroidales > UBA4417 > UBA4417. The sequence continues at coordinate 6,868 of JACAAZ010000036.1, read as the reverse complement.
TGGATCCGAAGGCGATGGGATCTGGTACCAGGGGGATCAGAACAGTGCTACTTTCCGATGGAAAGCATCCATGTACGGCCAAACATCCACCACCGACCTCAATTTTTCCACTACTCTATACCCCGATGGCAGGATTGACTTCAGTTATGGTACAATGAGTTCTCCAGATTGGAACAAATGGGATGCAGGAATTTCTGAAGGCGATGGCATTAATTACCATTTTGCAGCAATAACGGATTCAGTTGTGCAACCGGCTCCAAATTCAGCCGTTCACTTTGCTTCTCAGCCATTCCCTGCAGATATGTCGATATCAGATGATGGAGTTTTTAGTGGTACACCCCAGGTTGCCTTTCAAAACACCCCCATTCGCTTTTATGCAGAGGATAATAATTTTCTATACACAACAAAGACCCTCAACTTTTCCACCAAAGGTATTGCCATTACATTCCAGGTTAATTCAGGAGGTGACAGTATCATTGAATATGGAGAAACCGCCCACCTGACGGCCATATTGAAAAATATAAGCAGTACAGCACTTCATAATGTCATGATGCATCTTTCACTGTCAGATCCTTTCATTTCACTCATCGATAGCCTGGAAACCATTGGCGATATTGCAGCAGGACAAACGCTCACCTTCCCGGATGCTTTTCATTTCGATGTTTCCGATTTTATCCCCGATGGCAGGATACTGAACCTACACAGTACGCTGACATCCACCGAAGATGTATTCAACCGGACGATTCAGCTACCGGCCTGGTCGACAGATATTAAGGTGAGTTCCGTAACTGTTTCGGATGGCAATAATAACATCCTTATGCCGGGAGAAACCGGCAATCTTCTCGTAACACTTACAAACGCAGGGGGTTCCAAAGCATTGAATATAGCATCTATCTTAAGTACTATCGACCCAAACCTGATTGTACTGCAGGGAAATGGCTCTGTCGACACACTTAATGCAAACAGCAATGAAACGCTTTCTTTCCAGGTCCAGGCGCTCTCAACCTGCCCGCTAAGCCATATCGGATTTCTAACACTGAGCCTGTCAGGGGCAAAAAGCATTTCTCAAACAGATAGTATATACATCAGTATTGGGCCGATCATCGAAGATTTCGAGTCCGGGAACTTTAACCGTTATCCCTGGCAGTTTAGCGGAAATAGCAACTGGACGGTTTCAACGGCTGCGCCCTATGAAGGAACTTATTGTGCAGCTTCAGGAACGCTTACAGATAACCAGGAAAGCACCTTATATATGGTGATGAATTTCCTCTCCGGTTCAGAACTCAGTTTCTACCGAAAGGTTTCCTCAGAGCCGAATTATGATTACCTCTATTTTTATGTGGATGGTGTTGAACAAGGCAAATGGGCCGGCGATGTTCCCTGGGGGAAAGTTAGCTTTACTGTGCCTGGCGGTCTTCATACACTGAAATGGGTTTACAGGAAGGATTATTCTGTGAGCACCGGTTCCGATAAAGCCTGGGTCGATTATATCTCCTGGCCACCGATGGCTAACCTGCTGCTTATTGTTTCAGCAGGCCCTGATGGGACAGCCTGTTCCGGCCAGGCCTACCAGCTTGACGGCACGGTATTGAATGCTACAGCTATGTGGTGGCATACCGATGGGGATGGCTTCTTCTCAGATCTTAATATACCCGATGCCCTTTATTATCCTGGCAATGCGGATGTGTCAAACGGGGGTGTTACCCTTTCATTCCATGCGATGAACAGTTATGTTTCAGCGCAATCGGATAATATGTATCTTAATGTAATTCCCGGACCGATTGCTAATGCAGGGCCGGATATTTCCGTTTGCCCCGGGAACAGTATGGTTTTGTCACTGGCATCGGCTCAAAACCCGATTACAACTGCCTGGACAACTTCCGGTGATGGCACCTTCAATGATCTAAACCTGGTTAATCCAACCTACTCGCCCGGAAGCAATGATATAGCTTCCGGCCAGGTTACCCTCGGGATGACTGTGACAGGGGTTGGTTCGTGTGCACCTTCAAGCGACAATATGCTGCTCTCAGTTGTAATGGATATGATTGCAGATGCCGGAACAGTCCAAACCATCAGCCAGGGGACCTCAACCCAGCTAGGCGGTTCATGCAGCGGGGGATCAGGAGCTTACACTCCCAGCTGGTCACCGGCCAACCGGCTCCAGGATCCAAATTCATTCACGCCAACAACCGTTAATCTGAATATATCCCAGGTATTCACCCTTACTGTTACTGATGCCAATTCAGGGTGCATTTCTACCGACCAGGTAAATGTGATTGTAAGCGGAGGGCCATTATCAGTAACAGCATCAGCAACACCCGAACGGGTTTGTTCGGGTACCGGCACTCAATTATTTGCCTTACCCAGCGGAGGTTCCGGATCATATACCTATACCTGGACATCCAATCCGCCAGGTTTTAGTTCAACATTACCAAACCCGTTTATTATTCCTGCTCAGACAACGATCTATTCTGTAATGATCAATGATGGCTTTCTGACTGCCAATAGCCAGGTAATGGTTACCGTTGATACCTATCCTTCAATTCCGGCTAAGCCTTCAGGACCGTCTGCTGTAAATGTATTTATAACAGCATCCACAGATTATTCTACAACAACCTCTGCCAATATTGATCAGTATCAATGGGGATTTATTCCTTCGGATGCAGGAATTATGATTCCAAACGGAACATCATGCGGCATTCATTGGAATGCAGGATTTGATGGGATTGCGAAACTTTGGGTAGCTGGCATAAATAGCTGCGGGACAAGCCTTCCTTCGGATACGCTGAGGATTACTGCAAATTCCGTTGTTGATCTGCCAGAAAATGAATTTGCAAACGGGCTCGTCATTTACCCTAATCCAGGCAAGGGATTGTTTAAGATCAAGGTATCGGAACCAGGCGACTATGATATCTCCATATATGATTCACAAGGGGAACTCCTTTACAACTCCGCACAAGTCATTACCAATGACAACCAGTCCTGCAAATTAGACCTGCAGAAGTTTGCAGACGGTATTTATAGCCTGGTAATGAAAAGTCGCGAAAGGGAATATGAGGGGAAGGTTTGTATTATTCATTGATTCAGGATTAAAACCTTCATTATAAGAGCATTATAGGATGCCTGGCAACCAGTCGACAACTGACTTGTCGCCAGGCCTTATCCTTTTAAACATTTGAAAGATCCTTATTCAGCGAATACTTCTTGTATTGGAGTAAAATTTTCTCTTCCAATTTATGTTTTATTTCATTGTATATCAATAACATATATCTTGATCATAATTTTTTGTTTACAATTTTATCATTTTTATTAAACAATATTAGCCCGGCCATGTTTAAATATTTCATTTAATAATTAAACAAAAAGCCATGAAAACAATATTCAATTCCAGGATCATATTATCCTTAGTGGCTGTTATAGCCATAGGGTTAGTTACATTATCATCGTGCAAGAAAGACGATGACAACGCTAATAATGATACTCCAAAGAGCATTGCAGCGACAGCTTCAGCTGATCCGCAATTTTCGATCCTTGTGCAGGCATTGACTAAGGCCGGCCTGGTTTCCACATTAAGCAACTCAGGCGCTTACACTGTATTTGCCCCTACAAACGATGCTTTCACTTCCTTATTCTCAAAGTTAGGTATTAGCGGGCTTGATCAGTTAAGTGCCGATGCACTTCGTCCGATACTCCTTTATCATGTCCTGGGAAGCAAAGCTATTTCTTCAGGCCTCACAAGCGGGTATGTATCAACTTTAAGCCCGGCTGTTGGTGGCAGGTTTGTTTCACTTAAGATTGATGTTGCAGGAGAAGTGAAGTTAAACAACACTTCAAAAGTCACCAAAGCCGACATTATGGCTTCCAACGGTGTGATCCATGTTATTGACCAGGTATTATTGCCTCCAACAGTGGCGGACCTGGCAGCTGGTAACAGCAGTTTTACCACACTGGTTTCAGCTTTATCAGGTGCAGGCTTAGTGCCGGCACTTAGCGATCCGGCAGGTACATTTACTGTTTTTGCCCCGACAAATGATGCTTTTGCAGCTCTTCCTTCACTACCAGCAGACTTAAAGCCAATTCTTCTCTACCATGTATTGGGAAGCACAGTTTATTCAAATGAGGTAACGACCGGTTACGCAAAAACACTTAGCACATACATGACTTATCCTATGGACGTTTATATCAATACAACTTCCGGGGTTAAGATCAATAACTCAGCCAGTGTTGTGCTTGCTGATGTCGTTGGTACGAATGGGGTTATTCATGTTATTGATAAAGTTCTGCTTCCGCCAACTGTTGTGGGAATTGCCGTGAATAACCCGGCGTTCAGCACCCTGGTTTCTGCTGTAGTAAAAGCAGGCCTGGCTGAAACACTGAACGGAAGCGGCCCCTTCACAGTTTTTGCACCAACCAATGAAGCGTTCTCTGCATTATTTAACACCCTTGGAGTTAGTGGACTTGATGCACTGACTGCTGAGCAACTCACTCCAATCCTTCTTTACCATGTTGTATCAGGCAATAATGTTTCATCTTCCTTAATGAGCGGTAAAATTCCCACCTTGCAGGGAACTGATATTTCCGTCACAGTTGGTAAAGGTGTTGTGCTGAATGGTAATACCAATGTGATTCTTGCAGATGTGCAGGGTTCCAACGGGGTAGTGCATGCAATTGATAAAGTTCTTCTGCCTTCCGGTAAATAATTCCGGAAATAACTTGTAAAACTTCCACACTTCTTTTGCCCTGGCGGGTAAATAAAATCAATATTCTTCTAAATTCCCGGGCCGGTAACACATTGTTGCCGGCCTTTTTTTTGCCAGACCGATACAAACAGGAATATTCTATCCAGGTAATAGCGACTAGCTATATTTGGTTGAACAACTAATTCAGGACCTTCAATACTGCTACATATAATGATATTATTAAGGCTGGAACGAATGAAGCCGGGAGATAAACGCTTAAGATAGCTTCAGCATAGTAACCATACAGATGAAAAAGGCAGAACTATATGGCATGATTCATGAGCGTAAAAAGGCATGAAATCTTTGATGCTCATTTCCTTCCTCCTGTTAGCTTTAACAGCCGCAGCCCAGGTAAAAGTTTATAAAGGAACCTCCAGATACAACAGCGATGTACTTTGCACTATCACTGATGGTAAAATATTCAGGAAAACCTCTTTTTACAATTCAGATATAATTAGCACTGTTAAATACAATAATATCTACAAGGGAACAAGTACCTATTCAAGCGATGTTCTTTTTACTGTAATTGAAGGCAAGGTTTATAAGGCGAATTCGTCGTATACCAGCGATATTCTTTTAACGATCAGAGAAGGAAAGATTTATAGAGGAACTTCAACCTATGACAACGATATTCTTTACACAATTAAAGGAGATAAAATATATTCAGGTACCTCAAGCTACTCAAGTGATATAAGGTTTACAATAGAGGGAGCTTATACAACTGAAGAGCTAGTGGCGGTTTTGAATGCATTAGGATCATTCTAGTATGGCAACCCATTTGGCATAAAAAAACCCTCCGCTAATGCGGAGGGCATTGATTTGTCTTGCGGAGAGAATGGCTCTTTTTAGCATTCTCTCCAAAGCTTATGAATAAAGGGTTTCAGAACCCGGCGTTTTTTAAGTCCACCGATTTAGCCACCTTATAAAATTCACCAGTTTGCATTGCAAAGAACTAAATTGCAGATATCAAATATAATGAAGAAAGATGCAAATGAGTGCTTTCTCAAATATTTTTTTTATAGTTTTGATATTTATCTTGTTTGATTTGACAAATCCCGGTCACCGGCTACTGAGTATTCATGGTTGACATTATTATTAGATCCTATGTCTCAAGATCCTATTGATTTTCTCATTTCGCAGCAGTTAGACTTACTGGTAAAAATCATTGATGAGCTTCCATGTCCCAGGAAGCAAAGAATGATAATGAAGTATCTGGTAGTGACAGATTTTACTGAATCTCTAATATATAATCCAAACTACTACCCAGCATATGATGATTTTTGGAAGGTAAATGGATCTCAGGACAAAGCGTTTACGAATTTAACTAGCGGGATCCACAACTATCCACAATTAAAAAGGTATTTAACAGAATTTGCAGAAAAACTCAAGTTTATCAATAATAGAGTAGGATCTCAGGTCAAACTATGTGAAACAAATTTAAAATATCATTCTAATGCTTATCCAGATTACAATATTAGAAACCTTAAAACACAAGATCTGTTAAAAAGATATGGGATTAATCAAATAACAAAAAGAGAATTAGATCACTATTTAGAGGCTGAATTAGGAAATAAATACCCTAAAATTCTTGTGATTACCGCCCCTGACTTAAATGATGATCTAAGAAGATTGTTCTTCAAGACAGAAAAAGAATTAAATCCGATTCTGGGGCTCGAGCATAATGTTTGCCTGTACTTTCTTGACATTCTTTATAATCTCCTAAAAAACAGTCTAACTGATAATTATCAATTTGATAATGAATACTTTGACACCAACATCTATAATCTGATTAGAGGTTTATATTTTGATAGCTTGAAATCTAAGATTGAACGCATGACAGCTAGAGATTCATTACAATATTTGGAACAAAGTGTATACAATTATCAGAATTACAATCCAGAAACCAGATTAAACATTTTAAATCATAAACTTTTCTGCTATTTTTCTACAGCTTATTCCATTGATAAGAACAGAAATTCATATGTAAAGCGCTTTGCCCAAGATACGACTAAAGCCTTCATTCGAAACTTTCCTCTTTTTAGGACTGAAATCGAACGAATGTTTAATAATTGCAAGGAAAAAGCAAATCTCGACCGCAATATTATCCCTAACCTTGAAAGTGTTTTACA
>JACAAZ010000035.1 GCA_013376995.1 Bacteroidota bacterium | reverse complement strand
TTTGGCTTCAGCCAACTGTATAATAATAATCTTCCCTTTTTTCGCTTTAGCATCACAGATTTTTGATATAAGAAATTGATTAATACTATAATAATGAATGAAATAAATATGTGGATTAAGCCACTTGCTGACTCCTTTATTTAGCAGTCATTAATCTGCCTTCAATGGATGTTTTAAACTACTCACTATCTATTCCAGTTTGGCTTCAGCCAACTGTATAATAATAATCTTCCCTTTTTTCGCTTTAGCATCATAGATTTTTGATATAAGAAAATGATTAATACTATAATAATGAATGAAATTATATGTGGCTAAAGCCACTTGCTGACTCCTTTAATTAGCAGTCAGATAAATCTGACTAATAGATGAGATGATTCAATTTTGTTTAAACAATCTTTGAGTACAACCTCATGAACTGGACCCTTTCAAACTCTGCAGGGTTTTTCAGGTTTTGCTGGTTCATCTTACCCCTGAAATCATCAATAGTAGCAAAGCCCTTCTTATCCATCCAGTCATTAATACCCTGGGTCATCTTACCAATGACACCAAATCCGTCTTTGTACAGTGCTGACACAACTTCAACGGCTGTTGCACCTGCCAGGAGCAGTTTTATGGCTGATTCAGCTGAGTGGACGCCAGTTGTTGCAATCAGCGGGCATTCAACCCTTCCGGAAAGAAGCGCAATCCAACGCAAAACATGAGAGTATTCAGAGGGATCGCTAAGAAGGTATTTTGAATTGACTTCAAGTGTATTAATATCGATATCCGGGTGGAAAGGCCTGTTAAAAAGTACCAATCCGGCAATTCCTGATTTTGAAAGGTCGATTACTGAAGTAGCCAATCCCGAAAAATAAAAACCAATCTTCAGAGCTACTGGAATGTGCAAATGCTTGAGCACAGCTTCAATAATGTCATAATAAACTTTCTCATTTTCTGCTGAGTTCTTCATTGTGTTTGAAGGCAGGACAAACACATTCAGTTCAAGAGCATCTGCACCGGCCTCTTCAATTCGGCGGGCAAAATAGGTCCAGTCGTAGGCAGTGGAGCAATTTATGCTGGCGATGATAGGTACATCAACAGCTTTTTTAGCCTGCTCAACAAAACTCAGGTATTTACTTAATGTTTGTTCTTTGGCATGATCTTTCAAATAGGAATAAGCTTCTTCATAGTCATATTCCCTATCCTCGAGTACTGACTGATAGCCTTTCTGAAATGAATCACCTTTAGCTTTACCGGTATCCTTCATAAAATTATTCATCTCGTGAAGGATCTGTTCCTCAAATATTGATTTGAGAACGAGTGCACTGGCACCACTGGCTGCAGCCAGCTTGACTTCTGCAACAGAACCAGTTAATCCTGAACTACCAATAATAACAGGATTTTTCAAATTCATTCCCAAATACTGAATCGATAAATCAGCCATAAACAATGATTTTTAAAAAGTAAAACATCTTAACAAAGATAAAATAGTCTTTGAAATGGAGCATATTATTTTAGTCAACAATTTCAGTGCTTTCCAACAACTTTCATCAACAGCAGTTATTTATCATCAATAAGTGATGGCTGTTTATTATTTTTGTTCCGCTAAACTGATAAACAATGTTTTCCCATCCCGTTTTCCTTTTTTTTGATGTTAGTGGCGGCGAACTGGTTGTGATCATGCTGGTTGTCTTTCTAGTGTTCGGTCCACAGAAAATGCCTGAAATTGCCAGGAAAATTGGCAGGGTTATGAACCAGGTTAAGAAGGCTTCCAATGACCTTACCCGGGAATTCAGGGAGGAGACTTCAGGCATGAGGGATGACATCATGTCGGCACAGAATCACATTAAAGACGGGATTTCTTCTGTTGCCCGGGAAATGAATAAGACAAAAGCAAGTGTCATCAATGACCTGAAGTTACCTGAAGATCCGGAAAATACTAAAAAGGAAGTTGTTGAGAATACCCCATCCAAGGTGCCACCTGGTGCTGAACCAGTGGGTCCATCTGATAAAGCCGGATAATAAACATCTAAAACATCCGTTGATTTAGAAGGTCTGAGAGTTTGAAGATTGCCTAATTTATACTAGAAGCACATAGTTTTATGAACATACGGTCGTTGCTTATTTTCCTGTTTGTAACAGCACTTTTTTCAACCGGCCTGGCCCAAAACAGGCATTGGAGAGCTGCCGATGATGCATTTACCAATATGCAGTACAATATTGCTGTGACCAAGTACAAAAAAGCACTCTCCAAAGTCAAAACGAAACCTGAAAAAGAGAAGATCTCTTTTCAGATTGCTGAATGTTACAGGCTGATCAACAATACAAAAAAAGCAGAGGCTGCATACAAAAGGATCATCAAATCCAACTACGCAGAAAAGAATCCTATCGTATATCTTTATCTGGCCCAGGTAATGATGATGAATGAAAAATTCGAGGATGCATCAACCTATTTTGATAAGTATCATGAGATGGTACCTAATGACCCCCGGGGCCCTAATGGGAAAGAATCTTCAAAACTTGCCATTGAATACAGGGATAATCCAACTAAACTTAAAGTCCAGATAGAGAAACCGCTCAATTCGAAAGAATCGGATTTTTCAGCGGCCTATGCTGACAAACTTTACAATACGATCATTTTTACATCTTCGCGCGATGCAGCTACAGGGAAAGGCCTTGATAACTGGACCGGACAAAGTTTCAGTGATCTTTTTATAGCCAAACTTGATCCTAAAGGTCAATGGTCGACCCCGGTATTGCTTGACGAAGCCGGTACTGTCAATACTGAATCAAATGAAGGTAATCCAGCGTTGAACAGTAAGTTTAATGTTCTTTATTTTACAAGGTGTGGCAATGAAAAAGGGAGTATGCACGGTTGCCAGATCATGGTTTCAAAACGTAGTGGAAAGAACTGGGGAGAACCCACTGGAGTACCTTTGGGAGGTGATAGTACAACTGTTTTTGGAAACCCTTCAATCTCTCCCGATGATCTTTCCCTTTATTTCTCCAGCGACCTGCCTGGAGGGCAAGGTGGAAAAGATATCTGGGTAGCAACACGAAAAAGCGCCAGTGATAAGTTCGGGAAGCCTGTAAACCTGGGACCTAAAGTCAATACGCCTGGTGATGAGATGTTCCCTTTCCTCAGGAATGACACATCCCTTTATTTCGCTTCCAATGGACATCCCGGTATGGGTGGACTGGATATTTTCCGCTCAACTTTTGCCAATGGCGAATGGGGAAAACCTGTTAATCTTCAAAGCCCTATCAATTCTTCCGCTGATGACTTTTCCATAGTATTCTGCCCTGAAGAAGACAAGGGGTTCTTTTCGTCCAACAGGAAAGGTGGAAAAGGAAGCGATGACATCTATTCATTTGTAAATCCACCTATCCTGTTTACACTGCAGGGAACTGTTAAGGATGATAATACCTTCCAGGTTATTCCAGGAGCGGTCATTAAATTGGTTGGTTCAGACGGATCATCCATCGAAGCCAAGACCGATTCCAAAGGTATTTACAGTTTCAACAAAGCACAGATCAAACAACGCACATCCTATGAATTGATGTGTGTTAAGAATAACTATTTCAACAAAAAAGCCAAGGAAACCACTGTTGGTCTGGAAACAAGCAAGGATTTTACCATCAACTTCATGCTTGAACCTATACCCGATAAACCTGTGGTACTTCCTGACATTTTATACGACCTTGCAAAGTGGGATCTGAAACCACAGTACCAGGATTCATTGCAGGGACTTATCAAAACCCTTGATGAAAATGAAACCATAGTTGTGGAACTTGCTTCACATACCGACTCCAGGGGATCAGATGAGAGCAATGACATCCTTTCGCAGAAGCGCGCAGAATCCGTTGTAAACTATCTTATTGAGCGTGGTATAGATGCCGAAAGGCTCGTTGCCAAAGGCTATGGAGAACGTGTACCAAGGAAACTTACCAAGGATGTTGTAAAAGACGGATTCCCATTTAAAGCAGGTACCGTGTTAACTGAAGCATTCATTGACTCCTTGCAGGGCAAACCTATGCAGGAAGCCGCCCATGCGCTCAACAGGAGGACAGAATTCAGGATACTTAGTAAGGATTATGTTCCAAAGACACAGAATAAAGCTATTGCAAGCCAGTCGCAGAAAGTAACCATACAAATCAATCCTGAGGATAATATTGTCAGGTATGTTGAAACTTCCGATCAATTGATGGTAATTGACGCTGTTATCAACGGGCATAAACAGTCGGTAACTATCGGGGATGGAGGAACAGGACTTAGCTTTTCGACGGATATGGCATTGAAACTGCTTAAGGAAGGGGCGATTGGAAAAACAGATTTTGCAGGTGACCCGGAAAAGATCCTCGCTAATAGCACAATCGTGGATAAGGCAACCTTTAATGTTGCAGAGATCAATATAGCCAATAAGTCAGCCTTTGACCTTGAAGCCACCGTACTTCAGAAGCAAAAAGCAGAAGTCCTTATGAACGAGTCCATCCTGAAGAAATTCGGGAAATATACGATCGATAAAGACAAGAAACAGATAATCTTCCAATAGCAATTAATGGCCGATAGCCTGAAATACAACCTTCGTGGAGTAAGTGCAGCCAAGGAAGACGTACATGCGGCCATTAGTGGTATCGATAAGGGCATATTCCCTAATGCTTTCTGTAAGGTAATTCCCGATTATCTAAGCAATGATCCTGACTATTGCATAGTGATGCATGCGGATGGAGCGGGTACAAAATCTTCGCTTGCATACCTTTACTGGATGGAAACCGGTGACTTATCCGTTTGGAAAGGCATTGCCCAGGATGCTGTGGTCATGAATACTGATGATTTGCTTTGCGTTGGAATCACTGATGGCATCCTGCTTTCATCAACAATAGGCAGAAATAAGAATAGAATTCCAGGTGAAGTTATAGCAGCCGTCATCCAGGGGACGGAAGAGTTCCTCGAAAAAATGCGGTCATCAGGCCTTGGCATGTATTCAACAGGTGGAGAGACAGCTGATGTTGGCGACCTGGTTAAAACGATAATTGTTGACAGTACAGTTACTGCCCGCGTAAGGCGAGATCAGATCATTGAAAACGGGATACTTCCCGGTGATGTAATAGTCGGGCTGTCTTCATTTGGTAAATCAAATTATGAAGAAGCATACAATGGGGGTATGGGCAGCAACGGGCTAACTTCTGCACGTCATGACGTGTTCTCGTATGAATATGCAGTGAAATACCCCGAAAGCTATGATATCAGCCTACCTGCTGAAGTGATCTATACTGGAAGCCTAAAACTGACCGACTCAACCAGTGTTAAAGATGTTGATGCCGGAAAACTGGTCCTCTCTCCTACCCGCACCTATGCCCCGGTAATGAAAGAAATCCTGGATAGGTACAGGAAAGAAATACACGGGATCATACATTGTTCCGGAGGTGGCCAAACCAAAGTTTTGCACTTTGCTCAAAACATTCATATCATCAAGGATAATCTTTTCCCGATACCTCCTTTATTTCAATTGATCAGGGAACAATCTGGAACTCCGTTGCGTGAAATGTTCCAGGTTTTCAACATGGGGCACAGGATGGAATTGTATGTTCCTGCCAAGCATGCTGATCCAATAATTAAAATAGCTTCCCAATTCGGAGTAGAAGCCAGGATTGTAGGCAAATGTGAAGCGTATAGCGGAAAAAAACTCACCATCCAATACGAGGATGATTCTTACGAATACCTGTAATTAATTTTCACAACCTTCCCTGATCACACTTTACAATCAAACATGAAAAATATTTTAGCAGTTCTGATTCTCCTATTGATTGCACCAGCAATTCTTAATGCCCAGGAAGAAGTAAAGCTGAACACTTTTACCGGAACTATTTATGGCACTTTACAGGTACCCAAAACTGACCAGCCGGTCGCTGTAGTTATGATTATTGCCGGATCAGGGCCTACTGACAGGAATGGGAATAATCCACAGATGCAGAATAACTGCCTGAAGATGCTGGCAGACTCATTGGAAATGCATGGCATTGGATCCCTGAGGTATGACAAACGAGGAATAGCTGCAAGCAAGGAAGCCGGGATTGAGGAATCTGATCTTCGCTTTGAGAATTATGTAGATGATGCTGTTGCCTGGGTAAGATTACTGAAGAAAGATGCACGCTTTTCAAAAGTGATCATTGCCGGTCATAGTGAAGGCTCATTAATCGGGATGATAGCTGCTGCTAAAGAACATATAGATGGTTATATTTCCCTGGCCGGCGCAGGAAATTCTGCCGATATTATCCTGAAAGAACAGCTCTCCGCACAACCGGAAGCCATCAGGAAATCATGTTATTCTGCTATCGACAGCCTTTATAACGGGAAAACCGTAAGCAACATCAGTCCCCAGCTCTTTAGTTTATTCCGCCCATCTGTCCAGCCATATTTGATTTCATGGTTCAAATACAATCCGCAGAAAGAGATCAAGAAGCTAAGCATCCCTATATTAATCCTGCAGGGCAGCACGGATCTTCAGATAAGTGAAGATGACGCAAGGCTTTTGTCAGATGCAGCTCCCGGTTCTAAACTATCCATCATCACCGGGATGAATCATATCCTGAAAAATTCAGGCGAAGACCGACAGGAAAACATTGCAACCTACTCGGATCCAACCTTGCCATTAAATGCTTCGCTGGTAAAAGAAATCGTTTCTTTCCTAAATTCGTTCCGGTAGCTTCTTCCAATTAATTATCTATTGATAAAAGCCCTTCCCTGGTTTTCTGGTGGAGAAGGGTCTGATATCTCCTATGAAATGAACTAAAGTACTACCTTTGCACCCCAATCAGATCAAGAAGAATTATGTTAGAGAAACTGGAAGCCATTCACAGCCGTTTTATCAATATTGAACAGCAAATCCATGATCCGGAAGTAATGTCGGACATGAAGAATTACATCAAGCTCAGCAAGGATTACAAAGAACTACAGCCGGTTGAAGCTGCATACAAACAATACAAGAGCCTCATTGAGAACATCGAATCTGCAAGGGTTATGCTGTCAGAGGAAAAGGATGAAGAAATACGGACATTCGCCAGGGAAGAAATGGAAAGCATGAGTTCACAGAAAGATGTGCTTGAAGAAGATATCCGGCTAATGCTGATTCCAGCTGATCCCCAGGATGGTAAAAATGCAGTTCTAGAAATTCGTGCAGGCACGGGAGGAGATGAAGCCAGCCTTTTTGCCGGTGATCTATACCGCATGTATTCACGCTTTTGCGAAATGAAAGGCTGGAAAATGGAACTTGTAAGTATGGCCGAAGGTACTATGGGGGGCTACAAGGAAATTATCCTCGAAGTAAAGGGAGAAGGCGTATATGGAATCCTGAAGTATGAGTCAGGAGTTCACCGTGTACAGCGTGTACCGGCTACTGAGACTCAAGGAAGAGTGCATACATCCGCAGCTACGGTTGCTGTCCTGCCCGAAGCTGATGAATTTGACGTGGATCTCAAACCCAGTGATATCAGGAAAGATACATATTGTTCGTCCGGACCTGGTGGACAGAGTGTTAATACAACCTACTCAGCTGTTAGGCTTACCCATGTTCCTACAGGAATTGTAGTAGCCATCCAGGATGAGAAATCACAGATCAAGAATTTCGAAAAAGCGATGACCGTTTTGCGTACCCGCATCTTTGAACTCGAGTACCAGAAATACCTCGACGAAATATCGAAGAAACGCAAAACCATGGTTTCTTCCGGCGACCGTTCCGCTAAAGTAAGGACATACAATTATCCGCAGAGCAGGATCACCGATCATCGTATCAACATGACCATGTATAACCTGGCAACATTTATGGACGGCGGCATTCAGGAAATGATTGAAGCTCTCCAGCTTGCAGAAAATGCAGAAAGGCTCAAAGAAGCAACCGAATAACACATGGATTAACATAAGAGTAATCCCGCCATTTCATCCATAACCTGCCTCCCATGACCAGACAAGAACTCTTCGAACTAATTAAACGAAAAAAGTCCTTTCTCTGCGTGGGGCTTGACAGTGATCTTCAAAAAATACCGAAACATTTACTGGGTTCAGATGATCCGGTCTTTGAATTCAACCGGCAGGTCATTGATGCTACAATAGAATATACAGTTGCATATAAACCGAACCTGGCATTTTACGAGAGCAGAGGTTTAAAGGGAATGCATAGCCTGGAAAGGACTTTTAAACTTCTCCAGTCTTATGGTAAGGAAGTATTCACAATTGCGGATGCAAAGCGGGGCGATATTGGAAATACCTCTACACAGTATGCCAAATCTGTATTTGATGAAACGTCATCCGGGTTCAGCTTCGATGCAGTTACAGTAGCGCCCTATATGGGCGAGGACTCCGTAAAGCCGTTTCTTGATTTCCCTGGCAAATGGGCTATTGTCCTGGCTCTTACATCAAATAAAGGTGCCGAGGACTTCCAGTTTTTTCTTTCAGAAAATGGAACCCCGCTTTTTCAGCAGGTTCTCTCACGAAGCCACAAATGGGGAAGTGCTGAGAACATGATGTATGTAATAGGTGCAACGCGTGCTGAAATGTTGGCAGAAGTAAGGAAGATCATTCCTGATCATTTTCTGCTTGTTCCAGGGGTAGGCGCTCAGGGTGGAAGCCTCCAGGAAGTAGCAAAATATGGATTGAATTCACATTGCGGACTTCTGGTTAATGCTTCCCGTTCAATAATATTTGCATCCTCTGATACTGAGTTTGCAATCAAAGCCGGAGCGGAGGCATTGGCCATGCAAAAAGAGATGGAAATCCTGCTGGCTCTTTATTCGTTAATCTAGTCCCGGTAATTTAACGCTTCACCCATGAAAGTTTTTTATAAGATACTGACATTTGTAGTATTATTGTTAATTGTCACATGGTTCCTGATGCCCCGGTACCTGCGTAAAGCACTCATCTATCAGAAACCAGGCATTGAAGACTATACAATTTTTGCAAACAGGAAAGTAAAAATAGGAACTCCTATTCCATGGGCACTGGCGAAAGATTATAACAAGGTTAAGATCAGTGACACATGCCTTGCCCATATCAATGAATTTGGAACTGTTGCTTTCCTCGTATTGAAGAATGATAGCATTCTGCATGAAGAATACTGGGATGGATATTCCGATACTTCCTACTCCAATTCATTCTCAATGGCGAAGAGTTTTGTCTCCCTAATGATTGGCTGCCTGGTTGATGAAGGCAAGATAAAGAGTCTTGACCAGCCGATAACTGATTTTATTGATGCATACACACTTCCGGAATACACGCATATAACAATAAAAGACCTTCTTACAATGAGCTCAGGACTAAAATGGGATGAAGCATATTCATCTGCATTTTCGGTCACTACCCAGGCGTATTATGGAAATGACCTTCCAAAGTTAATGGCCTCACTCAGGCTGGCTGAAGAACCTGGTAAGATTCACAGATATAAAAGTTGTGACAGCCAACTTCTCAGTATGATTGTTGAAAAGGCCTCAGGAAAGTCCCTTGCAGAATACGCCTCTGAAAAACTATGGATACCTCTTGGGGCTGAAAGAGATGCACTTTGGAGCCTTGACCAGGAAAATGGAAGTGAGAAAGCCTATTGCTGTTTTAACAGCAACGCCAGGGATTTTGCCAGGATCGGTCAAATGGTGCTGGATAGCGGACAATTTAACGGCAAACAGCTTGTTTCGAAGGAGTATATTCGGCAGGCAACAACACCTGACACCTGGTTAAAAGACGAAAAAGGGAATACCTGTAACTGGTATGGTTACCAGTTCTGGACGCTGACCTATAAAGGAATGAAGGTGAACTTTGCCAGGGGAATATTGGGACAGTACATTTTCATGATCCCAGATAAAAAAGCTGTTATTGTCAGGCTTGGACATAAGAGGAGCACTGAAAAAAAAGGGGAGATTCCTTTGGATGTATTCATGTTTTTGGACGCCGGGCTCTCGATACTGTAAACATCGACAGACAAGACACGATATTCTTACTTCGTTGTTCTCACCTTGTTATACTTCACTATTCAGGATTTCAAGTTCTTACTTCGCAATTCGAATATCTACTGTTCTTACTTACTATCACCATTGAACAATTGAACAATTGAACATTTGAACAATTGAACCATTGAACTATCGAACCATTGAACAATTGAACAATTGAACCATTGAACAATTGAACCATTGAACAATTGAACCATTGAACAATTGAACAATTGAACAATCGAACAATTGAACAATTGAACAATTGAACAATCGAACATTTGAACAGTAGAAAAATTGAACAGTAGAAAAACGGAATAACGAAGGTTGAATCGAAAACTGAAACAAAAAGAAAAGCCGGAACTCATCATTCCGGCTTTCTATTTTATCAGAGATAAATACTTATTCTACAAAGGTTATCCATCCGTGGGTATCAGGCTCATCACCATATTGTATACCCAGGAGTTTCTTGTATAGTTGGGTAGAAACTTCTCCAGCTTTTCCATCCTTGCAGTAGAAAAACTCTTCTCCAGTAGCAGGATCAACTATTCGCCTGATAGGTGAGATCACTGCTGCAGTTCCGCATGCACCAACTTCATCAAATTCTGCAAGTTCTTCAACAGGTATTTTACGGCGTTCAACAGTTAAACCCATATCTTCCGCCAGGGTCATCAGGCTTTTATTGGTAATTGAAGGAAGAATGGATTCCGAAAGCGGTGTAATATATGTCTTTCCTTTAATGGCAAAGAAATTTGCAGGACCAGCCTCATCAATGTATTTCTTTTCACGAGCGTCGAGGAATAAGGCAGAAGCAAATCCCTCCTTGTGGGCACGCTCACCTGCCATGAGGCTGGCTGCATAGTTACCACCCACTTTATACCTCCCGGTACCAAGAGGAGCTGCGCGGTCTGAATCGTGTGCAATCTGTATGCTAACAGGGTTAAATCCTTCCTTGAAATAAGGACCAACTGGCGATACAAATACAAGCAACATATATTCGTCGGCAGGTTTTACACCAACCCTGGGACCATTGCCTATGAGCAAAGGCCTGATATAAAGAGAGGCTCCGGTTCCGTAGGGAGGTACAAATTCCTTATTAAGTTTTACCGCGGTAACAATTGCATCTTTAAAAAGCTCCATGGGAGGAACAGCCATCAAAATCCCATTAGCAGAATCCTGCATCCTTTTTGCATTTTCTTCCCAACGGAATAACCTGATCTTGCCATCTTTACCCATATATGCTTTCAGCCCTTCAAATGCCTGCTGTCCATAGTGCAAGGCTGTTGCTGCCATGTGTATGGGGATGTATTCCGAATCGGAAATTTCAAGCTTGCTCCATTCACCTTCACGAAAGTAAGCCCTAACATTGTAGTTGGTCTTCATGTACCCGAAAGGCAGTGTACTCCATTCTATTGCAGTCATATATGCAGGGTTATATGTTATTGGTTATTGGTTATTTCCGTCAGCTGACGGATTGGTTATTGGTTATTGGTCAGAAGTCAGAGGTCAGAAGTCGGAGGTCAGAAGTTAGAGGTCGGAACCTGGAACCTGGAACCCGGATGTCAGAAGTCAGAAGCCGGAAATTGGGAGTTAACTGTAATCCCCTTGTCTTCCCTTCCCCTAGTCTCCATTTCCCATTTCTCCCCTTCACCACTTCTCGCTATCTCGCCCTCTCGCCCTCTCGCCCTTTTGCTATCTCGCCCTCTTGCAATCTCGCCCTCACGCTATCCCGCCCTCACCCTTAACCCTCTCTTAATCTCCCCTTCTCCCCCTCTCTCCTTGTCTCAGAAACAGGGCGAAGTTAGAAATTATTTCATTCATTAATTTTTAATTCACAATCAATTTTCATGAATATATAGAAGTTAAAAACGGTCTAAATAGTGAACCATGACAAAGCAAATCCTTTACAACTTCACTGTTTCTCCTGCTATTCAAAAATTGAATTTATGAGAAGCCGCATAATATTTTTAAGTTACAGCATATGCAATAGTAAATTGCGCGATTCGTTAAATCATAGTAACTTTGCAACTGTTTTAAAAATACTAAGGTTATCCTTTACTTCTCCGCTTATAGAACCAATAACCCGGTATATTGTTACCTTATATAGATGTTGTTGAACCTTAAATCTTCTATGATATGAATACAAAACTTTTATTGATCCTTGGACTTGTTGCTGTACTGGCAAGTTCGTGTGTAACCTCAAAGAAGTACAAAGCCCTCGATAATAAGCTACAATCCCTTACCACTTCTTTTTCAAAATCCCAGTCGGACCTTAATGCATGCGAAAATGCCCGGGGTAAATACAAAGACCAGGTTGATGGCCTAAACAAGCAGATCGAAGACCTTACCAAGCAGATAGATTATTTCAAAGCCAATAACAACCAGGTGTTGAACCAGTTGGAAAACCTATCTGTGATTTCCAATTCACAGGCTGAAAGCATTAAGCAATCTATGGCAAATATCGGCCAGAAAGATGCCTATATCTATGGGCTTCAGAATTCTCTGGCTCAAAAGGATTCCCTGAACATGGCTCTGGTATTGAACCTGAAAGGCGTAATTGGAAACCTCAGCGACCAGGATATTAACATCAAGGTTGATAAAGGCGTTGTCTATATTGACATTTCAGATAAGATGCTTTTCAAAAGCGGAAGCTATGTAATCACTGACCAGGCAAGTGGTGTCCTCGGAAAGGTAGCAAAAGTGCTGAAAAACCAACCTAACATCGAGTTTATGGTCGAAGGCCATACTGACAATGTCCCCTTTAAGAAAGGTGACCTGATAGACAACTGGGATCTGAGTGTTAAACGCGCAACCGCTGTGGTCAGGCTCCTGCAGACCCAATATGGTATTGATCCTGCCAAGATGACTGCTGCCGGAAGAAGCGAATACCTGCCTGTTTCATCCAATGATACACCGGATGGTAAATCCGCAAATCGCCGCACCCGCATCGTGATTTTGCCCCAGCTTGATCAATTCTTCAAATTGCTGGAACGCAAATAGGCTTTCATTTACTTCTTCACTATGCTTCCAAGTTTCACTATCCGGGCAGGTGGAGATCCAATTACAAATCCCCCTTTCTGACAGAATAGGGGGATTTACATTATATTTGATTTTCAAATATCAATTAACAATGTCAAAGTATTCAGATTCAGAACATATAATTGAAGAACTCAGGTCTCGTATTAAGGACCTGGAAATCCAGAACAGGCAATTATCTGCCAATTACGAAAAGCTGATCGGAAACCGCGCCAGGTACCTGCAAATGTTGGATAATCTGAATGACCTGGTTTGCGAAATAGATGAAAATGGGGTGTTCACTTACCTGAACAAGCAATACAAGAATATCATGGGTTACGATCCTTCCGATCTGCTTGGCACCAAAGCAGTCAACCTCATTCATCCTGACGATCTGACTCAAAGTGTTAATAGGCATAACGAGATCCGGAATAATAAGGGCAGTAGTGTGGATATATGGCGGTTCAGGCATAAAGATGGCACTTACAGAGTTATTGAATCAAAAGGAACTGTTTACCATAATTCAGACAATAAGCTCCGGACTAGTGTTATTTCGAGAGATGTTACGGAAGAGCGGCACAATATCCAGGTTTTGAATGACAAACAGGAAGAACTTACCCAGGTTACTGATAGTATACCTGTATTAATAGCTCTTGTCAGTAATGATTTAGAATACAGGTTTGTGAATCAAGGATATGAGAAATATTTTGGCAAGAAGAAAGCTGAGATCATCGGGATGAAAGTAATCGATTTGATTGGCAAAGATGCCTTTGAACGAGCTAGGTTCAGAATTGAAAAAGCCCTGTCAGGTGAGCCTGTCACTTTTGAAAATAAAATTCAAAACAAAGAAGGAGAATTCAGGACTGTTGAAACCCGCTACACTCCTTTTTTTGAACATCAGGTTGTCAAGGGAGTCATTTCCTTAGTTATAGATGTTACTGAAAGAAAGAAAACTGAAGATGCTTTAAGTGTCAGTGAAGCTAACTTCCGTTCACTCATAGAGAATATTAATGCAGGAGTTTTCAAGAGTACATTAGCTGGTGAATTCATTACCGTTAATCGTGTTGTTGCCGTCATGTCTGGATTCGACAGTCCGGAGGATCTGATTAACAAAGAAGTGAGTCTGCTTTATGCGAACCTTAAAGACAGTGAACGGTTAAGAGAGGGCCTTATGCTTCATGGTGAAGTAAAGAATATGGAACTTCAAACCAGGAAAAAGGATGGAACTTTGCAATGGATTTCTATTAATGCTGTTCTTCTGAAAGATACAAATGGAGTACCAGAAAGCATTTTGGGAATTGTGTTTGATATTGCTGAAAGAAGACAAATTGATGAAGCAGTTCGCCGATCTGAAAAAAAATTCCGAAAGCTCCATGAATCAATGATGGATGGCTTCATCTATGTCTCACTGGATGGACAAATCCTGGAATTCAATTCTACATACCAAAAAATGCTCGGCTATGAGCCGGAAGAATTACTCCAGCTTTCATATGCCACGATTACCCCGGCAAAATGGCATACTTTTGAGCAGAAAATTGTTGATGAACAAATTATTGGGAAAGGGTATTCTGAGGTCTATGAAAAAGAATATATACGCAAGGACGGCAGTATCTTCCCTGTTGAGCTGAGAGCCTTTTTAATTAAGGATGACGATGGAAAGGCCATCGGAATCTGGGGAATTGCAAGGGATATTACCAACCGTAAAAGGCAGGAAAGCAATCTTCTAAATTTGAACAAGCAACTAGTTGACCTAGTATCAACTAAGGACAAACTTTTCTCGATCATTGCCCACGATCTCCGAAGCCCGTTTGATACCATTCTTGGGTTCTCCGAGCTTTTAAGCGGAAATATTAAAAATACGGATCCCCTGGTGATTGAAGATCATATCCGGCGTATTCATTCCACAACACAGCAGACACATTATTTATTGGAGAATTTGCTTCACTGGGCAAGGACTCAAACAGGCCAGCTGGATTTCCAACCAGAACCTATCCCCCTGAAAACTCTTACAAGACAAGCCATCAACATTGTTAGTTCTGCAGCCCGCATGAAAAACATAAGTCTTGAAAACCTGGTACCTGCTAATACCAGCGTGTACGCAGATAAATATATGTTACAATCGATTTTGAGGAACCTTCTTTCCAATGCTATTAAGTACACCGGAAATGGCGGAATGGTATCGGTTTCAGCAGCAGATGGCAAATCAGGGATTGAAGTTGTTGTGGAAGATAATGGTATAGGGATGGATGAGATAACCCGCAAAAGCATACTGATAAAAAATGAATTCATAACTACAAGGGGTACTGCCAAAGAAAAAGGAGCTGGCCTGGGATTAACCATCTGTAAAGAATTCATACAAAAGAATAAGGGAAAGATCTGGGTCGAAAGCCAGAAAGGAAAAGGTAGCAGGTTTTATTTCTTGCTTCCGGCAGCTAAAGGTTAACACTGTCATATTCCCCTTCTAATTTTCGGATAGTTTTCTAAGTGCAGCTTTCATTGAGCAGATGAATGCATAGTCTTGATAATGCTTTCACCTAATCTTGAAATTTATTTCGTATATTTAATATATTTCGATCTTCCACAAATAGAAAAACAGGTAAGTTGATCCAACATTCAGTAAAGGTTCTAATTTCCTTTAAACTAGCTCAAATACTGCTCATTATCAACTTCCATTTCGATTGCTTCCTGAATTATCAAGAAAATCTCCATATTATGATGACTTTCAGGATGATTATGAATTAATCAATAGAGCCTTAAGCGAAAATTCTAAAATAACTGGATGTTCCTCATTTAATCTGGTTAGAATTATTCATACAAATAAGATTAATTAGCTTGCCATTAATCACATCAAACAAGGAATTTCTCAAACAATATTGAAGATATTTCCTTTAGACGCAAGAATATATGAAACAGCCTCTTCCTCCCCATCAGCTGCTTTCAGTCCTTTTACTGGAAGACTCGATTTACGATTATGAACTGATATGCAGCAATTTGAGCGAAGCCGGATTTAAAATGGATTTTTCAAGGGGTGAAAATGAAACTGATTTCAGGCAGTTGTTGAATGATAAATCGTTTGACCTGATCCTTGCTGATTTTAAGTTACCGGGGTTTAATGCTTTTGAAGCCCTGAAAATAACCATGGAACATTGCCCTGAAGTCCCGTTTATTTGTGTATCCGGGAATATTGGTGAAGACACAGCCATTGAGCTTTTAAAGCAAGGTGCCCTGGATTATGTGCTCAAGGACAGGTTGGAACGATTGCCATTTGCCATCAAGCGGGCTCTTGATGAAATGCATGAAAAAATGATCCGTCAGCAGGCAGAAATTGCCCTGGCTGAAAGCGAAGAACGCTTCAGGGATATCCTTTTCAGCACTGCAGACTGGATTTGGGAAGTGGATGAAAATGGGGTTTATACGTTCAGTTCGCAAAGAAGCGAAGATCTTTTTGACACGAAACTGGAAGAAATAATTGGCAAGACGCCTTTTGATTTCATGCCAGAAGAGGAAGTAAAAAGGGTTGCTCCAATCTTCGGCGAAATACTCAAAAAGAGGGACCCAATCATTGACCTTGAGAACTGGAATATAGGGAAGAATGGGAGGTTGATCTGCCTTCTTACAAATGGAGTACCAATTTTTGATCAGAGCGGAAATTTTAAAGGTTATCGGGGTGTAGATAAAGATATCACCGGGCGCAAACTGGCGGAAGAAAAGATCAGGGAAAGTGAAGCTAATCTGAATTATGCCCAGGCGCTGGCCAAGATGGGGAATTGGGATTACGATGTAATCACAGATTCATACTATTGGTCGAAAAACATGTTTGAGTTGCTTGGAATATTACCGTCGGAAATTCCACATAACTACCAGGAATTCATCACCCTGGTCCATCCTGACGATGTGCAGCTTATAGAAAATGCGTTGAATGAAATTATCAATGAAAAACAAGCTGTTAAGTTTGATTTTCGTTACCTGTTGCCAGATGGAAAAGTAATGTGGGTTCAAAATTATATTATGCCCGATTTTGATAACGCCCAGCTCGTGAAGTTGCATGGAGTTAACATTGATATTACTGAGAATAAGGCAGCTGAACAGGAACTTATAAAAGCCAAGGAAAGAGCTGAAGCTAGTGACCGACTTAAGTCTGCTTTCATTAATAATATCTCACACGAGGTCCGCACACCATTAAATGGTGTCATAGGTTTCAGTGAAATGCTGTTAAACCCTGACGTTACATCAGAAAATAAGGCGATTTTCAGTGATATTATCAGGAAGAGCAGCCAGCGACTTATAAAAACGATCACCAGTTATATGGATATCTCCATGATCGTTTCTGGGAACATGGAGGTTTTCAATAAGCAATTTGCCATCAATCCATTATTGGATGAGGTTTACAAGGAGTTCCAGGAGCAATGCGAATCAAAAAGACTGGAACTAATCATCCTCAGGCCTGCCATTCCTGCAGATATTCACCTGAATACAGATTCAGATATCCTCCGTAAAATATTCAGTCACCTGATTGATAACGCCATAAAATTCACCAGCCGCGGATCAATTGAATTTGGTTACAGGAAACATAGCGACAAACTTGAATTCTTTGTAAATGATTCAGGAATTGGCATTGATCCTCAAAAAGTAAAAATCATCTTTGAAAACTTTGTACAAGCTGATGATTCCATTACACGGGGTTACGAAGGCAGCGGACTTGGCCTTTCTATCGCTAATGGACTTACTCAACTGCTTGACGGCGTGTTAACGGTTGAAACTGAACTCCACAAGGGTTCAACATTCTGCTTCAGTTTGCCTGAAAGCATTATTGTATCAACAGTTTACCAGGAAAAAGTAAGAAGGATTGAACCTTTGAAAGTTGAAAATCCCCTTATCCTTGTAGCTGAAGACGATGAATTCAATTACAAATTTATCGAGATCATCCTCAAAAAAGCAGATTACCAGGTATTACGGGCTGAAAATGGAGCTGAGGCTGTTCATCAGTGTAAAAACAATGCTGATATCAATCTGGTCCTCATGGACCTTAAGATGCCTATCATGGGTGGAATTGAAGCTACAAAGCATATTAAGGAGATACTTCCGGATATGCCAATTATTGCTCTTACAGCTTATGTTTCTTCAACAGACGAATATGAAGCATTGTTGAGCGGATGCGATGAATTCATTCCTAAGCCTATTAACAGGGATAAACTTATGGGATTGATACGCAAGCTATTCAATAATTAATCGCCAACCTCATATCATTCATTTCTATTTCTTCCCTGAGTCCTTGGTAACTTCGGTCTGCCTCAGGCGTGTGTCATTTTTTTAACAACATCCATTAGATTATTTTTTTTTGCCACGAAGACACAAAGGCACAAAGAATCACAAAGAATA
>JACAAZ010000034.1 GCA_013376995.1 Bacteroidota bacterium | reverse complement strand
CGTCTCCCCTTTCCCAAAGGGGAGATGCCGCAGGCAGAGGGGTTTTGCCGGGGTTAACGAAATATCCAGACTTTGACAAAAAACCCTCCCTCTCATCATCCGTCTCCCCTTTCCCAAAGGGGAGATGCCGCAGGCAGAGGGGTTTTACCGGGGATAGGAACCAATTCCATATCTCCAGTAAATATCTCTATGCATTACCTCGAAATTACTATCCGGACCAGTAACGTTTTCTTTATGTCCGCCTCAGACGGATGTGTCTTAGTGTCTTCGTGGCGGAAAAGCATGCCACAAAGACACAAAGACACGATCCGCCAGTTGGCAAACACTAAGCGATTTTAAATCGATTGATAATTTGGAATTGCATTTTTAAAGTAATTCAAAAATCTCAAATTAACAAGAGAAATGGATGTAGATCCAGGCTACTTGCCTTTAGTCACATATTTAGTAACCAGGCTAACTTCGGCAGAAGTGAGATTTGTCCTCGGGGTCATGTTGGGGAGAATACTCCTCCATTGAGTTGCAGAGAAGCTTTCAGGAAGATACAGTTCGTGGCAATCACCGCAATGATTGATGTAAAGTGTACGCCCTGCCTGTAGATCAGCCAGGGTAGCTGAATTAGTCACATCCGACGCGGAAGGAACATAAAGAGCTGAAGATGTTGCAGAATTGTCTTTTTGACAACCGGTGGCTGCAAATGCCAGAACGAGGGCTCCAAGCAGCAGTGTAGTTAAACCTGGTGTTTTCATGTTGACGAGTAGTTTGGGTTTATATAAATATGTAATTATATATATATTAACTCAGGATATTATCTGAAATTGTATTCCATCTCATTTTTCTTTCAAATCAATTCGTGATCCCAGAATGCAAAGTGATAATTTTGCCATAAAGGTTCAAAAACAATAAGAATTACAGAGAATTTATTCGTGAAACACTGTTTTCAAAAACGAAGTGCATGGAAATCAGATGTTGAACAATCCCGTCGCGTCAAAGACGTGACGGAGGGTTTAATACCCCGCCCTTTGGAGCGGAAATTGGGTCCAGTCCCGTCACGAAAGAGAAATTTATTAACGTAGCATCAATCCTTCTCGTGACGAGAGCCCTGGGGTTCATACCCGTGATTAGTGTTTCAATCCTTTGTGTTACTTCGTGTCTTCGTGACTTCGTGGCATTATTCTATTTTTAGATATCTCAGAGTCGTTTCAAATATTGTGTTCGAAAACATACCCCTATTTCAAATGTTTGAATACTATGAGTAGTTGACGTTTGAAATCTACTTATCTCAAGTAGGGCCGAAGAATTAACCCTTTATGAATTCTTAGTGCTTTAGTGTCAAAAAAAACGCCAATCAGGCATAAAGACCTTCATCTTAGGCTGAACTTAACAGTGTTGTAAGATAAAGTGGTAGTTGTGTTGAATCTAACTCTTATTGAACAATTATTAAATAAATATAAATGACAAATGCTTTTGAGAAGAAACGTAAAGTAGTAGTAGTTGGAGCCGGAGCTGTCGGGGCTACTTATAGTTATGCCCTTGCACAAAGTGGCCTGGCTGATGAAATTGTGCTGATTGATAGAAATGAGAATCTTGTTAAAGGCCAGGTGCTTGATCTCATGCACGGCCTCCCTTTCTTTCCGACAGTAATTATCAGGGAAGGGAATCCCGTTGATTATGCAGATGCCAACCTGGTGGTAATTACTGCCGGTTCTGCTCAGAAACCGGGTGAAACACGCCTGGAACTCTTACAAAAGAATGCCCGGATAGTCGGGGATATATCAGAGGATATCGCCTCAAAAAACTGTCCCGGCGTTATCCTTGTGGTAACCAACCCGGTTGATGTACTTACCTATGTAGCACTCAGGAGATCCGGTTGGGACAGGAGCAGAGTGATTGGATCAGGTACCGTTTTGGATAGTGCCCGTTTCAGGCAGATACTGAGCAATCATTGTGGTATTGATGTACACAACGTTCATGCGTATATACTTGGCGAACACGGCGATAGTGAGTTCGCTGCCTGGTCGATGACGCATATGGCAGGCTCCAATATTGATGAGTTCTGCCCGCTTTGTGAAAATTGTGGTGACTGGAAACTTGAAAGGGAAAAGATCTTTCAGCAAGTACGTGATTCAGCCTACCATATCATCAATTATATGGGAGCTACACATTTTGCTGTAGGATTGGCTCTGGTGAGGATCACGGGAGCAATTCTGAGAGGAGAGAATTCTGTATTAACTGTATCAACGATGCTTAAAGGGGAATTCGGCCTGGAAGATGTATGCCTGAGTGTACCCTGCCTTGTGTCGCACCAGGGAATAAGCAAGGTGCTTAATACAAAACTTTCATCCTTGGAAATCGAAGCACTTTCGCGATCAGCCTCAGTATTAAAGGAGGCTATCAAATCAATTGAGGCAGATTAGCCCTTTTCGGGGGAATCAAACGTATTGTTCAGAAAAAGCAAGTTGTTTCAACTGTCGAGCCAGATTTTAAAATCCTGGACTTTTTCTCGTGCTACAATGATATCGTCGTCCTCCAATCCGTCGATCTTTAGCTTTAGCCGGCTATTCGACCATACCAGGATATTCCTGCATGCCAGCATCGTCACAATATACTTACGGTTGATCCGGAAGCATCTTACAGGATCAAGAAGGTTTTCCAACTGGTCAAGCGAGTAATCGATGCAATAATTGCGTTTATCAAGGGTATGGATAAAGGAGGCTTTTTCCATGCTGTAGAATGCATTGATCTCTTCAAGCGGTATACTCCTGATCTTGTCAGCAGCCTTGACCATGAACCGAGATTTATAGGACCTGCCTGTTCCGGATGTAGCCATAAGCATGATCTTTTCCAATGCCAGCGAAGGTGAAAACTGTTTAGCCTTTTCTATTGCCTGTTCAAGCCGCTCTTCTTCTATGGGTTTAAGGAGGTAATCAATCCCATTGGTTTTGAAAGCCTCAATGGCATAATGGTCATATGCCGTTGTAAAGATGATCGGGCACTGTAAAGGTACCTGCCGGAATAACTCGAAACTTAAACCATCTGCTAGCTGAACATCTGCAAAAATAAGGGCAATGCTATGGCCCTGCTGGGAAAAAGATACGGCATCCCTCACAGTGTCGAAGGTTGCAATTACCTTCATCTCAGGGGCAATCTTACCGATCAGCCGGGCCAGGTGACTGGCAGCCCTGGATTCATCTTCAAGTATAACAACGTTCATTTCTCAGCAGCTTTAAGGATGGGCACCCTAACCGTAAAATTACCATCTGAATTCATGATTTCAATCTTCCGGTCTGTAAAAAAGCTGAATTGCTGTTCAATGTTCTGCAAACCTGTTCCTTTTGAGGTTTCACCTGCTACTTTCAATTGCAGGTTGTTCTCGACCACAAGAGATTGCTCTTCCTTCCGGATGGATACCTTCAGGGGGAATTTTTCCGAAACCTCGTTATGCTTCACAGCATTTTCTACCAGTAATTGCAAGGTCATGGGCACGATCAGATCTTCCGGTGATGCTGAGAAATCAAGTTGAATCTCCAGCTTATCCTCAAACCGGGTTTTCAGGAGGAAAATGAATGATTGCAGGAAGTCTTTTTCCTCCTGTAGTTTTACAAGCTCCTTTTCCCTGCTGTCGAGCACATACCTGAAAAGCCCGCTGAGTTGCTGGATGAATTTTACTGCCTGTGCCTGGTCCGCATAAACAAGATCAGAAAGAACATTCAGGCTGTTGAACAGGAAATGCGGATTCAGCTGGTTGCGCAGAGATTCGTATTTGTAAGCAAGCATCTCTGATTTAAACTTCTCCGAGCGTATCAATTCCCTTTTCCATGCCCTGAAAAACCCTGCTGCCGTAAAGATCAGGGAAATAGTAAAGGAAATTAACATGGTATAGATCAATGAACCGGCAATCATTCCCCAGGCTTCCAACGGATTTACTCTGTGGACTAAATACAGCATAATGATCTGGACCAGGGAGAATGCAATTGTAGAATACAGGACAAGTAATATTATTTCTACAATGGATCGGGTCACAGGACGCTCAATCCACCTGATCTTGTCGTCCATGATGTAATTGATCCACGAAAGCCCGGTCCACTGGGTGATACATATGAAGTATGCCCAGGCAACTCCCAGCAGGAAGTTCGGAATGCTTTTATAGGCTCCGTGAAAGAAAATAATGGTTATGAATATAGCCAACCCCAGGTTTGCCAGCAGGAATTGCCATATCCCGAAAGGACAAATACTCTTCCTGAACTTTTCCATACTGCTGAATCAGATTAGATAAGCGTAATTATTTATAAAAGCTCCTGGTATTATCAAACCATTTGTGCTACCAAAACTAAAGCCCTGTATCGATATTCCCGGATTTGGCCCTTTATTTACACTCTTTTATAAGCTCTTCCAGCTGGTCCTTGCCCCATGAGGGATAGAGCGGAGATTTCACCTTGTAATTATCCCAGCTCTTTAAAAGCTCGCGAGCTTGCGGACAGTAATCATTCGGATCTTTCCCAAAGAATTGTGCGGCGCCCATATCATTTCTGAGTTTGGTGAATTTAGCACGAGGGTTATCGGGTTCAAGTCCCAATGCTGTTCCGATTGCCTGGGCAGACAGCATTCCGAATTTCTGTCCGCGGCTCATAGGGTCTACAACAAGTCTTGCAGAATACATCATGGATTGAAGGGTATAAGCTTCTGATTCTTTAGGTGCCAGTTCAAGCATTTTATTAACCGATTGCTCAGCAATATCAACATAGCTATCTTTCTTGGCTGCATCAGAAGGCTCCATGAAACTCATTATTATGTAGCATTCAGCATGGTAATATAAAGGCAGCCATTCCGATTTTTCAGCTCCGGCAATTCGGGCAAACTGGTTCCCGGTAGACTGGAAATCCTCTATGGTCTTACACTGTGCAAACTGTCCCAAAGCCTCACTCATGGCGTTGGTGAATTCGGTTTTCTGTGACCTTCCGTAAAGTGCAGAGATCAGGACGATGATGGTTAATAGGATTCTTTTCATTGTGTATTGGTTGTTAGTTATTGGTAATTAGTTGTTGGTTATTAGTTTGTGGTTGAAAGGGTTCGGCGTTCGGCGTTAGTTCGCCTCATGCGGAGAAAGGCTTGGTCCGCCTAAGGCGGGTAAGAGTTCGTCGTTAGGCTATAATTCCCCTTTTGGCTTAACCATTGCTTGACTATTGAATAACTATTGAATAACTATTGAATGACCATTGAATGACCATTGAATGACATTTATTCCCCCAGTCTCCCCTTCCCCCCGTCTCTCCTTCCCCCGTCTCTTTGCCCTTAGCTCTTTGCCCTTAGCCCTTTGCCCTTAGCTCTTTGCCCTTAGCCCTCCGCTCCTTACTCAATCTTATCAATCTGGTTCGCTTCCCCCTTTTTCGTGAAAGTTATAAAACATCCGAGAATATAGAACCTGTCAGCACCTGCAATGATCTCGCGGCTCCTGAAAACACCATCTCCATTCTTTACGGTTCCATAAGCATTACCGTAGCCTTGTTTGAAACCAAACACGTTGGTGACTGCAGCATAGAAAATGATATTCTGCCTGTAGAGAAAACTCCAGCTAATATCAATGGAACGATAGGGTTTGGTATGTTCACCATTAAAGGTTAAAGAATTAGGATCATTAAAGACCCTGGGGGATGAATACTTTGCATTTACACTGGCATAGGAACGTATACCTCCAAACCAGTGTTTGTAAACCAACGCTATATTATGTTTGCTGGCAAAACCCGGAATGGCTTCATGCGGGTAAGTGTGGTAGTCTCTCCTGGTGTCAAGGAAGGAGTAAGATATCCAATAATCCCCGTTCTTAATGGTCTTTTTATCCCTGAAGAAAAGATCAAGGCCAGTCGCATACCCATAACCAGAATTCGAATAGATTGCAGAAGATGATTCATCCCCATTCCACTTTGAAAGATTGTGATAATCCTTATAGTAAACCTCAGCCCTAAGAGTCCTGTAATTGCGGGATGCCTGGTAACTGAAGGTATAATGGTCGGCACGCTCGAAGTTCAGTTTGTGGGTATACAACAAGTAGTCATCCGTGGGGTTCTGGTAAAACCATCCATAAGCAAATGAAAACTGACTGTTCTTGTTGAGTTTATAAGCAGCAGAAATCCTCGGTGCAAGGTTTCCACGCTGCAGGTAATCTGAATATTCAGCCCTTAGGCCCAATCTTGCCACAAAACGTGTGGAGGCATAAAGTTCTGCTTCAGCAAATGCTGCACCGCTGTTATTGGTATACTGATTTTTATATCCTGCCGGGTTTATTTGAGTTGAAAAGGCCTGTGAGTATGTTTTGGAGAAAATCTCAGCCCCGGTTCTCAGTGTAAAGCGCTCATTGAAAGGATGCGAAAACACTTCCTTTAAGTGTATACCCCGGAGATTTTTATCAAAAGAATTAGTGTCAAAATTAATATTATCCTTATTGCTCGTAAATGATGCAGATGAAGTCAATGACCATTTGTCAGAGATACTACCTTTCCATGAAGCATTGAGGAAATTGTTGTTATTTCGGATATCGTAGTTAAATTGGTTGTTATCACTGTTCAGATCCTCCTGGGCAACAGCAAATCTTGAATTTCCGAGGCTTCCATACACTTTGAGCAAGCCGGTTTTCCCGGTTTTTTGCCTGAGGCTGAATGCACCTTCAATGGCAGTAGGATACTTCTTCCACTCGAAGTTCTGGGGAAGCAGCATCATATATGGGCCAAGGTTTGTGTAATCAAGTGAAGCTGTTATGGCACCATTCTTCCATTTCTGTGTACCGGCCGCTCCAACTCCAATAGTCATAAATGAAAGGTCGAGTTGATCCTCATCAGGTATATCAGTAGTATTCAGTAGCAATACTGAAGAAAGTGCCTGCCCGTATTCTGCGGAATAACCCCCGGTACTGAAAATAGTTCCCTTGAACATAAAAGGATTGAACCGGCCACGAACCGACTGGTTAGGAGCTGAGGTTGTATAGGGTGCATAAACAAGCGCCCCATCAATAAAGGTTTGAGACTCTTCACTGTCTCCACCTTTCACGAATAGCCTGCCCGATTCACCATTTGTTGTTGTTCCTGGTAAGGTTTGCAAGGCACCGAAAACATCACCAGCTGCACCGGCCGTGGTGATCATGTCAAGGGGAGTCAGGATATTCGCCTGTTTCTTATCACTTGCCTCAAATGTTCCGGCTGTTATAGTCACCGCATTCAACTGGTTGAATTTCTCCTTCATTTCCACTTTGAGGACAATGGGAGTTCCATCCAGCGTCAGCTCTTTGCTGTAGGGTTCAAAGCCCAGCATAGTGATCATCAGGACTTTTGCTCCTTTCTTACTTGTTCTAAAGCTGAAATTCCCGTCAACATCAGAAGTTGCACCATCGTATGTATCTTTCAGGTAGATACTTGCACCCGGAATGCCACTGCCATCATGCTGTTTAACTGATCCGGATATAATGGTTTGGCTGAATAGATTTTGGCTAAATACGCTCAATCCAACTGCCAGGAGTATATAAATGAAAGATTTCACAATGATGTTCATTTAAGTTAGAAGTCGCAAAATTGATATTTTACTTAATGCTGATAAAATAATTGATGCTGAATTGTCGAAGATAACGGATGGATTGCTTTAATGTTCTGACTGAATTGAGAAAGCAGTCTGGGTTCAAATAGTCCTGAAAGTTATAAAAAAGCCGCTGATTGTGTATGACTAATTGATAATGAGGAAATAATATAATAGGAAGAAACACTTTCCAACTGAATCGAAAGTTAATTTTCCGGTTTGCATTAATCTTAATACCCCAGGAATGCACAGATTTATTGACCCGGCAGATATTCGGAAAGAGAGAAGGCTCATCTGGGCTTCTACCCGCTCGGTATTGGAAACCATGGGTCATGTAAAAAAGAGGAGTGGGAAGAAGAGTAAAAGCCGCTGGGACCTCTTTATGAAGTTATTGACGGTCTTTGCATTTTTTCTCCGTTTTACAGGCCATTACCGCAAGGGATACGGGAATGCGAAAGCGATCAATATTAATACGCTAACACTCAGGTACCCTAATTTACCTGAAGTATTTAACGGCTTTACAATCCTTCACCTTTCCGATTTGCATATCGACAGCATCCCGGGCTTTGCCAATGTGATAATACACAAGATTAAAGATCTTACGTTTGACATTTGTCTGCTCACAGGAGATTACCGCCGGGATATTTCCGGGAGTTTCAACAGCATCCTGAAACCTATGAAGGCGCTGTCCAAATATATACAGGCAAAGTATGGCGCTTTTGCGGTACTCGGGAACCACGACACTTACCTGATGGCACGCCATGAACCGGAATCAGGAATACATCTGCTTATTAATGAATCGGTCGAAATTGAAATGGAGGGAAAGAAGTTGCTGATAACCGGTACGGATGACCCTTTTTATTATTATTCTGAATCAGCCCTTATAGCTCTTGAAACCAGGGGATACGATTTTAAGGTTGCCATGGTCCATACTCCTGAACTCGCTAAAGTTGCTGCAGAAAACAAGTATGATCTCTACCTCTGCGGCCATACCCATGGAGGGCAGATTTGCCTGAAGGAAGGCTTTCCTCTGGTCAGTCACCAGTTTGAAGGAAAACAATACAGCCGGGGTTTATGGCATATCGGAAAGATGAAAGGATATACGTCCAAAGGGGTAGGGGTAAGCGGGCTTCCCCTGCGTTTCAATTGTGAGGCAGAAGTTACTCTGATCAAGTTAATGAAATCTTGAGGAATTGCTGAAAATCAGGCTCCCTTTGGAATTGGGGCAAAACTGATTTTCAGCAATACCTGCTTACCTTAATAGACTCAAGCTTAGAATCGATAAGATTATTTTTTCAAACCCACTATATCAACAGGTGTCAAAGTATACCCTTTGCTCCTTAGAAGATTTACCAGCCCGTGCTCTCCTGGCAGGTGAAGTGCGCCGACAGCAACAAATAAGGACCTGTCAGCCATTAGTGCAGGCAGGCGCTCTACCCAGTTTTCGTTTCTATTCTCCAACAGATCAAGTATTTCCCCGGGAGTATATGTCCCGTCATACATAAGCTTTTCCAGTTCCACCAGGTTTTCTGAACGATAACAGTAATTCATCTTTGCTATCATTTCCTTCATATCCTGCTTCTCGAAAAATGTTTCCGTCATCAATTCAACCTGCCTGTCCATGCTGGTCTTTCTAAATAATACGTCAACCTGGTCCTCAGCTGTTTCCAGGCCATACAATGCCTTACCAGCCTGCTTTGCCATTTGCTGGAAATAACTGTCCATGGGAGTATCCCCTGCTGGATTCGGGAAGTACTTTTGCTGAATTACGAGCAAGGCAATAGCCGTGATTGCCAGGGGATTCATCTGATCCAGGGCGCTTAACGGAAATCCTGCTTCATGCGTAAAGAAACTGTCTGCTTTAGAATACAGGGAATCTGGAAGTAGTTTTTTCAGAGAAGTTCCATGTAAAAGTGCAGCTTCAGATACAATAGATTGGGTATTGCTGTCAAGTACCAATTCACCAGCTACAGCATCTGACTCCGAAAGAGCTGCTGTAACTGCCGGAATTGAATCCACAAATGAATTGGATAGGATATGGTAAGTGCCGAAGAGATAGGAGGGTTTAACCAGTCCATTACCGCTAATTTTCCAGAATATATGATTATCAGGGTTTGAATTCTGTGCAGCAACAGAAATAGATAGGATACAGAATAACAGTAAGATAAAGGTGCATTTCATAGGTTCAAATTGAACTGATGAAATTAAAGATAATTAAGATTAGTGCATAGCAGACTCCGTTATTAGCTGTTGGGGAAGGGAAGAATGGCTCAATTCCCTTAATATTTTAGCCCAGGCCGATTTGATTGAAAGACTAAATGTTCGATTATATGCATTATAAGTAATGCTTTGTGTATCCTTAGTGACTTGGTGACTTTGTGGCAAAAATTATAGCCACATAGACGGTATTAATCCACGAATTCTTAGTAATAGTTCTCTGAGAACGATGAAATAGATGCAATACTATTATACTCACGTTTGTTTTATGAAACGTAATGGCTATAATTTCTCTGATGGTAATTCCGGAATGTTGATTATTCAGGAAATTGAGTCCCTTCCTGGTGTTCTATTCTCCTTTTCTTCATAAGCTTGATAGTGTGAATAGTATACCATAAGAGGAGGGGTGATGAAAGGATAAAGATGATCATGAATACCATCAATTCCCCATCTTTTGCATTGCCTGTGGCAGCATTACAAATGAGTCCTGCTGATAAAAAACTGATTAATAGTAGCCTTTTCATAATTGGAATTCTAAAATTCTGGCTTCGTGTGATATATACTATAAAGATACGAAACTTTTAAGCATTTTGTCGGGTTAAATAGGATGCAGCAGAACTTTGGCTGATACTACTGCAGAGTTTGCTTTTATTTGTTCCAATATTCAAAATATGAGAGGGTTGTCTGTTAACTGTTAAGTAATATACCAGGATATCATATTTTGAATTCTGCATATTTGGTTTCTTAGTAGCACCTCTGTCTAATAAATTGTACCTTTGTAGTTGAAAATCTTGGGGATGTTTGAGAACCTGAATCAACCCTATCCTTTCCACAATAACTTCAAACATAACCTGCGCACAATCAGTTTTGTCAGCATGGGTTTTATGCTGGTTGTGCTGTATTTTCAACCATTCGGCATTAATTTCCTGGCTTCTCCGCGTAATGGTTATTTTGTGCTGATTATGGGCCTTATTAGCGCTGCTACATTCTTTTTAAGTACACTTATTATCCCGGGATTCTTTCCAAAGCTTTTTGAATCATCACGTTGGACCATCCGGAAAGAACTTATCTGGAATACCTGTATGTTCGTTGTGCTGGTAGCCGGGTTTGCCCTGGGAGCCATGATTTTTAAGATCAACAGTTTCCAGTCTCTCAGCTTATTTCGTTCCGGCGCCCTGGCATTACTCCCGATTATTCTTTTCAACCTGTTGAATTACAACACCTCATTAAAGACCAAGGTTGTACAGATGATTGATTCCGGCCGGCATTGGCTGGCAGAGGAACGCAAGGGCGCACATAACACGGGCAAGGATGATGTTATTCTCTCATCCGAAAATGGGAAAGAGATTTACGAAGGAGGGATTGATAATATTATTGTGATCCAGTCGGCAAGCAATTATGTCGAGATATACTATCGCGATGGCCTGAACATCAGGAAGCAACTTATCCGTCAAACCTTAAGCACTGTTGAAAAGCTCATGGCTTCTGAGCCGAATATCCAGAAATGCCATCGCTGTGCACTTGTAAATATTGACCAGGTCAAGAAGTTAAGCGGTTCCTCGCCCAATGTGACTATTGAAATAGATGGACTTGATTTCCGCATCCCTGTTTCAAGGCAGCGCACAAGTTATTTCCGCAAACTCATTGGAAGCCGGTAAGTCCTAAATCTGCTTCCCAATCATTTTTCTTCACTAGAGGTTAAAAACTGCCTTAACTCTGCCTGATAGCTTTAAACAGATGCTCATTTTCCTGTTTTAGTTAATTATCAATAACTTATAAATATATTTAGTAATTTCCAGCTTTGATATTTGCGATTTTCATTTTGACATTGAACTTGTCAATTCGTCCCTGAAAACCCTGCAGTTCGTCCCTAAACTGCACCGTTCCTCCCAATCCGGTCACTATATCCCATTTTTCAGCAAATCCCGTTTTAAGAAAGTAATTTTGTATTATTAATATCCGGTGGGATTTGTTAACACGGAGTATTTCTCAGCCTGGTCCCGGGTTGAAACTTCAATTAAAATCATATAGAATGGTAAAACCATTGAATCTTGGAGGACTTATGGTCCCCGTACCCATTATACAGGGTGGTATGGGAGTCGGAATTTCACTTTCAGGACTGGCTTCCGCTGTCGCCAACGAAGGTGGAGTAGGAGTTATTTCCGCTGCAGGCCTTGGTATGATTTACAAGAACCTGGGTGGAGACTTTTTAAGCAATTCTGTTGAAGGCTTGCGAATTGAGATTCGAAAAGCAAGGCAAATGTCAAAGGGAATTATCGGCGTTAACATTATGGTTGCACTCAGCAACTATGATGATCTTGTCCGGACTTCCATTGAAGAAGGAGTTGATCTCATCATTTCCGGAGCCGGCCTTCCCCTTGATATGCCAAAGTACTTGGTACCCGGTTGTAAGACGAAGATTGTTCCTATCGTTTCTTCTGCCCGTGCTGCTGCATTGATTTGCAATAAATGGCTGACAAATTATAATTATCTCCCTGATGCTGTTGTTGTGGAAGGACCGATGGCTGGTGGCCACCTTGGTTTCAAACCTGAGCAGATCTTTGATGAAAACTACAGGCTTGAAAAGCTTGTCCCGGAAGTCATTGCGGCTGTGAGAGAAGTATCAGGTGCTACCGGTAAGTATATTCCCGTAATTGCAGCCGGAGGTATTTATGATGGTTCTGATATAGCCGAGTTCATGCGATTAGGAGCTGATGGTGTCCAGATGGGTACGAGATTCGTAACTACAAATGAATGCGATGCTTCCGATGAATTCAAGCAGGCATATATCAATTCCCGCAAAGAAGATATCGTGATTATAAAGAGTCCGGTCGGAATGCCTGGCCGGGCCATCAAATCACCTTTCCTGGTAGAAGTGGAAGCAGGCAGGCGCCAGCCAAAAACCTGTCCGGTGAATTGTGTTAGGACTTGTGACATTGCGACTGCCCCTTATTGCATCATGGCAGCATTAACATCTGCACTGAGAGGCAATTTCAACAGGGGATATGCATTCGCCGGGGGCAACGTTTGGAGGACAAACAAGATAGTTTCCGTAAAGCAGTTGATGAATACGCTGAAGGAGGAATATTATTTTGCCATGAAGACCCTGGCTATTCCCGCTTAAGTTTCACGTTTATTGCGCTTAAACCTTTCGGACCTCTGACAATCTCAAAAGTCACCTGGTTATTTTCCTTGATAGGTTCCAGGAGTCCGTTTACATGGACAAATACACCTTGTTTATTGGAAGTGTCTTTGATGAATCCGAATCCTTTCGTGGTATCGAAGAAGGTGACCATCCCGGTATGGATAAGGTCAGCAGGATCTGGATCTGTTAATTTCTGTGCTCCGAGTTCAATATCTTCGAGTTTGACAGAAGTTCTTTTTTCAGGTGGGGTAGAGGTGATGTTACCAAATTCGTCAACGTAGGCGATCATATCGTCAGGGCTGGTAGTGCCTTTATTTTCTTTTCGCACAACACGTTTCTGTTCTTTTTCTTTCCTTTTTTTGTCTTTTTTGGTTCGGGTTTCTTTTTTTCCAAAGGTCTCGCGTGCTCTTGCCATGTGTGGGGTTTAGGGGTGGATATGATTGATATTTATTGCCTGCGAGCCTGGCACATGGATTAAGATGTTCCACCCCCGTGGGTTTCGGTGTAAAGGTAGTCTATTTGGGTGAGCCCAAACTGATAAAGGAGCTGATGGGTAAAAATAAAGCCCCGCTAATGCGGGGCTTAAAGATGGAAATATGTTAAATAATGGACTTAAGCCAACTTAACATTAACAGCATTGAGTCCTTTTTTCCCTTCCTGAAGTTCAAAATTCACTACATCATCTTCCCTGATTTCATCAAGCAGGCCAGATGCATGTACAAAATACTCATTGTTTGAATTTTCATCCTTAATGAATCCAAATCCTTTGGATTCGTTAAAAAATTTCACTGTTCCTTTTTTCATTTTGTTTGATTAGAATTATAACTGCTGCAAAGGTATTAATAATTAATTGATTTTCAGGAAATTTAATTTTGTTAGCAGCTAGGTGAGTTGATTTTTTAGATTCTGGGAGTAAGGGCTTCAGTGATTCAGGATACTTTGGAGAACAAGAATGAGCTTTATGCCTGAAACAAAACTGTAGTTCGCGATTTTCAGCAGCTTTTGACTCCTAACCCTGGAGGGAGAAGTTGATGTCAATCAGGCCCCCTTTGAGATTGGGGCAAAGCTGATTTTCAGCAATTCCATATTTTCGGATTAGGCTCAAAATTTATAAGTTGTAAATTGTTTAAAGCTCTTGAGAAATGTATAAACGGATTATTCTGCTTTTGGGAATAATTCAACTTATTTATTTCTGTTCAAACTAAACAATATCACTTCAAGTTCTGTTTCCTCTATTCCTATTTTCCTCTCGCAACCTATTTTCAAAGGGTTATTGTAATTTCTTGTGCTGCTCTGCAACTGTACTGTCTGATTTTTTAATAACTAAACTCCTTTAACACTTTTAATTGTGAAAAATATTCTTTGTGTGGTATTCTTACTTTTTGGCATGAACTTATATAGCCAGGTTGCAATCAATTCTGAGGGTTCCGCCCCTGATAATTCAGCTATGCTGGATATAAAATCAAATACGAAAGGAATCCTTGTGCCCCGGATGACTGCTGCTGAGCGTGATGCGATCATCAACCCGGCTACAGGCCTGATGATTTTCTGTAAGGATGATAACCAGTTTTATGCGGTAAAGCAGTCAGGTCAAACGCAAAGCTGGGTTAGCCTGGGCAGCCAATGGCTGTCTAATGGATCCTCTGTATATTATACGGCTGGGAATGTGGGTATGGGTACAAGCGCACCCTTTGGAGCTTTACATATTGTGAATCCAGGTTATCCGCATTTGAACCTGGAAGGCAGTTCAATATACGGAACCTGGGTGTCGTTGGGGAATACAACAGCAGGCGGAACCTGGTACAATATCATATCCACCGGTTCAGGCAACGGGGAAGGGCCGGGCAAACTTCTCTTTATGCGGGGAGCCGGGCCTTCGAATACGCTGAACAACATTATGACTTTTGATACTCCCGGGAATGTGGGTATTGGTACCACTTCTCCTAATGCTTCTGCAGTCCTGGATGCTTCGAGTAGTAACAAGGGTTTTTTACCACCTCGTATGTCTAATGAGCAACGCGATGCCATTGCCGCTCCTGTGGCCGGGCTGATGATCTGGTGCAGTAACTGCGGTCCATCCGGCCAGTTGCAGGTATATAATGGGACAACCTGGACTAACATGGTTGGGGGAACTGCCCTGGTACATGTGCTAGTTCCCGGTGAAAGTTATGGAGGTGGCTTAATTGCCTATGTTCTTCAGTCTGGCGACCCCGGGTATGATGCCAATGTTCAGCATGGTTTGATTGTTGCACCTTCGGATCAGCCTTTTGTCTATGTGTGGGGATGTATCGGCAGTAGTATCAATGGGGCAGATGGTACAGCACTTGGAACGGGCAACCAGAATACCCTGGATATTGTAGCCGGCTGTTCTGAACCCAATATGGCGGCCACGACCTGTGAAAACCTGGTACTCAACGGCTACAGCGACTGGTATTTGCCATCCAAGGATGAGTTGAATAAAGTTTACCTGAACAAGGCAGTTCTGGGAGTCTTTGATAATTTCGGCTATTATGCCAGTTCCACAGAGATTGATCAAACCTTTGCCTGGGGGCAATACTGGAATACAGGCGCTCAATATTATATGCCCAAAAACATTTCATTCAATGTCAGGGCGGTAAGGACGTTTTAGTTTTTTTTATTTTGTTGCTTTATAATAATCTGACCGGGACCAAAATTACTCCGTTCTGGAGCAAAACGAATCCGTACAGGACCAAAACTAATTTGTCCGGAACCTAAACTAATCTTTTCGGGACCTAAACTAATCTGTTCAGGACCCAAACTAATTTGTTCAGGACCCAAACTAATTTGTTCGGGACCTAAACTAATTTGTCAGGGACCTAAACTAATCTGTTCAGGACCTAAACCAATTGGTCCGGGACCTAAACTAATCTGTTCAGGGCCTAAACCAATTTGTTCAGGGCTTAAACTAATCTGTCCAGGCCTGGAACTAATTTGTTCAATACTAAAACTATTGGGAGTGTCCAAATAAAGTGATTATTTTCAAGAGACTATAAGGTAAACATTATCAGGGGCTTATTTTGGTAAACAGGTAAAACCGTTCCTTCATCCATCTCTACCATTCATTGATTCTTTCCCTATTATTATACTTTAGTGTATTTAACAGGCTCTGTAATTTCATAAATTAGCTATTACAAGTATCCGGTATTCAGTCTGTTATTCTATTTTGTTTTACATCTAAATCATTGTATCATGAGATCAAAAAACGAGGCCCGGTTGAAGATGTACCAATCTGTGGCTGACTTCTTGTCGAAAAACACACAACTAACACAATCCCTGCCTGAGTTTGCTGCTCTGTCAGCTATCCTGCAGGAAAACATCGGGAAGCTCCTGGAATTCATGAAGGTTCAAACGAGTGACCATAACGGGATCACTTTTGCAAAGAAGAAGGAGAAATCCGAAGTTCTGAACCGTACCCTTTCCCTTTCGGGTAAGGTAACTGCTTATGCCACCCTGCTGGGTGACGAACTGCTATTAAGAACAGTAAAAATCACCAGCTCAACACTGAGTACCAAATCTGATCACCAGCTGGCTGCATTCTGCCTCTCGCTCTGCGATGCTGCAACTCCATTACTTCCTAAACTACAGGATTATTCTGTAACCGAAGAGGAATTAAATGCACTAAAGCAACTGGGGAGTGAATTTCTTAGTATGATCCCAAAACCCAGGGAGGCGCGGAGGGATTCAAAGCAAGCCAATCATGCTATGCAGCTGCTGATGCAGGAAACCGACAGCATATTGCAAAAAATGGACGCCCTTATCCAGATCATTCGTTATTCAAATGCTTCCTTCTACCAGCATTTCAAGGATTCACGCAAGATCATTGAGCAGGGTGGAAGGAGCCAGTCAGCCCGGGTGCTGGTGAAGGAAATCTCAAGTAATGTTGGTATGGCCGGGGTACTGGTAACTTTCCAGCACAGTAATGGAAGCATTGGGAAGATCGTTTACGAGAAAAAGACCAAGGGTAAGGGCGGATTCTTTATTCCTTCACTTGATGATGGGACATACCTGGTTACTGCAAGCAAGGAAGGATACCAGCCCCAGACCAAAACAGTCTTTATAAACCAGGGAGAATTAACCCGAATTGAGTTGGAACTAATTCCTGCCCGGGACTTACCAGGGTAAATCCAATTATGCTGAATGCCGGGAAGCCTCCCCTGATTTAAGGGGAGGTTTTTTCTTTATAATATCCGAATCG
This sequence comes from Bacteroidota bacterium, assembly GCA_013376995.1. Classification (GTDB taxonomy): domain Bacteria; phylum Bacteroidota; class Bacteroidia; order Bacteroidales; family UBA4417; genus UBA4417. Next base: position 1,593 of record JACAAZ010000034.1, on the reverse strand, counting down.
ATGGGAAATTTTTGTCCAATGATTGATAACCGTTGCTTTGAGAAAGCTTACCTTAAAAATACTTCAAACTAAATTTGGATTCCATCAAAACTCGCTATACTTTTGCACTCCCAAACACGAACGTTCTTTTACAAAAAATATATTGCGGGGTGGAGCAGAGGTAGCTCGTTGGGCTCATAACCCAAAGGCCGTAGGTTCGAATCCTGCCCCCGCTACTAAATTCAAATTTTACTTTCCTTTAAAAGTACCTAAAAGCCCTGAATTTCAGGGCTTTTTCGCGTTTATTGCAAAATGAGATAAAGAGAATAGCGGTTAAAATAAAGAAAATTCATCCACAGATTCATCCACGTTTGTGAATTAATAGCTATATTTACATTAAAAATTTGATGATATGGCTTCTTCAATCACATTCGTTCTGAGAGATCCTAAGGCATCTGAACCTTCCTTGATCTACCTTATTTTTCGTTGTAATTCCTATACTGTCGATTCAGAAGGTCGAAAATCTTACAGGCAATTTAAGTTTTCTACCGGATTAAAATGGAATCCTAGACATTGGAGTGTTGAGGATAATAAGGGTATCGACAGAAAAGACTTTCCAGACCCAACTGAATTAAACCAGCGGTTGAGAAATATGGAAATGGTAGTTGCGGATATTTACAGGAAACTAATTAATGATCGTCGTCAAGTGACGTCGGAAAGTATCAGGGCAGAAATAGATAAGAGAGTAGATGTTTTCCCCGACCTCAAACGAAAGGCTATCAAAGCTTCAGCTTTGGAAGCTGCCTCAAAATCTGTCGTTAAATATTTCGAAGATTATTTGGCAAACCTCAAATACGTGTATAAGAAAGGTCAGCCTTACCCCGTTACCAATCGTTCAAAGCAACGATATGCAACAACCCTTAGACACCTGAGAGACTTTTCTGCTCTCAGAAAGAAACCAATTTCATTCGAAGATATTGACATTGAATTCTACCAGGATTTTGTGAATTATCTAAGGACCCAGGTTAAGGAAAAGCCTTCAAAGAATAATCCGAATCCTACAACGGCAATAAGGATGGCGGATAACACTGTTGGCAAACATATCAGCACCCTTAAAACAGTCTTATTAGCAGCAACCGAGGCAGGAATCAATAAAAACACTAAGTTCCAGAGTAAAAAATTTGCTTCCATTACTGAGGAAGTTGATAAAATTTATTTGACAACCGGAGAGCTCGACAGAATTTATGCCCTGGACCTCTCAGCCTCTCCATATCTGGACCGGGTTAGAGATATCTTCCTGATCGGGTGCTATACTTGCCTCCGGTTCTCGGACTTTAACAACATACAACCGGATAGTATTTATAATACAGACCAGGGAACTTTCCTGCGTATTAACACGTTGAAAACAGGAAAGCTGGTTGTGATCCCTATCCATTTCCGCGTGATGGAGATCCTAACCAAGTACAAATTTGACCTGCCTAAGAGCATATCCAACCAGAAAATGAATGATTACCTCAAAATAATTGGTGAGAGGGCCGGAATAAATCATCCGATCAGTATGTCAAAGATAGAAGGTGGATTAAGAGTTACAAGGAGCAGCCCCAAGTTTAACCT
>JACAAZ010000033.1 GCA_013376995.1 Bacteroidota bacterium | reverse complement strand
ATAAGGGAATTGACCGTCAGCCCGGCTTCCTGCAGCATTTCAACCCATTCGGCTTCAGGCCTCCGCTTCTCATAAATATGCTGGTGCATCTTTTCCACTTCCCGCTTCATCTTTCTTTCCAACAATACTTCTTCCAGGGTGCTATAGAATTCCATCATGGATTTATCAGTGTTCAGTGTTATGACAAGTTGGCCACCTTTTCGCAGCACCCTTGAACATTCTGAAAGTGCTTTTTGCAAATCTTCCACATTGTTCAGCCCGTTGTTGCTGACTACCAGGTCGAGGGATTGATCAGGCAGGGGAATTCCCTCTGCTACTCCTTCAAGAAAAAATACATTCTCAATTCCGTAGTACCTCAGTTTCTGCTTTGCCCTGTCTGTTGCTGCTTTCCAGGGGTCAATCCCATAAACTGCAGATGTTTCCCCAAGGCGCATGGCAAGTTCAGTAAGAGGGAAGCCATTGCCAAACCCTATATCCAGGGCTTTAATGCTTTTCCTATAGTTGATCTGCTCAAGCAACCTTAGTCCAAAGGGTGCTGACCATAAGGGAACTTCATCGTAATAGGGTACAAATTCTGTAAGATCGTATTGATCCGGCCTGTATTTTTTCATGGCTTTAAGCTTCTGGAATCAAAGGTAGTTAGCGTAACTAAAAAGTACAACGATTGGATTTTTATATTTGAATATTTTTTTGGTTTCATACAGGTAATCTAAAATAGATTAGTACTTCTTCATCCACCTTCCAAAGAGAGTTTATCACAAAAGTATTTTGAAGCACCTGCCTGTCGCCTGCTTGTCAGCAGACAGGGCAGACAGGGATTATGCAGAAAAGCGCAGATTAATCTTCATTCCTTTTCGCCTTAGACTGTTTCTATCTTTACCATATTCATTTCATCTCTTACTGTCAACTGGAGATGCGGTATTGCTACTTACATTTTGCCTTTACTAATTGATGTCTATATTTCCCTTGCATACTGCCAACCGCTTCTCTACATTTTGCAATTTGACTTTTCTCTTTTTATCTTTTATTTTCCCCATCCCCCTTCCCCCGCCACCTGTCCCCTGCCTCCCGCCTTTTGTCTTTTTACTTTTCCGCCTGAGGCGGATTTTACTTTTATCTTTTATCTTTTTACTTTTATCTTTTATCTTTTACTTTTCCGCCTGAGGCGGATTTTACTTTTCCGTCAGCTGACGGATTTATCTTTTTACTTTTATCTTTTATCTTAAAAAAAGGTATTACCATTTCCCAATTTCCCTGATAAATAGCAATTCCTCCTGAATATGTTTTTTGTCTAATTTTATCAATCAACTGTAAGCGTTCTTGTACCTTTTTCAAGCAAGAAAGATTAAATATTGTGAAATCATATTGGGTCACATGAAACTCTATTATTTTCTAAGTTTGCTTTTCTTTCTAGGATACATTCCGGCTCATTCTCAGGTTAGGATCAATGAAATTCAAACTTCCAACAAAACAACACTGGCTGATGAAGACGGTGACTATGGCGATTGGATTGAAGTGTTCAATGCTGGTCCTGCGGTTGTTGATTTAAGTGGTTACGGAATTTCCGATGATCCTTCGAATGTCATGAAATGGAAGTTTCCGGCAATAAACCTACCTTCCGGAAGCCAGCTACTTGTTTTTGCATCCGGGAAAAACCGCAAGCCGTTGGTAAACCACTGGGAAACAGCTGTCTATGCACAAGATATTTGGAGATATTACCCTGCTGCCCAGCAACCTCCCTCCAACTGGAACACACTCGGGTTTGATGAATCCGGCTGGCTCCAGGGAATGGGTGGTATCGGCTATGGCGATGGTGATGACAGCACAGTCATCGATCCGGTAATCTCTGTCTATATGCGTAAGACATTTGAGATTGCTGATACTGCAGCCATGCTGAAAGCGATATTTAGTATGGACTATGATGATGGATTCGTTGCTTACCTGAATGGTGTTGAAATTGCCCGTTCCAATCTTGTTGGGGTGCCTCCGGCGTTTAATGAATTAACAACCGTAGGGCATGAAGCTCAGCTTTATAGCGGGGGTATTCCCGAGGAGTTTATTATAGATTCAGTTCTGCTGAGGAGTTTAATTCGACCTGGAGAGAATGTTCTCGCGGTGGAAACTCATAATGTGGATGCTTCATCATCAGATCTGTCTTCCATTCCTTTCCTTTCATTCGGAATAGGAAATTCAACACACTATTTTCAACCGGTTCCTTCCTGGTTTCTTAATTCCACAACAGGAAGTTTGCACGCGAATTTCAAACTCAGCCATTCAGGGGAAACCGTGGTCCTTTCTTCACCACAGGGCGAGATACTTGACAGCTATCTTATTCCATATTCAGATGTAGATCATTCATTTTGTCGCATACCTGATGGAGCTTCAAACTGGTGTATTTCCACTACTCCTTCTCCCAACCAGTCCAATAATTCATCTGCATGCAATTCAGGATATGCTGAGGAACCGATTATCGAACTTGCACCCGGCTTCTATCCAACGACCAGGATGACTGCAATACATTCAACTACATCGGGCTCTGAAATCCATTATACTACCAATGGCAATATTCCTCAACTTTCGGATCCTGTCTATACGCAGGCTTTAATACTGGATGCCACCAAGGTAATACGGGCCCGCTGTTTCGGTCCGGCGGGATTACTTCCCGGGAAAACGGCAACTTCTACGTTTATCATTGGGGATCATGATTACAAGATCCCGGTGATATCAATCAGCACCGATTCCCTGAATTTATGGGATTATTTTTCCGGGATTTATATCATGGGCCCATTCGCCGAACCGGATTTTCCTTATTTCGGGGCGAATTTCTGGCAACCCTGGGAGAAAGACAGCCATATCGAATATTTCGGCCCGATGCAGGATCGCAAATTTGAACTGGATGCCGGTCTTAGCATACATGGCGGATGGTCAAGGGCTTTCGACCAGAGGAGCTTTAATATCAAAACACATTCCTACTACGATAGCTCCGAAATTCATTATAAACTCTTTGGTGAAAAACCCTTTACAAATTTCAAGAGCTTCATTCTCAGGAATTCCGGGAATGACTGGATGGTAACCCATATGCGTGATGCTCTGATGCAAAGGGTTATGCGATTCACCAATGTAGATTACATGGCCTATTGCCCTTCAGCAGTATTCCTCAATGGACAGTACTGGGGAATTTACAATATCCGGGAAAGGAACAATAATGATTTCGTCGAATTAAATCATGGTATAAATGCCGACAGCGTGGACGTTATTATCAGCGATGGTGAAGTTTCTTCAGGGACCTCCGATGCTTTCTGGGAGATGTACAATTTTATTTCAACCCATGAACTTACTTTTCCTGCTAATTATCAAACTGCAAAATCGTACTGGAACATCCTGAACTATATGGATTATTTTGTTGCTGAAACCTATTACAACAATGGTGACTGGATAGGGGAGTGGACAAACAATATCAAATTATGGCGGCAGCGAAAGCCGGGTGCTAAATGGAATTATATTCTCTGGGATATGGATTTTGGCCTGGGATACTATGGGCCATATACGGAGAATAAACTTTACGAGGCTATCAATCCCAATGTGCCTACTCCGCATGCAGATATATTCAGGCAATTTCTTGGGAACATGGAATTCAGGCAATACTTTATAAACAGGTATGCTGATCTCATCAATACTCTTTATCAGCCCTCAAACATGTATCCTATTATCTATGAAATGAAGGATTCAATCAGCAGTGAAATGCCCTTTGCCTGGGAAAGATGGTTTGCTTATCGAGATAGCCTTAACTGGCTAAACAACATCAGCAATATGATGAATTTCATCAACAACCGGCCGATCTATGCAAGGCAGCAAATCAATTCTACTTTTGGCCTGCAGGGCGAGGTTATTTTGAAGTTATCGGTAGTGCCGGAGGGAGCCGGGTATATAAAGATCAATACGGTAATTCCTGAGCACTTGCCCTGGCTTGGAACCTATTTCCATGGCAATCCTATCAAAATCACAGCGATTGCAGCACCGGGTTATACCTTCCAAAATTGGTTACCAAATTCCTATATTGAGTCCGATACCAATCACAGCCTTACAATTGACCTGGAACATTACGATAACTTTAAGGCCATGTTCTTTGGAACCTTGAAAACCCCTCAGGTTACCTTCTCGGAAGTTAATTATCACAGCGACTCAACAAGGAATTCCGGAGACTGGGTCGAGTTTCACAATTTTGGGAATTTTGCACTTGATATCTCTGACTGGCACCTGAAGAACTCCAAATATTACAATGACTATGTTTTTGCAACCGGAACAACAATTTCTCCCAACGGATACCTGGTAATTGCTGAAGATACCCTTGCATTCCACATTCAGCATCCCGGGGTTACGTGCTTAGGGCCTTTGGGCTTCAGCCTTGGAAATAAAACCGAAACCATCACGCTGCTTGATCTCATTAGGGATACCGTCATTACATTTCATTATGCGGATTCTGTTCATTGGCTTGAAGCTACTGACGGATTGGGCAGGACCATGGAATTAAGGGCAGGCTCAATGAACCTTAATGATCCCGGAAGCTGGTTTGCAGGATGTATGGGTGGATCTCCGGGAGAAGCCTATCAGCCCTGTTCCGAGCAGCTGGTCATCTCAGAGATCAACTACAATTCTGCGGATTTTGCAGATGCCGGTGATTGGGTTGAATTGAAAAATAAAGGATTAAATGCTATAGACCTGACAGGTTTCAAATTCTGCGATAGTGATGATGGGCACCAGTATTATTTCAAGCCAGGAACAATGCTTCAACCGGGAGCCTACCTGGTACTTACCGGTTCTGATTCGAAATTTACCGTAGCTTTTCCATGGGTGGAAAATAAACAGGGCCCGTTCAATTTTGGGTTAAGTGGATCAGGAGAAGCTCTCAGGATTTATGATAACACTGGAAAGCTATACTCTACCGTGGTTTATGATGATGAGTCTCCCTGGCCTACTGAACCTGATGGCCAGGGATATACATTGGAACTTGCAAACGATGAGGGCATTATGTGTGACGGGACTAATTGGTTTGCCGGTTGTCCCACAGGATCACCAGGTGGGCCTTATACTTTTCCCTGTCATACGGGTGTGGAAATTTCCAGGGCTCCCTCTTTTGCTGTATTCCCTAATCCGGCTTCATCTCAGCTCTATATTCTGAACGAAAAGGATCATGTGGAAAACGTAGAAATAAGTATTTCTGATGCTCTGGGAAGGCGTGTTCTGAGTAAGGAAATGGAATTTACAGGAATTTCATCCGGACGCTTGCCGGTTAACCATTTATTAAATGGGGTGTATTTCCTGCGCATTGAAAACATACAGGATCATGCAAGCGAAACTTTAAAAATCGTAATTTCGAGGTAAATCAAAATGATATTGGATGAGATTTAAAGCCCATTACTTCTGTCTTACGCTGATTCTACTTAGTGTTGCAGGATATTCACAAGACAATTGGAAGCAATATCCCATCGGTAATTCCGGAATTTCGGCCTACTTCAGTTGCAACCCGGGAATCGGAGATGTAGCTTATTCGCCGGATAGCTCAAAGGTATACACTTTGGAATGCAAACCCATGGAGGGGTTGACCTATAGCCTTATTGCCGTTGATTTTGCAATTGATCTATCCAATGACGAAGTTGAAAATGTTCTTTCTTCCTATTTGGATTATCTGAAATCTGAATTTAAGGTTGTTTCATCTGTAGGCTATGATGTTGGGCATTTTCTGCCTACCCACCCATCAGCTGTTACCATTACTGATTCCTGGGATGACGGAACCTCTGAAATTTCAGTCGGAGGATGTGCAAACACTGGAACTATTGGCGTTTTACTTGTCTTCAGGACCAAAGGGTCGACAATCAATACCCAAAAAGAAAAATTTTTCCAGGGATTCCGGTTCCCCGGCGATTAATCTGAATATTCGAATTCCAGCCATGACCTACCTTAGGAAAGATCATGAACTTCCGCTCGCAACTTCGGTTTGGGGCTGGAAATTCCATCACCTTGGAATTCCGGTCAATGATCCCATACCCGGGGAGAAGCATTACCCTGAACTGGGGATTTTTGTGAAAGGCTTTTACGATAGTCCCTATGGAGTTGAATGGATGCGTTTTGAGCCATCATGTAAGGTCCATGACCTGGTGAAACAGCTGCCTCACCTTGCCTTTGTTGTTGAAGACATATTTAAAGCTGTGGAAGGAAAAGAATTACTTGGGGAAGTCAATTCACCCTCCAAAGGCTTGAAAGTAGCCATGATCGTTCACAACGGAACTCCAATTGAATTAATGGAATTTGTAAACGAAGCCTGATTCGCCATTGTTCCTGTTCCAGGTTCACACCCTTTGCAGAAGCTGCGTTTATCCTTTAATGGAAAGCTTCCTGAAATATTTATACAACAGGTATCCAAGGATACAGCCTATCCCATCTGCAATAAAATCCAAGAAACTACCTTGCCGGTTTATAAAGACGTAAGCCTGCAGAAGTTCTGTTATCCCTCCAAAAGACAGTGATATCAGGCTGGAATAGAGGAGATACCGGTTTAGTGCAAACCCAGGCTCCTGCGAGAAACCTCGCATCAAGGCAATCACAAAAACCCCGAAGATAAAGAGATGTACCAGTTTGTCGGGCCTGAAAAGGTCAACAAGCCTCGGCACCTGTGGCAGAAACTGTCCGGGAATCCCGGTAAGAAGCAGGATGAAAAAGCCCCAGCTTATTGAGAGCCAATATTGCCGGAAAACTTTGCGAAACCGCATAATGTAATGTTGCAGATCAGCCTTCTGCTATTTCCTTATACTGAGTGGCATTGAGCAGGGAGCTTGCCTGGGATGCATCAGTAAGGCGAATTTTTACTATCCAGCCTTCGTTATACGGATCTGTATTTACAAGTTCCGGTTTGTCAGAAAGCAGCTCATTGAATTCCAGAATTTCGCCATTTACAGGCATGAACATATCAGAAACTGTCTTTACAGCTTCAATTGTTCCAAAAGCTTCTCCAACTTCAAGGGTTTCACCCTGGGTGTTTACTTCAATAAACACGATATCACCAAGCTGGTGCTGGGCAAAATCTGTTACTCCGACAATACCTTCATCGCCGGTAATCTTTATCCATTCGTGATCCTTTGTGTAAAGCAGGTTTTCTGGAATATTCATGGTAAGAGGTTTTAAATCGACATCAAAATTAAAGATTTGATGAATACTCTTTACAGCCTCAACCCGAAGTTAGAATAATTCTGAATAAGAGTCAATGGCCATCTAATCAGCACTATGCATTCCTTTATAAACAATTAGTGTTTTTGCATTTCCTTAGCTGAGTGTAAAGCTATTGGAATACAAAAACACTAAAGTTAGCGGAATGCCAGGAAGGAGGAAAGATGTTCTTCCCTTTCTCATTGCAGGTCAAACGAAATTACTGAACCGTTACAGTGAGAAATACCTGATTCGTAAGCCCGTCGCGGTTTGTAACAGTAAAAGTATACTTGCTGGTCTGCCCTGCTGTAGTAGCCACAGTTGTTGCATAATCATAGGCATAACTGTCGCCTTCACTTCCGGACAGGCCCTTGTCATAGACTGTAGTTGCAGATGAGCCATTCACAGATTGTGATATGTTAAACTTCTTCAGGACGTCCTTGCTTTCAGCTTTGGAAGCATTGATCCCAATAGTGATTGCTGTTCCTGCCGGAAGAGTGGTATCCTTGCTGACATACGTTCCACCTGTCTTAAAACTGATGTTAGGTAATTTGCCAGAGTCCTTTTCACATGAGGTAAGGAATGCTAAAGCGGAAACTATGATGAGAGAAATGAGTAGGTTTTTCATTTTAATGGAGTGTTGAGAAATTTAACATTGAATTAAGTTATAACTGGCATCATTTCATTGATCCTGTTTGACCAATGATATAATACATATTGAACAGCCTGAACCTGTTTGGGGAATCAAGATGTTTTGATATAAAGAAACTAAGAGAAGAAAGGCTTTGGTGGGGGAGAGTTAACCTCCAGGTATGGAGAAATAAATAAAAAATCACCCTGGAAAGTTAATAGTTTTGTCAGGATCTGGACATCGCATTTTGCTATCTGCCTGGATAGGTAATTTTGGAAAAGCGGCAATTTCAATTTTAAATGGATCCTGTCTTTAAGCTTATTTGACAACTTCTCAGCCTGCCTGAAATCGTTAACAAGCCTGCTCTCAATCTTATCTGCATAACACACTATTCGTGTCCCTGATGGAATCTTTTCAATCCTTATAACATCATACAAATTCCCATCAACGATAAGCTCTTTAAAGGGTTTTTCCCAGGGGATACCCGACAGGTAGTTGAATTCAAAGGTAAAGATGTCCTGAATGCTGACATTCTGACGGACCTGCTGTGATCTTGCCTGGCATAAATTCCGCTCCATCTCATAGTAGAAGTATGAGAATATACCCTGGTAAACCAGAATAATGAGCAATGTTATGACAAGTATCCGTGCTTTCAATGTTTATTTATCCGGCTGTTAAATCTTACCTTGATGCTGAATGCAAAGTTACGACCAATGTTCAGAATTTTTTGCCCGTCTGCATCCTTGAAATATTTGAAGCGTGAAAGATGATCGTAATAGGCTGTATTCAAAAGGTTATTGCCGCTCAGGCTGAAGGTGTAATCAGCCAGTTTGCTTTTGCATGTGGTTGAAGCGCCAATATTCCAAATCCAATAATCGGGTGTTGAGATCTCTCCGACAGCTGTATCATTTTGAGCAAAATAGTAATCGACATCGGTGCTTAAGCTGATAGGATTGAACTTATCAGTATGCAGGACATAACCAAAATTCCCTTCCAGTTTTTGGGCAGGTGTGTATGGGATATAAGCTCCATCAGTCGTTTTGCTTTTCATGCCAGAGTAAGCGAGGCCAGTTCTTAAATATTTCACAGGCTTCAGAGTAAAAGTTGCCTCGGTGCCAAATTGTTTTGCATCCTGCTGCCTGTACCTGCTTACATGGAATCCATACCAATTCTCTAAATCAATAGGGATTGGAGCGAGGTAAACATAATTGTAAAAGTAGTTGTAGAACGGGCTGACCGACAGCTCAAAAAACTCCTGAATGTAGTTAACAAATAGGTTCAACGTAATGTTCTGTTCGTTTTTAAGATTCGGGTCACCAACTTCATAGATAAAGACTCCTTCATGAAGGCCATTGGATGATAGTTCCGCAAGGTTCGGAATCCTCACCCCGGTAGCTGCATTCAACTTCATATTAAAATCAGTTGAAGGGAACCAGGTAATTCCACTTACAAAGTTGTAATAGGGTGACTTCTTGGTGAACGGATGTACTTCCTTATCAGGACCATTTACAGTGGCTGTAAAGAATGTTTTGATGTACTTTTCTCCTATTCCCAGGCCATATTCAAGGATCAGATCCTTGGCCAATGTTGTTTCCATGAATGCAGAAATGTTGCTTTCCTGCATATTCGCATCCGGCACAATCTTCCTTGCACCAAAATTGGTATTGTCTTCAAATGAACCCAGGTTCGAAAGAACCAGCTTATTTCTTTCTGAAACCTGTACCTCCCATTTGAGGAGATATTGTAAGGTTAATAAATGCATATTCAGACTAATAGCCCCGCCGCCTTCATTTTCCATCCTTTTATTGGACTGGATACCAATATTGAGGTTCAGCTTTGATTCATTTTTGAGCAGGAATTTATTTTCAGACGATAATATGTTCAGCAGAACCATGTGTGCCGGGTTTACATCCAGCTTTCGGGACCATCGTTCATCAGGAGTTACGAAAGAATATATGTCATTGAAAATAAAGCCATACCGGTTGAATGAACCCAGGTAGTTATTGGTTGATGCCCAGCTCCGGTGCTGAAAACCATAGGTAGCTTTCAGGTCATAGCCGTCAAACCTGCTGTTGAGTACCCGGTGATTATTTCCGTCTGAATAGTCGGCGTTGTTTTCAACACCTGCTCGTATCCTCCACCAATGTTTTCCGAAATTAGCTTTGTATCCCGCCTGTATCATTCCACCCATCGTATTGCTGTTCACTTTCACTGAATAGTCTGTCTCCCTTGTGCCGGATACTGGTTTTTCTTCTTCAATCAGGTTGATGATCCCACCAATTGCTTCAGTTCCATACAGAACACTTAGCGGCCCTTTAATAAGTTCAACCTTCGAAAGTCCGAGGTCCGAAAGTCCAAGGCCATGCTCTTCCTGCCATTGCTGGTTATCGAATTTCAATCCTGAAAGCAATACCAATACACGATTTCCATATAGTCCCCGGATTACAGGTTTGGCAATCGCTACACCTGTTGAAAGCATAGAGATACCGGGTGTTTTAGCAACAAGGTCAGTAAGGTTGAAATTACCTGAACGAAGGCTGTCAAGACGTATGGCAAGAATATTTACCGAGGTTTGTTCAAAGGGTTTTTCTTTATAAGCCGAAACAACGAATGGTTGCAGGTTGACCTGTTTTATCGGGTCATTCGATTGACCCATAACCTGGATACATACTACCAGAATCAGAAATAGTAAACCATATTTCATAAAGGTGCCTAAATTGAGATAATCGGATTACTAATGGATTGGGATTCAGTTTACTGGGCCAGGGTAAAGCGCAAAGATACTCCCGCATTCGTCGTGGAGGTAGGAATTTGATTTGTATAAGGCTTAGAGGCTGTGGTTTCATAATACAACCTGATGTTCAGTTTAGGGCTCACCATGTAATCGGCTGAGAAATTCACTGAAACCTGCTTGTTACCTGTAGATATTGTATTGTCATTTTCCTCAATCCTTCGCACTATTGTCTTGTTATCCCTGATCGAGAAATCCAGTTTAACATTCAGGTCGCTCTTCAGAGGCGTCTTTTTGCCGGTGGTCATGGAACGAACCGTGAACTTGACATTCTTAAAACGGTAACCAACACCTGTTACAATTTCTTTGGAACGCATTTCCATCAACTGGTTGCTGACAAAGCTCAGTGAAAGGTTCCTCGATTTCTTCAATTCAATTTTCACCAGCATACTGTTCTTCATGGTAGCATCTATACCAATAAGCGGTGAGAATTGTTCGGAGATGGTTACCACTCCAAGACTTGTAAGAGGAATGAAATTGCCGGTATTTGCATTGATTTCAGAAGGAGCAGTTTCTGTCCCGCCTGCTTTACTGTCGCTCTGGAAGCCGCCAACAGTATAGGATGAACGGTAACCATGATTGATATTGAAGGACTGGAAATAGTTCTTGAGGAACTTTATTCCCTGGTTTGCATTGTATGTGATTCTCCAGTTTGGAAGAGGTATCTTCGGGAATGTTGCCATTTTGAACTTTGACGGATCCCTGCCTGCATATGCTGCCATGAAGGAATTAAGGAGTACTTCAGGCTGTGATGGGCCATAACCATGCGGAAAGCCCAGGGTGTCGCCAACAGAATTTGGATTCCTGGCTGCCAGGCGGGCAGCAAAGGTTTGGCGGTATTCGAGCATCTTTTCAAATACTGTACTCACGTTATCCTTGTTGTCTTTCTTAAAAGCAGTTGGCCAGATGAGATACGACATGCTGAATGTACCAACATCGGTTTGAACGGAAGGCCTGAATACGCCCTGAGAAGCATCGTATTTATAATAATCCTGCTGGCTTGTTGTAAAATTGCGGTCAGCATTTACTTCGATCTTCAGGTTGCGGAAAGGTTCCAGATTCGCCCTGAACGTTAAGGAACTTGTATGCCTGACTACATGGTAACTGCTGGTTACTGAGTCTTTGGTCAGCCAGGGGTCAGCTATTTTAGTAATATCACGTTGGCTACCCATTATGAAACCTAGCCCCGGTGCATTTTGCTTCCAGTTGTTTCCTAAAACACCAGGTTCGGGCATGAATCCGGGTAACAGGATACCATTGGTTTCGTTATAGGTGATGTTTGCATCCTTAAACGACATGAGAACTCCAAGTAATTGGTTACCGATGAGCTTCAGGTAATCTGTCCTGGGTTTCTTTTTAGCATCTGTGCTGTCGGCAGCAGCTTCCTTTTCCTTGCCATTTTTTACGAGCTCTTTCTTCGGATTCTTCTGCTTACCATCATCTTCCTTTCCTTTTCCTTTTCCTGGCATATCTGGCGCCGGTTTGCTTTGACCCTGCGCCTGGATGGCAGCTGCAGCCCTTTTCAGGAATCCTACCTTGTTGTAGATTGTGGACATCCTGATGCCACCATTGAGTTGGTAGTTATTCGAGTTTTCAATGGTATTTCCCACCCTTGCCTGCATCGACCTTGGTGATGCCTCCCAGCGGTAATTAACTCCGTATTTAACAGAGGCTGTCATAAAACTCAAAATGGGTATCTTATTCAGAGGTACCATGTAGTTTATATTGGCAAGCTGGTTGAACCTGCTCATTGAGCCTAATCCCAGTAAGGAACTCATAACAGTATCCTTATATGCCTGGTAATTACTGTTTGATTTTTCAAATCCTCCCGAAGGTTCGTGAATATAAGCATTCACATTAGCAGAATAATCAAACTTGAGGGATTGGCTGATATCGTACTTAAGATCATAAATTCGGGTCCAGTCCCATTTCTTGGTATAGCTGGGATCAATGATCACTGCCGCATTGCTCTTATTCCTCACAAGCCTTCTCTCGTATTCCCTGTCCATATCCGTCCTGAACGACATAAGCCTTGGCAGGTAATAGAAGTTAATGTCACTGATAATCTGAAGTGATTTGCTCTTTATAAGTTTCTGGAAAGGTTTTACGTTTTTGGGGTTGATGGAGAAGTTATAACCGAGTCCACCTTTGTAGGTTTTCTTTTTATCCGATTCAATATCAATGTTGTGCTTGCTTATCTCAGAATATGCATAGGACAGGTCGAAGTTTTCAATATCCCAGATATGGGGTTTGCCTTTAGATCCCAGCCTGTCTTTTCGAACATTCATGAAGTTCAGGTTCTGACGCTGGGTAACATCAAGCGTTTTACTCTTCAATGAATCCTTCTCATGCTTACTCATCGATTTTACCTGGTCAGTGTAATCAACATCCGGATCTAATGGGTTGTATTGAGGATTGCTGACCGTTTGTGAATAATCATAGTGCATAGGAATCCGGATACCTGATTTTTCAGGAAGGAATTTGCCCAATTCCAGGTTAGTCGCAAAATCAATTTGCCTGATGGTTTCTTTCTGGCGTTCATTTACTTTCTTCTCAATGCTTCCAAATCCCGGGGTGCTGTATGAACCTGAGAGGACCACAGTCCCAAGGTCAGCCAAATTTGTTGCAACACGAGCAGTTGCAGCCCAGCCGGATTTTTCGTTGAAATCAGTTAAGCGAAGCTCATTAACCCATATCTCGGCACATTTAGCTAAACCGTCATCCCCATTGTTAAGATTGGGATTTCTTCGCGGATTCCTGACCCCGATCATAAAAGCCCTCACATCACTAAGGCTGGGTGAACCTACTATGGTGATTTTATTCTTACCGTCAGGAATTGTGAAAGGCGTTGTAATGCTCATATTCGAACCAACCCTGTTGAGCGCGTTATTCCGAATCTCTTTTGTTGTGATAAATTTGGCAAGTTCAATGTCCATATCATTCGCCGCAGGCCAGATTTCATCCTTGTCGTTATGATCCCATTCTGTAAATGTCAAAGGAATCTCGTATTCGTAGTAGTTTTCTGTAAAATCAGAACCCATCCTTACAAAAACAGTCAGGTCACCGGTCTTTAACTCCTGCGATTTGATCGATTTCTCAGCATGGATATACATCTTCATATGCTTGTAATCCCGGAAATCGAAATCAGTTGTTTTAAATGCACCGCGGGCATCTCCATCCATCAGATCGCAGGTTTTTAGTACCATGGATTGCTCATTCAACTGCTGGTAATTGGTAGTGGCTACATTAACTTCCCTGTTGATTCCTGGCGGGATCACATAATTTATAGGCGTTCTGCTGCCATTTTCTTCATAACTCACCGTTGAGATGTCAAAAGTTGTTGCATCCTGGTTTGGATCAGGAATATACTCACCCGGGGCAAGCAGGCTATTGTAATATTTTCTCCACTCGCCACGCTCCAGTTCAAGAGAAGCAAAACGGCAAACGATAGGTCGCTCAAAATTTTTCAGGAATAACCTTATAAAACGGATGGACTTGAAATCCTGGATGGTTCCAACAACCTTATCCGGCTGGCGGAGCGGAATCTTAAACTGGTACCACTTGACATCTATCTTACCGCCATTTTCCAGGGTGATCTTTTCCGGTTTGGCTTCGTACATGTCGGAAATGTAATTTTGCCCGACAACCATCTGGTCAGGCCTCAGGTGGACAACATATTGGAAATAACGTTCCTGCCCACTAAGGGTATTGTCCCTGTTAATGTCTTCAACATTCGGGTTTCGGGTAGCCAGGGCTTCAGTATTCCCGGCAGGGGAGTTGCCTTCAACACCATTATAATTTTTGTATCGAGCAGTTACGGAACTGTAAACAGAGTCGTTGTCGTAGTCTGCTCCTTCAAAATGATGGTAGTCATCAGCAGCAGGGTCAATGGAATCCAGTACATAGGCTTCTGAATTCACCCCGAACTTATCCCTTATCTGTTGCAGGAAATTGAAATTGTTATAGTCCCAGACCCGCTCATCCTTGTCCGATAATCCGTCATATCCAATATCCTGATAGGGCCTGGCGGCCGGATCTGATGAGAATGATTCAGTGATGTTTTCTTTGATCGGTACACGTCCCCAAATAGTGGAATCAACGCCAACAACTTCCGCACTAACAGGAAGACCGTTTTCGTATGACTTCCGGTTATCGCGCAAAATATCTTCCGAAATATCACCCAGGTTGAAATACAGGTCACCGCCTTGCAGCAGTGAGTCTTCTGTGAATGGATCCATCAGCCAGAAGGTAAGGTATTCAACGTTTGCCGCTTCAAAATCGGTAGTCTGTATCTTGCTCATGATACCCCCCCACCTTGATGCCGGATCTTTCAAATGGCCTTTTGAGTCCATCCCTTTTGAAAAGGCTGTTCCGCCAACATCGAAGTTATAAGGGCCTCGTTCATCCGGGAAGTAAGCAAGGTTGAACATCGGGATGTTCATGGGCTGGTTGTTGGCAGTTTGTGCATTCGGGAAAAGCTCATTTTGATAGACTACACGGGTTGAGTTTCTCGAAAGTTCAGGTCTGTCTATATTTCCGGGACGTTTATTACTGCCACGGTCGTAAAAGACGGAGGCGTCAATATTATACCATGCAAGTTTTGCCCTGTTGAATCCGTATACCAATCCAGTCCCTGGAGCTGACTCTGGAAACATACTGAGAGAAGTCTGGTACTGTGGCGTGCTTGCCATGAACCAGGAACTGATGGTAGTTAAGGAAATCGTTGATTTAGCACCTTCAAAGTCGTCAATGTAAGAAGTCCCTGTTTTACCAACAGCTTTGGAATGCCCCGGCAAAAACTGTGCAAACTCTCCGTCAAATTTAAGTTTTGAAGGAACTTTGGTACTGATAAAGGGTAGTTTATCAACCATCTTGGTAATGAAATTCGACTCCTTCTGGTAGTTGATACTCATTCCCCAAATGGTATTCGAAATAGGTTCATCACCGTAATTGGTCTTTTGAGTAATAGGCCTTTCATAGAGGTTCATGATGGTACCTCCCAATAACAGATCCTTGCTGACTTTGTAATCCACATGCGTCCCCAACAGGGTCTGACTGTAGACATTGAACATGGAGTTATTCTCCAGGGAAATGTTGATGGGCGTTCCGGAATTCAGGATCCCTTCATCAAGTATCTTCACACGGCCAAGGGTATAGTCAACTGTATACTGGGAGTTTTCTATGAGCGGGACTCCGCCGGCAGTTACTTTTACTGATCCCTGGGGAATATTGGTAGCATTCAGGGAGATTTCTGATCCGGATTCCGATTTGTACTGACCTTCGAGGACGAACTTATTCTTGGACGGGAATTGTTCCGCCCCGGAGCGGGTCATGGTATAGAGGGAATCGTAACAATACTTATCTGCCAGTGCTTTATTATTGAGCTTGTTCCGCAAATAGCTGCCAAAAGGCGCTACACTCGGGAAGAAGATCCTTCCGTTTGAAGCCTGGATAGTACCTCCGTTCCTGGCAGCCTGGTCGATGAAGTCGAAAAATCCGTCATGCGGTGGGTTTTGCTGCTGGTCCATCCTGTCAAATCCAAAGATCTGCAGGAGAGGTACTCCATTGATGCCATCACCTTCGGTACCATCTGTAAAATACCCGGTTGGAACAGCATTGCTGTTGCCTGAATACAGGATATTCAGTATAAAGTCATCCCGGTTCACATTGTAAGCTTGGATGTTGTAAACGTTTTTCATCATCAGGTTCCAGGTCGGTATGTGCGTATTTACCGCCGTACTCCTGAGAAGTTTGACCATTAGGGCACCTGTTGTCCTTACCTCATTTGAGAACTCTCCCACCTGGTAAGTAGTGCTGTCGCCTCCGATTACCCTGTACTGGAATGCAACAGCAAGAGTCTGGTCGGAACTGAGAGTTGTATTAAGAGATATAAAACCCAGTTTATTGTTGTAAGTATATTCAGAAGTGTTAAGTTTCCTGGCGTTTGTGATTGTTGCGAAATCGGTTCCAGGAATAAAGCCTTTGTTGGCCGTAAGGTAGGATTCTGCACCATTATTTCTGACCTGGCTGGTATCAAGCTGGCTAAGCAGGTTGTTACTTTTATTATCCGGGTAATAGCCTATGTTTGGTATGATCTGCGAATTGTAAGGTTCACGTTCACCAAGGTCCTGGAAGGCAACAATGTTGCGGTTTTCAGTAATTTGTGTTCCTATATTGGTGATCCAGACTTCAATCTTTTCGATACTGATATTACTGGTTACAATAGGAAGCGAAGCCAACGCTTCATCATAATGTTTGTAAAAATACTGTGAAAGGAAGAAGTGCTTGTTTTCTTCATATTCGAGGGAGCGGAGCGAAAACTTGGTAGTTTGTGCACCACCCTGGACTGCAATATTCTGGACCTGGCTTTGTTGCTGTGAAAAAACGCTGGTTACCGTGGCCTTGCCAAACTGCAACTGGGTTTTGATCCCGAAGAGGCTCTGGCTACCGGTTATGAGGGTGCTGTTAAGCGGCATGTTGACGTTACCAGCCTCGATCAACTTGATGATTTCGTCTTCTTTGCCTTCGTATTTGAGTTTGAGCTTGTTTTCAAAGTCGAAGGTAGCTTCAGTATTGAAATTAGTATTGAATTCAATTTTGTCGCCGATTTTGGCGAGCACACTCATCTGAATCTTTTCCTGGAAATCAAAATTGGTTGTTCTGCGCAAACGCTTGTCAATAGCAGGGTCCTCCCTTTTATTGGAAACAACACCAAAGGAAAGTTCAGCGCTTCCCTGGGGA
The DNA here is from genome assembly GCA_013376995.1 of Bacteroidota bacterium. Classification (GTDB taxonomy): domain Bacteria; phylum Bacteroidota; class Bacteroidia; order Bacteroidales; family UBA4417; genus UBA4417. The sequence continues at coordinate 4,215 of JACAAZ010000033.1, read as the reverse complement.
CGGATATCAATAGTGTTCCCGCCAAATACCCTGTCAAACAGTTCCCCGCCAAGGCGTATCTGGGGGATGATCCCCTGCCTGCCAGGACCACTGGAGGATTTTGACTTCTCCTTCCAATATTTGTTTACGGATTTTTTAAGGTCCCAATCTTTGTATTCATCAAACGACATGGAAGCAGGGCGGCGGTAATCCATATCGCCAATTTTGCGGGTAATCGTATATTCTTTGCTGTCGGGATCAAAAGTTATATCTTCCTTGATATTGGATGGATCTTTCAGGTAAAGGCCGCCTGTTTTAGGCTTTTCGTATGGATTTGTTTCCTTATCAAGAGGAAATCTCAGAGTTGTATCATTCGAATTGGTGGAATCAGGAGGGTTGAGGAAACGGCCTTCTTTCTGGGGACCCGACGAGCCCCCCAGGGTACGTTGAACACCCCAACAGAGCGTAAGGATCGCAAGTAATGTAGAAAATCTGAATATATATTTGGTCAAATTCTTCAAGTCAGGCGATTGGTTTTGTCGGTTTGAGCGTTGTTTTGGTTAATTAGAGTCAACGTTACTGGATAAATCAGCACTTAAAAAAATAGCTGCTCCCTTAACTCCTGATTTAGAGGATTTTGAGGGAACTTTTCACAAGATGCTCTACAGGTAAATCCAGTCCTTCAACCTTAAATACCTGTTCAATAGCCTTTTCAGCCATTGTTTTGTTAAACCCGAGCATCACCAGTGCAGATAACGCCTCAGCCTTGGCAGTATTGTGCCCGGAACCTAAAATTTCACGGACAGGAGTATCTTTCTGCATTTTATCTTTCAAATCCACGATCAGCCTAAGAGCGGACTTACCGCCAATGCCTTTGATGGACTGAAGTGCTTTTACATTTTCATGTACGATAGCATCAACCACTTCATTAGGCCCGAGCGATGAAAGAATCAGTCTTGCAGTATTCGGCCCTACCCCTGAAACAGAGATCAGTTGCTGAAAAACCACACGTTCATGATCATCTGCAAAACCATACAGTATCATAGCATCTTCGCGAACCACCAGGTGAGTATGTATCCGGCAGCTCTCTTTTCCGACGATTTTAGAATAGGTATTCAACGATATGTTGATCATATAACCTATTCCTTGACAGTCGATTACAACAATTGCCGGGTTAAGTTCGGCAATTCTTCCCTCAATGAATGAATACATCTGGATGGTGTTGAAATATTGTAAGTTAAAGCTTCTTCTGACCTGGTGCAAAATTAATATTTTCCGGATATATCCGAAATTTGAAGCAATACCCTGATAGTCAAATCCGTGAACTGCTTCAGCATTTACTGGATATTAAAAGGTTTGCTACGAAAAGCTAATTACATTCAGTAATGTTGAGCCTGATATACTTTATTCTCATCAGCAAACCAGTTTAGTCGAATTATAAATTAATAAATAAAACAGTTACATGTAATAGTAAAGTTGAATTAACTGTTAATGTATATATTGATACTGTCTTTGTAAGGGCATAATCCGGGTTGGAAAGAATAAAATTTACCTGTAATCCTCTTAAAAAATTTTGTTTCAGGAGGTTTCAGTGACTTATTCAGACTGAGTTCAAATTGGGGAAACCGAAATAAATAACTACCTGATAAGCATAGCAAATCTAAACATTTAGCTTTACTTTGTTAACGGAAAAACAATACTGTAACTTACAGTTAAACAGATATATAATGAATACTTTATTGAGAAAGAATGCCCTGAGTTATCATTCAGAAGGTCGTCCGGGAAAAATAGAAGTAATCCCGACCAAGCCACATTCAACACAGCGTGACTTGTCTCTTGCATATTCCCCTGGTGTAGCCGAGCCATGCCTCGAGATACAGGCTCATCCTGAAGATGTTTATAAATATACTGCCAAGGGAAACCTTGTAGCAGTTATTTCCAATGGAACTGCTGTGCTTGGCCTGGGGGATATAGGCGCCGAAGCTGGTAAGCCGGTAATGGAAGGTAAAGGCCTTCTGTTTAAGATCTATGCTGATATCGATGTATTCGATATTGAAATTAATGAAAAAAGTATCGATAAGATCGTTGAAACCGTTAAGGCTATTTCTCCCACTTTCGGTGGTATAAACCTGGAAGATATAAAAGCGCCGGAATGCTTCGAAATAGAAGAACGCCTGAAGGCAGAACTGGATATTCCCATTATGCACGACGACCAGCATGGTACAGCTATCATCACATCTGCCGGGCTGTTGAATGCTTGCGAGATTTCAGGTAAAAAGATAGATGAGATTAAGATCGTTGTGAACGGTGCAGGAGCTTCAGCAATTTCCTGTACCAAGCTCTATGTGAAGCTCGGTGCATTGAAGAAAAACATTGTTATGCTTGACAGCAAGGGTGTTTTGAACAAGAAACGCACTGATCTGAATAAGTACAAAATGGAATTTGTTACCGACAGGGATATTGACACCCTGGAACAGGCAATGGTTGGTGCGGATATGTTCCTTGGCCTCTCTACTGCCGGTGTTCTGAAACCAGAATACCTGCTTTCGATGGCGCCGCATCCGATTGTTTTTGCCTGTGCCAACCCTGTACCCGAAATTTCCTATGAACTCGCCCAGGCTACCCGCAATGACATCATCATGGGAACAGGCCGTTCCGATTTTCCCAACCAGGTAAACAACGTTTTGGGCTTTCCTTACATTTTCAGGGGTGCACTTGATGTTCGCGCCAGGGGGATCAATGAAGAGATGAAGCTTGCAGCAGCCTATGCACTGGCAGATCTGGCCAAGCTGCCTGTTCCTGAAGAAGTCAATGTCGCATACAACGCTACAAACCTCAAATTTGGGGTTGATTATATTATTCCAAAGCCCTGTGATCCAAGGCTTATCATGCATGTTGCCCCGGCTGTTGCCAAAGCTGCAATGGATACTGGCATAGCACGTAAACCTATTACTGATTGGGCCGCTTACCAGGAAGAGCTTGGGAAGCGCCTCGGACTTGTAAATCCACTTATCCAGCAAATCAAGGGTCGCGCAAGAGGTAATCCAAAACGCGTTGTTTTTGCTGAAGCTGAAAATTACAAGGTGCTCAAGGCAGTCGAAATTGTGCTTGATGAAGGCATTGCTCATCCTATCCTGCTTGGCGACAAGAAAGTTATCACTTCAATGATCAAGGAGTTCGACCTCGAACTGCCGGGAGTAGAAATCGTTGACCCTCGTTCGAAAGAGCAGGCTGAAAACAGGCAACTCTTTGCAAGCCAGTACTACGAAAAGCGTAAACGCAGGGGAGTTAATTTCCAGCTTTCCCTCGACTTCATGACCCACAGGAATTATTTCGCACCCAGTATGGTTGAAAATGGTCTTGCTGATGCAATGATCTCCGGTTTGACAACCAGTTACCCGGAAACCATCCGCCCGGCTTTGCGTATCATCGGGAAAAAGAAAAATACAAAGGTTATCTCCGGGATGTATATCATGCTTACCAAAAAAGGCCCGTTTTTCTTTGCTGATACTACTGTAAACATGAATCCTTCAGTGGAAACATTGATGGAAATTACCATTCAGACAGCAGAAGCTGTGAGACAGTTCAATATTGAACCGAGGATTGCCATCCTTTCCTATTCCAACTTTGGCTCCGTTGAAGGGAATATTCCTTTGAAAGTACGTGAGACGGTTGCCAACCTTCATCGTTTGTATCCAAACCTTATTGTTGATGGAGATATGCAGGCCAATTTTGCTATCAACAACGAGATGCTCAAGGAACATTTCCCGTTCAGCAAGTTGTCGGAAGGCGGCCCTGCAAACACCTTGATCTTCCCATATCTTACTGCTGGCAACATTGCCTACAAACTTATGCAGGAACTTGGGGGCGCTGAAGCAATTGGACCGGTTCTGATGGGTCTCGATAAATCCATCCACGTTTTGCAGATGGGTTCAACAGTAAGTGAAATAGTGAATATGACTGCCATTGCAGTAATTGACGCCCAGGCTCACCAGGACAATAAGGTTGCCGATCTCCCCGATTGCCCCGGATTCCCCGCCTGATCATCAAGCGAATCAATATCTTGAATAACAAACTGGAAGCAAGGGATTGTCCTTCTTCCAGTTTGTTTTTTATAGAGATGTGCTTAATCCAATATTAGGGTCAAACAACTTCTTTAAGACTAATCCGCCAGCAAGTGTAAAAGGAAAAAGACAAAAGGAAAAAGACAAAAGACAAAAGGAAAAAGACAAAAGG
>JACAAZ010000032.1:21282-22686 GCA_013376995.1 Bacteroidota bacterium | reverse complement strand
CAAAAGGAAAAAGACAAAAGGAAAAAGACAAAAGGAAAAAGACAAAAGGAAAAAGACAAAAGGAAAAAGTCAAAAGGAAAAAGTCAAAAGTTTGAAGTAGGAAGCAAGATATAGGAAGCAGGAGTTGATAATTGAATAATTTGGCAATTTGTCCATCAGCTAACGGATTGTAATTCGACAATTTGAAAATTAGCAATTTGAGAATGGATTCTTTAAGAAAATATACCAAACCCTTCCAACGCCGATCAGCCAACTGGCGGACTAACGCCTAACACTTCCAACTCCGAACACTCAACACCAATAACCAATAACCCATCCGCCCAATCCCCGATGCTATCCCTTCCCGACATAACTGCTCTCCTGGGAGAATGTACATTTACTGCTGTGCGGTCGGGAGGCAAGGGAGGACAGAATGTCAATAAAGTATCGACCAAAGTCATTCTGACTTTTGATGTTCTGAATTCAGAAGTACTTGATGAAGAACAACGTGCTTTATTGTTGGAGAAGCTGATGGCGAGGATTTCAAAGGAGGGTTTATTGCAGCTCAATTCAAGTACAGAGCGCACTCAACTGGGGAACCGCCAGGAAGTAGAAGAGAAGTTTTCTCGGCTGGTTAATAAGGCTTTTCATATCCCTATAAGGCGAATAGCAACAAAACCTACCAGGGGCTCAAAGGAAAAGCGGTTGAAAGATAAGAAAGCAGTTTCCGGAAAGAAATCTGCGAGAGGTGGCTCCATCCCGGAGGCATTTATTGACGAATAAAGTGCGGGATTGATTCCGGAAGAATTATGGAAATTTCTACCAATCCGGCAACTTTTCCCTCTATGAACCAGGGGAGTTGACAGATCATCTTTTTTACTCCTTTTTTCTCAATGGTATAGATGTTATTCCTACCCGTTGAAAGCAATTCCCTGATGGTTTCGTTTGAAGCGGGAGAGTGGCAGTCGAACAGGCTTTTACCAATGAGATCCTTACCACCACTATTCTGGAAAGTACTTTCTGACCGAACATTCATATAGAGGATGATAGCATTCTCATCGCATACTGTGATAGCAATGGGCAATTCCTTAGCCCAGTCAGGGATCAGGTTTTCAGGAGAGATGGGGAGGTGTGTTGTTTCCAAGGTGTAAAATTTTCTGTAAAAATAGGATAATCCCGACTGTTAAATAAGGAAAAAACGTATATTTGCACCCTCTAAAAGGCCAGGCCATTTTTGATCAATGGCCCCATAGCTCAACTGAATAGAGTATCTGACTACGGATCAGAAGGTTTCAGGTTTGAATCCTGATGGGGTCACAAAGAAAGCAGTTAATGTATAATTGGCTGCTTTTTTTATTTTGAAAAAGTGCTCAACTGAATAGAGTACCCCGACAGGGTCGGGGAGGTTTCAGGTTTGAATCCTGA
>JACAAZ010000032.1:3789-21182 GCA_013376995.1 Bacteroidota bacterium | reverse complement strand
TCAACTGAATAGAGTACCCCGACAGGGTCGGGGAGGTTTCAGGTTTGAATCCTGATGGGGTCACAAAGAAAGCGGCTAATGTAAAATTGGCTGCTTTCTTTATTTTGAAAAAGTGCTCAACTTAATAGAGTACCCCGACAGGGTCGGGGAGGTTTCAGGCCCACCTGACGGCAGGTAAATTTGAATCCTGATGAGGTTCCTATAAAAGCAGTTATCAATATGTTAGCTGCTTTTTTTATCCTAAGCGGTAACAACCCCGGGAACTGTAAACTTTAATCAGAAGATAGTTATAACCCACTTTTTACCTGGGGAGTACAGGGCAGATAATTATTTCCTTATATAGGTCTTTTTCCCGTTACTGTTAATGTAATACTTTCCTCCTCTGGGCCCGGTTTGGATTTCATGCCCATTGTAATTGGAATTATTATTTACCGGAGCCTGATTCCCTGATTTTACGTTTTCAGGATTATCGTACTTCTTCTTATGCTGCCAGCAATACTCAGAACCTGCATCTGCATTGCGGTTGCACTGACTGCCTGAAGCAGTGATAGCTTTACACCTCCCAACCTGTGAAGGGGGAGAATTATTGTGCAGGTTATTGCTGATGTTCGGCTGGTTATTCGGAATTGATTGATTAAGGGTATTCGGCATTTGCCTTTCCAATACAGCCATTTTGCTTTTGAGCTCTTCAATATCATCTGCAAGGATTAGGTTCTGATTTGTAAGTTTGATAATGTCAGAATTTAACAGTTCAATTTTAGCTGTTAAAGCAGTAATATTTGCTTTTAACTCCTTCTTTGACTGCGGCAAAGCGATCACAGTCCCAAGTAAAATGATTATTAAAAGGATGGTCTTTTTCATTGGAAATTCTGATTAAGCAAAGTGTGAAAAATACAACAGTCAGAAAATTGAGAGCATACTATGTAAAATTAGGATTATAATTCCGGATTTGAAAAGCTGGTTCAAAAATACGGCTGTTAATGAGTTATGATTTCTCATCTGATGGAGTCAGGCCTTAATTTCAATTTAATCAGCATCGGTTTAGTCGTCTCAAAAATTATATTGCATCGATATTCCCCCTGAAAAACTTCCGTCCGGGCCTGCAGGAATTATTCCAGGCCTGGCACTTATTGACCCCGATGAATGATAATTGGAGTTCAATGTTTTCTTTATCTTCGGAATTCTGCCCAAATTAATGACAAAAGCAGTTGATCCTCCCAGAAGCAAAGCCCCGCCAAAAATATAGGCAGTCGTATTCTTCCATTTCTTACCCATGATTTGCTGTATCAGTGTTGGATTCGTTTCCGGGGCCCATGAACCGTACCTGCTTACAAGAATAAGGCCCAAACCCATTCCGGCGCATATCCCCGAACCCATAAGGTTGTTTTTTGACGCTTTCAGTGATTCATCAAGTTGCTCCCGGGTTAGGAGGTTAATGCTATTAACATGATACTTTCGTGTGTACCATTGCCCAAAAGCCTGGTTGATCAGCATCAATATTACAATTGACAATACTATTATTCTTTTCATGGTAAGATAGTTGGAATAGCATGAAATCTTAATAAATTGATCAAATATAATCATTAAAGCAGTCATTTCCAATAAGTAACCTTGCATCAATCAAAGCCTGCCAGGCCTTTCGAAAATCTAATTAATTCTCCGAAGCTGTCAAATCAGTGAATTGACGGGTAAAGCTGAGTGAAAATGCCAAGTTCCCTTTAACCCTGCTTTGAAATAAATATTACGGATTTGCTCCACTAATGGTTGATGCCAATTTACAGATGCAATAAATCATCAATCCACCAGCTCAAACCTGTCCTTCAGCCTGATATCCCTGGACGAAGCGCCAATCATGATATCAAATTCACCGGGTTCTGCCACCCATTGCAGGTTCTTATTAAAGAATGATAATTTCTCCTTATCAATCGCAAATTCAACTGTACGGGATTCCCCGGCTTTCAGCATCAGTTTCCTGAAATCCTTGAGTTCCTCGGTAGGGCGGGTAATGGACCCAACCAGGTCATGGAGGTATAACTGCACGATTTCTTCTCCATCATATTTGCCGGTATTTGTGATGGTCACTGAAACCTTAATGTTTTCATCCTTCTTCATCTTATTCTGGCTCAGTTTAAGGTCAGAATATTTAAAAGTAGTATAGCTAAGGCCATATCCAAACTCATATTTAGGGTAGATGGAAAGGTCGGTATATGCGCTGGTATAAAAACGGTTATCATCATTCTGTGCAGGCCTGCCGGTATTGAAATGGCTGTAATAAATGGGGATCTGTCCGGTGCTTAGTGGAAAGGACATCGTTAGCTTTGCCGAAGGATTGTAATCCCCGAACAATACATCAGCAATGGCATCACCGGCTTCGCTTCCAAGCCACCAGGTATAAAGGATGGCCGGGGCATTATCGGAAGTATACCTGAAAACCAAAGGCCTTCCTGCATTGATCAGGACAACTACCGGTTTGCCTGTAGCCAGCAACTCCTTCAATAATTCTTCCTGCACTCCCGGGATTCCGATATTGCTTCTGCTTCTTGCTTCACCGCTCATGTCGCGCCTTTCCCCAATGCTCAGGATCACTGCATCTGCCTGGCTTGCTATGTTGATAGCTTCTGCAAACCCGCTCCTGTCAGTCCCTTCTATATTGCACCCTTTGGCATATAGCAACTTTGCATGATTACCGATTTTTTTCTCCAGTCCTTCCCATTGTGATACAATATAACCTGAATCCACGCCGGGAACCTCAACATCCCAAAACCCTTTGTTCTCTTTGACAGCTTTTACAAGCGGTCCAATGAATGCAATGGTTTTAAGGTTTTTTGACAGTGGTAATAGATTTCCTTCATTTTTCAGAAGTACAATGCTTTTTCTTGCAGCATCTCTGGCAATCTTAGGATGCTCAGGGTTATTCAGCTCTTTTTCCTCGCGTTCCCTATTACAGAACCTGAAAGGGTCATCAAATAACCCGAGCTCAAACTTTTTGGTAAGGATCCTGGAAACAGCATCATCAATTGTGCTCATTGAAACTTTCCCGTCCTTAACCAATTGTACCAGGTTATTCTTATAACAACGGCTTTCCATATCCATATCGCAACCAGCATTGATGGCTGCCTCTGCAGCCTCATATTCATTCTTTACGCTTCCATGGTTGATCATTTCACCAACCGATCCCCAATCGCTGACAACAAATCCTTTAAATCCCCATTTGTCTTTGAGGATGTCGCGCAACAGGTAGGAATTAGCGGTTGACGGAACCCCGTTAATATCGTTGAACGAATTCATAAAGCTGCCAATATTGGCATCCACCGTTGCTTTGAAAGGAGGGAGGTAAACTTCCCAGAGCAGGCGGTCACTCATGTCTACAGAATTGTAATCCCTTCCACCGATGGCTGCTCCATAGGCAGCGTAATGCTTTGCACAGGCAATTACAGAATTTGTCTCTCCAATTTTGTCACCCTGGAAACCTTTCACTCGCGCATAAGCTATTTTGGAACCCAGGTAAGGATCTTCGCCGGAACCTTCCATTACTCTTCCCCAGCGCGGATCACGGGCTATATCCACCATGGGGGCAAAGGTCCAGTGGATCCCGCTTGCACTTGATTCGACAGCTGCTGTCCTTGCTGAAAGTTCAATGGCGTCAAGGTCCCAGCTGCAGGATTCACCCAGGGGAATAGGAAAGGTGGTCTTAAATCCATGAATCACATCCTGTCCGAAAATAAGAGGTATATGCAATCTCGACTGAAGCGCGATTTTCTGCCAGGCTGCAGTGCGGGCTGTTCCCATGCAATTCAGCAGGGAACCGACCTGCCCGTTTTGAATCTGCTCCTTTTTATTCGCATCCAGGGTAACCGGTCCTGTAGCCAGCCAATCATCATTGTACTGATTTAGCTGGCCGATTTTTTCTTCCAAAGTCATAAGTTTCATCAATGAATCTACTCTCTGGGAAATTGGTTTGTTTTGTGCATTGCAATTAGATAGGTAGCCTGCATTCAGGGTTACGACCAGCAGGAAAAGGATAGCCTTGTTCATCATGATTAAAAACTTATGTAGGTAATTTGAATTCAAATGTCGCAAATTCTTTGATTACCGGCAATTGAATGCCCGTAGAAGGGTCAAATAAGATTGGGTTCAGGCTTATTTATCGGGACTGGGATATACTCTTTGAACCAGAACAAGGTCAAAAGAAGAATAGGATAAAATTAACATACCTGGATATGTACTTTAATATCCAGGTTTGTATTATAGGAGAATAATGTTTTTCCTATTTCAGTATCACTAATTTACATCCGTAAAATTCCTTTTTGCCGACTATCATCATCAGCGAATATACACCTGATGCTAATCCATCTGTACGGATCAAAAGATGATTTTCACTATTGAGCTTCTTTTCAAAAACAGAGATTCCTAAGGAATTAAATAACCTGATACACGTGGTAGTGGTTGGAAATTCTATGCTTACCTGGTCTCGTGCCGGGTTGGGGTAAACTTTAACCTGCTCAGCCAATGCCTTCTCTATGCCGGTAAACAGACTTATAAGAACAGTATTTGAAGGGAGGGATTCTCCATTGTCATAAACGGCTGTCACATAATATTCATTTATGCTGAAGGGCGTCGGAGTGGTGTCAAGGTAATGCGTGCTATCAGTGGAAGCAATCAGCTGGAAGTTCCCGGCAGTATCTGTCGATAAAGGAGACTTGCCGATTTCTTTCCTGAAGATGTTGAAATTAAGCAGCACAGAACTATTCTGCTGATCCTCCAAATACCGTTCGACCGTTGAAGTTTTATCCTCCGCTTCCGGCACAAGGGATTTAGCTTTAGCAGGACTTAACTGCTGATATTGGTTGTCCGCTGTATGAACCCTGAAATTTCCTTCCAATCCCTCAGTCATATTTAATAAATCAGCCCCAGTATTCTTCATTCCGGAAGGAATCTGCCAGTTCAGGCTTACCGAGGTCCCGTATGGGGCTGCCAAACCGGCAACAAGATTAACCGGTGCTATGAGGCTGGTTTCTGTATAGATGAGTATGTTATCAACTGACCAGTATTGAATGGAATTGGATGACTCTCCATTGGCACGGAACCGGAATTTGAATTCCCGGCCTTTTGCCAGGTCCGAAATATTGAGATGTTCCCTGGTCCAATCAAAACTTCCTGAATTGTAATAATCTGCAATAAGCTGCCATTGGGAACCATCCCATACCTCAATGCTGAGATTCTCGCTGGAAGTTTGCAATGTATCTTTCAGACGGATCTCATAGTCGAGCCAGATATTGTATGGCCCTGTGCTATCCATAGCCAGGGCATTGATCCATTTGCTTTCCAGGGCACTGCTGTAATTTAACAAGACAGGTTCTGAGTTAAATTTTGCAGCTGGTACTGGATTATCAGCCTGCTCATCTATCATCCAGTTCGGGCCTGCATTCCAAATCGTTGTGTCAATCTGGCCGGAAGAGAAATCTTCAACAAAAGGAATCCCCATACCATAAACCAGGTTGATGTATTGAGGTTCTGTCTTCAGCGATTCATCCGTCTGCCCGGGAAATCCCCATTGTGTAATATTGTAAACAGCTGAGAGTTGGTACCAGTAATCACCCGGTGCTAGCCCCTCATCCAGGTAAGTAGATTTCCAGGAGGGGACTTCAGCAATGAACTCAGAGTTCCGGAAGATCTTTATGCTAAGAACCGTTGAATCTGATTGCGCTGTAGACATGGGTGTCCAGTTCAGGATTGCGGCACCATAACTGGTTGTCGTACTATCCTGGACTGTAAGGTTTGATGGTGGCTCCAGGTAGTGATCAGTTATGGAATAGCAGGTACTTCCTGACAAGCCATCACAATACATTGTCTCTACACATGCAGTGTATTGTTGACCGTAGTTCATGATGGTTGGGTCAAAGGTCCAATAAAGCATACTTGATGGTAAATTCCCAACCAGTGAACCATCCAGAAATACATAGTAACTTATTACAGATAAGTTCCCGGAAGCAACCTCAATATCATCCACAGCCCAGCCTGATCCATAATTTCCATTGTCATTTGAATGGAAGGCAAATTTCACGGATGATAAGCCGGAAGGTCCTGAATAGGGTGACAGGTCGAGTTGTATATAATTCCATGCAATAGCAGGAGAGCAGGTATATATAGGCGACCAGGAAACACCTCCGTCCGTACTCATTTCAACACTAGCTGTTTGTCCATATTCCCCGTTAAAGAAACTCGCGAAATTCATGAAATAGGAGGGCGCCCCGGTAAGGTCCATTTCAGGCGTTACAAGGTAATCGCAACAACCATTATTCCCGGCACCACCCTGGTCGTCACTGGCAAAAGCATAGGATGTATGAGGAGGGATGGTAAAATAATCACTGTTTCCATTGGTAGAAACACTCCATGCCGATGTTCCCTGGCTGCTGCTCTGCCATCCTTGTGGCAGTGAGTTACCCATTTCAAAGTCTTCATTCAAGACCATTGCCAGGGGTTCATTCCACATGAATAAAAGGCTTTTGTCATCCAGGTAGGGATTCCTTGGTTGGTATTTATAGCCTTCGAGCGCGATATTCAGGATGAGATTGCTGTCCAATGATATAAATTGAGTATAGGATTGGAGGCCAGGATAATGAACCTCCAGCTGATAATCTTGCCTGGGTAAATTTTGCATGGCAAGTGTTCCTGAAGCTGGAACGGTATCAATCCTGGAGCATTCAGGATGGCCGGGCGTTGTTAATTTGACAATTGCACCTTCTGCAGCATTACTGCTACATAGAATCTGAACATTTATTGAAAGATCTGAATAAATTCTGTGAGAAACCGCATTAGTGTACCTCATATCTGATACCTGTCCTGAATAAACAGCCTGGATTCCGTAAGCATACCAGGAACCTGCCAGGGCCATCCATGCCGAACCACTTTCTTCATAATGAAGATTGGTATTATTCGTGGAAATTATAGTGAAAACCCCGGAACTTGGAGGTAAGAGCGGGTCAAAATTTGAAACTCTATAGATCCTGTACGACTGAACTGTATCCATCATGGTTAAGGACTGAACCATCGGCTGCATATCCTGTTTGCCATTATCTGATCCAGGCTCCTTAAGTGAAAGCATTCCTGCCATGCGTGAAGGCTTGACTGGATTTCCTTCCGTTTTACCATCTCCCCCTGATACCCTGCCTTGAATCAGAGCCCGGATCATAAAATCCTGGAATGGCGAAATTCCCCAGGAGCCGTTTGTAACATTCCGTGAATAGCTTTTCCATGCAGTTGGTAAGGTTTCATCCTCTCCAAGGAAAGGGCAGTTCGGCCAAGGTTCATTCTGCTTCATGGCTATAAAGAAATCTCCGTCCAGGATTGTGGCGTCCAGGCCTTCAATATCGACCCAACCGGTATCAGAAACGATTAAACTGGCGCTGTCAACAAGTATACCCGGGTAGCCCTCCTGTGTTGAAGTGAAGACCATGGCTGTTAACCTGCTGCCAATGCAACTGCCTCCTGTTCCGTTTGCAATAAAAAACATTGCAGCCCTGATATGGGCTGGATAGCCCTGGGGTGTGAATTTAACAGCATTCAGATTCCCTGCTTGTTGCCAGGCTGCAAAATTTTCCGGTATGCCATCATCATAGAACATTTCATAAGAGGCATCCGGAGGACTCCAGTTTACAAAAGAGGCAGAATCATCAAGCCTCACGGATGCTGTAAGGTTAGTCGGAGGGTTAAATTCCGGGCAAATTGTTTTATCAAGGGTGGTGATATTTCCGGCAGTGACAACGATTCCGGCTACTGATTCAGGCTGGTACCCAAATTCACTGAAGTGAACATCATAAGTGCCGGGATCGAGCGTTAGCGCGTAATGCCCGGTTTCATCGGAATATGTGCCATGCGACCCGGTTTTGATGTACATGTTGGATACCGGATGTCCGCTGCCGCAACTTGTAACAACCCCTTCAATCCTTGTAGGAGGCCCCACGATCATTGTAACCGGAATGCCAATAGTAAGATGGTTAGGGTCATTTGTACTCAGGTTAACGGTTGTGTTGTAAGTGCCCGGAAGTGAGTATATGCCGGTTGCTGAAAAATGCAGGTTGACCGGAACACTTCCTCCTTCCTTGACAGTCCCTGAGGCTGGTATTACATCCGTAATAAAGGATGGGGAAATGATGTTGACGGTATAATCCTCAACTTCTCCATAAGCCGTATTCCCGCAAGGTGACAAGCTTCCCCCGTTTTGAAGGCGAATTCGCATGGTGGTGTTGCCTGGTAATGCAGTTGCAGGGACCAGGATATTGCCTGTCGCTATCGGACTCCCGGAGAGCTGGGTAAACTCAGCATTATCAAAGCTGCCATTATGGTCATAGTCAATCCATACACCGATGATGTCGCTGCTGTAATTGGGAGGGCCAATAGTTACTGCTATAGGAGTAGGTGCATTTTGCTGGAGATCTGTACTTATTGAAGTGTAGTCACTATAACTTGTCCAGCCGGATGTATGATTAATTGTACCTGCCTGGACCTGACTTATAAATTCATCCTGGCCATTGGATGCTGCTAGGCAATAGGTGAGAGGGTTATGATTATTGCCATCGGTATAATCCGTGAAGTCGAAAAACAGCGATCCTTGCCCTTCGTTACGGATATTGATGTTAACAGAGTTAACTGTATTTGGTTCCTGGTGACTGATCAGGTGAGCCGGAGATAATACAAGCACGGTATTGGGCCAGTTTACCCAGCAGCTGGCAGGAGTCGAACTACCGACAGCATATACCGCCTTAACTGCATAGGCATATAACCCATAAGAAATCAATGAATCCTGGTAATTGTTTGCAAGGGGCACCCGGGCAATTTCAATTCCTTCCCGGGTTACTGAATAGTATTGAAATCCATTTGATGGCATGCAGTCCCAACTCAGGTTTACGTAGCCATGGACCGGGTCAGTCAGGATCCCTGAGGCATTCGTTGCAGGAAGCAGGGAGTCCCCTGATACAAGTAAATTCAAAGGCAGGGTGCGTGTTCCGACATCCGGGACAGAAGTAAAGGGGATAACCGCATCAAGCATGGTTCCTTCACTAACTCCCCCGGCATTAAGAATAGCATACATTGTCTGCTGTCCCCCGGCAATTACCTGTCCTGTTGTCACTGGCAGGTTAAGCCAGTCATGATTCGGGGAATTATAGGTGATGGAAGCCGTCCATTCCAGAGGACCGGTACCCGGGTTGTTGATTTGGAATGGATAAGGTTGGAAACCATTAGGTGGCAATGTATCACTTATAGTGTCAGGAGTAATGGTTAAAACCGGACGTGTAAGGGTGACACTGCTTCTGTAAGGGATTGGATAATTGAAATTCAGGGGAGATGGATTTATATAGGTATTGTAATGAATTTTTTCACAGCTCATGGTATATGTACCGAAGGGGATAGAAACGAAATCGAAATATCCGGCAGCATTTGTATTTGTTGTGTGGGTTGTAGGCCCGGCAATTGTAACTTTTGCGTTGTTAACTGGCAAGCCATCCGTATTATATACGTATCCGCTGAACCGGCATTCTCCGGCATTTGTAGTAAAAGAACGGATTATTCCAG
Organism: Bacteroidota bacterium; assembly: GCA_013376995.1. GTDB lineage: Bacteria > Bacteroidota > Bacteroidia > Bacteroidales > UBA4417 > UBA4417. The sequence goes on along the minus strand of JACAAZ010000032.1, from coordinate 11,609 downwards.
GGCCCGGCTGATGTAACTCGTTATAGGGCCTTACTTCCCAATAGTAGGTAGTATTTGGAGCTAATTCAAAGGTTGAATTGTAAAAGGACTGATTTATAGGCAGTTCATCCAGGACAGTTGTGGGTGGATTATCAGTTCCCAGGCTGAAATAGTATCCGGTAGGAGGCAAACCGGTTCCGGGCTCCCAGTTGAACATTATGTCAGACATCATTCCGATGGCTCCATCCGAAGGTGCCAACAGATTCACTGCATTGGGAACTGAATCATAAACAACGTTGATGAGGAAATCTCCGGCATTCCCGTCAATATAGGTATCGCAGGGTGTGTTAATATTCATTGAATGGCTTGTCCTGAATCTCGCCCTGTGAATACCCTGGGGAGTATTGGCCCTGGCCCAGAACTGCAAGGGTACAGGAATATTTGCATAAGTACATAGAAACCATTGACGCCTTTCATCTGTTTCAAATGCATTATTATTATTTTCATCAATCCAGAATGCAACAGAGGTGTTTGGAGAACCCATTGTAATTGTTATTTCTGACATTACCCCGGCTATTAAGGTTGCAGTATCCTGGAAAAAATGGTACCATGAATTAGGTACACCGTCACAATTGACTTGCTGGTCTATACTGCCGATCTGGAATCTGGTCAAACCGACACCTGTGCTGCAGCCTGTTGTATAAGTTGGGGTGCAGTATGGAGCCTGTGCTGCAAGATAATCCCATGTTAAAAGTAAAAAGCAGGAAATCAATAGAATGTAAATATTTTTCATAGGAAAAAGCTTTATTGAACATGCTGTATAGAAAAACGGCAATCAGTAAAAAAGACTTTGCATGATTAATACCTATATATGACAATTGAGAATGCTTTTACCCTTACGGCTGTTGAAAATAAATAGTTGAATTTTAGCCTGTTCAGGCCAGGTAATTCTGTTGGATTTCATTACCTTTATGCAGGAACGAAAACCAGCTTCTGTCTTAAATATTATGTATGGATATTAGTTTGAATAATTAAATAAATATATATATTATTTAATTGAATACAACTATATTTGAGCTAAATATTTCAAAATCCGGATTTAGTAAAATTTGTTCCAAAATGGTATCATATTTAGGCTGATTTACCCCCTTCAAATATACCATTTGTTTGATTATTAATTTTTTAAATAATATGGCATATGCTTTGCAATAAAAGTGACCACTTACTATACTTTTAAATCACCATTGTATACAGATTTTTCCTTGTAGAACTTTAATTAATTTTAAATCAGTAGATTATAATACTTAAAGTACATTCTGAGTTCGTGTTTCTTGTTTTTGCTGCCGAAATCCTTGTCCTCTTTTAAAACAGCTCTTTTGTTCTTTTCCCTGGTCAAATAACTTCTCTTACAGTCGTTATTTTGTTAATTTATAGATCAGGCATAGGACATTTAAAGAAAAACTTGAGTAATCTAACATTTAAATTAATTCCACTTTTTCATCATCGTTGATTTAAAGCATATTGACTGAATAGACTTGTTTTCTCCTCTGCTTTGTTCATAATAATAATTGAACATTTCTTTGTTTTGTCAGGGAATTGTAAACATCTTATTTCATCTGCTATGCTCCATTGCTCCTGTTACTATTTGATTATAACAGACCCTTTTACTCTTCGTTTTTGCATGCTTGTTGAGCTATAATGCCCGATGAGCAGTACTTGTTTTCTTGTATCCTGCTTAAGTGAAAATTGATTAGCAATTAATATTTAATGTTTGCACAACGGCGGACCTGTGGTTTCATGGACCTATACCGGCTTAAACATCAGCTGGAGTGGGTTCTTATACCTATACATGCTTAGTTCGAAAGTAAAATTTGGTATTAATTCATTTTTGTGTTTGATGCAATTGAAATATCTCATAAACCAAAACCAAAGCAATATGAAAAATATTACGAAGCTTTATTCAAGTGCCTAAACTTTGAGAAAAGACATCATTAGTTCCTATTTCAAGATGTCAGAGTTTTTTAATCTTCAACATTTTATAATTAAAAAATTTCTTATGAAAAAAATCTTTACCCTGCTCATTGCATTAGTGACTTTATGCAGTGTTGCCTATTCCACCGGTTACAATGTGAAGTTATATGCTTCCGATGCAACCCCCTCAGGAGCCATTGCCACCAATTCTCAATATGTCATTGGAACCGGCTCCTGGCAAAATAACCAGGCCGTAAGTAAATTGGAGTTATATCTTCCAATTACGGCATTGGGTTCATTCACGATCGATGATATTGCAAGCCTGCAATTTTCGACGCAGAAGGAAATAGAACCTCCTTCGAACCCAAACCTGGACATCTACTGGACCATTTATACAAATGGAACCAAGTATGGCTGGTACCAGGAGCGCTTCACCTCAGAACCGATGTATTATAATGGCTATGCTGCTCCAAATAATGTATGGACTACATTTTCAACATCGGGTTCTGTAAACCAGATGACATTTTATGACGGACATTATGGCCCGCAGGGCTTTTATAATGCACCGACACTCGCTGACCTGCAGGCAGGTGCCATCAACTGGAATTCATGGACACCCGGTGGCTCAATTACCAGTATCGATTATGGTGCCCAGACTGTGAAATATATTTCATTAGGTACAGGCAGTTCCTGGAATTCAGTAATGAGATCTTACTTTGACGCAGTGATTATTACTCTTAAAAATGGAGATAAACTCACCATTGACCTTGATAAAAATGATCCGGCACCTACTACAACCATTTTAAACCCGACTTCTACAGTTTGCGGGACTTATGATTTTCCTGTAACGGTAAAGGATTTTAAAAATGTTGGCAATATTTCACTCAAACTCAGCTATTCTTCAGCTGTTCTGGCTTACCAGGGTGTTACACTTAATCCTGCCATTTCCAGTGCAGTTCCGAATGGAATCAATCCCGGTCAGTTCATCTTATCTTATTATGGGAACGGCGTTTACCTGAACGATGACGATGTCCTCTTCACCTTGCATTTTACCTTACTTCCAACGGCTTCAGGTGTTACAACCGATCTAAACTGGAGCACAATTCCGGGTGAATGTGAATATTCATCCCCCGGAGCAGAGCCTATAGTATATCTTGCAAGTTTCGTCGATAAAACATGGACAATTCCGGTAAGGCCGGTTAAAAATACCACAACACTGAAAGAGTATTGCAAAATCCAGGATGCCATCAATGACCCGGCTACCCTGAACGGGCATACGATTACAGTTGCTGCGGGTACCTACAAGGAAGACATAAATATAAACAAGGAGATCACACTTCTTGGGAATAATACAGGCTTAAACGGTTGTCCCGGTGGGCACAGCAATCCGGAGTCTGTTATCGTCCCATTGACTAACAATGCTGATCCGGCAAGCCCAACCAGTATGCCGATTATCTATGTTGTGTCAAATAATGTAACAATTGATGGATTCACAATAGATGGTAGTTCAGGTGATGCAAGCCCATATGTTATTGAAGGTGTTACCGTCAATTCCATTGAAGGGATCGGCGCTTGGGATGGTGTTGCTAACCTGCATATCAGCCATAACATTATTCAGAACCTGACGGACAGGGGAGTAGATATCTATAATTATGGCAATGGAGGCGCCATGACGTCTGGTAACCAGGTTTACCAGAATGGTTTCTTCAATATCAATCCGCAGGGCCTGTATGCTGGCGGTGGTTTGGGTGTACTCATCTATAATAATGCCTATACAGATGTTACATATAACTGTATGGATAAGGTCAGGGTTGGAGTCCAGACTGGAAACTACTACAGGGCCAATGCCGGCGGAGTAAATCCGATGATCTCCTATAATGACATCAAGTCTTTCAAGATAGGTGTTTGGCATAACCTTGCCTATAGCGCTGCATCAACATTTACCATTGATCATAACTTGCTGCAGACTACCTTAGGCTCAACAGTCAATAATGGTATCAAGATCGGTTCTATCCAGGGAACAACAGCAGTTGACATAACCAATAACTCCGTCACTGCCGCCATGGCTGGTATCAACCTTTGGAATAACCCTACTTCTGCCACTGTCACAGTGGCTGGAAGCAATACCTTTACAGGTTGCAACTACGGTGTTTTTGCCAACAATTATGACGGCTATACCAGCAATGCAGCAAGCAGTGTTTATATACTGGATGGTTGCAGCATCGTTAACCCTGTACTGGCCGGTATCTATGTAAAGGATAATTCCGCTAATAGCAATGGAGCTACTGTCTCTGTGACCGTTCAGAACAATACAACGGTTTCAGGAATTACCGGAGCTGCTATTCTTGTTGAGGGAGGAAGTGCTTCACTGAATTTCAGCGGAGCTGCTCCCCAGGCCAGCCTGTCCGGAACGCCGAAGTACATCGTATTGCAAACCAACAGTGTTGATGTACCTGCTGCCAATATTGATGCTACCCAGGTTCAGTTTGGAGGCAGCTATGGTTCTGCCATGTCATTGCCAACCCTGTTTGCAACTGAAGACAAGATCGATCATAAAATTGACCTGTCAACTTTGGGGCTTGTTACATTCAAGGCCAACAACGATTATGTGACGACAGGAAGCTTTGTCGCTCCCAATACCCAGCCACTTGTTCAGCGTGGTATTGATGCCGCAGGTTTAACCGGTTGGACGGTGAATGTCGGTCCTGGAACGTTCGATAATTCAATGGAGATCACAAAATCTCTGCAGGTACTTGGACAGGGAAAGACCAATACCTTCCTGGATCGCTCTGCAAATGCAGCAGCAGGCTCAATTGTTTATATCCATGGCTCTACCGGTGATGTGCTGGTTGATGGATTTACTTTCAAAACAGGCCCTGCATCAACTAAAATATCCAATGGTGTGGAAATATCCAATCTTACCAGTGCCGGTACGATCACCATCAGCAATAATGAAATATGGGGAGTCCAATCGGCTTCTAAAACTGCCTTTGATAATTTTACTCTCATCGCAGGTTATTTCACTATTACAACTCCAAAACTGGTCTTCACTAACAATATAGTTCATGGTGGAAGTGATAATCCATTACTCCTCGAAAGGTGGATTGGACCAACAGAAATCACCAATAACTTCATTTACCAGAATCCATTGAAAGACTTCAGTGCGAGTGACGTTCTTTTCATGATGAACTATAATGTAACCAACAATGCAAAACAGTTGATCTCCGGCAACACATTCGATATGGGATGGGGAACAACCAACCAGAGAGGCGTTGGAGTTTCAATTGCCAGTTCATATCCAGGAGGTACAACACCAGGCGGATTTACTAATGTGGAAGTTTCCAATAACACTTTCCTGAATCTTAAACCTAACCGCAGGGGTATCTCTACCTATAATAACTCTTCCGATGGCACTGGTGGTGATGTAGTTAACGCTCTCATTACCGGCAATACCATTTCCAATGCCACCGGTTACTCAGGTGAATTTGGTATCAGGATTCTTGGTAAAGCTACCGGAACCCTCATTTCCAATAACCTTATCAGTGGAGTTAATGATGCTGTTAAAATTCAGCCCTGGAATGGACATGAAGCAGTTACCACTACCGTGAATAACAATTCATTGCTGTCTACAACCGGCTACGGAATTAACAACCTCGCATCGACCACAGTCGATGGGACCTGCAACTGGTTTGGAAGCACAGTTCCTGCTGCTGTCGGTTCAAAGATCAATGGCCCTGTTAACTATATTCCATGGCTCAGCAGCGGAATTGATGCTGACCTGGTAGCTAACGGTTTCCAGCCTTCAGTTCCTTGCGCACCTTGCGCCATCTCACTGGGGGAAACTCATACGGATGTAGTTTGTCCATTGGTTGCAACTGGAAGTATCACTCTTACTGTTTCAGGAGCTGTTACTCCTTATACCTGCTACTGGTCAGGACCGGGCGGATATCATTCCGCTCTTCAGAGCCCGACAGGATTGGGAATTGGTAACTATAGTGTCCTGGTTACAGGCGATAACGGATGTTCAGCAACACTAAGTGTTACTATTGTATTGACGAATGAGCCTGCACCTGTGATCACACCTGCAAGCGGAGCCAGCACAGTTGAATGCTTAACAGCCGCTGTAATGCCAACACCTCCCGCAGGAACAGATCATTGCGGTACACCTATCACCCCAGTTCTTTATTCTACAGTAGATAGTCCTGCCACGATTACATGTGAAGGTTCACGTACTTATACGTTTACTTATACCGATTATCAACCCAAAACAACAAACTGGGTTTATACCTATACAATTGACCATACCATTGCCCCGGTAATCCCGGCAAATGGTGGAAGCAAGGTGGAATGCATTGCTTCAGCGACCTTACCTACCCCTCCGTCAGGAATAGTAGATGTTTGCGGAAACGCAGTACCTGCAGTCCTGGCTTCAACGGTTGATGTACCGTCAAGTTTGACCTGTGAAGGAACCCGCACTTATTCCTTTACCTATACGGATTGTTCAAACCTGGTATCAACCTGGAAATATGTATATGTAATTGATCATACCAAGCTGCCAGTTGAAGTTGGCGGACCTGCACTATCAGCCAGCACGGTTGAATGCCCTGCCGATGCAATTGCACCCACAACTTTACCAGTCGTCCAGGATATCTGCGGCACAACCCTGCTGCCCGGCGCTCCAACCAAGCACCTGAATACTATCCTAAACTTCAATACAGCCGTTACAACCGGAGCTACACCAGCACCCGGCGTATGGTATACTGACCGTTATGCACCTGCAGGCTTTACTTCACCGGTAGTATTCGGTGGAGACAACCGATTGATGCATTCCATCAATGCTGCCGACTACCAGGGCAATACCTTCTACAAAACTCAGGGAAGAGGCTATGATGTTGGTGCTGCTACAAATGAAATGGAGATCAAGCTTTTCATTCCTTCAGATTGGGCAACAACCAACAGGAGAATGGCTGGTTTCTGGGGAGTTGCCGTTGACGCTACCAATTCCGTTAGCGGTTACCCGATCGTTGAATTCGCAAGTGATGGAGGCGTTCCACGTTTCCAGGCCTGGGAAGATGGTGGAGCAGGAAGTTGGGTAAGTATGGGCTTGCCTGCCGGTTTTACTTACAATACATGGGTTACCCTGAAAATCAGGCTGCTGCCTTCAGGACAATTCCTGGTTTCTGCCGGTTCTCTCAACTATGTCACAACCACATTTACTCCCGGAGCATCGGTACGGTTAAAGAGTACGATCCTACAGGGATACAATTACGATCCTGTCAACAATGCAGGTGTGACCTATGACATTTATTGGGATGACTTTACCTACAACGATACCTATTCAAATATTTGTGAGGGAACCATTACCTATACCTACGACTATGCCGATTGTTCAGGCCTGCCGTATTCATGGGTTTATACCTACACGATTGACCGCACCACTGTACCTGCAGAAGTTGGAGTTCATGTTCCAGTTGCAAGCACTGTAGAATGTGCAACATCAGCTGTTGCCCCGGCTCTTCCTGTAATCAAGGATGTATGCGGAAATACCCTCACACCTCTGGCAGGATCACCCGTAATGGGCGGAACCTATACAGATTGTGAAGGAACCATCTCGTACACTTATAATTATAAGGATTGCGCAGACCTTCCGTTCGCATGGACCTATACTTACACGATCGACCATACCATTGCCCCGGTAATCCCGGCAAATGGCGGAAGCACAGTGGAATGTATTGCTTCAGCAACCTTACCAACACCTCCATCAGGAATAGTAGATGTTTGCGGAAACGCAGTACCTGCAGTCCTGGCTTCAACAGTTGATGTACCGTCAAGTTTGACCTGTGAAGGAACCCGCACTTATTCCTTTACCT
>JACAAZ010000032.1:0-3689 GCA_013376995.1 Bacteroidota bacterium | reverse complement strand
CACCTCTGGCAGGATCACCCGTAATGGGCGGAACCTATACAGATTGTGAAGGAACGATTACATACACCTATAACTATCAGGATTGTTCAGGACTTCCATTCTCATGGACCTATACCTATAATGTAGATCATACCATTAATCCTGCAGAATTTGCCGGGCCTGTACCTACAACAAGCACTGTAGAATGTGCTTCAGCAGCTACTCCTCCAGCATTACCTGTTGTTAAGGATGTTTGCGGAAATATTCTCACACCTACTTTAGCTTCACCAAGCATGAGTGGAACCTATACCAGTTGTGAAGGTACCATTATCTACACCTATCATTACCTGGATTGCTCAGGATTGCCATTTAACTGGTCATTTACCTATACCATCCATCATACAACTCCTCCGGGTGAAGTAGGAGTACCAGTTCCAACGGCCAATACAGTTGAATGCTCATCAGCAGCTGTACCTCCTGCAGTTCTTCCGCTTGTGAAGGATATTTGTGGTGTGGTAATCCCTGCTCCAACACCGGTTGCTACTGCAACTCCTGCATGCGAAGGTTCCAAGACCTACACATACACCTACCTGGATTGTGCCGGTTTGCCATTTGTATGGGCTTATACCTATACGATTGATCATGTTACAGCTCCTGTAGTTCCTGCAAATGGCGGCAGCACTGTTGCCTGCGTTGGAAGTGCAGTACAGCCTGTTTCAACTCCGACTCTTGATCAGCAGCAACTCCAGCAAATGACGAATCCAAACTGGACCGATTGTACTTCTATCGGCCAGTCTTTCACATGCGGAACCGCAGGATGGCTGACACAACTTGATCTGAAGGTGGGTGCCCTTTCTTCTGCTGTTACCTTTACCCTGCAGGTTTACCAGGGAAATGGAATCAGCGGAACACCTCTCTATTCAGGAACCCAGACATTGTCTGCTATCGGATGGCAAACCATTTCGATTCCTCAGAGCGTTGCGCCACATCTGAATGCCGGGACTCAGTATACCTTCTGGCTCACTTCATTCACCTACAACCAGTTGGGATTGATTTGCATGAATCCTAATGTATACAATGGCGGTGTTGCAATGGATGGATGTACTTCCGGATGCTCACCAACCTATACCTGGCAGCAATGGCCGGATTATGACCTTGTTTTCAAGACCTACATGACTACCTTGCCATTTGTAACAGATATTTGCGGAACAGCCATTACACCTTCAGCTCCGGCTGTTACAGGTACTTACAATGGTTGCAGCGGAACCAGGATCTATACTTTCAATTATGCTGATTGTTCTGGTCTTTCAACTCCATGGTCATATACATATACCATTCTTCCTCCGGTTGTTACCATGCCGGCAGCAGGTGGTTCAACCGTATCCTGCCCATCAGCATCTTTGGTTGCTCCTGTGCCACCGACTGTACTTGATAATTGCGGACGCATTCTTTCACATGGTGCCGGTGTACCCGGAACCACTCCTACCTGCAATGGTACCAAGACCTGGACTTTCACCTATACTGACTGTGCAGGTGTTAACTACAACTGGGTTTACACATATACCGTTACCTATTCAGGTGGCCTCGCAGCTCCTTCTGCTGGTGTAACTACAGTATCCTGTCCTTCAGCATCCCAGGTTGCTCCTGCAACTACGGATATCCTGGATGCTTGTGGCAGAACCGTCAGCCCTGTGCTTGTTAATCATGATCCGGCTCCTTTATGCAACGGAGATGTAGTATGGCATTATATCTATACCGGATGTGATGGCACAACAACAGTTCCCTGGACATATACCTACCATGTGGTCTATTCTGGAAGTTTGACAGCTCCGGCAGCAGGATCAATAACCGTTTCTTGTCCTGCTTCTTCGCAGGTTGCTCCTCCAACAAGCACGATTACAGATGCTTGCGGCAGAGCTGTCAGCCCTGTGCTTGTTAATCATGACCCGGCTCCGACCTGCAATGGCGATGTAGTATGGAATTATTCCTATACTGCATGCGATGGCACCACTACTGTATCATGGACCTATACCTATCATGTGGTTTATTCAGGCGGACTTACGGCTCCGGCTAACGGATCAACAACAATTGCAGGTACTGCACTTGCAGTTAATCCAGGCCCTCCGGCAAATATCACTGATGCCTGTGGAAGGACTGTTGTTCCTGTACTGGTTGGTTCTACCCAAACTCCGAGCCCTGTGGTTTGCACAGGTACCATCGTTTGGAAATACCGCTATACAGCTTGTGATGGTATTACCACTGCAGACTGGACTTATACGTATAACATTACGACCAGTACGTTGTCCGGAACCCTCAAGTATGATAACACTGCAAAGACTCCGCTCAACAATGTAACCCTCAGGTTGCTTGATGCCGGGAACAATCAGGTTGGAGCAAATGTGATTACTGATGGATCCGGTGGATATATCTTCCCGAACCTTTGTGTTGGAACCTATACCATTGAGGTTGTGAACAACAACAAGACTGTTGGAGGTATCAACTCAACTGATGCCGGTGCAGTCAATGGATGGGGCACTACAGGCGGACTCATCGACTATGCAAAGTTCCATGCTGGCGATGTTGCTGTCACCTTGAACTTTATCAGTGGTACAGATGCCCAAAGGATTCAGCAATACTTTGTATATCACACTGCATTCGACAGGACACCTTGGACCTACTGGAAGAAGGGGGATATGATCCTCAATAATTACAATCCATATAACGGACCGGCAAACCACCCTGCCAATTTCTACGCAGTAGTGAACGGTGATGTTCCAAACTATGATATCTACGGTATCGTTACCGGCGACTTCAATGCCAGCCTTGTTCCAAGCGGAGCAAAAGCTACCAATACATCACTTACCTTAACTAATGGTGGCAGCATGCAGGCAGGTCCAAACCAGGATATTGAACTTCCTGTTCGCGCAACTTCTTCAATGGAAGTAGGCGCAGTATCCATGATCCTGAACCTGCCTTCTGATTTGGTCGAAGTAAAGGATGTAACTGTTAACGGAAGTAATGAAGCAGTTGCCTTTGCCGTCAACGGAAATGAGTTGAGGATCGGCTGGAATTCAGTAAACCCGGTTGAGGTTTCGGAGAATGGTACCTTACTGGTACTCAAACTCAGGACAACTTCCAAGTTTACAACCGGTCAGTCTATCGTTCTCAGTTTAACTGAAGATCCGCTGAATGAACTGGCAGATGCCAGCTTCAATGTGATTGAAGGTGCTGAACTCCTGGTTAACCAGGTTGATAACGGTATGGTGGGTATACATCCTGTAGATGCAAATCCGCTGTTAACCCTCAGCAATTACCCGAACCCGTTCAGTGACTGGACAACTGTGAAGTACAGTATTCCTGTGAACGGAAAGGTTAGCATTGATCTTTACAATCCGCTTGGCCAGCATGTGGCCTCGCTGGTGGATGCAGCACAATCTGCCGGACAATATTCAATCCGTTACAACGGAAGCCAGCTTTCACAGGGTATTTACTCTGCGATCCTGAGGCTTACCGATGGTAAGGTTGAGATGGTTCGAACGATTAAGTTTAATGTACATAAATAGAGTAAAATAGAAGTAGGGGAGGCTGGCGATTTTGTTCAGCCTCTCCTGCTTTTTTGTCATTTGAGATTGCGGGAAGCGGGAAGCCGGGAAGCGGAAGTAGGAAGTAGGAAGTAGGAAGTAGGAAGTAGGAAGTAGGAAGTAGGAAGT
>JACAAZ010000031.1 GCA_013376995.1 Bacteroidota bacterium | reverse complement strand
ATGACAGGCACGTATTCTAACCAACTGAACTACCGAACCAATATTTTAAAGAACTTTCCCCCTAAGAGGATTGCAAAGATAATACAAATCTATAACTCCCAAAATTTTTTTCCCGATTTATTAGAATTTCCCGAAAAGGATTTCCAATCAATTTATTATCAATCAATTAATCGTTCGGTTACAGATAGATTGGTATGCACAGTTTTTACAAACATCCAGGTTATCAGTCTGAACAAACGGCTTTTCGGAATCAACAATATCTGAAATAATCCTGCCAAGCAATGATTCAAATGTCAAAAGTACCTGATCGTCAATCTCTTCAATCTTCCCAATCGTAGCATTGATTAGATATCGAGAGGAAAGCCTCATTGAAATTATCCCTGATATCAACTTAACCGATGATATAGGGGCCGTATCCTTAGAACACCTGTACAGCCATGCGTATGTTAAAAGTTGCACCAGTTTTGCAGGGTTATCATGTTTGAGTAACTCATCAATTGAATTAATCTTTACTTCCTGCATCTTTACAAGGCCGGTCTTATAGTCAATGATACGGATAGTTCCATCAACCAGGTCAATCCGGTCAGCTGTTCCCTTTATCCTCACATTAAACATCTCACCCGTTCGCTGATCAGCTATGGGTATACTTGACTCCAACGATTGCTCGAGGCAAAGGATTTTGATCTTCTGTTTGCCAGCTGGCAGCTTTTCAATGAATTGGCCCTCTGCTTTCAGGAATTGCTTTACCATGTTCTGGGCCACTTTGAGAATTAACAGGTTTTTTCCTGATTCAAGTTCTGGAAGTGAATATCTGGCAAGAAACTCATCTCTCACACTGGTCTCAGCCAATTGATACATTTTATCGAGATTATCCTTAACCAATTCACTGCCCTCAAACTTCAAATACACTTTATGCAGTACCTCATGAATGATCTCCCCCATCGCAGCTGCATCAATGGATTCTTCCAGGAGGTCAGGTTCCTTCATCCCCAGAACCTGGGCAAAATAAAATTGAAGGCTGCAAGCTAAATATCTGCCAATTGCTGTAGGTGAAAACCCTTTCTCAGCAATGGCCAGAATCTTTTTCAGCGTTTCATCATTCTTATTTATTTGTACCGGCAGATCAGGGTTTCCAGAAGGAGCTATTGAAAATATGGTCTCCTTAATATGGATTCCAGGATTATACAATGGCAGCTCGTACATAATCTGGGTGATAAACCGGCTTTTTTCCCCTCCCCCGAACTCATTCCCCTCTGTATTATAAAGCAGGTATATATTATCTGACCTTTGCAGTAACCTGTAAAAGTGATATCCAAATACCGCATTGCGCTCGTTGTAACGCTGCAATCCGAACTCCCGTCTCAGTTCATCAGTTAAAAAAGTATTCTGATGTTTCCCTTTGGGCAACAATCCTTCATTAACCGAAAGCATAATAATATTCCGGAAATCGAGAGTACGCGTTTCCAACATACCCATCAACTGTAATCCCTTGAGTGGCTCGCCATAGAAAGGGAGCCGCGTTCCTGACACCTGGGATGTATAAATTTCATGAAATGTTTCAAGATCTGCTACAAGATCAGTCTCCTCAATTATGGATTCAAGTTTCTCAATAAGGATTGAGTATGTATAAAGATACTCCAGATCAACGCTGTGAGAGGAATCACCCCTGGATTCCCTTTCAAGAAACAATATTCTGTAGAAGTTTATGAGTTCAGCCATTAAAGTCAGCATGGATCGTGGCTTTAACTCATTTCCCATGATCAGTTCCTTCAATATAACTGAAAGAGGTAATGTGTCATCATTGATAATCTGCCTCAATTCTTCCGGTGAAAAGAAAACCCTGCCTTCCTTGTTCAAAATTCCACTTCTCTCAATGGCCTTAGCAGAAATTTCTTCCATATAAGGATGATCAATAAATCGCTTAATATCCTTATAATGAAAGCGCATATTCGTGACTTCTTCCCTTGTTCCACTACCGCTTTTTTGGCCTGCTTTCTGTCCATGCAGGAAAAGCTTGAATATAGAATCGAAAAGGCTGAATACTGGAGTAAGCTTAATTGGAAAACCCATAGTGACATTGAAGTGCTCCAATTCTGATGGCACTGAATTGAGCACAGGAAGCATAAGTCCTTCATCCACAAGAACAATTGCAATTTCAGACGGATCAATGTTCTTAATCAACTCAGAGGTTATCTGCCCGGCAACTTTAGCTTGCCCGATATTCCCCGGAACCCCGACAATTGTTATGTCCTTTTGATTGGTTTTCAATGAATTGCCTATCCACTTCATCTCTCCGAACTTCTTATCTTTAAGATAGTTCCTCAGAAACCTCCCGGCTTCCTGCCTCGCATCAGTCAGATAATATTCATCCACATCCCAATAGACCTCCCCTTTCCCCTTTGAAATCAATTCAGAAATCAATTTCTCCTCAGCAATGGTCAGGGCATTGAACCCGGCAAACACAATCTTATCCCATTCGCCGAATGACTCAGCATCCAGGTTTTCTATCAGCTGTGAGAATGCCAGGCCAAAATAACCCTGCTTTGCTTCAAGAAGTTCCTTTCTGAATTGGCTATAAATAGTCGATAAAGAATTATAAAATAGCAGGTATTTTCTTTCAAAATCAGTCAGCGGAGATCCATCCGGATTCCAGAGGTTCATGGCCTTAATTTCATCCAGGTATTCATAAACAGCCTCACCATCAACCAGGTACTGATCAATTTCGTCAAAATCGGCCAAAAGTATGTTACCCCACGAAATGAACTCAGTAAATGGTTTTGCTTTAAAACCTTCTATGGATTGATGAACCCTGTAGAGTTTTACCAGGAGTGTCAGCTGGTCGGGAATTGACAAACGGGATTTCAGGATGACAAAATCCTCAAGTGCAACTATTTCAGGCAGCCACAAGGGTTTAGATATCAACCTTGACAAATATTGCTTAAGAAACAATCCAGCTCTTCGATTTGGAAATACAATGCAAAACCTGCTGAAATCTTCTCCACCTTCAGTTAATAGATGACTCGCTAATTTTTCAAGGAAGGACTGCATGAATATCGTATTCTGGAATTTGTGAAGATTAGATCGGGATAATTGAAATGGTAATTTTTGCGTTAACTAAAGATCATTCCCGTGTGCCTGATGGTTGGTTTGGCATGCTGACGACCGATTATCTCTCTTTAATTTCAATCCTTGAATTCAACTCTTTCAATTTATTAATAAATCGTTCTTGTTGCCTAGGTGAAATAAGTAATGAACGGTTTCTGCCATACCGAATCTCCATGCCATTCAATGACAGGGTTGCTTTATATGTTCCGCCAAAAGTGCTTTGATTTAACCTAATATATTCTATATCACGTATTTTGATGTTCCATACAAAAGGTCCTGAAGCTGCAACCAATTTATCTTTAAACAACTGATAGTAAGTCCCAAACCTGATCCAGAGCAATAATAAAATTACCGATCCGGCAACAACCCCTATAATAATTGTCTCGGCATTTAGTATACCAACCATAAAGATCAGATAACAAATCAAACCGAGTAATATTATAATTGTCGATCCTATCAAAAACCTGATCAATCCACTTGTTTCTGTCAAAAATCTGGTTGTCATTATTAAACGCTTTTCGATAAGTAACCTGAGGGTAATTCCTTTTAAAAATCATGATCAATCAGTCAGCACTGAAAGATTGATTAATCATGGTTTCAGCCTTCAGTATATCTGCTGGTTTTCCCATATCAACCCAGGTATTCGGGTCGTGTGGAAATCCCAATATTTTATTCGCACCGGCAAGTTCCAGGTAAACATCCACCAGGCTGAATCTGCCTTTTTTATTGAGTAAACTAAAAATGCGTGGGTCGAGAATTTGTATACCACTGAATGCCATTCTTGTAAGCTCATCCCTCGACATTCCAATAAGCATCTGCTCCATCTTAGCAATATTCTCCCATCCATAAAGTCGAAATGTACTATCAAACAGGAAATAACGGGATGTTTCCCGGCTGCTTACAGCTAAACTGGCCAATGCTTCATGATGTCTATGATAAACAAGCATTTCAGCCAGGTCAATCTCACTGAAAATATCTACATTATGAACAAGGAAAGGAGCCCCGTCATTGAAAAACCAGGATGCCTTCCACAGGCCTCCGCCTGTTTCAAGCAGTTGGCCTGACTCATTCGATATTTCTATCCCTATACCGAAATTCTTGTTTTGTTCCAGAAAATCAATAACCTGGTCAGCAAAATGGTGAACATTAACAATTATTTCCTCGATACCAAATTGTTTTAATCGCAGGATTACATGTTCAATCATCGGTTTTCCGGCAACAGGGACCAAAGCCTTGGGAAGATTCTCGGTATAGGGTTTTAACCGCGTACCAAGTCCTGCTGCAAAGATCATTGCCTTCATTGACCGGATTTTTGATTTTTAAAATAATTCCTGATGAGCACTTTTTTGAGTTCCCTGTGTATGACCAATTCGGTTAAAACTTCAGCATGGGTATATTCCGGATGGTCGGCAATTGAATCAAATATCTTACGCTCACTGATATCAACCTGGTAGAGCAAGGCAGACAATTTGCCAAAATCATTTTCCAGGAGCCGCTGAATATGATTTGACAACTGAAAAAACAATTCGTTGTAAGCCATTTCCGTATTCCCGGTAAAAGAAACATCGATCCCGAACATGGAAAAATCCTTGACTACCTGCAGAACAGTTTGCCTGATGATCTCCGGTCGGGTCTTATATAGCTCTATATCAATATTTTCCAATCAAGCGGGGGTTTACAGTACCAAAACATCTACAACCATTGCTTATCCAGTTCAGTATGGTAGAGTTTAACTTCCAATGAATATTTTTCTTCAAGGTATTTGGCTAATTTCTCCGCACAGAACACTGATCGATGCTGGCCACCAGTACATCCAAAGTTAACCTGCAAGCTTGAAAATCCTCTTCTCTGGTATTCAAGAACAGACTGATCCACCAATTTATAGACATTCGCAAGGAATTTATCAACAAGTGGCTCTCTATCCAGGAACTGCCGCACCAAGGAATCCTTTCCGGTAAATGATTTAAAATGCTCATACCTTCCCGGGTTTGGCAAAGCCCGGCAATCGAAAACGAAACCTCCGCCATTACCGGAGTAATCGATTGGAGCTCCATTTTTATAGGCGAAACTATTTACGGACACAGTAAGGCCCTGTTCGATACTCGCGAAAGGTGTCCGTACATCTGTGACAGCAATGACCCTCAAAGCTTTCATCAGCTCAGGCAACTGAGGTTCCAGTTGAATATTATCAAGCCACCATTTTACATTTTCAATAGCATAAGGAATACTTTGGAGGAAATGAGCCCTGCGTTCAAAATAGCCCCTGAATCCGTATGCACCCATTACCTGTAAAAGCCTGATGAGAACAAAACCATAATAGGAGCTAATGAAAGCAGCCCTGTCAACCTTGTGATATTTTGAGAGGCAATCCAGGTACTCATTCAGCATTTCTTCCCTCAAATCAAATGGCAAATCTGCTTTTACCTGGAATAAAAGGGATGCCAGGTCATACTGCAATGGGCCTCTTCTACCTCCCTGGTAATCAATAAACCATGGTTTCCCTTGATGGATAAGGATATTACGGGCCTGGAAATCACGGTACATAAAGAATGAGGTACCGGCTTTCAATAAATAAAGAATAAGCCGATCAAAGTCATTTTCAAGGGCATGTTCATTAAATGGTATTTTCAACAGTCTCAGAAAATAGTACTTGAAATAATTCAGATCCCAACGCATACTTCGCGCATCAAACTCCTTTACCGGATAACAAAGGTTGTAATTAAGCCCGGCTGAAGCTTCTACCTGGAAACGCGGCAATTCTTTGATTACAGCTTTGTATAGGTCGATGGTAACAGCATCCGGTCTTCCATTCTTTCGACCTTCTTCCAATTTTTGAAGCAATGATAAGTCCCCAAGGTCACTGAGAAGATAACAATCGGAGGATTCATCCACTGCGTAAATGTCAGGAACTGCTAATCCGCAGGAACTAAAATGCTTTGTGAAGCCCAGAAAGGCTTTATTCTCCTGTTTATCAGGACTAAATACACCTATAGCATTTTTGTTCTGCCCGTTGATCCTGTAGTACTGTCTATATGAACCGGCTGCAGGTAACTCATTGACCTCAATTCCCTGTTCTCCAGACCAGTTACTAAACAACTTCCTTAATGATTCTATATGATCCTTTTCCAACGTACTAGTGTTTTTATTGAATGCCAATGTATAAATCCTCTGTTTTACAAACTTACCATTTTTTTGGCTTGCAGAAGAACAAGAATTTCAGGAAAAATAGCGTTTGAAACCATTTTTCTGTTTGAAAAAAGTATCTTTGCATGATAGGTTTTACAACTCATTCAAAACAAGATATATGGAGAATACTAAAGCATTGGAGATCCTGAAAACAGCGATCCTGATGGAAAAAAGAGGGAAAGCTTTCTACGAAAAGATGGCAGAGCAAACCCAAAGTCCTGAAGCCAAAAAAATATTCACAATAATGGCAGAAGAGGAGAAAGCCCATGTAGAATTCCTCTCAGTTCAATTCAGCCATTATATCAAAGAACATTCATTTCTAAAACCGGATAAATCAGTTGGAAATGATGATGTTTCGCACGAAATCATGAATAGTGCCATTGTGAAACAAATCTCTGCTGCCAGCTTTGAGGCTGCTGCTATTTCTGCTGCTATGGATTTTGAAACCCGTGCTGTCGAAGTTTACTCGAAACGTGCTGCAGAATCGGACGATCCAAATGAAAAAGAATTGTACCAATGGCTTGCAGAATGGGAAAGCGGTCATCACAAAATCCTTCATGAGTTGAATGAACAGCTTAAGGAAGACATTTGGTTTGACAACCAATTCTGGCCTTTCTGATCATTCAATTAAAAAAAAGCCCCGTATCAGCTACAGGGCTTTTTTTATCTCTATTGAACTGTTATGGTTCGACTTCCGGAATATGAGTGATAACTTCCATTGTACATTGCATCTGCACTCACAGGGCCAAGCGTATAAGTTCCTTTGCTAACCACCCTCACCGTATAATAGAAGTAGCTAACAGAGCCGGTTAAGGAAGAAAAGAAACTGATCCGGTCATCCCGGATATCCGTATACTCTGGGACAACATGCTTTTTCATCCAGGACATTTCCCTCTCAGCAACCAACCTTGAATTCTCGATTTCAAAACAGGCTGGTAATAAGTCGGTAACTGCAACATTCTCAACTGTTTTACCAGTTGGTGCCTCAGCAGCTATCTCAACCACAACAAGGTCATTAATCTTAAAGGAGTTTGAAGGATATTCCTTCCCATTCCTGTCAAGATAACGTTTCCTGACCTTAAGATAGCTATCTTCTGAACCGGTTGCCACCTTGGCCCGCAATCCTGACAGCTCATATGAATAATACAATATTCCGTTTCCCTTTGGCGAAATTGATAAGGTTTTACCTAAAAGGTCATTCTTAAACTTACAGTCAGCATTGGAATAAGTGCCAGTTGATTTTCCATCAACTAGCACCTGCGCTGTCAGGTTTGAAGCATTGGCTCTCCTTGCCTGCTTTCCAACAGCCAATAATGCAAATGCATCTTCCTGTGTTGAATAACAGGCGTTTGTCACTGAAACGCCTTCAGTTACCTGCCTCATTAATTCCCCAACCTGGGGATTATTCGGATCAGCCTCTAGCAGTGCGTTTAATGCAATTGCCTGGTCTCTGAGATAGGAACCCATATACCCTCCAAACACAGGCTCGGCTTTTTCATTACCAAAACTCCTGGGTAATAATGCAAGAAAATTCTTCCTGTCACCAGCAAGCATGTATGACGACGCCAATAAATACCGGCTCTCCGGGGTAAGGCTACCTGCCTGCGACCTGTAAAAATTCATGGAAGCTATTGATGGCCTGTCAGCCAAGGCAAGGACATACAGGGAGTAGAAAATTTCAGGTTTCGGAACGATCCGTGATTTTCTAACATTATTCTCATAATAAAACCAGGTATCTGTTTCCCTTTCCTTCACTTTCTGTTCAAGAAATTGGAAAGCAGAATTCAGAACCTTCCTGTCAACTTCAAACCCCGCCTTTTCTGCCTCGAACAAGAACTGGGTAGCATATGCTGAAGCCCACCACTGCGCGCTCCCCCCGTTTTCCCATAACGAAAATCCTCCATTGTAAAGTTGCATGGATTCAGCCTTAAGAATTGCCTGCTGTACGTTATGGTCAGGATTCTCATAAATATTGCCACTGAACTCCTTGTTATCTTTCATAAGAGCTATCATATCCTTGAAATAAATCTGGGGAAATGCTGCGGATACTGTTTGTTCAAGGCAGCCATAAGGATACCTTACCAACTCATTCAGGTTACGCATGAACCGTCCAGCCGGCGATTTGCTCAGAACAAGCGTAGATGTAGCTCCCAATGGGATTAACTCATTTGAAACCTTAAAAGTCCTGGTGGACCCTGCAGTTACAGCACCGGAACCTGTAATGAAAGCAAGTCCTGATGGAGGACGGACCGGTAGAGTGATCTCTTGCCGGAATGACTGGCCCATTGAGCTGACCAACACGGAAACCCTGGCATTTCCTACAGCATTGGCAGCTATTAGATCGAAGTGAACAGCCTGCTCTGAACCTGCTTTTAGAGTGCATGTTTGTGATTTACTTCCCAGGAACATTACAGGACCCTCTGTACTGACCTGGCAAATGCTGGAGGCATCTTTAGGTGTCGTATTTGTCAGGTTAACTGTCACAGCTGCCTTATCACCAGGGCTAAGAAACCTTGGTAATGCCATGCTAATCACCACGGGATCAGCAACCTTGATCATCTTCTCCGATGACCCGAATTTCTTGTCTTTATAGGTGACAGCCATCACCCTTAGTGCACCGGAAAACTCAGGAATAGCAAATGAATAGGTGCAGTTTCCGGATGAATTTGATCGCAGGATTCCGCTCCATTTCGAGATCAACTTTACCCGCTGACCTGTTAACGGATTTATCCGCTTCGAAAGGTCGAATCCTTCTCCCCCGGCAACGCTGGAACCTGCATGCATTTCAGGGTACAATTGCGCATATATATCGTAGGAGTTCACCTCAAGTGCTCGTTTCTGGTAGAACCAATTGTAGGGATCCGGTGACTTGAAATCGGTGACCTGCAATATGCCCTCATCAACCACGGCGATTGTAACTTCAGCATTGGGTATTGTGTGGACAGTAACACTCTGTTTTATGTTCGACCGTGATTTCTCGGGAGCATCGATACTGACGCTCATTCTTAATGAAGGATCATCCACCTTGACGGAATATATTCCATGCGCAACAGTAAGTGGCATAAATGCATCAGATGTCTTTCTGAAAGCTGTTGCAGAGATGTAAACATTGGGAAGCTGTCCCTGCTTAATATCCAAATCAAAGCTGGCTGATTTGTTTTGAAGAGTGAGATACTTGTAATCCAACACATTGTTTTGCTCCAATGTGACAAGCAGTCGGCCGTCAAAGGGTGCTTTTAACAAGATCTTTGCTTTCTCCCCCGGCTTATAGTTGGGTTTATCACTGCTAATAGCTATCTCTCCTTCCCGGCTCACTTCAAAAGAGGTATAATCAGTATCCCCCCACCCATAGGCATAGAATGTAGCCGAAACATAATTATCACTGCCCGGTGACATTATCCTCACCTCATATTCACCGGAGCGGGGTGGTGTGAAAGGCAAATCAAATCCATTTGAATGCATTGAAATATCCTTCGACAGCATAACGGTTTCCTTGCGTTGAGAAACATAGTCGTATCGATTATAGCCCTTTTCTATTACTGTTTCATAACGGAAATAGGTAATCCGAATCCTAGCAACCGCAGCAGGCAAGACTTTTCCATTTGATCCCACTGCTGAAAACTTAAGATTTAACGGCTTCCTGGTAGATATCCAGTTATCAAAATGTCTTATTCCACAAAATACGTTTTGAGTAGGTATCTCAATAACATTGATCCTGTTAACAGGCCTTCCGGTTTCATCAAAGACTGTTGTAAATACAGATCCCTGAACAAGCCCGATATCTTTGTATTGAGGAATCTGAAGGCTTAGCGCTGAAGTACCTTTATCATCAGTTTGTCCTTGTTGAACGATACTCGTTAATACAGGCATATTTTCAGAATGAATACTGAAATCGTAATCTCCAAATCCTGCTGGCTGAATATTTTTGCGAGCGAGTCGCAATTCTGACTCAACTTTTCGTCCCGCAGCCGGCGTACCAAACAGATTATCCGCTTGAACAGCTGTTTTAATTGATTCTCCTGGCAAATAGTAGGTTTTTTCTGTATTGACTTTAACCTTAATCCTGTCAGGAACAAATTCTTCCACAGAAATCCTCCTGGTGGAAAGAAGCAGGTCGTTAGCTGACAGCACTTCCATTGTATAAGTTCCAGTCATAGCCTGTCGTGGAATATAAAAGGATGATTCCACAGCACCTGAACTATTCAGCATTTTGCGCTGGGCAAGGAATTCCTTGCCACCCGGGGAGATGAGTTTGATTTTAACAGGTATATCGCGCACAGTTTGCCAATCCAGCGTCCTGACTATACAATTCAGGTGAACAGAATCCCCTGGCCGGTAAAGGTTGCGGTCTCCATAAATAAATACATCATAATCAAGGTCATTTGTATGTTTCCCACCAACATCAAAACGTGAAGTCTCAATCCTGGTATTATTGAAGAGCAGGAAATTGAAGTCATTATCAAATCTGGCAGTAATCATCCCCAATTTGAATCCCGGAGCAGCCTGGGCAACATTCCTGAATACTGCTACACCTTTATTATCAGATACTGCTGAATAAACCTTCTGATTGTTTGTGCTAACAAATTCAACCCTGGCTCCTTTTACAGGCTCAGCATCCCGCAGTGAATTAACAAATACCATTACATCGCTGGTTCCTTCCTTAACAACCATTCCCAGGTCGCTCAATGAAAGCAACTGCACATCCTGCAACCACCTCTTCTCAGTTGATTCCACCTTCACAAGATAAATCCCCTTATATGCATCGTTGAATTGCAACTCATCCAGGTCAAGATTAAGCAGATAGCTATTCCCCGATTTTGGAAGGGATCGGGTGGGGACCACTTTGCTCATGATGGGTTTTCCATTATTCTCGTCAAACGGGTAACCGTTGATGTCATAATACTCATCATTCTCCATTACATAATCCCAGCTCTTACCCTGACGCATATAATGCTGGATATTATTTTCGAAAATCTTGAATACTGATACTTTAACCGTTGGGATATTGATAATACTAACTGCGAGGTTACGATTGCCCTTTGAAGACAAATAGGTGGAATTTTTTTCTAAGAACCCGATATAGGGTTCAAGAGTACCAAATGCTACCGTTTCAACATATTCCTGACCCAGTTCACGTCCAAAAACACTTTTTAACGCCGGGGCAACCCTTACTGAATATGCCTGGTTTTCTTTAAAATCCCCCTTAAGGCTGAAACCATTCGGTAATAATTCAATTTCAAAATCCACCTTAGGATCAGTTGACACCAAACCGGATAAGCCTTCGGAAATAACAGGCTGTGTAGTGTAAATGCTGATTACGCCTTTACCCTTATCAAACCCGGTCACGATTTCAGAAACCTGCAACTCATCCTTTGAAGGAATAGAAAAACCTTGCTCGATATCTTCTTCAGACGGAGTATTTCCCCCGGCACACTTCATTCCTTTAGCAATTATCACTTTCCCGTCTGCAGTCTGATCAGGAGAAGCGATATCATATGTAATTGCAAGTTCAACGGTTTCATTATCTTCCAGAGTCAATAATCGAAAAGGAACATCTTTCCCTTCAATCTGAATGCTTAGCAAGGTTTTAAGTTTTGCAGGCGAAACAGGGCAATTGAAATTGAGCTGTAAGCGGACCTCAACTTTTGCAGCCGGGTCGTCACTCAAGGCCCAATAGCTGTTGATTCCAATAAAGGCGAGGTAAGGAGTATGAAACAGGACAGGTTCGGTTGTAACTGAATAATCGGGGTTAGAGAATTTAAGCAGGGATTTCGCTGGGAAAGCCTTAAAACTCGATGAGGGAGCCATTAAGCTTGATGGCGAAAATGTCAGCTCATTTTTTGCTGTCCACATGAATTTCCCTGGGATATTGGGTTCAAACCTGAAATAAGCAGAGGTATCCCACTTATTCATTTTCCCTGAATCCCTGACCAGTTCCTTGTTAAATGTAAATACAAGATTTTGGGCTCTCTGAACCTCATCTTTAAAATTGGTCCTTTTAATGCGGACTGTATTACCGCTGCAGGAGGTTAAAACAACGGCAATAGCAAGCAGGTAACAGAAATTCTTGAACATGGCATTCCTGAATTAAGAAACTGTGAAACAAAAAGGATCAAATTATATAGCAGGCTTCACTATACCAAAAACATACAGATCTTTATATTCTCCCCAATGACGGACATGCTGCCGGAGGTAACCTTCCTGCACCATTCCTATCTTTTCCATAACCCGGCCGGATGCTGCATTGTTCGAAAAGTAATTTGCATAAATTTTATGTAATCCAAGTGATTGAAATCCAAAATCAATAATGGCCCTCGCAGCTTCGGTAGCATATCCCTGGTTCCAGTAAGGCTCACCAATCCAATATCCCAACTCCGCATTTTCAATATCCGTTTTCATAGTTAATCCGATACAGCCTAACAGTTCCTTAGAACTTTTCAGTGCTATCCCGAGGATGAGTTGCTTTTTTTCGAAAAACTCAGTGGCATGGGTACTGATCCATTCTTCAGCGACTTCTTCGGGATAAGGAAAAGGCATATAAAGTGTATTCACCGCTACTTTGCTGTTCCCTGCCATTCTCCTTACATCCCATCCATCGCTGATTTGCAGGGGACGAAGAAGCAATCTTTCTGTTTTGATAGTCGGGCGACTGTCAGGATAATCCATTGAAACTGAAACTTATGAAAAACAACGAAAGATCAAACTAAATTGTTATAAAGATATAGAGAAAAAAACAAATTTTCAATCATTTGGATAGGATGGCCAGTTGTATTGAAGAACAAGACTTCCCTTTCTTCGTGGAATAGAAGAATTTATCGAATACAACCATTAGGAAATATACAATTCTGTTTCAGTAGATGAGAAGCATCAGCCCTGCTTATATTTCTACGAGAAATACTTTACTATAGATACCAATTGAGATATGAATTTTGACATTTCAAATTTGCATTTTGAAATTATAAATTGTCCTATTCATACGGATTGCTAACCAGCTTAACTATCTCTCATTCAAAGTGTCAAAAAAAGAGAGAGCCAGAAAATCTCCGGCTCTCAAGGCTTGTTTGGCAATATTTTTCAATCGATCATTTATCAATCCTGAAAACCGAATCGATAACAGTTCCATCGACCCATTTAATTACCGCTACAACTTCATCAGTAACTCTTGGCTTTGACGGTTTTCCACAGATCTTTTCAGCTTCAGCCTTAAGCTGCTGAATTGTTTTTATCGGGAGGTTGCTCCCTTTCATTTTTTCAATCAGGTCAGTTCGGAGAGGATTTATGGCAATTCCCCTTTCAGTAACTATTACATCAATTAATTCACCGGGGCCGCAAATTGTAGTTACATCGTCCAGGATAACAGGCATGCGGTCGCGGAAAAGCGGAACAGGGAGAATAACACATTTCGATAACAGGCAATTCATCCAACCGCCAATTCCATGCAAAAGATATCCATCGCTATGGGTAACGACATTGGCATTAAAATTCACATCAACCTCCGTTGCTCCTAATATAACTACATCTACAAATTGTGCAAAGTTGCCTTTCCCGTGATAATTATAGCTGGTAAAAGGGCTTGTATTCAAATGCCCCGGATTTTCACGCATTGAACGCACACCTTCGAGGTCAAAAGTCTGTCCATCGAGGATATAATCAACTAAGCCTTCTTCCAGCATTTTTACCAGGTACTTATTGGAGCCACCCCTGGCAAACCTGGCTTTCATTCCGCGCTGCCTGCACATTTCTGCAAAGTAGATCCCAATACTCAAAGCGGTTCCGCCAGCTCCCGCCTGGAATGAGAAACCATCCCGGATGATGCCGGCTTCATCACAGAACTGTGCTGTCATTTCGGCCAGTAACAATCGATCCGGGCTTTTTGTAATCTCAGTGGTTCCAGAAATGATTTTTTCAGGGATTCCTATTTTATCCAATACCACAACAAAATCAACATAATTACCGTGGATCTGCCAGGGAACACAAGGAAAAGGAACCAGGTTATCAGTCACAACAATCACCTTATCTGCATATTGCGAATCAGCAAGTGCAAATCCCAACAATCCGCAGGCAGCAGGTCCCCTGTCACCAGTAGCATTACCGAAAGGATCGGCTGTTGGCGCAGCAATAACAGCTATATCAATTTGCACATCACCATCCTGAATAGCTTGGTAGCGGCCACCATGCGAGCGGAGTATGCCTAAACCCTGCATCCCACCTTCCGAGGTGAACCTTCCCAATGCACCGTTCATACTTCCTTCGATATGATGGATAGTCCCATCTTCGAGGTATTTGATCAATGGCGCATGACATTCAAAAGAAGCTGAAGGCACCCAGGTAAGCCCTTTGATGCCGAGTTCTGCAGCAATATCAAAAATCTGAATTGCAACCAGGTCACCATTACGAAAATGGTGATGCGTTGAAATGACCATTCCATCGCTTAAGCCCGAACGTATAAGGGCTTCCTTCAAACCAGGGACAACCTTGTTTCCGTCTTCAGGATAATCAGCCAGGGTAGAGATCCTGGGGGCAAATTTTCGTCCTGTCGGGCGGAATTTACCAACACCCAGGAATGGTGTAGCATCCTTACCATTAACAACCTGGGGAACAGTTCTCCCAACAGCGTTCGTGGTTAACTTATCATATTTTGACATAATCAGAAAGTATTAATTTTAATGATGTTTTTAGCTGGCAAAGCGTTGATACCGAAAATGAATGCCAGTCAATTATTTTACCTCAGAGAGGAATTCCTCCCTCCAATCAGACTTTAGTTTGTTCATGGTTACCGCCAGATCAATTACCTTTTGTGCACGTTTTACAACAGGAGGATCAATCATCTTGGTTCCAAGCGACACCACTCCCAGCCCTTTTTCAGTTGCAATTATAAAGGCGTTGACAATCTTTTTGGCTTTTTCAATTTCATCATGATCAGGAGCGAAATTGTCATGGATAACTTTAATCTGGCGGGGGTGAATGCAGCCCATGCCATCAAATCCAAGCGCCTTGGAACGAATGACATTTTGCTTGAGTGCTTCCATATCAGCTACATCGCTGAACACAGAATCAATAGCCTGGATACCAGCAGCTTTGCATGCATTTACAACCATACTTCTTGCAAAAAAGGATTCATTCCCATCCTGAGTTCTGCGGGTTCCAAGATCTGCTGTATAGTCTTCCAATCCGATAGCCATAGCGACAACATTTTCACTGAGGGCAATTTCAAACGCCTTTAAAACGCCCAGGGCACTTTCTATTATAGGCATAATCCATATTGGCTGGCTGTCCCTGGTTTTAGCTTTGATGGCGGCTATCCTGGAATTTACCTGATTAACCTGGTCTGCACTTTCGCATTTGGGTAGCAGAATGAGATTGACGTTGTGAGGCACAACAAATTCAAGGTCTTCAAGACCTTGCGGAACCTGGTTAATCCTGACCATCCTTTCAGCACCATAAAAATCTATTCCTCTCAGGCTATTCCTGACAAGAAACCTGGCTTCATATTTTTTGGAAGGAGCAACAGCATCTTCCAGGTCCAGGATGATACCATCGGGTTTGTGTATTCCTGCATTAATTGACAGACTTGGCGTATTACCTGGAAGATAAAGCCTTGAAAAACGGTTTCTGTCACTGGCTGTATTGTAGAGGTTTTCAGGAATCAATGGTAAAAGAAAATCCTTATCTACAGGTTTCAATACTTTTATAGCTGCTTCAAGTCTCGCGGCAAGTACAAGTGATAATGCTCCGCTATCTTCAACAAGTATCCTGGCATTCTTCACCTCAAAGAAATCGAGAATCTGGAATATGAGATTTCGGATATCTTCACCAAACATGCTTTGTACCTTACTGACTAATTCCAGCTGTATTCCTTCCCCTTCAGTCAATTCCATAGTGATGAAGCAGTCGGATCGAATGCCTTTTCCCTTGTTTCCAATGGCTGCAATTTTGTCTGATACGAATTCCATAGCCCTAATTATTAATTAATTGAATTCAAATTTTATTTGTGATTAATTAGTTTAGTCAACAAGCAAAAATACGTTTGATAAAGAATCTACCAAACGTTTATACGTATTTTTCTTAGAATTCATTTTTGCCAAAATTCATTAAAAAAAAAGGAAGCCAATGGCTTCCTAAAGATTTTAATTTAACCAGCTTAACTGGATATGGAATTACTTAGCTTTCGTTGTGTCAGCAACATGGGCTGCAGCTGTATCAACAGGAGCCTGTTTTACTGCAGTTGTGTCAGTAGTAGCGTCAGTTTTGTTTTCTTTTGATTTGCAGGCAACCATCGAAATCATGCCGGCAATTGCAAGTAAGAATAACAGTTTTTTCATGTGTTGTTTGTTTTAAGGTGGTTAATTTTGTTGCAAAAATATATTAATTTAAAAGACCAAAGCAAGTATTTTGTCATTACTTCAATAGATTTTGTTGTTTTTTTGTTAACACTTAATTAGTTAATATCTTTATTTCCGAGCTCTTCCTGTTCTGCAGCCATTTTCGTAAAGAAATTGAATTATTGGCACAAATTTTGATAATTGCCGGATCATTCATAATTTTGCAGCGTTTTTCAAACAAGCAAATTTCAACTAATTCTTTTCATAACTAAAAACTATTAACATGAAAAAGACTCATCTGATCATTGTTACTTTAATCTTTGCCGGCTTTACCTTCCTTACTTCGTGCACAAAAGACAAGACCCCTCCAACTATAAATTTTAAAGGAGGAAGCGCATATACTTCTTCTGATGTTACTGTAGATGCAGGTTCCACCCTTAAATTTGGAATAACTGCCACTAATGGAAGTTCAAAATTGGAGAGGTTCAAAATTGTTGCTACATCTAATAATACGCCAATAACTGTAGTTGATACCACCTTCTCATCAGATTCATTCAACCAGGATTATTCTTTTGAATTCCCTGATGCAGGTGAATCAAGACTCACTTTCACAATAACTGACAAAGATGGCCAAACTGCTGACCTGAACCTGACTGTTACAACGGAAGCTCCTATTAATTCTTACACAGCTGTTTTGCTGGGTGGTCAGCTGAACCCTGACAACGGCAGTTTTTACTCAACCGCCGATAATTCTGTGTTGAAACTTTCAGAAGCCCGTACAAACCCTGAAAAGGCTGATATGGTTTACTACTATGGTTCAACAAACATGGCCTCAATTGTTGCTATTTCTGACGCCCAGTTACTGGCCGTACCTGCATTTGCCGAATGTGATACCTGGAATCCAAAGAATGCTACTTTACTTAAGCTCACCAGTGGTGTTGACTGGACAACAATTACTAATGGCACTGTTATAGGAAATGCAGTAAGCGGACTCACCGATACTCACGTTAATCAATTGAATGTTGGTGATATCATTGCATTCCAGACAGCCTCTACTTCATCAAATCCAAGCAAAAAGGGCTTGTTCAAGGTTCTCGAAATCAACGGAACAACCGGAGCTGACAGATCCATTAAAATAGAAGTCAAAATCCAGAAGTAATCATATTGCTGAATTCAGCTGAAAAGAGGTGCATTACGCACCTCTTTTTTTAATTTTGCATCTCCATAAATCATGGCTATCATGAAAAAAATTATCATAACAAATCTGATCCTTTTTTGCATTATCCTTTTTGCATGCAAAAAAGATAAAGGCAGTATTCCCGTTATTACATTGTTAGGAAATAATCCGACGAATTCTGGAGTGGGATACCCTTATATAGATGCCGGTGCCACAGCACATGATAGTGAAGATGGAGATCTTACATCTAAAATACTGACAACCAGCAATGTCGACACAAGCACAGTTGGCAACTATACTGTCAGATATAATGTAACTGACAAAGATGGAAACAAAGCCGATGAAGTAACCCGGCAGGTAATTATCAAATATTTTAAATAGATTCCGGTTTTAAGTACCTGAAAGTAAAATCCGGATTTTTAGCTGGTTGCTACCCCTATAATTGTTCACCTTTGCCGGCAAGCATGAAACCTCTTAAGATATCTGATCAACTACTTTTCAAAACGATCAGCAACAAATGATTCTCAATAGCCCAACTACTAAAACCATATACCTCGGAAACCCGCAGATTTCACTGCTCCTGCGATTGTTGCCTGCAATTATCCTATTGTCTGTAAGCCGACTCCTGCTTTATTTTTTCAATGAGACCCTTTTCCCGGGAGTTAACACTTCCATGCTTTTCAAGTATTTCATTTCCGGCCTTAGATTCGACATTTCAGCAGTTTTTTATGCAAACGTTTTAGTAATCCTTCTGCTCACTATACCCTTTCGATTTCGGCAAGTACACACCTTCCAGGTTGGCGTTGATATACTATATTGTTTCTCAAACGGCTTACTGCTGGTGCCCAACTTTGTAGATGTTAAATACTTCCCATTTACAATGAAGAGGATGACGGGAGATATTTTTTCATACCTGAAGGTTGGAACCGAAAAAAACATAATGTTCCAGTTTGTTCATGATTTTTGGTATATGTTCGTGATCTGGATCCTTTGCATCTTTGTGTTGATCTGGTTAACAAAACGAATACGAATTGCTGTGTCAAGCCAGGTTCAAGGAAAAGCCTGGTACTTTGGAGGCCAGTTCATTCTAGCTTTGATCATTGCCAGTCTAACCATACTCGGCATGAGAGGTGGCATGCAACTGAAACCAATTGGCATCCTCACAGCCAGCGAGTATGCTGATGCCCAGAACACTCCCCTGATCTTGAATTCCTCATTCACTATTATGAGAACCCTGGATCAGCATGGACTTGAGAAAGTGAACTATTTCAAATCAGAGCAGGAACTCGAAAAATACTTCAGGGTAGATCGCAACTATGCTCAGCACGACAGCCTTGGAAATACCAGGCCAATGAACAAGCTCAATATTGTCATAGTAATCCTGGAGAGCTTTTCGCGTGAGCATATTGGATTTCTGAACAAGGACCTTCAAAATGGGAAGCAAACTGGTTTTACACCTTTTCTTGATAGTTTATCCCAGTACAGCGCCAGCTTTAATGGTTTTTCTGATGGGAAAAGATCCATCGAAGGTATACCAGCAGTCCTAAGCGGACTTCCAACATGGATGAACCAGGATTTTATCACTTCTATGTACTCGGGAAACAAGATAAACAGCCTGGCTAGCCTGCTTAAGCCTGAAGGATACAACTCTTCATTTTTTCACGGAGGAAGCAATGGAACCATGGGTTTTGACAGCTTTACCCAGTCTGCAGGATTTGATAAGTATTATGGGAGAAATGACTACGATAATGATAAGGACTATGACGGAGAATGGGGAATATGGGATGAACCTTACCTGAATTATTTTGCCACGGAACTCAACAGGAAGCCTCAACCTTTTATAAGCGCAATTTTCACCCTGTCCTCACATCATCCTTACAGAATACCTGAAAAATATAAGGGGAAGTTCAGAAAAGGCAAGCTGGCCATTCAGGAAGCCATTATGTATACAGATTATGCCCTAAGCCAGTTTTTTGCCAAGGCCTGCAAAATGCCCTGGTACTCAAACACATTATTTGTTATAACTGCAGATCATACTTCTGAAGCAGATCTGGCAGTTTACAAGACGCGTGTCGGGCAATACCGTATTCCAATCCTTTTCTTTCAACCCGGCAGTGATTTAAAAGGAAACTCAGAACAGGTCATGCAGCAAATTGATATAATGCCGAGCATCCTTGATTACCTGGGATATAATAAGTCATTCATTTGCTTTGGACAATCCATCTTCAGGCAGGAAGCCACCAGGTTTGATCTGTCGATGATAAGCAATAGTTATCAATTGATTTCCGGCAATTATGCTCTTCAATGGAATGGATTTGATAAATTAGCCCTCTATAATTACAAGGATGATCCACTTTTGACCCATCCAATTGAATTAACTGAAAAAGAAACTGCTCAAACCATGCTGCAATTCCTGAAAGCGATCAAACAGCAGTATAATACCAGAATGATTGAAAACAGGCTGACAGTTAAATAAGTATGGAACCCAGGAAGGCAAATATTTTATTTATTGTCAACCCCAAGGCAGGGATAACAATTAAGAGCAAGTTGTTCATTCGCCTTTTGGCAGGGCATTACCTGGATTCAGAGCGTTACATGCCTGAAATTCAGTTTACCCAATATGTATCACATGCTACAGAGATAGCGAATGAAGCTGTCAAGAACGGTATCCCCACCATTGTTGCCGTTGGTGGTGACGGAACCATAAATGAAGTAGCCAGTGCTTTGGTTAATACAGGCACAGTAATGGGAATCTTACCCACCGGGTCTGGAAATGGGCTGGCTCACCACCTGAAAATCCCCATGAATCTGATATCCGCTCTGAGAGTGATCAATAAAGGTAATTCAAAGTTAATCGATACAATATCCATTAACAATAGCCGGCTCTTTACAAGTATTGCAGGAATTGGATTCGATGCAATGGTTGCTGAGAAATTTGCATCTTCAGGAGTCAGAGGGTTGTTCTCCTATATGCGGATCATCATACAGGAATTCAAGAACTACCAGCCTGTTGATTACGAAATGGTTCTTGATGGCAAAATATATAACAAGAATGCTCTTTTCATTTCTTTCGCCAATAGCGACCAGTTCGGCTTTCGCTCCCGCATAGCTCCACAGGCCAGGATTGATGATGGGTGGCTTGATGTTTGCGTTGTAACAAAACCATCCTTCTTCAAAGTCTTTTTCATTGCTCCCCGTGTTTTCGTTGGCACAGTCGGCAAGACAGGCTATGCAGAGTACTTCAAAGCTAAAGAAGTCGAAATCAGGAGATCTGGCGGTTCACAGGTTAATATAGATGGAGAAGCAGTAACTATTGAGCAGGACATGAAGCTCAAGATCAATCCGCTGTCACTCCGAGTAATTGTAAAAGACTAAAAAACAACTCCGGAGAACCCAAAAGAATTAAGCATCTAATTTACCAACCATGTCAAACAAGAATCAGAAAGGTGGAATTGTCTATTCAACCAATCCTGATTTCCACTTTGAAAAGGAAGTTCAGGAAGTATCAACACTTCCTCCTCAGCAACAAAATCTGAGAGTGCAACTTGATAAGAAACAACGAGGCGGAAAACAAGTCACTTTGATAACAGGATTTATTGGGACAACTGCTGACCTGGAAACGCTTGGCAAACTTTTAAAATCAAGGTGCGGCACAGGCGGAAGCGCTAAGGATGGCGAAATCCATGTCCAGGGAGACAATCGCCAGAAAGTGCTTGCATATTTAGTCCAGGCTGGATACAAAGTAAAACTCGCTGGAGGATAATTAATTGTATCTTAAGACATTAAAAACCATAGCATGTTTACTAATTTATCAGATTTTATCCGCGATTGGCTAATCAGGATTGGAATGAGTAATTCAAATGCTGTTACTATTTCAGGCATTACTGATTTCCTTCTTGTACTCATTATTGGTGTAGCCCTTTATTACCTCGCAAAACTGATCATAGTCAGGGTTATCAAGAAGATTGCAGTTAAAACGAAAAGCATTTGGGATGATGTATTACTTGAAAAGAAAGTCTTTAACCGGATGGCATTTCTTATTCCCGGCATCCTGGTTTACCAGACGATTCCTGCAACCTTAAGTGAGTTTACTCCCGGCACTACTTTGATTGCCTTGAAGTTAACCAACATTTATATTATCCTGATATTCCTCCTGGTCATAAATTCTTTCTTTAATGCCATTTACGAGGTTTATCAAAAAAGTGATTATGCTAAATATCACCCGATTAAAGGGTACATACAGGTAGGGAAAATCGTAATGATCACTATCGCATCATTATTGATCATGTCTTATCTTTTCAATCAGTCTCCTCTATACATGCTTGGAGGCTTAGGTGCTTTTTCAGCTGTGCTGCTGCTTATATTCAAGGATCCCATCCTGGGGTTCGTAGGAGGAATTCAGCTATCTGCCAACGATATGGTAAGACAAGGTGATTGGATCAACATGTCCAAATTCGGAGCAGATGGAACCGTTCTTGAAATATCATTAACAACGGTGAAAGTTCAGAATTTCGATAATACAATTACAACGCTTCCAACCTATGCCCTAGTTTCAGAATCTTTTCAGAACTTCAGGGGAATGAAGGAATCAGGCGTAAGGCGCATCAAGCGTTCCATCAATATCGATATGTCGAGTGTTAAATTCTGTACAAGCGAAATGCTCGAAAACTTCAGGAAAATAAGCCTGATCAGCGAATATATTGATGCAACCCAGAAGGAACTGGAACAGTATAATAAGGAAAACAAGATTGACAATTCAGTACCTGTAAATGGCCGTCGGCAAACCAATATTGGGGTTTTCAGGGCTTACCTAGAAGAATACCTGTTGCATCATCCAATGGTTCACAACGACAGTGACCAACTGGT
The DNA here is from genome assembly GCA_013376995.1 of Bacteroidota bacterium. Taxonomy (GTDB): domain Bacteria; phylum Bacteroidota; class Bacteroidia; order Bacteroidales; family UBA4417; genus UBA4417. The sequence continues at coordinate 12,835 of JACAAZ010000031.1, read as the reverse complement.
GCGACAACTACAACCAACATCTTCAGGAATTCCTATTGAGGTCTATGCTTTTATCCAGGAAACGGGATTTATAAAATTCGAGAAGGTTCAATCAGATATTTTCGACCATATCCTCGCCATTGTACCGCAATTTGAGCTCAGGTTATTCCAGAGCCCCACAGGTGAGGACCTGCGCCAGACCAATATTGCCTATTGGGAAAGAAATGACATATCCCCTGCGAATTAGGCAGTTTGCGCTTTTGATTTCTTTAAACGGAAATATTCAAACCAGGTCAGGTTCATCAGCAACATCAGCATTCCATAGATCATATCCTCAACGGGTATTGTCCCAAGTCGTATTCCAATAATATGTTGCTGACTGTAAAATACAACTTCTTCAGGGATCCATGACCCGGTAAGCAATCCATCTACTATAAAAAATGGGATCAGTGTAACCAGGTACATTAAAAAGAACCGCCCCAGGTAATCCTTCTTTAGGTATAAACTATGGATAAGCAAGAAAATTCCGGTAAATATGAATGTTACAGAAGTATAAATATGGGTAATGTAGATGAGTCCTGTTAATATCAGAGTGGCAGCCAGAAATTCAGAAACAAGAAAAGCCGATTTCCCTATTACCTCTTTGGATATAAGCACATTCAGCGCATGATAGGTAAAAATGCATGCATAAGGAATTACTAAAAAGAATAGCCATTCTTCAACAGGCAGGTTTCCGATGTAAAAGCCGGTAATATACCTTGGATTAAACCCCCAAATCCGAAAATGGGTTTTTGCCATATCCCAGGGGATAAACACAAGCATAGTAAGCAATAGTGCGGGAAGGAGATTGACAAACTGCCTGTCAAACCTAAGGCGTTTGTGAAAACTTGCCAATAATGGAATGGAGATAGCGCCAAGGTCAATAATAAGGTAGAGCCAGCGGTCCATCAGGATAGGTCTGCAAAAACGGATTATTTTGAATGGAATTCTTCCCTGTAATATTTGAAAGGAGCGATAAGGAAGCCGAAATTATAATGAGCTTTAGGATTATGATGCTCCTTGTGGGCTTTTACTGTTGCCCTCAGGTACCGGTTGCTGAAGCCTGACAGGATTTTAATGCGCTGATGAACATATATATCGTGAAACATAAAATAGGAGAAACCATAAAGGGCTATTCCAATTCCAATGCTCAACATGATATTATCCGGGCGCATAACGCCGAAATAGATAAGCAAAATACTCGGTAAGGCGAACATGATGGCAAATACATCGTTCCATTCAACTTTCCTTCCATCACGGATATGGTGATCTTTATGAAGCACCCATAAGAATCCGTGCATTACGAATTTGTGTGTAAACCAGGCAACAAATTCCATGAAAAGGAAAGCTGCAATGACTAACACTATATTGAATATCAGATTCATATCTTATGTATTTTAACTAAAACAGCTAACTAAACGACAAGTTCAGGCATTTTCTCTTCAATTTTCTGCATAATAAGGTGAAACCACACAGTGTATTTTTCCTGTTGGGCTCTCATATCCTGGAGAATACTCCTTACAGACATCCATTTGAAAGCTTCAGCTTCATCAGGGTTTAAAACAGGGTCCCGATCATAGTAACCCACATAGACATGATCAAATTCATGTTCTGTGAGGCCATTTTCAAATTCTGCTTTATAGGTGAAGTCAAAGACCTTATTCAGCTGGCATTCAAAACCCATCTCTTCCTTCAACCTCCGGTGTGCTGCCTGGGGAGTCGGTTCACCCGGATGTGGATGACTGCAACATGTATTAGTCCATAATCCTGGTGAATGATACTTTGAAAGCGCTCTTTGCTGCAGCATCAATTCATTCCTGTTATTAAAAACCAAAATTGAAACTGCCCTGTGAAGGGCGCCACTCCGGTGGGCAGCCATTTTCTCCATCTCCCCGATAGTATGATCATTCTCATCTACCAATACCACTTTTTCTTCCTCTGTCATCATTTAAACCTGTTCTTTCAGAAATTGCGAGATCTTAAGCTTCTCCACTGCATTCAATAACTTATTATCCAGAAGAAAAGCCGAAATATTTCTGTAAAGGTACGCATTTGGATCATTGCCCTTCAATTTAGCCAAAGAACTGATTATATGATTTTTATCCTCCTCTATATTCGAATGATACCCCAGGAAGGAGGGTGCATTGAGTTGCGTAGCCAACCTTAGAAACCTGATCTCGGGGTCATCTGGGCTTTTATGTACAGCCAGTTCAATTTCTTTCTTACCGTTCGAAAAGTATTCAAGCTTCTTATATACTCCACCAACAGAACCGGCTGAAGCGGCAGAAGCTGCTCCCCTGTAGGCAAGCAATATGGAATTTGCAGTAAGGTCCATGGGCTTTAACCGGAAATAAAGGTTAAGAGCGCCATCTTTGTTGGCTTTCATTGAAAAGAACTGCACCCGTACTTTGTCAACAAGGGATTGCTGCGCATACACATCCTGGTATCCGGCAAAAAATACAAGAAACAAGAGAGTACAAAACAGGTAATTCTTCATATGCTATTTAGCAAGTGTTTCGAATATGAGGTCACCAGCAGTAAGTATTTCTTGCCGTTTGAAATCCGAATTCTTTTTGTAATGACTCTTTCAGCTGGTGTTTTTTCTATTTTCCTCAGCAGGGCTAGAAAATAACAATAGGCTACATAAACACCAAAGCGAGCTCCTTTCGGTAATTTGCGTATACCTTGAAGGCCATTAGCGAAATCATTTTCAATCTCCAGCTCAATTGCCTTCTTACTTTTTTCATCGAAATGACTCATGTCAAGACCTGGGAAATAAGATCGTCCAAGTCCTTTAACATCTGCGTTCAGATCGCGGAGGAAGTTTACTTTCTGGAAAGCGGCACCCAATTGCATGGCCGATTCCTTTAGATCATTATAGTTTTTGTTATTCCCTTCCGTAAAAACTCTCAAACACATTAATCCTACTACCTCAGCCGAGCCAAGTATGTATTCCTCGTACCTTCTCCTGTCATATTTCACCTTGTCCAGGTCCATTCGCATGCTCTTCAGGAAGAGTTCTATCAGTTCCCTTTCAATATTATAGGTATTTACAACATACTGGAAATTATTAAGGATTGGATTCAGGCTTATTTTTTCATCAATAGCAGCATAGGTATCCGATTCAAAGCGGCTGAGCAGCTTTTCCTTATCATACCCGTGAAAAGAATCGACGATCTCGTCGCCAAACCTGACAAAACCATAAATCCCATAAATTGGATCATGAAATCGCTTGCTAAAGAAGCGAATACCAAGTGAAAATGAAGTACTGTAGGTAACAGTCGTCATTTTACTGGATTTCCGGGAGATCATATCGAACAATTCCTTCATAGGTTTTGCGTTGGAATCAATATTTATTGGAAGCGCTATTGCTGTCATGGTTATAGGATTAAAGTTTTTTGTTCCTGATCCTCTGCTTAATTGTTTCGGCTACTATTTGACCAGAAATCAATGCGGGAGGCACCCCTGGCCCGGGAACGGTTAATTGTCCCGCATAAAAAAGGTTCCCGAGTTTTCTGTTCATCATTTTAGGTTTGAGAAATGCAGTCTGCATCAAGGTATTGGCCAACCCATAGGCATTTCCCTTATAGGCATTGAAGTCTTCCTTAAATTCCTTTAAAGCATAACTTTTCAGGTAACTCACATTATTACTGATATCCTGGCCAGTCATCAGTTTGATCCTGTTCAGTATCAGTTCAAAATAATGTGCCCTGATTTCTGCGTTGTCTTCAAGTCCCGGAGCTATTGGAATCAAAGCAAAAAGGTTATCCATACCTTTTGGGGCAACACTGTCATCTGTTTTGGAAGCACAACTGAAATAAATGGAAGGCTTTTCTGGCCAGGATGGGTCAGTATAAATTTTTCTAGCATGTTCATCCAGGTCCTCATCAAAAAACAGGGTGTGATGCAGCATCCCATCCAAAGGGGTATCGATCCCCATAAAATAAATGAGTGAAGATGGCGATAGCACCCGCTTATCCCAATAGCCCTGTGAATACTCACGATATGCTGCAGGTAGTAAATCCTGTTCAACATGATGATAATCAGCAGAAGCAACCAAAATATCACAAGAATGAGATATTCCTCCCGCCGTTACACTGCTTACCTTTCCATTTTCAACCTCAATACTACTAACCGGTGAATTATAGATGAACTCCACTCCCATTGATTCAGCCAACTGAACCATCCCTTCAACAACCTTATACATTCCACCCTTAGGGTACCAGGTACCCAGTTTAATATCACCATAGTTCATCAGGCTATAGAGGGCAGGGGTATTCTGTGCAGTCCCGCCAAGGAATAATATTGGAAATTCAAGCATTTGCCTGATCCTGGGGCTCCTGAAGTATTTCTTAATGTGCTTTTCGAAAGAACTGAATAAATTGAGCCGGAAAACGGATCCCAATAACTCAGGTTGTAGAAACTCGGTAACTGACAGCCCTGGTTTGTAGACAAACTTGTCCATAGCTACCTTGTACTTGAATTCTGCCTCAGCCAGGAATTTGTTTAGACGTGCCCCGCTTCCCTTTTCAATTGAATTGAACAGATCTTCAACATCCTTAAAAGATGCAGGCACATCAACGATCTCACCTTCTCCGAAATAAAATCGATACGATGGATCAAGACGTTCAAGATGATAGTAATCAGAAGGTGTTTTGCCAAATTGCGCAAAATAGCGTTCAAATACATCTGGCATCCAATACCAGCTTGGACCAGTATCGAAAACAAATCCATCCGATTTCAGGATACCGGCTCTTCCTCCTGCTAATGCGTTTTTCTCAAGGACTTTCACCTGGTGTCCTTCCTTAGCAAGAAGGGCCGCAGATGCTAACCCGGAAAAACCGGCTCCAATTATTAAGACGTTTAATTTTTTCATGGATACTTTAGATAAGATAGAAACAAATAAAATAAACAATTTGTTTAACCAATTATATTTTTCATTAAACAAGACATATCGCTTCTCAATTATTCGATGCTCAGAATACCTTTTTGTCTAAAGTTACATCATTTAATGTGTTTTGTTAAAGAAAAGGCAATAATTTAACATCTTCTGTTTTGGTTTTTTATTTACTTTTGTGCTGTAATACATGCATTTACGATGATCATGTAAAAAAATTGAGGAAAACTTTTTTCTTTACCTGAAAAGTACTAATTTTGCAGCCCGAAAATTGAAATCCCAAGTAAACTAACAGTCTTACACATATGTATTTAACGCCTGAAATCAAGAAGGATATTTTCAAGGAAAACGGCGCATCCGATGCTGACACTGGTTCAGCAGAAGGTCAGATCGCGCTCTTTACCTATCGTATCAAGCACCTTACCGAGCACCTTAAAATCAACAAGAAGGATCTTGCTACCCAACGTTCTTTGGTCAGGCTTGTTGGTAAACGTCGTAAGCTGCTGGATTATCTGAAGAAGAAAGAAATTGAACGTTACCGTGCGATTATCAGCAAACTCAGCATCCGTAAGTAACGATATTGAGCAATTACAATATATTCAAGGAAAGGCAATTTTTCAATTGCCTTTTTTTGTATTAACCTGAACAGGAAGTTTGTTTTGTTGTGCTGTCAACTAACTTCCGGTGTATCCGTAAACAGCATTATATGTCTTATTAAAGAAAGAAAGAGGTAATTAATTATGGAAGGAATTGTAAAAACCTTCGACATTGGCGATGGCCGCGTAGTTTCCATAGAAACCGGCAAACTCGCCAAGCAGGCAGATGGATCAGTGGTTGTCCGCATGGGCGACACTATGCTTCTCGCTACTGTGGTGGCAAAAAAAGAAGCCGCCGAAAATGTTGATTTTATGCCATTGTCCGTTGAATACAGGGAAAAATATGCAGCAGCAGGCCGTTTCCCGGGTGGCTTCTTCAAAAGGGAAGCCCGTCCATCGGACCACGAAATTTTAATATCCCGATTGGTGGACCGCGCCCTGCGTCCATTGTTCCCAGATGATTTTCATGCTGAAGTACAGGTGATCATTACTTTGATCTCCGCTGATGCACAGGTACTGCCTGATGCTCTTGCCTGCCTGGCAGCTTCGAGCGCACTTGCCGTTAGCAACATTCCCTTCAACGGCCCAATTTCCGAATCACGTGTAGTTCGTGTTGACGGAAAATTTATCATCAATCCAAATACCAGTGATATCGCATCTGCTGATATCGACCTTATCGTCGCTGCATCTGCTAAAGATATCGTGATGGTTGAAGGCGAAATGAAAGAAGTTTCTGAACAGGATATGATCGATGCGATCAGTTTTGCTCACGACCATATCAAAATACAGTGCAAGGCCGTTGAAGAACTGGCTGCTATTGTTGAAAAATCAAGTCCAAAGCGCGAGTATTGCCATGAGAAGAATGACGATGAACTTCGTACAACTATAAGGGAGTTTACCTATGACAAGATCCTGGCTGTAGCCATGTCAGGGCAACCAAAACATGCAAGAAGCGAGGCATTTGAAGCCATTAAGGAAGAATTTAAAGCTACCCTGTCAGAAGAAGACCAGGCTGCAAAAGCTCCCCTTATCAGCAGGTATTACCATGACGTGGAAAAGGAGGCCATGCGCAACATGGTCCTGGATGCCCGTCGCCGCCTCGATGGCCGTAAGCTGGATGAGATCCGCCCGATCTGGTCGGAAGTTGATTACCTGCCAATGGCACATGGTTCGGCAATATTCACCCGCGGTGAAACACAATCACTCACAACGGTTACCCTGGGAACCAAACTTGACGAACAAATGATTGACGGAGCAATGATCGAAGAAAAAATCGACTTCATTCTTCATTATAACTTTCCTCCTTTCTCAACAGGTGAGGTAAAACGTATAACAGGAACCGGCCGCCGCGAAATCGGGCATGGAAACCTTGCATTGCGCGCACTTAAAGGTATGATGCCAAGCAAGGAAGATAATCCCTATACCGTTCGTATCGTTTCCGATATCCTCGAGTCAAACGGATCATCATCTATGGCTACCGTTTGTGCCGGAACACTCGCACTTATGGATGCCGGTGTAAAACTCCGCAAACCTGTTTCCGGGATTGCTATGGGTTTGATTACTGACAGCAAAACCAAAAAATATGCTATTCTCTCTGACATCCTCGGCGATGAAGATCACCTGGGTGACATGGATTTCAAGGTAACCGGCACCAGCGATGGTATCACAGCCTGCCAGATGGATATCAAGGTTGATGGACTTTCGTTCGAAATACTCAGGGAGGCCCTTGACCAGGCTCGCCGCGGACGTATTCATATACTGGGAGAACTGGCCAAGACCATTACCACTCCCCGTGAAGATTACAAGCCACATGTACCACGTATTGTCAAGATCACCATTCCGCGTGAATTTATTGGAGCCGTTATAGGCCCTGGTGGAAAAGTGATACAGGAAATGCAGCGTGAAACCGGTTCTACCATCGTTATCGAAGAAGTTGGTGAATTCGGAATCATTGACATTGTTTCAAATAACAAGGATTCCATCGATGCAGTGAAAGCCCGCATCAAGGGAATTGTTGCAATACCTGAAGTAGGTGAAGTATACAACGGAACAGTGAAAACAATCACTACTTTTGGTGCCTTTGTAGAAATTTTACCAGGTAAAGACGGATTGCTTCATATTTCGGAAATTGAATGGCGCCGCCTGAAGGATGTTGAATCTGTGCTGAAGGTTGGTGATAAGATTGATGTTAAACTGATAGAGGTTGACAGTAAAACCGGAAAATTGAAATTATCCCGTAAAGTTTTACTTCCCCGTCCAGCCCAGGATGAACCGGGCGGATCCACAGGCAATCAGTAATTAATTGAGCTTTTGTGTTTTAACTTATGTTAAACATAAAAGCTCTTTTTTTTGCCTTTTTTGAAACCTCACCCTCCATTTTTTCGTAAACATCAACGCCATCAACCCAATATAAAATTATGAGGCAACTCAAAATCACCAAGCAGGTCACTAACCGTGAAACTGCATCTCTAGACAAGTATCTGCAGGAAATTGGAAAAGTAGAGCTCATTACCGCTGAAGAAGAAGTAAGGCTTGCCCAGCGTATTAAGCAGGGTGACCGTGCTGCTCTCGAAAAACTTACAAAAGCGAATCTTCGTTTCGTTGTTTCCGTTTCAAAGCAATACCAGAACCAGGGTCTCAGCCTCCCTGATCTTATTAATGAGGGAAATCTTGGACTGATCAAAGCCGCCCAGCGGTTTGATGAAACCCGCGGTTTCAAATTCATTTCCTATGCAGTATGGTGGATCCGTCAGTCCATTCTCCAGGCATTAGCAGAACAGTCGCGTATTGTCAGGCTTCCCCTGAATAAGATCGGAGCCATAAACAAGATCAATAAGGCATATGCCAAGTTGGAACAACAATACGAACGTGAACCTAACAGCGACGAAATAGCCGGTTTACTCGAGATCAGCGAAAATGAAGTAAAGGAATCCATGCGCAATTCAGGCCGCCATGTTTCTATGGATGCCCCGTTGGTGCAAGATGAAGACAATACCATGTATGATGTTCTCCGGAGTGATGACGGCCCAACACCGGAAACTGGTCTCCTTTATGAATCACTTCGCAAGGAGATTGACCGCGCTATCAGCACCCTTACTCCACGTGAAGCAGATGTTATCAAATTGTATTTTGGCCTTAATGGCAGTCATCCGCTGACCCTGGAAGAAATCGGAGAAAAATTTGACCTCACCCGTGAAAGGGTAAGACAAATTAAAGAAAAAGCAATCCGGAGACTGAAACACACCTCCCGTTCTAAAATCCTGAAGACCTATCTCGGTTAAAAATTAAGGGCGGATCATCATCCGCTCTTTTTTTTACCTTTGTTTTATAAGATTCGAATTATACTGATCAGATTTTCACCTCATGAAACACCTGTTAGCCCCATCCATCCTGACAGCTGATTTTGGCAAGCTGGGACAAGAAATCCAAATGCTAAACCAAAGCGATGCCGACTGGATACATGTTGATGTAATGGATGGTGTGTTTGTTCCCAACATCTCTTTTGGATTTCATATAATCAAAACCATAAAGAAACTCTCGACCAAGCCTCTGGATGTTCACCTTATGATAGTTCAGCCGGAACGTTATTTCCAGGAGTTCAAAAATGCAGGTGCCGACCTCATCAGTTTTCATTATGAAGCCTCAATTCATGTCCACCGATCAATCCAGGCTATTAAGGAATTGGGCATAAAGGCCGGGGTAGCAATTAACCCGCATACGGCAGTCAATTTGCTGAAAGAAGTTCTTAATGACCTGGATTTAGTACTTGTCATGACTGTTAACCCTGGTTATGGCGGACAAAAATTCATTGAAAACTCCTACAAAAAGATCGTTGAACTCAAAGAAATGATTCAGCAATGCAAGTCAAACACACTCATTGAAGTCGATGGAGGGGTTGACCTTAACAATGCAAGGAAACTAGTTCAATCAGGAGTTGATGTGCTTGTTGCAGGTAATTCAGTTTTTGCAGCCCAAAATCCGCTTGAAGCCATCATGAACCTAAAAGAACTGGATTCCTGATTTTTTCAGAAACTGTCCTTTAGCCTGACTTGCTATATGGTGTAATTCTACCCATCAAATTCAATTTCTTCTATATAAAAACTTTTCCTGAAGGTCAACAATTCTTATTATTATTCGCATATATTTGTGCGATTATCATATAAGACCTGTTATGAGCAAGACATTTAATGGGCTCTACCCTGAGCTGGTATGGAACTATTTTGAAGAGATCTGTAAGATCCCCCGACCATCAAAAAAAGAACAACTTATTGCCGCTTATATTATACAAGTGGCAGAAAAGCTTAACCTTGAATGCCTGACGGATGAAACTGGCAATATCCTGGTTCGGAAACCGGCATCCATGGGAAAAGAAAATCTCGCTATAGTAGTTCTTCAGAGCCATATTGATATGGTCTGTGAGAAGAATTCCGATGTTTATCATGATTTTGACAAGGATCCTATAGTTCCACGTCTTGACGGGGAATGGATCAAAGCAACCGGCACTACACTTGGAGCTGATGATGGTATTGGTATTGCTGCTCAGCTTGCAATTATGGAGGATAATACAATTATACATGGTCCCCTCGAATTCTTGTTCACAGTTGATGAAGAAACCGGATTAACCGGAGCATATGGTCTTAAACCTGAGTTTTTAAAAGGAAGGATATTGCTAAATCTTGATTCTGAAGATGAGGGTGAATTATTCATTGGTTGTGCAGGTGGAAAAGACACTACAATAACTTTCAGTTATTCCAAAGTCCCTGTAAATTATGACTGCAGCAGTTTCCAGATTAAAGTAACAGGGCTTAAGGGTGGCCATTCCGGAGATGATATCAATAAAGGATTGGGGAATGCCAATAAGATCCTCAACCGCTTGCTATGGAATTCAGGGAATAAATTTGAAATGAGAATTTCGTCCTTTGAAGGAGGGAATCTTCGGAATGCGATATCCCGGGAGGCCTTTGCAACGGTGATGGTTCCTAAACGTTTCCAGCAGGACTTCATCAAATATGTGAAAGAATATAACCTTACAGTAAAGGCTGAATTTAAGACAACCGAACCGGATCTGCTAGTTAGTTACCAGACTGCGGAGATGCCATCCTTTGTAATGGATCTTTCATCACAGGAAAAGCTTCTTAATGCAATCTATGCTTGCCCACACGGAGTCATAGCAATGTCGGCAGATATCCCCAATTTCGTTGAGACATCTACAAATCTTGCTTCCATTAAGTTCACGGATAAACAGATCATCATTGGAACCAGTCAGAGGAGTTCCTCTGAGAGTGGAAAAGATGATGTTGTGAGCATGGTAGCAAGTGTTTTCAGGCTTGCCGGAGGCAAAATTGTGCATAGTGACGGATATCCCGGATGGACACCTAATCCAAAATCCAAGGTTCTTGAAATTACACGAGAAGCATATAAGAAGCTCTTTACTACCGAGCCAAAGGTGCTGGCCATTCATGCTGGCCTTGAATGCGGATTGATTGGAGAGTGCTATCCGGATATGGATATGATTTCCTTTGGCCCAACCATTAAAGGAGCACATTCGCCTGATGAACGTCTGCTTATTTCAACTGTAAGGAAGTTTTGGGATCTCACACTGGAAGTACTCAGAAATATACCCGAAGGCAATTAAACGCCCCAGGACATGCAGAGCATCCACTTGATATATATTTTACCAATATTATCAGAACATTAAATAAAAAGCCCCATATCGCTGATTGGGGCTTTTTATTTAGCATATACAATATATATAACAGAGGAACTTTTAAAATCCGATACTGAACCCGGCCCGAATAACAGGATTTGAGTAAGGTGAATCGATAGTTTCATTCAGGTTCATCAGGATAAGCAAGTACATAAATGCATTTTGGGAGATGGCTTCCCTGTATCCACCTCCAACAAGGACGGATTGAAAATCCCTTCGTAAATTCATGCTAGGGTACTGGTCATCCTTGGTTTTATAGGTAAGATATTCGTATTCTGCATGAGCAAAAACATTTTGCCAGATCACATACCGGCCAAATATACTTGCACCAAAAACATTGGTTTTAAGGTCTGAGTTATCACTGTAATAGTTTTTGTAGCCATAATATTTATAGGTAGGACTGAATCCAATGCCGAATTTGGGGTTGAATTTATATCCAATCATAGGTGAAACGTCAACCATTGTCACATTACCGAACTGTAAACCCAGATTCCCCCCGTAGAATAAATGGTCTTTAAGGGAGAATTTAGGTTTATCGTTAAAATTAATAGGATCCTGGGCTTTAAGTCCGGAAAAAGCCATTATAATAATGACAGACAACCAGATAGCTTTAGAATTGAAAAAATCGGAAGTAAGGTGCATAGAATGGGTTTATTGGTAGTAATATTAGTAATAACTACAAAAATACGAGATTATGATTGCGGTGCTAAAAAATATTCAGATTGCAAATCACTGTTTATCAAACCCTAATAACTTTTTTTATATTTTTTTTAAATAAAGTGTAGGAACTATGAAATTAATTTATACTTTTGCACCCGCTTTACAGCACAAGTTCATTGAAGGTTTGCAAGTCAGGAACAGCGGGATGTTCAGAAGATCATCTCCAAAAACACTGTAAATTAGAGGCTTAAATAAATCTCAATTTTTTTTCAGAATTATTTGGTCAATTAAAAACATCGTTTTACCTTTGCAGCCCAATTTGAAACACACAATCGTTCTTTAAAAAATTGTTAGCATTTTTTTTAAAAAAATGTTGCGGGATTAAAAAAGAAGTTTACCTTTGCAGTCCCAATTCAAGAAGCGGTTCCAAAACGGGCCACTGAATAAGGAAGATTGAAAGCAATTTGAATGACTAAGCCGGTAACGGCAACATATAAGTCAAACGTTCTTTGAAAAACTGAAGTCAATCACACAGTAGCGAATATCCCTTTTCAATTGAAAAGAGTAGAATATTTCTTGAGACATTTAAGATCAACTTACAATGGAGAGTTTGATCCTGGCTCAGGATGAACGCTAGCGGCAGGCTTAATACATGCAAGTCGAACGGGATTCGAGGTAGCAATACTTTGATGAGAGTGGCGCACGGGTGCGTAACGCGTATGCAACCTACCTATAACTGGGGCACAACCCCGCGAAAGCGGGGCTAATATCCCATAACATTGCGAGGAGGAGTCTCTTTGCAATTAAAGCTCCGGCGGTTATAGATGGGCATGCGTGACATTAGCTAGTTGGTAAGGTAACGGCTTACCAAGGCGACGATGTCTAGGGGTTCTGAGAGGATTATCCCCCACACTGGTACTGAGACACGGACCAGACTCCTACGGGAGGCAGCAGTAA
>JACAAZ010000030.1 GCA_013376995.1 Bacteroidota bacterium | reverse complement strand
TACGATGGTCATACGATGGTCATACGATGGTCATACGATGGTCATACGATGGTCAGACAATAGTCATTCGGTAGTCATACGATGGTCATACGATGGTCATACAATAGTCATTCGGTAGTTATACAATTGTCATACAATAGTCATTGGTAGTCATACAATGGTCATACAATAGTCATCGGTAGTCATACGATGGTCATACAATGGTCAAACAATTGTTATTCGGTGGCCTTGTGAAAGTGCTATGCGACTTTGTGAGAGATGAAATGGTCATTCGGTGGCAATTTCCGCCTGGGGCGGATCATTCGATATTCATTTTGCAAGTAACCATTTGAATTTCAAAGAGATTCAGCTGAAAGTAAATATAAGAGAATACAGAAAGGCTGATCTGTTAATTGATTTATCTATTTATTGTTAAATCTGCCATCAGCTTGCGATCTGACAATTTATAAACAAAGGCTAATGATGGTAGAGAAAGGCCTGGTTACGGTATCCAGGTTGGTTCATATACCAGTCAGCATATTCGGAACCTCCTGATTGAACCCAGCTGCTCATTTTCAGATGTGCTGTTAGTATATCCTGCTTTTCCAGGGGATAATCAAAGTTGCCGGGAATATTCAGCGCCCATGGAAGATTGTTTTTGGATTTATAGTACCGGTTTGCTGACGGAATACTGTTGTCATTTACCGTACCAAAATACGAGATATCAGCAAGTGAAGTGGGAGGTTGATCAGCGAGGTGAATTTCTTTGCTCCTGTCCTTGTTTACGATAAGGAATGGATTTATCTCTGTTTGATCAAGTTGAGTTAATGTATACTTGTTTATCGGGTAATTAAGGCGGATTTTAACTGTATCCGACGGGATAAAGGTTTCTCCGCTTTGAACATTTACACCAAAAGTACCACTGTTTCCGCTAAGGATTCGAAACGCGTTGTCAAATACAATAAATGTGGGTTTAGCCTGCTGAGCCTCCAGGCCATTCGGCAAAAGAGTAATATACTTTTCCTGGAGGTTATAACCGGAACAGGTAATTTCGGAGGATGGAATGGTTGTGCCTCTCAGTTGTACCCCAAACCCATTTTTAAAACTTCCACCAATTGCCCGGACCAGAAAATTTGCCTTGGTCTCAACCAGTTTGTTTTGTGAATTGGTAATCGTATTGAAGAGATAGCCTACCACGAGGTCGTTAAAATCGAAGTCTCCCTTGCTCGGCCAGAGATCTTCAAAAGCCAGGGTTCCATATCCCGAAACCGGAAAGTAATTATTGAAAGCCCGTTGGCTATCCAGAGGGTAATCATCATAGCTGTCAGGCACTCCGTCACCATCCATGTCAACTGTCTGGGCATATCCTACCTCTGTTGAATAGGAAATACTGTTATTAGTTCCATCCAGGTGCGAAATTGTCTGATCAAGTGAGGTATTCCCGCTTCCTTCGTTGAACTTCCAATAAGCTTTTAGCCCGGATTCACCACCTGTTAATCCTATGGTTCGGGCGGTGGTGATTTGGTTGATGCTCATTGCTTCATTCCAGATGGAGACTTCATCAAGCAGTCCCTGGAAGAATTTCTGGGAACCGGCATCAGAGCCGATTGAGACAAACCTGCCATTAGCTCTGATGTTCTTTGACTCAGCTACTGAATTCTTAAGTACACCATCGACATAAATTTTTAAAATAGTGCCATCATAAGTTCCCACCAGGTGGTACCATTGGTTAAGAACAGGCCTGCCGCCACCCCAATTCAGTACTGCGGAGGTACCGTCACTGAATGCTACACTTGTTTGCCATCCATTCCAAAGATCCTGGCCAAGGCCAAGTCCATCCCAGTCTCCTTTCTGAACTATTTTCGCTGTTTGTTGCCGGCTAGCCTTCACCCAAGCAGACATACTGTATTTATTGGTAAAAGCCAGGGTGGCTCCACCTGCTACCTTTACCCAAGAGTTAGTTCCATTAAGGTTAAGAGACGTATTAATATTTATGCTTTTATAGGATCCTGTCTTCAAACTATAATTTATCGATCCCGAGTTGATGCTTAGTAATTGTTCATTTATTCGCAATTGCTGGATGTAGGCGGGTAAGGAAATGCTGAGATCCATCTCTTTGGAAATGCCATCATCCATGGCTTTCATGTATAATTCGGATTCGTCAGCAGATGAAATGCGTATCACCCCGGCCGGCAGATTGGAAAGATGTATTGTAACAGGTTTAGAAACGCTCCAATCGAAATTATCCGGAGCAACTAAGGCTTTCATAGTTGCAGGAGCCTGGTCAGGAAGTTTAAGGCATTCTGAAAGCAGTAGCAGGCAGGAAATGTAGAATAGCAGTCTGGCTTTCATAGAGCGAGGAGTTTACAAGGATGTATGAGTTGCAATAGCGGATGACAATAATTATCGTATCATCAACAATATTAATAGCTTAATGATAAAAAAGTCATCTTGAATTCTGCTTGTTTCAGACAGGTCTGCCAGATGGCAGATCAGCATTCTGAATCTGATCTGGCGAAAGCTGGGCCCTATACATTCATCTGCCAGCTAATGAGTTGGTGCCCAATGCATTATGATTTGGAATTTGAGCCTATAGTTCCCTGTGAATCATTTCATGTTTTTTACCTGGGAATTAATTTGCCGCAGTCAGATTGCCTTCACGCTACGCCCTTCGCGGTCTGCCCTTCGAGCCTAGCCCTTCTAGCTCTGCCCTATAAGCTCCGCCCTTCACGCTATGCCGTTCGTGCTATGCCGTTCGCACTACGCCCCATGCGCTAAGCCTTCGAGGCTCAGCCAAACATTTCGCCGGGATCAAAATCATACTCTGAGCGGCGGCTAGTGGAGGCTTTCACATTAGAATCTTTAGCCTCACAGTCGTTGCAAAATTCAGGGAATGGACAAGTGTCGATATCTTTTTCGCAAAATTCAATATTGGATCTGCCGAATGCAACGGAAACATACTCATTGTTCCAAATACTCCGGATGAAGAAATAGCGCATTTCAAGGGGGCATTTCTCTGGAAAAATGGTATAAAAATTAAAATGATTCAGCAGAAGTTCCAATTCTTTAGCCAGTAAAGCAGATTCTTCAGCTTTTAACTTAACAGGAAATGGTAGTTTTTCCTGGCTAATGCCGGTGATATCTGATAGTTTTTCCGGTATTCCGGGAATATAATCGTCGGCAAATGCCATTGCTTCAATCTGCGCCTGATCGCCATCAGAACCAGAGCCATCAGTGCCTGGCAGCATGGATCTGTATACCGAACGCAATTCTGCAACCAGTTGGTTTATGTTGTCCTGCATTTTTTGGTGTTCAATATCAACGATATATGCCAAAGATACTGATTTCCTGAAATCGGAATATCAGTCCAAATTTCTTTTCTGTTAATTTTTGTTTAGACTTAATAGCTTCAAAAGAACGTACACCAGGCGAAATTCACTTGCGCTCAAGGAGAGATATGCTGAAATCCGGATCTGAATAGATAACAGGAAATTCTGGAATTAGAGCTTCAGATAAATGTTTGTCAATAACCAGGTACCTGGCACCCTTTTTTCGATATTCTTCAAGGTTATTGAGGTTGATTTGCTCACTGTTTATCGTCCAGCCTTTGCGATTTGCAAAGTAGATTTCCTGAGGGGAGGGCCCTCCGTTTATCACGATTTTTTCATTCTTCCCTACCCACTTTTCCATTTTGCTTTCCAGGCGCAACTTATACAACTCCGAGGGTTTGAGGAAGAAGTCGTGCTGTTGGTTGCCTATGCCTTCCAGTGCAATGATAAGTAGCGGAATATATTGAAATTTCAGGGGCAGTTTTGCAATACCATGTCCTGCGATAAAAGCCATAACCGGAGTAAAAGGAATTATATAATAGCTATGCAAAGGAAACACAGCCCCGGTCTTAATTATGAAGGCCAAAAAAATAAGCGATATCATCGCCAATCCAAGCTTCAGCCAAAGTGTTTTGCTTCGGCTGATGTAATACACACCAGCAACGAAGAATCCAAATGCCAGGTATGAAAACAAAGAACTGAAATAAAATTTTTCAAATAGCTGCCAGGTCAGAGGGAGGATCTCACGAATTCCCTCCATCAATCCTTTTGGGAAATAAAGTTGATAATGATAGGTCTGAACCAGGTAGGGAACCCAGTAGAAATACCACATAAAAGCAGGAAAGAGGCAGAGTAATCCTGTAATTGCAACAATGAGCTTTCTCTTAGCCGGGATTTCCTTTACAAGTAAGATAACAGGAATGGCTGCCATCAAACTCATTGCCGGAATCTTGCAAAGTACCCCCAGTCCTGAGAAAATCATGAAAAGCAGCAGGCTTTTCAGTGAATTGGAATAGAGATATTGATAGCCGTAAAACAAACCAATGATGACAAGTGAAACGCTTAATGTATCCGGCATTATCTTTCTAGAATAACCAAACCAGATCGAACATAACAATATGATGGTTGAGCTGAACGCAATCCTGCGGTCGCTTAACTTCCCGGCTAGAAGAAAGAAATAATACGTTCCGATACTTGAGATTAGGAGGTTGATAATCCTTCCATACCAATGTGCATAGCCAAAAAGACTGGAAAGCAGGTAAATCAGGTAGTTGTAGAAAGGGAATTCAGAACCGATAATACCTGTCCTATCGCCCGCCATATCAATTCTTGGATATAATATATCCGGGCCTCCCTCTGAAAAATTCCTCGCAATCATATTCGTAAGGCACTGCCTCCAGCTATGACCTGATTCTAAAGGCGCATTTGTTATCCCAACCAGCCGGAAAAAGAAGAACAGCAATATCCAGAATCGGATATCACCAAGGATAGGCACTAATTTCCTTCCTTTTAACATTTGAACTTGAGCAGGTAGTTTTAGCAAAATATCAAATTCCATTTGCTGCTACTCAAAAGTCCAATAATTTATCGGGTTGACAAAATCTTTCTTCTGGATGATTTATCCTTGCAATTTTACTTATTCTATTATTTCTGATCCTTCAGTTACTTTGTCAAAATAACCATCAACTATGTGAGGAGAGTAATCATCAATCTTTTCAAGCCTGAAAACCTCCGTACTGACCATGCGCTGCAATTCTATATCTATTAAGGTTGTTGAATTTGGTTTCAGGATTTTGTCGAAAAAATCATCTGAAGCTTTAATTCCACAAGCTGCATATCTCACAAAACCTTTATCCGGGCGTGGAATTACTTTCAATCCCAGGCTGGCTTCTACTTTCATATCCGGATCCAGTGTAGGTGAAGTTCCATCCATCACATCATAATTGAAAAAGTATGTGATAGTTTCAGGATTCAGTTTATTTTGCTGACGGTCAACGGCAAAGCCGGGTGGAAGGTGATTTGCATCATCATCGGGACCCGCTGTGAATATCAGGTCATAATCCGTAACAGAGTAGCCCTGAGAATCCTTAACCCGGAATATGACCTGCGAAAACTTGTCATGGTAGAATTTCCGGTTGACAAAAAAGAGTTCAGTGTCGGTTTCGATAAGTTCATCAGCTTGCACAGCGGCAGTTTTAGCTTTGAACTGATCAATTACCGACCGGTATTGCAGCAGGTCAGAAACCTTGATACACTCATAAATAGCTTTCACAGTATCAGAACTGTTTGCATCTGTAGTCTCTTTTTTAACACTTTTCATGATACCCATCGTATCACCTGAATGTGATTTTCCTTTGATAATTCTCAAAGGTATTACAGGAGATTCCTGGTATTCTGTCTCTTCGAGGGTGTCGGAAATAGAGATTTGGCCAAAGTCAATAGTTTTTTTCTGCACAAGTTTGATATAGGTAGCATTCAGATTGGTACTTGCTGTTCTGACCACACCGTCAGATCCTAGTTCCCCTGTGTATGAGTTCAGGTGATCGTACAATTTCCGGTCGATGGATTGCCCGGTGATGACGAAGGGAAAAACTCCGTCAGGTCCGATCTGGCTTCCATCACTCCTGATCCATTCAGAATTCAGTTCCCAGGCAAGCGAACTTCCGCACTCAAGCCAATCCAAAACTCTTTGTCCGGGATCAACACCTTCAAACCAGGTTTTGATCCTGCTCAGCCTGCTTTTTCCCAGCCTTGCAAGTGCTGAACCGAAATTGGCAGGTGCCAGCATGATAAGGTGTGAAAGGGGTGGAGTGCTGCCTTTATAAAACCGGTTCCACCAGTCGCGGATCACAGGCCCGCCAGTAGAATGGGTAATGCATACGAACCTCCCGGCATCTTTTAGCTGCTGTTGCACTGCAGTGTCAAAAGCCCTGGAAATATCATCAAGACCAACGGCATCATTAAAGCTGATATAACGGCTTAGGAAGATCTCTTCAACCTTGATATCCAAGCCATTGGGCTGGGCTTCAGCTTGCAGGCGCTGAGGCAGTTCTCCATAGGTATTCATGTTTGTAACACTGTAACCATGAACAAAAACGACGGTTGTTGACATAGGAATTGATGTTTAATGAAGAAATGTTAAGAAGAAAAAGCTCAGAGTAAAATAATTACATCAAGCGACCTTTTTTATAATTGGAAATTGCCTGATTCCAAATATTCCTATTTGAATAGAATGAAAAACGATTGAATTCATTTAATGTTAGCTGAAAAGGTGAAATTAAGATTAGTGCTGGAGTACTTTCTGAATGGAAGCAAGCCAAATTTGGTAAAACTTCTTTACATTGCAAAACCACTGTTAAATTGTTTTTTGGGATAAATTTATGTGTCATATGTTAGCTTAAAAAACTAGCCAGTTTATGAACAGATTATTGCTGAATGTTGAATGATTTTCTATTCTTGATAGTATTCAGCTTTCAACAATCAT
Organism: Bacteroidota bacterium; assembly: GCA_013376995.1. Lineage (GTDB taxonomy): Bacteria > Bacteroidota > Bacteroidia > Bacteroidales > UBA4417 > UBA4417. The sequence goes on along the minus strand of JACAAZ010000030.1, from coordinate 30,509 downwards.
CTTATCACTGAACGATAATACAGCTTGTCACAGAATAATATTTTGCCCTATATTTGCTTTCAAACCCAAGTACCCTATGATTTTTAACAGGAATCTCCTGTTGACCATTCTGTTATGGTCGATGGGATGCATCGTTTTCGCACAAGTCCATACTACCTATCTCTGGCATCTTGAACAGCCTAATTACTGGCCTGCTACCAGCACCTGGATCACTTACCAGTACCAGAAAGCCTGGGAGTCACAGTACCTCAAGTGGAATAACGGGAATTTTTATAGTGATGGATTGCAGCATCCGCTGAATAATCTCCAGGAAATTTTTGGCAACGATGACCGTAAGGCGGTCTACCAGTACCGTGCAAAAGATGCAGTTCAATCCTTGCTGGGTTTGCCTGAAGCCGGCGCGCAGGTTAGCTATTCCGGTTGCCTCATGGAGAACGTCAAAAGCCTTGCTGATGCAGGCCAATGGGGATATTCACAGGGTTGGCAGAATAACTTTATTACCGCACGCAACTGGACAACGTCAGCCGGGAAACCTCGAATGGATATGGTAGGTTTTTCGATGGACCATGCACTTTCTCCTCTTGTGAGCGATAAAGTACTAAGAAGACAGATCCAGGCACATCGTTACCTGTATAATCAGAATTTCGGCACATCTCCAAATTATTCCAAAGGCTACTGGCCTGCGGAATGCGCTTTCTCTGAACGTATTATCAAAGCATTGGTGGAAGAAGGTTTTGAATGGTCGATTATAGCAAACAGTCATTTGGCCAGGACCCTCAGTGATTATCCCCTGAATTACGGTACTTCGGGATGCAATATCGATCCGCCAAATCCTGCCGACAAAGTAACTGCCACCGGGAATCATTGGTGGAGCGGGCAGATCGATGGAAGGGGAGGGACATTCGCAGCGCCCTATTGCTACCAGGCACATAAGGCAAAGTATGTTGATCCTTCAACTGGTACTGAATACAAGATAACGGTTGTGCCAATGGATGACCTGCTTAGCTACCAGAATGGTTATTCCCTGATGGGGACCGGCGATATTGACAGCCATATTGCTCCTTATAACGATAATTCCCATCCCTCCCTTGTCCTGCTGGCACACGATGGCGACAATGCCTGGGGCGGGGGGTATGATTATTATTCTTCATCAGTACCCGGATTCGCCAATGAGGCTGCATCCAAAGGATATGTTCCGACTACTATTCAGCAATTCCTGACTCAGCATCCCGTCCCCGAAACGGATGTTGTACATGTGGAAGACGGTTCATGGTTCAATGCCGCCAACGACTGGGGGCATCCGCAATTCATCAACTGGCTGTGGCCGATGTATACTTCAGGCTATCAGTTCAATCCCAACGGCTGGACCGAAGATGCCAGGAACTGGGCCGTGCTGGTTGCAGCAGAGAACAGGGTACAGATGTCTGAAGACTTGCAGGGAACCCTGAATATTGCGAATATCGTCAATCCGGGTGCAGCTTCCAATGCCGCTGAAGAGGCCTGGCATTACCTGCTTCCTGCCTACAATAGCGGTTATATGTATTATGGCACTTCCCTCGACATGGAAGTAAAGCAATCGCTGGCCTGCAACATTGCCTGCAGTTATGCTAACCAGGTTATCAATGCCCATCCTTCAACCGATCAAACAGCTCCAACGGTATTTATTCCACAACGCTATCCTTATAATCCTGGGGGAACCGGTTTCGGGCCAACCTATGCATACCAGCAACATCAGAATTCAACAGATTTCTCGGTTTGGACTTTTGCTTACGATGTTTCGGGGGTTCAAACGGCTGTGTTAAAGTACCGCCTTGATAATGACGGGGTAAATGCTTCGGATAATAATGATAATGAAACCTATGCAGGTGGCAGCAGTGTGCAGGCCTGGCAATCTTTGAGCATGAACATGAGAGTATTCCCAACAGGGAATGTGACCAATAACCCGGATATCAACTTTTTCATTCTTCCTGATTATATTGCCAATGAGTATTATGCTCAAATTTCCGGCTTGACTGAAAAGTTGGTTGATTATTATGTGGAGGTTACCGATACCAAAGGTAATATTGCCAAAACCCCTATCCAGCATGTGTATGTGGGGACTTCCGGTTCTAACCAGACTGCCGGGGTTTCATGGAGCCCTGAAAATCCTGCTAAGAATGATGTAATTACAATTACGGAAACCAATGTAACGGTTGGGGCAAAGTTGCATTGGGGGGTCAATGCTGTCGGTTCGAGCTGGCAATCGCCAAATGCAGCTTACTGGCCCCAGAATTCTACGTTGTTTAATGGAACCGGCCCTGCTTTGGAGTCTGTAATGAGTGGTCCTGACAACCTTGGAACGATCAGCATCCAGATCGGCCCATTCAACAATACAGCACAGGCTGTTTCCGGGGTTGATTTTGTAATGCATTATACCAACAATACCTGGAATAACAACTCCGGACAGAATTTCCATATCCCCATATCAAATGTTGCGGACACTGTGCTGCAGGCCAGTCCTGCCAGCCAGTCCGTTGCTTCTGCCGGCGGAAGTGTTTCGTTCATTGTAACATCAAATACAAGCTGGACTGCCAGCAGTGACCAAAGCTGGTGTTCAACGATTTCTACCGGATCCGGCAATGGCTCTATCCTGGTGAATGTTGCTGCCAATATTCAGATGAGTCCCCGTACAGCCCATATCCTGGTAAGCGGCCCAGGAGCTTCAACTGTCACGCTTACTATAAACCAGGATGCATCCCTGGTACCACATACCTTCGGGTTCATTTTGGCAAATGACCAGCAAACATCCGACAGGACATTGGAATTTGATTTGTTACTGGAGGATATGGATGCAGCAGATGTCTTTGAACTAGGAAGTGCACAGGCTGCCATCACCCTCAATCCTGCCATTTTGAACGGGGGGACTGTAACTGCATCTATAGTTCCAGACTCTTCCGGCTTAAATGTTTCCCAGGCACCGGCATTCATCAGTTTTGTATCTGCTGGAAATTGTATCCGCCTTGTAACCAAAGCCCCGCCAGGTGCAGGAAATGGAACAGTATTGTCGGTTAATTCAGCTGCTCCCACCCGCTTGTGCAGGGTAAGACTTACCAATACCGTTGCATTCGGACAGGCGCAACCTAACCTGGCATTCACATTCGCTACCAGGCCCTATCCCACCAGGATCAGCCAGTACATCAACCAGGTTAACACTGCGCTGCTTACTGATGTTGCAAACTGCTACAGCAATTGCGACAATAATGTTCTGAATGCTTCCCAGTTGTTGTCTGTTTCCCCGCAACTGCAGACCATTTCTGAAGCAGAAGGTTCAGCATCTTATACAGTCAGTTCCAGTACATCATGGACTGCCCATGCTGATCAGGCCTGGTGTTCCGTTACATCTTCAGGTTTTGGAAATGCTATACTCCTGGCATCTTGTTCTGCAAACCTGGGTTCGGTTTCAAGAACTGCCACCATTACTGTTAGTGCAGCTGGTTTGCCTGATGTAATTCTTACCCTTGTTCAAAATGGAAGTACGCTTCGTCCCCTGGCAGTTCACTTTTTCCTTGAAGGCCTTTACGCAGGATATGCCCAGATGCGGCCGGCCAGGGATGCTTCCGGGAACCATTGGACAGCAGATGTTGCAGATAAGGTAAATCTTGAACTTCATGATCCGGCAAATTTCAGCCACATTCTTTATACTATTGAAGCTGCTGAACTGAAAACTGACGGCAGTATTTCGGTAAGCCTCCCTTCCGCATTTTCAGGCACCTATTACCTCGTTGTGCGGCACAGGAACTCTATCCTCACGGCAAGTGCATTGCCACTGGTTTGTTCCGGTTCCAGCCTTAATTATTCATTCGACAATGCTTCAAAAGCATTCGGGGGTAACCTGAAACAACTACCTGACGGAAACTGGGCCATCTATTGCGGAGACGTTAACCAGGATGGAGTGATCAATGACAGTGATATGGCTCTGGTTGATGCTGATGCGGTACAATTTAATACAGGATACCTGGCAACCGACCTGGACGGAGATGGGATCATCGATGCAGCTGACCAGATTATCCTGGATAATAATGCTACCCGGTCTGTAATTGCTGTATTGCCTCAATAGATGCTGAACCTGAATTGCCAAAGAAAATTAATTGAAGAGTAATGAAACCAACAATACTTACTATCCCGACAATTGAAAACCTTCCACCGAAACTGTTATCCAGGTTTTCAGGTAAAATAAACTACCTGTCGGTTCTTATTTTCCTGCTGTGCTTCTTACAAGCATCAAAAACAAATGCGCAAATTTGGGAACCGGAAGGCCTCAATATGCCTGGTGCCTGGAACACATGGGTAAATCCGCCTTCCAATAAACTAGCACTTGCAAGTTCAACCCAGGTAACAAACGGGAGAGTAGTGAAGATCGCAACAGGAACTACCCGCTGGCAGACCATTTTCAGCGTAGCAGCCAGCGGCGGGGACCTTACCGGGGGGGCTTACGGATTTGTCTTTAGCAGCGGTTCTTCTTCAAATCCCTGGGGGAATACCTGGAAGAACGTTACCGTCGCAATGAATACCCTTCAAACTTACACCTACAACGGAAGTTCAGATAACCAGATTACCATAACCAATGGGAAATGGTACACCATGAACTGGAAGGATAATGGGTATGCCAGCACCCAGGCGATTTTTATGGAGACCTCTGCCCAGCCTGTAAATATAACTTCAGTGACAGTCCCGGCCCTTGCCACAATTGGTTCCCCGATCGTAGTAAATGCTTTAACTTCAGCAAACCTAAGTACCGAAGAGATCCTCTACCTTCGATATTCAACCGATTCATGGGCTACCTCAACCGCCATTTCTTTTAGCATGTCAGGAATATCCGGAACAGCAACTATTCCTGCCCAATCTTCGGCTGGAGTTGTTTCCTGTTATGTGTTTTCTTCTACAATAAATGGAATTGCCACTGATTTTGATATGAAAAGTATCCGGATCAATAATAACAGTGGAACCAATTACAGCATTCCTGTCGGGGGCTCCCTGCCAACTGTTTCAACAGGTGCAATAACTGCAATTGGCGGGAATACAGCTACAGCAGCTGGTACAGTCCTGGCAGATGGTGGCTCAGCAGTTACAGCCAGGGGGTTTTACTGGGGCACTGCTGCAAACCCCGGACCAGGAGATAATATTTCTACAGCAGGGACAGGCTCAGGAGCATTCACTTCTGTTCTCAACAGCCTGACTCCAGGTACAACTTACCACATCAGGGCTTATGCAACGAATAGCTCAGGAACCGGTTATGGATCTGACGCTCAGTTTACCTGCCTTTCCGCTGTAACTTTCCTCCTGGATATGACTACAGCCAGTGGTTATAATTCAGCTTCAGACCTGGTATACCTATCCGGGAGTTTTACCGGTATGAGCTGGATCGAACCCGGAATGAACACCGCTTTGCAGATGAGTTCCTCAGGATATGGCAACCTCTCGCTTGTGTTGTATTTAGCCAATGGTACCTATGAATTCAAGCACTTTAAAAATTCCGGATGGGCCGGCGGAGAATGGACTGCAGGAACAAACCGATCAATTTCAGTTAATGGCAATACCACTGTCAATAGCATTTGGGGAGGTGAAATCAGTTACGCCAACCTCCAATGGCCTGCAATCGGCAGTATTGTAGCCGGGGATGCTTTCAATGTATATGGCCATGTTACCATACCCAATGGCAGAACCGGTGTTGCCGGAGGTGCTTATGGAATACATGCATGGATCGGATACAGCACAGTTGCCTCGGATCCAACTACCTGGACCAATTGGGTGCCGGCAGTTTATAATTTGGTATCCGGCACAAGTGATGAGTATATGGCAAATCTTGGAGCAGTTATAACCTCAGCAGGGACGTACTATTATGCAAGCAGGTTCCAGGCAGGGGCAGGGCCATTATTCTACGGCGGTTACAACGGAGGTTTCTGGAACGGGACGACCAATGTGTCTGGTACACTCACAGTAACGCCTGCCACTACAACCCGGAGCCTGACTGTCACAGCTTTTATTGAAGGTCTTTATACCGGCGGCGCCACCATGCGCAAGGCACAAAATGCTGCCGGGGATCAATTTACAGGCACTGTTGCTGATAAAGTGACCGTTGAATTGCATAGCCAATCCAGTTATGCGACTGTTGTTTATTCGGATACCGCAGCAGTTTTGAACGTGGATGGAACCATTGTTCTTAGCAATATTCCGGCAACTTTTAATTCTTCCTACTTTGTAACCATCAGGCATCGAAACTCTATCACTACGACCTCTGCAACTGTAGTTTCGCTGGCTACGAGCCCTGCAATCTATGATTTTACATCTGCAGCTTCAAAGGCATTTGGCTCAAACCTGAAGAATATCGCCGGAAAGTATTGCATTTATTCCGGTGATGTAAACCAGGACGGGTTTGTAAATGCTGCAGACAAAACCCTTACGGAAAGTTCTGTTCATGCCTTTTCTGAAGGTTACCTGCTTACAGACCTGAATGGAGACGGACTGGCAGATACATCCGATGAGATCATTATCGACAATAACATGAGGGCCGGGACTGCTGCCATTCTACCCTAAAAAGATAAATGTAAAATCTGCAAATGCTTAAATCAGGTTCCTGAAAAGGGTTTCACCTTATTAAGACAAAAGTCAAATTACCCTGTACTTTTGCTGGTTTCAAATGAATTTATACCTTTGCCACGATGTTGGAAATAGGTGGGTAATTGATTTAAAAACAACATATTACAAAAGATATATATATGCAGAAAGATAAAGTCATTTTCGACTTGATTAAGCAAGAGCAAGCCAGGCAGATGCACGGTATCGAACTTATTGCTTCTGAGAATTTTGTCAGCCCGCAGGTATTGCAAGCCATGGGTTCAGTTCTCACCAACAAGTATGCTGAGGGATATCCCGGCAGGCGTTATTATGGTGGCTGCCAGATTGTTGATCAGACGGAACAGATAGCCATTGACCGTGCCAGGGCATTGTTCGGAGCCGAATGGGCTAATGTTCAGCCTCATTCCGGTGCACAGGCCAATATGGCTGTATTGATGACCATTCTGAAACCAGGTGATACCTTTATGGGATTGAACCTGTCGCATGGAGGGCATCTATCGCACGGATCACCTGTGAATTCGTCAGGTATCCTGTATAGACCTGTAGCTTATGGCGTTGAAGAATCCACCGGTACCATCAATTACGATACCATGGAAGCTGTTGCTCTTGCTGAGAAGCCAAAACTGATCATTGCAGGTGCATCCGCTTACAGCCGCGATTGGGATTACAAGCGTATGCGCCAGATCGCTGATAAAATCGGGGCTATCCTGATGGCGGACATTGCTCATCCAGCAGGTATGATAGCCAGGGGATTGCTCAACGATCCTGTGCCTTATTGCCACATTATCACCACCACTACCCACAAGACACTTCGCGGTCCGCGTGGAGGTATGATCCTGATGGGTAAGGACTTTGAAAATCCATGGGGATTGAAAACCCCGAAGGGTGAAACCAAGATGATGTCTGCTTTATTGGATAGTGCTGTATTTCCGGGGATACAGGGTGGCCCGCTTGAACATGTGATCGCTTCCAAGGCTGTATCTTTCGGTGAATGCCTGAGTGATGAATACATGGATTACATCATGCAGGTGAAGAAGAATGCACTGGTTATGTCAAAAGCCTTTACCGATAAAGGTTACAAGGTTATTTCAGGCGGTACCGATAACCACCTTATGCTGATCGATCTCCGTTCCAAATTCCCTGATATTACAGGAAAGGTTGTTGAAAATACCCTTGTGAAAGCCGATATTACCATAAATAAAAATATGGTTCCATTCGACAGCCGTACCCCGTTTACAACTTCAGGTATACGTGTCGGGACCCCGGCCGTTACAACCCGTGGTTTGAAGGAAAATCATATGCCGGCTATCGTTGACCTCATCGACCAGGTGATCAGTAATTTTGAAAATGAAGACCTCATTGCGAAAGTTAAGACCCAGGTAAATGAAATGATGCAGGAATTCCCGCTTTTTGCTTACTAAGTCAACCCCAAGCACGAGCGAGAGGGCGCCTGTAAAAAGGGCGCCTTTTTTGTACCTTTGAGTGAAGGGCTTAGGGCATAGCGCATAGCGCGAACAGCAAAGTTCCTTTAAGGGGAGCCTTTGGCTCAAATGGCAAAGCGCGAAGGGCAAAGATCTAAGGGCTAGGTGCGAAGCGCATAGAGCATCATAGTATTGTCAGCGGTGATTGAACAAAGTGACATGCAGATTGTATGATAAATAGAAAAATATGAAATTAACTTACTGAAATAATACTAAGATGGCACAAATCAATCCTCACATCAATTTCAACGGAAATGCCGAAGAAGCATTTATATTTTACAAATCTGTTTTTGGCGGAGAGTTTGCAATAATTAAACGTTTCAAAGACCTGTCAAGTCCTGGATTTCCGGTATCAGAGAATGAAGCAAATAAAATAATGCACATTGCTTTACCTATTGGGAAAAATGTTTTAATGGCTAATGATGTTCCGGAAATTTTGGGACGGACAAATGAAAACGAAAACCGTAGTAAGATTTCAATAAGTGCTGAAAGCAAAGAAGAAGCGGATAGAATATTTAATGGACTATCGGTAGGCGGTCAAATTGAAATGCCAATTGGTGACAGCCCATGGGGATCTTATTTTGCCATGTTCAGAGATAAATACGGTATTGAATGGATGGTAGATTTTGACCCAAACTATACCTGGTAAATTTAAGCAGTAAAAACAACTTACAGTTTTCATAGTTTTTGCGATCAATAAAGGCTAAAACTATGACTTAGCCGAAGAAATAAAAATCGGATAATTAAGACCGTGCCGGCATGGATAGGTGGAGGTAAGCCCTTGCACAATATACTCTTGGCTATATCAAGTCCGTGATTTACACTGATGGGGAAAGATTTAAACAAACCATAGCCTGAGTTTCTTCCAACTTCTGACTTCCGGCTTCCGACTTCCGGCTTCTGACTTCCGGCTTCTGACTTCCGACATCTCCCGATGGGAATCTTTCTGCTCGACTTCTGACTTCTCCCGAAGGGAAGCCTTCGGGTCTGAGTGCATAGCATATAGCACATAGTTACCTGTAAAGTTTGGGGACATTGCTAACTTTAAAAGACAAATATTAACATTGACTATTATTATCAATAACTAATGACCAACAATTACTTTCTAAAACCAATTTACGCTCTGCTAGTAACTTTTGTGTTTTTGACTTCCGGCTACGGACAGACCAGAACAAATTCTCTAACGGACAATCAAACTGAATCGAAGAGAATTTCTGTCGGGCAATCGAAACTTGTAAAGACACAAGGTTCAACCAAAAGTGATAATGTTTGGTGTGGTCTTCAGGACAATGAAGGCAATCTTTGGTTTGGAACTACAGGAGAAGGCGTTTATCGCTTTGACGGTAAGCTGTTTACTCAATTTACAAAGAAAGACGGATTAAGTAGCAATAGTGTTTATTCCATTTTGGAAGAGAAATCAGGCAACATTTGGTTCGGCACGACTGACGGAGTATGTTGTTATAATGGAAAAAGTATTTTCCCCCTTTCAATCCCATTTTATATAAGGCCGGTAACAGATAATAATTATTATACGGAAAGGTCAACGGAAAACACTGTTTGGAGTATGTTGCAGGACAAAAGTGGTAAAATTTGGTTAGGCACAGCTGATGGAGTTTATTGTTATAATGGTTTCAACTTTAATCGTTTTTTAGATAATGACGGAGTGATAAATAAAGATAGCCTGCGTCTTAAAATGATTGACTGTATATTGGAAGATAAAAGTGGAAATATTTGGTTTGCATCCGGAATGCCACCTGGAGAAGAAGGCATTTGTTGTTATGATGGAAAATCAATAAGCAGTTATAAACCAAATGGCGATGGTTGGATTCGCTATATAAAACAAGATAAAAATGGAAACTTATGGTTTGGTGGGAGGCTGCACGGTAATTTCATATACGATGGGAAGAACTTTACTAATTTCACACAGAAGGTTGGAATTGGAAATCCTGTTTTAGCAGACAAGCATGGTAACATTTGGTTTAGCGGGGAAGAAAAACAATCATCTGTAGAAAGCGAAGGTGGAATTTGGTGTTACGATGGACATACATTTAAAAATTATAATACCAGTGATGGTATGAGCAAATACTTTGTATGGTTTATGCTTGAAGACAGAACTGGAAATATTTGGATCGGGACAAGAAATACAGGTTTGTATAAATACGATGGAATAACATTTACCAACTATTCTGAATAGCAAACCTGCACATCCAATGCATAGTACAAAAAAACGGCAACAGGTAATATCACATTTGCAATATGCAGGATTTCGTGCTCCACCTAATCATTTATGGTGAAAAGCCCGCCCATCTCAAATTTGCAAAACATTCGATATGCATTGAACGGAAGCTTTTAGCTCAAAATGTGCATGGCAATATCCAAAATTCAAAGTGCAGATTAGAAACTGCAAAGTGCTTCTGCAGGAAGTTGATCAAGGTTAAATACACGTTGTTTGTTTAGCTTTTTTAAGCCTGTAGCTACTTGCTCTTTTTTAGAAATATGCCATTTACCTTCTGCCATTTGCATTTTGATATTAACTTTTTGCAATTTGCACTTTCCTTTTTCTCTTTTATCTTTACCTCTTCGCCCTATGACCCTAACGCTTAGAGCCTTTTGTCTTTTATCTTATATTTTTACCCCTTAGTTCTAAGCCCTTAGCGCTTAGCTCTTTGCCTTTTGTCTTTTTCCTTTTGTCTTTTCCTTTTGTCCTTTCCGTCAGTTGACGGATTTGTCCTTTTCCTTTTGTCCTTTTCCTTCTGTCTTTTCCGTCAGTTGACGGATTTGTCTTTTTCCTTTTGTCTTTTATATTTTATCTTTACCTCTTAGCTCTATGCCCTTAGCGCTTAGCTCTTTGCCTTTTGTCTTTTCCTTTTGTCTTTTTCCTTTTGTCTTTTATCTTTACCCCTTAGCGCTTCGCCTTTAACCCCACAACCCCCGACCCACTTGCACCTCATCCTTGCTCCACTTCACGGATTTACAGAAGTCACCTTCCGGGAGGTGTATTTCAGGCATTTCGGGGGGATTGACAAGGTTATGGCTCCGTTTATTTCACTAACGCATGGAGATAAAATAACCGCACTAAAGGTGAAGGATGTGCTGCCTGAAAGAAATGCCCAGGTACCTGTTATACCCCAGGTGCTTGGCAATGATTCGGATGACTTTATCCTGCTTTGCCGCTTTCTTTCTGATGAGCTTGGATATAAGGAGGTGAACTGGAACCTGGGCTGCCCGATCAATGGGATAGTCAGGAAGAAAAGGGGCTCCGGTATACTGCCATTCCCCGAAATGATAGATCAGCTGCTGGAGAAGATCATTCCTGGTATTTCCATGGATTTATCCATTAAACTCAGGCTGGGATTAAAAACAACAGAAGAATTCACTGCCGTGGCGGAAGTCCTGAACAACTACCCGCTGAAGAATATCACGATCCACCCCAGGATCGGGATACAGCAATATGAAGGGAATGTGCTGCTGGATGACCTGGAGAGGATGATACCATATGTAAAGCATCCGATAATCTACAATGGCGACATTCATTCATTTGATGATTATGTCTCCATCAGGAACAGGTTTTCTTTTGGTGACTTCATGCTGGGAAGAGGTGTTTTTTACAATCCCTTTCTTCCTGAAATGATAAAGGCGGAAACCCAAGTTTTACCTGCTGATGCAAAAGCCAGGTTTATTAACTTCTATACTGAACTTGAAACGGCTACACGGCATTCAAGGAAGTTCTGGATGAGCAAAATGAAAGAATACTGGAAATACTATGGCACATTCATGAAGTTAGGTGATGAACGGCAACTGCAGCTTTTCCGGGTTAAATCAGAGGACGAATGGAATAGCCTGGTTTCAGAAATCCTTGCTTCACCCTGAATTATTCGGTCATAAAATTTCTTAACTATTATCTTTTTGTTAACTCTTTAGAAGGTTGGTTGTTGAATTACTGAAATGAATAGTTTTGATTTAGCATTATCAGCACTAAACCTATGAAGACCTTATACATCATGCGGCATGCCAAGTCCTCCTGGGGCGAACCCGGCATGGATGATTTTGATCGCCCCTTACTGGAAAAGGGAAAGAAACGTACACGCACTATTATTGATTATCTCCTGAAGAAAGAAACCAAAATCGACCTTATCCTGTCAAGCCCTGCACTCAGAGCCCTGGATACAGCCTGGATAATGGCTCATGGACTTAGCTTAAAAGAAGAAGATGTTAGGGTTGAGAAATCGATTTACACTTCTGATAAAGATAAATTCTACGATCTTTTCTATGACCTGCCATCAGGCATAAAGTCGCTGATGATCATCGGCCATAACCCGGCAGTAACAAACCTGGTAAATGATTTCCTTCAGGATAAAATTGATCCTATGTCCACTTCAGGTATTGCTTGTTTAGAGTATAATGTGAAAGATTGGACTGAAATAGCTGCTGCAAATTCAAAGTTGAAATTTTTAATCTATCCCAAAATGTTATGATGATTTCAGTTATACTTCGGCTGAACAAGTTTGCGAATCACAATCATGATAACATGCTCAGTATAACTCAATCTTACCAGCTTCCATCAGTTTACGGATTGCAAACCTGTCAGGATTCAGTAAAATAAGCCTCTGTTGTAGTTAAGATTATTCGGAAAATCTGAACATCTTCTAAGTTTATGGCAAATAGCAAACCTGTTATATTGAATCGTGAAATCTCCTGGCTGAATTTCAATGCCCGTGTGCTGCAGGAGGCTACAGATCCCGATACTCCTCTCATTGAGAAAATCCGTTTCCTTGGGATTTATTCCAATAACCTGGATGAATTCTTCAGGATACGTGTTGCTACTTTGAGCCGGATGAAAGGAATGAATAAGAAGCTGTACCATGATGCCTATATCAATCCCCGCAAAACGCTCAAAGAGATAACCAGGTTTGACCGGGAAAAGCAAAAGGAATTTCAGAAGGTATTTCGGCTACTCATCAAGGAACTGGCAGATAACCAGATTTTTATTTTAAATGAAGCCGATCTTAGCCCTTCCCAGGGAGAATTCGTGAAAAAGTATTTCCAGGATCATGTACGGCCGCGCTTGTTCCCGATTATACTGAATAACCTGAAAGGCTCCTTCTTAAAGGATCATTCACTGTACATGGCGGTTGTCCTGAAAGTTAAGAGGAATCCTGCATTAGAGAAATTTGCATTGATCGAAGTTCCGGTTGGTTTGCTTTCCCGGTTTCTCATCCTTCCGAAAGAAGATTCAAAGCAATACTTCATGATATTGGATGATGTCATCCGGTATTGCCTGGAAGATATTTTCGCCGTGTTTGGATTTGACTACTTCAAGGCTTACGCAGTTAAGTTTACCCGTGATGCAGAACTTGATATGGATAACGATGTCTCCAAAAGTTTTTTGGAGATAATGTCGGAGAGTATAAAACAAAGAGATGCAGGAACAACAGTGAGGTTTACCTATGACAGGAATATCCCAGTCAGGCTCCTTGAACAACTGCTGGAGAAACTTCAGTACACCAAAAGCGATACAATCATTGCCAGTGGCCGGTACCATAATTTCAGGGATTTTATGTCATTTCCGAATTTCGGAAATCCACAGCTGGAATATAAGCCGATGCCCCCTTTAAGCCATCCTTCATTTTCCAATAAGGAAAGCATTATGGCTAATATGAAGGAGCGGGATATTATGGTTCATTATCCTTTTCAGTCTTTTCAGCATATTATCGATCTGCTGCGTGAGGCGTCCCTCGATCCGGAAGTTCGTACCATTAAAATGACCTTATACCGGGTTGCAACCAGCTCAAGTATTGTTAATGCACTGATCAATGCCGCGAGGAACGGGAAAGAAGTGACGGTATTCCTGGAATTGCAGGCCAGGTTCAACGAAGAAGCCAACATTTACTGGTCCGAAAAAATGCAGCAGGAGGGTGTCAGGGTTATCCAATCCATCCCGGGTTTCAAGGTTCATGCAAAGTTATTGTTGATACGTCGGAAGGAAGCAGAAAAAAATGTTTACTATGCAGCCATCGGAACCGGTAATTTCAACGAGACTACGGCAAGGATATACGGCGACCTTACCCTCTTTACATCCAATAAATCCATAACTTCCGAAGTAAATTCAGTTTTCCACCTGTTTGATTCTAAGTATTCCGTTCCGAAATTCAAGCATTTGCTTGTTGCGCCATTCAGTATGAGGAATCAGTTTATCCGCTTGATAAATAACGAGATACAGAATGCAAAAAAAGGAAAGGACGCCTGGATAATTTTGAAAATGAACAGCCTGGTTGATGAAAAATCGGTCAGGAAACTCTATGAAGCCAGCAAAGCAGGCGTGAAAATCCAGCTTATTATCCGGGGTATCTGTGTATTGCTTCCAGGGATTCCAAAACTTAGCGAGAATATCAATGCCATCAGCATTGTTGACCGCTTCCTGGAACATGCCAGGGTATTTGTATTTTGTAATAATAATGCCCCTTTATTTTATATTTCTTCGGCTGACTGGATGGTCAGGAACTTCGACTATCGTATTGAAACAGCCTGCCCTATTTATGATGTCAATATTCAGAAAGAAATTCTGGCTATACTGGAAATGCAGATGAAAGACAATTCCAAAGCCCGGCTCCTGGGAGAGCAAAATACTAACGAGTATTTGCCAAGACCTGCCGGTGCAGTCAAATACCAATCTCAACTTGAAACATACTCCTATTTTCTTACTAACTGCAAAGGATAAATCTCCCCCCAAATGCAGTTAAAATACCTGGTTTCGAAATAAGAAGAAACAATTAAGGCTCACAAAACCTTTTAAAAGGTAAGTGAGCCTTGATAAACTTGCTGATTCTTTACCTGTGAATTTGCTGGTAACGATCGATTAAAAAGTATTTACGGACAAACTACATCCTGCAGGCTGATATCCCAGCAATGCCATGAACTGTCGTTGAAATGGTGTGGGTCCTTCACATGGCCATTATGCAGGGTTGAACTCCACTCAATTTCGGTAAGATTTGAGAGGCTTGTATTGTAGATTTTGTAATAGCGGTCAAATGATGCAAGTGTAGTCCCGTAATAAATATAACTTCCATTTGCTGCAGCCCCGGGCTTGATATTGGTGTATTTTATATCGGAAGTCCCGTCGGAATATTTGTTCCAGTTGATGCGGATAATGGTATTCGGGCTTTCCGGGCTCTCCATCAATGTCCAGTTGCCACCTGTTTGTGTTATGGCTGATTTTCCGTAATACCAAAGGAAATTGCTGTATGCACCAGCTTTTGTTATCCTCATTTCCCAGGAGGTACTGTCGCCGACAATTGCACCGGTCAGGACAGCTTCATAACTTATAAATCCTGATGAGAAATTGTACGTCCAGGTCCAGTTATGATCATTGGGATGGTACACAGCCTCATGATTAAAGGCTTCAGCAAAGGAAGCAGTTGGAATGGCAAGGCCTGCAGCAAGGGTAACATTCCATGCCGCAACATTCAGGTAGGCATATCCCCAATTAGTATAAGTATCTGCGACAGCAGCTGATTTTAGGGTATCGCCGGGGTTCGAGAAATCACCGAAGTTCATTACAAAACCTGATTGTGGTGGAAGGGCAGGGGCCTTTTCAACAGCGCTGTCCTTTTTGCAGCCGGATAAAGCAAAAATCCCCGGGATAAGAATACAAGCAAGCTTTAAGATTGAATAATACTTCATCGTTTTCATATGAGCGTTTTTAAGGTTGGTTACTTTAATACAAATTTATGGCTAAACGGTATGGTGTCAATAATGCCATTCCATACTTTACACATAACGACAAAAGTAATTGCAAATTGTTTGCCTTCTAAGTGGTTGAATGTAAATAGGATAAAAGTGTCATTGAATGCCGGTACAACCAATCGACGGGAAATTTGTGTAACTTTATCATGAAAACAAAAGAAAATAGAAACTGTTTAAAGTAGAAAAATATAATAAAATGGAAAACGCAATCGCACTTCATATTAAGTTGAGAAAGAGATTCCGATTGGCTGGATTATCAACCCGGCTTGTATTTTTTGCAGTGATTTCCATGATGGTATCTTCCTGTCAGAAGGATGTTACTGTAACTCCCACTAACACTAAATACCTTGTAAGCTTCAAAAAAACGAACAACTATAGCAGTTCCTTCATCAAGCTAATGCTTACATCGATGAATAAAGTGTATCCCGGGACAGACACGCTATTGACTAATGTCAAATATGGAATTGATGTCTATACCATCACTTATAATACCCATTTCAAAGGAAATCCAAAGATTGCTTCCGGGCTTGTTTGTATACCGTCTTCTACCAACAGCTTCCCCATACTTAGCTTTCAGAACGGGACCAATACGTTCAAGCAGAATGCTCCTACGGTGAATCCGGCCGATCCCTTATATACCCTGATGGAGATGATGTCAAGTCATGGTTATGTAGTGGCCATTGCCGATTACCTGGGATTCGGATCTTCGGCGGATATGATGCATCCCTATTATGACAAGGTGTCTACAACGGATGCCGTTTCTGATATGATCCTTGCAGTTCATGAATTGCTGGATGATAAAAGCGTAGATGCTGAAAGTGATGGAAAGCATTACCTTATGGGCTATTCGCAGGGCGGATGGGCTACATTGGCTGAATTGCAAAGGGCAGAGGCCGATTATCCAACCCAGATCCGGGTTTCAGCCACATCCTGTGGTGCCGGGGCATACGATATAACTGCCATGTCGGATTATGTGCTTGCCCAGGAAATCTACCCCGGCCCTTTATATCTTCCTTACTTTATCTATTCCAAGATCACTGCCGGTGATATTACCCAACCATTGAGTGCCTTTTTTAAAGAACCTTTCGCCTCCAATATTCCCGGGCTGTTTAACGGGAATTATACCAATGCCGAAGTGGATGATCACCTGACCGATACCATCAGCAGCCTTGTAACTGATTCTCTGAGGTTAGCATTGAATACTGATACAGACTTTACATCGTTGCGTCAGGCTATGGTTGTAAATAGCGTTCATGCCTTCAATACAACTTCTTTGCTAAGATTCTACCATGGCACTTCTGATTTAAACGTACCCCCGGTTCAGTCAGCAATTATATACAATGAATTTCTGGCTAAAGGCCTGGGTACTTCCCAGCTAACCCTCATCCCCATTCCAGGTGCCACACACGATTCCGGTCTCATCCCATGGGGCATCAGTTCGATCATGTGGTTTGATTCACTAAAGGAATAGACTGGAAGTTACGCGTTCCGGGTGCCATGTTCCGGGTTCCATGTTCTCCGCCTCATGCGGACCAGGTGCCGTGTTCCGTGTTCCTGGTTCCGTGTTTTGTGTTCTCCGCCTCAGGCGGACCGGGTGCCGGGATCAATGTTCTATGCTCTCTGCGCTAAGCGCTACGCCCTGTTGAATGACCACAGTGTGACTATCGAATGACTATTGAATCACAATTGAATAACTATTGAATAACTATTGAATGACCATTGAATGACTATTGAATAACTATTGAATCACAATTGAATGACAATTGAATCACAATTGAATGACCATTGAATGACTATTGAGTGACCTCTCCTCTCCCCAGCCCTCTATGCGCTTAGCGCTTCGCTCTCAGCGATTTGCCCTTCACCGTATACCCCAGGTTAAACTCCAGAAACTCCGCCAGCATAAAGTTGATAGCCCGTACATTTAATCCCAGTGATAAGTTCTTATAGATATTATACCTTACACCCAGCCTCTGATAGGTTTGCCGGAAATTTCCATAGTTCAGATGTACAGCATAAATCCCGATTCCTCCCACAAGTGTTAAGCGATCAATGACCATTTCAGGCTGGAGGATAATTCCGATGGTTGTATTTCTGAAATCTCTTCGGCCCATGGTACCATCTGGATTAGCGGTTAGTCCCATCCAGTAATTGAGGTCAGTGCCTATGCCCAGCCTAATGGCATTGGAAAACTGCCTGTGAAAGATGGCTGATATGCCTGCAATGGCAAAGTAATTCGAATCCATCTCATGTTCGACCAATTGATGATTCCCATAGCCCATCATCAGGTACAGGTCATTTACTGCTTTATTCCTTTTCACAGGATTGAAGCTATGAACAGCCGGTCTTCCTGCCAACTGGTATTTTAATTCCACAGAGGGTGAATAAATGTTGAATCCCCTGTTTGGGCGTTCCATGCCCCCATTGGAAAAATGAATGAAGGACATGCCAGCACCGAGGCTGAAATGATCGCTGAAAGAATAAAAAGCAGTCATTCCCAAATTCAGGTGGACAGTAAATCTGCCTCCAATCACAAGGTTTTTTGGATTAGTAACGCTATCATATTTGACCCAGTTACAAGCCATTCCAAACTGCATCTCGGTATAGAGTTGCAATCTCTTCAGCCTGAAAACCGGGATGCCCAATATGCCGTAAACCGAAACAGGCCGGCCTATTTCCTTCGAATCATCGAAGTCGCTCATTGATATTCCACCGCCATAATAGGGTATCTTATAAACTCGCTGCCATTCTTTATAGCCCGGGTTTTGCCAGAGAATTTTCAGCGAATATGAACTGTAATGTTCCAGGGGGTGATTTAGCAGGTTTTCTCCTTTTACAAACTTTGTTGTAGGAATGATTCTTCCTTGTTCATAATTAAAGGATACCGATGGATACTGGCGCTTTGTCTGAGCAATACTTTCAGTCTGAGCGTAAGATGTAGTTATGGTGAACAATAGAAATATAAGCGCAATACTTCTTTTCATACAGATAATAAAGTTTCTTAAATGTCAATTCATTCCTGTTTCCCTGAAATAGCTGACAGCATCGATAATGGCCTGCTCTACCGGCCTGTATTCGAGTCCAAGTTCGGTCCTGGATTTTTGATTTGAATAATAATTTTCGGAACTGAGAATCTTCATATTGACAGAGCTTAAACCTGTCCGGATCCTGAGTGCCCTCATAAGGTCTCCGATCACCCCTAAACCTACCATAAGTCCCCTCGGGATCCGGATCATCAGCGGGTCTTGCCCTGAAATCAGGTTAAGCTTTTTGAAAAAATCATAATAACTCAGGTTTTCATTGCCCAGCAAGTATTTTTCTCCATTCCTGCCTGCCTCAATACATTTCATAATTCCGGAAGCAACATCCCTCACATGAACAAAGTTCTTTCCCCCGGATGGGTAGAGAACAACCCTCTTATTTAAGCCCGATAGAATCAGCCGGCCTGAACTCGGCTTCGAATCATGGGCTCCCAGCATAAAGCAGGGATTGAGGATTATTACCCCGGTTGTGCTTTCATGCTCCAACAGGTAATTCTCAGCTGTTGCTTTACTTTGAGCATACCAGGAGGCAGAAAATGGATATCGCATTGGGTTCCGTTCGGTTCCCGGATTATGCATGACCCCATTCCCTATGGTATTTGCAGTGCTGACAAAAATGAACCTTCTCACCCCGGCTTGTATGGCTGATTGATACAATTGTATGGTTGCAAAGTAGTTATTGTTCCAGTAATAATAGTATCGGGTCAAATCCTGGCTGGTTTCCGCAGCAATGTGAACCACCACATCTACTCCTGTCATCATGGGCGTAAGGTCATCAGACAGCTTCCCCTCCAATAGTTCCAAATCCTTATGAACCGGTCCATGGTATCTTGATGCATCCCTTACCAAGCCCTTTACTTTATAGCCCTGTTCCAGCAATTCAATAACAGTGTTGGTCCCTAATAGCCCGCTGATCCCAGTGACAAATACTTTCTTCTTCATGCGAGTTCGCGTTTGATTGCATTGGTCATTAGAGGGAGTTTTATCCAGATTGGAATTAGTTTAAGAACCAACCAGCTGATTGGATTAACCATGATCACCGTATCTCTTCTGAACAACTGTCGGATACATTTCCTGGCTACTTTTGAGGGTTCCAGGAGGGTTATCCTGCCTAAAATCCCCTGCTTTTCTATCCTTGCAACGATATCTTCACTTGTCTTCATTGCCCCTGGATTAACAACGCTTACAAACACATTCGAGTGCTTTAGTTCTTCATATAATCCTCGTGAGAATGAATGTACAAAGGATTTGGATGCCGGGTAGACTGTCTTGAACCCTGTTGGAGTGAATGCAGCCATGCTGGAGACATTGAGAATATAAGATTGTTTCCTTGCTGATAGGTTTGGAAGAAGCTCATGGGTGAGTATGGATGTGGCCATCACATTTAACTGGAGAACAGACTGCAGGTATTCGACACTTGCATTTGCAAATTTGCCTGAGCCACCGGTTCCTGCATTATTGATCAGCATGAAAACTTGAAAGTTTTCATTTATCCACTTTCCCAGATCTATAACATTTTTGCTGACAGCCAGGTCCGTTTCGTAATAGGCTGTTTTGATTCCGTGCAGGTTGGCTAATTTGAGTGATAAGTCCTGCAACTGCTGGCCGGGGAGGCTAACGAGGACCAGGTTGAAGCCTTGTTCAGCCAATTCGCTGGCAAAGGCTTTTCCTAATCCCTGGCTTGCCCCGGTAACGACTGCATATATGTTTTCAGGTTCCTGTACTGCCTTCATATGATAAAATTTCGGGGTAAAAGTAGTACTCTCCGCTCAATAGAACGTTCGGGTTTCTAAATCAGAACCTATTAATTAATTTGATTAAACAGTTGAATTAGAGATAGATAAAACTCAAAATTTATCAGATTATAAGCTGGAACTCCTTTTCTTGTATTCAGAGGGTGTTTGATTTGTGAATTTCTTGAATGTAGTATTGAAGGAAGTTTTGGAATTGAAGCCTGATTCGAAGGCGATACCCAGGATGGAGAACTGGTTCATGGACTCTTTGATTAATAGTTCTTTTGCTTTTTCCACCCTGTACCTGTTGATGAACTGGAAGAAGTTTTCGTTAAAAGCAGTATTGATAAGGTATGATAACTGGTGGGGTGTCATGTTCATCAGTTCTGACAGGCGGATCAGGTTCAGTTCTGAGTTCAAATATGGTTCCAGGGTTTCCATCATGGTTTCAAGCCTTGATTTGTAGGCCTTTAGTTCTTCATCAGGTATAAGTTTCTTCCTGCCTTCTCCGATGGTTTCATCTTCTTCAAGTAAGATGATTTCAGAACGTTGCCATTCGTCACGGGGGAAAATTTGTTTCTGCCGGAGCGAAAAATAGGCAACATTGTAAATCACCAGCAGGAACATCAGGTTCATGAAGAGATTAAGGGAAGTTAGCGCAAAAAGTATGTTATAAATGACGGTGAAAGAACTGATTACCAGGACTGAAATTATAATATATTCAAGCCAGGATAGATCGATCTCATGGGTAGTGGACGAAAATAGTTGAATTCTTTTCTGATGTTTCCTGATCTTGAGATAGGAAGCGATTGTATAAACAGGGATCTGAAGTATTACCAACAAGGTGAGAAGCAGGTCGAAAATATGTGACCCTTGACCTGGTAAGGTATACTTGTAAAGCAGGAGGCATGTGTAGACTACAGGCAGGATGATATATTTCAGGTCATTTCTTTTGAAACAATAGGACGGGTTGGTGAAGAACACTACACTGAAATAAAAAATGATTGGAGTGAAGTACTGGAAAAATCGCAGAAGGTTAAAGAATAAACTATCAGAAGGAATAATGGCGACGAGGGAAATGATCTCCTCGATCCAATAGGAAGCCCAAAGCAGGATAGTGGTCCCGAGCCAATAATTACCTTTCCTGTTTACCTGCAGCGGATTAACAATGATTAGGAATGAAAGCAATACCAGCGATCCGAAGATGAGGATAACAATCAGTGAATTTATCTCGATGTTGAACTTCTCCATTGCAGTACCACTTTTGAATGACAAAGATAGGACTGAAGATGTGAATTATGAATGTGAATGGAGGAGTTCGGCGTTTGATGTTCGGCGTTAAGGGTTCCGTGTTCCGGGTTCTTCTCCCTTTTCGTTTCACCCCCCCCCCACACTCTGCCCTATGCGCTTTGCCCTAAGCGCTCCGCCCTCTGCCCTCCGCCCTATACCCTCTGCCCTAAGCGCTCTGCCCTAAGCGCTCCGCCCTAAGCGCTTTGCCCTAGGCGCTCCGCCCTATGCGCTCTGCCCTAAGCGCTCCGCCCTATGCGCTTTGCCCTGTGCACTCTGCCCTAAGCGCTCCGCCCTATGCCCTCTGCCCTAAGAGCTCCGCCCTAAGCGCTCTGCCCTAAGCGCTCCGCCCTATGCGCTCTGCCCTGTGCACTCTGCCCTAAGCGCTCCGCCCTATGCCCTCTGCCCTAAGAGCTCCGCCCTAAGCGCTCTGCCCTATGCGCTATGCCTCATACCAATGTCTGACCACCGAGTGACCACCGAGTGACCACCGAGTGACCACCGAATGACCACCGAATGACCACCGAATGACCATTGAATGACCATTGAATGACCATTGAATGACCCTCGTACACCCACTTTTCTCCTCCCCCTACTAGTTCATCTTCATATTCTTCACTCCTGTCCCAAGGTATTCATATCTTTGCAGCAAGCTGAAATGTTATGATCCGTTTTGAGGAAGCGCTTGATATTGTTGCTCATGAGGCTAAGCCACTTTCTTTTGAGTGGATAGGACTATCCGATTGCCTGGGCAGGATTCTTGCCACAGATGTGTTTGCCGATATGGATATGCCACCTTTTGACAAATCTGCTGTCGATGGGTATGCATGCAGGAGGGAAGATCTGGGATCTGAGTTGCAGGTTAAGGAAGTTATTGCAGCGGGGAAAGAGCCACAATTCGAAATTGGCAAGGATGAATGCGCCAAACTGATGACAGGAGGGATGGTGCCAAAAGGAGCAGATACAGTAATCATGGTGGAAGAAGTGGAGGTGCTGGAACTGAACCGTATCAGGTTTACCGGTTCAAAAACGGCTCCTAATATTTGCTTCAGGGCAGAAGATATTCACAAAGGAGATAAAGTGCTTGAAAAAGGGACTTTACTCAGGGCCCAGGAAGTAGCTATTCTTGCATCGGTTGGGAAAGCCAGTCCTGAGGTATATGAACAGGTTAAAATTGGGATCATAACCACCGGTGATGAACTTGTAGAACCGGGGGTATCGCCTGGTCCTTCACAAATACGTAATTCCAATGCCTGGCAATTGATAATCCAGGTAAAGAAGGCCGGTTGCATTCCAAATTATTATGGTATTGCTGTTGATGATGAGGCTGAAACCTTATCGCTGATTGAAAAAGCCTGTGCTGAAAATCAAATTGTTATCTTGACAGGTGGAGTTTCAGTCGGTGATTTTGATTTCGTTCCGGCTGTTCTTGCCAGGGCTGGTTTTGATCTTAAATTCAGGTCTATTGCGGTCCAACCCGGAAAACCATCCATTTTTGCTACCCGGGGGTCCACCTATTTATTTGCCCTTCCAGGCAACCCGGTGTCCAGCTTTGTTCAATTCGAACTCCTGGTAAGGCACTTGCTGAATCATATGAGTGGCAATTTCGATTCAGCAAAGCTTCGGAAACTCACTATGGGATTTGATTATACCCGAAAGCGGACCGACCGGAAAGCATTCATACCGGTAGCATTTCTTGAAGATGGAAGTGTTGGCCCCATTGAATATCATGGATCAGCCCATATACATTCCTACATTTTCGCCGAAGGCATAATCTCCGTTGAAATAGGAAGCAATGTAATTAATAAAGGCACTTTGGTAGATGTACGATTCCTTTAACCGGCATATAAACTATATACGAGTTTCGGTTACAGATCGCTGCAACCTTAGGTGTGAATATTGTATGCCAGCGGAAGGAGTTAGCCGGATGCAACATGCTGATATTCTCAGCTTCGAGGAGATAGTGGATGTGGTGAGAACGGCAGTGAATTTCGGGGTGAATAAAGTCCGGTTAACAGGAGGAGAGCCCCTGGTTCGAAAAGGTATTATTTCATTGGTAAGTATGATTTCCCAAATAGAAGGTATTCATGACCTCGGTATGACTACGAATGGCCAACTGCTTTCAGAATACGCTATAGCTTTAAAGAAGGCTGGTTTGCACAGGGTTAATATAAGCCTGGATACTATGGATGAAGAAAGGTACAGCAGGATTACCCGCGGAGGAAGCCTCGGCAAAGTAGTGGAAGGAATTGATGCGGCTATTGGGGCTGGCTTGGAACCTGTTAAGATTAATTGCGTGATAAAAAACACTCCATCTGAACCGGACGCCATGCTGATAAAGGATTTTTGTGAAAAGAAAGAGCTTGAACTCAGGTATATCAGGGAGATGGACCTTGAAAACGGAGAGTTTTATGTCGTACATGGCGGAACAGGCGGCGATTGTTCAAGGTGCAACCGACTGAGGTTGACCGCCAATGGCATGATCAAACCCTGCCTATTCAACGACATGGAATACAACGTCCGTGAGCTCGGAGCAAGAGAATCATTACAACTTGCCCTGCAAAATAAGCCTGCCTGCGGGACCGTTAACCTGAAAGGGGAATTTTACAATATTGGGGGATAATGATCAAATTAATAAAGGAATTGATTAGGTCTGGACGAAAGAATGAATGTTTATTTGCCTGGATATGAAAAAGATGTGCTTCCCAATTGCAATGTTCGCTCTTATTGATCAAATGACTGAAAGGAACGTAGGCGGATGGGAATGTATTTCCTATTCAGAACTATTAATACTTTTAAGGATTTTGGAAATGAATTCTCACAGTTGAGAAGGTTTGAAAGATTTGTACTAAATTCACAATAATAATTAGAAAACATAAACAATTCATTGGAAATGAAACACATACTTCTTTTTACAGTTTTTATTACTCTCTTCATTTTAAAAACTAATGCTCAGGTAA
This sequence comes from Bacteroidota bacterium, assembly GCA_013376995.1. GTDB lineage: Bacteria > Bacteroidota > Bacteroidia > Bacteroidales > UBA4417 > UBA4417. The sequence goes on along the minus strand of JACAAZ010000030.1, from coordinate 5,649 downwards.
CTCCCTGGACAAATGAAGCCAAAGCCAAGGTGCTGAGTGATTTCAAGAGTGATCTTGCAACTTTTGATGCTATTTTGGCCGGTCAAAAGGAAACATTGGCTTTATGCTGTCTAAATAATGTTGTTGATAAATATTCGATGACAGAATATCAGTTATTTGTTGATCTTGAATTAAAAAGTATCAAGAATACAATTATACACGAGTGTTCAAAAAAATCAGGTATTAAATTAGGTGATCACGATTTCTATGTTGAGCCTAATGAAATAGATAGTTGGTCCAAAGAAACCAGAACAAATTTGTACAATAAAGCACAAAACTATTTTAACAGGTATGATCTCACACAGCAACAGAGGGAAATGTTAAGTCTTTGTTATACTAATGAGATCACGAAGACCTTTACAAAAAGAGATTATGATAATCTGTCTGAAATTGAATTAAAGAGAATAAAGAGTGAATTATTGAAAAAATGTGTCGATGAGAACAAAATTACTTTGCAGTTATTAACATCAAAGAAATTAACGATGAAGGGACTTGCAGGAAGCTGGCAATCTGATGATTTTTCTATCAGCTTATCTGAAACAGGTTCAATGGAAAAGAGAATGAAGAAAGGAAAACCTAAAATAAGTAAAGGGAATTGGTCAATTGAATCAGACAAAATAATTTTTGTCTTAAATGATTTGAAAATAGAATATAAAGTGCTATTTAATTCTGATGAATCGCTTAAGCTTGAAGAAATTAGCACAAAAAAAGTACTTCAATTTGCTAAAATAGCGAATTTCTGACCAATTGCCGGGATAGATCTAATTGCCGAATTAAAGAATTGATGAGGAAAGCAAGCCTGCCAGTAATGCTTTCTTCTAATCACAGTGTAAAAGTTAATGGTAATCAATCTCTTTAGATTTCATTTTGCTGCAACGATCTTTTTCCGGTAATTGTAATTAATCATTGAAGTATTGTGTCCTCATTCTAACTTATTAGGATAAACCTTGCCGGGGTTCTAAACTCACAGAAAGCGATATCGGATTCTGAAAAATCTTTTAGCTATAGTGTTTTCTTGGGGAATGCATAAATATCTGCTGAGCATTTAAGCAAGTTGAAACTAATAATAAGTACAACAAAATGTCAAAACTAACCCATACCGATCAGCAGGGCAAAGCCAACATGGTTGATGTCAGCTTCAAAAAAGACCAGCTAAGGGTTGCCAGGGCTGAAGGGATGATACATCTCGAAGAAGATACCCTTCGACTAGTAAATGAAAACTCCCTGAAAAAAGGGGATGTGATGACTGTAGCTCAAATTGCCGGTATCCAGGCTGCAAAACAGACTTCAAGTCTTATCCCGCTCTGCCATCCGATAAGCATAACAAAAGTGGAAGTGAGGATGGAAATCATACCTGCTGGTATTAAAGCCAGCAGTGAAGTCCATTGTGTAGGGCCTACTGGTGTTGAGATGGAAGCACTTACTGCTGTTACCGTATCTCTCCTGACTGTTTATGATATGTGTAAGGCAGTTGATAAAAATATGACCCTTTATGCAATCCGGCTTCTGGAAAAGACAAAAACAGATATTTAATAAAATTCTTACGAAATTAAGAATGAAATTAATGGTATTCTAATGTCATTGCTACTTCTTTCCCTGGCTCCGGTATTCATCCTGCTCGCATATGTTTACATGCGCGACAAGTATGAGAAAGAACCACTGCGCCTGCTATTTGAGGGCGTTTTTGCAGGAGGAATTTTACTTTTCCCGGTTGCTGCTATAGAACAAGGATTGTCAACCATTGTCCCTGCATTTCAGGGCATCGGTATGGCAGCTTATGATGGCTTTGTCGTTGCAGGATTTACTGAGGAAGTGTTCAAATTCCTGGTCCTGTTTTTTCTCTTCTGGAGGAACCGGAATTTCAATGAACGCTACGACGGTATTGTATACGCCGTATCTGTATCCCTGGGCTTTGCTGCTGTAGAGAACATTTTTTATGTATATAAGGGATCGTACCAGGTGGGACTGCTTCGGGCCTTCACAGCTGTACCGGCACATATGATTTTTGGAATCCTGATGGGTTATTACCTTGGAATGGCTAAATTTCAAACAGATAGAAGAAGAGGTTTCCTATGGAAAGCTATTCTTGTTCCCTGGCTTTTTCATGGAACCTACGATTTTCTGCTTCTTTCAAAGCATCTTTTATTTCTGCTTGTTTTTATTCCATTCCTGTTCATTATGTGGAGGACCGGCTTGAAAAGAATGAAACTGCATGTGGATTCTTCCTTTTTCCGTATCGCACCACCACCACCACAACCCGGACATGACAACTATGAGTAATTTTTTCACGAAATATAAACCTGGAGCTCCCAAAATTGTGCTGATCATCATGGGTGCATCTCTTTGGGCATTTGCTGCTTATCGCATTCTGAAACTGGGAATCATTATGATCGAAATGCATGCTCTGAACCATTATATGAATTACCTGATCGGACTCGCCGGCTTTTTCCCATTCTTTCTCCTGGTATTCAGGAAAGTAAGCAAACGATATGTAAATCGGATCATTCACCATAAGTATGAACGTCCATGCATATTTGGTTTTTTTGACCTGCGGGGATATATCCTTATGTCTTTCATGATCACTATGGGTATCATGGTGAGCAGGTGGGAGGTAATCCCTGCCATCTATAAGGGTACTTTCTTTATTTCACTCGGACTTTCTTTACTCGCTTCGGCAGTTTTTTATATCGTTGAAGGTGTAAAATTTATAAAAGGCAGAAATGAGTTGTCCGATGAACGAATGACCCGGGCGACTTCTTCGACGATAAGGGGTGAAAATGAACGGGAATGAGAAAATTAGTTATTAATTCCAGGCAATTTGGTATAAGTTGAAAGGATGTTAATAATGATTTAATAAGCTAAACGCATTAGGTTCAGTAATAGCAAGCAATACGTAAAATTGATGAAGATACTTTCAGTTAATATTTCAGAAAAAAAAGGCACGATTAAAAAGCCGGTTGAAGCCATATACCTTAACAACAGAGGCGTAGAGCAGGATGCCCATTCCGGTACCTGGCACAGGCAGGTCAGCCTTCTGGCAAAGGAAAGCATTGATAAGTTCTCAGTTCAGGCCGGAAGGAAGATCAACTTTGGAGAATTTGCCGAGAACATTACTACCGAGGGCCTGGAACTCTGGAATACACATCCCCTTGACCGTATCAGGATTGGTGAAATTGAACTCGAAGTAACACAGATAGGGAAGGAATGTCATGGCACAAGCTGTGCTATATTCAACGAAGTTGGCAATTGTGTGATGCCAAAGGAAGGGATCTTTGCCCGGGTTCTCAGCCCGGGAAAACTGAGTGCGGGCTTTGAATTTAGTTATCACCCCAAGATATTTTCAATTCAGGTGATCACTCTCAGCGACCGCGCCAGTGCCGGGGAGTACGAAGATAAATCCGGTCCTAGGATCACAGAACTGTTGAAGAAATTTATGGAGCAACAAGGTTGGAATGCAGAGGTCGACAACACCTTGATCCCGGATGATGAAGATGAACTTGAGACCTTGTTCAACGCCTTTGTTAACCAGGGAGTAGATATGATCTTTACTACGGGGGGGACAGGCATTGGTCCGAAAGATATTACGGTAGATGTTATTAAGCCTTTACTACAACTGGAAATCCCTGGCATAATGGAGCTGATCCGTTATAAATATGGAAGTATAAAGCCAAATGCGCTTATTTCGAGGGCCGTGGCCGGTATGTCCGGGAAAACACTTGTTTACACTTTGCCGGGTAGTGTTAAGGCTGTCGAAGAGTACTGTTCAGAGATACTCCCAACATTGCGGCATAGCATCATGATGCTGCATGGGATTGATGCACATTAGCCATTAAAAGGATGAGCATTCTGCAGCGAATCCTTGTCAGTCGATAGCGTTTAACTTGCTTCCTTTGAGGACGGCAAGCCAGGGTCACCGGTAATTTCTTCCAGGATATTTACTGCATCTGCAACGCATTTTCGGCAGACTGTTTCAAATAGCTTCAACTCTTTGGCTTTTTGCCTGTCTTCGGCGGTTTGCAGACTGCAGCCAAGAAGTTCGCTGCATTTAATGGTGCCGTGCTTTTCTGTGAAATGCTTTACGAAAACCTGCACTTGCTCATAAACTTTTTCCTTCTTTTCATCATCAGAAGGACTTGTATTGCCGTTTAGGTATCCAAGGGCCATCACGGCACCGGTAACAGCACCGCAGGTTTTCTGCATGCGTGCGATTCCTCCTCCAAAGCCTGCAGCTATCTTTAAGGCTGATTCTTTCTCAATCCCTGAATTTTCAACTATTGCAGTAAATACAGCCTGTGAGCAGTTAAATCCTTCCGTGAAATATTGGACAGCTTTATCAACTTTTTCCATGTCCTGCTATTTTTTAAGATATTTGTGACAGATATCCTGATGAGGTCACTATACAATTGCGATCGATAGATGAATACAACCCTTTTCTATGCCATCTTGTTCATTAACCTTGCCTGCCTCGCCTACACCATTGGAGTTTGGGCAGAAAAGATACAGGGAAAACTAAAAAACTGGCATGCGGCTGTTTTCTGGTTAGGGCTCACGTTCGATACCATAGGAACCACCGAAATGAGCATGCTTTCAGGGTCTCTGATCAAGTTCAATTTTCACGGTATGACGGGCCTCGCAGCAATTCTGCTGATGCTGTTTCATGCCATTTGGGCAACCGTTGTACTAGCAAGGAAGAACGATAAACTAATTCTGAATTTCCACCGCTTCAGCATTGTAGTTTGGCTGATATGGCTTATTCCCATGGTAAGCGGAATGGTCTTCGGCGCAAGCAGGTAATTCGATTAACTCTTATCAAAACAGAAACAGGAAGATTATCGCAGACCTGTGTTCTTTCACCCCTGCTCCAGGCTGTTCAGAGTAAGTATTCTTTCGGAGGTACCGTGCACCAACTTTCAAGAGTTATTTGTAAATCACAACTTCATGCAATGGTTTGCGCATAATAGCAGTCCTGCTTATAAAGCCTTCCCGGGGATAGCCTAGAGGTGAAATTCCGTAAACCTGCATGCTGTCTTTCAGCCCTAATGCATTGCGAAGTGTGCTAATTTTGAAGTTGGTAACCCAACAGCTTCCTACTCCTTCGTTGGTGGCTGCCAGGATCATCTGATGCATCGCAATTGCAAGATCGGTCTGCAATGAATTGAAACCATCTTCCCTTTCCCATCCCTGTTCCAGGTCACCGGTAACAATCAGGATATGGGGCGCGTCATGAAGCCATTGCCTTGAATAGCATGGGTGTATCTTTTCGAGCATTTCGCGGCTTGAAACAAGCCAGAATTCCCAGGGTTGATAGTTCGAGGCAGAAGGGGCAATCCTCCCGGCTTCCATGATCCGGTCCAGAATTTCACGGGGAATAGGCTTGGTTGGGTCAAAGTTGCGTACACTTTCACGCTTCAGAATTACATCTTTAAAATCCATATCTCAGTCAATTATTAGTTTAGCTTTAGAAATATTACTGTTAACAGGCACTTGCCTTAAAAACTTTCAGGGTTTCTTGTTCCTGGTTCATTTATTATTTCACTTTTATCTTTTTCCTTTTGTCTTTTATCTTTTGTCTTTTGTCTTTTGTCTTTTATCTTTTGTCTTTTATCTTTT
>JACAAZ010000003.1:263639-347511 GCA_013376995.1 Bacteroidota bacterium | reverse complement strand
GGAATCGAAACTGCTGGATGAGAAGGGCTCACCGGTTGAATCCTGGGACGGCACTAACAAAGGATCCCCTGCCCAGCAGGATGTGTATATCTGGAGGGTACAGGCGGTTTACAGGGACGGAAGTATCTGGAATAACACAGATATCGGGGAGCATCAGTTCCTTACCGAACAGGTCTGGGGAACAATTACTTTGATCAGGTAAATTGCTTTTAATTTCCTGTAGAGGGAAATTGAAAATCTTAGCAGCATGATGTCTAATTTATAGATAATCATGCTGTTTGAGTATTTTCTTAGCTGTAAATCCATAACATATTAAAAAAATATTTATTATTGCACATACTTTATACTAAGTAAGCTCGTAAAACTGCTCCCTTTTTAATTTGATGAAGGTACCTGATGTCAATTCTGACAATGCCTTCAAGAGATTTTTCTATTCAGAATTCACTATTCCATTATTGAGTCAAAAATTTTTACCTGTCTTATAGGCTGACAGCCGGGTAACTTATTTTGTGTGTTGTAATCGAGGAGGGGGACAAAAAAATAAGGCAGGTGTTAATTGGCTTAGTAATGAAAATAGAAACCAATAATCCGCTTTGTTGATGTGCATTAAGAAAAGACATATGAAATTAAAAGAGATAAGGATACTGTTTGTATTAATAGTATCCCTGGTAATTATTGTCCCAATGACACTAACTGCCCAGCAGCAGAAATCAAAACAAAAAGCTTTACCGCCTTTTGCTACAGTGGTTTCTTCAGATGCTGTAAATAATTATCTTTCGGTAGATCTCACCGAATTACCTGTGTTTCTTGAGCGAGCTATCCTGCTCGATCTGGTATTTGCTGACCCCCACCTTGTTGTGAAGGTTACTGATATTTCCGGATCAAAACTTGAACTTTTTTCTGACAAACTTAATGATATTGGTCTTGTTCTTAAATCATTGGATAGTTATCGTGATAAGGCAATCCATGACAACAAAACTTTGGATGAAGGGAAAAAGAAACAACTGCTGAAAAAGTATTCAAAATTCAGGTAAACAAATACTTCTCATGATGAATCGTCTACTTTATATTCTTCTGATATTCCTGGTATCAATGCGATTTGGTTTTTCGCAGGTAGGTAATAATATGTGCGAAGGAGCCTTACCATTTTGTACCGGTACTTCTTACAGTTTTCCGGCTGGCGTTAACGCAGGAGCGGGTCAAACCGGCCCCTATTATGATTGTCTCACCACCCGGCCTAATCCCGCCTGGTATTACATGAGAATTGCCTTACCAGGTTTGATTCAAATTTCAATGCACAGTGAACCTGCCCATGATATAGATTTTTGTTGCTGGGGGCCTTTTGATTCTCAAAACGCTTGTGGCCAGCTTACCGCTGCTAAAGTTGTTGATTGCAGTTATTCACCAGCTGCGCAGGAAGTTGTTGATATAGCCAATGCTGTCCAGGGGAAATATTACATCCTGATCATTACCAATTATTCGAACCTGCCTTGCAATATCATTTTTTCACAGACAGGAGGTCAGGGAAAAACAGATTGCACAATTTTACCTCCGGCTGCCGGAAATGACGGTCCTCTTTGTGTCGGTGAAACACTCCACCTCGCCGCAGCTAATATGAACAATGCTGTTTACCACTGGACAGGACCGGATGGCTGGACATCGAATGTTCAAAATCCTTCCCGTTCGAATGTTCAATTGAATATGGCAGGTGTTTATTCACTCTTTGTTACTGTTAACGGGCAACCTAGCGCCGATACCAATTACACTTCCGTTGGTATCTATAGCAAACCCACTGCGACCTTGACAGGAGGCGAGGCAATCTGCAACGGAGACTCCACCAAACTTACCATAACCTGTCAGAATCACCCGCCCTGGACAGTTGTCTATTCTGCCAATGGACAGAACCCTGTCACAGTTCCAATAACAACATCACCTTACAATTTCTGGGTGCATCCCAGCGTGACCACTACATATGCTATTACCAGCGTAGGTAATGAGATATGTACAGGAGTCGCTTCAGGAACTGCTTTAGTCAGTGTTAACCCAAATCCACTTGCTAATTTTACCATTGATAATGATTGCTCAGGTTATCCAACTTTGTTCAATGATGCAACAAACATACTTGGAGGAACGGTAACGGCATGGCATTGGGATTTCGGAGTCGCCGGTGATACATCCAATATTCAAAATCCTACCTACATATATCAAAATGGAGGAACCTATAATGTATCATTATGGGTGACGTCAAATAGCGGATGTGAGGGACACATTACAAAGCCTATCCTGATCAAACCAACACCAATAGTAAGCGCAGGTGATGATAAATCAATCCCTTACGGAACCAATACTACCTTGCAAGGAAGTGCCTCGGGGGGTAGCGGAACCTATTCCTATCATTGGGAACCAGCAAACCTGCTTGTAGATGCAACAGTTGCCAATCCTACAACTGTAAACCTCTCTTCAACCACTGACTTTACACTCACAGTTACTGATATTGGTAATTCCTGCGTAAAATCGGATGTCATGACTCTCACTATAACAGGCGGACCAATGGGTGTGCAATTAACTGCTGAACCAATGGCAATTTGTCATGGTTCTTCAACAGTTATTAATACCCAGGTTGGGGGAGGATCAGGTAATTACAGCTATATATGGACCTCTGAACCTCCGGGATTTAATTCCACCCTTGAAGATATCACAGTTCAGCCGGATGTTACCACTACCTATAAACTGGAAGCTACGGATGGTTTTAGTATTATCAATAAATCTATTGTTATTACAATTTATCCTGATCCTGTCTCTACCCCAGGTGCTTCTGTAACCATTGCAAACGGAACTTATACCGTTCTGTCAGGATCCGGAACTTCTGCTACTCTGCCGATCACCTATTCATGGACGCCGGAAAATATGGTTACAAATCCACTCAACGGAACTACAGCTACGGTTATCCTTTCCAATACAACAAATTTCACTCTTACTGTTACCGACGGGCATGGTTGCACTGCTTCAAATGACCTGCTGGTGACTATTATCGGTGGGCCTCTCCAGGTAAAGCCTGAAGCCGTTTCTCCCATATGTAAGGGGGAATCTACAACTCTTCATCCTATGGCAGCAGGTGGCTCCGGAGATTATTCCTATACTTGGAGCACAGATGGGGTTACGTTCTCAACTTCCAGTGATCCTGTGGTTACCCCGTCTGTCACAACAACATACAAACTAGTCATAAATGACGGCTTTACTCAGAATTTCGGGACCAAGGAAGTGGTGGTGAATCCGCTGCCTGTCATTCATCTCATACCGGCAGGTTCACACATCATTGGAACTGACACTATGGTTGCCTGCGCAACCGATACAATCACACTCAATGCAGCCAACCTCAATAGTGAATACCTCTGGTCTAACGGAGCCACTACACCGGAAATCACTTCTCAAACCACAGGACTTGCATTTGATATGTTAAGCTATTCTGTAACTGTCAATAATAAGCTGACCAGCTGTAGTAATTCAGCAAATGTTACCATCATCTTCGATTATGGTGAATGTAGTTTTGGGATACCCGACAATATTGGTAATTCCAGCATTGATATTCTTCCGAATCCTAACCACGGGTTTTTCCATTGCAGGATAAAGTCTGATCAGAAAGAGTTAAATGCTGAAATTTATGATCTGAAAGGAGTTCTTGTCAAAAAACAGCATCTGAGGTTAACATCTTCAATAATGGAAAGCTTTCCTTTTGATATTTCCGGTAAACCTTCAGGCATTTATTTCCTGAAATTATACAACAATGATTTCCTTCACGTTATTCGAATAGTTAAACTATAAAAATGGGTAGATTTTATTGCAACTACATTCTGATAATTACTCAATAAACTAGCTTTTACTGCTGATGCTCAGGCGCTTACTTTCAATAATACTACTTTTCTGTTTATGGCAGATAGCCCTGGGACAGGTAACTAATGATTGTTCCTATAAACCTCCCCGGGAAGCAGAAACCTGGTGTACTTATAGCAATATAAAACTAGAGTTTCATAATGGCCTGGTTACTCCATCAGCTCTTACAACCAACCCACTTCCCAATGGCAAAGGCTCTGCTTCCATCTCTGATGCTGACGGAAATTTACTCCTCTTCACGGATGGCAACAAATTATGGAACAAAAATGAATTCTTGCTCTTCAATGGTTTGAAAGGTGCAGCGTTTTGCTCCCAATCATCTTTGTTTGTCCCTAATCCTTCAGGTAATGGACAGTATTACATTTTTACCACTGACCTGCAAAGGCCTGCAAATTTCGGAGGGAGTTCCGGGTTATCCTATTCGGTTATTGATGTGAATCATTTTTCCTCAGGAGATAGTATGGTTTTTAGGAGACTGTTGCCTCTTACTCCTGAAAAAGTGGCTGGTACCAAACATGCAAATAATCATGACTTCTGGGTGGTTGGGCATGGATGGGATAATAATACATTTTATTCTTACCTGATCAAGGATAATGGAATAGATACAAATTTTGTAACCAGCAGTGCTGGAAGCATACATTCCGGAACTACAGCCTCCCGCAATCAAACCGGCTGCATGAAAATATCACCAGATGGATCAAGGCTTGCCCTGGCCATTATGGGAGATCGGATTGTTGAATGGTTCGACTTCAATAATCAGACAGGAGCAATCTCAAATCCCCGCCAGGTTGCTGTTCCTGGTACAGGTTTGCCCTTTGGTATTGAATTCTCTCCTAATAACAGGTTCCTGTATTTTACAGCCGGGAATCCAAGTGATAATAAATCAAACAATCTATACCAGGTTGATCTGGATGCTGCTACTCCGGCCTTATTGCTGAATATTTTGCCAATGGAGCTGACTGGTTTGCAGTTGGCAGTAGATGGCAAGATCTATATTGCCAGGAATAAAGTTGGATACATGGGAGTAATTGAAAACCCTGATCGTACCGGGACCGGTTGTAATTTTAAAGAGAACGGTCTGGACCTTCTAGGCGGAAAATGTGCTTTTGGTTTGCCAAACTTCATCTCCAGCTTTCTTAATATTCCCGCAGTTAACTACGACACAAAATGTTTTGGCGACGATACCTATTTTTACCTCAACAATAAGGCAAATATTGATTCCCTCAGGTGGAATTTCGGGGATATTGCATCTGGAGCCCTGAATTCTGACACCGCTACACAACCTTTCCATAAGTATACATCTGATGGAACCTTCACTGGCAAGGTTACTGAGTATTTCAACAGTATCCCTTATGATGTTCCTTTTAAAGTCATCATTCATAAGCTTCCGCCTAAGAGCTTTACATCCCTGGGGGATAGCGTGCCAATCCTGCCTGGCTCTGCAATTCTTCTGCATGGAGGCAATTTTATGAAAACCTATCTTTGGTCCGACGGGTCTGCAAACGAAGGACTTGAGGTTTCACAGCCTGGATATTATAATGTCATTATTGAGGATACCAATTGCTGCATGCAAAGTGATACTATCAAGATATACCTGCTTGATTTGTATGTTCCAAATGCTTTTTCACCCAACCACGATTTACTGAATGACCGTTTTCATGTAAAAGGCCCGACACAGGGAATCGAAAACTATCACTTCTATATCTATAACCGATGGGGGCAGTTGCTGTGGGAAACCAATAGTTTTAACGATAGCTGGGACGGAACCTTTAAAGGAACTGAATGCCCCGTTGGAGTTTATGTCTGGGCGATGAGTTTCAACGTAAGCGGAAACCTCCTGAACGGAGACAAAGTGGTGAAGCGAGGGGTTGTAAGTATTATAAAATAGGTTGTTTCTTCTATTAACTTCTCCGGGATTTTTTGGTATCAAAAGTATTCTCATCTGCTGACAGCTTCAAAAACAGCCGTATTTTTACAATATCCATTGTACACTTCTATTTTCATACATGATTTTCATAAGGCCTTATGGATCAAAAGTTTGTTAAGATAATAGCCAATGAGCTTGGAATCAGGGAATTCCAGGTGTTAAATACCATTAACCTGCTCAACGAAGGAGGAACCGTTCCGTTTATAGCCCGGTACCGGAAAGAGATGACCGGTTCATTGGATGAAGTCCAGATATCATCAATCAGGGACAGGTATGAACGCCTGATGGAGCTGGAGAAGAGACGGGAAGCAATTATAGCATCCATAACAGAGCAGGAGAAGATGACTCCGGAATTGGAGAAACAGTTGCTGGAGGCAAGTACTTTGAGTGAACTTGAAGATATTTACCTTCCTTACAGGCCGAAACGCAGAACACGCGCTACAATTGCCAGGGAAAAGGGTTTGGAGCCACTGGCAAAAATTGTTATGGCACAGCAGGCTGTTGATCCTTGGGAAAAAGCACGTGCTTTTGTCAACCCTGAAAAGGAGGTAAATTCCACAGAAGATGCAATGGCAGGGGCAAGAGATATTATCGCTGAGTGGGTGAACGAAAATAAAAGTGGAAGAGAACGAATCCGGAACCTGTTTAACCGTTCATCTGCTATCAGTTCCAGGCCGGTAAAAGGTAAAGAGCTGGAAGGAATTAAGTATGAAGCTTACTTCGATTGGGAAGAATCATTGCTAAAGGCACCATCTCACAGGTTGCTGGCAATGTTAAGAGGCGAAAGCGAAGGTTTCCTGAAAGTATCAATTGAACCCTCTGCGGAAGATGCACAGCAAATGCTTGAAAGATTATTCGTGAAAAGTTCAAATGAATGCGGCTCACAAGTTAAGGAAGCTGTAAAGGATTCATATAAAAGGCTTCTTCAGCCATCAATGGAAACAGAATTCCGTCAGATCGCAAAGGAAAAAGCTGATAAGGAAGCCATCAGGGTATTTGCTGAAAACCTGAGGCAGTTGCTTCTGGCTCCGCCACTCGGCCAGAAAAATGTGCTCGCCCTGGATCCGGGTTTCAGGACCGGTTGCAAAATAGCCATTCTTGACAGGCAGGGACAGTTACTTCATAACGAAACTATCTATCCTCATCCACCACAGAATGAGGTAAAGCAGGCATCAGCAAAGATCCAGACACTGGTAAAAGCTTATAAGATTGAAGCTATTGCCATTGGAAATGGAACAGCCGGCAGGGAAACTGAGAATTTCATCAAGCGGATACCTTTTGAATCGAGCATAATAGCCCTGATGGTGAATGAAAGCGGAGCTTCTGTTTATTCAGCCAGTGCTGTTGCCAGGGAAGAATTCCCTGATTACGATGTTACTGTCCGTGGCGCCGTATCAATTGGCCGCCGGTTGATGGATCCCTTATCCGAGCTTGTCAAAATTGATCCTAAATCCATTGGGGTTGGGCAATACCAGCATGATGTTAACCAGCATCTTCTGCAAAAAGGACTTGAAGATATTGTTGTCAGTTGCGTGAATAAAGTAGGAGTAGAGCTGAATACTGCCAGCAAGCAGTTGCTTACCTATGTTTCTGGCGTTGGCCCCCAGCTTGCTGCCAAAATTGTTGAGTTCAGGAACAAGAATGGAAAATTCGAATCGCGTGACCAGCTCAAAAAAGTTCCAAGACTAGGTGATAAAGCCTATGAGCAGGCAGCTGGATTTCTCCGCATCAGGGAATCAGAAAATCCTCTTGATCGCTCAGCGGTTCACCCGGAAAGCTATCCTATCGTTTTCAGGATGGCTAAGAAACTTGACTGTTCTGTTACTGATCTGATGAAAAACGAAGAACTCAGGAGGAAAATTGACCTGGCAGAATTCGTTACGGCTTCTGTTGGAATACCTACACTGACCGATATTATGCAGGAACTCGCGAAACCGGGATTGGATCCTCGCGATAAAATTGAATTTTTCGAATTTGAAAAGAGTGTTAATTCAATGGATGATGTTGTCCCGGGAATGATTCTGCCTGGCATTGTCACCAACATTACCAACTTCGGCGCATTTGTGGATATTGGCGTTCACCAGGATGGTCTTGTACATGTCAGCCAGCTTGCTGACCGTTTCGTAAAAGACCCTAACGAGTTCGTAAAACTGAATCAAAAAGTGATGGTAAGGGTACTTGAAGTTGATAAGGAAAGAAAGCGCATACAGTTGTCGATGAAAACGTTGAATGATAAATAATTTCTCAAATAACTATCAGTTGGAAATGAAATAATGGAAACTACCTGCCGTTTGAATAAATGAAGCCTGAATATCAATAAGCTCAATGATCCATAATAATTCGATAAGAAAATTCCTGTTAATTAATGTTTTAATACTTTGCCTCGTTTCCCTGGCAAATGCCCAGGCTTTTTTTAAAGCAGAGGTCATTGCCGGCGGGAACCTATCGCAGGTTGATGGTGATGAAACTGCCGGGTTTCACAAGCTGGGGTTCAACACAGGGCTAGGAGTGGTGCTTCCGATTCATAAAAACTGGTCGTTGAGTTTCGAGACATTATATTCTCAAAAAGGAAGCAGGCTGGCTAAACAGTATCCTGATGATCCCGATGGTTCCTATAAACTGCGTTTGAATTATGCGGAAGTGCCTTTAATGGTGATGTATACCGACAGGGAATTTATGTCATTTGGGCTGGGCGCATCCTGGGGAAGGCTTGTGCAAATTGAGGAATTCAAAAACAGCTCCCGCGTAGATTCGGTAACTCTGTTAGGTGGACCGTTCTCAAGAAATGACTTCGAATTATTAGGAGATGTCAGGTTCAGGCTTTATAAAAACTTCAAATTCAATCTGCGCTATTCCTATACCCTCGATAAAATTGCTACACGAAACATCAGGGATTCACAGAGCGGAATGATGAATATCCGTGATTTCTACAATAACTGCTGGTCACTGAGGCTGATCTATATGTTGAATGAAAGTCCCCCCGATAAAAAGAGCAAGAATGTCCTCCCGAAATAATGAACCACTATTACTGATTGAGAAGCTAGGGCTTAAACCGCATCCGGAAGGAGGTTGGTTCAAGGAGACCTACCGTTCATCTGAAATTGTAAGGGAGGAATATCTTCCGGAACGCTTCAACAGTGACCATCATTTCTCGACCTGTATCTATTTCCTTTTACAGAATTATGACTTCTCTGCATTTCACCGGATCAAATCCGATGAGATATGGCATTTTTACCTGGGTAGCCCGGTAAAACTTTATGTTTTGAAAAACGGCGTTCAGGAAACGATTCTCCTTGGCGATAATGTTGATTCCGGGCACGTATTCCAGGCCGTTGTTCCGCAGGGTTGCTGGTTTGCAGCCGAAGTGCTGGTGCCTGATTCCTTTGCACTTGTTGGATGTACGGTAAGCCCGGGATTTGATTTCAGCGACTTCGAGATGGCAAGCCTTGCCGATCTTACCCCGGAATATGGAAAATACGCAACACTCATCCGGAGGATGACAAGGTCCTAATTCTGGAAATAATCCCTGCAAGCTTTTCTAGTGGTGGATCAACAGTTTAGATGCTGATTGGGTAAAATTATCTGTTATCCGGATCATGTAAAGTCCATCAGGAACTGTTGAGATATCTGTTTCAACAAGTTTGTCGGAAGATTCAATCCTCTTATCAAGAATTAAATTGCCTTTCAGGTTAAATACCTGGAGCGTAAGATCTTTAGACATGCCAGCAGGTTTAAGGATTGAAAGATAATTACCTGCCGGGTTGGGAGATACCTGGAAGCCGGTTTCAGAAGGAGCCAATTGTGGGAGGCCGGCAAACAACTTGAAGTGAGAGATAATCTCTTCTAAAAGGATTTCGCGATGATTGTAAGTATCCATTATCGCAGGGTCAAAAAAGAAAGTAAGTGAAAGATGTCCTGAGGAAGGATACCATATAGCGGAAGAATATCCATACAAACTATAGCTGTCAGGCCCCATTTCGTACACTGAACTGGCATCATTTACAGGAGTGCAGCCATCAACCCACCAGGCAGTTGTGAAGGACCAATGGATAACCGGGATGGTGGTAAATCCATTCAGAACCAGGTCCAATTCAGGAACTCCAAT
This sequence comes from Bacteroidota bacterium, assembly GCA_013376995.1. Lineage (GTDB taxonomy): Bacteria > Bacteroidota > Bacteroidia > Bacteroidales > UBA4417 > UBA4417. The sequence continues at coordinate 337,588 of JACAAZ010000003.1, read as the reverse complement.
TCCTCCGTCATCACCATAGGATTGAACGTTATAATCTTTTGTACCGAGGTAATCATACATAAAATCACCCGCAGCAAAATGGTAGGGTGCACTTCCGTAGCGATCATACAGAAAATCAGTTCCCATTACCCATAGCATTCCACCGGTTTCAAGATATGCCGTCAAATCAGAATTATCGCTGTCATTCCCACTCCAGAAGTAATTCCCTACTCCATCTGTTGAACAATACCAGATAACCAGGTTGTATTTTGTCAATTCTGTCAATGAGGGTGAACGAAGGCTGTCGCGAGCATCAAAATAATCATAGCCATACCCGGTATGCGACATTGCATAAAGCATGGTATCCGTGTTAGCCGGAAAAACGGAGTTGTCGTTGACGAATAAGATCTTGAAGGAAGTCTGGCCAAACATGGATGCTGATAGCAAAATAGCCAGGAGAATGGTTGTAAGAAACCTGGATTTCATAGATTCTGATTTTACGTTATCAATTGAATACGCTATAAATGATGCTTGCCTGCATGAAGGTTTTGATCAAAGGGTCCGAAAGCCGGTCGCCCGGTTTCATTCGTTCCGGGTGCCATTGAACCGCCAAAAGAAAACTCTTTTCTTTAGGGTCAGTCCACTCAATGGCTTCCGGGAGGTTATCTTTTGTGTAGGCAGAGATTTTAAGCTCATGCCCCAGGTTTTCAATTGCCTGGTGATGATTACTTGTAACCCAGCCGGTATCAACCTTCGAAACTTCCTTCAATAAAGTGCCCGGGCTTATTGTAACCGTATGGTAGCATTTTGTATAATCCTCACATTTATGGACAACGTCCGAAGGATGCTCGGCTGGAATATCCATGAACAAAGTGCCGCCCTGGAAAACATTAATGAGTTGCTCACCTCTGCAAATACCGAGAACAGGCATTTTCGACTTGAATGCTTTCCTGAGGAGCACGATTTCAAGAGAGTCTCTGTGTGGATTTGTTTCGCAACGGGATGAATCATCCGTCTTGTGATAAAGGTTAGGACTAATGTCCTCACCTCCTGTAAAAATCACACCATCACATTTGCTTAATACAATAATCGCAGAATCGAATGGAAGGGATTTCAAATCGAAAATCACAACCGAGGAATCGATTCGGTGAATCCATTTTACATAGTTTTCACTTGCTGACGATAAAGCAATCCGGATTGGGCGATGCTTCAATTTCCCACTGTGACAGGAGATCAACAAAGATGAGAGAATAAGGAATAAGAAGAATTTTCTGGTCATGAAAGAGTATTTAGAATTCACTCATTATAAAATTGATAAAACACGACAGTTGGCAGCTTCGATGATAAGCTCAATAAAGAAGATGGATCTTCTTTTTATTTCTCCATCCTGCATCATATTTACTTTCCACAAAATAGATCAGAAGATCAGCATCATAGCGGCTGTCAGCAAACCAGATCTTTTTCCTGGCATCATATTTACTTTCGCAAAAGAACCAAAGTCCCTTGTTCTCGTCAGCATCATACTGGCTGGCTACTTTATAAACCCAAAGATCAGCATCGTATTTGTCGTCAACCACATATACCTTGAAATCAGCATCGTATTTGCTGTCGCAACTAAACAGCTTCTGAGCTGAAAGCTGGATTGCAAAACCCGGGAACATGCACAGCATGATGGCAAAGAGCAAAACTGAAGATTTATGTTTTGACATATTGAAATATTTAGACCGAAATTAATCAATTCTACTCAACCCTTATAATCCAAGGTAAAAATCAAAGGTGAGGCGCTTGTATTCTTCTGAATACCTGCCTTCCATATCTCTGATAATCAAGACTGATTCCTCGAATTCAGACTTGTCGTACTGAAACTCAACCAAATGCCTGTTCGCCTCTTTTCCCTGCCGGGAAATTACAGCCACGGAGCGGGAGAAGTTGAGTCCAAAGCTGGCAGCGGAATTGATCCAGCTGTTAATTAAACCCGAAGGAATAATAATTGCAAATCTTCCGGTAGGCGCTAGCATTTGTTGGATGCTCTGCATTAACTCGTTCAGTGGCAGCAAATCATTGTGCCGGGCAGCATTCCGATTTTCAAGAGGAGATTTGAGTGATTTGCTGAAAAAAGGAGGATTGCACAGAATCAGCTCATAAGCTGAGGATGAATCCTTTGCAAAGGATTGGATCGGGGAGTGATATATTTTTACCCTGCCTGCCCAGGGGCTTAATGTAACATTTTCAATTGCTTCATCTGCCGCATCCTTATTGATCTCAACAGCATCAATTAATGCATTGCATCTCTGGGCCATCATCAGGGCAATGATCCCGGTTCCCGTTCCAATATCCAGTATATTTCCTGAGACCGGAAGATTAGCCCAGGCTCCAAGCAGAACAGCATCCATGCCAATTTTCATGGCGGATTTTTCATCAGAAAGGCTGAATTGCTTGAAGTGGAACATGGGAAAGTCGCATTTATTTTGATTCAGCAGTTAACAAAATTGAGGATATTTTGGAAATTATGGAGTGGTAAATGTTAAATATCAAAAGTCAAACAGTTAATATCAAATAGTAAATTGAAATATAGTTATCACTTATTGCATTCAAAAGGATGATGATCAGAAAGAATTAAAACTCCTGGCATACCAAATAAACACTTTACATCTAGTATTATAAATTTTGCAATTTTCAATTTGCATTTTGCTATCTGCCTTTCGCCCTTAACTCTATGCCCTTCGCCCTTAGCCCTTCGCCTTTAAAGGTAAATCTCAATAAGCCCCTCAGGTGCCCGGATATGCAGGATTTTTCCTTTCTTATCAAGCTTCAATACAATTTCTTCTACTAATGGGATCAGTATTTCTTTCCCGTTGAAATCTATCTGCAACAACTCCTGCATGGGAAGTTCCAGTATGGAAGTTATAAAACCAATTTCACCGTGATTTTCGTCAATGACCTTATATCCATTCAGGTCAAGATCAAAGCCACTGGCATTTTTCTTAGCGGGTTTAACGGACAAGGGTAAAAATAGAGAACAACCCAGGAGTTCTTCAATTTCTTCTTTTTCATCTACATCGAGCAGTTTGACATAGACCTGGCCGGATGATTTGCTTCGCAGGCTGTCAATAAAAAAAGGAATCAGGTTTCCTTTGATACGGATAAACACTGATTCCAATTTCTTTTTTGGCAATAAACTGCTGTCTAATTCAAACACCAATTCGCCACTTGAACCACTCGATTTGACGACTTTCCCAACCTGGAAAAATTCATCAGGGTTCATCTATATAGGATTAGGCTTGTTCTTCAGTTGATTCTTCGGTAGCTTCGGCAGCAGGTTCTTCAGCGGCTTCGGCAACAACTTCAGGAGCGGCTTCTTCAGCAACAGCAACTTCTGCAACTGGTGCTTCAGCAACAGGTTCTTCAGCAACAGCGACTTCAGCAACAACTTCTTCAGCAACGGCAACTTCTGCAACGGCAACTTTTGCAACTGGTGCTTCAGCTACGGCAGCAGTGAGTTCTTCACGTGCTTTTGCGTCAAGACCTGCAGCAGCGGCGCGTTTCTTAGCAAGTTCATTAGCCTTGGCTTCATTTACTTTTGCTTCTGCTTCAAGGCGTTTCTTTTCTGCAGTCTTGCCTTTTGTTGAAACATCTCTTCTTGCGCTTTCAATTTTTGCATCCTTTTCGGCTTTCCATGCGTCAAATTTAGCCTGGGCCTGTTCTTCAGTCATAGCGCCTTTGGTAACTCCTATAGAAAGGTGGTGCATAAAAGCAACACCTGTATACTTTAAGATAGCAGCTACGGTTTCAGTTGGCTGAGCGCCGGTTTTAACCCAATAAAGGGCGCGGTCAAAATCAAGTTTAATGTCGGCAGGACGGGTAAGTGGATTGTAAGTGCCAATTTTTTCAGTAAAACGTCCGTCACGTGGTGCACGACCATCGGCAATCACGATATGATAATAAGGCTGACCCTTTTTACCATAGCGTTGTAATCTCATCTTGGTTGGCATAAAAATAATGTTAAGTGATTGATTTGTATTTGTTTTGTAAGTACCCTGAAATAAGTAAATTAGAGTTCAGAAGTGCCATTTTGAAAAGTGGGTGCAAAGATGCGATTTTTATTTGAATCTACGAAACTTCCTGGAAAATTTCTGCATATCTTCATTCCTTTGCAACCTTTGTGAAGATTATCTGTCATTATTCTACAAAAAGGAACCCCGGGGCTTGGACCATCCAATACAAGATATACACCGTAAACTGGTAGAGAAATGCCAATCGGGTGACCGTAAGGCCCAGTACGAATTGTATAATGCCTATGCCAGGGCTATGTATAACCTTTGTTTCCGGATGCTTAACCAGGCAGAAGAAGCCAGTGACCTCCTGCAGGATTCCTTTATTGACGCATTCACCAGGATACATTCGTTCAGGTTTGAGTCTACGTTTGGAGCATGGTTAAAAAGGATTGTAATCAACAAATGTATTAATGCAATCCAAAAAAGGAAACTTGAACTTGTTGATCGGGAAATCCCGGAAACTTACCCGGATTCTTCCAATGAGGATGGAATTGACGAAGAAATGTTGCAATTAAGTGTTGACAGGGTCAAAAAAGCCATGATGCAGCTTCCGGATAATGCAAGGCTGGTTTTTTCGCTTTACCTTTTCGAAGGGTACGATCATACCGAAATAGCTGATATCCTTCATATCACTGAATCAACCTCTAAAACACAATTTATGAGGGCAAAGCAGCGGGTCAAAGAGATACTGCTTGCTATGCCGGATTACACACATTAAGCCATTTGATATGAAACAAAAAGCAGATAAGCTTGAACGGTTTGTCCGGCAGAACAAGGAGGACTTTGATGACCTGAATGTTCCTGCAGGGTTGTGGGAGGGCATTGAAAAGGGATTGCCTTCAACTCCTGCCAAAAAATTATCCGGCATCGTCTCCTTTATGTGGAAAGCTGCAGCAGCAGTCCTGATTTTTGCATCAGCATGGTATCTCCATGACTATTATGACCATATCAAACCCAGGGGAATAGCCAAGGCTGCTATTATTCAGCCTGTTCCTAGCCAGGAAATGAATGAGCTGGCAGATGCAGAAGCATACTATACTTCGCAGATCAATTCAAGACAGGCTGAATTAGTAAAATATACCAAAGACCATCCGGAAATCATGGAAGACCTGAAAAAGGAATTCAGGCAACTGGATAATAATAATGTAGAACTTAAAAAGGACCTTGCCGAAAGCAATGCCAACGAAAAAGTTGTCGAAGCCATAATTCAATCATACAGGATGAAACTGGCTATCCTGGAAGAAATGTTAACAGAAATGCAAAAGGCAAGGGAAATAAAAACTCCTACAAGCACTAACCTCTAATGATCAGAGTAAGTAAAATATAGTCAGATGAAGACATTACAATCAATACTGATACTTGCAGCGCTATTGCCCTTAGCGGTATTTGCCCAGAATTTCACCAAGCAACGTACAGTCAGCAAAAGCTTTAAGGTGCATGATGGCGCTTCGGTCCAGATCACGAATAAATATGGAAATATTAATGTGATTCCATGGCAAAAGGATTCCGTCCTGTTCCAGGTGAATATGAGCGTTCAGGGCAAACAAATGGCCAAGGTTGATAAGATCATGGCTTCCATTGATTTTGAGATGATGTCATTTGGGAATTACATCAATGCCCGTACCTATTTCAGGGATAACCAGGCGACTTTTTGGAAAGATGTTGTATCCTATGCTAACCAGGTGATCAATACATCAAACAATCTACAGATTGATTATACAGTATACATGCCGGCAAGCACCGATCTGAAAATTGATGATAAGTTCGGCAATATATATGCTGAAAGCCATACTGGTAAAGTCGATATCAAACTTGCCAACGGTGACCTGCAAGCCAGGGATTTCGAAGGCAACCTGAAACTCTATATCGAATTTGGTTCTGCAACCCTGGGCGATGTTAACCAGGGCGATTTTGATGTCAATTATTCAGATCTGACGCTTAATAAGATCAACTCAATGAATTTGAACAGCCGTTCTTCTACCATTGAGATTGAAAAGGCTAAAAATATGGAGATATCCTCTCATCGCGACAAGATCAATATCAAAGAATGTGCTGCTATGAATGGAGATGCCTCATTTTCCAAGATAAAGATCATGGACCTTGAATCTGCTGCTACGATCAGCTCTAAATACGGAGAATTCAAAGCCAATTCGGTCTCGCGAAATTTCCATAATATTCATCTCAATGCTGAATACACAGATCTGTTCCTGAGTTTTGAACCTACTTCCTCTTTTACTCTTGATTTAACCTATGATTCCAAGACAAAAGTGAATTTGTCGCAGCCTCTTTCTGCTCAATTGAAAAAGGACATAATTGATCCTAAAATAGGTACGGTAAATGCAACAGCATCTGTTGGGAAATCAGCCAACTCCCTGGTATATGTAAATGCCAGGGCCGGATCATTAACAATCTTCAATAAATAGGAATTCAAATTCCATCCTTTCTTTTCGCTTGCTTAGTTTATTTCTTCTGACAATAATCTCGAATCAGTATTCCTGATCAGGAACGATTCACCATCTTCACGCCATTTACTTGTCAATGCATATATGCTGTAATTAGCAGGAATTCAGTTCGATAGCTTAAAATAAATAAATATTTAACCAAAGAGCGTTTTTTTGCAACCCTCTGCTTTTTCACTTGTCTTTTCAAATACAACTCTTAAGAATATGATACAAATGAAAACCATAACCAAATCTGAAGTAGCTGTAACCACAGCTTTGTTTCTTCTCATATCTTCCCTGGTACTTATCCTTCTATTGTCTGGTTGCACATACGAACGTATAGAAGGAAACAACCACCTGACGAATGAAATGCGAAATTCTGATCCTTTCGACGAAGTGATTTCCTTCGGCGATTTCCAGGTCAACATATTGCCTGATTCAGTTACTACCCTTGAGATAAAGGCAGAATCCAATATCCTTCCTTATCTATATACTATTTCAGATGGGTCGACCCTCCGGATTGGTTACAGGAATGGATTTAATATACATGCCCATTTTCCTGTCGAGGTAATTGTACATACTCCCCATGCCAGGATACTGAGGCTTCAGGGTTCCGGAAGCATAAAATGCAATGGTTTCAACGAGCCTGATGTTAAGTTGTACCTCTCTGGATCAGGCAGTATGAATTGCGGCTTTTCTGCAGGCAGTCTGAAAGCTGAAATTGCCGGATCCGGGGAGATGGAACTATCGGGTTCTGTAACCTCTTCAGATTTCAGGATATCCGGCTCCGGAAATATCCAGTCTTTGGAAATGCCTCAAAAATCCTGTTCAGCAAATATTTCCGGAAGCGGTGATGTTTATGTGGCTGCAAGTGAACAGTTGGATGTTCACATTTCAGGAAGCGGAAACGTATACTATTCAGGTGAGCCGCAGATTTCATCTTCAATCTCCGGATCAGGTAAAGTTAAAAAATATTGACCTTACCTCTATGTCATTGCTGTAACCATTCTTTGCACTTTGCCGTCAAAACCCGCGTATGTCTAATCTTTAATACCAGAATTGTGAAAAAAATTACCGGCCTTTGTTTTATATTGTTCATCTTTATTACACATGGTTATAGCCAGAATTACAAGCAGGCAGCAGGTTTGCGGCTTGGTGCCGCAGGTGGGATTACCTACCGGAGGATGCTTGGAACTCAGCTCGCAGGAGAAGTAATGCTTAACTCCCAGAACCGTGGTACTGTGCTTACCCTGCTTGTTGAAAAGCACCGCCCGGCTCTCCTTTTCGACAAATTTGTTACTGAATTCTATTATGGAGCAGGTGCTCATGTTGGTATTGCCGATCATTCGAAAAGATCTGATCCTGACTTCCCCGATCCGGAATGGAATTCAACCTATCATGGAACTGTCCCTCAAATGGGAATTGATGGTTATGCATCCTTTGAATACAGCCTGGCCCGTTACCCGGTAGTCATTAATCTGGACTGCAAGCCCTTTATCGAGTTTTTTGATGATCATTTCCTGGGCATGCACCTTCCCGTAATTGCTGTGGGTGCGAAGTATGTCTTTTGATGATTCGGCAATTCGGCAATTTGAAAATTAGATAATTGAAAATTGGATTATCCGAAAATTCAAAATTCAAATGCCAAACCCTTCCAACGCCAAACCCTTCCCACGCCAAACCCTTATAACCTTAACCCATAACCAATAATAAGTCTTCCCATGAAAAACAAATTCACCATAACATTAGCTTCGCTTATTCTTCTGTTTGCAGCAGTTTCGGCCCAGGATACGCTGCACCTTTTCAGTCGTAACCATCCAATGAAATTGCAAAACAGCAGGAACCAGGAAAATTCATCCGATGAAATACGCACCATTACGGGCAGAGGGCATAGCAATGGATTCTATATAGGATTTCATTCAGGCTACGCCCAGGTAAATGACTATGATGCACTCAACATAGGGACACGCCTTGCCTGGGTTGCAAATCATGGCTTAGCCATTGGTTTTGCCGGAACTGGATTCTTTTCTGAACCCGTTTACTTCACTAATTCTTCTTCCAGGCAATTCAACTATTCGGGAGGATATGGCGGATTGTTCATTGAGCCCATACTTTTTCCTAAAATGCCAGTTCATGTTTCTTTTCCTGTAATCATGGGTGTTGGCGGAATTGCCAGGTCAGTGTTTTATGATATGACGTATCCCTATGAAACTACGGATGCATATGTTGAATCTTCAGAGGCTTTTGTCATTCTGGAGCCTGGGGCTGAAATCGAATTAAATGTTGCCCGCTGGCTTAGGTTCGGACTGGGTTGTACATATCGATTTACTCAAGGCTTCGATCAACCTAAGGGCGGAGAAATCAAGGATAATCCCCTGGACGGCTTAACAACCGGCTTTTCAATTAAGCTGGGTAAATTCTAGAAAAACTTAAGATTACTGGTGGTTGCCAGGGTAGGGGGTCCTATTTCGGCAACCATTTTTTAAAGAGATCAATGTATTCTGCTGTAGCATGTTCCCATGTAAATTTAAGGGAATGTTTGCGAAGAATTTCCGGTAGGGCAGGATCAGCTTCATATTCAGCTATCTTTTCCAGAAAGAAAGCAGCCATTTCGGTCGGATCGAAGTTGACCCAATAGTAAGCCTTATCCTCACTAACCTCTGGTATGCTAGAGAAAGTAGAGGCGAAAACAGGTTTTCCGTAACGCATTGCTTCTACAGGGGGGAATCCCATTCCTTCCAGGCGCGAAGGAAACAATACAGCTTTACAGTGCCGGTACAACCAGCATTTGTCTTCATCACTGATCAATCCGGGTAACAATATCCTATTTTCTAATCCTGCCAGCCTGATCTTTCTTTCAAGCTCAGCTGAATGTTCACCTGATTTATTCCCGGCGATGATAAGTTTATAGTTTTCAGGCATCCTAGCCATGAAACCGATCAGAACCTCATAATTTTTCTTAGGCTGGACCACACCAACTGAAAAAAGCAAATCACCTTCCGGTACATAGTCAGGTTTGGGCGGATTTTCACACTCAGGCACTTTTACGCCGCAATAGATCACTTTCACAGGCTTATCCCTGAGCTCAAGATTTTGCCTGATCAGCATTTCCGAGTTTTGGGAGATGGTAGTAATGAGGCTTGCACGATCTACTTTCTTCTGTAAACGCTGCAATCTTGATTTTGCTTTCCGTGGTGATTTTTCCCCCAGGAAGTTAAGGTCGTTAATGGTTATGATATAGGGTGTTTTCCTGGAAGAAGGAAAGAACCAGGAATCCTGGTGGATTGTATACCAAAGGTCATATCTACGGCAGAGAAACGGGAAATATCTTCTAAGGTATGATGTCGATTCGTATTTTACATTATTACCAAACCTGCCTTTGAAATTTCGGGGAACTAAATATGTAATCTCGATATCATCAAACACATGTTTTCCTAGTTCTTCGCCAAAAAACAATGCAACCTGTCCAAGGCCAGTATTCAAATCCTTCAGCCTGTCAAGGTCTATTAAAATGGATTTCTTAACTGGCTCTTTCATATTCAAATACCTTGGAAGCTATATAGTCAACATCTGATCCTGTCAATGAAGGATAACTGGGCAGGTTCAACCCCCTGGCACTCAGGTTTTCTGAGACTGGAAATCCTTTCTGCTTCATGCTTTCATACACAGGCATGATGTGCGATGGGTAGAAAAATGGCCGGGTTTCTATTCCCTGTAATGCCAGGTATTCACGAAGAGGTTCACGGTCAGTTGCATAAGCTGTGAGTATTGAACACATCCAGTATGAATGCCTTGTTCCTTCAACCTCTTTGTGGAATTCAAAGGATGAATTTTCAAAAGCATTCCTGTAGTGGTCAGCTACCATCCTTTTCATCCGGAGAATCTCATCAATCTGCTCAAGTTGTGCAAGTCCAATAGCTGCTGTCAGATTGGTCATACGGTAGTTATTTGCCAGAACATCATGCCAGTAAACCCTGGAGGTAACTCCCTGGTTTTTGAGGTGGGCTGCCTTTCGGATCAGTTCTTCAGAATGAGAAGTTAGCATACCACCCTCTCCGGTAGTGATGGTCTTATTTCCAAAAAAACTGTATGTAGAGATATCGCCCCAGGAACCTACATGGCGGTTTTGGAATTTTGCTCCCAAAGCTTCAGCACAATCTTCGATTAGGTAGAAGCCTTCCTTACGGCAAATACCACTGATGATCTCCATGGAACAGGGATGCCCGTAATTATGGACTACAATGATACACTTGGTTTTAGCGGTGATCTTCCTATTGATATCATCAGGATCCATCTGCCAGGTATCAGGCAAAGCATCCACAAAAACAGGGGTGGCTCCGGCCATGAGAACCATGTTCGGAACTGCAACATAAACCAACGTAGGAAGAATGACTTCATCTCCCGGACCAATTCCAAGGGTTTGCAGGGCAAGTAAAATAGCTGCTGTACCATTGCAAACGGTTGTTGCATATTCAATCCCAACATACTCAGCAAACTTCTTTTCAAATTCCCCTATATAGTTTCCACGGGAAGAAATCCAGTTCCTGTCAAGGCAATCCATAACATATTTCTTCTCATTTCCTTTAAGATGCGGTTGATATACAGGGTATTTAAATTCCATGATATGAATGAATTACAATTTAATGTTGAAAGAATAATGACATCTGGTGAATTAACAAAAGAATTAAGATGGGAAAATAACGCTCAGATTGGATTTTTCTGTAATCTGGGTAGTGTTTTTTATATTTTTTTTAGATTTTATAATCGAATGTGGTGGTTCCGATAAGTTAAGTGAGTTTGACCAGAATATTGGAGTCAATTAATTTATCTATTAAATTAGTCCATTCGATGGATATCACAAAGATCGTAATTGTGAAATAAAATATTTTACTTTTGTTCATCAATTCGTATGAAATTTTTCAGTCTCATATTTACAATTTATATGATGTGGCTCATGGTAATACCATGTGTTGATGAATTGAGCCATGATCAGTTGCGAAGGAACGACATCATTAAGGAAGCCAAGGACCAGCCTTGCCGGCAGCATTCGGATAACTGTTCACCTTATTGCAGTTGTAATTGTTGCAACACCATTGTATTAGTCCATTCTCAAGCTTCTGCAACTAATATTCCCCCAAAGAGCAGTTCTGTTCTTTCCTTCTACCTTCCAACGTTAGAAAATAATATTCCTTATTCTATCTGGCAACCGCCTAAAATAGGTTAAGCATTCTTCTTCATAATCATGAAACTGTATTTTAAAATGCAGTTTTCGGTTTTTCAATGCTTTTACCTTAATTAGCATGTCATATGATAGAGAACATAATTCGATTCTCATTAAAGAATAAATTCATTATAGGATTGTTTGTAGTCGGTTTGATAGGTTGGGGAACTTATTCATTAACCCGCTTGCCCATCGATGCCATACCCGACATAACCAATAACCAGGTACAGATTATTTCGCTGGCTCCTTCTCTGGCAGTTCAGGAAGTTGAGAGCTTTATTACTGCTCCTATTGAAATCGCCGTCGCCAATATTCCTGACATCATTGAACTACGTTCTATTTCCCGTTTGGGTTTGTCTGTGGTTACTGTAGTATTTAAGGATAATGTGGATATATACTGGGCAAGGCAACAGCTGGGTGAGAGGTTGAAAGAAGCTGAGGAATCCATCCCTCCGGGCCTGGTGAATATTCAGCTGGCCCCAATCTCCTCAGGCCTTGGGGAAATTTATCAATACAGACTTTCCGTGGATAAGGCTCATGAATCGAAGTACACACCCATGGACCTTCGAACAATCCAGGACTGGCTTGTACGCCGCGAAATGCTGGGAACTGCCGGAGTAGCCGATATCAATAGTTACGGTGGGTTTGTTAAACAATACGAGATAGCTGTCAACCCTGACAGGCTCAGGTCAATGAATCTTAACCTGACAGATATCTTCTCGGCCCTTGAGCGCAATAATGAGAACACAGGAAGTGCCTATATTGACAAAAATCCTACAGCCTACTTCATACGGGGAATTGGATTGATCAGGGACCTTGATGATGTAGGGGAAATTGTGATAAAGAACAATGCTTCCGGAATACCGGTGCTGATAAGGGATATTGCTACAGTTCGTTTTGGAAGTGCAACCCGCTACGGTGCTCTTGTTGTCGACACTACAGAAGCAGTAGGAGGGGTGGTAATGATGCTGAAAGGCGCCAACTCGCATGAAGTGATTGATAATGTGAATTCGCGCCTTGAATCTATTCAAAGATCACTGCCTGAAGGAGTTAGTATCGAACCCTTCCTCAATCGCTCTGATCTTGTGGGCCGGGCTATTGACACCGTTTCGCGCAACCTTATAGAAGGTGCCCTGATTGTCATATTTATCCTGGTGCTGCTCCTTGGTAATATACGTGCCGGGATCATCGTCGCTTCTGTTATTCCTTTATCCATGCTCTTTGCCATTTCATTGATGAACCTGTTTGGAGTGTCGGGTAACCTGATGAGCCTTGGTGCCATAGACTTCGGGCTCATAGTGGATGGCGCCATTATTATAGTTGAAAGCGTTGTGCACCGGATAACCATGAGCAAGCACCATCACACCGGTGTTGTAAGGCTGTCGCAAGGCGAAATGGATGAGAATGTACTCGAATCAACCAAGCGGATGATGAGTTCAGCAACGTTCGGACAAATTATTATTCTGATCGTTTACCTTCCAATTATGGCACTGGTTGGAATTGAAGGAAAAATGTTCCGGCCCATGGCCCAGGTAGTTGCTTTTGCATTGCTTGGCGCTGCTATTTTGTCGCTTACTTATGTGCCTGTTGCAACTACATTCTGCCTGAGTAAGAAAACAGCCCACAGGCCTAATTTTTCTGATACCATCATGGATTGGATGCACAGGATGCTGCAGCCTGTTACTGCATTTTCGCTATGTCATAAATGGGCTGTGACGATTTCTGCCTTTGGTTTATTTATATTCAGTTTATTGGTTTTCAATAACCTGGGAGGTGAATTTATTCCTCAACTTGAAGAGGGAGACCTTGCTGCCGGAGTTATTACTCTTCAGGGTGGTTCTTTGAATAATACAGTTGAGATGGTGAAAAAAGCTAATAAAATCTTGCTTGAAAATTTTCCAGAAATCAAACATACTGTATGTAAAATCGGTGCTGCGGAAATTCCTACAGATCCAACCCCCATGGAAACCGGTGATTATATAATAACCTTGAAGGACAAGAGTGAATGGACTACTGCCAAAACGAGGGAAGAACTGGTTACTAAAATGGAAGAGAAGCTGCTTGTACTTGCAGGTGTGAAATTTGAATTCCAGCAACCTATCCAGATGAGATTCAATGAATTGCTTTCAGGATCCAAACAGGATGTGGCAGTTAAGATTTTCGGAGATGATCTTGAAATACTCTCTTCCAAAGCCGATGAAGTTGAAAAGCTCATCAGGAATGTGGAAGGGGTTGAAGATATTAATGTTGAAAAAGTAACAGGCCTTGCACAGGTACAGGTCGAATATAACCGTGAAAGACTAGCTCAATATGGACTTTCAATTGAGGATGTCAACAAGGTATTGAGGGCGGCATTTGCAGGAGCAGAAGCTGGCGTGATTTATGAACAGGAGAAACGGTTTGCGCTGGTTGTAAGGCTGGATAAAGATTATCGAAAGGATGTAGATAATGTGAAAAGCCTGTCGATATCACTTCCTGCCGGGGGGCAGATCCCGCTTGACCAGGTAGCAGATGTGCAGGTAAAGTCCGGACCGGCGCAGGTTTCACGTGAAGATACTAAGAGGCGGATTACTGTCGGCTTCAATGTCCGCAATCGTGATGTGCAATCAGTGATTGACGAGGTAAAAGATAAAATTGAAACTAAGATTGTTTTACCCTCAGGCTACTATTATTCCTATGGAGGGCAGTTCAGGAATTTAATTGCCGCGCGTAACCGTCTTGCAATTGCAGTACCTGTTGCCCTATTGCTCATTTTCGTCCTGCTGTATTTTGCATTCCATTCTGTAAAGCAGGCCTTGCTGATTTACTCCGCTGTGCCGCTGTCAGCAATAGGTGGAGTGATGGCATTGTGGATGAGAGGTATGAACTTTTCCATTTCTGCAGGAGTAGGGTTTATTGCATTGTTTGGTGTTGCAGTTCTGAATGGAATAGTGCTTATCTCGGAATTTAACAGGCTGGAGAAGGAGGGAGTAACAGATGTTTATGAAAGGGTTATGAAAGGTTTGAAGACCAGGCTACGTTCGATTATCATCACCGGTGCTGCACCCGCCCTTGGGTTCCTGCCTATGGTCATTTCAACTTCAGCCGGTGCTGAAGTACAAAAGCCTCTGGCCACTGTAGTTATTGGTGGGCTTCTTTCAGCTACGATCTTAACAATCGTAATTCTTCCCGTCCTCTATGTACTTTTTACGAAACGTCCTAAAATCAGTAAGCTTATGAGTTCTACCGGGAATATAGTTGCTTTGCTGATCTTTTTATCAGCCTTCTTTACTAACACGCTAAAAACGTTTGCACAGCAACCGGAAAGAATAGCGCTGAAAGATGCCTTACATATGGCTATGGATCAAAACCCTCAGGTCAGGTCATCCAAATACCAGCTTGGTGTGCAGGAAGCTTTGAAAGGTACTGCCTGGGATATTCCAAAAACAGCCATTGATTTTCAATATGGCAGGTTCAATTCCTGGAGCATCGATAATAGCTTTACTGTTTCACAATCCCTCTCTTTCCCAACGGTTTATTCAAACCAAAAGAAACTGGCTCTGGCATCAGCCAAATCTGGAAAGTGGGATTTGGAGCAAGCGTGTTCTGAGGTTGCATCGAAAGTGAAGGAAGCTTACTGGCAGTTGGTATATCTTCAGTCCAAACAAAAGCTCCTGAAATTTCAGGATAGCCTCTTTACCAGGTTCCAGGTAGCTGCAGAACTAAGGGCGAAAACGGGTGAGACTAATCGGCTGGAGATGATTACCGCGCGTTCACAGAGCCTCGAAGTCAAGAACCAGTTACAACAGGTAAAGTCTGACATTAGCATTTACTCGCGCAGATTTCAGTCACTTCTGAATACGGATCAGCTATATCTGCCCAAAGATTCAATTATAGCTAGAAATTTTGTGGTACTTCGTTCTGATACACTTTCTATCTATCAGAATCCATCCCTCTCCCGAACAATCCAGGAAGCTGAAACAGCCGGTATCCGGAAAGATCTGGAGAAGAGTCTTGCTTTGCCAGAATTCTCACTGGGCTATTTCAGCCAGACCATGCTGGGTGTTCAGGAGGTGAATAATGTTCCACGCGAATTCGGACCGGGCGACAGGCTTAATGGAATACAGGCAGGGGTCACTATCCCGCTCTGGTATAAACCATATGCATCCAAAATCAAAGCAGCTTCGATTATACAACATGCTGCAGAAGTTAATGCTGCTGCTACAAGGAAACAGCTCGTGTCAGAATACCTGATGTTAATGGATGAATATGAAAAATTCAGCAGCAGCGTCGATTATTATGAGAAGCAATCTATCCCGGAGGCTGACTATATCATTGAACAGTCGGGACTAAGTTACAGGGCAGGAGCAATGGACTACCTGGATTATGTGCTCAGCCTGAACCGTGCCTTCGAGATCAGGCAGGCATATCTGGATGCATTGAATAATTATGTCAATACCATCATCAACATTGAATTCCTTACAAATAAAACCTGGTAAATCAATTCAAAATGAAAAAGTTAAATATACTTTCCTTCACTCTGTTTATCCTGCTGCTTACTCCGGTAATCTCCTGTAAACAGAAAGCTAAAAGCGCAGAAGATAAAAAGGTTGAAACACTGGCTGATGATATTGTCGAGTTAAGAGATGATCAGATTAAGCTGGCAAATATTGTAACCGGCTCAATAGAGATGCGCTCGCTAAGTGGCATACTGAAAGTGAATGGGGTAGTGACCGTTGCCCCACAGAATTTTGCATCTGTTTCAGCTCCACTGGGAGGTTATGTTTCAAAAACCACGCTGATGCCTGGGAACCCGGTTGTAAAAGGACAATTGCTGGCCATCCTGGAAAACAAGGAGTTTATCGACATCCAGCAGGATTACCTGGAAGCGAAAAATAAGTTGGGATATGCCCAATCAGAAATGACAAGACACACAGAGCTTTATAAAAATGATGTGTATTCCCAGATGAACATGGAACAGGTAACTACTGATTACAAGGGACTGATGACCCAGGTAAAAGCATTGGAACAGAAGCTTTCCCTTGTCGGAATTGATCCTGCCAAGGTTTCAGAAAATAATATCAGCCGTTCTGTCGAAGTGCTTTCCCCTCTTTCCGGATATGTGAAGTCAGTGAACGTGAATATAGGCAAATTTGTTTCTCCCTCTGATGTGATGTTCGAGATCGTGAATGATGATAAGCTTTACCTTGAATTAACGCTGTTCGAAAAAGATGCAACGCAAACTGCAGTTGGACAGAAGATCCATTTTACCATCAATAATGAGACTGAACAGCACGAAGCCTATGTAGTTCAAACCGGGAAAACCATCAACTCTGACAAGACGTGTAGTGTTTATGCTTCAGTTAACGGTAAATGCAAAAACCTTATTCCCGGAATGTATGTCAGTGCATTTGTTGAGACAGCTTCATCACAGCTGGCCTCACTGCCTACTGAAGCAATTGTAAACTTCGAGGATAAGGATTACATTTTTGCCTTTGTAAAAAACAAGACAGAAAATGGGAAACCCTTCACCGAATACAGGATGTTACAGGTAAAGAAAGGGGTTACAGATGGAGGGTATTCAGAAGTTATTTTACCTGACGGAATTGATGCAACGAAAATCAAAATTGTAGTAAAAGGGGCTTACAGCCTGCTTTCTGCAAAGAAGAACGCCGGGGAAATGAGCTGCTGATTAAGAGATATATTTTAGTGTGAGAATCTAGCTCTGTTTACAGGGAAGAGTGAAGGAAAATTCGCTGCCAAATCCTTCTTTCGCATTTGCCCAGATTTTACCGCCTTGTTTCTGAACAAACTCCTTGCAAAGGACCAGGCCAAGTCCGGTTCCTCTTTCATTTGCAGTTCCTTTAGTGTTGATCTTATTATGAACCTGGAATAACTTCTCAAGACCTTGTACAGTAATACCCACACCATTATCCTTTACTGATATCTCGCAAAAATCATCCTTGAAGGAAGCTGTTAGCAGGATCACCCCTCCGGGATGAGTAAACTTGATAGCATTAGATAGAAGATTCCGTAGAATAGTAGTGATCATGTTTTTGTCACCAAATACTTCCGCATAATAGGTCATTCCCTGATTGATCACAATATCCTTTTGTCTTGCCTGCGATTCAACAGATTCTATTGCTTCCTGGAATAAGATCATTATATCATGATATCCTGGCTCGAATTCGATTTCCCCGGTTTGCATCCTGGACCAGGTGAGTAAGTTCTCCAATAAGGTGAAAGTGTTTTTGGAGGAGGTCCGGATGGGTTCCAGCAATTCCTTGATCTTCTCTTTGTCATATTGATCCAGGTTCTTGGCTAACAAGTCAGCAAAGCCAAAAATGGTGTTGAAGGGATTCCTGAGATCATGTGCAATAATTGAGAAGAACTTATCCTTGGTAGCATTAACAAGTTCAAGGTTAGCGGTTTGCTCGGAAAGCTTCTCATTTGAATTTGCAAGTTGCTTGTTTACAGCCCTGAGTTCCTTGCTGGCATTCAATATCTCGGCAGTGCGCTTGATAACTTCCTTCTCCAGTTCTTCTTTCTGGTCTCGAATACTTTTCTCATTTTCTATTGCTTGATACAGCATATCCTGCTGGGTGCTTTCCTTTTCTCTTTTTAATACATTGATGCGGTTTCCTAAAGCAAGCGAAAACATCCATGTTTCCAGGACGATTCCAAAAAATACGGCATTACGGGTAAACGAATTATAAGGGAGGAGCCCATTAATTGTGAAAATGAAAATACAAGCGAATATTATCATAAAGGTCCACCCGAGGGAGTAATAAAAAGCCTGTTTCCTTCTGCGGATCAATAAATAATAACCTGAAAAAAGGCATAAAGAGAACAGTAAAATAATGCATACCTGGAAAGCATTTACGAGATTTCCGATCGGGAAGAAAAAGTTGAGAGTCCCCATGACCAGCAAGGACATAATCAACACAACCATGATCCTGTATATCTTTGGCAGTTCAGTCTTCAGGTTCAGGTAAAAGATAGCGAAAAGCCCGACGAGGGAGTTGGCTACTGCAACAAAAAAGATAAAGTGTTCAAACCACCATTCGTAATTTCCAATCCTGGCCATGAAAGGATAGCTGTTTTGGGCGGGTGGTACTACCAGCGAACAGAACAGATAAAGAATGTAAATGAGGTAAAGCTTTTCACGAGTGCTAAGCCAGATAAAAGCATTATACAACAACATGATGATTATGGCTCCCATGTAACCGGCAACCAGGTAATCATTGGTGCTCTTATGTTTATGAAGAGATTGCAGGGTGCCTATAAATAATGGTGCCTCGAATGGAGTTTGCTCTTCAATCCGGATATAATAGGTCTTGACCGAATGATCACCTGCCTTTGATAATGGCATCCAGAAGGTATTAACCGGATAGGGTTTGGATTTGATTCCCCTCAGTGATCCTGTCAGGATGGGAGCATGATACCTTCCATTGCTGTCAGGAGCATAAAAGTCGATGTACCGAGCAGCAATGGTTCCAAACTCAAGCCATGCATCTGCATCACAATGGTTCGAAAAGTTTATTTTAAACCATACAGAGCCCTGCCTTGCCGGATGAGAATAAACATCCATGCTGCAGGGTGTAAACTTTTGCTGGATTGCCGGGGAAAGGATTTCCTGGAATGATGTAGTCTTATTAATATCTTCAAAATAACTAAGCTGCTTTCCAATAATAAGGAAATCGTCCACTGACCTAAGAGATATATTTTGCGACCATGTTGGACAATTGACCAGGATAAGCAGGATAAAAATCAGGAGCGTTGGAAGTGGCTTGCCAGAAGAAGAAAAAAATGCTGAAAAATTAGCTCTTTGTTGCTTGATTATAGAAGATTGGCATAAATCAATTTGCAGTCCTTTGATAGATAGTGATGGAAGTATCATAAGAGTAAAAGAAGCTCTAAGAATATTATTATTTCAGGACTAATTAAATTCCAAATAGTAAAGTGGAACTACAAAGCTATAATAATTAATAACAGAGTATATGTTTTTTTAGTAAATTATAATTGATATATCGTAGAAATGAGATAGATAATAGTTGAAATGAATAGGAAATATGATTAACTTTATGGAAATTGATATAAATGCTGAGATACCAGGTTTTGGATATTTTTTTTCTGCTGTTTCACCTTGGAATAGTCACATTCAACCTTTTTGGGTGGATATTTAGGACTACAAGAAAGGCCAACCTTATTCTATTACTGCTCACTGCTTTTTCGTGGTTTGGACTTGGGATTTTCTATGGCATAGGATTCTGCCCGCTAACGGAATGGCATTGGCAGGTATTGAATAAATTGGGATCCAGGCCTGTGGAAAACTCCTATATTCAATACCTGCTCAAGAGGGTATTTGGCATACTTCTCCCATCAGCCATGGTAGATATAACAACATTTATATCCTTTACTCTGGCAATGGCAACCTCCCTTGCGGTCAATATCAGGGATTTTAAAAAAAAGAAAATCAGGGATTAAACGATGTTCAGCACCTGTCGCCTGTTTCCTGTTTGTTTCAGGGAGACATGGACCCATGAGGCAGCATACTCATTGATCAATTGATCGAATTCCAGGCCACTATCCCGGATCTTATCAAAAAAGGCCTTATTGGCATCCTTACTTCCGAAATCAATATCGGCAGCTTCCCCTTTTACATGCTGGCTGGTAGGTGCACCTCCAACAGCATCGTTGAGCCTAGGGCATCGATAGCCGCTGCTGATGTGTATGGGTTGATTGTTGTTGAGCTCCCTGATTTTCTCCAAAAGGTTGACACATAGGTACTTTAGGCTATCTACAATCTCTTCTGAAGGATCAAATTGCTCCAGTATTTGTTTCCTGGTAGCTGTTTGGCTTTGAAGGAATTCATGAAGGCTGAAATGAAGTGAAAGGCTGAGGTTGTCTGTCATATCGTAAAATATTTAATTTGGGTTATGGATACTGCTGATTACTTGCATTTGCCATTTTCAGTTATTACCGAAAAATAATAAGGCTAAACTTATTAAACGGTTTACAATCCGCCTTTATATAACAATAAACAGCAGGAATTGATCAGATGGCGTTTGTGTTATGGTCCATTGAGACTCTATTACTTGCATAAAAATCTTTCTTTGGTGAATAAAACTAAATGATAATTAAGGTGTTATAGTATGTCTAAATCCTATAAACTATGAGAAAACAATTGATTCTTGCATGTATTGCTTTTATGATTGTAGGCGGTGTATTTGCGCAAGCCTCTGATGACAAGCCTGTAATGTTAACCGAGAACATGTATATTATGCCTAAACGAGGCATGGAAGATAAGTTCGAGGCAGCTGTAAAGGCACATGATCTAAAATTTCACCCCGATGGCCCATATAAGGCAGGCCTTCGAAAAGTTGAATACGGTGATAAAGCCGGATGGTACGTATGGGTTTTTGGGCCAACAACGTATGCTTCATTGGATACCCGTCCAACAAAGGAAGCCGGCCATGCTGATGATTGGTCCAAAACAGTTGATCCACTTATTGAAACCTATGGCGACACCAGGCTATGGGAGTTGAATTCCGACCTATCCTATGGCATGGACATTCTTAAGAAATCAAACTATTATGAGGTTTGGTCAGTTAACTTGAAAAGAGGTGACTATTACAGGTTCAAGGCAATCTGTGAGAAACTGAAGAAAGCATATGAAACCCAGGGTACTACGGCCTTCCTGATCTGGAATAATCCCGTCCATACCCCGAATGTCGGAGATGTAGCTATCCTCTGGAGTTTCAATACCTATGCTGAATGGTCAAAGGACCAGGGCGTAAAAGCAGTTTATGAAAAAATCAACGGTGAAGGAAGTTGGCAGCATATGCTGGATGAATGGCTCGATATTACTACAGATTATAGCTCGGAAATCAGGAGTTTTGTAAGATAAGTTATTTCGAATAAACATGAAAGCCGGGGAGCAGTGTCACTTCCCGGCTTTTTTATGCATTTGCAGTTTATGGACAAAACAGAATGTTCATCCCATTTTTGGCTGGAGCAGGCTTAGGTGGTTTCCTTCAGTATCTACGAATCCTACAAACAAACCAACTCCTGGAATCTCAGTAGGTTCACCCAGAACTTTCCCTCCTGCGGCAGCCAGTTCCTTTGCTTTTTCATAAATGTTATCGACCGCGATAACGACCGAAGGCGAAGTTGCCCCCATTTCCGGGTTCCTCTGGTATAAACCGCCATTGATAGTGCCAGGTATTTTAGACTGGCCATTCTCGTCGGTTTCAGCAGTGGCAACTGTAACATAGTTTCCCATCTCCTCACCAAGCATATTGGCCTGCCAGCCAAACACGCTGGTATAGAATTCAGCCATCCGTACACGATCATCTGCAGGTAATTCGAAATGAACAACAGGATTTATCTTTTTCATGCGATTAAATATTTAGTATGTTTATTTGAGTTTAGTTCAAAAATAAATAGCCTCTTTCATAATCAAAACCAAGCTCGAATATATTTGTTCATGGATAATATTGTCGGGATGACTATAGCCACCCCGTGGCTTTTTCGAAAGTTTTCAACAATACCAAATCACCCTATCCTTTTCAATATTTTAGCCTTTCGATCCCGTTGATCTTAATTTCCTGATACCCAAACACCCAATGCCCCAATTCAGTCATCTACACGTACATTCTCAATATTCATTGCTTGACGGTGCAGCCGAAATATCCTCCATGTTCAAAAAGGCAGTGGCCGACAAAATGCCCGGTCTTGCTATCACAGACCATGGAAACATGTTTGGAGCATTCCAGTTTGTTAAGGAAGCTGAGAAATACAATAAAAACGGGGAAACCATCATCAAACCTATTGTAGGTTGTGAATTTTACGTTGTTGAAGACCGACACCGCAAGAAATTTGGCGGTGGTGAAAAGGATGACAGGCGTCACCAGCTATTGCTGGCAAAAAATGCTGAAGGCTATTCCAACCTGGTGAAACTTTGTTCATTAGGCTATATTGAAGGTTTATACAGCAAATACCCCAGGATTGACAAGGAATTAATAGTCCGTTACCACAAAGGGCTGATTGCAACAACCTGCTGTCTTGCCGCCGATGTTCCCAGGACAATTTTACGCAAAGGTGAAGAAGAAGGGGAGAAGGCTTTCAAATGGTGGCTCGAACTTTTTGGTGATGACTATTACGTGGAATTGCAAAGGCACAATATTCCCGAGCAGGACCAGGTGAATGAAGTCTTGATCCGCTTTGCCAGAAAGTACAATGTTAAAATGATTGCCAGCAATGATTCTCATTATGTTGAGCAATCTGATTACAATGCGCATGATATCCTGCTCTGTATCAATACTGGCGAAAAACAGAGTACTCCGTCTTTTCGAGAATACGGAGACGATGATGCCTTTGTAAAAGGAAGAAGATTTGCATTCTATAACGACCAGTTTTACCTGAAAAAAACTTCTGAAATGGAGGCTTTGTTCTCCGATCTTCCGGAAGCAATTGACAATACCAATGATATTGTTGGAAAAGTTGAGGTATTAAAGCTTACCAAGGATATTCTTTTGCCTAATTTTCCCGTTCCTGATAAATTCCAGCTTCATACAACGGCCGTGGATACCGGTAAAAAAATAATCACTGCTGATGTCAGGAATCAATGGGAATATCTAAAAGATATAACATACCAGGGAGCCAGGTTACGCTATGGTTCGCTTTCCCCTGAATTACAAGAACGTATTGATTTTGAGCTGCAAACCATTCATGATATGGGTTTTGCAGGTTACTTCCTTATTGTAAGCGATTTTATCCGGTCCGGCAGGGAGATGGGAGTTTATATCGGACCAGGCCGGGGCTCTGCTGCCGGAAGTGTAGTCGCTTACAGCATAGGCATCACCAATATTGACCCTATGCGCTACGATTTGCTGTTCGAGCGCTTCCTGAATCCTGAACGTATCAGTATGCCTGATATTGATACCGACTTTGACGACCAGGGCCGGGACAGGGTAATTCAATATGTGGTTGAGAAATACGGGCAGAACCAGGTGGCACAGATCGTTACATTTGGTACAATGGCCGCCAGGCTGAGTATAAAAGATGTTGCCAGGGTAATGGAACTTGATCTTCCAACAAGTACCCTGTTAGCTAAACTGGTCCCTGAAAAACCTGGAATAAGCCTGAAAAGGGTACTTACTGCCCCTGTCTTTGCCAAAGAAGGTGAGAAATCCCTCGAAGAAAAAGACAACCTCCAGGGGGATGATTTTGAAAATGTTCGTAAGATCCGCGAAATCTATAATTACACAGGTACAGATGCATCCCAGCTGCTTCAAAAAAAAGTGCTGCATGAAGCATATACTCTTGAAGGATCCGTAAGAAACACTGGAATTCATGCCGCAGGTATCATTATTGCACCATATGACCTGACGGATCTAATACCTGTTTGTGTTGCCAAAGATTCACCTCTCTGGGTCACCCAGATTGAGGGTAACAGTATCGAAGAGGCAGGTGTTATCAAGATGGACTTCCTCGGACTCAAGAACCTCACGATCCTCAAAGATGCACTTCAACTGATCGAACAGAACCATAATGTTAAGATCGACCTTGATACTATGCCATTGGACGATGCTGCCACCTTTGGACTCTACCAGCGTGCCGAGACCAATGGTACTTTCCAGTTTGAAAGTGACGGGATGCAACAATGGCTCAAGCAACTGAAACCTGATAAATTTGAGGACCTCATTGCTATGAATGCCTTGTTCAGGCCTGGCCCCATGAAGTATATTCCAAATTATATAGGCCGTAAGCATGGCAGGGAAGCAATATCGTACGATCTGCCGGTCATGGAGACAGTACTTAAAGAGACCTATGGAATAACAGTTTACCAGGAACAAGTGATGCTTCTTTCGCAGCAGTTGGCAGGGTTCAGCAAGGGCAAGGCCGATGAGCTGCGCAAGGCAATGGGGAAAAAAATACGCGAAAAACTGGATAAACTTAAACCCGAATTCCTGAAAGGTGGAGTTGAAAAAGGACATCCTGAAGATAAACTCAATAAGATCTGGACAGACTGGGAGGATTTTGCTTCCTATGCTTTCAATAAGTCGCATTCTACCTGTTACGCCCTGGTAGCATACCAGACGGCTTATCTGAAAGTTCATTACCCGGCTGAGTATATGGCTGCGTTGCTTACTTCCAACCTGAACAACCTGGAAAAAATAACTTTTTACCTGGATGAATGCAGGCGAATGGGACTGAAGGTTTTGGGGCCAGACATCAATGAATCTTTCCTGAATTTTACAGTCAATAAAAATGGAGAAATCCGTTTTGGCCTGATGGCATTAAAGGGAGTAGGTGAAGCAGCAGCTGAAGCAGCAATCTCCGAAAGAACTGAAAATGGAGTATTCACCAGTGTTTTCGATTTTGTTAAGAGGGTGAGCCTCAGAACCGTCAATAAAAGCACTTTTGAGGCACTGGCCCAGGCAGGAGGTTTCGACAGTTTTGAAGGGATGCACAGGGCACAGTTCTTTGCACAGGATTCCAATGAGGATGTTACATTCATAGAAAAGCTTATCCGGTTTGGGGGTACCTACCAGGCCAACCTTCTCTCCACTCAACAATCACTGTTTGGCGAAATTGGCACTGCTGAAATACCCGATCCTAAAATTCCCTACTGTGAACCCTGGTCTAACCTGGAAAAGCTGAAACGGGAAAAAGCAGTTGCGGGATTCTTTATTACCGGGCATCCACTTGATGACTACCGGCTAGAAATAGAATCTTTCTGTAATACTACCATCAGAAAAGCAAAAGACAGTATTTTGTTTGCCGGGGCCAGGGAATTTATTTTTGCCGGGATTGTTTCAAAAGTAAGGCATGAAACTGCCAGGAATGGGAATGCTTATGGCAGGTTTACAGTAGAAGATTTCGATGAGCAGGTAGAATTTGCAATGTTTGGCGAGGATTATCTTAAATTTAAGCATCTGCTTGATGAAGATAAATCGTTGATTATCAGGGCTAAGGTTCAAAACAGGTATGGCAAAGCAGATATGCCGGAACTCAAGATTACCAGTATGAGTTTATTGGCTGATGCAATGGATAAAATGGCAAAGCAGATCCTGGTTCAGATACCTCTGATGAATGTTTCTGAATTATTGGTTAAAACTATTGTAAAGATCATAAAGGCTCATAAAGGTGATTGCAGAATCAAGATTAGCATTATTGACCTCGATGAAAACTATAAGGTAGATATGCATACCGGGAAATTCAAGGTTCAGTGTTCATTGGCTGTTCATGAATTGATAAAACTTGGTGGAATTGCTGTAAAGATAATATCTTGAAAAATAGATAGATGTGATTTGATTCTATAAATTTTCACTGGATTTTAACCTGCTGAAGTGTTAGTTTGTCTGTTGAAATAATATAAAAGTTTAACAATCCACGACCGTTTTTAATTTCTACATTTGCAAGCAGAAACAGTTTAAAAACTCCTAACATATTACTCTCATGGCATTAGAATTCAACGACAGCAATTTTGAAGAACTAGCTATTAAATCAGGCAAACCTGTGATTGTTGACCTTTGGGCAGAGTGGTGTGGCCCTTGCCGGATGGTTGGGCCCATTATTGAAGAAATGGCAAAGGAATACGAAGGGAAAGCCGTTATTGGTAAGCTTGATGTTGATAATAACCCTGAAGTTACCAGTAAATACGGTGTACGCAATATCCCAACCATTCTCTTCCTTAAGAATGGAGAAATCGTTGACAAACAGGTTGGGGCTGTTCCCAAAAGCGTATTGGTTGGTAAACTCGAAAAGCTTTTTTAATCCGGA
Organism: Bacteroidota bacterium; assembly: GCA_013376995.1. Taxonomy (GTDB): domain Bacteria; phylum Bacteroidota; class Bacteroidia; order Bacteroidales; family UBA4417; genus UBA4417. The sequence continues at coordinate 311,123 of JACAAZ010000003.1, read as the reverse complement.
TACCAGGTATTTTTCCACAAAATGCACAATGAAGGCAGGAGCACAGCTTTTTGTGCAAATTGTCTGACTTTGGGTGTTTTGTGGATTTTTTTTACAATGTACAACACCTAACGTCAAACTTCACACGCCAAACTTCAAACGTTAATCGTTAAACGTCAAACTTTAAACGTCAAACTTCAAACTTCAAACTTCAAACGTCAAACTAATAACCCATAACAAAGATTCATTCAACACCTGTAACTCCTCCATGGAAAACAACCTTGATCAAACACGGCTGCATCGCTTTGGAAACCTGGAATTTCTTGCCAGGCAGGTTGTAGAGGGCTTCATTGTAGGTTTGCACAAAAGCCCGTTTCATGGATTCTCGGTTGAGTTTTCAGAACATCGTTTGTACAACCCGGGTGAACCGACCAGGCACATCGACTGGAAATTGTATGGCAGGACAGACCGCCTGTATACCAAGCGTTACGAAGAAGAAACAAACCTTCGTTGCCAGGTTGTGATTGACAATTCTTCATCCATGTATTTCCCTGTAAGGGAAGACCTTAGCTTCGAGCATCCGAATAAGGCAATCTTTTCTGTTTATGCGGCGGCATCCATGATGTATATGCTGCGTAAACAGCGAGATGCTGTTGGATTAAGTCTTTTCAGTGAAGGGATTGAATTGCACACACCTTCTCGCTCTAATTCAGTACATCATAAATATTTATTTGGTGAACTTGAGAAATTACTCACACCACTCAAACCGGAAACCCGAAAAACATCCAATGTAGCCGATTCGCTCCATTTTATTGCTGAAAATGTACATAAACGATCACTGGTTGTTCTTTTTACTGATATGTTTGAAGCAACGGATGATCATTCGCTCCTTTTTGATGCACTTCAACATTTACGGTATAACAAGCATGAAGTGATCCTGTTCCATGTAGTTGATAAAGCAAAGGAACTTGAGTTCAATTATGAGAACCGTCCCTATAAATTCGTTGATATGGAATCGGGTGAGGAGGTTAAAGTCTTGCCTGGGGAGGTTAAATCCAATTATCTTGAATCGATCGGGGAATTTAACAAGAAACTGAAGCTGAAATGTGCCCAGTATTCCATCGATTTTGTTGAGGCTGATATCAATAAGGGCTTCGAACAGGTTTTGCTCCCTTACCTGTTAAAGCGAGAACGGATGTATTGATGCCGGTTTTTTCGGAAATGGAATGCGGATTAAGCCGATCCGAAAGCTGGCGGACGCGGAAATATGCTGTTGACTAGATATTGTTGTAGTATGAAGCCAGAGAAATGATAAATGGCCAGGCTTTATCTTCTAAATCCTGAAATATATTTGTTGAGATCGTCAATCGATGATTCGAATTTGAATGCATCATTTACCTGGTAGTAATTCCCAATATCCAGGGTATATCCGTAGCAGTATTTGGCCAATTCAAGCCTTGTATCCTCGAATGAGAACAGTAGCATGAGTTCTTTCACCTGTGAACTCAACAGGCAATTTGTGTTGATGATCTGCTTGGCAATGGCGAGTTTACTGTCATCGAAACTCTTGGATTCAATAGATTGTTTCGCCTGGGCAAAATCTTCACGCGACATGGGATAGGGGCAACCATATTCTCCGTTATATCCTTCAAGCTCATACCTGCTGCCATCATGTCGGCCACGTTCTCCGCGTTCTCCGCGTTCTCCATGCTCACCCCGGTTGCCATGATGCTCATCTTCTGAATGGTAACCTGCAGGCCTCTCATGGTTATTGATATCATCCCTGTTTCCTGTTGAGGAAGTGGTAGTTGTTGTTGTGGTGGTTGTAGTTGCAGAACCGATGGCACCCATATTCAGATTTATATTCATGTTGGCTCCTGAAACAGGGTCATTAATATTGACACCAGCACCAACACCGGCAGGAGCGGAGGTTGTAGTTGTAGTAGTTGTCGTTGATACCTGTTTGACTGGCTCAGGGTGATAGAGAATAACCGTCTGTGTTTGAACCGGAACAGGAGCTTGCGCAATAGGAACTTCATTCAGGTACCTTACCACATATTGATTCTTCTTATTCTTGCGGATTACGAAGGTAGTTTCTGTCCCTTGCCCGAACATGAGATTTTTGTCAATATCTGGTATTTTCTTATCCTCAAAAATAATTTTCAGCTTATAGTTGGGCGCAGGTAAATCAGTGACTTTAATATTGGTTGTCGGTTGATCGTTTTGAAGGATCCCATTCATAACTACTGAAAAATGTTCCCCTTGTTCAGAGAAAAAGATTAGGTTGGTATTCTGGGACTTGATTGTGCTTGCAGCAAATAGCAACAGGATGGAAACTATAAGTTGTTTCATGGTTCGCTGATTTTAGTCTCTTAAATGTATTGGAATTAGCTTTTAAAGTATTAAATTAATTTCGTTGTTCTGGTTCCATTCGTGAATTTCCGATAGACGAAAGGTTCATGCTGAAAGGAGCCGCTGAATTTTTACGGGAATTTTAAATCTATTCAAAGGAGATGAAATCCTAACAACTACCATTCCGGTTTTTCAACATTATTCATATTCCAAAGGATCCACCCGATTTTTTTCTGAATATAGGGCGTAGGCTTATCCGGCCTCCATCGAATAGGATTAGGTAAAACCGCAGCAATGGCTGCTGCTTCAGCCCGGCTCAATTTATTTGCATCTTTATGAAAATAAAAGCGGGAAGCTTCCCCAACACCATAAATACCATCTCCCATCTCGATTTCATTCAGGTAAATTTCCATGATGCGTTTCTTGCCCCAGAATACTTCTATGAGCCCTGTAAAATAGAGTTCCAATCCTTTCCGGACCCAATTCCGGGCGGGCCAGAGGAAGATATTCTTTGCAGTCTGCTGGGTAATTGTACTGGCACCCCGTATTTTCTTTCCTTTCTGATTCAATTTGTTTGCCTTCTCAATGGCTTTAAAATCGACACCGAAATGGCTTTCAAAATGATTGTCCTCTGAAGCTATTACGGCAAGTTTCATGTTTGGAGAAATTTCCTCAATGGAAACCCAATCCTTATGCATTCGAGGTGTTTGTCCCTCAGCTAATTGTTCAACCACCCTTATAAGCATTAAGGGCGTAACAGGCGGATTGACAAATCGATAAATAATAGTAACGAGAATGGTTGACCCAAAGAAAAAAATAGCGGTCCATTTGATGAACCGGAGAGCTTTTTGTTTGAAAGAGGGCATGGAGTAGTCCTGTTTCCTGCTTTTCATCATGTTTTGTTATTTGAAAAACAAATTTGATAAAATGTATGCAAATGTACTTATTTTTTGATATGTTTGCGGGGCCTTCCTGATATCACGAAATCCTTGGTATTACTGATATTTTTGAAGAAAAATCCATTGCCGGAACTACCAACCTGTAAAACTGAATAAACTGTATGAGTAACTTTATCGGAATCCGTCACGAGGACAGATATTTAATGGAGCGCAGAGCCCCTTTAACGCCTAAACATGTTGAGCGGCTTATTAAAAATAAGAAGCTTGATATCATTGTTCAATATTCTGATAAACGAGTTTTTACAGAGGAGGAGTACGTTAATGCCGGAGCAAAAATGGCCAGGGATCTTAAAAAATGCAGCGTCATTTTTGGGGTAAAGGAGATGCCTGTTTCATTTTTTGAAGATGAAAAAACCTATATTTTCTTTTCTCATGTCATCAAAGGTCAACCTTACAATATGCCCATGTTAAGGAAAATGATGGAAATGAAATGCAATCTCATTGATTATGAGAAGATTGTGGATGAACAAGGCAAAAGGCTAATCTTTTTTGGTAGATATGCCGGGCTTTCAGGTATGATCAACTCCTTATGGTCATTAGGTTTGCGGCTTAAGGAGGCAGGTTTTAAGACACCTTTTCAACAGATAAAGCAGGCGCATACCTATCCATCACTTGAGGAAGCCAAAAAAGCCATCTCTGCTGTCGGGCAGGAAATTGCAGAAAATGGACTTCCGGAGGAACTTCGTCCTTTTACTGTTGCATTTACAGGATATGGAAATGTTTCAAGCGGCGCCCAGGAAATAATTGGTTTACTGCCTGTTAAGGAAATATCTCCTGAAAAATTGCTCCATCTGAAAAGAAGAGCGCATCTTCCGAACAACCTGATCTATAAAGTTGTGTTTAAGGAAGAAGATCTTGTCGAAAATATAGAAACAGGTGTTCAATTTGATTTACAGGATTATTATACCAATCCTCTGGAGTACAGGAGCTCGTTCGAAAAGTATATTCCAAATATCGATATGCTAATTAACTGTATTTATTGGGATGCCCGTTATCCAAGGCTTATTACAAAGGATTATATTGAAAAGGCATTTTTGAAAGGCACACCTAAACTTAGGGTTATTGGGGATATTTCATGTGATGTGAATGGTTCAGTCGAATTTACTGAAAAGGCAACTGCCATTGAAGATCCTATATTTGTTTATCATCCTGTTAACAAGGATATTACCATGGGTCATAAAGGTGATGGTATACTTGTAATGGCTGTGGATATTCTTCCCAGTGAATTGCCAAGAGACTCTTCCAACGGATTTGCAGATGTTCTTATCAACTTTGTCAAACCAATTGCTGATTGCGATTTTACTGAAGATTTTGAAGACTTGGATCTTCCAAGGGCTATTAAGAAAGGTTTGATCCTCCACAGGGGAAATCTTACCCCGGATTTTGAGTATTTGGAGGAATATGTGAACGTTGAGGAGAAAGTGGAGGAATAGGCGGGAAGCCGGAAGCTGGAAGCCAGAAGTTAGAAGCCGGAAGCCGGAAGCCGGAAGTTGGAAGCCGGAAGTTGGAAGCCGGAAGTTGGAAGCCGGAAGTTAGAAGTTGGAAGTTGGAAGTCGGAAGTTGGAAGTTGGAAGTTGGAGGACGGGAGGAAGTTGGAGATAATGGGAGAGTAATTCGGCAATTCGGCAATTCGATAATTCGGCAATTTGTCCGTCAGCTGACAGATGAAAATTTAACATTGAAACACAATAGTTTGCGCCTAAAACAGAACCTTGAATGCCTAACCAATAACCCATAACGAATAATCAACAACCAATACCCAATACCCAATTACGAATAACCAACAACCCATAACAAACAACATCTCCTCAATGAAGAAAATACTTGTTCTAGGAGCTGGATTGGTGGCTAAACCATTAATCCGCCACCTACTCAGCAAAAACTACATGGTAACTGTGGCATCAAATACACCCGATCGGGCAATGGAAATGGTTAATGCTCACCCCAATGGCACTGTTATCAGCTGGGAGATAAAGGATGAGGAGATGCTTGGTGAACTGGTTTCGGAGCATGATCTAACTGTCAGTTTGCTTCCATATGTTTTTCATCTAACCGTTGCACACCAGTGTGTCTTGTACAAAAAGAACATGGTGACTACATCCTATGTCAAACCAGAGATGCAGAAATTGGATGGGGCAGCGAAAAGAGCAGGAATAATTATTCTGAATGAAACAGGGCTTGATCCTGGAATTGACCATATGTCGGCTATGCGTATCATTGATCATGTGCATGACAAAGGTGGAGAGATCGAAGAATTTTATTCCATTTGTGGTGCTTTGCCTGCTCCTGAGGCAGCAGATAACCCTCTTAAATACAAATTCTCATGGAGCCCGAAAGGTGTTGTCCTTGCCGGTAATAATGATGCCAAATACCTCAAGGAAGGCAGGGAAGTATTTATCCCTACCAGAGATCTTTTCAAGGACCCCCTGAGGGTGGATTTTCCATCCATTGGTCCTATGGATATTTACCCAAACCGTGATTCAATTTCCTATATTGATGTGTATGGAATTCCTGAAGTTAAAACCATTTGCAGGGGAACTTTCCGTTTCCCGGGTTGGTGCGAAACCCTGGATGCCATCAAACAGCTTAACCTGATCTCGCAGGACAAAATAGATATGACAGGTTTGACTTATGCTGGCCTTGTTGCAAGGTTAATAGGAGGCAAGGAGATAGCAGACATCAAGAGCATGGCGGCATCTCACCTTGGCTTGGATGTGGACGCCAAAGCAATCAAGGCTATGGAATGGCTGGGGTTGTTTGAAAATACACTCATGAACAGAGGGGAAGATTCCCCGTTTGAGGTCACCAGCGACTTGATGATCAGTAAGATGGGACTTGGAGAAAATGAAAGGGATATGGTGGTTATGCAGCATACTTTTATGGCCTCTTACCCTGATGGCAGGGCAGAAGTCATTCGTTCCCGCATGCTTGATTTTGGATCACCTGCAACTGATACCTCAATAGCCAGGACTGTTGCATTGCCTGCTGCCATAGCTGTTGAGATGATACTTGAAGGGCAGATACAGGAAAAGGGAGTTTACAGGCCTGTCCTCCCGGGAATCTATAATCCTATCCTCACTGCACTGGAATCGCTGGGAATACGTATGGAAGAGGAATACGGACTTCCGCTTTCAGAGCGATTAACTTGATACTGAGCAAATTTCCACATTATTTTTAATTCTTATTTACTCTTTTTCTATGGCAAGAGTATTTAAATGGATCGGTGGTACTTTAGGATGGGCAGCAGGCGGGCCTATTGGCGCTCTCCTCGGCTTCGTTTTTGGTTCCATGATAGATGGGATGCAGAGCGGCGAATACGCCTATAATCCACTTGGAGCTGATCCATTACAGGGGAGTCGACAGTCTACTCAATCAGGTGATTTTATTGCCAGCCTGTTGATTCTAGCTGCTGCAGTAATGAAATCGGATAATAAGATCCTGAAATCAGAGCTGGATTTCGTAAAACGGTTCCTGGTTTCACAATTTGGCATGGATGAAGCAGAAAGGCAGCTACTCACGCTTAGAGAACTCCTCAAGCAGGATTTCGACCTGATTGCAGTAAGTGGCCAGATCAAAAAGTATATGGAGTATGCCGGTCGCCTGCAGTTGCTTCATTTTCTCTTTGGAATCGCCCTGGCTGATGGCGTGACCCATCCACAGGAGCTAAGTACAATAGAACAGATAAGCAGAGGCCTGGGAATTACAGATGCTGATTTCAGCAGCGTGAAAGCGATGTTCTTCAAAGATACTACCTCTGCTTACAAGGTTCTTGAAATTTCTCCTGAAGCATCTGACGAAGATGTTAAGAAGGCATACCGTAAAATGGCCCTGAAATACCACCCGGATCGGGTAAGTTCCATGGGAGAAGATGTGGAAAAGGCAGCTAAGCTAAAGTTCCAGGAACTCCAGGCAGCGTATGAAGAGATTAAGAAGCAGAGAGGGATGAATTAGTGGGCAGGAGGCGGAAGGTTGGAAGTCTGAATTAGGAAGTAAGAGGTATGAAGTTTGAGGTTGGAAGTAGGGAAATAAGACAAAAGACAAAAGGCAAAAGACAAAAGGGAAAAGGCAAAAGGGAAAAGGCAAAAGTGAATAAATAAAAGCAGAAACATAAGCAAGACAGCGTTCTTTATCTTAATCCGCACTAACTTCTCATTTTCTTCGCTTCATTAGTTTTCGAAATAAGAAGCAACATCTAAATATTCAAAATTCCTTTTTGGAACGATAACCATTACTCCGATTAAGGCAGATACCCTTAACTAGTTGCAATTTTCATATTACATTTTACAGTTTGCCTTTAATGCTTAGACCTATGTGAGGCCTAATTCATGACAAGATAATGAAAAAATCGATTTTTACATTTTTATCTCTTTTCCTCCTGGCAATTTATAGTTGTGGGACTAAGAAACAACAGAACAATGACAAGTTTCAAGGAATGTGGAAACTTGATAAATTTGAATCATTTGACTCTGGTATTTGGACTGCTGACACAACAAGGAGTGGTTACACTGGATTCATAATTTATGACGGCAAAGGACACATGAGCGTTCAACTAATACCAAAGGGATATAATGACCTTAATTCAAATGTTGAAATAGACAGTTTAAATCAAGAAGACTTAAAAAGCCTAACCAAACTATATTCATCTAACTACGTTTATTTTGCCGACTATATACTTTCGGACTCAACAATTGAACACAAAATACTTTCTGCGACAGACCCGGCAAATTGCGGACAGACCTTGACAAGAAATTTTGAATTTAAAGGCGACACTTTAATATTGACTCCACATGTTAATGTTGGTGACAGAAAACTAAGACTTAAGTGGACTAAAATATAATTTTTATGAAATTGCTTAACACCTAACAGCACCTACCAGTAATAGCGACTCGAACGAACCGTCTATTTACCGCTTCTGCTGGTAGGCGCAAACCATAATGCATTTTGCCCTTAGCACATAGCCTTTTGCATTTTACCCTAAGCCCTTCGCGCTATGCGCTTAGCTCTGTACAGGTAAAATAATCACTTATATTCAACTATGCTTACCCCCGAAGAAACCTATACTCAAGCTCTTGCCAGGAAAGCTGAGAACAGGACTTTTTTTAAGAAGCTGGCCAGGATGGACCGCAATAAACTGGACAAGCTTGTTCATGATGCGCATGATGAGGTCTTTGAAAAAACAGATTGCCTGGAATGCGCAAATTGCTGCAGATCTTTGGGCCCTCGGATCACAGACGCTGATGTTGGAAGGATTGCCTCTGCTTTGAAAATTAAGCCTGCTCAATTAGTGTCAGATCTATTGCACAGGGATGAAGACGGGGACCTGGTATTCAATTCGATGCCATGTCCATTCATTGATTCAGAGAATTATTGCAGTATTTATGAAAATCGTCCACGGGCTTGCAGGGAATATCCGCATACCGATCGCCGGAGATTTTACCAGGTGCTTGAAATTACACTGAAAAACAGTTTTACTTGCCCTGCAGTCATGGAAATCATAGAGATGTTGAAACTCAGACTCTGACAAATATTTAGCTTCTAACTTTTTTTGGCTTACATCTTGGTTCTCCGTAATAGGTCATTTTCGAATGATCTTAATTTCAACTCTGCGGTTAGTAATCCTGTCTGCTTCAGTCCTTTCTTCAACTAGTTTATTGTTGGCACCGAATCCTTGATATGAAAGCCGTTTGGGAGATATCCCATATTTGATTAAGTAGTCATAAACCACCCTGGCGCGGTTTACCGACAGGTCATTAGTTTGGGTGTCAAAGTCTAACCCGTCAAGACCAGGATTTTCGCAGCAAATATATCCCTGGATTTCTATTTCCAGAGCAGGGTACTGCTTCAAAGTTCTGAGCAATTGCTGAAGGGCCGGAATGGACGATTCAAGCAGTTTGTGCTTTCCACCTTCGAAATTAATGTTCTGTAGCCGGAAATTAGTGCCTATTTCGAGCTTTTCAACCAATAATAGGGAATCGCCCGTCTGTATAACATGCTTTTTTGGTAATGAATTTCTTCTCTTTTCAGCAAAAAGCTCAACACATCGGTTCAAAGCCCGGGAAGCCTCTGTCGTATTGTTAAATAACGGCGACCTTTCGCCCATCCACTTTATATTTACAAGAGAATCATCAATATGTCTTTCTGCCAGGAATCTCTTAACTGACAGTGCTCTTTGCATAGAGAGATTGTCGTTGTATTCATTACTTCCTACTGAATCACAATGCGCTTCTATCCTGAATTTTACGAAGGCAGATGTATGCAACAAGCTGTCAATTTTGCTTTTTGATATACCATCAAGCTTGTAATCATTGAATTTAAAATAAACATTCAACTTTTCATTACCCTGAGAAAATGATAAAACTGCAATGCCAGTTAAAGCAAGTGTGATTAAGAAATTTCTCATCATACAAACATTACATTAATAAAATCTATCTATAAGATACAATCATTAAACCCGTGTCAGAGCTTGATATTTAGTGCAAGGTGGCAGGATTCCTGTTTGCCTTTTCAGGATAACGAATCAAATTTCTCTTTATTTCCAGTATATCCATTTTGCCACGAATGGCTTAAGTGCCGTATTTCGACTGCTATCGCCTGAAAGTGGAAGAGGGCTGGTCATATCTATGATCTCCAATTCTGCGTATATTTGTACGATAAGTTGATAATCTATGCGTAAGTCTTATTCAGGTTCCATGGTATTGGGTGTAGCAGTCGTATTTATCGGGCTGCTGATGCTCATCAGAAATGTATTCAATATTCATATCCCGATTTTTGCCATCCTGTTTTCAGCTGGTTTAATATGGTTAGGGATTATGATTTTACGAGGAAGCCTTCCCTCCAGGGGGATTTCCCAAAATACTACACTTGGTGATGGCAATATGGATTATGTCCCGGGCCTGGAGCGATACACGGTGACCTTTGGGTCAGGAGTTCTGAATTTGAAAGATATAGTTCCTGACAGGCCTGTTCATCTCCAGGTAGAATGTAATTTCGGTGAGATGAAAGTCTATGTAAGCAAGGATACCGCCCTTCAGATCAACGGGAGTGCTACTTTTGGGAACCTGAACGGCCCCGACCTGAGATCCGCCTCCTTTGGGAATTATCATTATATTTCTACCGGTTATAATCCTAACCTCCCGGGATTTACACTAAACGCAAGGGTCACTTTTGGAGAGCTCCGGATCTTTTATTTATAGTTAAAATCTTCTCTTGCTTTCTGTGCTCTATTCATTTCTCAATGAATCGATAAGTCTTTGTTTCATTACTTTACGGGCCGGTATTATTATCCATAGCAGCCCACTTACTGTTATTGCAGAGAGAATGACTAACAGCTGGAGATAAGGGAATCCATCAGAGCTTTTCAGTAGTGATGTCCAGATACCCAGGCATGCCGAAACCGTCCCAATTGCGATTCCCGCTCCCAGTATAATGAGGTATTCATAAATGAATAACTTGAATATCAAGGATCTGTGAATTCCAAGCGCTTGATAAACTGCAAGTTCACTTCTTCTTTCATAAGTATTTCTAAGCAAAATTATTCCTAATCCGAATACTCCCAGGATAACGCCCAGGCCCCCAAGGAGCATAAATACAGACAGGTAAGTATTCTCTACAGCATTGAATGAAGCCAGGCGGTCGGAAGTGCTGGTAATCCTGACACCCTGGTCCCGGAACCGCTCTTCGAGCAGGTCCGAAATTTCTTTTTCCTTTCCTTTTGGCCCATCCAGTAGCATGATATTGGTTTTGACTGAGGATGGATAATACTTTCTTAGGAATTCACCGGAAACAAGTAGGTTTCCCTGGAAAATTGAGTTGTTCAATCCAGCTATAAGTTTGACTTTTAATGGTTTGCCGCTTTCATCCCTATAGGTAAGCGTATCACCTATAGCTTTTCTCAATCCCCAGGTAATGACAGTCTGATCCGCTATTGCAGGGATTATACCTGGAGCTGTCTCTTTACTCAAACTTTGCCAGGGACTGAAATTGTTTGATGATGTATTGTATTCCTGGAAAGAAAATGAACCTCTTTGATGAAACAACTCAGGGTTAATGCCTAGCAGGCCCGGGTTGGAAACCTGGTTCAGGTTCAGGCAGCTGGCGTCATCCCCTTCAACTTTTTCAACCGGGGTAAAAACTACATCCCTGAGTAAAGAATCATCTTCAATATTGAATTTGCGCTTCCCCCGGGCTGAGTTCAGATCTTCCTGAACAGCTATTGTTGATTCCATGTAAAGTAGGAAACCTCCAGTGCCTGAGCTCCGACCCATGGAAGTTCCTCCTGATAGTTGCCTGTTCGCTCCTGTAATCACGATGCTGAAGGTTCCTATAGCCAGCAGGCTGATTGATACGAGTGTACGCCTTTTCCTGAATCCCATATTTTTCCGGAGTAGCCTGTACAGGGTAGGACTTGAATAAGTTGTAGATTGTACTTTGTATAAAATATTGGCTAACATGCTGATCAATGCTACCATCAGGAGCGCACCAAGAAACAGTGATATTTCTGCGGAACGAAAGGATGCAATCAGTATCTGTAAGAATATCATTATCAAGTCTATAGATACTAATGCTAGGCCAATTATACCAGTTAGACGTACAATTAATCCGCTGTGCCGGGATTCGAGTGAAACACTTCCATTAACTGCCTTTGACGGGCTTAACCTAAAAGTAAACCACAGAACCAGGATCATGGTTAGATAGGAAATGAGTATGCCTGCGATTAAACCGGTTGAAAGTGTTGCTATTGAAAGATGCATCTTAAGTGTGGAAATGCTTGTTGCATCCATCCAAACTGTATTTAATCCACTGATCAATATCTTGTTATAAAGAATGCCAAGAAATGTCCCTATTATGCTTCCAATAATTGCAACAATTAAAGTTTCAGCAAGGTAAATGCGGAAGATGTTTCCTTTTGTAAAACCCAGGCTGGTGAGTACGGCGGTTTCGGAGATTCTCCTGTTTGCGAGGAGCCCGAAAAGCAAGGCTGTTAGCATAATAGAAGAAAGAATAATAAAGAAACTCAGGCTGAGAAATAATTCGCCAAAATCAGTTGAATTAGCTGCTGCCTTATCTCCGGCAAGTTGTACATTCATAATACCTAACCCATAAGCAGCCGGAGACATTTTATAAATCAGCAGCTCCTCAATATTCATCAATTTTGTAAAATCTGTTTTAAATCTGATGGAGGTGAGGTCGCCGAAGGGGTTTTTCCACAGATGTTGCCCCGTTTCCAGTGAAATAAATGCTTTCGGAGTACCCTTATACTCATTCCAGTAATTTTCATCTTTATCGCGGATACTGGATAGGTCTATGGGCGTGCCTGTTTCCCAATCCCGGCAATTTCCAACTTCTGTCATGCCAGGAAAATCAGGCATAAGGGTGCGGTCAAACAAACGAGACTTGATGTCCAAGACTGATTTGACAATGAACCTACAGGTATCTTCTTTCAGGGAGCGACCTTTCCCCATTACAAAATATCGGATTGTAAGTGAATCTCCGGGTTTAGCATTCAGATCCCTCGCCAACCAGGAATTGAGAAGTATTTCCCTTTCCCCAAGATTTACCCCGGTAAAAGCTGGGGGTGCTGCCGTTATGAAAGAATAGGGGGTAGAAGAGCTTCCTCTGGATATAGAATTCACCAGGTATGTCAGGACAGGTTGGCTGAATTGTTTTGAAGAGTCAAATGCCAGAGCAACGTCATTGTCAATAAAAATCCTGTCAGAAGTAAGTTCAAATTCATCTTTTGATTCCAGGCCTTTTATATGGAATCCGGCGTCCTGCAGGTTCCAGGATGCCCGTATGGCTTTTTCTATTTTTTCGTGCGATACCTCAGGAGAATCAACTCTTTCAAGCAGTATTTGGTTGCAAAGGCCTTCAACACCAAGTTTCTTTGATAAAGCCCTTAAGGATATGAAAATGGTAAATGATGGAGATTGGTTGTTTTTCAGGCTGAATCGTCCGAGGCTATCATCATCAGCAATGGAAGCAACTTTGAGCCGGATTGATATTTCTGGTGATTTTACTGCTACGAAAGGTGCATTTGAAGGACCTTTGCCGAGTTTTTCAGTCTTCAGCACGAGTTCATCACCGGGCTTTAAACCAAGTTTTTTCGCGACGTTTGAAGTTATGATTATGCCATCATCATGTAAGTGGAGATTATTTTTATTCCAAACTCTTCCAAAATCATCATTTATTCCTGCAATTTCAACCCGGTTAATTGAATTATGATTCTCAGGATTTAAGACGATTCCAGAACAAAGTAGGGCTGCGTGCGCACCGCAGTGCAGTTTATGATTCAGTGAATCTGCCAGCACTTGCCTGAAGAGCCTGTCACTGGAGCCAATAGCATATTGTATTTTACCTAAACGGCTGATGCTTATTTGCTTAAGGCTTTCCCGAACTGAATCACCGACAACCAATGCTCCGGTTAATATTGCTGTACTGATGGCGACTCCTATCACTGTCGAAAGAAAGGGTTTTCGATAGTAAAACAGGTTCCGAAGAATCAGTTTCAAGGAGTTCATGCTTGATTACAGGGTTTTAGAATTTTAGAAGTTTTAGATCTATTAGGTTGAGGGTGATGATATAAAGAAATATAAATCAAGTTGTTAGCAGTTTTCCGGATGACAATTTATAAACTTTGTCCATTTTTGAAGCCAGTTCCAGTGAATGAGTTACAGCCACAATAGCAAAATTCTGCTCTTTTCTGAGGTCCAAAAGTAGGCTGGCTAGCTGTTCTGCATTTTCCGCGTCCAAAGAGCCAGTAGGTTCATCGGCAAGAAGCAGTTTAGGTTGGTTTACCAGGGCCCTTACAACCGCAGCCCTTTGACATTCGCCTACCGAAAGTTGAGATGGGTTATGAAGAAGATGACTTTGAAGACCGACTCTTTCGATAAGTCGGACTGCCCTTTCAGCCGCTAATTGCTTTTCCTTCAATGATTTGATAGGTAAGGTTGGCAGCAGGATATTTTCCAACAGGCTTAGTTGAGGCAATAGATGATGCAACTGAAATACAAAGCCGACACATTTATTCCTGATATACGCTAGTGAAGGTGAATCGTCAGGATTAATAAGCTGGCCCTGAAGCAGCAGCGTCCCTGAACTGGGCCTGTCAAGAGTTCCGAGTATATTTAAGAATGTGCTTTTCCCGGAACCTGATGGGCCAATAATGGCAAGTGTATCACTCTCAGTGATTTGTAATGAAATATCATCGAGAACTCTCTGCTGTATACCACTGCCGGGTTTCTCATAAACTTTGCTGATATTTAGAAGTTCAGCTATCATTATATTCTTTTATTTAGAAGTCCTTGGTAAATGCTGATCATCTGCAGTGTAACCTTCCTGCAGTCGTAGGTATCCAATACTGCCTCATGTCCGGATTTGCTAAATTGCATAAGCAGCGATGGGGAATCTAAAACCTCAGCAAGTGCTTCTGATAAGGCTTGTGGGGTATTTGACTCATAAATCATCCCGCCACCGGTCGATTCAATGATTTCAGGAAACGCCCCGAGTCGCGGTTGCACCAAGGGTATGCCCGATGCCAGGGCTTCAAGCTGGTAAAGTCCGAAAGCTTCGCCGTTCAGGACGGGAACAGAGAGTAAGGTTATGGATTTGAAGAATTTGTGCAGGTGTTCAAGCGTAAATTCAGGAAAGATCTCAACATCATGAGAAATCGAGTTTTCCCTGAGTTTACGGTATTGTTCCGAAATGAAGTGGTCATCATCCCCGGTTTTACCGCCAGTTACCCTAAGTTTCAGATCCTTAAAACGCAGATCTTTTTTGAGAATGATGAAAGCATCAACCAGGATTCCAAAGCCATTTTCTTCGCATATCCTTGATAAATAGCCAATTGCCCTGGGTTCTTTGGCTGGTTCGGAAAACTGATATTTACCTGGATCTATTCCAATAGGCAAAATGTGCAGCTTTGCGTCCGGAATCCTCATCTTTGTTTTCATCACAGATGCAAAGTAGTTGCTCACAGGTATAAAAGCATCTACAACAGCAGCTTTTTCAGCCATCAGGTCCCATATCCTCTGTTTATATTTTTCGCTCATTACATCCACCCAAACATCTTCATCCTGAAGTGAAAAAACTACGGGGACATTCAACTCATTGCGGATTTGTTCAGCCATTCCGAGAAGAAGGGCGTTTGAAAAATGGACGATATCCGGTTTTTCGTGATGTTTCAGGAAATCAACGAGTTGCTGCAATTCATGGCTTTGATTTCCATTCTTTCCAAGAAGCATGGATTCCGTCATTTCTTCAAGTCCTGTAGCCCTGGTTGAGCTTGATTTAGAGGCAGCAAACTTCAGGATAGGAGTGGAGTTGAAGAACTTTTCCAGCCAGGAAGGCATATTCCGCATAAAGGGGAACTGCTGTTTAAGGTAGATGTTTACAGCTCCGTAGAATACAGGAATGTCCTTGTCAGGAGTATTTATTCCTACCTGGAGTGGAAGGTACATGGGTAGGATACTGGCGTCGTGCCCGGCCTGCCTTAGTGATGCCACGAATGCGCTGTCGCGCAGGCAGTTACCGCAATAAAAGGTTCCACCAAATCCAGGGACTATGTTTACTATCTTCATTTAAAGTTGCAAATTTCAAACTTCAAATTTCAAAATTCAAAGTTCAAGTTGATTATTAGAGTATGATATTAAGTATTAATCTAATGCCTTAATTTCTATTTTTTTATGCAAGGGCTTCTCAAAGGGACACTTTGCATTTTGCATTCTGAGCCAAATGCTTCCCATGAGTGCACTTTATCCTTTGCACTTTACATTCTACACTTTATAATTTGCATTTTGCATTTTGATCTTTGCATTTAGATCTCATCATTTTCCAGCACCAAAGGCATAAATCTTCCCATCTTCTGAAGCTACAAATATCATATTGTTCATAACAGCCGGGGTGGCTGAAATGTTACTGCCAATGTCGTATACCCAGATTTCTTTACCTGATTGCAGGTCGAGAATATGTAAACGCCCTTCCCCTGATGCTATAATAACCTTATTCCCTACAATTATTGGTGAAGCGTCTACCTTGCCCAGGGTTTTGAATTTCCATCTGATAGTACCTTTCAGAGCATCATAACAATATACATTATGGTTCTGCGAGCCGGTAACAATGTCACTATTTGTAGCCGCCGGAGATGCCATAAAAGGTCCGCCACCATCTGTTTTCCAGAGTATCTTCTTGGCTTTGAGGTCGAAACAGTAAAAGGCTCCGTCATAATTCCCAAAGTAGGCCCTATCACCAACAATGGCTGCTGATGCAGGGACATAAGTACCTATCTCTGTTTTCTTTAACTCTTTACCATTTGCAGTAGTGATCATATGAAGGAAGCCGTCGCAGCCTCCAAAGACCGCCGTTTTCCCATATACGGCAGGAGTTCCGTTAATGTAATTCCCTGATTCATATTTCCATAGAGCTTTCCCACTGTTGAGGCTGACACAATGCAGGAAAAAATCGTAGCTGCCAACCAGTATGCGTTTTTGTTTGTTATCCGGTCCTGCAACCCAATTAGCACCGCCTGATATTTGTCCATCAGTAATATATTTCCATTTCAATTTTCCATTTAAAGCATTAAATGCATACAGCGATCCATCCAGGCTTCCAACCACAAGCGTGTTTTCGATGAGAAGGGGAGCGGCTTCAATTGCAGTAACCGTATTGTATTTCCATTTTAGTTGCCCACTTACTGTAATGGCATATACAAAGCCATCGCCCGATCCAAAATAGATCAAGCCATTCCCGGTTACAGGCGAGGATTTGATTTCATCCCCGGATTTGAACGACCATAATAACTTGAATGTGGAAGGGATAGAGGATGATAAAGTACCGGTTAACTGTGCATCACCCCTGAAAGAGGGCCATGAAGAACTTCCTTTCTCCTGGGCTGAGAGTTGAAGCACCAGAATGAGCAGAAAAAATGAAGAAAGGAATCTCAAATTCATGTTTAGGTACTTAGTAACAAGCAAAATGTTAATAGAGTTTGCTGAAATTAGTTAAAGTATTCAATCAGATAAATTATCCCAAATGTCTACTGATCAGATAACAGTAAGAATGTCATTCTCTTCGGAAAGTTTGGTGGCTAGAGCACCTGTGGGGCATGCATTTGCACATTCAATTGCCGAAGTTTTTAAGGCTTCAAGAGTTGTTTTGTTGAAAGGCACGCTCACTTTTACGTCGAAACCTCTTCCGATAAAGGAGAGTCCCAATGCTTCAGATGCTTTTGAAGCTATCTCTATACAAATGCCGCATTTGATACATTTTTCCTGTTCATAGATTATCAGTTCATGCTGCATTGATTTCAGGAGATGCTTCCGGTCAGGCCCGGCAAAGCGCTTTTTGTCAGCCTTATACAGATGTGACAGATTTCTAAGTTTGCAAGTCACAGGTTTCCTGCAATCACAATGCATGCAACGCCTGGCTTCTTCCATTGCTTCCTCAGGAGAGTATCCAGCTGTAAAACCTTTTCCCGGATTAACAGGGTTATTAACTTTGCTTTCCTTAAGGTATTCAACGTATTCTTCTTCCTTAAGTTCTCCAATGGACGAATTGAATAATGAATCCTCCTGTGTAGCTGGCATACCTCTCAGGAACCTGTCAACATTGAGTGCGGCAGCTTTTCCCTGCGCCCCTGCCCTGACAGCCATACGTTGATCGCGCAAAATGCTACCGCATGCAAATACACCCTCAATGCGGGTTTCATAGGTTTTCCGGTTCAGGGTACGGGTGGTACCATCGGCAGATTTAATAAGCTCATCCACTGTATGTTGCTCCTGGCTTCCAGTTGCCAGCACAAGGGCATCAAACCTGCTTCCATTTGCTTTTCCTAGTTCACGTAGTGTTTGCTTCGAATTCAAAACAAATGAGGCTCCCATCATCCTAAGGACTTCAATCTCAGCATCAAGCACTTCCCTTGGCAGAATATCTTCTTTTATGGAGTACCGCAATGCCCCGCCTGCTTCTTCCTGCTGATCGAAGAGAACGCATTCATGCCCCATCCTCAAAAGGTAAAAGGCAGCTGAGAGGCCTGCCGGCCCTGTACCGATAATACCGATTCTTTTACCACTTTTTTGAATTGGGATATCCAACTTTCTGGACCGGATATCAGGATTAGTGGCTGTAGATCTTTTCAACAGGCAAATTGAGACAGTACCATCGATGGGTTTGCGCCTGCATGCTTTTTCGCAAGGTGCAGGGCACACATATCCCAGGATAAGCGGCAAGGCAATCTCTTGCCGGACAACTTCAAGAGCTTTTTCAAAATTTCCTTCAGCGATCAGCCGGTTCATCCTGGGGATATCCATAAAGGCAGGACAACTCAGCCTGCAAGGTGCCTCACAATCTCCTGCATGATCACTCAGCAGCAATTCAAGCGCTTCTTTCCGGATGCTTATAAGGTCCTCAGAATCAGTGATAATATCCATATTTGGCAACACAGGCATAGCACAGGATGGAAAAAGCTTACCGGAAACAATATCTTTTACTGTGCAAACCATGCAGGAAGGATGAACTGAAACTCCTTGCATATGGCAAAGAGTGGGGATCTCAATTCCAAGCATGGAAGCTGCAACCAGAATGGTTGTCCCCTCCGGTACTTCAATTTCTTTATGATCGATCTTTAGCTTGATCATTTAATTTACTTTGATGGCATCTACAGGGCATATTTGCCTGCAGATGTCACATTTAATGCATTTTTCAGTATCAATTTGATGAACTTCGTAGGGTACATATGCTATGGCATCCGCAGGACAGCGCTGGGCGCACTTTGTACATCCGATGCAATCATCTGTCACACGGTAGAGAAGAAGCGGCGTGCAGCGTCCTGAGGGGCAAATGCCATTAATATGAGCTTCATACTCATGCCTGAAATACTTTAGTGTGGACAGAACAGGGTTTGGAGCAGTCTTACCTAACCCGCAAAGGCTTCCGACTTGTGTGCTTTTAGCCAGGCTCTCGAGAAGGTCCAGGTCTTCCGGTTTTCCTTTACCCGATCGTATCTTTTCTAGTAACTCCAGCATTCTCCTGGTACCGATACGGCAGAATGTACATTTCCCACAGGATTGATCCTGGGTGAAGGAGAGGAAATAGTGGGCGATGTCGACCATACAGTCAGTTTCATCAAGCACTATCAATCCGCCGGATCCCATCATTGCACCTACAGATGTCAAGGTTTCGTAATCTATCGGAAGATCATAGAGTGAGGCAGGAATGCATCCGCCGGAAGGACCGCCTATCTGAACGGCTTTGAATTTCCGGTTGCCGGCTATTCCCCCGCCGATTTCTTCCACAATCTTTCTCAACGTAATGCCCATAGGGACCTCAATCAGCCCGCCACGATTTACCTTACCGGCAAGAGCGAACACTTTGGTTCCTTTGCTACCCTCTGTCCCGGTGCTGTTAAATGCATCAGCGCCATTCCTGATGATCCAGGAGATCAGCGAAAATGTTTCCGTATTATTGACGAGCGTAGGTTTTCCCCAAAGCCCGTTTACAGCGGGGTAGGGCGGGCGCATCCCCGGAATGCCACGTTCGCCTTCAATGGAAGCTATAAGAGCAGTTTCTTCCCCACAGACAAAGGCTCCTGCTCCTTCGAATATCTTCAGGTCGAAAGTGAACTCCGAGCCCAGAACTGAATCTCCGATGATCCCCTTTTCTTTACATAATGACATAGCTTCACGGATGCGTTCTACAGCCAGCGGATATTCGGCGCGAATATAGAAAATACCATGTGAGGCCCGGGTTGCATAACCTGCGATTAGCATGCCTTCGATTACACGGAAGGGATAGGATTCCAGGAGCATGCGGTCCATGAAGGCACCCGGATCTCCCTCATCCCCGTTACAGATGATATACTTGGATTCGGAGGATTGATCATGCACCAACTGCCATTTGATACCTGTAGGAAAACCGGCTCCGCCGCGCCCCCTTAATCCCGATCGCTTGATTTCTTCGATTACTTCCTGGGGAGATAAGCTTTTCAGGCATTTTTCCAACGCCAGGAAACCGCCTGATGTTTTGTATTCCTCAATATCACAGGGCTTTACGATACCCCTGTTCTCTGTGGCAATAGCCATTTGTGGCCCCAGGAATCCTGATAATGGTGTATCCCGTTGTTCGGACAGGTATCTCCTGAATGACCTTGGGGCTCCATCGTCGAGAACTGTTTCAAACTTATTGAAGAAGCTGTTGCGCAGGCGATTAAGGAATCCGACGGGTTTAAAATGCTTTAGCAGCACTTCTTTAACCTCTTCCGGCTTTATCCTGGCATAGAAGGCCGGTTCTTCCCCTGGCTTGACGATCTCCAAAATCGGAACCTGGTTGCAAATTCCAACGCAGCCAACCTGCTTAACATTAACATTGATCCGTGTATCGGCAAGAGTCCTTTCAATTTCAGACTTAACTTCAAGGCTTCCGCTGGCTACACAGCATGAACCCAGGCCTATCCTGATCTCACCCTGGATGTCAGAATCGTGCCCGTTTCCAGTGAATGGAAGTTCACCTTTATCTTTCCTGGAAAGAAAGTCCTTTATGATCTCACCTACTTTTTCGGGCTGGACATGCCCGTAGGTAGTCTGGTCAATTTTAACAACCGGGGCCAGGGTACAACAGCCCAGGCAGGCTACTTTCTCCATGGTAAACTGGCCGTTTTCGTCTGTTTCCTGTTGATCTTCCAAACCAAGTTCACGTTTGAAGGCATCAAAAACAAGCCCGGAACCTTTCACATGGCAGGCTGTACCGGTACAAACGCGAATGATATGCTCGCCGGCAGGCTGGTGACGGAACTGTGAGTAAAAGGTAGATATTCCTGTAATCACAGAAGGCGTAATGCCGGTAATTTTACAGACATGTTCCAATGCTTCCTGCGGCAAATAATTGAATGCAACCTGGATATCCTGTAGGATAGGAATAGCAGCTTCGGCAGCGCCTCCACGCCTGGAGATGATCTGGTCAACAATTTTGAGGATATGTTCTTTTTCAGGCTTCATTCAATTTCCGGGAATAGTCGTACGATAAATTGTTAGTAATGGAAAGATTTTTAATTGTTTTATTATCAAAGGCCTAATGGTTCTTGCTTTGTTCACAATTCTGATTTTGCTGATGAACAAACCCCTCACTTTGATAGTGTTTTTTGAAGGTTAAAATGTTCTTTGGCTTAAAAAGATGCGGATGCCAGCCAAAAAGCCAGAGGTTACCCAAAGTCCCTTCCTGGATGTAAAAACATTCTTCCTTGATCCCATCCCGGGTATTGAAACAGGCTCCTATGATTGCCCATCCCGGATAAATCGCCGGTTTTACCTGGCATTTATCCCAGGCTGCATCTACAACACATGAATGATTCCTCAACCAGAGGGTTAGAGTGTCAAGACCATAAGTGTGAATTACCTGTATCCCGCTTCCGGTACCGTTATCACAGGTCAGGCCATACCTTCTTAGCCTTACCTGCTTTTTGAATTGCCTGGCTACTTTCCTGAAATTTCCATTATTAGCAGCCTTACAGAATGCATCATCATGCTGGGCATAGGAAGTGCATGAAAGCAAGTATACAAGGAAGAAAATAGTCAGCAGTCTCATTTATAATTGTTTAGATCTTCATTCGATGACTATGGACAGGTGGTTAAGTAGTCCAACTACGGCTGGAAGAGTGAATTTTGCCTTTTTAATCCTGTTTGACGATGGGTCAATGGAATAATTGTAAGCCGTCCGGAAATCTGCATTTTCAAGTATAGTATTGTCAAACACTGCCCTGTCAAGGTCGCAATTATCAAAAACAGAGGCATTCAGGTCAGTTTCGGTGAAATCAGTTTCATGTAAGCTGCAATTCCTGAAGATGGTTTTTTTGACTTTCTTGCGGAAAAAGGAAGAAAGGTTCAGGTTGCAATTTTCAAAACCCACTTCGAAAAGGAAGTCATTGCATTGCTCAAAATGCATGCCGAGCATTTTGCAATCTTTGAAGCTTGCATTTCTGAAGGCTGTCTGGTTAATTTTTGCCAGGCTCAGGTTGCAGGCCCTGAAAATGCAGTTTGAAAAATGAATTCCCGTAAGATTGACTTCCGGGAAGTTGCAGTTGTCAAAGACACAATTATCATAATCGCCGGATTTAAACCCAAGGCTTGCAAAATCCAGCCGGACGAATGATTTTTCACTTATTATTTCTGTTCCCACGAAAGTTCCTTATTTCAGCTATTTACCAATGCAATAGAGGTTTTTATCGCCCCTGATAAAGATCCTGCCATCGGCAAATGCCGGGGTGCAAACCGAAGATTCACCGAGCGGAGGATCAGAAATTGAAGTGTATGTCTTGTCAATCCTGAAAATATGCATGATCCCTTTCTTATCCAAAGCAAAAACTTTCCCATCGGCAATCATGGGAGAGGCAAAAATGGGTGTGCCAAAATCTTTTTCCCAGTATTTATTTCCACTTTTGGCATCATAGCAGATCATGGTTCCATAACTTGTTGCCAGGAAGAGGTAGTTTGCAGAAGCCACCGGGCTTGGAATGTCTGACATAAATTCATCACTTTCCCACAGAACTTTAGGAGTGTCGCCTACCTGAACAGCGGCCAGTTTGGAATACTCATTCACAGAGAATGCAATCCCATCAGAATAAGCAGCTGAAGGGCCAACTTCCCCGGAAATGCAATCGATCCGCCACAATTCCTTGCCTGTTGCCGGAGCATAGGCAACCATATTAGGTTCAGCAACCAATATCAGTTCAACTCTCTTTCCTGTATTCACAAGGATAGGAGAGGACCAGGAAACTTTTACATCCCTGCTGGTTTCCCAAACACGCTGACCGGTTTTTCCGTTAAAAGCCATCACATTGGCATCTCCTGACTGATCATACTGAACAATCAATAAGTCATGATAAGTGATAAGAGAAGAAGAATGTCCATAATGGTTTTTGGGAAGTCCAAGGTTTTTCGACCAGCTAACTTTTCCTGTGAAATCCAGGGCTGCCAGGTCGCCATTGGCAAAAATTGCATAAACCCTTCTGCCGTCAGTAGCGCATGTGGGAGCTGCCAAACCTGTTTCTGCATTCACTTTAGGAGATTGTGCTGGACTGCCGGGAATTTTCTCAATGGGGGTCTCCCAGAGGATTTTACCTGTAGCAACATCAAAACAAACAACTTCTTTCTTTGATGCATTCGCCCCAGCCAGGAAAACTTTGTCATTCCATACCACCGGTGAATTATAGCCTGGAAGAGGGACTGCAGTTTTCCATTTTATATTTTTCCCGCTTTTACCATCCCAGGAGGTGGGAATATTCTTCTGAAATGTAAGACCAGTGCTGAAAGGTCCCCGAAAATAGGGGAAATTGGAGTTTAACTCCTGCTGACTAGGATATCCATCAAGGTTGACGATTGCTGAATCAGTTTTTATAGAACTTTCAACTGTAGTAACTTTTGCCGGGTTTTCGTCAGTCGAACCGGCAAGATCCATGGTGACCTGATTTGAAGATTTGCCTGCTGTTTTTCCTGTCACCCGTTCCAGTTGATCTCCCAACTGGTCATGTGTGAGGTAGGCAAAAACTACTGAGACCAGGACAAGAGATATTCCTGTATATGTTATCCATTTCCGGTTTAGGAGCCGCTCACTCCAGAAGGTAGCTGTAACTGAGCCTGGTGTTTCGGGAATCTTAGGTTTAATCAATTCTATGGTTTTCAAGCAGATAACGATTATGAGAATAGAGAAGATCAGCAAGTATCCCCCGGTGCGGATCTGCCAGCGATTCGTAAAGAATGCTTTACGGGCCAGCAGGTCCAGTTCCCTTATTTCCAGTTTTACCTGCTCATCGTCCGGGTTGCTCCGCATCTTCTCAACCAGGACTTTAAGTGCCGGTGAGTTCAGGGGATCAGACCGTTTAAGCTGGTAGTAATTTACCAGGATCAACAAACAGATGACAAATGCAAACAGACCGGCTGAAAGGGCAATCCTGTTCAGCAGTCCAACCAACTTAGCAGAAGGCTTGAAATACTCCATTGGTTAGTTCTTTTCTGGTTTTACCGGGCAATAATCCACGCATTTGGCACAACTAAAGCAGCGGCCCTTGTTTGGGACATAATCCGGATCATATTTTTTCAGCATTTTTCCTGCAATCAGCAATCCGAAAACAAGCCCCATAAAACTTCCAACCCACCAGCTGCCTGTTTTGAACCTTTCAAGAACAACAAGTGCTTCCTGGTATACCTGGGCTTCAGGCTTTCCCGAGGATTTATAGGCTTGAATTTCAAAGGTTTCAGCCTGCTTTTCATCTTTCACAGGATGAAGGACCTGCCTAGCAAGTTTAACCTTGGAATGAACTCCAGCCAGCGATGTGTGCAGAAGGGATGCTGTCCAGCCACCTGTAAACGTTAGGAGGGGAAGCAGGAAAATAATGATAATGAGTTTCTTAACCCTGGTTTTCCGGTTTTCCGGATTTTTTTCTGTCAATGGAATCTCAATGGCATCATACGGACAGCTGTTCTCACATAGCCTGCATTGGATACAATGCGCCGGGGTAATGGTCATATGCTGCCTTGAAAAACGGCTGAACCAGTTTAACAGAACCCCATACGGGCAAAGAAAGCGGCAATAGGGACGGGCAATGAAAATACCTGAGACAAGGAGTGTCCCTGCAAAGAAAAACATACCGAATGAGGCATTCAGCCTGAAGATGCCAACGAAAGGGTCATACCTGCAGATGATAAAATCTGTCCCGGTTGCTGCATAAAGGATAGCCAATCCCAGGTATAAGTAAGGAATAATTCCGAGGATGGCATTTAACCTTGTTCCAAGCTTTTGCGGCCGGAATGCAACCAGGTCCTGCATGGCCCCGAAAGGGCAAACCCCGGCACAGAAGGTTCTGCCGAACAGAAGGGTGTAAACGAGGGGAAGTATAAAAAAGGCAATGACTGTGACAGGTATCACATACGAGCTGTCGAAAAGTGCCAGGGAAACATTTTGGATAGATCCGATAGCGCAAACGCAACCTTCCCGGTAAAAGCCGAAATAGGCCAGTGAAAACATAGATGTCCAGAAGACCCAATTGCGTGATCGTTTACGAATAATCACCCAACTAATGAATGTAAGAGCGATAATCAGTACTGCAACATCAAGGTATGAGAGGATCTCCGCCCTTCCATGGGGCATAAGTGTTTGAGGTTGTGTATATCCCGATTCGAATTCCGGCTTTGGAAAACGCTGAATCGCATAAGTACTTGTTTGGATAGTACTTAGCAGAACCAGGAAAATAAGCAGCCGGAGGGTTTTCATGAAGGGTTAAAAGGGTTATAAGGGTTATAAGGGTTAGGCGTTCGATGTTCAGCGTTAGGGGTTTGTCGTTCGTGGATCAATTTTGATTTTAGATATTTTACTTTATTCATTTGAAATTGACATTTCAACCAATTTTCAAATTTTCATCCGTCAGCGGAAGGAAAAATTGCCGAATTGTCGAATTGTCAACTTCTCGAATTAATTAATTGTCAAACTCCTTTCTCCCCCAAATTTATCTTGGGAGCTGTTGTAGAATCCTGCTCAATTCCTTTTAAAAGGTAGGGTTTGGAGGCAGGAACCCTGCTATAAGCATCCGAAGGACAAACCCGTGCGATGGAACATTGGTTGCAATTCTGGCAGCGGTTATGGCGAACCTGCAATTGTAGTGAGCCATTTCCAAAGGCACTGCAGCCTTTAACACATTTACCGCAGCCAATACAAAGAGCTTCATCGATTTCATATTCGAAAAAGGGCTCTTCAACGAACTTTCTTTTAATGGCATTAGTTGGACAAAGCTGATTTTCGGCAGCTGTCGATATGTTTTTAGTATCAGGTTTAAGGTAACCCCCACACAGATCACAATATCCGCACATGGCATAAACATGCGTGCATTTTACAGCTGAGGGGGTCATCACACAACTGGTTGCGCATCTGCCACATTGAATGCACTTGGCAGGATCCAGTTGCCAGACCGTTTCACGGTATAAAGAAGCCTCAGGCAGATTGCAGCTTTCGGATTTATCACAGCGGTTGCATCCAAAATCCAATCCGCAGAATTCACCTTCTTTTTTTCGAAGGATCAATGCTCCGCTCAGGAATGCAAGTCCTGTGAGAAAGCTTCCCCTTACGAACAAATTGATGAATGAGCGCCGATCCTGCATAGTATGCGATTAGGATTCCTTTTTCTTAGGGATGAATTTTCTAACCAGGTTTTTAACCGGGTCAAGCACAAGAATAGCATTTTGGGCACCTATGGCCAGATCCAGGCCTTTTGTCCCTTCTTCGAATGATTCAGGAAGAGCTACAAGGCAAACGAAGTTGCCTTTCATATCATAGATCTTCACCCGTTCAATAGCTTTTTCGGCAGTTACAAATCCCCCCGGGAAAATAGCAAAATGGGATGGGTTACAGCATCCGCAGAATCCCTTTACCTCCATGGAGGCTTTACCCCAGCTACTGATCAGCTTTCCTTCTCTTGTATATTTTTCAAGTTCATGACGACCGGTGTTTGCTACCCAAAGGCTCCCATCCGGATCCATTGCCAGGTCGAAATACGGGCTTGGAATAATGAAACCAGGTACTCCGGTTGAGGGATCTTTCTGTCCGATTTTCAACTCTATATTCCCCAGGTAATCATATCGATACACTAACTTATTTCCTGCATCTGCCACAAACACATCTTTTCCTGAGGTAGCTATACTTGTAAGCACAGCTTCTGCTGATGGGCTATTCCATGCTGCTTTTTTCGTTCCATTCGCATCAAGTAACTCTATATGATCTTCCATCCCCAGGAATATATTTCCCTTTTCATCCACATGTATGCATTCGGCATTGCCGGGGTAAGCTTTAATCCAAGCCACTTTTCCTGTACTGTCAAGCTTTTCAAGTGTATCTTTCCCGCTGATATAGATATTTCCTGAGGCATCTGTGCTTATTCCATGAATCTCAGAACCGGCTGGTTTAATCTGTTGATCCTCTGAATACATGCATTGGCTGGTATCGCCTTTCCTCAATGAATTCAGGTCAAAGGCATAAGGATTGACATTTCCCGGGGAATCGATAAAAAGATCCTTTATCATAAATCCCACTACGAGTAGAAGAAGGACAACAGCGCCGATTATGAATATTTTCGGTTTCATATGTTTAGCTACTTTTTATGTATATCGATACAAACCAGGTGTTTGGAGTCTCTCATAAGCAGGTATCCCCCGGTAATGGTTAACGGGCCCCAGGAATCCTGTCCATCAATGATCCTTGCTTTGTCAAGTACCTTAAAACTGCCGGGGCTGGCTTTTGCAATGGTCATTTCTCCATTATCGTTGAGGATAAAAAACTTATTATCAGCGTAAATATAGGGTCCGAGGCCAAAACGCACAGTTTTTCCGCTACTCATAACTGCGGACTGGCAATTATCAGGTTTATAGCAAACAAACTGATCGCGGAGGGCTCCGGCATCCTTAGGCTGGATCCCATAAAGATAACCATTTAAATTAATAGCAGTTTGTTGTTCGGAAGCCATGCCTTCCGAGGGTTTGTACTTACTTATGATTCGGGCGGAGAAACTGCTTCCTTCCTTAGTCACCTTTATTACTGCGGAACCTGCTCCATAACCTGCCATTACCAGTATTAGCCCTTTATCCATAACAATTGGTGAAGGAGCAATGACGGCAGGGGAGAATTCAGCATTTTCCCAAAGGATCTTGCCTTTATCGGGCCCTTCAGCTGAAATCCCGCAGGTGCCTCCAATAGCACAGTAAACATACATCTTCTTACCTCCAAATGTCATCGGCATGATGGAAGAATGCGACATTTTCCAATGATGAGGATTTGGAGTATCCCATGCTTTCTTTCCTGTTTTGCAATCAATTGCAACTACCAGCGAATTTCCGCCAGTGGCGAATATAGCTGTGTCGTTCTCAATGATCGGGCACTGACCTGTATACCAGAAAGGAATTTCAGCCTCGTATTCCTTTTCTGCATCGCAGCCCCATACCAGGTTGCCGGTAAGGCGTTCAACGCACATCACCTGTCCCCTGGGGCCAAGGCTAATAACGTATTTTGCTGATACAGCAGGGATTGTCCTGGAAAGCCCGTGATTACGCTTCAGGTGTACCTTGTAGGATCTGCGCCATAATTCCTCTCCGGTAAGCAGGGAAAGACACCTTAATGCATCCGACTTTGAAGCTTCATCATAGTCGAGAAGGTAAATCCTGCCATCGTATACTGCAGGGGAGGCATGGCCGTCACCAACCGGGATATTCCACAGAATTTTTGGCCCTGTTGCTCCAAACTGATCGATGAGAGGTACTTTTTCCTTGCAGATATTGTCAAAATCCTGTCCCCTGAAACGGGTCCACCTGGTTCCTGGAATATCCGCACAGGTTTTGCTGAAGACAAAATTTTCTCCAATCTTCACCTGTTCTTTGGAAATGGATTTGCCTGCTTTGCGGTTATCCATTCCCGGGACTGATTCAATGAAAGAACTCGTTGGGTTGTAAAAGATCCACCATACAAGAATTCCGGTTCCAAGGATGACAAATCCCGGCAGGAAATACTTGTACAGAAGGTTACGAAACATGGATGCTTATGTTTTTCAATCGCTAAAATTAATTGAAAAAGTCACCCAAAAAGAGGTAGGATCATTTTCGGGAAGTAGAACTTACTATTGGCGCCTGATATCATACGCCAGCAGAGTATCGCCATGGCGCAGGTAAAGGATGCCATTTTCTATAACCGGGATTGTGAAAAACTCTTTTGTGCCAACAGGCATTTTAAAAGAGCTGATCAGTTGCATTTTACCATTGTCAGGTTTTACCAGTCCTACCATACCTTTCTCCGTATAGAGATAGAGCATTCCATCTGCAGAAATAATGGCCCCTTTATCAAACTTGAGAGAATCAGCTACCTGCCCGTTTGAACAATCCACGCTGCAATAGCGACGAGGACGGTATTGGGAGGTATACAGATAATTGCCAAGCTTTACAAAACCACCGTGGACATCCGTTACTTTCGGATTTTCCCAGAGTGACTTTATTGTTTTTCCATCGGCTGAGATTTCATATTTAACTGCACCACTTCCTGAACCATTCACATTGTAAAGGAATCCATCTTCAAACAATGGAGTGCAGGCCTGGATATCCCTTTCAGCAGATTGAGGCTTCGACCATAAAAGTTCTCCTGTTGTAGCATCCAGGCCGATCATGTTATGAATGGTCATGTTAACCAGGACCTTTCGGGAAGGTAAGTTAAGGAGGACAGGTGATCCATATGCTGTGGAATCGCCCAATGCTTTGGATTTCCAGATGATTTTTCCGGTATAACGGTTAAGGGCAACCATATTGGTGTCAACACCACCGGGATTACAATAAATTACATCTCCATCCACCAGTAAACCAGATGAATATCCAAAGCGGACATTTATACCGTGCAGGTCGCGCAGCATATCGACCGACCATTTTTCTTTTCCTGTTGCAGCTTCGAGACAGGATATCTTCCCCATGGATGAACAGAGGTAAACCAAATCCCCAACCAAGGTAGGAGTGGAACGCGAGCCAACAAAATTTTCCATCCACTCGCGGCCTATTTCCTTTTTCCAGGCCAGCTTGCCTTTCTTATCAAAAACACTCAGGTAACCAATGCTGTCAACCTCACCTGTAACGTAAATGTAATTTCCTGAAATTATGGGTGAACTGTAACCATCGCCGATACCCTCTGCTTTCCAGGAAATTGCAGGCCCTGCTTCAGGCCAGGAAGCAAGGAGATTCTTTTCAGGATATATGCCATTGCGTTCCGGGCCGCGAAACTGGCTGATTGTTTGAGCGTTGATACCTGCACTGCATATGAGCAGCAGTATAAGGAAGCAGAAGATTCTTTTCATAGTAGCCGGGATATCGGTTATTACTGATTTTTGATATCATATGCCATGAGAGAACGGCCATGGCGGATGTATAAGATTCCATTGGCAATTACGGGAATGCAGAAGTGTTCTTTTGTTCCCTGGGAGACCTTGAATGATGAGATTTTTTCCATTTTTTCGCCGGGCTTTACCAGGTTCATTTCACCACGCTGGTTATAGTAATACAATAGGTTATCTGCCAGGATGGTTGCTCCGCAGCCTATTTTTAAGGAATCCTGTTCAATTCCGGTTTGGGCATTGATACAGACGAGGTTCTTCCTGGAATCCTTACCTGTATATATTTTATCCCCGATCTTGATAAATCCTCCCATGTAATCATCAATCAACGGGTTCCTCCAAACCTGTTCAATACGGCTTCCATCCGCTGAGAGTTTCAATTTGACTGCGCCGTTTCCATCTCCGGCAACATAATAAATGTAGCCTTCCTCATAAAAAACAGAGTTGCTGTGGGTATCGCCGTATCCGGGTTGCCTTTCGGCGACCGGAACATTAAGTTGTTCATGTGACCAGAGCAATTCACCGGAATTGGCATCCAGGCCCAGCATATGGTAGGCAGTAAAAGTTACGATGATCCTTTTCCCGGCAACCTGGATCAGGATCGGAGAGTTATAACCGGGAACATCACCTTTGCCTTTGGATATCCATTCAATTTTACCGGTAAACCTGTTCAGGGCAACAACGTTGGTATCTCGTCCTCCTGGAATCAGAATTACCTTATCATCATATACCAGGGGCGATTCTGCATGTCCAAATAAAGCATATCGTCCATGCAAGTCCTGGATCATTTCTACTTTCCATTTTCTTGAACCATCTTTCAGGTTAAGACAATTCAACCGGCCCAGGCCTGAAGTCACGTATATAAGGTCACCAATAATGGTAGGAGCTGAACGGGAACCCGGGTAGGATTTAACCCATTCATTGCCATAGGCTGATTTCCATAACAACTTTCCAGTTTTATCAATTGCGAAAAGATAACCAACACTATCAACTTCGCCATTGATATAGACAATATCATTTGAAATGACAGGGGAGCCATAGCCATTTCCAACTGCATCGTTTTCCCACAGGAGTTTTGGCCCGGTAGCAGGCCAGCTCGTCATAAGGTTGGTTTCCTTGTATTTCCCGTTACGATCATTTCCCCTGAATTGAGTGACGTTCTGGGACTCTGCGTATGCTGAAACCAGTAACAGGAAAATAATCCCAAATTGTTGAAACCAGTTAATCAATTTATTAGTATTCATCAGCAAGGATTATGAAATTTCTTTGTGATTACTTTGTTTCTTAGTGTCTTAGTGGGAGAAATTATTGCCTTCCGCATGAGGCGGACACAAAGTCACAAATATGGCACTAAGAGTTAATAATATTTGGATTATTAGCTATTCGTAAAAAAATGAGCCTGAACTCACTTAAATTTCTGACTACATTGACATAAAAGTAAACGAGTAAAGAAAAATGATAAAAAGGGTTAGATAAATAAGCTTAAACTGTCGGTAACATTGCGATTTTGAACGCTGTGTTATTTTTGGCGGATGTCGAATGCCATAAGTGCATCACCTCTTCTCACTAAAAGTAAACCGTCATAGATAGATGGGTGCGCCCATGCCGGGCCGGTGCCCATGGAAGTCTTGAAGGAAGAAATAAGATCAAATTTCTCAGGAGTAGGATTTACAAGAGCTACATTTCCGGATTTTTCCTCAAAGCAATATAGTTTTCCATCAGCTTCAATGACCGCTCCCTTTGTAAACCAATTCTTTTCATATAGTGTCTTACCAGTTTTCCAATCGAGGCAGCACCAATCACCCATAGAGTTATTGAACCAGTTGGAGCCATAGATGTAACCATTTTGAAGCACAACCCCGCCCATATGGCAATCCAGTGTTGAATCGGTCCAGAGCAATTCAATGGAAGATGCATCAGGAGAAATCCTGAATTTTGCCCCATCGTGGTTATATCCACCGGTTATGTAAAGTTCTCCGTCCTTGAAAAGCGGGGTTATGGTATTGGTCTTTGGAGCACCCGGCCAGATCTGAAGTGATTTGTCTGATTTCAGGCTGCTATAGTCGTATTTCCATAGGATCTTACCTGAGGATTCCTCAACGCCAACCAGGTACTTGTTTATGATAGTTACAATGATCTTTTTCCCGGCAAATTCTACAAGCAGCGGAGAAACATAAGCGCTAGTATCATTCAGTGTTTCTGAAGCCCAGGTTGTTTCTCCTGTTTCCTTATTTAATGCAACCATTGTAGTTGCAGGACCTGCCGGGGTATAGATGAGTTTATTACCTGAAAGAAGCAAGGATTCACAAACGCCCCAGTCGCCGTATGCTCCTTTGAATTTCTCTAAACCATCGAAACTCCAGACTATTTTTCCGTCGGATGTGTTAATACAGGCAATGGTACCTGATCCACTAACGACATAAGCCTTTCCGTTTTCGACGGTAGGAGTGCAGCGGGATTCGGGAAAGGAACCTGACCAGGCTGGCCCATAGGGAACCTGCCAAAGGATCTTTCCTTCCTTGCTTATTGCCGTTAATTCATCGTCGTTACCGGATTTCCCGGTGATGTAAATATTCTTCCCATCACTCACAGCAGTGGAATATCCCTTTCCAATACCTTCAACTGACCAAACCATGTTGGGTCCTTCAGCCGGCCAGCTAGATAAAAGATTTTTATCCGGGTAATGCCCGTCGCGGTGAGGGCCGCGCCATTGAGAGATAGATTGTGAGAAAGAAGAAAAAGCCAACAGAAGGGCAGTAAAAAGAAGGCTGAAACGAAATAAGCGCATTTGTCGGGAGGTTGAGGGAAATTTAGTACGAAAGTATGATCCAAAACCAGGAATAATAAGAAAGGAATCTTAAAATTCTTGAACCAGACAAAGTAAAGGATATTTATTTACCCTTTATATCATATACCATCAAAGAATTCCCATGGCGAACGTACAATTTCCCATTATCGATAACCAGGTGTGCCCAGTGCTGATCATTCCCAAAAGGAACTTTGAACGAACTCACTTTCTTGATCCCGGTACCTGTAATTTGAATCAATGCCACTTCACCGGATTCATCATAAGTATAGATCATTCCATCGGCAGCTGCCAGGTTCCCGCCTTTCTGGTTGAAAGGGTCCACTGCCAATTCCTTACCTGTTTTCCAATCGATTACATGAAATCCTTTGTTCTTGTCGCCAAAACCATAGATTTTACTGTTGAGCATGATTGCTCCACCAGTCTTAGAGTCGAGGGAAGCGTTTTTCCAGACCTGGGTTGCCTGGCTTCCATCGGCTGAAAGTTTATACATGGTTCCACCTGCCCCATAGCCAGTCATACAGTAGAGATATCCATTGTCGTAAATAGGGGTGTTCGGGTGGACAGAATATTGGTTGTTGAATTGCTGGCTCCAGAGTTTCTTGCCTGATTCTGCATCAATACCAAGTACTGAATGTTCTGTAATACAGACTAATAGCTCCCTTGCAGCCAGCTTAATCAAGAGGGGGGAATTGTATGCGCCTTTGTCACCATTCCCGGGACAACTCCAAACTAGCTTGCCATTATCCTTATCGAGAGCTATCACATTGTGTTGTGAGCCTCCCACAATACAAAAGAGTTTATTGTCATCGATCAGCAGGTTTTCAGTCATTCCCCATTGTATGTTCTCAGCGCCATAGGTTTTCATCAGGTCAGCGCTCCAGATGATATTGCCTCTCTCACCACCCATGCAGACAACTTTCCCGTAAGGGCTCATCATATATACCTTGCCGTCATAAAACAAAGGAGTTGACCGGGTACCGTTCCAGCTTTCTGTCCATTCATCTCCGTAAGTTATCTTCCATACCTGGTTTCCTTCTGCATCCAGGCAAAAAACATAGCCCTTCCCATTAACGCAACCTGCTGAATATACATGTCCCTTGGTTGGAACTGCAGATGCAAATCCTTCACCCAGCCCGTCGAAATGCCAGAGAAGTTTAGGGCCGTTAGCCGGCCAGACTTTAAGCAATCCGGTTGCGGGGTAAATTCCGTTACGGTTCGGGCCGCGCCATTGGGAGACTTCCTGGGATGTAACGCTGATTGTAAAAGCAGCTGAGATGAACAAGAATAGAATACATGTTTTCATCGTAATGAAGTTGAAAATTGGAAATCAAAAATACGATAATGAACTGTATGTTATGAAAGGAAAATATTACTAAAAACTACCTGGATGAAAATCTGTTTTATTGAATTCCGATTCAGCGTTCTAATCTCTTATGGGGTTAGTTAACGGCCCCTGGGGGCGAATAGAAAATAATTCCTGTTATACATCGCTGCTCTGTGGTGAGGTCATTCATTATCTGTTTTTGGCAAAAAAAAAGCTGGCAGGCAAAATGTACCTGTCAGCTTTTTTTAATCAAGCTTATCTCACAACTGTCACTGTACCAAACACATTCCCTGATAAATTCTGATCTTCGCCTGCGTTCAGGCCGTTCCAGACAGATCCATCCAGGAAGGTAGCCGTAACTTTCCATACATAAATACCAATCTGTACAGGAACTCCGTTAACTTTACCATCCCACCCCGGGCCAGGAATATTGAATTCATCTCCCACACCGATAGTTCCATCATGATTCTGCAGTTCTTCCGACATCCATAAACGGTTGCCCCATTTATCCATGACTTCAATATGGTAGGTCTTCAATCCACTACCCTTTGGCTGGAATATCTTCAGGCTCTCATCAAGGCTTTCCGGAGCAAAGGCAGTTGGAACATAAAGGCCTTTCGACAGGTATCTCTTGGTTGTTGTATCAGGACAATTAAACTGGTTAGTTGTTACCAGCGTCAATGTATAGAATCCTTCCTGATCCAAAACGTATTGCGGGTTCTTCAAATAGAAATACTCTGGATTTGAATTTTCATGAGTAAAGATCCACCTGTAACTTAATGAATCGGTTGATGTTCCTGCAGATTGATTGTTCATGGCCAGGTAGAGGTTATGATCTGAATCAAAGTACTGCATTTCCGTGTAGGAGAAATCGCTTCTCGGGCTGCGGTGCACGCTGAATGGCATACTGGCAGTATCAATACAGCCGTTGGTGTCCATAACATAGAGATACGCGAGATAATCACCCGGGAGATGGAAGGTGTATTTTGCATTGGTTACCCTCACACTATCCGTAAATCCGGTCAAATTATTGGTAAATGTCCAGATGCTGTACCTGAGTGGTGTGTAATTCTCGGTCGTATCATTCGCAAATACTATGGGTTGATCAGCGCAGGCACTGCTAAGGCTAAACCCAGCATGTGGCAATGGTTCAACAGAGACAGTATCGATATAGGTATCAGTGCAGCCATTCGATATTGAAACTGTCAGGTGAACCTTGTACTCACCTGGTGCAGGATATTTATATTCTGCCTGCCGGATTACTGCTGTATCACCCATTGTCGTCGGATCACCGAAGATCCAGCGGTATTTAGTGATATCCGTACCATTGCCAACCGACTGGTTAACAAAGTGTACCGGTTTGCCGTAACAAACTTTGTCGGCCCTGAACATAGCAGATGGTCCGGGTTTTACATAAACAATCCGCCTGGTTGAATCAGAAAGCCAGGCACCATTGTAATCGCTGGAAACAAGCAATTGAACTTCATAATAACCGGGATTTCCAAATGCATGCGTAACAGAAGCCTGGTGCGTGCTGTACTCCAGTGAATCACCATCACCAAAAGTCCATCTCCAGCGGCTAATGTTACCTGTCGTGTTTTGGTCATCAAACTTCACCACATAATTGCGACAGGTACTGTCTGCTGCAGTAAAATCAGCATGGATACATGGTGAAACCAGGACCTCTTTTGTGATTGAACTTTCGCAGTGATTTGAATTTTTGATGGTCAGCACAGTTGTATATATTCCCGGGGCCGGATAATGGTGGGTTGTGTCACCATCATTTGGTGAAACAAAGATTTGTGATGTTCCATCCCCGAAATCCCATTTCCAGCTGAGAATACTGCTTCCATTTCCACTCGAGATATCGTTAAAGGATACTATGGTATCACAAACTCCTGACTGGAACGTGAATTGCGGCTCAGGCAAAGGATCTACCTTAACAAACCTAAAGCTTTGTGTAGTGCAGTGAAGAATGTCTGCTGCTTCCATTATAACCGTATAGGTGCCTGGCTGGCTGTAAGTGTGCGAAGGATGACGAAGTTCTGAAGTGTTCTGTGTCCCGGATGCCGGGTCACCAAAGTTCCAGTTGAATGAAACCAGGGAATCTCCTGCAGGACTGATCAATGTATCTGTGAAATGCATCGGATTATTCAGGCAAGTTTGAGAATAGTTGAAGGAAGCAATAAACTCACCGGGTACACAAACAGATTTGGTTATAGTATCCCAGCATCCCTTAAGGTCAGTTACTCTCAACTTCACAGGATAACAGGAATCTGCATCATAGAACACATAGGAAGGATTAGCCTGCTGCGAATAATGATTAGGTTCAAATTCCCACAACCATTCAACAATACCTGATTGCTGGCTGTAAGAGGAATCCTGGAAATTAACTGCACCGGTCCCGCAATTAGGTAAGGTGTAGATAAAGTTCGCATTTGGATTTCCAAAGACCTGGATAGGGAGTTGAATGGAATCGGTACAACCGTTTTGAGAATAAACCTTCAGTTTTACCTGGTAAGTTCCGGTAGCAGTGTAGGTCCAGCTTGGGTTTTGTTGATTGGATGTATCATTTGAAGCAGAATTCACTCCAAAGTCCCAATGCCATCCGGTTATAGGTTCACCATTAGCTACAAACGACTGATCCGTAAACTGAACCGCTGCATTTAAACATCCGAAAGGCGAATGAATAAACAAGGCAGTCGGTGCAGGATGGATGGTAACAGGATAGGTCTTGAAATTGGAACATCCTGCGGTATCCACAATAGTGAGTGTTACATTGTATACGGATGCTACAGCATATTCATGGGTTGGATTCTGAATGGTTGAGTGAATGGTTCCATCTCCAAAATCCCAATCATAGGTCGCAACTGCACCAACTGTTGTAACAGTGGTATTTATCATGAATGCAGTTGTTGATCCAAAACAGGTATTTGTCCAGGAGTAATCTACACCAGGTTTTGCATGTATGAGAACAGGATGCGTGATCGTATCGCTGCACCCACTGGCATTGACCACAATGAGTGTTACCGTGTATGTGCCTGTATTGACATATAAATGCGTTGGATTTTGAAGGCTTGAAGTGTTATTGATTCCGGATGCCGGGTCTCCAAAATTCCAGTCATAACTGCTTAGGGTTGTTCCACCATTGGTTGTAGAAGTGGATGTAAAGCTAACTACTTCATTTGCACAGGTGTTTTCAAAGGTGAATGCAGAAATAGGGCTGGGTGAAATAATGATCGTCTGCTGACTTTCAGCTTCACAACCTGTCGATGTATAAACATGCAGTTTCACTATGAAAGTGCCACTTTGTGAATAGGTATGGTAGATATCAGGGTTGACTGGGGTAAGGATAAGCGTATCATGTCCATCACCGAAATACCAGTGCCACCATGTAAACTGGCCGCCTGACAGAGTCGAAATATCTGTAAAATGTATAGGCTCAGCAGTGCAACGTTCATTGGATATCTGGAACTGTGAAACCGGCCCCAAAGTGATGGTAACGATATGGGTCTTTGTATTCTGACAGCCATTCAAAGCAGTAATAGTCAGGGAAACCGTGAAAGTTCCCGTGCTTTGGTAAATATGAACCGGGTCAACCTCTGTAGAAGTAGTTCCGTCGCCAAAATTCCATAGCCAGGCAGAAACATTGGCCACGGTTACGTGCGTTGAACTTACAAAGTGGGTGGTATCATTCTGACATCCTTGTGTGTAATCGAAATCCACAGCTGGTAAAGGACTCAGGGTAACCAGCTGCTGAACCGTATCATAACAGCCATTGCTGTTGGTTACCTTAAGCTTAACCGTGAAATTGGTTCCTGTATTTGAGAAGGTATGGGTAGGATTTGGAAGTGTAGATTGATTTGCAGTACCTGTTGTTGGATCGCCAAAATTCCAGAGCCATTCAGTCAGTACACCACTACCTGCCTGAGAGATATCAGTAAACTGAACTGGTATGTTCAGGCAACTTGCTGAGAATGTAAAGCTTCCGAGTGGAGTTGCAGAGACAATAACGGGTTTTGTAAAGGATTGGCTGCATCCATTATTGGTTAATACAGTCAAAGTAGCATTAAAGGTTCCAAAATTTGCATAGGTGTGTGAAACATTCGGGTTGCCGGTATTGGTCACAATAACCGATGTTCCGTCACCAAATTGCCAGGTCCAGCTGACAATGTAACCACTGCTTACTGTTGCCATGCTTGTAAACTGGATCGATGACTGGTTACAAGCCGGCTGGCTGTATTCAAAGTTCGAAACAGGCTGTGGAACAATGGTTACTGTTTTGCTGATCGTATTAAAACAGCCGGCTGTATCCTGAACCGTCAGAGTTACAGTAAACACCCCCGAGTTAGTATAGGTATGGGTCGGAGATTGAAGTAAGGATGTACCTCCGTCACCGAAGTTCCAACTCCAGCTTGCGATGGTTAAGGTATCCATCACTAACGTATTAGGATGGAAAGCAGCACCAATATTCTGGCAGGTACTTTGAACAGTGAAATCAACCGGTGGTTTCGATTTTACAAAAACCTGGGTAGATTTTTCACCTACGCAACCATTTGAAGTTAAGGTTGTCAGGTGGATAGTGTAATAACCTGTTCCTGAGAAGGTATGTGTAGGATTTTGGAGTGGAGAAGTATTATTAACTCCTGAATTCGGATCTCCAAAATTCCAGGTCCACTGTACAATATTTCCGCCGCCGTTGCTCTGCGATATATCTGTAAATAAAACTGCAGTGTTTTCACATGCATTCCCCACTGTAAAGTTAGCCTGTGGTCCCGGGTATATATGCAAAGCAATGGACTCGGAATTCGAGCAACTGTCAGATGCTTTTACAGTTAATGTAACATTGTAAATACCAGCATTTGGATAAATATGCGTTGGATTGGGATCATTGGGGAAAAGGATTGTATCCTGCGGACTGCCATCACCGTAATTCCATATCCATTGGATGATATAGCCTGTAGTCGTTGATGTAAGCTCATTGAACTGCACGGTATTTCCGGAACAGTTAGCAGTGCCGGCATCGAAATGTGCGACAGGTAAAGGATTAATGATAACTGTATGACTGATAGAATTAGGACATCCCTTCAGATCAGTTACAGTAAGGGTGACATTGTAGGAGCCAGGTGCACCATATATATGAACTGTATGCTGAACCTGCGAGGTAACACCATCCCCGAAATCCCATAACCAGCTCCCTATAGAATCTACCTGCATTACTGCCGGGTCCGGATCAAAATGAACAGGATCACCCAGGCATGAAACGTCATAAGTGTAATCAACAGCTGGCAGAGGGTTGATTTTAACCTGTTTGGTGATGGATGACATGCAATTATTGCTATTGATAACCACCAGGGTAACCGTATAGGTCCCGGTATCAGTGAATATATGAGTCGGGTTTAATAAATTGGAGACATTACTGGTTCCTGAAGTAGGATCTCCAAAGTCCCAGATCCACGGCTGCAGGCTCACTGCTCCGTTGAGTTGGGATGAATTCGTAAATTGAACCGGCTGATTGTCACAGGCAATATTCGAATAGTAGAAATTAGCTACCGGTGCCTGGTAGGTTGTAACTACCTGCTGGAACTCAGAACTACAGCCTAATGAGGTAAATACGGTAAGTTTTACCATATATGCAGGTCCGGGGCCGGCAAATGTATGATACATATTGGGGCTATTCGGGAAATGAATGGTATCCGATGTACCATCTCCGAAATTCCATACCCAGGTCTTAATATATCCGCTTCCAACGCTGGATTGATCAGTGAAAAATACAGGTATAATGCTGCAGGTAGGGGTACTGTATGAGAAATAAGCGGCAGGCTGCTGCCCGAGACTCAGGTTCATCTGGTCTACTACTACATTATTACAGATGTCAGAAATGGTTAGCGTCAAAATAACACTACCGGCGCTCATATCAGCCGGGCTGGGCAGGTAATTTGGATTCAGGGTGTAAAGACTGGAGAATGTTCCGGTTCCGGAAGTGCTCCATGTGTAGTTTACAGCAAAGTTAGCTGTTGCATAGGCAAGGCTGTAAGGAACAAGACCGCAGATAGTATCATCAGGGCCGGCATAAGCCGTAGGTATG
This sequence comes from Bacteroidota bacterium, assembly GCA_013376995.1. GTDB lineage: Bacteria > Bacteroidota > Bacteroidia > Bacteroidales > UBA4417 > UBA4417. The sequence continues at coordinate 270,728 of JACAAZ010000003.1, read as the reverse complement.
CGGACTTCAACATTGATTTCGTTGCTGATAACAACCTGGTCAGGAGAACAATAAGTGTCAGTTTGAACTACCCTGAAGTTGGTAGTAATGTAAAGCGGACCGGGAGTATAGGTTACACCAGTCGCTCCGGTAATGTTAACCCAGGCTCCGGTGCCAACTTTTGACTGCCATTGGTTTTGTATTGATGAACTTCCTCCGCTTGGCATGGTAACCGAAAGTATTGCCGGGATCGCTCCATAGCAGATAGATTGACTGGCAGATGCAACTCCTGCAAATAATTCACCATAAACAGTAATAATGACAGGGTTGGAAATCACTGCCTGGTCAGGTGTACAATAAGTGTCTACCTGCAAAATTCTGAATTCAGTTGTGACCTGGAGCGGTCCTGGGGCGCAACTTAAAGAGTTAGCACCAGCTATTGTACTCCAGTTAAGCCCTCCATCAATCGATTTCTCCCATTGATAGGTGAATGTTCCGCTTCCACCCAAAGGTGCAGTTGCAGTCAGCATAGCCGGTGATTCACCAAAACAAATGGTTTGGTTAGATATGGCAACTCCAGGTGTCAGCTGGCTGTATACGGATATGGTAACAACATTGGTGTAAACTGCCTGATCCGGGTTGCAATAAGTGTCGGTTACCATCAGCCTGAACAAAGTGTTGACAGTTAATGCAGAGGGAGTATAGGTTAGGGTGTTTCCATTCAGAGGTACACTGGTCCATGTAGTTCCGGAATTTGTCGAGAATTCCCACTGGTACATGAAAGTGCCGCTTCCTCCGGAAGGTGCTGTTGCTACAATCGTTGCAGGAATTTCATTATAGCAGATAGCCTGGTTGGATGAGGCAACCCCTGGTACCAATAAGTTATACACTGTGATGCTCACTGCATTGGTGTATACTGCCTGGTCCGGGTTACAATAGGTGTCAGACTGCATCAAACGGTATAAGGTGCTCGTTGTTAAGGCTCCGGGTGAGTAAGTAAGTGCATTGCCTCCCGAAGGAACATTCGTGTAAGTTATACCGGCATTAATGGAATATTGCCATTGATAGCTGTAGCTTCCGCTTCCCCCGGTTAGAGGTGTGGCAGAAAGCATAGCAGGGGCTTCACCATAGCAGATAGTCTGGTTGGAACCGGCCATTCCGGCTGAAAGTTGACTATATACTGTAATAATAACATTGTTACTTATAACAACCTGGTTGGGCGTGCAATAAGTATCTGTTTGAATAAGCCTGTACACTGTGGTAGCTAAAAGTGCCGCCGGTGAATAAACCAAAGCGTTACCTCCTGAAGGGACATTTGCCCAGGTGGCACCGGCATCGGTTGAGAATTGCCACTGGTAGACAAAGTTCCCGCTGCCTCCTGAAGGTGCAGTGGCAGATATACTTGCAGGGGTTTCTCCATAACAGATGGTCTGGTTTGCAGCAGCAATGCCAGCCTGAAGTATATTGTGAACAGTTAATGTAACTGTATTTGTTGTAACAACTTGTCCGGGATTGCAATAGGTATCAGTTTGCCTCAACCTGTATTGTGTTGTAACTGTCTGGGAAGGAGGTGAATAAGTGAGGCTGTTACCTGCAGATGCAATATTTAACCAGCTTACTCCGCCGTCGGTTGAGAGCTGCCACTGATAGGTATATGATCCACTCCCACCTGTAGGAGCAGTGGATGTAAGCGAAGCTGGTATTTCACCGTTACAGATAGTCTGATTTGCAGATGCGGTCCCCGGTATCAGGGTACTATAAACCGTAATAGTAATCCCGTTTGTAGTAACAACCTGGTCAGGTGTGCAGTAAGTGTCAGTTTGCTTCAGCCTGAACATGGAGGTAATGGTCAGTGCCGGAGGTGAATAGGAAAGGCTGTTTCCTCCTGAAACTATGTTTGACCAGGTTGTGCCGCCATCAATAGAAATTTGCCATTGACAGGTAAAAGTCCCACTTCCACCCGTAGGGGCAGAAGCAGAAATGGTTGAAGGAATTTCTCCGTTGCAGATTGTCTGGTTGGCAGCTGCCGTTCCCGGCACAAGTATAGGATATACGGTTATATTGACATTGTTCGTTGTAACGACCTGGTCGGGTGTACAATAAGTGTCGGTTTCCTGAAGCCTGTAATACGTAGTTAAAGTTAAGGCTGGAGGGGAATAGGTCAGGTTGTTCCCGGCAGATGCTACATTTGACCAGTTGGATCCACCATCAGTTGAAAGTTGCCATTGGTAAATGAAGGTTCCACTGCCTCCTGTTGGGGCATTTGCAATTATTGCAGCCGGAACTTCCCCATTGCATATCGTTTGATTTGAGGCAGCAATACCCGGAACCAGAAGTGAATGAACAGTAATGGTCACAACGTTGGTAGTTACTGTCTGAACAGGTATACAATAGGTATCAGTCTGCAAAAGCCTGAACAAGGTTGTACTTGTAAGTGATGAAGGTGAATACAGTAGTGCATTCCCGCCAATCAGCACATTTGACCATGTAATACCACCATTAGTCGATGTTTGCCATTGATAGGTGAATAATCCACTTCCTCCCGTTGGTGCAGTTGCAGTGAGCAATGAAGGTGTTTCTCCTGAACAGATGGTCTGGTCAGCACTTGCAACACCTGGAATGAGTGTCCCTTGTACGGTTATAGAAACAATATTCGTGTTAACAACCTGGTCGGGTGAACAGTAGGTGTCTGTTTGCCGTAACCTGAACATTGTGCTAACAGTTAAAGCAGGAGGTGAATAGGTTAAGGTATTTCCTCCAACAGCAACATTCGACCAACTGGTTCCTCCATCATTAGAAAGCTGCCATTGGAATGTGAAATTGCCACTTCCTCCGGTTGGTGCAGAAGCTGAAAGTATTACCGGCACCGCCCCGTTGCATATGGTTTGATCAGTACCTGCAACTCCCGGTATTAGCTGATTATAAACAGTAATTGTGATGACATTAGTATAAAGAACCTGGTCAGGATTGCAGTAAGTATCGGTCTGCTGTAACCTGAACAGGGTTGTTACATTCAATGGGCCTGGTGAGTAGGACAACGTATTTCCACCAGTAGCAACATTGATCCAGGATGCGCCTCCTGTCGTTGAGTATTGCCATTGATAGGAAAAAGTCCCGCTTCCACCAATGGGTGCATTAGCAAAAAGCAATACGGGAGATTCTCCATAACAAATGGTCTGATCACTACTTGCCACTCCGGCAACCATCTGATTATGAACCGTTATTGTAATAATGTTGGTATAAACAACCTGGCCGGGATTACAATAATTGTCCATCTGCATCAGCCTGAATAATGTTGTACTTGTTAGTACTCCCGGAAAATAATTCAAAGATGTGCCACCTATGGCAACATTGGTCCAAGATGCACCGGCAGTTGTTGAATATTGCCACTGGTAGAGATAAGTTCCGCTACCACCTGTTGGTGCATTTGCGGAAAGCATCGCTGCGGTCTCGCCAAAGCATATCACCTGGTTTGCAGCAGCAAGCCCGGGTATGAGCAGGTTATGAACTGAAATTGTAACAGTATTAGTATATACGAATTGATCAGGCGTACAATAAGTATCAGATTGCATTACCCTGTAAATGGTTGTTTGAGATAATGGTCCAGGGGAATAGTTAAGCGAGTTTCCTCCAATGCCGACATTCGACCAGGTAACTCCTGCATCAACAGAGAATTGCCATTGATAAAGGTAAGCCCCGCTTCCACCTGTTAATGGAGTGGAGGAAAGCATTATGGGGATCTCGCCATTACAGATAGTTTGATCTGAACCGGCAACACCTGCAGATAGTTGGTTGTAAACTGTAATGGTTACTGTATTGGTGAACAAGATTTGATCAGGATTGCAATAACTGTCAGTCTGCATCAGCCTGAAAAGTGTTGTTGTAAGAAGAGATCCGGGCGAATAAGTTAGTGCATTCCCATTTAATGCAACATTCGACCAGGAAGCACCACCTGTAGTTGAGTACTGCCATTGGTACGAGAATGTCCCGCTGCCACCTGTTGGTGAGTTTGCTGATAGCATTGCAGGTGACTCCCCATAACATATTGTCTGGTCTCCACTTGCAGTCCCGGCAAACAGTTCACTATAAACGATTAAGGTTAAAGTGTTTGTATAAACTACTTGATCAGGTGTGCAATAGGTGTCAGTTTGCATTAGCCTGTATTGAGTAGTAATATTCAGAGCTCCGGGTAAATAGGTTAGCGCTGTACCTCCAATGGCAACATTCGACCAAGAAGCACCTGCAGTCGTGGAGAATTGCCACTGGTATTGATATGAACCACTTCCACCGGTTGGCGCATTGGCAGAAAGCAAAGCAGGGATCTCACCATAACAGATCGATTGGTTAGACGCTGCTGCTCCGGGAGCCAACAAGTTGTGCACATTAATTGTAACATTGTTTGTGTAAACAGATTGGTCAGGTGTACAGTAAGTGTCTGTCTGCATTAACCGGAATAGGGTTGTAACAGCTAAAGGTCCAGGTGAATATGTTAGACTGGTACCTCCAATGATAACATTGGACCATGTTATACCTGCATCAGTTGAAAATTGCCATTGGTAAATGTATGTGCCACTTCCACCGGTAAGAGGGGTGGAGGTTAGCATCAGGGGCGTTTCACCATAGCAGATGACCTGGTCATTTCCTGATACCCCTGCAACGAGCTGGCTGAATACGGTTATAGTAATAATATTGGTATATTGGACCTGGTCAGGGTTACAATACGTATCTGTCTGCATCAACCTGAAAAGAGTTGTTACAAAAAGTGGTCCCGGAGCGTATGTAATATTATTGCCTCCACTAGCTACGTTTGACCAGGAAGCTCCTCCTGTAACTGAGTATTGCCATTGGTATGTATAAATTCCACTTCCACCGGTAGGTGAGTTTGCTAAAAGCATTAGTGGTGTTTCACCATAACATAAGGTTTGATCAGCCGATGCAGCTCCCGCAACCAGGATAGTGTAAACATTCACGCTTACATTATTAGTGTAAACAACCTGATCCGGGTTGCAATAGGTGTCAGTTTGTTCTAAACGGAATAAGGTATTAGCTATGAGTGATCCGGGAGAATAGGTCAGGCTGGTTCCACCAATAAGAACGTTTGACCATGAAGCACCACCCGTGGTTGAGAATTGCCATTGGTAAGTATAGATTCCGCTTCCGCCTGTTGGAGCGGTCGCTGTTAGCATTGCTGGAGTTTCCCCATAGCATATGGTTTGATCTGGTGTAGCATTTCCAGGAGTTAAATGATATACAGAAATTGTCACTGCATTTGTAACGACTAACTGGTCAGGATTGCAATAGGTGTCAGTTTGCAGTAACCTGAAAAGAGTAGTAACTGTTAATGCAGAAGGTGAATAGTTGAGACTGTTTCCGGCTGAAGAAACAACGGACCAAGTCGTTCCGCCGTCAGTTGATTGCTGCCATTGGTAGGTGAAAGTTCCGCTACCGCCAGCAGGAGCTGTAGCTGTGATTGCAGTCGGTGTTTCACCATTGCAGATGGCCTGGTTGGCTGTGGCTGTTCCCGGTACAAGGACTGCATGGACAGTAATGGTAACAGTGTTTGTGACAACTAACTGGTCAGGATTACAATAGGTATCGGTTTGCTGCAACCTGAAAAGTGTTGTAATTGTTAATGCAGGTGGTGAAAAGGTAAGACTGTTCCCTGCAGAAGCAACGTTCGACCAGGTAGTTCCGCCATCAGTTGATTGTTGCCATTGGTAAGTGAATGTTCCGCTTCCGCCTGTTGGAGCTGCTGCTATAATTGCAACCGGCGTTTCACTGTTGCATATGGTCTGGTTCGCTGAGGCTGTTCCGGGAACCAAAACTGAGTAAACAGTAATGGTGACGTTATTCGTTGTGACAAGTTGGTCAGGATTACAGTAGGTATCGGTTTGCTGTAACCTGAAAAGTGTGGTAACTGTTAGTGCAGGAGGTGAATAGGTAAGGCTGTTCCCTGCTGAAGCAACATTCGACCATGTAGTTCCGCCATCAGTTGAAAGCTGCCATTGATAAGTGAAAGCTCCGCTTCCGCCGGTTGGTGCTGTTGCTGATATTGCTGCCGGGGTTTCCCCGTTGCATATGGTCTGGTTGGCTGAGGCTGTTCCGGCAACAAGGAGTGCATGCACAGTAATGGTAACGCTATTGGTTGTAACAAGCTGGTCAGGATTGCAATAGGTGTCAGTTTGCTGTAACCTGAAAAGTGTGGTAACTGTTAATGCAGGAGGTGAATAGGTAAGGCTGTTCCCTGCTGAAGCAACATTTGACCAGGTAGTTCCGCCGTCGGTTGATTGCTGCCATTGGTAGGTGAAAGTTCCGCTACCGCCAGCAGGAGCTGTAGCTGTGATTGCAGTCGGTGTTTCACCATTGCAGATGGCCTGGTTGGCTGTGGCTGTTCCCGGTACAAGGACTGCATGGACAGTAATGGTAACAGTGTTTGTGACAACTAACTGGTCAGGGTTACAATAGGTATCGGTTTGCTGTAACCTGAAAAGAGTTGTGGTAGTCAATGCCGGTGGTGAATAGGTGAGGCTGTTCCCGGCTGAAACAACATTCGTCCAGGTCGTTCCGCCATTAGTTGATTGTTGCCATTGGTAAGTGAAAGCTCCGCTTCCGCCGTTTGGCGCTGCAGCTGTTATTGCAGCCGGAGTTTCCCCGTTGCAGATGATCTGGTTTGTTGAAGCTACACCGGGAACCAGGACTGCATGCACAGTAATGATAACGCTATTGGTTGAAACCAGCTGGTCAGGATTGCAGTAGGTATCGGATTGCTGTAACCTGAAAAGTGTGGTAACTGTTAATGCAGGAGGTGAATAGGTAAGGCTGTTCCCGGCTGAAGCAACATTTGACCATGTAGTTCCTCCATCAGTTGATTGCTGCCATTGGTACGTGAAAGTTCCGCTACCGCCTGTTGGCGCTGTAGCTATAATTGCAACCGGCGTTTCACCGTTGCATATGGTCTGGTTCGCTGAGGCCGTTCCGGCAACCAGAAGTGCATGCACAGTAATGGTAACGCTATTGGTTGTAACAAGCTGGTCAGGATTGCAATAGGTGTCAGTTTGCTGTAACCTGAAAAGTGTGGTAACTGTTAATGCAGGAGGTGAATAGGTAAGG
>JACAAZ010000003.1:240682-263539 GCA_013376995.1 Bacteroidota bacterium | reverse complement strand
CACCGTCAGTTGATTGCTGCCATTGATAGGTAAATGTTCCGCTTCCGCCTGTTGGTGCTGTAGCCGCGATTGCAGCCGGTGTTTCCCCGTTGCAGATGGTCTGGTTGGCAGAAGCTACGCCGGGTACAAGGACTGCATCTACAGTGATATTAACACTATTGGTTGTGACAAGCTGGTCAGGATTGCAGTAGGTATCGGTTTGCTTTAACCTGAACAGTGTTGTTACAGTTAATGCGGTTGGTGAATAGATAAGGCTGTTTCCTGCTGAAGCAACATTTGACCAGGTAGTTCCACCGTCAGTTGATTGCTGCCATTGATAGGTAAATGTTCCGCTTCCGCCTGTTGGCGCTATAGCTGATATCGCAGCCGGAGTTTCCCCGTTGCAGATGGTCTGGTTAGCAGAAGCTACACCGGGTACAAGGACTGTATATACAGTGATAGTAACGTTATTGGTAGTGACAAGTTGGTCAGGATTACAGTAGGTATCGGTTTGCAGTAACCTGAAAAGAGTGGTAACAATCAATGCTGGCGGTGAATAGGTAAGGCTGTTCCCGGCTAAAGCAACATTAGTCCAGATAATCCCGCCGTCAGTTGATTTCTGCCACTGGTAAGTGAAAGTTCCGCTTCCACCTGTTGGCGCTGCAGCTGTTATTGAAGCCGGAGTTTCCCCATTACAAATGGTCTGATTGGCTGAGGCTATTCCGGGAGTCAATACTGAATGAACTGTTATAGTCACACTATTGGTATATACAACTTGGTCAGGGGTGCAATAGGTATCGGTCTGCTGTAACCTGAAAAGAGTTGTGGCAGATAAAGCCGGAGGCGAATAAGTGAGGGTGTTCCCTCCTGATGCAACGTTCGTCCAGGTAGCTCCTCCATCAACAGAAAGCTGCCACTGGTAATTAAATGTGCCACTTCCTCCACCGGGAGTTGTAGATATGAGAGTAACCGGTATTTCAGTATTACAAATAGTTTGATTTGAACTTACAACACCTGATGTAAGAGGGCCATAAATTGTTACGTTCATGGCATCGCTGATATTCGGGCAAGTGCTTGAATTTGTTGTAGTAAGAGTCAATGTGACCGTACCGGCAAGCTGGTCGTTTATGCCAGGTGTATATGTTGAAGTAAGGGATGTCGAGTCACTGAATGTACCGGATCCGCCGGTAGACCAGACACCGGACGTTGCTCCACCACTGATTGAGCCATTTAACTGGACGAATTCATTGATACATTTTATCTGATCAGGTCCGGCATTGACAACAGGTGCCAACAAATGGATAAAAATGGAATCAGAAGCTTTTGCTCCGACACATATACCAGTACCAAAAGCAGAAAGTGTAAGGACAGCCTTTTTATTCAGAAAGTCAGTTGCTGTAAATGTATATGTTGTTACAAGATTATTTGGAGCGGAAAAATTGCTACCACTTGGGTTAGTAGGGCTTGACCAATGAACGCTGGAATAATTGGTTGCCGTACCAGTCAGCACAACCGAAGGTGAAGGCGGAAAACAAATCGTATCAGCAGCTATTCCTGCATCTACAACCGGAAGTGAATTTACAATAGCGGTTCCGTTCATCAAAGTGTCACATCCATATAAATTTGTAGCCCTTACAAGGTAACTGCCTGCCGGTTGTGGAGTTGTAAACCAGAATGGTCCGGCAATAACAGAAGTATGAACCTCCGGTGGAGCAAGGCTTGTGCCGTCAGAATGCAATAATTCATAGATTGTATTTATTTCTGAGTTTTCCAGTCCAATCTGGGTAGGTTCACATAGGCCTGAACCTTGAGGAAGAACATGGAAAACCATCGGGTTTGGATGCACTATAACAGTATCATACATGGCTGTCGTGCAGCTATCAGCTGTTTTGGCCATAACCCAATAATTTCCGGGTTGATTTTCAGGTAGAAAATACAAGTTTCCACCACTCATGCTAGTAATTACCTGTCTAATTCCAAATGTATTGTGCCAGAGTATATAGGTAACTCCAGGATCTGAACCATTCAAAAACAGGGTAACAGGAGGACAGATGGGTCCAACCGGTAAGAGTGAATATTTGACCGGGGACCGGTAAATGACTGTAGAATCATTCATCTGATTCCAGCACTCAAATCCACCTGGAAATGTCTTCTGTGCCCTAACCTTATAGATACCGGGGATGGTTTGCGTGCCAAAATCAATAACCCCATCGGTTCCGTCATCTGTAGAAACTAAGGTATCGCCGTTCCTGTAGAGATAATACGTGGTATTAAGCTGGTAATGGTCCAGGCGTATATCAACAGGAGGGCAGGAGGGGCCCTTTGGGACCATGTTATAAGCTTCAGGTTCAGGGTATATCGTGCTTGTACCCATCATCCAGGTTGAACAATTTGTGATGGTATCTACAGCTTTGATTCTGTAAACGCCGGGATCATTCCATGGTCCGAAATCGATATTTCCTCCGGAGCAGGTGAGGGGACCGGCTATGAAAGCTTCCTTAACAACGGGTCCCTTGCTAGGTGTAAAGTACAAGTAATACTTTATGCCAGGCTGACAGTTATTAAGCAGTATGTTTGACCCTGCACAACCAAAGTCTGGAGAGATTACATATATATTGGGTAAGGGATGGATGACTGCTGTTGAATCAAAGAAAATCTCACAATTAGTAGTTGGATTTTTTGCATGGATCCTGTAAGTTCCTGCATTTGTGATGGAGCCAAAACAGATTGGTCCGCCAGTTGGATCACCCTGAACAATGGTGCCAAAGGGCTGGTTGTTGAGCCATAATTGATAATTAATTCCAGGTTCTGAACCATCAATACATAAGACATCACTTTCACATAAAATTCCTCCAGGGAATATTTCAAACTGATTTATTAATGGATCCACATGAACACTTCCCTGCATTTGTCTTTGGCAAAGAGTGAGCGGATTAGTAGCGATTACGGTATAGGTCCCGGAATCCATAACCGGATCAAAAGCCAGGAAACCGGGTAAACCGGTACCGGGTTTTACCTGCACTGGATTTAATATATCACCATCTTTGATTAAGTGATAATCTATGCCTGATTGGGAACCACTAAGCAAAATTGTAATAGGACTGCAATGATCGCCATTCTGTGCTGTCAGCAGAAAAATCTGAGGCAGAGCATTCACTGTTAACTGGCACATACCATTCATGGTAGTGGATTGTCCATTTGATGGATTGGTAGCTTTGACGGTATAAGTGCCAGCCAGTGAAATCCCGGTCCAGTCCAGTTGACTCCCGGTACCGGCTTTTGCTGGTAATACTGCAGTAACCCCACGATACAAGGTATAGTTAATTCCTACGTCTGAGTTCGATAGCGAGATGGTGGCAGCTTGTCCGGAACAGATCGGCAATGGGCAAATCATGTCATATTTTGCAGGCTCACTGTTCACATGAAAACTATACGTAAAAGGATTTCCTTTGCACGTATCCCCTGGAGCAATCACTATATATGGCTGTACCAGGTAATTTAATGTACAGGTTGATGGTGACCCAGGGATTAATGTAATTATCTGGGATGGTAGGGTTGATGAATAGCCTTCATTTTCTGAGAAAGCAACGAATCCGGTACAGTTGGTTCCGGTGTATTTCCAGTGGATATCTGCTGAAGCAACATTCGTTGTAAATGTAACAGGAGCAGTTGGAAAACCCGAAACGGTTGTCTGGCTGTTTACAGTATTGGTAATCGAGGCAACCGGCTTAACAGTCACTTCAAGTGTGTCTGGCTGGCCAACACAGAAAGTTGGTGCAGGCCCGCGTGGCGTGATACGGTAAGTGACGATGCAATCTGTATTGCCCGAGTTGAAAAGGAAATCAGGAATATTAGTGCCTGGTAATGCCGAACTGGTATTCCCTGAACATGTACCACCTGATGAAGATGTCCAGGTATAAGTGGAGTTTACTATTGTTGAAGTAGGTGAATAATTAAGCTGCTCTCCATTACAGATTGATTCAGAGGTGGCACTGGTTAAAACTGGGGCCGCGTTTACTGTGACTGTTGCAGATGCAGAAACGGAACCGAATCCATCCCAAACCAGGCATGTATATGTAGTTGTAACTAAAGGATTAACAGTAATACAGGAATTTGTTGGATAAACTCCGGCTGGAATGCTGCTCCAACTGTAAGAATATGTGCCGCTTCCTCCGCTTGAAGTAGCACAGACTACCACTGCACTGTTTGGACATATGGTCGTTGGATTAGCGCTTGCAGTTGCCGCCAGCGGACTGCCGGTAACAGTTACAGTTACATTGTCATTTCCAATACAGCCATTGTTGTCAGTAACTGTAAGTGTGAATGTGGTACTTCCGGATAAGCTAATGGTTGTAACCGATAATGTGTTTGATGGTGGCTGGATCAGAGCCGGTGGCGACCATTGATAACTGGTATAGGGGAGTGTCCCTCCGAGAACGATTCCAGCCAGGTTTGCTGTAGCTCCGTTTGAAATGGTTTGGTCTAGACCTGCATTTGGGACCGGTCGGGGCATTAGATCGATAACAATCTCATTGCTGGTGCTTTGAATGCAGTTGCTGACAGTAGAGGTAATTATTCTCCTGTAATAGGTTTTTGACAGAAGGACGGGGGGTTGATAATTTGCTGCTATCGCACCGGGAATATTCGAAAATACTGGGTAGGTAGCTGCTGTTGACGATTGCCATTGATAGGAATATACTCCGCAAGCACCGGTCGGAGGAGTTCCGGTGAGTTGGGCGGGTGCAGTCCCCTGGCAAATTGTATCACTTGAACTGATGATATTATTACCAAGAGGTGCGCAGACTGTAACTAGTACAGGTGTTGAGTAGTTGGAGTCACACGGGGGAGAAATGGCAACCCGTTCAAAATAAGTTGATTGGGCAAGAGTTGAAGGTTGATAGTTCTGGCCTGTGGCTCCGATAATCACGGAAAAGTTAGTGCCATCTAAAGAAGATTCCCATTGATAAGTAGGAGTTGCTGATCCACCAAAAGCTGTGGTGCCTGTCAGTAATCCAGGGGCTGATCCTGTGCAGATCTGCTGATCCGAAGCAATCTGGTTATTAAGGATAGCAGGATGTACAATAATTTGTGCTATGTTGGAAGTGTCAGAACAATCACTAGCATCAAAGGCAAGCCGCCTGTAACAGCGTGTTGCTGCCAAGGGACTCATCAAGGTGTAATTTTGTAATGTGCCGCCAACGGTAATGTTGGACCAAATTCCAGCAGGCGTCAGATCACAATTTACATTCTCCTGCCATTGATAAATATACGATCCATTTCCTCCCAAAGGTAAGGCTCCGTTAATCACAATCGGTGACTGTCCGGCACATACTTCACCGGAAGGAGGCGTGAAAGGTGCAATCGAATTGTTAGTAATGAGTTGAGTGATGTGGATGTTCTGAGTTGCCGTATCACTTCCGCAGCTATTACGTATTACAGCTTTAACCAGGTAAGTTGTATAAGCGTTGAAATTTATATGAGGATAAGAGGAAGTATCTGTAGTACCATCGGTGTAAGCAAAGGTGCCGGGTGAAATTATCCATTTATAATGAACCAGGGTTGAGTCACAATTCATATTATATGCAGGACCAAAATTGTGTTTCTGCGGCCCGCACAGATATATATCATTGCCATCTGTAAATGCAACTTCCGGAGGTTGGCATGCCAGAATTGTCGTATCCTTCTCGTCAATGCCGCAACTGTTAGCAATCAGGAATTTGATAGTGTATCTTCCGGCTGCTGAGAATAAAAACAATGGTGAATTGTATGTAGAATCTCCTACATGGTTAGGCGTAATTATACTCCAACCTGAAACCGGGGTAATTCTCCACCTGTACTCAGGAATTCCCCATCCTCCACCATTGCTCATGTCGGTAAACTGAACCTGCATAGGTATACAAGTATCTGGTGCATTGACATTAAAATCAGCAATTGGAGGGGATTGAATATAGATTTGCTTGGCTACAGTATCCCTTCCTGAATTAAAATTCGAATTTTGACCGGTGAAAACAATGAGTGTAACTGTATACCACAGACCACTTGTTGTAAAATGATGAGTAGGATTCGGAAGGGTAGAGGTGTTGTTTACACCAGAAGCAGGGTCTCCAAAATTCCAGGAATAATAGGTATCTGTGGTAAAAGTATTAAATGTTGGTGGGATAATGTAGAATCCTGATTGAGTGCTGTCAGTGAATGTTACATCACTACATCCTACTAAAGTATCAGCACCGTTTCCTCCCCAGAGTTCTCCGCCACTTCCACTGGCAGTCCCGAATTCTCCCTGGGCTTTGCAAGAAACCGGAATTGGCCATACAGAGGTTTCTATTGAACCACAGGGATTTTCCGAATTACATGTGGCTTTGAAACCATATTTTGGAGGTGTGCCTTGTTTTATTGTTGAACATGTTGAATAACAATGTTCTAATAATCCATTAGCAGGAAGATTTTCCCTCAAAATCATAACTGAATCTCCATCTCCCCAGTTAAATGTAAACATTGTTCCCGGAGGATTGTCATATGATTCAGGTTGAATTGGGAAATCAATACAGAAATCAGCCACACCTGCTGTACTGCCTGGATTTCCCAGTCCTCCACCTGCAAAATTGCCAACATAAACCGGATAAACTCTTGTATTATTACAGCCATTCTGACCATTTACTATATATGTTAGGGCATCATATCCAAAATTGTTATAGGTAATATTTAAAGGAGTGCTGAAGGTTGGCTGGCTAAAAGGGGGCATCCCGGAAGCTCCCCAGCTTATGTTGTACCATGTATTTGTCGCTTGAGTCGTCGAACCATTAACGAACTGGAACGTTCCGACAGGGTTCTGAAGGGAGGCATTACATGCTGCGAAGGTGTTTGGGAAATTTGTATTTGGAAGCCATAATGTTTCATTCAATGTTGCATCTGGTTTTTGGATGACTGTCACTGGTCTTGTAAGTGTATCGATACAGCCATGCGAGTCTGTGACTTTAAGAAGCACTCCAAAAGTTTGGTTAACATTTCCATAGGCTTCAAAAATATGGGATGTTGGTGTCCCTGTGGATGTATTGTTAGCCCCTGAATTCGGATCATGGAAATTCCAGCTACAGGATAAACCTGTTCCTGTTGAAGTGCTGGTAAAGTTTACTACATCTGTTGCGCAATGCAGCGGAGGAGTGTCATGATCTGAAAAGAAATTGGCTGTTGGTGGTGTATTTACAACAATATTGATGGAGGAGGATGTTCTTGAACAACCTGTCAAAGGATATGAGGCTACAACATGATAGGAACCGGGAGTAGTAAAGTAACCAAACGAAATGGGAGAACCTGTTCCGGGCATTATAGCTATTGAGGTTGCTCCTCTGAATAATTCATAGTTTACTCCATTCTGTGTTGGTTGAATTCTTATTTCCGATCCCAATGCTCCAGGATAATTACAATACGCTCCTTTACCTGTTGCCGATAAAATAAATAGTGCCGGCTGGGGATCCATAACAATCGTAACCTGTGTTGTTGTGATAACTGTATAATAGGTCCCCGATGAGTAAAATCCTGCAAAAGTGATAGTATCTCCATTTCCGGTAGCAGTGGTAAGATCTCCCGGGGCTGGTAATCTCCTTAGGTGATAGGTTATACCGTTTTGAGAGTGTGCCATTTTGATCTGAACCCCTGCGGATCCCTGGCAATAATGCCCACTGGCCGGCACAGTGAATAATGATGCTTGTCCAAATGAGACAAATCCGGACAATAGTAAGATAGTTAAAGGTAAATAAGATAGATATCTCTTTCTCATATCAACGGTTTTATATCTTGAAAATACTCAGTTGTTTTTATGGAAATCAATTAATTGAATTGGGTAATATCTGTTCTTGCAAAACATTAGCTAGATTCAATTAATAATAGAATCGCAACGTATAAGGACCAAATTCTATAGTTGATAGGTTCCTGCCCAATCAGAATTAATTAATTATCCTCGGAATACATGTTGAAGCTGCCAATTGACAGACAATACACGTAATTATGTTTTGATGCTAAAGTTAGTTCTGTTTAAGAATCTATAGTAATGGTTGATTTTAAGTATGTTTTTATATTTTTCCAAATCTGGTTCCAGCTTTATGTTACAAATGGATTCCGTTTCATTTGTCTGCGCAATTAACCAATGCCTTTGAAATAATTTCTATTCTGAATAAAGGAGCAATTTTTTCGCCCGGTACAAAAAATTAAAAGACATGGCGTGGTGCGAATGCCCGAAAACTATGCATTATAAGAGGAGTGAACGCTGCGACGTAAGAAAAACAAGTATTACAAGAACTAAGTTGTAATTTTCAGAAGCCAAGGATAGGAGATAGGGGAACGATCTACGAGATAAAGATTTGTTAGGATAAGTTTATTGTTTGTAGTTTGTAAAGCTCTTTAAACTAGTTGATTATAAGCTTAGTTGTTTTTTTATTAACATAATTATGAACAAATATATAAAATATATTATTTCTTAATCTAATGATGCCATATTTTCTAGAATAATAAAAGCGCTGCCCCATTAAAGGAGCAGCGCTAAAATATCGGGTACGCTATGGAGTCTATGGCCTCTTTAACCTTATAATAGCAGTGGAATTATTGTCTAATAGCGACATGTCGGATCCATCAACAATCCCATCTCCATTCACATCTTCGGTATAATACCCTTTTAGGATCAGAGTACTGGCATTGTCAATCAGCGACATATCCGATCCGTCAATAATTCCATCCTGGTTGGCATCACCGGCAAAAATAGCATAATACCCCCCTAAAAACTTCAGGTTATTCCCAAACGCCATATCCTGCGCTGATGTGAAGTCAAAATGGATGGCACTGTTACTAAATGAAACCGGTGTGGCACTCCATGTTTCCATACTATTCCGGTGCTTTACTACCAGGTAATACGAACTGTTGTAATTACCCGGCACATTGCTAACCACACTACCATTTGTGAACAGGTCAAGGTCATTGAAGGTGATGGACGTATTGTAAGG
Organism: Bacteroidota bacterium; assembly: GCA_013376995.1. GTDB lineage: Bacteria > Bacteroidota > Bacteroidia > Bacteroidales > UBA4417 > UBA4417. The sequence goes on along the minus strand of JACAAZ010000003.1, from coordinate 254,567 downwards.
TAATGTTGCAGTGTGCAGTTCGATAGTAAGCTTGTCTGCAGTAGTTCCTCCAAAATGATCCCCTTGAGCATCCTGTGCTTTGTTCATCTGGCCGTTGCCGGCATACAGGCCTTCAAGCAGCACTTTCAGGCTGAGCGTTTTACTCATCGTGCTTACTACGGTATATGCCATATCGCTGAATTCAGGGACACCTGATCCGTTCCATGAATTAGGTGACCAGCCGCCTGCATCATTCAGGCTAACAGAACTACAGTGGAGAGGCAGAGCCAGTCGGTTGGCTTCCTGCCATCTCCATTGTGCCGGTGCCAGTGCATTGTTTGAAACGGCCCTGACACTCAACCAGTAGGTATGACCTTTGACCTGGTCCCAGGGAATTGGCAGAATATAACTGTATTTGTAGATTATACTGTTCTCACTGTTCACCTGCCCTGTATTGACTTCCTGCTGGCTGTTAAAAGGTACTGAAAAGCTGAGAATAGGTTCAGCCGGGGAACAACCATTGTCGGTATAAACATTCACATCGAAATGCTGAATTCCCTCTCCACGGATTTCTCCATTGGCAGCCATTTCGTAATTGCCCCACCAGTCTATTTCAGTCACCTGCCCTCCATTGCACACCCAATCGTCGGCAACAGGATGATTGTTGTCGGAATGTAATCCTGGCAGTGCATTATCAGGAATCTGGTACCATTTGTTAGCTGACTTTTGAATGCTGACGCGGTAATCTTCGACTTCCCCGTCGGTGGCCGGGCCTGAAAAGCTTAACGCAGCCTGGTGGCTGAAGCGGAACCTGGCATAGGTTTGGCCAGGAATTGCGTTGCCTGGGACTATGAAAGTATAGTAGTTGGTCCCGGCTGCTGGATTGATATCGTTAAATACATGATCCCCTGGGTCTGACCACGAACCATTGCCATTATAGTCAATCCACATATTCAGCAGTGCATTTCCTACGGATGCTACCACCTTTATTTTACATGGGCTTCCTGGTACCAGGGGCCATAGGAAGGTTACTCCATCCTCGTCATTCAGGTTGGAATTATTGTCTCCATCTGCAGCCACAGTTGGTTGTCCGTCAGGTTCATAATCAATAGAACTGCCTAAATAAGTGCCACCGGTGATGGTATGCCTAGCACCGTTGCTTGCAAGTAACGTTGGATAGTCGTTCGGATTCGAAGGATTATCAGGTGCATCACCAAAATCGATCAGCGGTGGTTGAGCACCTTCTTCAATGTACACAGCATAGTCTTCCACTTCCCCGTCATTTACCAGGCCATCATAGTTAATGGAAGCATTAGAGGTGCGGAACCTGAACCGTGAGTAGGATAATCCCATGCTTGCATTGATTGGAACGGTAAAGGATAACACATTTGCACCAGCACTTAATGGCTGATTTGTAAATATATGTTCCCCGGCATCTGCCCAATCACCATCAAGGTTGTAATCCATCCATGCATCCAGGTAGCCACTTACGGATGCGGTTACAGTTACCGAAACCACGGATCCTGGCAATACATATGGAGGAAGCACAACACCGTCTTCATCGTCGACATTGGAAATATCATCTCCTGTTGAAGGTAAGTTTGGCTGTCCGTCAGCTTCCGCATCGATCAGCGTACCCAGGAACACTCCTGGAACGATAATATGCCTGGCTCCGTTGCTCGCCAATAAGGTGGGATAATCATTGGGAATATCAGGGTTATCAGGTGCATCGCCAAAATCAAGGCTTTGTTGCTGAGAAGGTTCGATGTAAACTGCGTAATCTTCTACTTCACCGTCCGAAACAAATCCATTGTAACTAATAGAAGCAGGGCTCGTCCTGAACCGGAACCTCGTATAGGATTGCCCGGGGCTTGCTGTTCCAGGAACATTAAAGCTCAGGGTATTGGTTCCTGCAGACAAAGCTACGTTCGACATGATATGTTCTCCCGGATCAGCCCAATCCCCGTCAAGGTTAAAGTCCATCCACGCATCCAGGTAACCGTTCACAGAAGCAACAACTGTAATAGTGACCGTCGATCCTTGCGGGACTATAGCAGGTATTGTAATTCCATCTTCATCATCGATGCCTCCCAGGTCATCACCGGAAGATAGCGGGTTGGGCTGGCCATTGGGCTCAGCATCAATCTGGGAACCTAAATATACTCCCGGTACAATCAGATGCCTTGCTCCATTGCTTGAAAGCAATGTAGGATAATCGTTTGGATTTGAAGGATTGTCAGGTGCATCTCCGAAATCCAGGCTTTCCTGGTTATACGGATCTACATGGATCCAGTAGTCTTCAACTTCTCCGTCGGATACAAGCCCGTCAAAATTGATTGGTGCCGCCGAGGTCCTGAACCTGAACCTGGCATATTCCTGTCCGAGGGCTGCTGTAAACGGGACAGTAAACGAAAGCGAATTCGATCCTGCCGACAACGGCACGCTCGAGAAAATATGTTCAATACCGGCTCCCCAGCTTCCATTACCATTGAAATCTACCCATGCATCCAGGTAACCGTTTGTAGATGCAAGAACCGTAATATTTACAGTGGAGCCCTGGTTGACATAAACCGGCATCAGTACTCCGTCTTCATCATCAACATTAGCCAGGTCATCCCCATCAGCATTGAGCGTGGGCTGTCCGTCTGATTCACCGTCAATGAGCATCCCGAGGTAGACTCCGGGAACGATCGTATGCCTGGCTCCATTGCTGGATAGCAAGGTCGGGAAATCCGAAGGATTGGTCGGGTCATCAGGAATATCCCCGAAATCCAGGGTTTGAGGAGGTACCGAAGGTTTGATGGTCGTTGCATAATCTTCGACTTCTCCATCCGATACCAATCCGTAATAATTGATAGAAGCTGGAGATGTTCTAAACCTGAACCGTGAGTAACAAAGCCCTGTTCCTGCTGTTGACGGGACGTTGAAAGTCAGTGTATTACTTCCGGCTGAAAGAGGCTGGTTCGTGAAGATATGTTCACCTGGTGTTGACCAATCGCTATCAAGGTTGAAATCCATCCATGCATCCAGGTAACCGCTAACCGAGGCAACAACGGTTATGGTCACAGTAGAACCCTGTACAACGGAAGAGGGCATGGTTACACCATCTTCATCGTCTCCGCCTGATGGGTATAAACAGTCATTATCGTCACACAATGCCATATAGCTGGGTTGTCCATCGGGTTCAGCATCAACTTTTGATCCCAGGTACACTCCGGGGACGATCAGGTGCCTGGCACCATTGCTTATCAGTAGTGTTGGAAAGTCAGTAGTGATGATATCATCGTCAGGAACATCTCCGAAGTCCATCTGGCCTGCTTTGATGGTAACGGCATAATCCTCTACTTCACCATCTGCCACCAGGCCATTATAATTTATAGGTGCTGAGGTTGTCCGGAACCTGAACCTTACATACGATTGACCTGCTGTAGCGGTAGCCGGAACATTGAAGGAAAGTGCGTTTGATCCGCTGGACAAGGGCACTGTGATCAAAATATGTTCACCTGGATCAGCCCAGTCGCCATCTATGTTAAAATCCATCCAGGCATCAAGGAACCCGGTAGTAGAAGCTACAACCGTTATCGGCACGGTGGAACCTGGAGAAACAAAAGACGGGATACTTACACCATCCTCATCCGGGCTGCCGGAAATATCATCCCCTGTAGCCGTGATATTAGGCTGGCCGTCACTTTCAGCATCGATCTTTGATCCAAGGAATACATTGGGGACAATGATATGGCGTGCACCATTGCTAGCCAACAAAGTAGGATAGTCATTCGGGTTTTTAAGATTGTCAGGTGCATCACCAAAATCAAGTGCGCCAGTACTTACGGGGTCAATATGCATGGCATAATCCTCAACTTCACCATCCTGCTCAAGGCCATAATAATTGATAGTATTATTGGCTGTCCGGAAACGGAAACGGGAGTAGCAGATGCCGGTGTTTGCTGTTAGGGGAACTGTAAAGGTCAGCGTGTTTGATCCTGCGCTAAGTAACTGGTTTGTAAATACATGTTCTCCGGGATCAGCCCAATCCATATCGGTGTTAAAATCCATCCATGCATCAAGGTAACCGCTCACGGAAGCCACCACGGTTATGGTAACTGTGGCCCCCTGGACAACATTGGAAGGTAAGGTTACCCCATCTTCATCGTCACCGGCAGATGCATACATACAGTCATTGTCATCACACACAGCCATATAACTGGGCTGTCCATCCGGTTCTGCATCTACTTTTGACCCAAGGTATACCCCGGGAGTGATCAGGTGCCTTGCTCCGTTACTTGCAAGTAGCGTTGGGAAATCGTTTGGCAAAATGTCATCATCGGGAACATCTCCAAAATCCATCCCGAGATAGGGCGGACAATTCCTGACATTAAGGCAAAATACTCCTGCAGTATCCTGGCAGAAATTGGAATTTGATACTACAACTGAGATCTGGTGACTTCCCAGAACATTGGTCACAAACGGGAAGGATTGTCCGGACCCAATAGGAGTTCCATAGTTGCCATTGTCATACCAATCAATATTCGGATAAGCACTGCTATAGGTATTGTTGGGCGCGACAGCACTCAAAGGCAGCGGGATGTATAAATGCAGGGTATCAGTACTGCATATGGAATCACATCCCAATGGGAACAGGCTCAGATCAGGTTTAGCATGTATTGTTCCCGCGTTTGCCGTTGCTGAGCATCCTGTAGACTTATTGGTAATTGTGACACTGTAGAATCCAGTTGCTGAAGCTGTTATGACCGGTGTTGTAAGGCCATTGCTCCAGAGGTAGCTGAATACACCGGGATTGTTTGGCGTTGCTGTTAGTACTACACTGGTCCCTTCACAGGCATTTAGTGGTGTGACTGTTACCGGAGGTTTCCGGTAGAAAGTAACACACATTGTGTCTCTTGAAATGCAGCCGGTTAAAGTATCTGTTACCTCCACAACAAATTGGTATGTGACCGGCAAAGCAGCTGGAAGAGTTAAGCTGATCGAAGGGCTGTTATAGTTTGCCGGGCTGAAAGTAGCTCCGGCGGGAATACTACTCCAGTTATAGGAATAGGAAGGAGCATAATATGTGCTCAAATTCAGTAGTGTAGTGCTGGATGGATAAGCACAAAGGTATCCGCTACCTGTGATTTTGGCGATAGGTGGTTTTTGCAGGTAAATGAAAATCTTGTTCGATTTGCCTGTACAGCCATAGGAATTAGTCATTTCTGCATAATATTCTCCATAATTATATGCATTAAGGGTCATGCTGGTTTCACCCGGTAATGCACTCCCGTTTTTATACCATTGATAGGATGTCATTCCGATGCAGGCAGTAAGAGTGGCATAACTTCCAGGGCATATTGTTGTATCCGATGCAGATATAATACAAGTAGGTTTCGGATTAACGGTCACTAGGTTCGATGCTGTGGCAATACAACCCGCGGGATCTGTAATGACTAGAGAAACAGTGAATGGGGGAGGGCTAGCTGAGGAATATGCATGTTGAGTGACAGGGATAAGTGAAGTGGAAGTGTCTCCAAAGTTCCATGCATATGAATAAGAAGGATTGTTTGGATTTGCTGTGAAGTAAGCGGGGGAATTCATGCAAACCGGTGATGTGTAAGTGAAACTTGCATTTGGAAGAAAAACATTTGCATAATCAGTATAGGTACAAGAGCATCCGCTGGAAGAGTAAACGGTTAAAGTGATTGTATAAAAGCCGGAGGCATTAACAGTTAGAGTTGGGGTCGCAACGGTTGCACTAGGGGTAAATGTTCCCGTTCCGGGGCCAGAAACACTCCATAGATATGTCATTGTGGAGGGAGGTACAACCGTTGAAAGGTTTACCAGGGTAATATTCCCGCAAACTACATAGGGTCGGAAGAATGGTACTGCATCGCAGGTACAGCCTGGAGGAGGTGACCCGGAACCACCGGCTCCGCAGTTCTCAATTACAACATTGATGACATTTGATTTAACTGAACAGCCGTTAAGTGTTACTATCACATAATATTGGTAAATGCCGACAGTTGAAAATGAAGAGATGTTGATTGTGAGATTTGGTGAAGTTCCGGTACCAACTGCTATATTATTCTTGTACCACTGGTAAGTATAGCCTGCGCCTGTTGGTGTTGACAATGTAAGAACCTGCGTTGAACCCAGGCAAAAGATAGGTGTTGTACTATAAGTCGCAAAAGCAGTGGGAGGCCCGTTGATAACAACTGTTTTTGTATTTGAACCCGCACAGTTCGAAACAGTTAAGCTTGCTGAAGTCGGAGGCCCGTGCCATTGGATGAAAACACTGCTGGTACCCTGTCCTGACTGGATAGTACCCCTGTTTGGAGGAGAAATGATCCACTGAAAACCACCAGGTGGCGAAGAACCATTGGCCGTATACTGAACAACAGCATCAATACATACAGGGGATGGCCCGGTAATTACTGGGGGCAGGTAGGGATGTATTGTCTTGTACTTGGTAGTGGAAGGACAATATATTCCTGGACTTAGCTCAATATTTTGAAATACACTGATAACCCAGGGCCCGTTCCCCATAAACTGGAGGAGGACAGAGTCATTATAGGCCCCCATTTGTGACAAAATATTCACAGTTCCGGAAGTTGGTAGCCAGACAAATGGGCTTCCGCTGACATTTGAAGTGATGCTGTAGGTAAATTTAGATCCGGGGCAGACAGTATCAGTTCCGGTAATATTTCCAAGAATAGGTTTGGCAACTACAGAAACACTATAAGTAGCCGTATCGTTACAGAAAACACCGGGAGTCAGGCTTACTGCTGTAATGGTATAATTACCCGGAGTCCATTGTATTCCGGCAGTGCCAGTGCCATTCCCTGATGTAACAACCGGGCCGGTTGGAGAAACTGACCAGTTGGCAAAACCTGGTGTATTGTAAAAAGTTGTATTTCCTTCGCAAACTTTTTTGTCACCCGAAATTGCAAATACAGGAAGTACATTGACCAGGACGGAATCCACGCCGTTACAACCGGCCATTGGGTTGTTATATTCGCATTTTACCCAATAAGGCCCGGCATTGTTGAAGGTAATACTTGCACTTATGACATTTCGGTTATTGGGATTGAAAGCATAGAGGCCGGCACCGTTAACCTGCCAATGATAATATGTTCCCGGCATCCAGGGAAGTGAATATTTACCGGTTGAACCAATACAAACTGTAGTAGGGCCATTGATAGGCAGATTCGGATACAGGACAGGCACATTAAGCGTGGCTGTTCCCTGGCAGGTTGACGACGGACAACTCTGCAAACTGACAGTTGTAGGACCTGAATAGACTGCATTCCATTTAACCTTGATGCAACTCGTGTTTAAGCCTGAGACAATAGTTCCGTTTGTAACACTCCAGCTATATGTACCGCAAACCATTGGCGTACAGAATGAGGTTGTGTCACCAGCACAGACGGTTCCGAAACAACAGTCGTAATTAATTACGGGACCTATTCCGGGCATTACTACAATAACCTTTCTGACAGTATCGATGCACCCGCAGGGGACTTTAACTTCGCCTACTCCTGATCCCTGAACAGGATGACCGGCACCCATATCCTGCGTAACCATTGTTACTGTATAGGTTCCGGGAGTTGAATAGGAATGATCAGGCGGATTAGCCAGGTTTGAGGTTGACCCATCTCCGAAATCCCAATGGAAAGTGCTGCCACCCAGTGAAGTATTGGTAAAATGAATAGGAGTAGTAGGACAGGTTGTATCATGAGAAACCAGGAAACCGGCTTTTGGCCCATCGATCAGGCAGAGTTCCATGGTAAGGGTGTCCGCACAACTTCCGCCAACCCCTGCATTGCTCACAAAAACTTTGATTGATCCTGCTGCACCGTTCCCCCAGGTAATTGTAATGGGATTTCCCGTATAACTGTTAGGACTTCCTCCGGTTACGACCCAGGTATATGTAAAGGTAGGGTCATTCGGATATACGGTATACTTATGGGCTATGTTTCTGCAAGCTGCGCCATGTCCTTTGAGTCGTGGGTCGGCTACACTTCCGTTTGGAGGACAGGCTCCATCAGGAGGGCAAATATCCACCGCATCCTGCAGGATGAAATCCGGACAACATATTTTCGGTAAGCTTTGATTGGCCAGTTCCAGGGGATATTCCGCAGGAGCCTTGATGCCAGCCAATTCCGCTGCTCTGATGAATGATTTGGCAGGGTTTAGAAAAGAATTTACAAGTAATGATTCAAAATAGGCCTGTTGAAAATTAGATGAGGAATGACTTTTCCATGAATTTTCACTACTGTATATTTCCTCTTTGCATATCGTTTTTGAAATAACTTCTGCAGGGAAGGACAAAAACATATAGATGCAGCCAATAACTAGGAGTAAACGTTGCTTCATAATATTCCTGTTTAAGTATTACAATTTTATCAATAAGGAATGCAATGCGGGTTAAACATTGCAGGATATGCATTACTAAAACCAGGATGATTTTAGTTGATGATGCCAATAAAAAAGTCGATGTTACAATTGTAGATCAGGTTGGCAATTATGCCGGGCGAGTCAAGGAAGAACACTTTGTAAAGAAGATATAACTAACAAGGAATAGTTGAAAATGTTTGATCAGTGACCCCGGAAGGACTCGAACCTTCGACCCGCAGCTTAGAAGGCTGCTGCTCTATCCACTGAGCTACGAGGCCATACATTCAATTCTCCAGTAAATTCACCACAGAACATGGTGATCGTTCTTTAATTGGATTTTTGAACAGGGATGCAAAAGTACAAAAACCTAAAGAAATCCAGCATTCAATTTAAATCATGAATTTTTTATAGCAGATTTATTACTCCGCATATTACTTTTTCATAAATAATCAATAAATAGATGTTATGTGATCATATGGTTCACTCTTTACTCAAACTTCGCCTACTGTGTACAAGACTCCTAAGCTAGTAATCTCTATCAAAAGACTGATCCTGAGTGCTGCAGTATTCTACCTGGTCACGGGAATAGGCATTTTTGTGATTATCAACACCATCCGTCACCCGGAAAATGCCATCCTTTCTGTAATGAGTTTAACAGCAAATTTCCTCTTCTACTCAAATCAAATCTACATTTCTGCAGTCTGGATGTTGATCATTTTTACTTCAATGATATTACTACCCTATATACCAACCTTTCTTGCCCGAAAATTTCATCTTTCCATGATTGCATTTCCAATGGGAAATCCCGGAGGAAATATTTTTAACCTGATGACAGGACAGGAAGATGAACTGGAGAAGGGAAGTGAGCCTGAGAAAATGAAATCCACTTCAAAATCAGGAGTACTGAGTGGCGATAAAGGTATGATGATGGTAGCTGACGGAAAGGTCATGTTTATAAATAAAGAGTTTTGCCAGCTTACCGGGTTTTCACCTGCTGAGATAATAGGTAAGGATGTAGTTTCTTTTATCCAAGCTGTTGACCTTCCTAAATATGCTTTCCTGAGCCGGAATCTTGCAGGTTTGGAACCTGTTATACAGGGAATCGGCTTGATTACACCAAATAATAAGAAACTTGAGGCTTACATTGCCGGAAATAAGAATTCAGCTACAAATCCAAACGATATCTGCCTGTTCTATATAAAAGAACAAACAGTTGACTCTTCAAGAACGGTTGCCTCTTCCGAATGGTTCATGGGATCATTGGAACAAACTGACACTTGCATATGGATATGGGATGAGAAAGGCCTCGTTTACATGAATTCAGCCTGCCGGAGGTTGATCCCTGTTCCTATAGGAATCCTGATGCGTAAGCCTGTTCTTATGCTCAAAGCACTTAGCAAGGATGATCGCAGCCTGATGCTGAGCCTGATTTCCAGGTATGCTGATACAAGGGATTTTGATGAAGAAATAAAAGTCGTCCTTTCAACGGGTGAAGTTCGTTGGTTCAGGGTGAAAATAACTGCTGAAATCGATGAATTATCCAGGAATACCAGACATGTTGCTGTAGCCTATGATATTACCGATCAAAAGCTGAAGTATGACAACATGGAAATAGCCTGTGAAAAGGCAGTGATTGCAAATTACAATAAGACAGCCTTTTTGGCTAATATGTCACATGAGATTCGCTCTCCTTTAAATGGTATACTGGGATTTTCAGAATTGTTGAACGACCCGGATCTGACCATGAAAGATCGTGACCGTTACATAGACATCATTAAAAATAATGGTGCTGCCCTGCTCTCAATCTTGACTGATATCATTGATATTTCAAAACTTGAGTCAGGCAAAATGAAAATCCAGGAAAAGGAATTCCTCCCGGCTGAACTCATGAGTGAACTGCAAATGCAGTTTGCAAACGACCCTTTGCTAACACACAAGGGATTGTCACTGAAGTGGCTGATTAGCGACGACATAGCTGGTGCCATGCTAGTCAGCGATCCTTTCAGGTTTCGACAGATTTTGGTAAACCTGATAACGAACGCATTAAAATACACCAACAAAGGTAGAATTGAAGTGGTTTCGGAACGATGGGGCGATCATGCAGTTTTCTGGGTAAAAGATACCGGTATAGGTATTCCTGAAGAAAGCTTGCCTTTGATCTTTGATCGTTTTCGACAGGTTGCCAAGACCGATTCTACCAATACCTCCGGGTTTGGACTAGGACTCGCCATCTGCAAAGCATTGGTTGAACTGCTTGGTGGCAATATCTGGGTCGAATCCAGGGCCGGACACGGATCAGTTTTCTACTTTACTATTCCTTACATAACTCCAAAACAAAACGAAATGAACAACGTAAATTCACCTGAGACTGCTTTCCCTTACGACTGGAAGGGGCGCACAATCCTGATCGCTGAGGATATTGATTTCAGCTTTCTTTACATAGAGGCTGTACTCCGCCGTACCGGAGCAAGAGTTCTATGGGCCCAGAACGGCCGAGAAGCCATTGAAATGGTTAAAGTTAACCCTGGTATCGACATTGCCCTCATGGATATTCATATGCCAATTATGAATGGTTATGATGCTACCCGCGAAATCATGAAAATCCGCCCGGATCTGCCAGTAATTGCACAAACGGCTTTCGTCCTTCCGGATGATGTAAAGGCTTGCTATGCCGCTGGTTGTGCAGGTTACCTTGCTAAACCCATCCGCAGGGAACAGTTGTTAAACACGCTGACTGATTATTTCGAAAAGATTGATCAGCATGCACAGGTCCAGGCAGGGAATTTGCCTGTATACCGATCAAAGATCTCCTGATCGTCCAGGGATGTAACATACCTCTGCCTAACAGCAGAACATTTTGCATCGCTTGATATTTCTTTTTGGAGTTAACTCGTCTACTCACACGACTGATTAAAACAAAAGATTACAAACAAGCAAAAAATCGCTATACATTTTCTGGTGGCTGAGATACAAGGAGCTGTTTTACGGCTCCTTTTATTTTGGCCATTTCAATTCCTGGTATTTTAAAAATTATAAATGTCGAATAATACTTCTCTTTTTAAGATTTTCAACCATAACCCGGGTTGCCTGTTTATATAATAACGAAAGGTTGAGAGCGCCTTCTGATTCTTCAGGCAAGAAGGAAAGGAGTTGAAGAAGTGATTTTACACTCCTTGATTTACCCTTCTATAGGTTAATCCTGTGAAGGATAATTGTCACTCAATTTACAATTCACAATACTAATTCTATGATTATGAAAAACATGCTCAGATTAAGTTTCCTGATGCTATTCCTGGTGTCAGTATCATTAGTGATGGCACAGCGTCAGCAAGTAAAATGCGGAAAATGGAGAACTGATGTTAAAACACTAACCGATGCAGGTGGAGTTGCTCTTTTAACTCAGACTCCTACCATAGCAACATTGGATGAATTGGGAGCAGTGATACCGCCCAAAATACTTCATGCTAATAATGCCGCTGATGGAAAAGTGGAAAGGTATCCGACAGAAAGTAAGGTGATAGAGATGACAGTAATGATAACCGCCATAAAATTGAATAATGATGACGGTGATTTACATTTCAGCATGAAATCAGTTGATTCTGACAAAACTATGGTTGGTGAAATTCCCAATCCTGCATGCAATGTCTTTGAAAAGTTTCCGGATTTACGCCAGCAATTCACATCATCCCGTATACAAGGGAAAGTTGTATGGGATATGCTAAAGAAATCCAAGAAACCAGTTAAAGTCAAAATTACTGGTATTCCTTTCTGGGATGGTTACGATGAAAACCGTCCAAAAGGTGTAAGTGAATACTTCAGGGAAATACATCCTATCCTGAAAATAGAAGTTTTGTAACTTCTGGTATTAATATCCTGAAAGGTCCTGTCACTGAAAAACAGGGCCTTTTTTTATTTTCCTTCCCATTCGACGAAGAAATGATCCAGGTATTGAAGCATGAAGTTGTGCCTGGCTTCTGCCAGTTTTCGACCACTTTCTGTATTCATACGGTCTTTAAGCAAAAGCAGTTTTTCGTAGAAATGATTTATAGTGGGTGCTGTTGAGTTTTTGTATTCTTCAACGCTCATATTCATGACAGGTTTAATACCAGGGTGGTACATTTGTCTTCCTTTGAATCCTCCATAATTAAATGCCCGGGCAATCCCAATAGCCCCAATTGCATCAAGCCGGTCAGCATCCTGGATAACTGCTAATTCCGGTGAGAAAAAAGTAGTTTTTGAATTACCTCCTTTAAATGAGATGTTCGCTATTACTTCCTGGACATGCCTGATAACATCATGCGTAACATCAATACTCATAAGAAAATTTCCGGCTTTTTCAATACCAATGTTGTCATTTCCTCCATTGAACTTATGATCAGCTATGTCATGCAGAAGAGAACCGAGTTCCACAATAAAGATGTCAGCTGGTTCAGTTTTGGCAATAGTACAGGCGTTTTTCCATACACGATGAATATGCCACCAGTCATGGCCACCTTCAGCATTGGATAGTTCTGCTTTAACAAATTCAATAGTACGCTCGATCTGCTCCTGTTGGGTCATAAAATGCTTTAGATATATTTTAATGATAGCTTAATAAAATGAAGTTCATGGGAATACTCATTCAAGATTATCGAAAGTCCTTATGATTCCACCATAGCCTCAATTTCGGATTTTGTTCTTCAGGAGGAGTATTTACATAATAGACTGCACATCTGAAACAATATAGCAGACATCTGTCCTGTATTACTCCTGCATGATTATTCGACAACTCATAGAGAGCCTGTGGGTCTTTGCCTTTCAGGTCTTCAATTTTCATGATACCAATATTCCATAGATCATTTGCTATGGATTTCCCAATACTTGGTATGCTCATTAATTGTTTGATAGATTGATCCCTGTTCACTTCCTGCGTTTTGATATAAGCAAAGATAGCACTGTTTGGTCAGTAGGTGACTAAAGATCCGTGTTGAATGATTCGAACCCTAAACCAGGTATCCTGGATCTTTAAGGCTACATCCCGAGCTGCTGTAATATCTTCAGCGAAAAAGGGGAGGGCTCTACTTGGGGCCCTGATTGAGCATTCTCCGTGCACTTTAGGTGTTGGATCTCAACTGGTAATGTGATTGGTTCCTGCCTCCCCATAAAACAGCTATATTGACGAGCTCACTTCTTTTAATTTGGAACAGGAATAAAAAAAAGAGACCAATCTCTTGGCCTCTTTCGTGTCGGGGTGAAAGGATTCGAACCTTCTCTCGTCACGTCAAAAGCATCAAAAATAAATCAAGGTATTATTACGTGACGAGACCAAACCAGGTGCTCTAACCGGACTGCGCTAAACCCCGAACTGGTGTTTTATCTTCTGCAGAGAAGGGGGGGCCTCCGAAGGAGTCCCTTTGGGAGAACTCCTTGTACCCCCTTCAAGTAGTCCGCAAATTGGAGATTTATTTAAAGTGGGAATAAAAAAAAGAGACCAATCTCTTGGCCTCTTTCGTGTCGGGGTGAAAGGATTCGAACCTTC
>JACAAZ010000003.1:0-240582 GCA_013376995.1 Bacteroidota bacterium | reverse complement strand
AAAGAGACCAATCTCTTGGCCTCTTTCGTGTCGGGGTGAAAGGATTCGAACCTTCGACCCCCTGGTCCCAAACCAGGTGCGCTAACCGGACTGCGCTACACCCCGAACTGGTGTTTTATCTTCTGCGGAGAAGGGGGGATTCGAACCCCCGGTACCGTTTCCAGTACGACAGTTTAGCAAACTGTTGGATTAAGCCACTCTCCCACCTCTCCAGTAAGGCTTTCAGAGTTTCAGTATTTTTTTTGCGAAGAATTTGCGAAACATTCTCACTAGTCTTCACAATTCAATTACATATTAGCAAACTGTTAGTTTCAGCTACTCACCCACCTCTCCGGTTGGACTTGCAGGCGTTGAAATTCCAGCTTCCCGGAATTCGGACTGCAAATTTACACTTAATTGGATTATCTCCAAACTTTTTTATGCTATTGATGTAATATTCCCTAATTGAGTAATAAGTAGCAGATAATTAGTTGTTTAAAGTGATAAATTGGTAAATTTGTTTGATGATTTCAATGAAAAAGTGGTGTGAATAGTATTGAAATTCTGGAAGATTCACTTAACTATCCGACTGCTTACAACCTTTCATTAATTTCTTAACCCATTCAATTCAACCTACTCAATAAATGTATTGTATGAAACGAACTGCTATTCTGATTATCTGTTTCCTGGCTTTTTCCAGCATTTTTGCACAGATTCAGCCCACTTCTTCATCTCCCAGTTACAGGAACATTTTCAAACTCTCAGTTTCTATGTTCACCCGGAATACCTTCCAGATGGGATTTGAACACTATTTTAATCCTACCACAAGTTTCCTTTTTAATGCAGGAATGAATTTCAAGGATTCTGATTATGAACAGACCTGGGGAGTTGGAACCGAAGCCCAGCTGAAGTTACATGTATACAACCTCATTAAACCGAAAAGTAGTCACATGCTTTATTTTGCTCCTTTCCTCATGAATAATTATGAAGAAATCCAGCGAAACCATTCGGGGGTTTATGGCTATTCGAATATTGACGACACTTTTGATGCCGTGAGTGCAGGTGTTATTTTTGGGTGGTCATTCTCATTCGCTAACCGGATCAACCTTGATATTTATACAGGTGGAGGAATTCGCAAAGCCTTTAATGTGCAGGATAATACCTATAATGACGGTATTAACGACTATCGTTATAGCGGAATTATTCCACGTTTGGGAATCGATGTTGGGTTCTGGTTCTGATATGCATTATTTCAAATTTTTCTCTTCGTCATTTGCTATTTTTACTTAATTATCGGTAAGCTGAAAATTTTAAATATTCTTGAAAAAAAAGATATAAAAGTTAAATGCTTTTTAGAAATTTACCTCATAAAAGAATGCGTTAACATTGAGTGAATTATTAATGCTAAAAACTTATTAACCAATTGATTCCATATGAGCGGAAAGACATTTGCAGAAAAAATTCTCGGCGCAGAAGCAGGTGCCATCGTTTTCAGGAAACCTGATATTATCCTGACTCATGATAACACGGCCTCCATCGCCAATACCTTTAAGAAAATGGGTGGTGAAAAGGTTAAGGATGCCGATCAACTTCTAATCGTTCTCGACCATAATGCCCCTCCAACCAACGTTGAACTGGCAAATGATTACCAGAAAATCCGGGATATTGTTAAGGAACAGGGAATTAAGAAGTTCCATGATGTTGGTAAGGGAATTTGCCACCAGATCATGGCAGAATATGCCAGGCCTAACATGATCATTGTTGGATCTGACAGCCATACCTGCACAGCAGGTGCTTTCAATTCCTTTGCCGCAGGAATTGACCGGACTGAAACTGCAGGCCTGTGGAAGCAAGGTGAAACATGGTTCAGGGTACCGGAATCAATTAAAATAAATCTCACAGGCAAATTGCCAAAGGGAGTTTACGGGAAGGATCTTTCATTGTGGATCATAGGAATGATGGGCTCCAGTGGTGCTGATTATATGAGCATTGAGTATCATGGTGAAGGTGTAAATAGTTTGAGCCTGTCCGACAGGATGACTATTGCTAACCTTGCATCCGAAATGGGTGCTAAGAATGCGGTATTCCCCGCTGATGATACCTTGTTTGAATATCTTGGAGGCAAGGTTGATGGAACCTGGGCCGATCCGGATGCAACCTATATCAAAGAAATTACAATAAACCTGGATGAATTGTTCCCTGTAGTTGCTGCTCCTCACCATGTTGATAATGTAAAATCGCTGGCTTCGGTAAAAGGGACCAAACTTAACCAGGCTATGGTTGGTACTTGTACCAACGGACGCATTGATGACTTAAGGCAGGCTGCCGGTATCCTTAAAGGAAAGAAACTTCCGGATGGTTTCCAGCTCTTGGTTATTCCTGCTTCCCAGGATATTTACCTTCAGGCTATGGAAGAAGGCCTTATGCGGATTTTCATGGAAGCAGGCGCCAGTGTCCTTGCTCCTTCATGTGGCCCTTGTCTTGGCACAGGCCAGGGCATCCCTGCCGATAATTATACCATTATTTCAACCGCCAACAGGAACTTCAAGGGCCGAATGGGAAACAAGAATTCATCTATCTACCTTGCATCCCCTGCTGTTGTAGCTTATTCTGCATTAAAAGGTGAAATTGCCGATCCAAGGGGTAGCGATTATTCTGATGTATTTCCTTATAAGATTGAACAAAGCAAGACTGTGGATATTCAGCAGGGAGAGGATCGCTTTGCTAACGGATCCTGGAATTATGCAGACGTTGACAACCTGAATACAGACCAGATGTTTGCCGGCAGCTTGACCTACAATGTTAAGAGTTCAGAGGCAGAAAAGATCATGCCTCACCTTTTCAAGGGTTTTGATGACAGTTTTGCTGAGCGGGTAAAAGAAGGAGATATTCTGGTTGCCGGTGCGAATTTCGGTTGCGGGTCATCCCGCGAACATCCTTCTGTTGGTTTAGCTTTTGCAGGGATTAAGGCTGTAATATGCAAAAGTGTTAATCGGATTTTCTATCGCTCCTCTGTGAATCAAGGACTGCCAATCATCCTGTTACCGGATGCTGTTGACGCTTATAAACAAGGAGATAGGGTAGATATTGACTTTGAAGCCGGGAAAGTTGTTATTAATGACAAAATTTACAGCTTTTCTCCTTTGCCGGATAAACTGGTCGGGATCTTTAAAGCTAAAGGACTTGTCAATTTTGTGAAAGCAAACGGTTGATAGAGAACCAGCATCTCATACAGGCTATTTCAATAGGTTAGTCAGATTACTGATCCGCAATTGAAACAATTTGTGGTTTAGTTGGGTTCCATTGAGATAGCCTTTTGTATTGCTAATCTGAATTCATTCTGTATTTTTGTTTTCCGGGTTTCCAATTGAACTGGAATAATGAATCTTCCCGACATTCTCTTTTAAATGAAAATCAAGCAGGTAGCAATATTCTTTCTTGTTGTTTTAATCGTAGTAGCCACTATACTAGGAGGAGAGATATTCCCAAAATATGCTGTCAGATTTGTCTTTTTTGGTGCCCTCCTGTTAATTGACCTGGCTTGCTGGAAGATTTTTAGAAAATACAACGAGGAAAAGAAATTCTGGTTCCGGGGAATGCTGAATATAGCATACTGGTTGCCGGTTTTAGCTTTTATAGCTTTCCTTATAATATCCTATTTCTTTCCGATCCAGACCTGGATGCCTGTCCTGAGGATATATGTTCCTGGTGTTTTGATCGTACTATTTATCTGGAAATTCATCCTTCTGATCAGCTTTTTGATTGGCGAACTCATTGCAATACCTGTGAATTTCTACAGGAACCGGAAAGCTGAAATTGATGATGAGGAATACCCCAAACCATGGAGAAGCCAGTTTTTTATTACTGCTGGTCTTATAACGGCAACTTCTTTTTCACTTCTTTTATTTTCTGGATTCTATTTTTGGGTATATGATTTCAAGGTTCAACGCTTGACTATTGAAGTCGAGGATCTTCCTACAGGGCTCAGTGGAGTGAAGATTGTCCAGCTATCCGATATTCACCTTGGTAGCTGGATTTCAAAAAAGCCTTTAGAGAGGGCTGTAGATTCGGTAAATTCACTACATCCTGATATAATTGTATTTACCGGAGATATGGTCAATTTTGTAACAAGTGAAGCCTTTCCTTTTAAAGAAACACTTGAGAAATTGAAAGCTCCTCTGGGTATTTATGCGGTTTTAGGCAATCATGATTATGGAGACTATGTTCAATGGGATAGCTATGAAGATCATAAGAAGAATAATCTTGACCTTCAAGAATTGTATAAACAAATGGGGTGGAAATTATTGAAGAATTCCAATGTCCTGATTCACATGGGAGGAGATTCGTTGGCACTCATTGGAGTTGAGAATTGGAGTTCGAAGAAAATTTGGGGTCAGAAAGGTGACCTTAAGAAAGCTTTGGCAGGGGTAAGTGCAGTCCAGGTTAAGGTTCTTCTATCCCACGATCCTACTCATTGGGATAATGAGGTCATTCGAAAATACCCGGATATTTTGCTTACTCTTTCTGGCCATACACATGCCATGCAAATGGGCCTGGAACTAAGAAATTTCAGATGGAGCCCTGCAAAATGGGTTTTTGACAGGTGGGCTGGTTTATACACTCTTGAAAACCAGGGGAAAAATCAATACCTGAATGTGAACAGGGGTTTAGGTCACCTGGGTATACCCGCCAGGATAGGTATCAGGCCTGAAATAACGCTGATTACCCTAAAAAAAGCAAAGCCAGATTCGAATTAATCGCAACTCCCGCAAGTTGATTTGTGAGAAGTGATGCTGCAATTTTGTCTGTCGCAGCAGGTTTTACAGACTCTCTTGAAAACCGAAAAATCCAGAAGTTCGACATCAGGCGAAAGATAGCCGGGCCTGACCTGTTCTTCATGCATTAGGTCAGTGCTCAGGTATTTCTTGTTACTGTCAGAAAAAACAGTAACCACATTTGATTTGCTTCCTAATTCATTCTGTACTTTAACAGCCCCGATAAAATTTGCACCTGACGATATGCCAACTGCTAAACCAAGTTTTTTTGCCAGTTGCTGAGCCATGAGGATAGCATCTCCATCATTCGCTGTAATAATATGATCCAGTTGTTCAAGTTTTACAAGATCAGGGATAAACTCGTCTGAAATTCCCTGTATCCTGTGGTTCCCCACTTTGCAACCTGTTGTAAGTGTTGGGGATTCAGCAGGTTCCAGGGGGTGTACCCGGATGTCGGGTTTAACGGATCTGAGGAATTTGCCGACTCCCATTACGGTTCCACCAGTGCCAACACCTGCAATAAATGCATCAGGAACGACATCATGAGCATCCAGTTGCCACCATAGTTCCGGTGCGGTTGTGCATTCATGAGCCTCAGCATTGGCCGGATTAGCAAATTGCCTGGGCAGGAAAACATTAGGTTCTGATGCAGCAATTTCTTCAGTTTTTCGAATACTTCCAAGGAAACCGCCTTGTTCTTTTGAAATTGGAATAATTGTCGCTCCAAGGCTACGGATAATGTCCACTCTTTCCTTACTCATCCAATCGGGCATAACAATGCTTACATCATGTCCCAGTGCACGCCCGATGGCAGCAAAAGCAATGCCTGTATTTCCGCTGGTTGCTTCAACAATTTTATCACCCTGTTTTATTTGACCGGTTTCATAGGCTCGCTGAAGGACATACAATGCCATCCTGTCCTTGATGCTTCCTGTGATATTAAATTGCTCTGACTTTGCATAGATGACTCTCTTCTCACCTTTATACAAGAAACTGATTACAAGCAGGGGAGAGTTACCAACGATTCTCCATAATTCCTTGAATTTGGAGGATAAGCCTGGATCAGGGATAGAATTATTGATCATACGAGAAGGTGTTCGAATGGAGAATAAATACTCAATTTGTCAATTGTGAACCGCAATCGATTGCAGCAAATATATAAAAAGTAGAACACCGAATAGGGTTCTCATGCTGATATATGATATGAACGAGAAGTTTTTATTAAATGGACTCGTCAAGAAGAAACCATGATCTGACCAGGTTATCCTTTTGATGCCATTCGTTTAGATGAATGAATTCGTTGGTGTGCTTGTTATACAGGTAATCTTTAACCCATTCCTTGTGATGAAGGGATATGTCATCAATAGCTGACAATATGAAATCCAATTCCTCATCCGTCATTGTTGGGTGGAGTGAAAGCCTTATCCAACCGGGTTTTTGCGACAAATCACCATGGGTGATCCTGTCAGTGATCTCCTTTGATTTTTCGTAACTAACATCCAGCAGAAAGTGTCCATAAGTTCCGGCACAGGCGCATCCACCTCTTACCTGTATCCCGTATCGGTCACTCATTAACTTAACTACAAGATTATAATGGATATTATCAATGTAAAATGAAATGATCCCAAGCCTGTCCTTAACGTTATCTGCAAGAACATGTACCCTTGGGTTCCTTGTGAGACCCTCAAATGCTCGCATTACAAGTTCATTTTCACGCTTCCTGATAAGGCTCACTTCCATCTGGTCTTTCAAAACGAGGCAGAGAGCTGTTTTTATTGCTTGAAGAAATCCCGGTGTGCCGCCATCTTCGCGTGCTTCTATATCATCGACAAATTTAAATTCTCCCCAGGGATTTGTCCAATCTACGGTTCCACCACCTGGTTGATCAGGATCATCCCGGTGGTAAAGGGATGAATTGAAAATCAATACTCCGGATGAACCGGGTCCGCCGAGAAACTTATGGGGTGAAAAAAAGATAGCATCCAGGTTTTCAAGAGGATCTTCAGGATGCATATTAATATCAACATAGGGTGCTGAAGCTGCAAAATCTATGAAACAATAACCACCGGCTTCATGCATTATTCTTGCAAGATCATGGTAAGGTGTTTCAATTCCGGTTACATTACTGCAGGCTGTAAAAGAGCCAATCTTCAACGGCCTTTTCTCATATTTCTTTAATAGGGTCCTAAGGTTTTCAGGATCTACCAGAAGACCATCTCCGGGAGTTACAACTTCAACATCTGCAATGGTATAATACCAGGATGTCTGGTTTGAATGATGTTCCATATGCGTGATAAAGACAACAGGCCTTTCTTCTTCAGGAACACAGCTCTGGGTTTTTCCTCTTCCGCAGGATTTCAGGTTAAGTATACGCTGGAACTTTACAAGCGCTGCAGTCATTCCGAAACCGGTTGTCACAAGCACATCACTGGCTGATGCATTCACATGCTTTTTGATCAACTGTTGGGCATAGTGATAGGCCTTAGTCATTAATTGCCCTGTTTCACTCGTTTCTGTATGTGTATTTGCAACCCAGGGTCCAACTGATTCCAACAGCTTTTTCTCGATTGAATCATAAAGACGTCCGCTTGCAACCCAGTCGGAATAAAGCAGGGTCTTTTCACCATAGGGAGTTGTATACCTAAGTTTGTCACCAATTATCCCTTTCCTGATCCTGGAGAAATGTTCGTTGAGTTCAGACATTATATAATGCAATTACAGCAGTTTGAAGCCGCGAATGTCAGCAATTTTTACGAGAAATACGGATTATAGATTCTGGTTTTTCTTCGAAGATGAACTATGTGCCTTCTACCGGGTGCCATGTTCCGGCTTCCATTTGCCTAGTGCCGTGTTTGGCGTTTGAAGGGTTCGGCGTTTGAAGGGTTCGGCGTTTGAAGGGTTTGGCGTTTGAAGGGTTCGGCGTTTGGCGATCCAGGTCCCGGGTGCCAGGTTCCATGTGCAGTGAGCAGTTTACCAGGTATTAAGAGTCCTGTTCTGATTGTTTTTTGTGTCTCCCGCTATCTCACTATCTCACTATCTCGCCCTCACTCTATCTCGCCCTCTCGCTTTCATCCCACTAACAAAAGCTTGCAGTTAACTGCCTCCTGCATCCCGCTTCCTGCATCCCGCTTCCTGCATCCCGCCCTCTGCTTCCTGCCTACTCTCCCTGCGAAATCTGGATCTTGCTGACTTCTATGTCACATCCTTCCGTGTAAAGGCTTAACCAGTTATTATCCTCCCGGTACCATTTATCCTGTCCGGCAAGACGGATTACGTAGTCCACACCTTCCTTATTACTGATTGTTCGCAGCACTATTCCACCGTTCTTTGAATTGTCGCGGCCGTAATTGAAATAGACTTTAGGTATGGCAGTACCTATAGCCCTGGCTCGGATCATCACATAATTATTATTCCGAAGCCTCGGCTCAATGCCGCTGAAAACAAACTTATGCTCATCACCGGAAGGGATGGTGATTGTTACATTGTTTACTTCCATGATTGAATGATCAGTTATATATTGCCTGATCTTCCTTATCATCTCTGCAGGATAGCTCTCATCCGGCTTGATGGATGATGCCTTATCATAGGCCTCGATAGCCTGGTCGAGGATCTTTTGCTGGTAAAGCTTGTCAGCATCCACAATAGCTTTATCATATTCATCCTTAATTGCCCTGTTCCTTGCATCCAGTACGAGGT
Organism: Bacteroidota bacterium; assembly: GCA_013376995.1. Lineage (GTDB taxonomy): Bacteria > Bacteroidota > Bacteroidia > Bacteroidales > UBA4417 > UBA4417. The sequence continues at coordinate 232,132 of JACAAZ010000003.1, read as the reverse complement.
TTATTTCGATAAGCTTATCCTTGGGATATTGTTCAGCAGGTTTAATGCCGGATGCTTTTGAAAATGCACGTTTTGCATCCACATAATTCTGAGAAGCCAGGTATTGGTCACCTTCTGCTATGGAAGCTGAATACAGGCGGTCCTGTTCTGCTTTTTCCTTAACAAGGGTTTCATTTATTCCAGCTATCTTATCTTTCGGGTAACTCTCATCTGGCTTTATTTCCAACGCCTGATTATAAAGAGTTAAGGCTTCCGAATAATCATGCGCTGCAAGTTTTGAATCGGCTTCGGCAATTACAGAATTATACTTGCTATCAACAGCTTTTAAAATTTCATTGATAGTTTTGATTTTTTCCGAAGGATAGGTTTCTGCCGGATTCAGCTTAAGTGCATCATTGTAATCATTTAATGCAGACTTATAATCCTTTGATGCAAGATGAGAATCCCCTTCATTTAATGCCTTGTTATATTGCGCATCCCTGGCTTTGATTTCATCCAGGGTTAATTGAATGGATTTTATCTTTTCAGCAGGGTAGGGTTCATCTTTTTTGAGGTCCAGTGCATTTTGATATACGTTTAATGCTTGCTGGTAATTCTTGTCATTCAGCGACTTATCAGCCTGGGTGATCAAACTGTTATATTGGTCATCCAGTTTCTTTTCGGCGGTAAGTTGAAGATTAATTTTCTCCTTCTGTTTTTTAGGATAGTCTTCTTCTGGCTTTATAGTCGAAGCTCTTTCATAGGGTTCAAGTGCTTCGCGGAATTTATTTGCCTTAAAGAAGAAATCACCATCAGCAATGGCTTTGTTGTAATTATCGTTGCGTGTTTTGTCAGCCTCAAAAATGGCATTGATCTCCTTGATCTTCGAGTCGGGATAAGACTCTCCCGGTTTGCTGCCATGAGCCGACTGGTAGTATTTAAGAGCATCATCATATTTTTTTGAAGCCAATGCTTTATCCCCTTCAGCAATGGAATTATCATAGGCATCTTGTTTCGATTTAGCTTCAGCAATCAATGAAGTAGCCTCATTAATTTGCTTACCCGGATATTTCTCACCAGGTTTCAGATTCAATGCTTTTTGATAGGCAGGAATACAAGCTTCAAAGCTTTTGGCGTTGAAAAGGTCATCTGCTTCGGAAATTGCCTTTTCGTATGCATCTTCATTTGCTTTTTGTTCAGCCAGCAAAGTTTTGATTTCGTTGATCTTATCTTTTGGGTATGATTGATCCTGCTTCAAACGCTGAGCGGCTTCAAAGGATACCAATGCAAGCGGGTAGTTTTTGAGTTGCATGGATGAATCCCCGGCTGATACCAGATGCTGGTAATCACTTTCCAGTTTGCGGCTATTTTCAAGAAGGGTATTTATTTCCCTGGCTTTTTGAACCGGATATTGTTCGTCCGGCTTGATGCTTTTAGCTTCATTGTATGCAGCCAGTGATCTTTCATATTGCTTTTCAGTAAATAATTTGTCACCGGTGCTGATGGCCTGGGTATACATCTCCTGCCTGGCCTGGTTATCTTTCATCACCAGGTTAATAGCAGTTATCTTATCAATGGGATACTGCTCGGCCGGTTTTAACGCTGATGCATCCTGGTAATTAGTTAGTGCAAGGTTGTAATTTTTGGCTGCATACGCATTATCGGCTGTCTCAAGAAGTTTGTCATACTTCGCCTTTTCAGCCTTTTCCTTTTCGAGGATTTGATTAATCAGGACGATCTGCTCAGATGGATACTTTTCGCCGGGTTTGATAGCAAGTGCATCCTGGAATGCAATGAGGGATTCCTGGTATCGTTTCTCCTCAAAAGACTGCTTTGCTTTTGCAATTTTTCCAGAGTAAGCTTTATCCTTTGATTTGAGCTGGTCGAAGATTGAGTTGATCTCTGCTATTTTGTCATTGGGATACTTATCGTCCGGTTTAATCACCAAAGCCTGGCGGTAAAAATCAATGGACCTTTGGTATTGCTTATTCTTTAATTCGTTATCCGCTTTAGCAACAATACCCTGGTAGTTATTATCCCGGGTCTTCTCTAAAGCAAGCAAATCATTGATTTCCTTTATTTTACCCTTAGGATAAGCTTCATCTGGTGAAAGGGTGAGAGCATTTTGGTAATGGCCAAGCGAGATGTCAAACTTTTTTTCTGAAAATGCCTGGTCACCATTCTTTAATGCAAGTTCGTATGCTTCTTTCCTGCTGCTTCTGTCCTGTTGAATCTTGTGAATTTCAGTAATTTTGGTCTGTGGATAATCAGATCCGGGCAAAATTGAAAGTGCTGATTCATAACCTGATAAGGCTGATTCCATTTCTCCGGTTTTGAAATAATTATCTGCATTTGCAATAGCAGCATCATATCTTTCCTGGAAGGACTTTGTTGTTGCTTCTCCAAGTTTTGATTTTTCGATCATATCTTTGGGATAGCGGGCATCGGGCTTTAATTTCAGGGCATCTTCGTATTTGATTCGTGCATTGCTGAAATCTTTTTTCAGGTAGAATTGATCCCCAAGATCAACGGCTTTATCGAATGAGGCCTGGGTCTCTTTCTTCTGGTTCTGATAGTTGTCAATCTCCTGGATTTTTGCCTTGACGGTATTGTCATTGGGGAATATGTCAGAAGCCATTTGGTAGGACGCCCTTGCTTCATCTCTTTTCTCCAGTTTCAGGAGTTTATCTGCATTGACAATATAGTTGTCGAACTGCAGCTTTTTGGCAGCGTATTCTGCTTTTGCACGATCTGTTTCCGTAATTTTTTCCCTGGCCTGCCTTGAATCCGGTTGGGCGGAAAGTGCTATCTGAAACCAGTTTTTAGCTTTGTCAAAATTACCGGCTGTTAATTCCTGGTTACCTTTCGACATGCCCTCATTAAACTGGGAAAGATCTGCAGGGTCGGTATAGAATTCCCTGATCGCTGACAACCTGTCCTTGGGATATTGAGCAGTTGGATCTATGCTCAAGGCATTTTCAAATAGCTTTTTAGCGGCAGGATAGTTTTTTGCCTTAAACGCTTTTTCGCCTTCAAGTACATCATTTTCAAAAGATTGAGCCTGGCTTTTCTCCTGGTCGGCAATAATATTCCTGATCTCTTCAATACGGTCTGTTACCTGCTTTTGCCCGGGTTTGATATCCGTAGCTTTCAGGTAATTTTCGAGCGCATGCGAATAATCTTTTGCTGAATACAGGCTTTCAGCAGATTTTATCAGGGAGGTATAATCATCACCAGGTTTGTTCTGAGAATATGCAGGTGCTATACATCCCAGGGTTAATATCAGTGTTATCAGCAGTGTATAAGGCAAGTCAAAGCGCATTCTGGAGTACTTCATTAATTAGACTTTATCAGGAGCAATCAGGATTGATCAACATATACTAACGCCTGAATGTTAATTTTATTTGAAAGATTTTCCCGGGAAATATAGAGTTGGCAGAAGTTTATAGCAGAACTAGCAGTTATACGGCAATGACAGGAATTACCCTTCACAACAGTTAATTTTAAAATGTTCAGTTGGTAATAGGCAGATCTTTTGCAAGATGCGCATTATAAGGAGATAACCCCATCTACAATGGTTAATTTCCTGTCAGATCCGTTAGCAAACTCTTCGTTGTGAGTTACTATAACGAAAGTCTGGTTGAATTCCTTTCTCAATGTGAAGAAAAGCTCATGCAATTCGCGGGCATTGGCAGAATCAAGGTTACCTGAAGGTTCATCAGCAAGAACAACAGCAGGATGGTTCATCAAAGCCCTGGCGACTGCAATTCTCTGTTGCTCGCCGCCAGATAGCTCAGAAGGTTTATGATGAGATCTGTCAGAAAGGTGGAGGAATTCAAGTAATTCTGATGCCCTTTTCTCAGCAACCGGCCTGCTGGCACCGGCAATATATGCAGGAATACAAAGATTTTCAAGTGCTGTGAATTCAGGAAGAAGATGATGGAATTGAAATACAAAGCCAATGTGCTTATTCCGGAAAGCGGAAAGCTTTTTCTCATTCATCTTGAACAATTCAATCCCATCAATTATAAGGGATCCGGAAGTTGGTTTGTCAAGAGTGCCGATGATTTGCAAAAGGGTTGTTTTGCCGGCGCCGGATGCCCCGACTATTGAAACAATTTCCCCCTTCTCAATCTTCAGGTCAATTCCCTTGAGGACCTCCAACTGATCATAGGATTTGCGAATATTAGTTCCTTCTATCATTATCAATATGTTGACAGGCAAAAGTAATAAGATCAAACCATAAAACGGGATTTTCTACCTGCGACTCTTCAGTTTTTGAATGATATCCTGGTAATCCAGGTAATACAATATTTTGAAAGAGAGGGTATTGCGTTGGTTTGCCTCAAACGTTCGCCTGAAATTATCAAAATAGGTAATGGCTTGTTGATTGTCACCCGGATCAATGGAATTCTTCCAAACCACATTTATACTGCTTCCAGGTGCGAAAATCCACGAAAATACCATATCAGTAGTAAATGCGTTGAAATTGAAATCATTGACTTCATTGTATGCAGTATTTGCCGTTACCAAACCATTTTCCATCAGCGTATAATAGGACTTATATTTCCCCATACTCCAATAATGCCTTGCAACTAAATTGAATGAAAGGTTATTGGTAAAAAGATACTTGGCTGTCAATGTATTGATTATGGTTGTTACATCCCGTTTGCCAAAAATGATGCTCCTATCTTCTGTTTGTGTATCCGCATAACCATACTGATTCATGATCTTGTCATAATTGAACTCGTAATCAAAATTGAAATGGTTGCTTACCCTGATAATCGGATGAAGAACATACGCTATCTGCCGGGTGCCGTCTCTCCCGGCATAACTTCCCATCAATTTTGCATCGAGGGCAAAGGCTTTTCGGTAGTCGCTCGAAATCCCAAAATCAGCAGCCGCTGACTGAGGGTTTAGGTAATAACGCCCTGCTAATCGAGGCTCATAGTAATCGTAGGTTTCAAAAAGGTTAATGTCAAAATTGACCCACATGGATAGATATTGAAGTGATGTAGCAAATGTTTTCAGTTGCAGATTTGCTTTCTGAGTTTTTCCGGTTGTGTAATTATTCTCATTCACAAAAACCAGGTTGGAGTGGAAGTCGCGAAGTAACCAGACGGGCTTGTAGATATTGTATGTAAAGCTTGCATAATTCTGATTGTAATTATTGTATAAGGTGATACCCATTCCATTGGCATCATATTTCGAATTCATCCCCCCTTTAATAAGTGTGAACTGGAAATTTCCTGTAGTTTTCGCTATTCCTGCAAAATATTTAATGCCTATTTCCGGTCGTTTAGACGCTTGTAAGCCTTCATTTCTGAAGTTTTGGCTTAGGCCGCTATTTAAAGATATCGCATAAGTATTCTTCCTGTTATTTAAAGTAATTCCTGCTGCGGTTACGTTTGCGTCGGAATATCCTTCGCTCCTCATAAGGTTGGAATTTGAAAGGTATATCTCTGAATTGTGTTTCAATGCCTGGTCAAATACAAGCAGGTTATAATTGGATGCAGGATCAGTTAGTACATTTGTTTTGTTTCCTGTTGAATCTTCAATTGTAGCCCAGGTATTGGCAGTTAATGCATTTAAAAGGCCAATGGCAAGGCCGCTTTTGTTTCGGCCCGATATCTTGGTTGCATTCACTAGATTCTGTTGGATCGGATTCTTGATTACATCTTTTTGCAATCCAATTTCCTGGAATTTCTCAGGGGTTTTGCCTATTCGCCTTGAATAGAAGAGGTCACCTTTCTGGAAGAGATCAACAGCTTCTTTAAAGAAAGGGCGTTGTTCGGCGTAAACGGTTTCAAAGGCTGTAAGGTTCTTAACTTTATTATCTGACTGAACCTGGCTGAAATCCGGAAGCAATGTCATATCAAGAGTGAAACTCTCGTTCAGGCCATATTTTAAATCCATCCCTCCACTCAAGGAGGTTGAAATATCTTTATTTACCGTGTCGGGGAAATGCTCGATTCCTATAGCGAGATAGGGGGTGACTGATAACCTGACAGGTAATTGAATATCGCGAATATTGCTCAGCACTCCCCAATTTACCAGCTTGTTATCGGCTCCAGGCTTCTCAAGCGACCATTGGTCTGTTTCCCTGTCCCTGCGAAAGTACCTGGTAATTTGAAGGCCCCATTCCTGAACAGCTTTTCTGGGGAATCTCAGTGCAGAATAAGGGATTTTCAGTTCTGCAGTCCAACCTCTTTTATCCCTTTTAACAGCACTTATCCATACACCATCATAAGTCTGGTCAGATTTTCTCGAATCTACCTGTACACCTGCTGCTGTTACGATAAATGTAAAAGCATCCAGTTTGTTATCGTAAGTGTCGAACTGAATACCGAAATAATCAACATTCATATTTTCATCATCACGCTTGCCCAATTGCATTGGAATGCTATCTGGTGCATTATCATGCAAAATTGCACCGACATAGATCGCATTATTGTCGTAAATGATCCTGACTTCAGAAGGGAATCTGGGTGCTTTGCCGTAAAGTGGAAGGTACTGGGTGAAATCATCGATCACCAATGCTTTGGCCCATGCAACATCTTCAAGGGCTCCGTCTATTACTGGTGCTTTATCAGTTTTAACAGCAATAGTGTTTTTTCTCGCAGTCTGCGCATTGATGTATAAAGTACATAACGATAACAAAACGAGCAAAAAAGTACGCATCAGGAATCAATTATGAAATAGGAAATAGTTAATGTAACCAGCAATAACAAGTAATCGCAAATATATTTAAGTCTTTATATTTGATTGTTGAGAAATGCTTTATTTTTGAAAGATCAAATGTAATCATATTTTTTCCAAAAAATACTAAAAGATGAATCTTCACGAATATCAGGCAAAACAAATCCTTTCAAGCTTTGGAGTACCTGTGCCACTGGGAATTATGGCAGAATCAGTTGATCAGGCAGTTGAGGCAGCCGGAGTAATTCAGGAAAAATCAGGATCGCAGTTTTGCGTGGTTAAAGCACAGATCCATGCAGGAGGCCGTGGAAAAGGAGGAGGTGTTAAGTTGGCAAAATCATTGGATGATGTTCGTGAAAAAGCTACCAATATACTGGGAATGATGCTTATAACTCCCCAGACAAGCAAAGATGGGAAGTTAGTTCGCAAAGTACTGATCCAGCAAGATGTTTACTATCCAGGTGCAACTCCAACAAGCGAATTTTATATCAGTCTCTTATTAAACCGTGCTGAAGGAAAAGTGATGGTAATGTACTCTCCTGAAGGTGGGATGGATATAGAAGAAGTTGCTGAAACGAAACCTGATAAAATTTTCGTAGAAATCATTGACCGCAAGGTCGGCCTTCAACCTTTCCAGTGCCGCAATGTTGCATTTAACCTTGGACTGAGTGGTGAAGCATTCAAAAATATGGTAAAGTTTGTCAAGGGATTATACGATGCATATATGGGTGCTGATCTTGCCCTGCTGGAAATCAACCCGGTTCTCAAGACCAGTGATGATAAGATTTTGGCTGTTGACTGCAAAATGCGCCTTGATCAGAATGCACTCTATCGCCACCCTGACTATGTGGCCATGCGTGATATCTATGAGGAAGATTTTGCCGAAGTTGAAGCCGGCCAGTATAACCTGAATTATGTGAAGCTGAATGGCAATGTAGGTTGTATGGTAAATGGGGCCGGTCTTGCCATGGCTACCATGGATATAATCAAGCAGAGTGGGGGAGAGCCGGCTAACTTCCTGGATGTAGGTGGTACTGCAAACGCTGAGCGGGTGGAAAAGGCCTTCCGTATCATTTTAAAAGATCATAGTGTTAAGGCTATCCTGGTCAATATTTTCGGAGGTATTGTCCGTTGCGACCGTGTTGCCCAGGGAATTGTAGATGCCTATAAAAATATTGGAGATATTACGGTTCCTATCATTGTCCGGCTCCAGGGCACAAATGCTGAAGAAGCAAAAGAACTTATCTCCAACTCAGGCCTTGCTGTTTATTCTGCTGTATCCCTGCAGGAAGCTGCTGACCTGGTAAATAAAGTATTGAGCAATTAGGTCCCGGGGATTGGATCAATAATTATTAATTGTCACTATTGACATGCGAATTTCTTACAACTGCTTCATCCCGATGGAGCAGTTTTTTTATCCCTTATTCTTATCCCGCAAAGCCGCAAAGTATTTTTAAATCCCACAATGCCCTGTGCACTATGCACTTCGCTCTAAGCTTATAATCCAATGGAGTGACCTCTGACTGAGCATTAATACTCTCGCAAAGCCGCAAAGCCGCAAAGATTTTTTAGATCCCACGATGCCCTGTGCCCTACGCGCCTCGCTCTATACTCATAACTCATTCGAGTGACCACTGACTGACCATAAATACTCTCGCAAAGCCGCAAAGCCGCAAAGTATTTTTAAATCCCACGATGCCCTGTGCCCTATGTGCTTCGCTCTATACTCATAATCCAATGGGGTGACCACTGACTGACCATAAAACCACTCGCAAAGCCGCAAAGCCGCAAAGATTTTTTAGATCCCACGATGCCCTGTGCCCTACGCGCCTCGCTCTATGCTCATAACTCAATCGAGTGACCATTGAGTGACCATCGAATGATCCGCCAGCTGGCGGAAATGACCACCGAATGACCACCGAATGACCATCGAGTGACCATCGAGTGACCATCGAGTGACCACCGAATGACCACCGAATCGCCACCGAATGACCATCGAATGGCCACCGCATATCCACTAACACCATTTCCCTTCATTTCTTTACCTTTGTTCCTTTATTTTCAATCAAAAATTCATGCAAACAGCCGAAAGAAGCTCTGGGCTTGATCCTTCAGAATCCGTAATTTTCAACCGTTGCCTTTTTGCCTATAAGGCTTCGGCTCAATGGGTAAAAGGTGATATCATTGAACTGGGAAGCGGAGAAGGATATGGGATTAAAGAACTTGCGCCCCTGGCCTCCAGGTATCTTGCAATTGATAAATTTGACTCCTTTGTTCCTTCTGCTGATCATATTGAATTCAGGAAGCTGATGCTGCCATATTTATCGGGAATTGAGGATAATTCTTTCGATTTTGCAGTCACTTTCCAGGTTGTAGAGCATATTAAGAATGACAAGGAGTTTGTTAAAGAAATCCACCGGGTACTAAAACCTGGAGGTAAACTTCTGATGTCTACACCAAACAGGCTCATGTCACTTACACGGAATCCATGGCATATAAGGGAATATACCGCTGCTGAACTAACTATGCTGCTGAAATCGGTATTTGCTGATGTTGAAATGAGAGGAGTATATGGAAGTCAAAAGGTTATGGATTACCATGCCCGAAATAAATCGTCCGTAGAAAAAATCACTCGTTTTGATATTCTTCGGCTGCAATATATTTTACCCAGGCAGTTGCTGCAAATACCCTACGATATGATGAACCGGTTAAATCGTCGTAAACTGCTAACCAATAATACTTCTTTGGTTAGCGAGGTAAGCACATCTGATTTCTATCTGGGTGATTCTTTGGATACTGCATTTGACCTTTTTGCAGTTTCAACTAAATAATTTTTGAAATTAATATCTTGTTAACTCTTTACGTAGCGGCTGCTATTGTTGAGTTGGTATTATAATATTTAATTTATTAGATATTTAACGTATTTATATTCAATGATATGTTATTAATTAGATTTTATTTTTACTCCTACAGCCTCTTTGTTGAATTGTCCTTTGCTTAAACTTATTTATATTTGAGGCAATAGAAACCATATATTAACCAAACCATACATTTATGAAAAGGATTCTGCTTGCCCTGGCCGCTTTTTTAGCGGCATTTCCTGTAATGGCCAGCGAGGCTGACCTGAAAATTCCTCAGCTCAACCCCGACCAGAATAACCTGCTGCTATTGGGATTTCTTGTTTGCCTGTTAGGATTGGGCTTTGGATTGTACCAATTTATGAAGGTTAAGAAAATGAAGGCTCACCAGAGCATGCTGGATGTGTCGCATATCATCTTCGAAACCTGTAAGACCTACCTTATTCAGCAGGGGAAATTCCTGTTGATCCTTTTTGCCTTTATAGCTGCATGTATTGCTTTCTATTTTGGTTTTCTCGAGGAGATGGGTTTCGGCGGTGTATTGCTTATCCTGGCCTGGACCGTTGTTGGCATTCTTGGTTCCTATGGCGTTGCATGGTTCGGTATTCGTATGAATACTTTGGCTAACAGCCGAATGGCTTTCGCATCCCTTGAAAAGAAACCTCTTAAACTTCTGAATATTCCCCTGGATGCAGGTATGAGCATTGGCGTACTTCTCGTATCGGTTGAGTTGATCATGATGCTTATCATCCTCCTCTTTATACCCCGCGATTATGCGGGTGCCAGCTTTATAGGTTTTGCCATTGGTGAATCGCTTGGTGCATCAGCACTCAGGATTGCCGGTGGTATCTTTACCAAGATCGCTGACATTGGAAGTGACCTGATGAAGGTAGTTTTCAAAATCAAGGAAGATGATCCTCGTAACCCTGGGGTTATTGCCGACTGTACTGGTGATAATGCAGGGGACAGTGTCGGCCCTACAGCTGACGGATTCGAAACTTACGGCGTTACAGGGGTTGCTCTCATAAGCTTTATCGTATTGGCAGTTGCCAATGTTGGTGATCAGATGCAATTGCTTACCTGGATATTTGCCATGCGTGTTCTTATGGTAATTACCTCCATTGTAGCATTCTATATCAATAGGGCGTACTCCAATATGAAGTACAATTCTGCTACCGATATGGATTTTGAAAAACCATTGACTTCACTTGTATGGATTACTTCCATACTTTCCATCCTGGTTACATTCGCTGTTAGCTATATAATGATCGGTTCGCTAAGTAATAATCTCTGGCTTATCCTTTCCATTATCATTAGTTGCGGTACATTGGGTGCAGCGCTGATTCCGGAGTTCACCAAGATCTTTACCAGCCCGAAATCGCATCACGTAAATGAAATTGTAACGGCTTCCCGCGAAGGCGGTGCTTCATTAAATATACTATCAGGACTTGTTGCCGGTAACTTTAGCGCTTTCTGGCAGGGGATGGTTTTCCTCGTCCTGATGTTTATCGCTTACATGGCATCTACAAGCGGACTTGCTTCCATCATGATCTATCCTTCCATTTTTGCTTTTGGTCTGGTTGCATTCGGGTTCCTCGGAATGGGACCTGTTACGATTGCTGTTGACAGTTATGGTCCTGTTACAGATAATGCCCAGAGTATTTATGAGCTTTCACTCATTGAAGAAAATCCAAATGCCGGCAAGGAAATAGAAAGAGATTTCGGTTTCAAACCTGATTTTGATAATGCCAAACATTACCTCGAGGCCAATGATGGCGCAGGGAATACCTTTAAAGCCACTGCCAAGCCTGTACTGATTGGTACTGCGGTTGTTGGGGCTACAACAATGATCTTCTCACTGATCCTGGTAATCAAGAATAAATTCCATATTGAACCTGAAACCATTCTTAATATACTCAATCCATACACAATACTTGGATTCCTCGCTGGCGGATCAGTAATCTACTGGTTTACAGGTGCATCTATCCAGGCTGTAACCACAGGTGCTTACCGCGCTGTTGAGTATATCAAGAAGAACATCCGACTGGATGAGAATTCTGATAAGAGTGCATCTATTGAAACCTCCAAGGAAGTTGTGAAGATTTGTACACAGTACGCCCAGACAGGGATGTTCAATATTTTCATTGCCATCTTCTCATTTGCCCTGGCTTTTGCATTCTTTGCCGGTTACAGGGATATGGCTGCTCCGACTGATGCACATAAGTTTGCTGCTGCATCTTTCTTTGTTAGTTACCTGATTTCAATAGCTGTCTTCGGACTTTTCCAGGCATTGTTTATGGCAAATGCCGGCGGAGCCTGGGATAATGCAAAGAAAGTTGTTGAAGTTGATTTGAAGGAAAAGGGAACCCCGTTGCACGATGCATCCATTGTTGGTGATACAGTTGGTGATCCTTTCAAGGATACTTCTTCAGTAGCCCTGAACCCTATCATCAAGTTCACTACTTTATTCGGCCTTCTTGCAATGGAAATTGCCATTTCTGACAGTTTCTATTCGTTTGCCCCATACGTAGGTGCAGGATTCTTCCTCGTAGCTTTGTATTTTGTTTATCGTTCATTCTACAAGATGCGAATTCAGAAACTATAGCGATCTGAAAACATTAATACGCCCTGCAAGACAGTATGATCTTGCAGGGCGTATTTTTTTCAACATTTTTTGAAGCAGGATATTTTGATGATTTGGTTCCTGCCCGAAGGCCAGGTCTGAACTTATTCCTTATTGAATCGCTTCTTATATTTTACTTCGCCATTTACCTGGACTTCAAAGAAGTATCTGCCTGTCGGAAGGTGATTTATATCAATATTTGTTATCCGGTTTTTTACAGCCAGGAATTCATGCTTTTCAAGAAGCTGGTTCTCGGCTCCCTTGATCAAAACAGTCAGATCTGTGGGCCATGATGCAACACAGTCAAATTCCAGTTTGTCCTTCACCCGGAGCGGGTAAACCGAAAATGCAAGCCGGTTGATAGTTGTATCATAAACTGCACCAGGAATGGCACTAAAGGCCAGGTGCTGCCCGCTGCCACAATCACTTTCAAAATTATAGAGCAACCTACCCTCTGTATCGAGAAGGCGCAAAAATCCATGCCCTTGCTCAGGCTCAAACCAGAACTCAAGTCCGTTACCTGCAGTATCTGAAAGATTGAGTTCATAACATCCCTTATTCAGTAACAAGGTGTCAAAGTACATGGTATTCGGTTTAAATGAGGATGGCTCCCTGATATAGATTATACCACCAAAGGCATCGATCAGGCTTATCTTATTATCAGAAGGATGTTCATTTGTTCTGAATTGGACTACCATCTTATTGGGCAGAACGAGGGGTGAGTCAAATTGTACCCTCATGGTATTATCTGAATCCCATTGATCTTTTTTGCCATTTGGAAGAGTTGCATTAACGATGAAAACATTCTTGCCAGGTTTGAAATTTACAGGACCTTCAAGCCAAACATCGGTAGTTTCATTAAACCTCAGGCTCCCATGCCAGGTATGCTTGCGCATGGGATACCCCTTGGTTCCATACCAGATTACTGCAGAATTCAAAATCTCCCTGCCCAGGTTTCGGATAATGACATGAGGTTCAGCACAAACCGGATTTTTTCGTTGATACGTTCCGTCATCATTGGGCGAAAGAATCTGATCGATGGCCATATCATTGCTGTTCTTGGGTGAGCGGTACTGGATAAGGTAAGAGGCTATGCTTTCATTGGCCTGGATATTCCCGGTGGCAACATAGGGCTCCATATCAACATCAAAAGAATGGTCACCCTTCTGTAACTGGACATCAAATACATCGGCTTCCTGCAGGTCACCCGGGCACCAGTATCCACGATTATAGATCCATGTCCCACCTTGCGGATAAAGAGGATTATCCCCGCATTTCTTCCAGAGATTCCGATGGTCGATCAACTTGCCATCAAATCTAATATCCCTGTAACGTGTGCAAAATTCGCTACAGCCCTTGGGTTCGTCCATGCCATGACCAGTCTGCTGGATCCTCAGGCGGGCAAAGGATGCATTTCTTTCTGCAGAAAAATGGATCGGTACCAGTTTGTCTTCGATATATTCCTTTGGATCGCCATACTTATAAGAGCCTTCCCACAACCTGGTTATAGAAATGGGTTCAGCTGCCGGTTCCCCGGTAATGATTTCGAAAGCAACAGTTAAATTCCAGCCAACAGTTGCAGGCTCATATCCTGAATGAATATATTCAATTTCAACACTGTCGCGAAGGACACTGGAAAAGTCAGATACATCAACCTTCCAACTCCATTGCCAGCCATTCTGGAAGATGCTTCCATAAGGTGTTATCATTCTGCCCAGTTCATAGTCAAGCGGTTTGGAATTGACAATTCCTCTTCTCCGCAGATATATATGGTCAAGGTAATCCCAATGTGCACAGGGTATGGAATCGGGGCAACCCAGAGTAACCTTCATTTTGATGTTCCTGATATCTTTTTTTGTATCCGGAAAGATTCCCCATGCAACATAGGATTTAGCTCCTTTGGCTGGGTCAGTGACAACCAGGACCTTGTGATGCGTTACAATAGCTATGGTATCAGGGGAAAAAGCCCGGGAATATAGGGAACCCAAGAGAAATATAAGGGCGAGTACGTGTTTCATTTTCTGTTCCAGCCTGTTAATTGGATGTTTCGAAAAACGTAAACTGCGTTTTTCGCGGGGTATAGTACTATATTTCACAAAGAAAACTAATTTTGCCACCTCTTTAGGGGGCACCCTGCTTTTATTTTAAATCATCATTTAAATCTTATCATATGGGAAGAGCATTTGAGTTTCGCAAGGCAAGGAAACTAAAACGTTGGGGCAATATGGCCCGGGTATTTACCAAGTTAGGGAAAGATATAGAAATTGCCGTTAAAGCCGGCGGACCTGATCCGAACGGGAATGCAAGACTCAGGTTGCTCATACAGACCGCACGTTCGGAGAATATGCCCAAGGATAATGTAGACCGGGCTATTAAACGTGCTGTTTCAAAAGATTCAAGTGATTATAAGGAAGTGGTTTATGAGGGTTATGCACCTCATGGAATTGCAGTGGTTGTGGAAACAGCAACAGATAATCCAACCAGGACCGTAGCAAATGTTCGCTCCTGCTTCAATAAATATGGTGGTAGCTTAGGTACCATGGGGATGACCGACTTCCTGTTCGAAAGGAAATGTACGTTCAAGGTTGCCATGAAGGATGGAGTTGATATTGAAGAGCTTGAACTTGAATTGATTGATTTCGGTGTGGATGAAATATTTGTCGATGAAGGCGAAATAATGATCTATGCTGAGTTTACTCAGTTCGGGCCTATTCAGAAGTACCTGGAAGAGAACAAATTTGAGATCAAAACATTCGCTTTTGAGCGTATTCCGAATGACACCAAGGAGTTAACCGCTGAACAGCAGGCGGATGTGGAAAAACTATTGGAGAAAATGGAAGACGATGACGATGTAACGAATGTGTTTCACAATATGAGATAACAATCACGTTTTTCAATTAAATAAAAAAAGCCTTACATCCAGTGTGATGTAAGGCTTTCTTTTGGTAAAGGAATATTATCGGATGAATAACAATTCGCGGTATTTTGGCAAAGGCCAGCGTTTATTGTCAACAATTAATTCGAGTTTGTCCACATGATAGCGGATTTCCTCGAAATAAGGGAATATTTTTTCTGCATATAGAATTGCCCTTTCACGAGCTTCCTCAACTTTGTTTGCATCCTTGCGGGTAATCACCATCTCTTCGAGAAGTTTTTCAATTTTCTCTACAGCGGCGGATATGTCCTTTATCTGAGCTAATCTCCTGGCAGATAATAATTTGAAGTCTGCTTCACTATACAATGCTTTCAGGCCGGTAACATTTTCGATGAGCATCGATTGATATTCAAGTACAGTTGGCAGGATATGGTTGCTCACCAGGTCACCCAATACACGGGATTCGATCTGAACCTTCTTTATATAGAGTTCCAGTCGAACTTCAGCACGAGCTTCCATTTCAACATGTGTAAATACTTTTGTCCTGGTAAACAACTCCTGCGATTGAGGTGTGAGATAGGCATCAAAAACCCTTGGTACTGATGATTCACAGTCAAGCCCGCGCTTTGCAGCTTCTTCTTTCCACTCATCACTGTATCCATTGCCTTCGAATCGTATAGGTTTAGATGATTTGATGAGTTTGCGCAATATCTGCAGAATGGCCTCGTCCTTTTTAACCCCTTTCTCAATCAGTTTATCCACCTCAGTTTTGAAATCCATCAATTGAGCAGCCAGTGCAGCATTGAGTGCTGTCATGGCGGATGCACAATTGGCTGATGAACCTACAGCCCTGAATTCAAATTTGTTTCCGGTAAAAGCAAAAGGAGAAGTTCTGTTCCTGTCAGTGTTATCAAGGAGAATTTCAGGAATTTTTCCAATATCAAGTTTTATAACTGTTTTTTCATCCGGTGTCATTTTTTCGTCAGTCACTCTTGTTTCAATTTCATCAAGCATTTGGTTCAACTGCTGTCCCAGGAATGCAGAAATGATTGCAGGTGGGGCCTCATTCGCTCCAAGCCTGTGCTGGTTACCTGAGGAAGCAATGGATGCCTTGATCAATGCATTATGCTTATGCACAGCAGCAAGGGTA
Source organism: Bacteroidota bacterium (assembly GCA_013376995.1). Classification (GTDB taxonomy): domain Bacteria; phylum Bacteroidota; class Bacteroidia; order Bacteroidales; family UBA4417; genus UBA4417. The sequence continues at coordinate 215,948 of JACAAZ010000003.1, read as the reverse complement.
TTGATGAGGAAAGTGAGGAACTGCATGTTCGATTTCGGTGTTTTTCCGGGAGACAACAGATTTACACCTGTATTGGTAGCAACCGACCAGTTGTTATGCTTACCTGAACCGTTGATTCCAGCAAATGGCTTTTCATGCAGCAATACGATGAAGTTATGTTTCCTGGAAACGGAACGCATGAGTTGCATTATGAGCAGGTTGTGATCAATTGCCAGGTTGGTTTCTTCATAAATAGGCGCAACTTCGTATTGGTTGGGAGCCACCTCGTTATGCCTGGTTTTAACTGGAATTCCAAGCTTATAAGCCTCGAATTCAAGATCTTTCATAAAATTCAGTACCCGGCTTGGGATCTGGCCGAAATACTGGTCCTCAAGTTGTTGGTTTTTGGCCGAAGCATGACCCATCAGCGTACGACCAGTCAGGATTAAGTCAGGCCTGGCATTGTAGACAGCTTCGTCAACCAGGAAGTATTCCTGTTCCCATCCCAGGTTGCTGATTACCTTGGTGACATCCTTATCAAAATATTGGCAAACTTCAACGGCTGATTTGTCCAGGGAATTGAGTGCCTTGAGCAGGGGAGTCTTGTAATCGAGCGCCTCGCCTGTATATGAAATGAATATAGTTGGGATGATCAATGTGTTTTCCAGGATAAAAGCAGGTGAAGAAGGATCCCAGGCTGTATATCCCCTGGCTTCAAAGGTATTCCTGATACCACCACTGGGAAAACTTGATGCATCAGGTTCCTGTTGTGCCAATAATTTACCGGAAAATTGTTCGATGGCTGCTCCGTTTGAAGTGAGTTCTACAAATGTGTCATGCTTTTCTGCAGTTCCTTCGGTTAAAGGTTGAAACCAATGCGTATAATGAGTAACACCATGACCCATTGCCCATGTCTTCATTCCGGAAGCAATCTGGTCTGCCATTTTCCGGTCGATGCGTTGACCTTGTTCAATAGCCTCATTAACTGCATCAAAGGCATCGTTCGATAGGTATTTTTCCATTTTTACCTTGTCGAATACGTAAATGCCATAAAAATCAGAAATCTTTTCTGAGGGTGGAATCACCTCCAGTGGTTTCCTTTTCATAGATTCTTCAATAGCTTTAAAGCGAAGTGTTGCCATATGAATAAATTTTTAATTTCTGCAAAAATATAAATTTATTTAAAATACCCCCTATAAAAATTCATAAAATATAAAAATAATATATAAAAATATTGTTAATGGCTAAAATATATGGGGGTATTGTGAAAAAAAGTATATTTATTTTTAATTGGGCTTCTTCAAGAGGAGGATCTTTTAAAGGTGATGGATTTTAGTTTATGCTTTATTTTTAAACGAATGGACTCATAATTATTGAATTCCTTGACATACATTTCTCTTATGAGCACAAGGTCATGCAGTTCCTTCCCCATTTCATTTACCATGATTTTTTGGCTATTGGGTATTTCTGATCGGAGTAAAGCAGTTACCATGGGGAAAATAAACAGTCGTGTTTGATCAAGATAGGATTCGGCTTCACGTTGACTGAATACAAAGAGTTGAAGATCAGTGAGGTTGCTAATTCTATCAGCAAGTTTGACTATTTTGGCAGAGGAAGAACTCATGAAAAGAAGTTTTTCCAGGTATTCTTCTTTCGTCTCAATTGTGTTATTCCTGGAAAGTTCTAACACAAGATCCAGAACCTTCGGTCCATCCTGATCGAGGGATGATAATTCGAAAGGTGAAACTTCATCCGAATCCTCAAGAAGATCATGAACTATTGCAGCCTTCAATAGCACACTATCGATAAAATGATAATCGATAAGAATGGTCATGGTTGCAAGACAATGCCGGAATTGGTTACCACCAACTTTCCGGTGCTGGGCAATGAGGGCTGATGCTTTCTGAATCCATGGAGCAAGTTCCATGTTCCTAAGGGTATTCATTTCAATATTTTCCATATTCTATCGATTAGGACGAATGATTCCGGTATCTGTAAAACAGGTAAAGCATTACAATGGTTAGGAGTAATACAATTGTATTTGTAAAAATTATTGAGATGCTTCCTATAAGAACACCATAAGCCAACCAAAGGGTTGTTGAAATACTTGCGATGATGAACATAATCAGAGAAACATCATCCGTGGAGCCGGATTTCCAGGTTTTGATTACCTGGGGAAGAAATGTTGTGCAGGAAAGAACGCCTGCTGAAATTCCAATTATTTCAGGATTCATAATATCTGATTTTCAGAACAGTAAAATGCGATTTATTGAAAATTTTACTTCCAATTAATATTGTGTACTTATTTTCTATCAAGTTTTGCCAGTGCCAGTCGGATGATTCCATAAGGAACTTCACCATTTAAGAAATCGAAATATTCTTTAAGTATATCTGTTTGAACTATGCTTTCCTTTGCCTTTGAAATTTTATCGATGTCTTCCTGAGAAACAAATTTATATATATCAATGTTCTCTCCTTTCGCCACTAAAACTGCAATATGTGAAAAAATGGTTGGAATGCTCAAATTTCGTTGCCGGGCTATCTCTTCTATTCCCATTCCATCTTTTAGCATCGTATAAGTCTCCAAATAAGTTTCACCTTTGGAATGCCTGATTTTGCCAATAATTGAAAGAATAGTATCTAAAATCGGGCTTCCATATTCATCTGCCTTGTAATTGCTGATTCCGGTGATATCTAACAATTGAAGACGGTTTAATGGTTTGCTGTTAACGAGTTCATTCAGCGTATTATCATTAAAAATTATGTAGGGAGGAACCTGTTTCTCAACTGCAAGTTTTCTCCGCATCAGCCTCAGTGCATCTTTCAGCTTTTCATCTGCGGTAACCTCATTGACTGTGGAGATGGAAATATCTTTGATGCTTAATTTTTTCCTTCCAGTAATTCTCTCTTTTGCCTTTGGTTTTACCAGTTCAATGGTTTTAAGCCCGAAAACAATGTCCTTTCCATATGGAGTGACTTTCAGGCTGAAATTATCATCGTAGGCCATTTCGAACAAGCCAAGGTTCAGCATTTGAAGGATATAGGCCTGCCAGTCATAATAACTTATAATTGCCCCGGCTCCCCATGTTTTCAACTTGTGGTAATTGTTCTCCAGCACCTCTGCACGCTTTGATCCCCGCAGAACATCGATTAGCAGATGAACCCCCGCATTTTCATTCATGCGTAGCAGGGCTGATATCGCTTTTTGAGCTATTACTGTCCCATCGAAATGATCCCGTGGATTTCTGCAGACATCACAATTTCCGCAATTCTCTTCAAAAGCTTCTCCAAAATAACTTATCAGTATCTTTCTCCGGCAGATATCAGCTTCAGCATATTGCTGCATCCTTTCAAGTTTCTCAAGCTGGAGTTCCCGCTGACCACTGCTTTCGGCAAACTGCCTGAGCATGATAAGGTCTTGCACGTTGTAATATAGGATGGTCTCCGATTCTAAACCATCTCTCCCGGACCGGCCAATTTCCTGGTAGAAACTTTCAATATTCTTGGGCAGGTTGTTGTGAATTACCCATCGGACATCAGGTTTATCGATTCCAAGCCCGAATGCAATCGTTGCAGTTATAACCTGGACCTGGTCATTTATAAAATCTTCCTGAACCTTTTTTCGGCTTTCGCTATTCATCCCTGCATGATAAAAAGCGCTGCTCACACCTGATTCATGGACAATCGCTGCCATTTTCTCAGTCTCTTTCCTGCTAAGGCAATAGATTATTCCGGATTGCCCGGGATGATTCCGGATAAAATTTGTGATTTCCCTGTATTTATCCCTGGAAGCCAATCCCGGCCTGACATTCAGGCTTAAATTCGGTCGGTTGAAAGATGCCACAAAGACTGAAGGGTTTGTTAGCCCCAATTGCTGGACAATATCCTTTCGGGTAATTTTATCTGCCGTAGCAGTGAGTGCCATCACCGGGACATTTGGGAAGGTGTCTTTTAAGACCTTTAGTTGCGCATATTCCGGCCTGAAATCATGCCCCCAGGATGAAATACAATGGGCTTCATCAATTGCGAACAGACCGATATTTAACTGCTTCAGCATTGAAATTTCCGAAACCAATCGCTCAGGCGAGAGGTAAAGCAGGTTCATCCTGCCTTCAAAGCAACAGTCCAGCACTTCTCTTTCCTGCGCAGAAGTAAAGGAACTATTCAGCGCTGCAGCCTCAAAACCATTGGATCGGAGGCTATCGACCTGGTCTTTCATCAGTGCGATCAGCGGAGAAACAACAATTACCAGTTTTCCCAAAAGGAGGGAAGGCAATTGGAAGCAAAGAGATTTTCCGCCACCTGTGGGCATAACCAGTACCACATCCTTACCGGAAAGGCATTGCGCAATAACTTCTAGTTGATAAGGCCTGAAATGGTCATACCCATAGTATTGCTTCAGGAATTGATAAGCTTTTGTCATAATAATCGGATATTACAAACCTACTTAAATAGATGGATCAGAAAATATGAAATGCAAATTAGAATGAACAAATATAAGGAGAGATCTGGTTTTGGATATAAAATGGGGAATTTCAAAAAGATAATTTCAAACAGTAAATATCAAAATTTATGCACCTGAGACAGATTAGTTCAAATTTTCTATTGGATCAACTGAGGTGGTTTTCTTCGAGTACGGCGGTTCCATTTTGAGGATCCAATCCTGATTTTGAATAAAAACTCCATCTTCTGCCAGCCAGGATTATTTCTTTTCCATGGGCTCCCAATGAAGGTTTGAATTTTCGTTGGGATTGAAGTTTGGATTGTCGGTCATGATATATTCTCCGTTATTGTTACTCCAGGCATGGTTATAGCCGCTAGGAAGTTCAACCTGCCTGCTTTCATGCGGATCAAAGTATCGGTCAATTCCAAGCATGTTATCAGAGAATTTTTCAGAAACCTTGTCGTAAACCTCTCCCCGGGATTCAAATTGCTGTAACTGTTCATTGCTCATCTGGTCGCTCATCTGGCTAAGCATCCGGCTAAATTCCCCAACTGAGTGGATTTGCCTGATTTGTTGCTGTGCCATGTATTCGATGACATGACTATACTTGGCATACCATTTTGGATTTAGTTTAAATGATGCGGTTATCGTTTGGAAGATCTTGGAATTTCTCTCAAGGTTACCTCTTTCAGCCTTGAATGAGAAGATATAATCGATATACCAGATAGTGTTATAGTAAGTGCCAAACATGGATTGAACAGGAAATGTAATACACTCAGTAACTCCATAAAACTCTTCCTCCATCGGAATGCCATTTTTCTGGTAAATGATCCTGAGTTTAGCCCCTGTGGGTTTTGGCCCTCCTATACTCTGTTTACCCGCACCTACTGCAGTGGCAAGTTCAGGAAGGTCTTCATCTTTTGTTATCGAAAGGCCTTGTACCTGAGATCGTTCTTCGGATAAAATAACCTGTTTTAAAGCATCCCTTGCCGAAATTGGCTGAAGGACCGAACTTCCAAAGTACTTACTTCCAACGGGGAACATTCCCAATAATTGGGGGTTGTTTGTCCAGAAGTAACAATGGTTTGGGAAAACTTCAAATTCTTCCTTTCCCTTAGGATTAAAGACCCTGAATGATGTAACGGAAGGCATTGCCGGGTTATCGAGTATCCAGTTCATTCCTCCATCAAATTTCCATTCTGAAGGCATTAAAAAACTGAAAGCCTCAATCCCGGTGCCTTGCTGGTCGATATAACTGTATTTCCGGAAGCGCATCATTTTACCCGTTGGATCGGTATCTTTGCTTTCCTTAGTGCTCGAAGCCTGGTTGCAGGAATAAAGAAGCGCAATTGCAATGGAATAACGAATAATATAAATGTAAATTTTCATAGCAGATCTATTTATGCAAATATAATGAATATGAAAGAAATTGCCTCATTGTCTGAAATCAAAACTTCTCTTACAGCTCTGACAGGTAAGGAGGTAAGAGACTTATGCCTTAGGATGGCCAGGTATAAAAAGGAGAATAAGGAGTTGCTTTCGTACCTTTTGTTTTTTGCGGCTAATGAAAGTGATTATGTCAGCAGTATCCAGGCAGGGATAGATGAGCAACTGGATAGTCTGAACAGAAGTAATAACTATTATTCGCTTAAAGGAATCAGGAAAGTATTACGGCTAACCAACAAGCATATTAAATTTTCCGGAATCAGGCAAACGGAAGTTGAATTGCTAATCTACTTCTGCAGATGCCTTAAAGAAAAAGGATTTATGAAACATCCTGGAACCTCATTGATCAATCTGTATGAGCGACAACTGATAAAAACCAGGAAAGCTATCGGATACCTGCATGAAGACCTTCAATTTGACTATACTTCTGAAATTCAGAACTTAAATCTTTAGAAAGCTTAAGTTGAGAGTCCTCAGCTTAATTGTTAATAAATAATACTGGGTGGCCAGGACTATCTGTTGTTATCTTTCTGATTCATGCTTACCTTTATTATTGAGAATATGTTCAACATCAGATTATTGGCTATAAGTTATAAGTTATTAGTTATTAATGTTATACATTGTTATTTATTTTTTTTTAGTTGCACATTTTACTGCTTCTGTTTGATGTCATTAAGAATAAATAATTATTTGACTTTCCCAATTTGAGCCTCTTTCAAAGTCCCCCGGAATTTGAGTAAAGGCTGAGAATTATTTCGCGATTAGCTAATTCCTTCTTTGTCTCAGGCTGATGGAAAAGCTATTCTTTCAAACGCCCATCCGCCAGTTGGAGGACAAACGCCGAACTTCATTAACCAAAAACTATCAACTAAAAACTATTAACTATTAACCATTTAACTATTAACCATTTAACTATCAAACCTTAATTTATCATGAAATCAAACACTATCCTCATTATGATGGGGCTGACAGTTAATTGCTGCGTATTGGCCCAAACAATTAAAACACCTGATGAAAAGTACCTTGAAAGATGGATTAAAGATCCCTCAGGAAGGGATATTGGCTGTATGTTAGTGCCGGGTGAAGCCCCAAAAGACTATAAAGCACCGTCTGCGATTCCACCAGCGACTGCAATTCTTATCCAAAATGTACCGGCTTATTCCTGGTCATTTGGTTGTTCTCCGACTGCAGCTGCCATGGCTGCCGGACACTATGACAATACAGGGTTCCCGGATATTTATTCAGGTCCTTCAAATGGTGGAAATGCTCCCATGGATAATACCTGCTGGGGAATGATTACAATTAACGGCGAAACACGGAATCAATGTCCCCTTAGCGCCACCATGCAAAATCTTGACCAGCGGACTGAACGAGGGCACGTGGATGACTATTGGATAGTCTATAAAAACTATGGGCCTGATCCTTTTCTCATAAATAACTGGCCTCAGCATATTATTGGAGATTGCACAGCTGATTATATGGGCACCAATCAATCAGTAATTGGTAATGCTGATGGCTCCACCCGGTTCTTTTTCCTTGCCGATGGGTCTCCTCTGAACGATTATACAGGCAATGAGCCGGGCAGAAGAGATGGTTGTCATGGACTCCGTCTCTTCTATGAGTCCAGGGGATATGAGGTCCTGGAGAATTATACCCAGCTTATTACAGGTATGTATGGAAATAGCCTGGGTTTTTCATTCGATAATTTCAAGGAGGAGATTGACAATGGAAGACCGGTTCTTTTGCAATTATCGGGGCACACAATGTTAGGATTTGGATATGATGTGGCTGGAAATACAGTTTATCTTCATGATACCTGGGATAATGATATTCATTCCATGACCTGGGGAAGCAGCTATGCCGGGATGGCACAGTGGGGAGTTACAGTTGTCAGGCTGGTTTCGCTTAGTTCCCCGCCGCAAGCACAATTTATGGCTAATAGTAGCAGCCTCATGGCAGGACAAAGTGTCGGCTTTATTGATCAGTCTGTATTTAATCCTTCTTCCTGGTCATGGTCGTTTCCCGGAGGTTCACCTTCATTTTCAAACCAGCAAAATCCGGTAGTTAGCTATCCAGAGACCGGAACTTTTTCGGTAGCACTTCGAACTTCAAATTCAAATGGATACGATACTGAAACCAAGAATTCATATATAAATGTAATTCCTCTAACCTATTGCCAGGCTCAGGGAAGTTGTGAGCCTTTCATTTCAGGAGTTGAACTTAATAACCTCAACAACAAGTCAGTATCCTGTGGTCCTCAAGGTTATAGCAATTATTCAGGTATTTATGCATACCTTGTTAAAAGTCAGTTGTATACACTTGTTGTTAAAACGGTTCAATCATTGTCCTCCTCAATTTATTGCATGGCCTGGATTGACTGGAATCATAATTTTGATTTTGATGATCAGGGTGAATCATTAAGCCTTCTTCCGATGGACGCTCATACATTCACTTCGACCTTTTCTCCGCCTGATGAAGCCAATGAAGGCGAAACATGCTTGAGAGTGGTGGTATCAAATGATTGCTCTCCTGTAGCTTGTGGCAACCTGTCAGGTTTAGGGGAAATTGAAGATTATACTATTGATTGTTCCAGCGCTTCAGATTATTCAACAATGCACCTGAAGCTTTACCTTGAGGGATTATGCTGCGAATCCGATGGAAGGATGCGGTTTGTCAGGGGCAGTGAAAACGGACATTTTCAGGGAGAAATTGCTGATATAATTCGAGTGAGCGTGCATGAGGCTGCTTCCCCATTTACAGAATTATGGAGCATAGATGCAGTTCCGCTATTTCGGGATGGCACTTGTAATATTTTGTATCCCGATTGCCTGGATGATTACTATTATATCAGGATCATGCATCGGAATTCAATCGAAATTTGGTCAGCTGAGCAAGTATTTTTTGGTGGATATGGGGTAGATTATGATTTCTCTGCAAATGCCAGCGCATCATTTGGAAACAACGTCAAAAATATTAATGGTAAGTATTGCCTTTATACTGGCGATGTTGATCAGGATGGTTTAATAAGTCCGGATGACATGCAGCTGTTGGAGTCACAATCAAGTGTGTTCACCTCAGGATATGTATGCACAGATCTTAATGGTGATGGACTTGTTGACCTGGAAGATATGATCCTGATTGATGAAAATGCTGCAAACCAGGTTGGTAAGATTTCACCCGGAATGCCTTAACTATCAGACAGTAATTAGGGCTGAATGTTAGTTTTTAATACATCTTACACTGAAAGCGAATGCTTTATTGAAAGCTTCACGGTCACATTGCTCACTGGTATAGGAAAGCCTCCTGGTATAACTGTTATCAGTATCCGAAGTGGTTGAGGACCACCAGTTTCCTTCAGCACCGGGAGTGCCAAATGTTCCAAGGAAGTTATATCCGCCAGGTAATGCCCTGAAGCCGAATGCATCTAGACCGTTAAGCCAGTCAATCCATGTATCTGTAGCTTTAAGGTTAGTTCCAACATCGTAACCCTTATAACCGGTCATTTCCCATAAGTTATCTGCAATACGATATTGGCTATCGGTTGCGCCTTCCAGTATTTTCCAATCATCATCAGTTGGGATATGCCAGAAATTTGGACAGATTCCCTGCGCACCTTCGGCTGTAGAATATTGCATCATCTCATCCCATTTGTAAAGACCACCATAACGAGTGCAACTGTCAAGATTATCATACTGGCAGTATTTCTGGATTATACCGTCATTTTGCATTGGGACAGAGCTGTATTGAAGTACACCAGCATTCACATTTTCTTTAAGCCAGCACTGACCAAATATCTGGATTGTATTGTAAGTTTGGTTGTAATAGCTAACAGTAGGAGTTCCCGGACAGGGTATATTTGTTGCAAACTGCAAAGTAACCAGGCTGCTTTGGTAAGGAATATCCATCATCCCTGATTCTTTTCCAGCTGAATATCCAATATACATAAGGTGGTTTCCAGCAGTATAGCTCCAGGATGAAGTTTTTTCCGAAGATTTAAGTTCAGGGCCTGACACATAGGAACCAATATATTCCAGCGAACAATTTGAAGGAGAGTTAGATGCCGCATGAATAATCTTGATGGTTTGAGGAACGCCCTTGTAAATTGCAGAGAAAAAGAGCAGGGAGCCTTCGGATGGTGTAAATTGGAAAGACTGGTAGCCTTCATCCAATATTTTTGATGTACTGAATAGTTTTCTGCCAAGCATATCAGTGACGGAGAAAGTAACCTTATCTCTGGATGGAACATACATAGTAATGGTTGTCAGATCCAATACTGGATTGGGATAATTTGGAAATAACTCAAAACCAATACCTGCAGCCTCGTTTTCACCTAGCCCAACGTTAAAATTCACAAAAAAGGAAGTGTCAGGGTAATAAAAGATAGTATCACCACCGGCAGTCCTGTTAAGAACGCGGATGCTGTCAAGTTTTGCATATGCTTCGTTATTTCGGCCCGTGAAAGTTAAAACCGTTGGTGATTTTTGCGAGAAGCCTGAGAGGAAAGAAGTTACAAGCAGGCTTATGAGTAAAATGTAGTTTTTCATATGTTGAAGTTGATTGAGACGATCAGGATTAATTTCGGAATAAATTTACAAGAATTCCTCCAGAATATTTAAATCCTGTCCATTAATTTACCGGTAGAACCAAAGGTAATAGGTGTTCAAGCTTACTGAATAGCTTCTTGTTTAGTATTTATTAACAGAGTCCAAAATACTATTAATAGGTTTTGCTTGTTTTAATTATATATGAGTGTATAAGTTTCACTTAATTGTTTTGCAGATGCCAATAAACCTTAAATTCCTATGCCTGTTTCTTCTTATCCAATGTTTTGTACATCAATGGATATCAGCTGGGAATGAAAAGGATAAATTGTTTACGATCAGTGGATTTGTTAAAGATTCACGAACAGGAGAAGCCCTAATCGGAGCCCTGGTTTATCCTTTGGAAAATCCTTCTGCTGGTATTAGTACTAATGCTTATGGCTATTATTCGCTTTCAATGGTTTCTGGGAACTACCAGATGGTTTTCCAGTACATTGGTTATAAAAAGCAAATGATTGCAGTCGATCTTACTGTCGATCATGTTCTTACTGTGGAGCTTTCGGGAGAAGCAACCTTATTGAAGGAGATTGAGGTTTCCGGGGAGAGGGACAACAAAAACGTTATGTCGAATGAAGTGATCAAGAAGCTGAATATTAAGGAAATACAATCTATACCAGTATTTTTTGGAGAAAAGGATATCTTAAAGACCATTCAACTTTTGCCAGGAATAAAGTCAGCAGGGGAAGGAAATTCTGGATTTTATGTCCGGGGTGGTGGTGCTGATCAAAACCTTATTCTGCTTGATGAAGCACCCATTTACAATGCATCTCATTTACTTGGGTTCTTTTCAGTATTCAATTCAGATGCTATTAAAGATGTTTCGGTTTACAGCAGTGGATTTCCTGCAGAATATGGAGGAAGGCTCTCCTCTGTAATTGATGTTAAAATGAATGAGGGAAATGATAAGGAATACCATGTTTCCGGTGGAATAGGCCTGATAGCTTCACGTTTGTCAGTTGAAGGGCCAATTATAAAAAATAGAGGGTCGTTCATGGTATCGGCACGCAGGACCTATGCTGATCTTTTTCTTAAATTATCCAAGGACAGTACGCTGAACCGCAACACCTTGTACTTCTATGATATCAATATGAAGGGAAATTACAGGTTTGGTGAGAAAGACAGGGTTTATCTCTCATTTTACCTTGGAAAGGATGTTTTGGGATTCAACAAAGCTTTTGGGATTGATTGGGGAAACACTACTGTAACAGCGCGATGGAACCACATCATCACTAACCGTATATTCTCCAATACTTCAGTCATCTACAGTAAATACGGTTACAACACCCGTATAACCGCCGGGGTTAGGAATTTCAGGGTTTTGTCGGATATCCGGGATCTGAATCTAAAGGAAGATGTGAATTATTACCTTAATTCCAACAATAATATAAAGTTTGGTGTCAATTGCATCTATCACCAGTTTGTGCCAGGCAAAGTTGATGCTGACAGCCTTTTTCATATCCAGACCCTTGACAAAAAGTATGCTATTGAAAGTGCTGCCTATATATCCAATGATCAGTCATTTTCAAAGCATTTCAAGGCTACTTATGGTTTGAGATTATCCATGTTCAGTTCTATTGGACCTGCCACTGTATTCAAATATGATGCAGTAGCAGATGCTACAGACTCAACAGTATATGCCAGGGGAAAGATATACAGCACCTATGCCGGTTTCGAACCTCGCATCATGCTCAACTATGTTATCAATGATTCGAGTTCAGTGAAGGCTTCCTATACTCGGACCAGGCAGTATCTGCACCTGCTTTCAAACTCAACATCCTCAACCCCTATGGATTTGTGGGTGCCCAGCAGTGTTAACATACGACCAGAAATTGCTGACCAGTTTTCAGTCGGGTATTTCCGGAATTTCAGGGATAATATGTTTGAGACCTCAGTTGAAGTGTATTACAAGTTCATGAAGGATCAGATCGATTATAAAAATGGTGCAAACCTTGTCCTGAATAAACGGGTTGAGACTCAGCTGGTATTTGGAAATGGAAGAAGCTATGGACTTGAGCTATTGATTCGCAAAAAGACTGGAAGGCTGACAGGATGGATAGGGTATACCCTTGCAAGATCGGAAAGGCATTTTGCTGACATTAATAATGGGAACACTTATCTTGCTAAACAGGACAGGCCAAATGAAATCTCCATTGTTGCCATATACAAGCTGAACAAGAAACTAACCGTCTCAGGAACCTGGGTCTTTTATAACGGCAATGCTGTTACTTTTCCAAATGGAAGGTATGTTGTTGATGGAAATGTAGTTGCATATTATACAAACAGGAATGGCTACCGGATGCCTAATTACCACAGGCTGGATCTTGGTCTGACCTGGGAAAATAAGAAAACCGCAAAATATGAATCCAACTGGAATTTCTCGGTTTACAATGCATATGCCCGTGAGAATGCCTATGCAATTAATTTCCAGCAGGATCCTAATGATCCTTCTAAGATGCAGGCAGTTCAATATTCTCTTTTCCGGTTCATTCCTTCGCTAACCTATAATTTCAAATTCTAGACAGGATGATAAAGAGCGCCAGATATAAGAGGATGTTTTCTTTGCAGGCAGGAATTGGATTTCTCTGCTTCATCCTGTTAACCTTACCTGCCTGCCAGAAAGTAATCCAGGTCGATTTAAATTCAGCTTCTTCCACCCTGGTAATTGAAGGTGTTATTACAGACAGCAATGGCCCATACAAAGTACTGCTTTCAAAAACCGGAAGTTTCTTTGATTCGTTAAAATTAGCCGCTGTTTCAGGTGCTAAGGTCATTATCCGTGAGGACGACGGGAACCCGGATACTCTTTTAGAATTCAGGCCCGGAGTGTACCTCACGTCTACAATAAAAGGATCTCCAGGGCATACTTATTCGCTGAAAGTGATTTCAGAAGGAAAAGAGTATGATGCAAGCTCTTCCATGATGAGCCGGGTAGCTATTGATTCCTTGAAGGTTGAAGAAACTACCGGATTTGGTGGCAGGATTAACCACAATGTGATCTGCCATTTTAAAGATAAAAAAGGTGAAAAGAATTATTACAGGCTGAAGTTTTACCAGAATGGTAAATCGAATGCTGAAAATTATCGCCTTTATGATGATCAATATACTGATGGAGAAAGCATTGCAATGCGGGCAGGGGGTGTAAAGCCTGGTGACCACGATAAGGTGGAACTGATGTCAATTGACAAGAAGACATATGATTATTACCGTACACTAGAGGATATTATCCGGACCAACCCGTTCTTTGGTTCTACGCCGGCAAACCCTAACTCAAATATTTCAAATGGTGCTTTGGGTTACTTTTCTGCTTATTCAATGACCAGTAAAACGATAAATATCAACAAGTAGACTGTTTGCTACTTAATTTAGTGTTAACAGCTATCACTTTACAACTTTGGAGGATAACATTAAGATGATTCCAGGTTAAGTTCCACGGATCATTTCAGCATAAAAAGATACCCTTTCCCTTTTAAGGTTACAATCTCAATATCAGGGTCTTCTGAAAACATTGCACGTAGTTTCCTGACATATACATCAAGGGTTCTTGAATTGAAGAAAGAATCATCACCCCATACTTTTGTGAGTATGTCTTTTCTGTCAACTATCCTGTTTATGTTATTAGCCAGCAGGCTGATGATTTCCATCTCCCTGCCTGAGAGCTTTGAAGTTGTCGTTGGTGAAATCAGCTGGTAACGGGCCCTGTTCAATTTATATCTACCCAGGGATTGAATTTCAGTATTATTATTTAAGCGATTGGATAACAGGTTTAACTGGTTGTTAATGCGAGCAATTAACTCTTCGATGCTGAAAGGCTTCTTGATATAATCCGTTCCCCCGGCATCAAATCCCTTAACAAGGTCGGAGGTCTCACTGAGCGCTGTCAGGAAGATGATAGGTAGTGTAGGTTTCAAGGCCCTGATCTGATAACATAAAGTAAATCCATCTACATTTGGGAGCATAATATCCAGAACGCAAACATCAGGCTCATAGGAAGTAACACAATCAATAACCCTGGCTCCATCGGTAATGAGCTTGAGGTCAAATCCTTGTTGCTCAAGTGTTTCACTAACAATCCTTCCAAGGAAGGGCTCGTCTTCAATATAAAGTACCTTAACCTTCATCATTACGATTTTCGGAATTGTAGCCTGAACATACTGCCTTCTGCTTTGCCGGGTTCAAATTCAATTTTCCCTGCATGCTGTTCCATTACCATTTTTGCATAAGTGAGGCCAAGGCCGTAACCTTTCACATTGTGGGTTTCACCGGCTGGGACCCTGAAAAACTTATCAAAAATGCGGTCAGCATATTCAGACGGAATACCTATTCCATGGTCAGCTATCAGCACTGTAACATATTCATTCGTTACTTCAAGAGTCAATTCAATTTTACGAGGAGGTGAGCTGTATTTCAGGCTGTTATCGAGCAAATTCATAAGGACACCCTGTATGTGAAGCCGGTCAATTTGAAGCATGATTGGTTCCGCAGGCAACATAACCGAAACATCTGCTACTTCGTTTATAAATCTGGGCTGAAGAGTTTGAAGAATGTCACGGATGAGTTCAACCAGATCAATATTTTCGAGGGAAAGGGTAAAAGCTTCCCCATTCCCATTGGATAGGTTCATAACCCTGGCTATCAGTAGTTCAAGCCTTTGAGTCTCAGAAGTTGCCATTTCAAGGTACTCATCCATCAGGATCGGGTCATCCTTACGATTGAAATTTTTCAAAGCTTCAAGGGCAACTTTAACTGTAGCAACAGGCGTCTTAAGTTCGTGCGACATATTCCGGATAAAATCATTTCTTTGATTGTTGAGCAGAACCTGAGTTTTCAGGCTTCTGAAACTGAGGATAAAAGCAGATGCTGTCAGTATCAGAAGTAGTAATGCAAAACCAAGCTGGGGTAAAATTTTACCTAAAATGTACATTTCAGAACCTGAGATTCCCGCTTCAAGTTTTTTGTTCTCAATAACCAACGAATGCTGGTACAATAGTTTCCTGGTCGAAGTGTCGTTAAGCCTGACTGTCTTCCAGATGGCTTTCAAGGAAGGGCTAATGGCGTTGATATGGGTCATGAAATTCCTTTTAAACAGGATAGTATCCGGCCATTTCGACATTATCTGGTACAACTCAGGCTTGCCTCCGGTTGAGTCAATATGTTCATTTACAAATAATTTCACGCCGCGAAGCACTAAATCGCGGGTCATAATCTCATGTTCAACCTGGGTGTTGAAAGTGCTGCTGCTCACGGAATCATCTACCCTGACTATAATCCGGCTCTGTCTTCCAAGAGTGCTTTTTGGAAGATGCAAAGGATTATCAGGGATGCAGACAGGCGGATTATTACTATGAACCATCGCCCTGATGGAATCCGTGTTAAACTCAAATTTGAAATCGAATTTGGCGGAAGTATCTATTGCCGGCATAATGAAATCCTTCATCAGCATCGAGTCAATAACCTGTTGCTGCGATTTCGACCAGGCATCGTCAATATTTTGGGATAGAAGGCTTTTCTGTGATTTGTATTGCAGGCTGAGCCAATGCCCGACAAATGCCATGAGGAGTAATTGGGCAGTGATCATTAACAGCCTGATAATACCAAGTTTACCGGTTTTGCCGACAGGATTCATATTGCAAAAATAATTGAATACCAGAGCTATCCAAGTTGCATTAACCTTAATTAACCTTAATTGGTTTTGGCTTAACCTGAGGGACTTAATAGCTGATCTACATTTGTGGATCAAATCCTATAAATATGAAACACATTCTCATTATGCTTATTGTTTTCCTCTCTGCAGCGAAAGCAATGCCTCAATCAGGTACGGTTGTATATAAGGAAACCATGAAACTCGAAATCCATCTGGATGGAGATAATGCTGCTATGGAAAGCATGTTGCCTAAGGAAAGGCAGTCTATGAAGAAGTTGCTCTTTACACCTCAGTTATCCCTGTACCTAAACAGTGAAGCCACTGAAGACCAGGAAATGAACGAGCAAATGGAAGGTGGTGGATCCATGGTAATTAAAATGGAAGAACCGGAAGAAAGGCTGTATTATAATATCAGGAAACAAGAGGTGACAGATCAGCGTGATTTTATGTCAAGAACTTTCCTGATAACGTCCAAAGCTGATACCCTGCCTTGGAAACTCACCGGAAAACAGCGGGATATACTTGGTTACCAATGCCTGGAAGCAACTTATGTTAAAGATAGTGCCATGACCTCTGCCTGGTTTGCCCCGGGCATAGCCATTTCAACAGGACCAGCCAATTTCAGGGGGTTGCCGGGCCTGATCCTTGAAGTAAATGTGAAAGATGGGCAACGCATTATTAAAGCAGCTTCCATTGAAATGGCAGATGTTAGTTCCCAGATTATTAAACCCACCAAAGGAAAAAAGATGAGTAAGGAGGAATTTAATAAGATGATTGAGGAGAAAACAGGTCAGCAGAAATCGGAAGGAGGAGCGGTTATTATGATCAAAATGGATAAATAGACCTGTCAGGTTTAATATGAAAAAACTACTTCTTTTCATAGCTATTGTACTGCCGGCATTCCTTCAGGCACAATCGGAACTTCAGGGCGTGGTTCTGGATGAGAAGACTCATCCTCTCACTTTTGCAACCGTTGCACTTATTAAGCCTTCAGATTCAACGCTGGTCTACTTTGGAATCACAAATGAGTCAGGACAATTTGATATTAAAAGCATCGGCAAAGGAAAATATATTATACAGGTGGCACTTATTGGTTACCAAACCTATTCTAAACCCCTGAAGATACCTGAAGAGTCTGGAAATTACGGCCTGGTTGTCCTCAAATTGAAACCTCTGAACCTGTCAGAAACAGAAATAGTAGCTGAGCAGGTGCCGGTATTAATGAAGAAAGATACCATTGAATTCAATGCCGGTTCGTTCAAAACAAAGCCGGATGCAGTTGCTGAAGACTTGTTGAGAAAGCTGCCCGGAGTTGAGGTGGACCGTTCAGGGAATATTAAAGCCATGGGGGAGGATGTCAAAAATGTGATGGTGGATGGAAAGGAATTCTTCAGTTCGGATCCCAAGGTGGCCACGAGGAATCTCCCTGCTGATGCAATTAACAAGGTACAGGTTTATGATAAAAAGTCGGAATCTGCTGAATTGGCAGGAATTGATGACGGTTCAAGGGAGAAAACAATCAATCTGCTGCTGAAAGACGGACGGAAGCAAGCCTGGCTGGGTGACATCTCAGCAGGAGGAGGCACTGGAGAGCATTATGCTACAAATGCCAAGGTATACAGGTTTACGAAAAAGGATCAGTTTGCAGCCCTTGGAATGCTGAATAATATTAACCGTTTCGGCTTTAGTTTCCAGGATTATATGGATTTCAACGGTGGTCTTCCTGCCATGATGGGTAGTGGTTCCATGAAATTTACCATCACATCCGACAATGAAATCCCTGTTGATTTTGGCCAAACCATTGATGGACTTGTTACGTCAGGTGCCGGTGGATTGAATTATTCTTTCGATTTCAAAAAGAACAGCCGTTTTACTGCCAGCTATCTTGGAAATGGCAGCCAGCGAAAACTCGATCAAAGGATATCAACAAAGAATTTCCTGGGGTCCGGCAATTTTGAGCAGAATGAAAATAATACTGAAACGAATGATAATTTCTCTCATCGACTCAACCTTGGATGGAAAGATAAATCAGACAGTACCCGGACCATCATTTCCAACGGAAGCCTAGGCTTAACCAATTCCGGGCAGGATGCTTTATCATTGATTAAAACCCTGAGCGAAGGGGACCTGGTAAGTGAGTTGAAATCACAATCGAGGCTTAACCGCCAGCAGATCAGTGCCAATGGTACTTTTTCATATCTGCAAAGAGGCAAAGGCCCATTTAAACTCCTCGAGATGGGTGTAAATGCTGCAATCCAAAAAGGCCTGGGTACTATTGATAGGAATAATATCCTTCATCAAACCGGGAATATGGATCCAATGGAGGATAAGCAATTCAGGAATAATACTACAGATGGCAGGAACCTTGGAATTTCGTTTGGGTCAGTGGTAAAAATTGGCAATGGTTTATACCTGGATCCAAGGGTAAATACAACAACATCGTATGATCAGATAAACCGTGTACAGGGAATTTACGGAGATGCAAAGATCCCGGTTGATAGCCTTAGCCCGACGTTTTCGAGGAACAGTTTAAGGATTACTCCAGGCTTAACGCTCAGGAAAAATTTCCGTAAAACAAAAATTTCCCTCGGCCTTTATTCAACTAATGCCTCAACTTCTAATTCTTTAAAAGACAGTAGCAGTTATTATTCAGGTTATAGGAGATTATTGCCGGTATTCAGCTGGGAATATGAATATAAAATGGGTCATCGTCTTAGCCTTGAATATGGCAGTTCAGTAGATGAACCTCAACTCGAACTTATGCTTCCTGTTATGGATAATTCCAACCCGTTATCACTATTATATGGCAATAGAATACTGAAACCCGAAACCAGGCATGAGCTCTTCTTCAACTGGCTTCTCTTTGACCAGTTTTCCCAGACATCGGTATTCGCCAGGGTTGGTGGCACCTATACAGCTG
Source organism: Bacteroidota bacterium (assembly GCA_013376995.1). Lineage (GTDB taxonomy): Bacteria > Bacteroidota > Bacteroidia > Bacteroidales > UBA4417 > UBA4417. The sequence goes on along the minus strand of JACAAZ010000003.1, from coordinate 196,917 downwards.
ATAAAGTTGGCTATTCAAGAAATATTGATGAACAGCTTATCCAGGTCGTTCAATTGGAAAATACGAAAGGCGAATCGCAGGCAAATGGCAATTTTGAATTCAGTACACCGGTTAAACTTATGAAGTTCAATGCACACCTTTCGCTGGATGGTACCTGGAAGCAAGGGCTGACCCGCGTGAATGGAATTGAAAATACCACAAACAGTTTTACAAGAAGTATTGGATTGAGTTTCGATAATCCACGGACTGACAAATGGAATCTCAATTTCGGGGGTGAATTTTCGATGACCAATGCCAGCTATTCATTCCAGGAATCCATGAATAACCGTTACCTGACGCTGACCTATTTTGCTGATCTGTCTATAAATCCAACAGATAGCTGGCATTTTGGAACCAAGGCAGATGTTGTAAATTACTCCTCCGGCAGTTTTTCAGGCACTATTCAAATCCCGTTGATCAGTGCCGAAGCAAGCTATAGTTTCCTTAAGAACCACCGCGGGATGTTAATTCTTGAATCTTATGACCTGCTGGATAAAAATAAGGGTATCAACAGGATTAGTGAGATGAATTACCAGCGCGAAATCCATTCGAACATCATCGGGCGCTACCTGTTATTCTCATTCAAGTACAGGCTGAATAAAGCCGCAAAAACAGGAGGACTGGAAATCAATATGAAAAAGCATTAATGTGACAGGAGTGCGGCTACTCAACCACAATATTCTTCAGTTCCCAATCAGAACTGACCTCAGGATTGCTAAGGTACTTGAATCCAATGCAAACATTACTTTGTCCAAGGTACGAAACCGGAATTTCAATAGTGCCGGAAGTATAAAAGGTCCAGTCATTACCTGGTGGGTATATGGGTATGGTCAATTGTTCCCAATCTGCAGCAGAAGGATCACCTTCGTTGTAATTTTTCGAAATCCAGACAGTATGGTTGGTTGATAATGCTGTTTGGATGGAATGATTTATAACCTGGGAAAAGGATAAAGCAGCGCTGTTGATTAGGCTCAAATCCAGAGGAGGCGTAATGAGCCAATCTTCATTTGGGTGATTTCCTGATGCATATCCTGTTATAGCTGCACAGCCATACACCGGTTTGTATTCCCATTGCTGATCACCCGTTACACTTTTCACCAATAGACTACCCAGGCCGGTTTTAAGCGATTCCCAATATAGTGGAGGATTATTGTCAAAGCCGGTGATATCATTCGAATCGCGCAGTATAAGCTGGTATGAAGTGCCATAGATATCTAAAATCCCCTGGATACTTCCAATTCCAAAAGGAATAGGGTTTCTGCCAAAGTTTGCGAAATTGCTCGTCCTGATAGTAAAATAGCTTCCAATGCCTTCTATAAACCGGTTTCCAGATGCATCAATGTCAGCCCATGTGGTTCCGGGATCTGTAAATTTTACATTTTCGATCTTAATTAACCTGTTTATGAGAGATAAATTAAGTGCTGAAGGGTCAACAACAACAGGATCGGGCGGGGTTCCCGGCAAACTATCAGGGAAAATATAGTTATCCAGATCATTGGAAGATATTCGCCCCATCCCACCCTGGTAATAGGAACCTAATTGAGGTAGCCCGTGATACCTGCCCAGGAATAACCCCTTGCACCTTACAAATACCCTCTGTCCAACCTTAAAGTATACATAGAGTGCCGTATTTTCGATTTCAATTTCAAGTCCGGCAGATTGATCCTGAATTACCAACTTCTTATATAAGTTGCCGGATTCATCATTAGCCGTAACCAAACCGGAAATGATCATGGTATCAGCGATTGAATCACAGGCTCCGGGGTATTTAAGAAGAAGATCTGCAATTGTTGTATTAGCCTTAAGGTTTGCAGAAGGGCCGGTATATTGCAGTGTAGTGAATTGTTTCTGTTCTCCATAGGAGGTAAAGCCCGAATTGGTTGCGTAAGCCCGGACGAAATATCGGGTATTTGCATGCAGATTGGCCAGGGAAGATGTAAACTCACCCAATCCTCCGGCTTCAGAGGTGTGAGTGTTCAGCACTGTCGGATTCTCTGATGTACTCCAGCAAATACCTCTTGATATAATTGCACTGTTCCCTGCTGAAGTAACATTACCTCCGCAAATAGCTGAAGCAGAAGTTATTTCTGTGACATCAGAAGTTGATATGCCCGGACTGTCAGAGGATTTTGAATTTTCTTTTTTGCAACCAGGAGTCAAGAAAAGAGAAAAAGTAAACAGGAAATAGCATAATAGCCTGAAATGAATAGGAACCTGCATATCAATAAAAATTGGTTGTAAAATCTTAGCGCAAATTAGGAAGAATATAGAATATGCAGGTTAAATCCATGTAAATATATAATCCAGGTTCATTAGCTATAATTAGTTGATATAAGGGATATTGAGTTTGGGAAACTGACAATCTGGTAATTTTATCAATAGCATTTAATGATCATGTTATTTTAATCACATAAATTCGGAAGATATCTTGGCCCGGTTACAGCAGGCACCGTCAGATCATTGAACTGATATGTAAATTCCGGTTATTTAGAACTTATGTTCAGCCTGCTGATTGCTCAGGACAGTTGATAGTGGGATTTTACGCAAAATGGATTCAACCCAGGCGGTGAAATTGAAAAGGCGCAATATCTGCTTCTCAAACACATCATGCTGGATATCATTGAATTCCCTGAGTGTTCTTTCCAGTAGCAACTCTCTCTTTTGCGGAACCAGTGGTAACTGTTTGGTTAAAAACTTAAAGAGTAAGCGCTCAATCTTATTCTCCTTACCAGTATCACGTAAATCACGTTTCAGCGACCTGATCTCATATTTGATCAGGTCAAAATCTTCCAATTTGTAAAGGATCAACAGGTTTACAAGACGAATTGTCCTGTATAGGGGAAGGTAATAATAGCTTTTACCACGAAGTATTATCTGATTCAGGAATTTATGTGCTTTGTGGTATTCGGAATTACCAAAATAAATCAAGGATGTATACAGGCATAATTCAGCCTGTCGAGCCCGGTTCAGGGTAAAAAGCTTGTCGAATAACGGCTCCTTATAGCTATTCATGAGTGCGTTGGAAGCTGTAAAATCACCACGATCGAGTAAGGGGAACAACTCGTATAAAAAGATGATACAAGTGAGATTAATCCTGAAACTTGCAGACTGGCTGTCGATCGCTTTCAACTGGTTGACAAAATAGGTCATACCATCGTAATTGCGGATACTTCTCAGGCTTTCGAGGACTCCTTCCAGTGTGTGGAGGTAGTACACCGGAGGATTACTCCATCGGTGCTTATTGGCCTCGAAAAGATTGTTAAGCTCAATATAGGAGTTAAGGGCTGATTGATAATCTCCTACGCTGATAAGGTAGTTTGCCTGGAATAGTTGATGAAGTTTACTGATCTCAAAATTATCGAGGCTGAGTGAAGCAACAATACTTATCTCGCTGTAAATTAAATCGTTTAGTTCATCTTTCTGTTTCTGTGACCGCGCATGGCCTTTATAAACAATGCGATGTTTGAGGTTTTCATAGAGAGATGATTGCTCATTGATCTTTCTCACATACTTCAGGGATTCGTTCAGCCTGAATTGTTTTTTCAATAGCGTTGCTTCATCGAGGTCAGGGAAGTTCAATGCCAGTAAGTAGTCTAGCTCCAGTCTGGAAGCCATAAGCAATGCATAATAGTTTTCAAATTTTTCAGCCTGCTCGATAATCTCATCAAGAAGCCTAAAGCACTCCTCAAACATGGACTTTTCATATAAGATCCTGGCTTTTAGTATTTTATTAAAAAGAAAATAAAAGCTATCCTGTTCCTTTTTTAATTCCAGAATGGTATCAAGCAATAATTCGAAAAGGTACTTTGTAGTGGTTTCAATTGAAGCTTTCGGGCGTTTCTCGAGGAATTCAGCCAGTAGCAATGAGGGCGGCAAGTCCTTGTTTTTCTCAATAATATCGTACAGCACAACGTAATCTGAATTTGCTTTGGATCTTGATGAACGGATACGGAATGCCTTTTTCTCTGCTAAGGTGAGAGAATTAGTGAGTACAACCAGCGAATGAAATTTTGACATGGATGGGGATGGCTTTTTTCAGTCCAAAAAATGATTCCGAAATGTATAGGTATGATTCGTTCTTTATATGCTTTTACAAGAGGGCAGATTTAAAAATGTTAGATCTGCTTTCCATCTTTGCCTGCTTTGGAACAGGTAAAAGTAGTATTTGAATAAAATTCACAGCAATAATTTGTTCAAAATTACAGAATAAATGTAAAATAAGTTGGTTGAAATAATTATAACAGTCAGAAAATAAGTGTAATAGATTTGTTTTATTCGAAAACTATGAAATTTTAAATTACAGGATTGTGTAAATATTAGGCAATTTTCACATTCAGCTTAATATATATTTGCTCCGAATTAAAACCTGATAAAATGAATTCGAAAAAAATAGTTGTGGTTGGAAGCTGTAACACGGATATGGTTATTAAAGCAGACCGGCTGCCAATTCCGGGAGAAACCATATTAGGAGGCACTTTTTTTATGAACCCTGGAGGAAAAGGAGCGAACCAGGCAGTCGCTGCAGCTAGAATGGGAGGGAATGTTACCTTGATTTCCAAAACCGGTAATGATGTATTCGGTAAGCAATCGGTTATGCTCTATGCCACTGAAAATATTAAAACTGACTATATTGTTTCCGATTCAGTGCATCCATCAGGTGTTGCATTGATCACAGTAGATGCCAATGGGGAAAATTGTATCGTGGTTGCTTCGGGGGCAAATGCGTACCTGGCACCTGCTGATATTGAAAAAGCCAGCCATGAAATCGAAACCTGTGATCTGGTTTTAATGCAGCTTGAGATACCTATTAAAACCGTTGAGTATGTTGCAGAAATGGCAAATAATAAAGGTATTAAGGTTATCCTGAATCCGGCTCCGGCCAGGGCCCTGTCGGATGAGTTGCTCAAACAGGTGTACATCATAATTCCCAATAAGAGTGAAGCTGAAATACTCTCAGGCATTAAAGTATTCGATATTGAATCTGCTAAACAGGCAGCTAATATCATAAGTGCTAAGGGTGTCGAAATTGTTGTAATAACACTGGGATCCCAGGGAGCACTGATCAAGGAGTACCAGGATTACCATTTTGTTGAAGCCTGTAAAGTGGAAGCTGCCGATACTACTGCAGCCGGAGATACCTTCTGCGGTTCTTTTTGCGTTGGGCTTTCTGAAGGCAAATCAATTCTTGAAGCCGTTCAAATGGCTGCCCGGGCTTCAGCCATTACCGTTACCCGGATGGGGGCTCAATCTTCCATCCCTTTCCGTTCAGAACTAACAACATTTGATTTTGAATCTCAAAAACTTTCAAAATGAAATTCAATATGATTCTCAAAATGATTAACAGGCTTGTAGTAAGATTTCTTGTTATTATTCTGATAACTATATGTGCCAATCAGGCATATGCACAGAATGAAACTATGAGGAAACTTTATGGCCAGGTTACCGACATGACCGATAAAAATCCTATGCCCGGAGTAAGCATTTCCATCAAAGGCACGCAGTCCGGATGTACCACTGATATCAATGGTACATATAACATCAGTGCCTCTAAAGGTGACATACTCGTTTTTTCTATGATTGGGTATGAAAAACAGGAAATCCTTGTAAATAACCAGGCTGTATTGAATGTTGGCCTCAAAGTGTCTGTTAAATCGCTTGACGAAGTTGTTGTTATCGGTTATGGAACAACAACCAAGAAAGAAGTCACTGGGGCGATAGCTACTGTCAAAGCAGACGAGTTCAACAGGGGGACATTCAACAATCCAATAGGCCTTTTGCAGGGAAAAGTAGCAGGTTTAAATATTGTGAAGCCTGATGGAGCTGATCCCCAGGCCGGGTACAATATCATTTTGCGGGGGACCAACACCCTGGTAGCAGGGCAGGGGCCACTGATCATCATTGATGGTGTCGCCGGAGCAGATATGAGAAATGTCAGTCCCGATGAAGTTGAATCCATTGACGTTCTGAAGGATGGTTCAGCTGCTGCCATTTATGGAACCAGGGGATCCAATGGTGTAATTATTATTACGACAAAACGTGCGAGGAGTGGCCAAAGCAAGGTTGAGTATTCCGGGCTGGTCTCAGTGCAGGTAGCACCAAGAGGGGTAAGGAACCTCACAGCCGATGAATTCAGAAATGCTATCAACACCTATGCGCCGGATAAGGTATCAAGTATCTACGACGACAATGTAAACTGGTTTAAGGAAGTCACCCGGCCCAATCCTGTAAGTCAGCAACACAACCTTGCCATATCAGGTGGGAATGATAATTTTTCTCATCGCACAACCATCTTTGTCGATTTGTCAGAAGGCTTACTCAAAAATAACCAATCCGATAAATTCCTGGTAAAAACCAACATCAACCAGAAGGCCCTGGAAGGTCTGCTAACACTGGATTATAACCTGAGCTACGGCATGCGGAAATATAACCCTGCCAATTACGATGTTTTCTACCAGGCATTCATCCGGAATCCTACGAGTCCTGTTTACGATCCTTCGAATACAACCTATGGTGGGTATACCTACCTGCCGGGAGCTAATTTCTATAATCCTGTTGCCATGATTAATGAGCGTACCCAGGATGGTAAAACCAACGACGCTGCCGGGAACGTTAGAGCTACAATAAAATTTGCACCTACCCTGAACTGGGTAAATTTCATCTCCTACAACCTCTCCGACTGGGAATCGAATGATTATAAGACACAATATTACCCCAGCATCATAGGTAAGGGAGGAAGTGCAAGTATTGATAACGGCCGTTCTTCGGATATTCTGTATGAAAGTACGTTAAATTATTCCAAGACTCTCGGTAAGCATTTCTTACAGGCATTGGGTGGCTATTCCTATGAGAAAAATGTCTACAATGATGCCTATATGGGCAATTCAGGCTTTGATTTCGATGATTATGGGGTAAACAATATTGGGGCCGGGGCAGCACTTGCCGGTGGTACAGCTGAAATGGGATCCTATAAGTCCCAGAGCCTGCTGATCTCGTTTTTCGGAAGGTTGATATATAACTTTGATGAAAGGTTCCTGGCTTCAGCCTCTATCCGGAGAGAGGGTTCATCCCGCTTTGGGGTCAATAACAAATGGGGTTGGTTCCCTTCGGCAAGTTTGGGATGGAGGATCAACAAGGAAGAATTCATGAAAAATGTCAACCTTGTAAACGACCTGAAACTCAGGGTTGGATTTGGCGTGACCGGCAACCAGGATTTCGACAACTACCAATCCCTGATCCTGATGCAGAGAGGATTGAATTCCAGCTTTTACTATAACGGGCAATGGATCAATACCTACCGCCCAAAAACTAATCCCAATCCTAATCTGCGCTGGGAAAAGAAGCAAGAGCTGAATGCAGGTATTGACTTTGCTATCCTGAAAAGCAGGATCACCGGTGCCGTGGATTATTATTACAGGTGGAGTACGGATCTTCTTTACACTTACAGTGTCCCCACCGGGGCCATGTATAGCGTCAATACCTTGTTTACAAATGTTGGTTCGATCAGCAACCGCGGGTTAGAATTTACCCTAAATGTTGTTGCCGTTGAAAAAACGAAATTCAAATGGAACTCTACTTTTACTTTCAGCAAGAACGTGAACAAACTCCTGAAGTTTTCAAATGCTGAATTTACAGCGACTTCCATGCCTGTAGGATGGCTGGGTGGGTCATTCCCGCTCAATTGCCAGCGCTTACAGGAAGGCGAACCTCTAGGTACATTCTACGGGCCTGTATGGTTGGGTGTAGATGCAACCGGGCATGATGAGTTTAAGAATCAGAATAAAGTAGGGCAGGTAAGTACCGAAGACTGGGAACCAATCGGGAATGCCAATCCCAAATGTATGCTGGGGTGGAGCAATACCTTTACCTATGCAAACTGGGACCTGAATTTATCGCTCAGGTCACAGATTGGTGGGAAGGCATTGAATATGTATCGTCTCTATTATGAAAACTGGCAGAGTATCGGGCAGAATATAGTTTATACCCAAATTGAGAACCCTGAATTTATTGGTACCGGGCAATACTCATCCAAGTATGTTGAAAATGCAACCTTCCTCAAACTCGATAATGTTGCAGTTGGATACAATTTCACAGGAATCACAAGGTACATTTCTAAACTCCGGTTTTTTGCCTCTGCCCAGAATGTCTTCTGCCTCACCGGTTACAAGGGTTTGGATCCGGAAGTCAATATGAGCGGATTGTCACCAGGGATCGAATACCTGAGTTATTATCCCAGGACTACAGTAATATCCTTTGGCGTGAACGCTTCATTCTAATTGTTAACACCTTGTCAATCATGAAGAAAATAATATATGTCTCGATTTTCCTGGCCACCGGATTGCTGATGGGCCTGGCCGGTTGTACGGACCTTAAGGAGAAAGTCTACTCGGATATTCCTATTGATGGCTTTTTCAACAATGAGAAAGACATGCTGATGTATGCTGGTACTGCTTATACAAAACTGCAAAAGTACCCGGAAGAGTTCAGCCTTTGGTCGCTGGATGAGATCGCTTCCGACGAAATGGTTGCCCCCGGCCGGGATGACGGTATGGTATGGGATAACGGCAGATGGGATGAAATCCAGAAGCACCAGTTAAAACCCACCAATAAAATCCTGACCCTCGCCTGGGAAAATGTTTACCAGGGAATTGCTTCCTGTAACCAGATCATTCATACCATTGAGTCATCAACGCTCACCTTTCCGGCTAAGGACCAGGTTACAGCCGAGATCCACATTCTTCGTGCCTTCTACTTTTACTGGGCAATGGATCATTGGGGAAACATCCAGTTTGCCGTTGATGTTACGAACAATCAACTCCCGGTTCAGAAGGACAGGCATTTCATGTTCACTTATATTGAAAATGAAATACTCAGCAATATCGACAAACTCCAGGATAAGCCAAACCTTGAATATTACGGCCGGGTTACCCAGGGAATGGCCTATACGCTGCTTGCCAAGATGTACCTGAATGCTCAGGAGTGGATTGGAATTGATGAAAATCAGAAAGCCATTGATGCCTGCGATAAGGTTATTGCCTTAAACAGTTACCATATTGAAGATGACTTCTTTGCAAATTTCAAGGTTCACAACGAAGGTTCAACCGAAAACATTTTTGTTATTCCAATGGAAACCGTCTTGACAAAGGACCATTTTTACTGGTATACCCTAACACTTAATGATGCCAGCAGGGCCACCTTTAAGTTCCTGGGCGGGATGTGGGATGAATTTATCCTTGAACCAGGGTTCATCGACAAATATTCCGACAGCGACCTTCGTAAAAAATCATTCCTTGTCGGCCAGCAAAAAGATAAGAACGGGCAGGATATCATCGTTGACGGTGAGCCTTTTATCTATACTTCGACGGTGGCAAATTATATGGCACGAAAAAAATGGGAAGGCGCCCGCTGCTGCAAGTATGAATACCAGGAAGGCCTGGAGTATTACACGAATGATATGGAAAATGATTTTGTCCTCTTCCGCTATACCGATGTTCTTTATACCAAGCTGGAAGCCCTTTGGCGGTTAAACCGGGCAGAAGAATTCCTGAGTGACCCGGATCTTCAAAAAATCAGGACCCGGGCTGGTCTTGCTCCTTTGACGAGTTCCGATTTAACCACTACAGGGTTCCTTGATGAACTGGGCAGGGAATTTGCCTGGGAAGGTCATCGCCGTCAGGATATGATTCGTTTTGGAGTATGGGGAAATGCAGGCTGGAATAAGCCGGCCTCCGGAACCAATGCAAAACTGTTCCCAATTCCCCAGGCTGTATTGGATGCCAACTCAAATCTTATACAAAACCCTATGTAATAATGATGAAAGCATCATTCAGAATAGCACTTGTACTCCTCTTCTTATCACTGGTTTCCTATCAATCAATGGGAAACAAACAATATAAGATTAAGGTTAGTGAATTGAGAGATAAAATAGCTGCTGAGTGGATAGGTCAGATGATCGGTAATATCTATGGCTTGCCTCACGAAGGCAAATACATCAGTAACCCGGGGCCAGAAACCTGGCCGTATGGGTATATGAAGAACCTGGATAAGCTGAAGAAATACGACGGTGCTTTCTCTGATGATGATACGGATGTGGAATACATGTACCTCCTGCAGATGGTGAAATATGGTGAAGAACCCACCTATCAGCAGCTCCGGGAAGCCTGGATGTACCATATCCGTGACCGTGTCTGGTTAGCCAACCGGGCAGCAGTCGGGCTTATGCATTTTGGCTATACTCCGCCATTTACCGGTAGTAAAGAGCTGAACCCGCATTGGTTCCAGATCGACCCTCAGTTGATTAATGAAATTTGGGGAGTAATTGCCCCTGGAATGATTGGATATGCAGCAGCTAAATCCGATTGGGCCGCTCGCATTACCAGTGACAGCTGGGGTGTTGAACCCACAATCTTCTATGGCGCCATGTATTCGGCAGCCTACTTTGAGAAAGACATTCATAAACTCATTGAGATTGGAATAAAGGCGTTGCCCTCAAATGGCCGGTTTACTGCAACAGTGAAGGATATGATTTCACTTCATGATAAATACCCTGCTGATTGGAAGGCTGCAAGGAAAGAAATGGCGCAGAAATATTACATCGATGAACCCGATATGACCAAAACCATCTGGAACGCCAACCTGAATGGCGCATGTGCTGTACTCGCCATGTTGTATGGGAATGGTAATTTTCAAAATACACTTGACTATTCCTGCGCAATGGGTTTTGATGCTGATAACCAGGCAGCTACAGTTGCCGGATTGATGGGTGTTATCAATGGAATGAAGGGTTTGCCGGAAAATCTGTACCTGCCAATTGAAGGATGGAAATTGCCATTTAACGACAGGTATATCAATATTACAAGGTACGATATGCCGGATGGAAAAATTTCGGAGATGATCGACCAAACATTAAAGGCCACAATCGACCTGGTAATTGCCAAAGGTGGAAAACTCAGTGGTAAACCCGGGTTCGAAGTTTTGACCATCAACCCGGAGGCCGCATTCAATCCACCGGTCGAGTTTTGCCTGGGGCCCCTTCCAAGGATGGAGGTTGGAAAGCCCGTTGATTATAATTTCTACACCGAAGCAAATAAGGTTTATAACTGGAGCCTTGTTGGGGGCAAATTGCCTGATGGCCTTACCTTCTCGAAAGGAAAACTCACAGGGATCCCAACATCAGGTGGATATTCCAGGATAACCCTCCAACTGGACAACGGGAAAGAAAAAGCCACTAAAGAGTTTAATCTGCTAGTGCGGGGAACCAATATTGCTCCCACTGCTGATTCCATCCTGGCCAATGTGCGCAACCTGAATGAAAAGGTTCTTGATTCCTGCTGGTATACGTTCGGGAAATCCATGTACGCTAAAAGTGTTGACGTAATTAATGATGGGGTACTATCCGGTCCTGGCTCAGTATTTTACAGCCTGGCTGCCAAAGCCAAAATTCCCAAAGTTGATTATTATGGCTATAGCTGGAAAACGCCCCAGAAGATCAGTATGATGGCTTTCCATTCGGGATGCCTTGAAGAATTCGGCGGATGGTTTACATCCCTTAATGTCCAATACCTCAATGAAGCCGGGAAATGGGTCCCGGTTGAGAAAACTCAGATCTCACCTCCTTTGCCTGAAACAGATATCGTATTCTTCCAGCCTCATTTTGTTGAATATGTGATCAGTTTTGAAACTATTGAGACCAAAGGGATCAGGATCATTGGCGATGCAAAGATCCAGGATCACTGGAATAAATACACGAAACAGGTTTCAGGCTTCACATCCATAACTGAACTCAGCGTTTACCATTAATGGAAACTTCTGTATGAAATATAGAATCAAACAGTCTTTTGTATCAGCATTCGTTTTGTCTACGCTGCTGATCTTTTCTGTTTCCTGCAAACAGAAAGGTTCAGAGAAGAATCACTATGTCGGTCAAAAGACATTCACAGCTGCAGAATTGAAAGACAAGATCAGGGGCGGATGGGCCGGTCAGACGATAGGAGTGGTGTACGGAGCCCCGGTTGAATTCAAGTACCAGGGGTCAATCATACCTGATTACCAGAACATTCCCTGGCATGAAGGTTATGTGAAATACTGGTTTGATAAAAAACCGGGATTATTCGACGATGTGTATACGGATCTGAACTTTGTAGAGGTATTTGAAAAATATGGACTTAAAGCCCCAATGGATAGTATTGCAAGCCATTGGGCATCAACACCTTACCACCTGGCACATGCGAACCAGGCTTCGCGTTACAACATCCTGAACGGTATCAGGCCTCCTGCATCCGGCTATTGGAAAAATAATCCACATGCCGATGATATTGATTTTGAGATTGAGGCTGATTTTATCGGGCTGATGGCTCCCGGAATGGTGAATTCCGCGACCGAAATTGCCAATCGTGTTGGCCATATTATGAATTCCGGGGATGGCTGGTACGGAGGGGTCTTTGTTTCTTCCTTGTATTCGCTCGCTTTTGTTGCTTCAGATGTAAATGAACTTGTAGAACAAGCAAATAAGACCATCCCGGAAGGGACGAAATTCCATGAATGCATCGCAGATGTCATTAAGTGGCATAAACAGTTTCCGGATGACTGGAAAGCAACCTGGTTTGAGTTGCAGAAGAAATGGAACAATGATGTCGGCTGTCCCAAGGGTGTCTTTCTTTCCTTTGATATAGATGCCAAAATGAATTCGGCCTTTGTTGCCATAGGGCTGTTGTATGGGAATGGAGATTTTACGAAGTCAATTGATATCTCAGCCCGCTGCGGACAGGATGCTGACAGCAATCCTGCAACCGTTGGCGGAGTGCTGGGTGTGATGCTTGGGTACTCGAAAATTCCTGCTTTCTGGTTAAACCCTCTGCAGGAAATTGAACCTCTTGATTTCGAAGGGACGGATATGTCACTGAATAAAGCATATGATCTGAGCTATAAGCAGGCAGTTGAAATGATAAAATTATCCGGAGGCTCAGTTGATCGCGATAAGATTGTAATTCCTCTTGCAGAACCTGTCCCTGTGGCTTTTGAACAGAATTTTGAAAAAACCTTCCCAACCTATCGCGACAGGTACGACAAATCCTTTACCGACGAACTTTCCTATGATTTTACAGGGAATGGTTTCATTTTCTATGGTAACCTGGTGAAGAACTCAAAAATTGATAAAGATTATATTGACCGTGTGTCAAAGAGAGTTGGCTCCGAAGCATTTGCACTTGCAGAACCGGATGATGCATACGTAGCCGAACTTGATTTATACATCGACAGGAAACTGGATGAGCATATCAAAATGCCTATGAAGAATACTTCCCGGCGGCTCGAACCGGCCTGGAAATACCAGCTTCCGGAAGGGAAACATACATTAAGGCTCAAATGGATAAATCCAGAGCCGGCATATGAGATCAGGATCAATGACATTGTGATTTATTCGGAAAAACAAGCTGTTAGTAATCTGCCAAAATAAAGATCGATGAGAAAACTCGGGATAAGCATTATCAGTTTGATTTCGGCAGTGATCATAATTTCATCATGCGGTGGGAATGGGAAAAATAAATCCCTGCTGACTGACAAAGCTACCTTGTCAGTTAGTACGTTGAAAGACAAAATCAAAGGTGGCTGGGCTGGTCAGGTGATTGGATGCACATACGGTGGTCCAACTGAATTTCAGTTTAAAGGCTCCATGATCCAGGATGACCAGCCCATTATTTGGTACGATGATTATATCAGGGAGCTCTTTAATTCAGATCCGGGCCTCTTCGATGATGTATATATGGATCTCACGTTTATCGAAGTGCTGGAAAGATGCGGCCTGAATGCCCCGGCTGATTCGTTTGCTATCTCATTTGCAAATTCACCTTATAAACTCTGGCATGCTAACCAGGCTGCCCGCTATAACATCCTGAACGGAATCATGCCTCCAGCATCCGGTAGCTGGAAGAATAATCCCCATGCCGATGACATTGACTTCCAGATTGAATCAGACTTTGCAGGAATGATGTCACCCGGTTTAATCAATACAGCCGCTGAAATATGTGATCGCACCGGCCATATTACAAACTATGGTGATGGCTGGTATGGCGGGGTTTTTATGGCAGGTATGTATGCAACAGCTTTCTATTCTGATGACCTGGATTTCATAATCGAACAGGGGTTGAAACCAATTCCTGAAAAGAGCAGGTTTTACCAGTCAATCAGTGATGTGATCAAATGGCACAAGGCGTATCCCAAAGACTGGAAGCAGTGCTGGTTCGAATTCCAGAAGAAGCATACTTCCGAAAAAGGCTGCCCTGAAGGTGTATTCAACTCATTCAATATTGATGCAAGTGTAAATGCAGCCTATGTGGTTATGGGCCTTCTGTATGGGGAAAAGGACTTCTTTAAAACCATTGATATAGCATGTCGCTGCGGACAGGATTCCGATTGTAACCCTGCTACAGCCGGAGGCATTCTTGGAGTTATCCTGGGATATGATAAAATTCCTGCTTACTGGAAACCGGCAGTGGAAAAAGTACAGGATCTGAAATTCCCGTATTCTGACATTACCCTTAACCAGGTTTATGCATTGAGCTATAAGCATGCTCTCGAGCAGATCCTGAAAAATGGCGGCGAATTGAAGGATGACAAAGTCACACTGAAAATCCAGGAGCCAAAATTGCTGCGGTTTGAGCAATCCTTCGAAGGAATGTATCCATCAAAACAACTCCTCGTCAGGAAGGACTTCCTGGATGAAAGCATCAAAATTGATTTTAACGGGAATGGGATCGTAGTGCTTGGAAATGTAAAAAGCCAGTGTGGCGTGGCAAAAAGTGATTATGTTGCCATCCTGGATGTCTTCATTGATGGAGCAAAGGTCGAGCAGGTTCATATGCCTTATGACTACATCATCCGCAAGTATGATATCTTTTATAAGTACCTGCTTAAAAACGGGGACCATAAGCTTGAAATTAAATGGGTTAACCAGGATCCGGATTTCAGGATCACGGAAAAAGCTTACGTGGTTTATAGTGATAAGCCACTTGAAATAAAGAATCCTGAAAAATAATACCAGACTTAATGTTTAAAAGGATCCTCTTCCGGTTAATTACAATGTCCTGTATTCTTGTCATCCTTGCAGGAATGGAAGGGTGCAGGAAAAAAACGCCTGATGATGTGGAGGTAGTTCCTTTTGTTCGCTTGCAGGAGCATCAAACCCTTCATAGCAAGCTGCTGAACCGCGACATTCATTACGCGGTATTGTTTCCTGCGGAATATGAGAATTCAGCAACGAAATTCCCGGTTGTTTTCTTATTGCATGGATACGGTGAAAATGAAACCGGATGGTATAAAGGGGGAAATGTTCAATACTACATCGACCAGTTTGCATCGGAAACGATCCCAATGATCTACGTGATGCCCGAAGGCTTTAATTCCTACTATGTAAACCGTTTTGATGGCTCATTTCCGTACATGGATATGTTTGTAAATGAACTGGTCCCGCATATCGATTCCATTTGCCGGACAATAAAGGATGCGCAGCACCGGGCAGTTATGGGCTATTCAATGGGTGGTTATGGTGCATTTATCCTGCCAGTAAAGAACCCTGAAGTTTTTAAAACAAGTGTGGTTTTGAGTATGTCATTCCGCACCGATGATCAGTATAAAGCTGAGCCTCAGGGCGTTTTCAATATGCAATGGGGGGCAATTTTTGGAGGCAGCGGCACAACCGGCGATCAACGGATCACGGATTATTTCAAAAAATACAGCCCGTTCCACTTCCTGGGAACTCCTGGCACTCCTTCGATAAATGGGCTCAACCTGTTTATTGATTGCGGCGATGACGAAGAGACACTCACCATAACCAGTGATGCACTGCATGATACCCTGCGTGATCTAGATATTCCGCATGAATTCAGGGTCAGGAACGGGGCACATACCTGGGGTTACTGGCACAGTGCTTTGCCGGAAGCCCTCAAGTATATATCGTATGCAGTGAGGCAGATGCAATACCCTTCTGAGCCCGCCTCTGTTGATACCTGTGCTGAAGTCCCTGCCAGCCGGGTTGTTCCAGGACAACTTTCGGGCAGCAATATAACATACAATGTGATGCTTCCTTCAAACTATGCGGATATTAGTTCTGATTTCCCGCTCTTTGTAATGATGCATGACCGCACAGCAGGGCAGGAAGTTCAGGATTCGCAGAAGCTATATTCGCTGCTGAATTGCAGCATGAATTCCAATCGGTTGCCCCAATCGCTGCTGGTTGAGATACCTTACCAGGAAACTCCGGTTACCCATGATATCCTGCAACAGGTCCTGGAGCAGGTGAGGAGTACCTACAGGGTTACCTCACTTAAGGATCAAACCATCCTAGCCGGTAACGCCAGGGCAGGGGCAACAGCATTTGAACTTGTACCTGGCTTTACGGATACGTTCAATTCCTGCCTTTTGTTTGATGCTGATATTCCGTTAAATGCTGTGGCCTCAAATACGGACATTTCATATTACCTGGACATTAGCGAAAAAGGCAATAACTACAAGGGCTATCATGCATTGTACAGCTCGATCCGCCAACTGGATGTACCTTATGAATACCGGGTACGGCAAGGTATTCCCGGTGAACAGTCACTCCTGAACGGGCTCTCTGATTCATTTCTGTTCCTGGCCTATCACTTAAAAAGTACCGGCATATGAGAAAATTGATGTTACTGGCTCTCCTGACTTTGCCTGGCTTATCCATTGCGTTTTCAGCCAATGGTCTGAGAATCCAGGAAAGCCTGGTAATGCATAGCCGAATACTGAATCAGGATATCCGTTTTTCAGTTTGCCTTCCTCAGGATTACTATTCTGCTGGTAAGTCATTCCCGGTGGTTTACCTGCTGCATGGGCTGGGTGATGATGAAACAGCATGGCTTGAATACGGGCAGATCAGCCAGTATGCTGATAAAGCAGTTGCTGAGAAGATGGCAGTCCCTATGATATTTGTCATGCCCCAGGGATTCCGAAGTTATTATGTGAACGATTACAAGGGTACGTTCCTTTACGAAGATATGTTTGTGAAAGAGTTGGTGCCTTACATCGACAGTATATACAGGACTCTTCCTGACAGCCGTCACCGTGCCCTTATGGGCTATTCCATGGGAGGATTTGGCGCCTTGAACCTTCACCTTAAGCATCCTGATGTATTTGGTTCAACAGTGCCGCTTAGCATTTCCATCAGAACCGATAAGCAGTATATGACTGAAGATTCTTCAGGGTGGAATAAACAATGGGGACGCTTGTTTGGAGGAGTTGGGACAATAGGGGAGGACCGGATTACAGAATATTACAAACAGAATTCTCCTTTCCACCTTTTACCAGGCTTGAATGAAGCACAAATCAGTAAACTGAATATCTATATCGATAATGGCGATAAGGAGCAAACGCTCTGCAGGTCAAATGAGGAACTGCATATCCTGATGCGCAAACTGAATATTCCGCATGAATTTCGTGTACGCGATGGCGGGCATAGTTTTCAGTACTGGTGTTCAGCATTGCCAGAGGCATTAAGGTTTATTAGTGATGCTTTTGAGGGGAAATCATACCAGCCTGATATTCAACCCATGATTAGCCTTAATGCTTTTCCGGAAAAGCAAGTAATGCGTTTGACTGTACAGGGCAAAACAGCAATAGCCTGTGTCCCTTCTGAATATGATCTGGGCGACCGCTTATACCCGGTAATTTATTTCATAGGAGAACTGAATACTATTCAGCAAAAATCTATCGCAGCCCTGGTCGGCCAGGAAGCAGATGATATAAAAGCATGCCCGATGATCCTGGTCTTTTTGCCAGGCGCAGCATCTGCTCAATTTGACAAGATCATGCCTGAACTTGAACAAAAACTGCGCATTCGCAAAGGTTATAAGTTTCGGGCTTTAATGGGTTACCAGGCTTCGGCTGATGCAGTTTCCGCGCTTGCTATTAAACAGGGGCAATTCGGTTGTTGTATCCTTTCGGATGGTTTCCTGTCAGTTGACAGTATTGCCGGGTTATTATCAGGCAGGGATCCGAAATCCCTCGAAAGTACTTCATTCTATATCGATTCGCCCGACAAAGGGAATCATTATGAAGGCAACGGGACAGCCCATATGCTCCTTCGGGATAAGGATTTGTCGCATGAATACAGGGTTAGGCCTGGCTCCGGCGGGTTTGAATGGCTCATTCAGGGCTTGCCTGATATAATCAGCTTTGCAACAAAAAGATTTCATAAATAAACAACCTAATACTAACTAAAACCAATTACCATGTTTATCGTAAATAGTTATCCTCTGGCGGTCGTTCTCTGCTTTGTTACCATGCTTTGCTGGGGATCATGGGCCAACTCCCAGAAAATAGCCGCCAAGAGCTGGCGTTTCGAACATTTCTATTGGGATTATGTGATCGGGATCCTTTTATTTTCCCTTTTGTTTGGTTTCACCCTGGGAAGCACACACGGTGTGGGAATGAGCTTCCTTGAAAGTATTAAACAGGCAAGCACATCCTCTATCCTTAATCCAATCCTGGGAGGTATAATCTTCAACCTTTCCAATATCCTCCTGGTAGCTGCAATCTCTGTTGCAGGCATGGCTATAGCTTTCCCGGTAGGGGTCGGTATCTGCATGGTTTTAGGCGTGCTTATCAATTATATTGCTACTCCCAAAGGTGACCCCATGCTGTTGTTTATCGGGGTGGGTATAGTGGTGGTTGCTATTATTCTTGATGCCCTTGCCTATAAGAAGCATGCGGTCAGCATACAGAAAACCTCAACAAAGGGAATCCTTCTTTCTGTATCAGCCGGATTTCTCATGGCGTGGTTTTTCCGTTTCGTGGCCAAGGCAATTGCTGTTGATCCGGAAGCAACTGGTGCAGGAATGGCTGAGGTTGGGAAACTGACGCCTTACGCTGCATTTTTCTTTTTTGTAATTGGCGTTGTACTGAGCAATTTCCTGTTTAATACATACCTGATGAAAAAGCCAATCGAAGGCAGTCCTGTTAATTTCAAGCAATATTTTGAAGGAAACTTCCGTAGCCATTTGTCCGGTATTATTGGCGGATGTATCTGGGCACTTGGAACTTCATTAAGTCTCCTGGCCGCCAATAAGGCTGGATATGCCATTTCCTTTGGACTTGGGCAGGGTGCCACGATGATCGGTGCTTTCTGGGGAGTATTCATCTGGAAAGAATTCAAAGGAGCTGCCCGTTCAGTCAATACCTTGATTGCTTTAATGTTCTTACTTTTTACAGTAGGCCTGGCACTGATCATCATAGCCGGTAACAATTAAATTCCTTGTTAAATCCATAATTCTAACCCCAAAATCTCGAAGCATGAAAAAACAAATTTTCTTTTTGGCAATGGCTGCAGTATTAGCCATTTCGTTCTCTTCCTGCAAAAAGGACAGCAACAGCCCTCCAACAGTTACCACAACAACTGTTTCTTCAATCACAGTATCTTCTGCAACTTCAGGCGGAGATATTACTTCAGCCGGATCATCTACTGTAACCGCCCGTGGCGTATGCTGGGGCACTGCCGCCAACCCAACAATCACAGATTCCAAAACTACTGATGGAGCAGGTACCGGAACATTTACAAGCGCCATTACCGGATTGACTCCTGCTACACTTTACCATTTGAGAGCCTATGCAACAAGTTCCGAAGGTACCTCTTATGGCCAGGATGTTACTTTTACAACAGCTTCACTCATTAAATCAATTTCATTCTATGCCTTATGGGCCGGTGGAACAGAGAAATGGGATTTTACCTATGATGCTGCTTCAAAGGTTACTAAATTTGATGATTATTGGGAAGGCTCACTTGATAAAACCGTCACGTATGACTATACAGTTGCGGGCAAGTTAACCCTTACGAAGAATGCATCTTCCACCTACGGAACTTACGACATCAACTCTTCAGGCTTAATTACCAAAGATGACTGGGGCGGTGGTGAATATGCTTCCTACGATTATGATGCCAATGGTTACTGCACCACTTACAGGGAATATTGGTCAGGTTCTGATCATAAGAAACTTGAAATTCAGATGACTGACGGCAATGTTACTCAGATCACCAAATACACCGATGATGGAGTAGCATCACAAATTAAGGTATTCACCTATACAATTGGCGATAACACTGACGGTATATTCCAGGCTAATGCAACAGATTCTGATTGGAAACCCATTGGAAACTTCTATGGAAAACCAAGTACAAAACTGGTTGATTACTTTGAATATTGGGACCCAAGGGAAACTCCGATTGTTAAAAACAGGTCAAGTTTTACTTACACTTTCGACTCCAAGAACAGGGTTTCAAAAGCTGTTAAGACCCTTTCATCCGATGGTTCAACAGAGGAATGGAGTTATACCTATGCAGAATAAACGGTCTCTATCACTCCATTCTATTGTTTGATCATGTAATGATAGATGGAACAGCCGTATTGACTGCAGAATGATGTTTGAAAGAAGGAGGTTAACCATCAATTAAGGAAATGGTTGCCTCTTTCTTTTAAATTTTAAATGTAAGGATCTGCTATATGGATTAGATATAGTAATACAGAATGAACCCTATCAACTTTGTCAATTATTTTTTGAATCTATGAGTGAAACGATGCTGGCCCTAATCGGGTTAGGGATGATAATTACCTTTATAACACTGATCATGACCAGGCGTCTTTCGCCAATGGTTGCATTGATCCTGATCCCGATTTTGTTTGGGATGTTTACGGGGGAAGTATCAGGGTTGGGAAAAATGATGGAAACAGGCTTAAAGGATACTGCTCCAACCGGCGTTCTTCTCATGTTTGGCATATTGTATTTTGGGATCATGTTTGAGGTGGGACTTTTCGAACCGCTGATCACTAAACTGCTGCAGCTGGCAAAGGGTGACCCGTTGAAAGTTATCATGGGGACTTGTATTATATCCCTGGTTGTAGCTCTCGATGGAGATGGCGCCGCTACTTACCTGATCATGGTAGGAGCCATGTTACCGGTTTATAAACGACTTGAGATTAACCCGCTCATTCTTACTGCCATCCTGACTTTGAGCGTCGGTATTATGATAAAACTTCCCTGGACTGGGGCCAATGCCCGTGTTCTGAGTGCACTGCACCTCAATCCAACCGAACTTTTTAATCCTATTATCCCCAGTATGATTATATCAATTGCCTGGATTGTTCTGGTTGCATACTACCTTGGCAATAAGGAGCGTAAACGGCTGGGAATACAACATATTGAAACCCCTGAAAATTATGTAATCAAGAATAAAATAATTTACTTCATCAATCTTCTTCTGACAATAGTTATGATCGTTGCATTGGTTATGGCAACATTCCCGATTGCAATTACATTCATGGTAGGTCTTGCCATTGCATTGATTATCAACTTCCCAAGCCTGGATGAACAACGTAAGAAATTAGCTGCACATGCCGGGAGTGCCCTCTCAGTCGGTTCAATGGTTTTCGCGGCAGGAATCTTTACAGGTATTTTATCAGGTACCGGGATGCTGGATGCTATGGCAAAGGAGTTCATTCATTTCATCCCTTCCGCATTAGGACCAAACCTGGGTGTCATAACCGGACTTACTTCCATGCCATTTACCTATTTCATCTCCAATGATGCTTATTTCTATGGGATCGTGCCTTTGACAGCCGTAACCGCTTCTCATTTCGGAGTGACTGCGGTTGAAATAGGCAGGGCTTCGCTTTTAGGACAATCCGTTCATATGCTTAGCCCTTTGGTAGCATCTACTTATTTGCTAGTTGGCCTGGCTGGTGTGAGCTTTGAAGCCCATCAGCGTTTTACCCTGAAATGGGCAATCAGCACGGTAATCGTTATGCTTGTTGCCGCTGTCCTCACCGGGGCTTTAAGCGTGCATCCCCTATAATGCTGCTCTATATTTTAATGTTTATCATTTGCGGGAATACTTCATTCCAGTTTCTAAAGCTGAAGGATGAACTATATTTCCGATCAGGAACAGTATTGCTGCTATAAATCAATTGGTTGGCGGAAAACTAGAATCCATCGAGTATTCTATTTGGAACTAAGCAGGAAAGTAATCAGGTATTTTGGCTTAACGGATTTTGTCATATCCTGTGTATAGCGCATAACCAGTTTCATGTTTGGAGTTTGCCAGGTATAAGTATTCAGTAAATATGAATACTTCTCCGTTTGTTCATAAAGGTTTTCAAGTTTGCTGCTAGGAAACATGGCCAATTCTTTGACAATACTGGTCATGATTTTTGCTTCCAGCGAATCTGACAATTTATCAGATAATTGGGCCTGGTACCACCTTGTGCCGTCGTCAAGACTCTTCTTTGTAAAGGCCAGGTTATACTGGATACCTATCTTATTGATGATTTCCATGCTTTTTCGTTTGGTACCAATTCCCGGAGGCCCGCATGCAGTTACCAGGATGATTATCAACATGAATACTTTAGTTTTCATAGATATACAGTATTATACTCTATTAACATCCAGGAATGAGTTTGGATGTTGATGCAGAGTTATTTGATATTAAGCCGGGCTTAAATGCATCACCCCGCTTTGTAAAATGATATTTGACTATGTACCATCCATTGATAATCCTGGCATTTTGTGTATATTAGTGTTGCTGTTTCTATTTCTATTCATTACTTATACCAGGTGAAGCTTTTTATAAAATATATGATATCCATCCGCTGCAAGATGATGGTAAAGGCTGAACTCGAAAAGCTAGGGCTGAGTTATGGAAGCCTGGATTTGGGAGAAGTGGAAATTTACAATGAAATTACAGCTGAACAACTTGAAACTCTGAGGGTAGAACTGCTGAAATCAGGTTTGGAACTTATGAATGACAGGAGGGCTATACTTATTGAAAAGATAAAAAACTTAGTTGTTGAGATGATCCATTATTCGGATGAAATGCCCCAGCTGAAGAATTCCGATTATATTAGCGAAAAGCTGAACAATGACTATACCTACCTGGCCAACTTGTTTTCTGAAGTGACGGGTACTACTATTGAACATTTTATTATAATTCATAAAATTGAAAGGATCAAAGAACTGCTGCTTTACGATGATCTAAGTATTACTGAAATTTCCTACAGGTTGAATTACAGCAGCGTTGCGCACCTTTGCAATCAATTTAAGAAGATAACAGGTTTAACGCCCACATATTACAAGCAAATGAAGCACAAAAGGCGCAAGTCGCTTGATAATGTGTGAATCATGTAACTCTTAATCAGTATTGTGTAATGTATTCCGACATGTAAATTTTCACCTTTGTTTCGTGGTAATTACGTATTCCACCTAACAATAGAAGATGAAGAAACTACAACTTATCCCTGCAGGAATACTCTTGTTTTTTGCAGTCGCAGCTCAAGCCCAGGTCTCTATGAGTATCAATATTGGAACACCACCGCCCTGGGGACCGGTCGGATATGCCGAGGCCCGTTACTATTATCTTCCCGATGTACAGGCTTATTATGACCTTCAAACATCCCTGTTCATCTATTCCAGCGGGGGGCGCTGGATTCATCGTACATACCTTCCAGGCCGATACAGGAATTATGACCTTTATAATGGTTATAAAGTAGTAATGACTGATTATCATGGAGATGCGCCTTATGCCCATTACAGGGAATATAGGACGAAGTATCACAGGGGTTATCATGGCGAAGCACAGAGAACGATTGGTGAAAGGCCCGGACGTGGTAATATGGGACCCGGGAATTCACATGAACAGAACCATCAGAGACAAGGTGTCAGGCAAAATAATGGCCGTAATCAGAAGCAAAACAATGGTCATGATGGTGGAAAAGGCAAAAAGCGCTAGTTCATGAGCATGCTTAGAACCTGTGTTCTCTTTTGCCAGCATATCAATGAAATTATTATTGGCAAACTCTAAAAATGAAAAAGACAATCATTGCAATATTGCTGTTTGGATGTATTGCAATTCAATGCTCAGCTCAAGAAAAAGTCAACAATTTCGTTCCTGGTTCTGATTTTCGGGACATGATCCAGTTGGGTGTGAAATTAGGTGCAAACTACTCTTCCATTTACAATGTTGAGGGAATGCAGTTTAATACTGATCCAAGGTTTGGACTTGCAACAGGAGTGTTCGTTGCTATACCGATGAGCAAGTTATTCGGTTTTCAGCCTGAAATACTGATCTCTCAAAAAGGGTTCCATGCAACAGGTGAATTGCTCGGCAACAAATATGAGTTTATACGGACAACTACCTTTGCTGACATCCCTTTAATGATCTCATTCAAACCTACCAGGAGCCTCAATCTCCTTGCAGGGTCTCAATACTCATACCTGATCAGCGAACATGATGCGTTTTCTAGTGGGTCCATTACCCTCGAGCAGGAGACGGAATTCAAAAATGCTGATGTAAGAAGAAATAATGTAAGCTTTTCCTGCGGACTTGACTATGACCTCAACCATTTTGTGATCAGTTTCAGGTCTGGCTGGGATATTTCCTCAAATAAAGGAGATGGATCAGCTTCATCACCGAGGTATAAAAATGCCTGGTAC
The DNA here is from genome assembly GCA_013376995.1 of Bacteroidota bacterium. Classification (GTDB taxonomy): domain Bacteria; phylum Bacteroidota; class Bacteroidia; order Bacteroidales; family UBA4417; genus UBA4417. The sequence goes on along the minus strand of JACAAZ010000003.1, from coordinate 172,386 downwards.
CAGGGTACACTTGGATACCGTCTTGTAAATAATTGACAATAAAGCAGGTATAACCAGGTATTTGTTTAAACTCAAATTTAACTACTAAGCAATAACCATGAAAAAAACATTCTTTACCATTCTGTTAGCTCTGCTGTTTTGCGGAGCCATTGTTTCCGCCCAGAAAACCGGGTATTCGGAAAAACACGGAAATACATTTAACCTTGGAATCGGAATAGGGGGTTACGGGGGTTACTATAATTACGTTGGCCACTCTGTCCCCGTTGTCGACATCAACTATGAATTTGATGTGGCCCGTAATTTTACACTGGCCCCGTTCATTAGTTTCTCTTCATACCGGAATGGTTATTATTGGAACGATAATACCTATTACTTCCACGAATCCATCATTCCAATTGGAGTCAAAGGCAGCTATTACTTTGACCAGATTTTCCAGGCAGGGCCAAAATGGGATTTTTACCTTGCCGGCTCATTGGGATTTGCAATTATCAGGACTTCATGGGATAATGGTTATAATGGTGACAGGGGTTATTACCAGGCTGGGAGCCCGTTCTTCTTTGATTTTCACGCAGGAGCTGAGTACCATTTTAATCATCACGTAGGCGGTTTTCTCGATCTTTCAACAGGAGTTTCAACCATCGGACTGTCCTTTAAATAAATCAGAGATCAAGTTATCTGTCAAGCAGCTAAATGTTTATTAAAGTAATAAAAATGAAAACGAATGCGAGTACAACTCGAACCAAATGGGCAGTTGACCAGGCACATAGTGAAATTGGCTTTAAGATAAGGCACCTGATGATTTCGCGTGTAAGAGGCAGCTTCAAGATTTTTGATGCCAGTATCTATACCAGCTATAAAGACTTTTCCACTGCAGAAATCGATCTTTGGATTGATGCAAACTCATTGGACACAGGTGATACGAAGCGGGATGAACATCTTAAGAGCCCTGATTTTTTCGATGTAAAGAAACATAGCCAGATCACCTATACCTCCAGTACAATCGGGCAACCGGATGCTGATGGAAATCGTGAACTATGGGGCGAATTGACAATACTTGGAATAACAAAAAATATCAAATTGAATGTTCAGTTTGGCGGAATAACCGTTGACCCCTGGGGAAATGAGAAAGCCGGATTTTATGTCTCCGGGACAATAAACCGGACAGATTGGGGCCTGGTTTGGAATAATCTCCTGGAAGCCGGAGGCATGATGGTTGGTGAAGAAGTATCTATTTTGTGCGAAGTCGAATTAGCCAATATTGGCGAAAAGGATCTTACAATGCAGTTGGAGCCAACAGAGCAGCTTAAAATGACAAAATAGAAATCTGCTGGTTCGTTATCATCTCATAAGGGAGATACTACAAATGCTTATTAAGGTCAGGTAAAATGAATATGAAGAGAGGTTTTGGAGCTTTGCTCACAATTCTGGGGATAGCAGGACTCATATACACTGGTGTATTGTTTTATAATACAGGTTGGGGAACACATCTGATGAAGGCGGTTGGTATTTATGGGATACTAGGTCTCTTGTTCTTTATCTCAGGAATAGGCCTGATCCGCAGTACCAGGGACGCATCCTGAGGGTTGTTGTGCTTCTTTGCAGGCAGGACATACTTTAAGTGGAATTGAATTAATTGGTTTGAACGGCTATACATCGTAATAGTATCAACAAGAAAATGTATGGCTCCAATAAATGAACAAACTCTCATAACCTTTTCATACCCCAAGATGAGTCTTATGAATATTGGTAGGGTTAACAGCGCTAAAAGCTTTTTAAAAATTGAAAGATAATGCTCATATGCAGTATCCTCACCCGATGAAAAATTTGGACACGTAAATAAACCTGCCTCAAAACCCATTTCAACCAGGAATGGGTTTTTTATGCTTTAAGGTATTTAAAACTAATAGTTAAACTGACTTAACAAGTAGATGGATAGTGTCCTATGGAATGTTTATGGCCCTATATAGTGCTGCCTGTTAAATTGGATTCTCATGAGTTGGAAAGTATTGTCTTATTTAGCTTTTAGCAAAACATGAAAGCTGTTTTTCGCAAAATACATAAGTTCCTGAAAGTATTCGGCCCAGGTTTGATAACTGGTGCAGCGGATGATGATCCTTCAGGAATAGCAACCTATACCCAGACTGGTGCGAAATTTGGATATGGACAGCTTTGGACTGTAATTGCCATGCTGCCCTTGATGACAGCAATCCAGGAAGCCTGTGCAAGAATTGGAGCGGTAACCGGACACGGACTGGCGTCTGTGATTAAAGCAAATTACAGCAAAAAGGTACTTTACTCTGCCGTCATGCTTGTTGTTGTTGCCAATACGATCAATATTGGTGCTGATATCGGGGCGTTGGCAGCAGCTGCTCAACTGTTGATTCCGGTTAATTTTGTTGTCCTTACCTTAGGATTTACCGCACTAATCCTTACCCTGGAGATTTTCACCACCTACCGGGTCTATTCCAGGATACTGAAGTGGTTGGCCCTGGCCCTCATCACATACCCCGTGACGGTTTTTATTGTTCACCAGCCCTGGAAAACACTGGCTATAGCTACATTTTGGCCGCATATCGAAATGAATTTTGAATTTTTCTTTATCATCACAGGCGTACTGGGTACAACTATATCACCCTATATGTTTTTCTGGCAGGCTTCCGAAGAGGTGGAGGAGGAGAAATCTGAGCACATGAAGATAAATAACGGGAAACCGGTGCTTGGCCGCAATTTTATCAGGAACCTGCGCATGGATAATTTCGTGGGCATGGTGTTCTCGGAAATTGCAACCTGGTCCATCATAGTTGTAGCAGCTTCGGTACTGCACGAAAACGGAATCGTAAATGTAAACTCTGCTGCAGATGCTGCGAAAGCGCTTGAGCCTTTGGTTCAGACATTCCCCAATGCCGGGTTTCTTGCAAAGCTGATCTTTGCCACCGGGATCATAGGGCTGGGGTTGCTAGGAATTCCGGTACTATCAGGATCAGCAGCCTATGCGCTGTCAGAAGCCTTTAATATGAAGCAAGGCCTCAATCTCAAATTAAAAAAAGCACATGGGTTTTATGGCATTATTACTATTGCAACACTAATTGGGCTGATGATCAATTTTATAGGTATCGACCCGATTAAAGCACTGGTATTCACTGCTGTATTCAATGGAGTGGCTGCTGTCCCGCTTATCTTCCTGATTGCAAGAATTGCACGTAATAAGAAGATAATGGGTGAAAACCGAAGCGGCTGGATGTCAAATACAGTTGTCTGGATTACCTTCCTGGTTATGCTGGCATCTGCTGTTGCAATGTTCTTTACGCTGGCCAGGGGATGACATTAGCCTAATTCCGTAGCTTTTGGAATGTTATTTAGGAATCCCTGTTTTAGAAGAGTACCTTTATGTTTTTCAACAATCCGACTAATGCAAGTTGCCGTAAGCAGAAAGAAATTTGTTTTTTCACCTGATCCTACTAGGATCATTGCCCGCTTTTTATATGTCAGCGATGAAAGGTCGGCTGACATTATCCGGAAAGTGCTGGCAATGTCGGAGAAGGATGTTAATATAGCAATGAGCCAACTGCTGAGAGGCTATTCGCGCAGGCATAGGAATATCTCAAAGATTTTTGAAAAGCATTTTGCCAAACTGGCACCGGTTTTTGAAAAAATTGAAGTGAACGAGGAGGATCTTACTGAAACACAGAAAGCGCTGCTGGGTTCTTATTTTACAATGGAGTATTCGATCGAATCTGCTGCGTTTTTTAATCCATCAATTGTAGAGAACCCTGATCAGTCTGAGACCAGGTCGGATGAAAAAAGAGTGATCTTTAGCTTCCGTGCCACCGGTGAAGGCCATATCTCATCCATCGTTTTCCGTTCAGGGGTGCTCGACAGGAATAATAACCTGATCCTGGAGCCTGTGGGCCGCATGTTGGCTGAAGCGGATGTAATTAAACGAAATATCTATAATAAGGTTTCTTTCCTCGAAAAACTCCTTGAAATCCACGAAACCAGGAATTATATTTCACCGGCTATTCTCGATAAACGCGATGAGAAGCCCGACCAGGCGAATATTATTCCCCCGGTCATTATTGATCAGCAATCACAGGTACAGGAGCATACTTCTGTTGTTTCTCCTTCTTTCATCCTCGATAACCTTGGAGATAGTTTTACCTATGGTGAGCTTATGATGCAAATTGATCTTGCGAGGAAGTTGCCTGACATTTCAGAAGATCATGTCAAAATGATGAACCAGATGATGTGGCTTGCTTCCTCGCATTATGAGATCACTTTTTCTATAGATTCAGCCATCTCTGAAAGAGTTATTTTCCCGATATCTGCAACCGAGCAAAGAGGCATAGAAGATGCACGCTTTGTTAAATTCACAGATGATAACGGTGAAATTACCTACTATGCAACCTATACAGCATATGATGGAACTTCCATTTTGCCTAAGTTAATCAAGACTTCTGACTTCTATACATTCAAGATACTGCCTATCAACGGTGAGATAGCCCAAAATAAAGGGATGGCGTTATTTCCAAGAAAGATCAAAGGTAAATATGTGATGCTCTGCAGGATAGATGGAGTGAATAATTATATAGCCTTTTCTGACAGCATAAACATGTGGCATGAAGCTAAAATAATTCAACAGCCCAAATACCCATGGGAACTTGTTCAATTAGGCAATGCCGGTTCTCCAATTGAGACTGAGGATGGATGGTTGGTTATAACCCATGCTGTAGGAAGCATGAGAGAATACTCACTTGGTGCTTCCCTCTATGAACTTGATAATCCTGAGAAGGAGATAGGCAGGCTCAGCAGCCCGCTTATGGTCCCAAATGAGACGGAAAGAGAGGGTTATGTTCCTAATGTTATATATTCCTGTGGTTCGATTATACACAACGAAGATCTGATCATTCCCTATGCAATGTCCGACCATTCTTCTACCTATGCCACTGTAAATCTGAAAGAATTGCTGGATGTTCTAAAGTCTGCTGAAAGTAAAACTGTTAAATAGATATATCCCCCATTTTAATTTTCCTTTTACACTAAAGCGTAATGTATTTCCGGTAATTTGGCAGCCTGCAATGTCTTTTTGTAATTAATTGAATAATAATGGTAATATAGTAGTAACATTTGCATTGAAAATCAATTAATTATTAGTGCTAGGCAAACTAAACTTACTGCAATGCAAGTAAACGTGATTAGGAAATCAACGCTGTTCTCACCAGACCCAAGTCGTATCATCCCCCGATTTCTAAATACTACTGAAAAAAGAAGCATTGAAATATTAACAGCGGTTCTTTCAATGTCGGAAGTTGAGGTGAATAAAGCTATCAGCCAACTTTTAAGAGGATTTTCAACCAGGCACAGGAATATTGCCAGAATCTTCGAAAATTATTATAGCCGTCTCACCCCAATATTTGAACTGCTTGATATAGATGAAAGTACGCTCAGTATTTCAAGGAAAGCATTAATTGGCTCCTATTTTACTAAGGAATTTTCAATCGAATCCGCTGCTTTTTATAATCCTTCCATTATTGAAGATCCTGATCAGTCTGAACTCAGGCCTGATGAAAAAAGGGTAATCATTAGTTTCAGGGCTACCGGTGAAGGACATGTATCCTCTGTAGTTTTCAGAAGCGGAGTGCTTGACCGGGATAATGAACTTCAAATGGAACCTGTTGGGAAAATGCTTGCTGAAGCTGAGGTAACTAACAAGACTATTTACAATAAGAAAGATTTCATTGAGAAGTTGAATCAGATGCAGAACGGTGAGAATGGACTTTCTGCTGCTTCTTTGCTTGGAAATCTGGCAGATAGCTTTTCGTATGAGGAATTGATCAGGTGCCTTGGGGAAAGTGAAGAACCTCCTTCAGTAGTCTTGGATATGCTGGTTTCGCAGATGAAATGGCTGGCTTCTTCCTATTACGAACTTGATTTTTCAATAGATTCAGCTATTTCAGAAAGAGTGATATTCCCAAATTCACCTGCAGAACAAAAAGGAATTGAAGATGCCCGCTTTGTGAAATTCACGGATGATGATGGGATTGTTTCATATTATGCGACCTGCACGGCTAATGATGGAGCAGCCATCATGCCAAAATTATTGTGCACAAGCAACTTCTATCATTTCAACGTTTTGCCCATGACCGGGGTAATTGCCCAAAGTAAGGGCATGGCTCTGTTCCCAAGGAAAATCAACGGTAAATATGCCATGTTGTGCAGGATAGACGAAGTTAACAGGTTTATAAGTTATTCTGAAAACATTAGTGAATGGAAGGTTGCTAAACTCATCCAGAGGCCCAGGTATCCCTGGGAACTTCTGCAAATCGGGAATGCCGGATCTCCAATTGAAACAACTGAAGGATGGCTGGTAATTACAAATGCTATCGGTCCAATGAAAAAATGCGTAATCAGCGCTTCTTTATTTGAACTTGATAACCCTGAAATCGAAATTGGCAGGTTATCAGAACCTTTAATTCTTCCCAATGAATCGGAACGTGAAGGGTATGTGCCAAATGTCGTATTTTCCTGTGGATCAATAATTCACAATGAAGACCTGGTTATTCCTTATGCAATGTCTGACCATAGCTCAACCTATGCCACAGTTAACCTCAAAGAACTTCTGGCTGAAATAAAAGGGAACGGAACAGTGGAAAGATCAATAAGCAATCTCTTCAAGCCAGGGGAAAGTGTTGATAATCAAGATGAAATGAAAGTAGCCTGAGAAGGCTCATTTTTTTCATTTACTAATCATCGAATAGCTTAGGCCCTTATTTTATCGGTAATGCTGGTTTTCCAGCTTTAGCCTGCTTTTTGAAGAAGCCCCTCAACAAAATATTGTGTTTTGCTGCTTCAAGGTCCTCATCCAACTTAATAGAACTGCTTTCAAGATTCTTAATGGTTTCCTTCAGGTGATTTCCGGAAGCTTCGTCATATAACAAAACCCCAACAGCCGATTTTGGATTGCTGCCTGCTTCCTTCAGTTTGCTTATGAACAAGCGGGCAGTATCGGCGATCTGCTGCAATTCAATAACAGTTGACTTTACCGACTTAAAAACTACCGTGTCCGTAGTGATCTCATTCACCAATGTCCCTTTCTTGTTCAACCCTTCGCTAAATACAGTAAGTGAAGCAACCAACTGACTTGCTTTATTCGAAGCTGTTTGGAGAGAGGCTGCCGTCGCATCCAGGTGGTTATATAAAGAATTGTCATTCAATAATTTACCTATAGTCCCTTCGCCTGTTACAAGTTTCTTGCTGATAGTCTTAAAATCGCTTGTTATTGAAAGGAAATTCTTATTGTTTTCCTGCAGTGTGTTAATCATGTCTTCTGTTGAAATTGTTTTGTCGACACCCAGGGTATCGCCTTCCTGAACCAAACCGAACTTCTCAGTTCCCCCGTAAATAATCAGGATTTTATTGCCAATTAACCCATCACTGCTGATCTTCACCTTGGCGTCCTTCCGGATATACTGCTGCGTTTTTGTTTCAACATTCATGCTCACTACCACCTGCGACTTCCCGTAAAAGCGAAGGTCGCTTACCGTTCCTATTTTTACCCCGGAAAACCAGATATTATTTCCTTTTTTAAGCCCGCTCACATCTTCGAATAGCGAAACAATGTTCATCTTATTCTTGAATGTGTCGTGCAGGTTGCCCACCATCAGGATTCCTCCCAGTAAAAAGATTAACCCTATAAAGACAAATAGTCCCACGAGTACAGCTCTTTTGTTGGATTTTTCTTTCATGATCTATTGAATGAAATTATAGTTGTAAAATCCCCGGATCTCCTCATTCTTTGATTCAAAAACCTCTGCAAAGTCTCCTTCTCTTACAAATTTGCCGTCGTAAAGCATAGCGATTCGATTACCTGTTTTTTTCGCGCAGGTGAGGTCATGGGTGATGATGACCGAGCTTGTATTATATTTTTGTTGTACTTCGAGTATGAGTTCAATGATTTCGGCACTGGTTATCGGGTCCAGCCCCGAGGTAGGTTCGTCATACAGCATTATTTCCGGTTTGAGTATCAGTGTCCTGGCTATGCCAATCCTTTTTCGCTGTCCTCCGGAAAGATCAGATGGCATTTCGTTTATTTTCTCACTTAAACCCACTGCATCCAAAACCTCTTCTACAGCAGAATTAACCTCTTTTTCACTGAGGTTTTTTACATTCATCATCAGGGGGAATGCAAGGTTCTGTGAAACATTCATACTGTCGTACAATGCACTGTTCTGAAATGAAAACCCGATCCGCAGTCGCATCTTATCCAATACTTTCCTGTTTTCCAGGTCGATCTGTTTCCCAAAAACAAGGACTTCTCCGGCATCAGGCTTTAGTAAGCCGACTATGATCTTGATCAATACTGATTTTCCCGATCCTGACTTACCAAGTATTGCAACATTTTCGCCTTTTGCCAAGATAAAGTCTATGCCTTTCAAAACAGGAACATCCCCAAATGACTTATACAGACCATGGATGGAAATGACAGGATCACCTGACTTTAGTGGTTGCTTATCGTGTTTTTCCATGGTTTTAAAAATATCGTATCCAGTTGGCTAACTGCACAATTACAATTTCTTCAATAAAGATGAGGAACATAGCCAATACCACTGCCTGGTTTGCAGCTTTGCCAACGCCCCTGGTACCCTGGGTGGCATTGAAACCTTTAAAGCATCCTACCATACCTATGGTGAATCCATAAACCACTGATTTTGCAACACCTGAAAATATATCGAGAAAGCTAATGGATGAAAATGCACTCTGGTAGAAGCTGACAATGCTGCTTGTTTCTTCTGTATGAATGTTTATGTATGAGCCATAGAGTCCAACGAAGCTGCAATACAATGCCAGGATGGGTATTGTGATTGTGGTTGCCAGAACCCGGGTCACAACAAGGTATTTGAAAGGGTTAATGGCTGATACTTCCATAGCATCGATCTGTTCAGTTACCCTCATAGACCCAAGTTCAGCTCCTATGCTTGAGCCAATCTTGCCTGCACAGATCAGGGCTGTGACCAGTGGGCCAAGTGCCCTGACAATTGCAATGCAAATGAGAGAAGGTAGCCAGGAGGTTGCTCCAAAGTCTTCGAGAGAGGGCCTCGATTGTTTTGTAAACACAATGCCTACTATAAATCCGGTGAGGGTTATTAATGGCAGCGATTTCAGCCCAACTTCGAATGACTGGTTTATGACTTCCCTGAAATGAAAGGGCCGGGTGAACAGTACTTTGAAAAAGCGTATGTTGAAGTGATATACATCATTTATCCCGGTAAAATACTGGTCTATACCTTTAGAGAATAAGTAATGTTTAACACTATTTGTCTTCATATTCATTCAGATTATTGCTAAGTATATGGATTTCAACCTGGAAATCATTTGCAGCTGAGCAATTCAGGAAATGCTATAATGCTTTTGTTGCCAAGCACTTAAAATCATTTATGAGTTAGGTGCAACCCTGCAACGGATGCTCTTAGCTTAATTAGCTGCTGGTGTCATAATTCAGTGATGACCGTCCAAAGCAAACCCTGGATTGAAGTTTTTATCTGACTGACTGTTCAATCCGGGGGGTCCCTGTTTATAGTCTGCAAAGTTGGGTGCAGGAGGATAGAAACATGTTATACAACTTTGAAAACTAATTACATCATTCACACATTATCCGGATTCCCGGCTGATGTGTGAATGATGTAACTCTCCGGCTTAATTGTGTAATGTATACCACCCTCATTGATATCACCTTTGTATTGTGAAAATTCATTCACAATAAAGATTCGAAAAATGAATACGAACGAATTTAAGGGAACCTGGAATGAAACAAAGGGAAAACTCAAACAAAAATTTGCAATCTTAACGGACAACGACCTGATGTTTGAAGAAGGCAAAAAAGAAGAGATGTACGGCAGGCTTCAAATTAAGTTAGGCAAATCAAAGGCTGAATTACTTAAAGTCATTTCGGAACTTTAACACCTGGCCTGTTTCGATAGCTAAATCAATCAGGTCCCTGCACGCATTCCGGGATTGAAATTGAACGTATGGTGATAATTACATCATGCCATTGGTATTGATTGATTCCAGTCATTCCATAACACATAATCCTGGATTGGCGATCTTATTTAGCTTGTTATCAGGGCCTTGCCGAATGTGTGAATCTTGTAACTAATTCAAATAGTTATATAACACGGTGCCGGCTGTCGTGAAATACCTTTACAGAAATTAGAAAATGCCTCGCCAGCTAATACTGGCCTTGACTAAAATCATTTCCTTTAATGTTAAACCTTAAAAAACTGAGTGATGGGAAATCTATTATATGTTTTAGCAGTGATCCTTGTAATCGCCTGGGCGGTAGGATTCTTTGCCTATAGTTTGGGAAGTGTAATACACATACTTCTGGTTATTGCTATCATCGCTATAATCTTCAGGTTGATACAGGGCAGAAGAGTGATTTAATTTGCTCTCAGACCTATTTAATCATCAATAATCAATAAATAATAACAATAGCCATGGATAATGGGAAAGTTGTATTAGGCATACTGGCTGGTTTAGCAGCAGGTGCAGTGGCAGGCATTTTACTTGCCCCGGATAAAGGATTGAAAACGCGAAGGAAAATTTCGAGGATGGGGGAGGACTACCTCGGTGGAATAAAGGATAAATTCAATGATATCCTTGATGATATTGTCGAAAAATTTGAGAGGGTAAAAGAGGAAGTTTCTGATGATATTTTTCATGAAAAAGTAAAAGTTGAAGAAACGATTAAAGAAACGGTTAAAGAAGCAAAAACTGCTACTGCCCGTTAATAAAACCTAAGTTAATATTAGGATTATGGATGAGAATGCCCGGATTATAGAATCACTTCTTGAAAGAGCCACTGAATATGGTAAAACAAGCCTGGAACTTGTAAAGCTTAAAGCTCTTTATAAATCCTCAGATGTAGCATCTACCATTTTGCCACATTCTACAGTTATTCTCCTGGTATTCTCATTCATGTTCTTTCTAAACCTGGGTTTGGCTTATTGGTTTGGTGGCATGCTTGGTAAAATCGAATATGGATTTTTTATCATAGCAGCCTTCTATGGGTTAATAGGAATACTAGTGCATTTCTTTATGCAAAATTGGATTAAGAAAGTTCTCTGGAACTTTATTATTCGTAAAGTGATGAAATCACAAGTTTAATAACCTGTTGCAAACCCGGAACCTTTTCCAGCTATGCTGCGGGGTATTTTAACCTCCTTCCTGGTTTTTTCAGCTACGGCTCAATCGACCATTTCACTCTGCCATCGAACTAATATCCGGCGGTTGCAAAACGCTGCACTCTTATAATTGGATTTTCACTAACAAAACCCGATGCAAAATATAACCTCAGTTTCTGATCTCAAAATAGCCATCCAACTTCTTGAAGTTGAACAGGAACTAAAAGAGCAACAGCTTAAAGAACAGGTGCACTTCACTTATGAAAGTTTAAAACCTGTTAATATCCTCAGGAATACCCTGCACGATCTTATTTCATCTCCCAGCCTTGTGGACGATGTTTTGGGAACTTCCCTGGGATTAGCTTCCGGTTTTCTATCCAAAAAAATAGTTATAGGAACCTCGGCAAATATCCTTAGAAAGATTGCCGGCTATGTATTGCAGTTCTTTGTGACCAATACTGTATCACAACACCCGGATGCCCTTAAATCATTAGGGAAGTATATCATGGAACATCTTTTTCGTAAAAAAGAAATGAATTCAGACAAGCGGTGATAACTAAAGAACTCAAATTTCCATTTTATGTCAGGGTAACATTCTTCTTAGTGGGGTTATCTGCCTTGCTGACAATGCTTTATATTGCCCAGGGTATTATAGTTCCTATCCTGTTTGCCGTCATCATTGCCATTTTACTTCATCCTTTCGTTAATTTTCTTCTGAAGCTTAAGATTAACAGGATCGTTGCAATCCTCATTGCTTTAACAATCACTTCTTTAGCCATCCTGGCTCTTGGAGCCTTGCTCGTTTCACAGATAAGCAGGTTCAGCGATTCCTGGCCGGTATTGGTAGATAAGTTTGCAGGAATCATGAAGGAAACCATCAATTGGGTCTCGGAATATTTTGATATAGAGCCACATAAAATTCATGACTGGATAACCAAGACTAGGGGGGAACTCATTAATATCAACTCCACCGTTATCGGACAAACCCTGATGAGTGTCGGCTCCGGTTTGGTAGTTTTATTCCTGATCCCGGTTTATGTTTTCCTGATATTGTACTACCAGCCTTTACTAATCGGGTTTGTCCATAAACTGTTTAGCCAGGATAACCAGAAACAAGTAAGTGAGGTAATTGGTCAGACCAAAAAATTGATTCAGCGCTACCTGGTTGGATTGGTGATTGAGGCTGTGATGGTAGCTATTCTGGATACCACTGCACTATTGATCCTTGGAATTGATTATGCTATACTGCTGGGCATACTTGGTGCCTTGCTTAATGTGATTCCCTATATTGGTGGCCTTGTTGCAGTTGCAATGCCTATGATAATTGCCATAGCAACTAAATCCACAGCCTGGTATGCCCTGTATGTATTGGCAGCCTACTACTTCATCCAATTGGTCGACAACAATTATATAGTCCCGAAAATTGTTGCCTCCAAGGTTAAAATCAACGCTTTGTTCTCCATTATTGCAGTTATTGCAGGTAACGCCCTTTGGGGTATTCCCGGCATGTTTCTGTCCTTACCCTTGCTTGCCATCCTGAAATTGATCTTTGATAATATTGAAAGTATGAAACCCTGGGGGTTCCTGCTTGGTGATACTATGACGCCCTTGTTGACGATCAAGCCAATATTGAAAAAGTTCAAGATAAAACAACGTGAATAGATTCAGAGTAGGAGGCGCTGATATATAAAACATTAGCCGGTTCTTGCAACCTTACGTCTCAATCCCGGCATCCACTAAGGTGACAAAACTAAAAAGCTTAACATTCATACTCATCGCATAATAGAAAATTGAGTTGTTGGCTTGTATACCCAGCTTTCACAGTCCTTTCAAAACTTAAAATCAATACATTGAAATTGCCGGCTCGGCATGCCGCATGACACTTCCGGAAGACCAATGGGAGAAGAAATGCATCTCACCCGATGTGTCGTTTCGAATTGAAAAATAAAGCTCATATACTACTTGTACATCTTTTACAGGAGTTGATAGCTGAATAGTTAAAAAAACCAGACATGAAAAACAGAATAATAAATAGTCCGACACAGTTAGAGAGCATTCATGCTCAGGACAAGAGCGATTTTCCGGTTACCAGGAAGTATGGAAATATGCATAACCGGAAACGGTTGGTAAATGCTGCCGAGCCTGAGAAAAGGAAAGCAGAGATACTTTTAATCACCTCCTATCCTCCCAGGGAATGTGGGATAGCTACTTATTCTCAAGATCTTGTGAAGGCTCTGAACAATAAATTCAGCAATTCATTGTCCATTAAGGTATGTGCTTTGGAATCAGGTGTAGCTGACTACATTTATCCTGAAGAAGTTAAGATGATACTTGATACAACAGTGTCGGAAGGGTATCTTTTACTGGCATCAAGTATAAATATAGATAAAGATATTCAAGTCGTTCTGATTCAGCATGAATTTGGCTTTTTCAGAAAGCAGGAAGAGGCATTCCTTGAATTTATCAACTCCATCTCAAAGCCGGTTGTAATTGTATTTCATTCAGTACTTCCTTATCCCGATCAGTTGCTAAAAAGCAAGGTTGGCAGGATAGTAAGTGCCTGTGAGTCTGTAATAGTGATGACTCATAACTCAGCTGAAATATTGCATAATGATTATAATGTTCCCGAAGATAAGATCTCAATCATAGCACATGGTACCCACCTGGTCCCTCGTCTTGATGTTGAATTCCTCAAAATGAAATATGGGTTGAAAGGGAAAAAAGTGCTTACAACCTTTGGATTACTGAGCCCCGGAAAGAGTATTGAAACAACCCTGGAAGCATTGCCTGAGATTATTAAGTCCTGCCCCGAAGCTATGTTCCTGATAATTGGCAAGACTCATCCGGAGGTTGTAAAATCAGATGGCGAAACCTATAGGGAAATGCTTGAAGCCTTGATTCAAAAATACTCCCTTCAGGATCATGTGATTTTCATCAATAAGTACCTGGCATTACCGGATCTGCTTGAATATCTGCAACTAACAGATATATATCTCTTTACCACCAATGATCCCAACCAGGCTGTGAGCGGAACTTTTGCCTATGCCATGAGTTGTGCATGTGCCATCATTTCAACGCCAATTCCGCATGCCAGGGAATTTCTCAATGGAGATACCGGGATAATATTCGATTTCGGCAATGCGGTTCAGTTGGCTGAAAGTACAATCAGCCTGTTGAAAAATGATAAACTTAGGAGAGAACTCAGTTTAAATGCCTTGCAGAAAATTGTTTCCACGGCCTGGGAGAACTCAGCTGTTTCGCATGCTATGCTGATTGGAAAAATTGTCGGGAAAAAATACCCGGTCAATTTTGATCTGCCTAGTATAAACCTTGATCATTTCGAAAAGATGAGCACTGAATTTGGAATGATCCAGTTCTCAAAAACGAACCAGCCTGATATCCATTCAGGTTATACTCTTGATGATAATGCGAGGGCTCTGGTTGTGAGTTGTATGTACTACAAACTGACTGGTTACGAAGTAAATATAAGGGATATCCGGAAATACCTGCAGTTCATTCATTACTGCCAGCAACCTGAAGGTGAATTTCTGAATTATGTAAATGAAAATAATGAGTTCACTGCTCAAAACCAGGAGGTGAACCTCGATGACTCGAATGGAAGGGCTGTTTGGGCATTAGGATATGTCATTTCACTTAAGGATGTTCTTCCCGCAGATATAGTTATCCTGGCTGAAACAATTCTCGAAAAATGCCTGCCCGGAATTATCAACATTCACTCAACAAGGGCAATGGCATTTGCCGTCAAGGGATTGTCATACTATTATATAGCTGTCAAGAGCCGGGAGGCCTATAAATTGGTGGAAATATTTTCTCAGCGCCTGGTTCAGATGTACAAACACGAATCGAATGAGCAATGGGATTGGTTTGAGGGATACCTCACCTACGCCAACAGTATATTGCCGGAAGCTTTGCTGCATGCATACTCTATGACAGGGGAAACATCCTACAGGGATATTGCTGTCTCTTCCTTCGAATTCCTGTTATCACAAACCTTTAATGAAAATGGTATCGAGGTTATCTCCAACAAGGAATGGCGACTAAAAGGCACGGAAGCCACACATTTTGGCGAACAGCCTATCGATGTTGCCTATACCATCATGACACTGGGGAAATTCTATGAGGTCTTTAAGAAAAAGGATTACCTGGCAAAAATGGAGACCGCATTCAATTGGTTTTTAGGAAGTAACAGGCTGAAACAGATTGTTTATAATCCTTGTACCGGGGGCTGCTATGACGGTCTTGAGGAAAATCATGTGAATCTGAACCAGGGTGCTGAATCAACCCTCAGTTACCTGATGGCAAGGCTTACAATCGAGAAATACCGCAACCTGGGTCGTTCCATTGCTTTAGCATCATGGAATCACTTGAATATTCAAAAGAGTCAGTATAAATTCCTGTATTCGACCAACAGCCTGAAATTGCCTGATTTTCCGAATATCATTTCACTCCCGCTTCGGTTGGAATAACCAGGACCAAAGCGGAATTAACAGATTATTAATGTTGAACTGAAAATTATTCTATGAAGAAGATAGTTCCACTTCTGAAGGCCATCAAACCTATTCCTATAGCGACGAAACATATCGTTAAGCTGTCGGAAAAAACATTGGCCAAAACTGAAGTAGCAGGTAGCTTTCTTACTAACCTGGCAGATGTATTCCTGTTTATCCTACGGATATTCAGGGAGACTTTTACAGGGAAATTTGAATTTAAGGAGTTCCTGCGCCAGTGTTTCCATATCGGGTATAAAACGCTTCCCCTTGTTTCAGTTACCGGGGCAATAATGGGGCTTGTGCTGACAATACAATCCCGCCCGGTATTGGTAGAGTTCGGAGCGGTTACCATGCTCCCCGGTATGGTCGCCGTTTCCCTGATCAGGGAAATGGGTCCTGTGATCACTGCCCTTATCTGTGCCGGTAAAATCGGTTCCGGTATGGGTGCCGAATTGGGTTCAATGAAGGTGACTGAACAAATTGACGCAATGGAAGTATCATCAACAAACCCAATGAAATTCCTGGTAGTAACAAGAGTGCTGGCTGTTACACTCATGGTTCCGTTGCTTATCCTTTATGCTGATGGCCTTGGAATCGCCGGTAGTTGGGTAGGAGCTAATATAAAAGGAGATGTAACATTCACACTATTTTTCTCCCAGGCTTTCAGCCATATTAAGTTCCTGGATCTCATACCTGCTGTAATTAAATCATTCTTTTTCGGCGCTGTTATTGGATTAGTAGGCTGCTATAAAGGGTATAATGCAGGCCGTGGGACTGAAAGCGTAGGAATCGCCGCCAATTCTGCCGTTGTCCTGGCTTCTTTGCTGGTTATCATTGTCGACATGATTGCAGTTCAAATAACGGATATGTTGCTCCCATGAAAACTGAAGAAACAGAAACCTTGCTTAATAAATCAACTATCCCGGCTGATAAGTCAGAGGTAATTAAAATACTTGAACTACGTAAATCTTTTGGTGGCCAGGATGTTTTGAAGGATGTCAACTTAAGTCTTTTTACAGGGGAGCACCTGGTTGTTTTAGGGAAATCAGGAAGCGGTAAATCAGTCTTGATTAAGTGCATAGTCGGACTTTTACAGGCTGACGGAGGTACCATTGATGTTCTGGAGAAGCGTGTTAATGAATTAGAGAGTAGTGAGTTAGGAGAATTGAGGAAGAAAATTGGTTTCCTGTTCCAGAGCGGAGCCTTGTATGATTCCATGACGGTTAAAGAAAACCTGGAATTCCCCTTGCGGAGGATCAGGCGGGATCTTGCCGAAAACGAAATTGACCTGAAGGTAATGGAAGTCCTGGAACATGTAGGATTGGCCGATTGCCTGGAAAAAATGCCTTCACAACTTTCAGGAGGAATGCGAAAGAGGATTAGCCTGGCCCGAACTATTATTGCCGATCCTCAAATTATGCTCTACGATGAGCCTACTACAGGACTTGATCCCATAACCTCATCGGAGATTTCCTCATTAATAAATGCCGTTCAGAAAAAATACAAAACATCATCCATCATCATAACACACGATATTAATTGCGCCAGGAGCACCGCCAACAGGATTATTATGCTGGCCGACGGCAAGGTTTATAAAGAAGGTAACCTGCTGTCATTCGAGAAGTCCGATGACCCCGAAATCAAAGCATTCTTTGCCTAAGCTCAGGATTTCAACTGGTTTGGCTTCAAATAACCGGATGATAACTATAACTAATCAATAACAACTCATTGTATGGAAACTCATACCCAGAAATTCAAAGTACGATTGGGACTCTTCATTGCCGGTGGCCTGGCACTATTTATACTGGCTATTTTTATCATCGGTAAACAAAAGAACCTGTTCAACCCTGTTTTCAGACTGACATCTACGTTTCGGAATATCAGCGGATTACAGGTCGGAAATAATATCCGTTTTTCTGGCATCAATGTCGGCACGGTAGATAATATCAGCATCATAAACGACACTACTGTAAGAGTGGATATGCTTGTTCGCAAAGAGGTCCACCAGTTCATTAAGTCGGACTGTGAGGTCACAATTGGTTCAGAGGGGCTTATTGGCGACAAAATGCTGATTATTACCCAGGGAAGTTCTGACACTCCTCTGTCGAAGGAAGGACAGAGGCTTCAATCCTCCGAACCTGTTGAAACAGATGCTATTATGGCCAGTTTACAGGTAACAGCAGGAAATGCAGAGATTATATCGGAACAACTTGCTGAGATTATGATGAAGATCAACAAAGGGAATGGAACGCTGGGAAGGCTGATACAAGATTCCAATATCGCCGAGAACCTTAATCAAACCATGGTAAATCTTAAGAAAAGCTCTAATGGCTTGAATGAGAATATGAATGCTGCGAAACATAATTTTCTCCTGAGAGGATACTTCAATAAAAAGGCCAAAGCGGCAGAGAAAAAGAAAGAAGATAAGATCAAAAAATAGGTCCAAAATAAAGTAGAATATACTTAAGCTATCGTTGGAGACAAAATGGGGCAATGGAAATTAACAGCTTCAGATGCGGTTGAAGACAAAAATACAATCAATGGTCCTTGTTCATTTCATTTTGACAAGCAGCCTTGCTTTTGCCCAAAAAACTCCGGTTCCTGATTCTTTGAAACTCTATAAAAATATTGAAACCTTTTCAGGTCAGAGGAAGTTTACAAAGTTTATGTTCCAAATGTTCTTCCGGCCAGTTTCCCGGAGTTCCAGGAAGGTTGCTGTAAAGAAAGCCGGGCATAAACTGAAAAAGATGCCCTACAGCGCATTTGAAGGGAAAATCATCAGGAAAATAGATATCAATTCATTGGACCCTTTTGGATATTCCATCAACGATACCTCGGCGAAACCCCTGAATTATATGATAAAACAGGCAAATGCAACTCATATCAAATCGCAGGGTATCACAATCCGTAACCTCTTGCTCATTCATAGAAACCAGCCCTTTGATTCACTGCTCGTCAAAGAATCAGAGCGCCTTGTGCGCTCCCAACATTATGTTCGCGATCTGGCTTTTTTTGTTACTCCAGTTACCTCAAATTCCGATTCAGTTGACATAAACATTCGGGAAATGGATAAGTGGAGCCTCATCCCAAAACTGGCAGCATCGCCTAGCAGCATTACTTTTAACCTTAGAGATAATAATTTCCTGGGATTAGGTCATGAATTCCAGGCAGGAGTAACACGGTACCGGAACAATGCTGATTATGCCTTTCTGTCTAACTATTTGATATCCAACATTCGAAATACATTCATCAATTCCTCCGTCCAGTATAGCAATGACAGGTACAGGAACTACACCAAAAGTGTATCAGTTGACAGGCCATTTTACTCGCCATTTGCCCGGTGGGCAGCCGGTGTTAGGGTTTACCAGCAGTTCCAGAGCGATTCTGTTTATACATCTGATTCCTTGTTTACGCCCAGGCAATATAAATTCAATGCTCAGGATATTTGGTTTGGTTTTGCCCAGCAATTATTTAAAGGTACTTCGGAGGATAATCGGACAACAAATCTGATTACTTCATTACGGTTCTTAAGAATTCGATATCCTGCGTTCCCTGAATATGCTTCAGACACCATGCACAACTTTAGCAATGAAGATTTCTACATGGCCTCCATAGGTGTTTCCACGCGCAAATACGTTCAGGATAAATTTATTTTCAGGTTTGGAATTACCGAGGATATTCCTGTTGGCAGACTTCTAAGTGTCACGGCCGGATACCAGAGGAAGAACAGTATTAAACGATTGTACCTTGGAGCCCGCATTTCGTTTGGTAATTATTATTCCTTTGGATACCTGAGTTCGACCTTTGAATACGGATCATTCTTTCATGCCTCGAATCCTCAGCAACAGGTTTATGCTGCGGGGATAACCTATTTTACCAACCTGACTGAATTAGGGAAATGGAAATTCAGGCAGTTTATTAAGCCTCAACTTATTATAGGTGTAGACAGGTTTACATCGGACAGCCTAACGCTGAATGACGGATATGGCCTGGATGGATTTAACAGTTCCTCTTTAATTGGAACCAAAAGACTGCTGTTAACCTTTCAATCGCAATGGTATTCACCCTGGAGTCTTATCGGATTTCATTTCGGCCCTTTTCTAACTTGTACATTTGGAGTTTTGGGCAATGAACCAACTGGCTTTAAAAGCAGTAAAGTGTATACACTTCTGGGACTGGGTGTACTGATCAAAAATGAAAACCTGGTCATCAATACATTTCAGCTTTCATTCTCATTTTTCCCTTCCATACCTGGCAAAGGCCAGGATATACTTAAAGCCAATACATTCAGGACAACGGATTTTGGCGTCCAGGATTTTATTATTGGTAAACCAGGAGCCACCTTGTTTCAGTAGAAGTGGCTGTTAAATACCTATTCTATGAAACATATAAAATCCAGGCTTCTTAAATCCGTTATTGCCATAACAGTTATACTGATTGCATCAGTACTCCTGATACTGCTGTTGCTTTCACCTATTTCCAAGTATCTCATTGAAAAATATTCTGTGAAATATACCGGGCGTAAAGTAATGGTAGGATGGGTATATGTAAATCCATTTTCAGGTCATATTCATCTGCAGAACCTTAGCATATATGAAAACAAACAGCTTGATTCACTCAAAATTGAGGATACTATATTTCTCAAGGCCGCATGGGTTAGTGCAGACTTTTCAGTAGGTCAACTTTTTAGCAAGAGCATTGCAATTACCTCAATAACACTTGATCATCCTACTGGGACTATTGTTCAGAAGGGGAGAACCTTCAATTTTTCCGACCTGATAAAAAGATTTACGCCAAAAGAAACGGGTTCCAAATCTTCTGGTTTTCGTTTTTCAAT
This sequence comes from Bacteroidota bacterium, assembly GCA_013376995.1. Taxonomy (GTDB): domain Bacteria; phylum Bacteroidota; class Bacteroidia; order Bacteroidales; family UBA4417; genus UBA4417. Next base: position 151,861 of record JACAAZ010000003.1, on the reverse strand, counting down.
AGCCGGTATTAGAATTATATCAGGGGAATTTCATTATTACGAAACCGAAACACCTGTCAGGTATTTCATCCGCGATGTCCTTATCGAAAGCAGCGGAAAACGCTGGAAATCAGACACGATATCTGCTTCTTTTTCCTTTGCATCAGGGATGGGTGCCGGAGTTGCAAAAGGTTGGTTTTTTATCAACCTCAGCAACCTTGATTACCGGTTTTCTGTGTTGGTAAATAAGTATAACCTTGAATTCATTGGGCAATATCTGCGGGGATTGACCTATGCAGCTTACTTCTCTGCCGCAATGGATGCCAATATCCAGGCAAATGGTAATTTCCTTAACCAGGAAAATGTTGATTTCAGAGGGCTTTTGGTAATGAATGACTTGCATTTTGGTGAGACAAAGGCAGAAGATTATGCAGCTTTCAAAAAAATCATCGTAAGGATTGAGCATCTGAACCCCAAAGGCCACCAGTATCTCTTCGATTCAATTATTCTCGAACATCCTTATTTCAAATTCGAACGATATGATTACCTTGATAATCTCCAGGCAATGTTTGGGAAAAACGGGTCAAATATTTCAGAAACCAGGGCTGCCTCAACTAGTTTCAACGTGATCCTGATCATAGCTGATTACGTCAAAGTGCTGGCAAGGAACTTTTTCCGCAGCGATTACAAGATCCGTAAACTAGCTATCTATCATGGGCAATTCTTATACAATGACTATTCGTTGAATGAGGAATTTTCAATCGAGGCGAATCCTTTGCTTGTCCTGGCTGATTCCATCAGCAAAGAGCATAAACGCGTTAGTGTTATGTTGCAATCAGGCATTAAACCCTATGGCAATGTGAGGGTTGACCTGAGTATCAACCCTAATGACAGTTCGGACTTTGATATTCATTATCATCTCCAGGGCTTGCCTGTTTCCCTATTTAACCCTTACACAATTACCTATACTTCATTTCCACTTGACCGCGGTACACTGGAGCTCAACGGTGATTGGACAGTGCGGAACGGAATCATAAGCAGCAATAATCACCTCCTGCTTATAGATCCAAGGCTTGCAAAACGGATCAGGAATAAGGAAAACCGTTGGATTCCCCTGCCGCTGGTAATGGCTTTCATACGGGAAAGAGGCAACCTGATCGATTATGAAATTCCAATTACAGGCAACCTGAAAAATCCGAAATTTCATTTGAAGGATGCTATAATTGACCTGCTTGGGAACATTTTTGTTAAGCCAGCAACCACTCCATACCAGATTCAGGTGCGAAATGCCGAAACTGAGATTGAAAAATCACTCACTATCAGCTGGAAGTTGCGTCAAAGCAACCTACTCGAAAAGCAGGAAAAGTTTGTGATCAGGATGGCTGAATTCCTGGAGAGCAATCCCGGGTCATACCTGTCGATTTACCCGATACACTATGAGAAAAAAGAGAAAGAACAAATATTGTTTTATGAGGCCAAAAAGAAGTATCTCTTAAACTATCTAAGGCATGGAAATACCGTTTACAGCCGGGATGATTCCCTGGCTGTTGAGCTTATGTCAGTAAGAGATTCCTCCTTTGTCAGGTATCTGGTCAATAAATATGCAGGACTCAGGCAGCACACCATTCAGGAAAAGTGCAGCAATGTAATTTCTGAAACAGAAGTAAATTCTATATACAGGCAACTTAACAAGCAAAGGTTGGTGGCAGTGATGGAAATATTTAAAAAGAAAGACCTTTCAAAGCAGCTTAAATTTTATCCTGCTGTAAGTCTTGTCCCTTATAATGGCTATTCCAATTTCAAGATAGTTTATAAGGGAGATCTCCCGAAAAAATTGCTTAGGGCCTACCAGGAAATGAGTAACCTTGACAATGCAGCTCCCAGGAAATGGTTCAAAAGAGAGCGCGAAAAGAATAAGATCCGGGCCAGGTAGATTTCACTAAAACTATAGCGTGGTTTTGACGTATTTTCCTTTAAATGTGTGAATTATGTAAAGAATTCACAAAGTTGTGTAACAGGTATTTTCTGCTGCCGGGTGATCTTTGTAGGGCGCAATTCCTATATGATCTAAATGAAATCCTACCCGAAAATCCTTCCTTTTCTAATTCTGCTATTGGGGTCATTCTTAACCTCTTGCAGCCCTTCCAGGGCTTTAATAAGTCCAGGTCCAGCAACCACTCAACTCATGGCTGAGAACGAGAAAGCGTTAAATCAGTTGAACGACTGCAATCTCCAGGTTGTCAAACTTGAACAGGAAAAGCGTTCTCTTGAACTGCAAAATGCCAGGTTCCAGGATGATATGAGTGCGTTAACAACAGAAACAAAACTTACCCTTGCTGAACAGACGGCACGATATAATAGCCTTCAGGCACTCTTTCAAACGCAAAAAGATGTTTTGGATATGCTGAAAGTTTCCATTTCGGAAGCCCTGAACAACTATAAGCTTGCTAAAATGCGGGCAGATAATAATGGCTCAGAAATGATGATATCCCCTGATCTTGAACAGCTTTATAAAATCCTGGATCAATAACCCCGGGTAACAAGCATGAAAACCATGAAGAAAGTACCAATGGAACAAACTCTGAACAAACTGAATAAGGTTGTTCCAATTCTTAAGTTAGGCCAGAAGAGGGATATCAGTTCTTTTATCAGCTCTGAATTGCGGTACAGGCGGTTGTTTGAATCAGCCAAGGATGGTATTTTAATACTTGATCCACTTACAGCTAAGATAGTAGATGCAAACCCTTTTATCGTTAACCTTTTGGGTTATTCACTGGAGGAAATCATTGGAAAACAGCTGTGGGAGATCGGTGTATTCAGGAATAAGGAAGAATCCAAAAAAGCATTCAGTCAATTGAAAATGAACCGCTATATCCGCTTTGACGATATGCCATTGCTCAGGAAGAACGGTCAGAAAGTAGAAGTGGAGTTTGTGAGCAACGTGTACGAAGTTAGCAGGATTGATGTAATACAATGCAATATCCGTGATATTACCCAGCGGAAACTGACAGAACGGATCTTACGTGAAAGTGAACAGCTTCTGTCGAAGACACAAAAAATAGCAAAACTGGGAAGCTTCAAGTTCAATTTTGATAACGAAGAGCTTACCTGGTCGGATGAAATGTTCAACATTTTCGGGGTTAGTAAAGAGGTATTCAACCCGACAATTAGTTCTTTCATTAATTATATTCATCCCAACGACAGAGATTCTATGGCTGCGTGGGTCAGAGATACTACACTGGGTGAAAATCCTGGGGAACTTGAGTTCAGAATTGTTCGGCCTGACAAGACGATCATTGATATTTTCGGTTCAGGTATACTATTGATCGACCAGGATGGCAAACCATCCAATATAATCGGGTCTTTACAGGATATTACAGAACGTAAACACTCTGAAAAAGCCCTCAAGGACAGTGAAGCCCATTTAAAGGAACAGAATGTAGAGATTCTTACTTTGAATGAGGGATACCAGGCCTTAAATGAAGAGCTTAAGTCAACGTTACAGCGAATCCAAAAGATGAACACTGACCTGGTGGCTGCAAGAGATAAAGCTGAAGAATCTGACAGGCTGAAATCTGCTTTCCTGGCCAACATCAGTCATGAAATCCGGACTCCGCTAAATGCAATAATGGGTTTTTCTGACCTATTAATCGATCCTGACTTATCAAAAGCTAAAATTGAACAATATGTCCAGATAATTAATGTTAATGGCAACCAGCTTTTGACTGTTATCAGCGATATTATTGATATTTCAAAGATAGTAACAGGCGAAATGACTCTTAACACCGAACTTGTCAGCATTGATGGCTTACTTAAGGAGATCTTCACAACATACAGTAAACAGATCCGGAAAAATGATCTGAAACTTTCTTATTATTCAAATCCGGAATACTCTGATATAGATACTATTACAGACCTTAACAGGGTAAAACAGGTTTTATGCAACCTGCTGAACAATGCAATCAAGTTTACACAAAAAGGTGAAATACTCTTTGGGTTCAATTTAACAGGTAACAATATTGAATTCTTTGTAAAAGATACTGGGATTGGAATTGCTCCCGGCGACCAGGATTCTGTTTTTGAACGCTTCAGACAGGTTGAGGAAACACTTTCCAGGAAATTCGGAGGAAGTGGTTTGGGGTTATCTATTTCGAAAGCATTGGTTGAAATGTTGGGTGGAACTATCTCATTGAAGTCAGAACTTGGAAAAGGCTCTACTTTCTTTTTTACTATACCTCTTACATTTAATTTAAACAGTCATGATCACTCAAACATCCATTTACAAATAAATCAGACCAGGCAATGGGCAGATAAAACCATTCTGATCGTTGAGGATGAAGATTCAAACCATATGTATCTCGATGAAGTCCTTTCACCGACTGGTGTCAGTTTACTTCATGCATGGAACGGGGAAAAAGCTATCGAAATGGTGAAAAGTAATCCGGGTATTTCCCTCATTCTCATGGATATAAAAATGCCACTGGTAAATGGCTTTGAAGCAACGCAAAAAATTAAATTATCAAAACCTGAACTTCCCATAATTGCTCTTACTGCTTACGCTCTCAACCAGGATAGGACTAAGGCTCTCCAGGCCGGATTCGATAACTATTTATCAAAGCCGGTTCTTAAAGATGCCTTGTTAGAACTACTGGATCATTATTTAAATTCTTAAAACCCAAACAAGTGACAACTACAGATTTTCATTACAAACTTGTCAACCTCCAGGGTGGACTCACTAGGTTAGCCAGAAGTTTGACATCCGACAGGGAAGATGCAAAAGACCTTGTTCAGGAAACATTCCTGAAAGCATTGAAATATAAGGATAAGTTTGCGCCGGGCACAAATTTCAAAGCCTGGACATTTACTATCCTTAAGAATACCTACATCAACTGTTATCACAGAACAGTCCGACAAACGAATTACAGCGATCAAACCCGGGAACATCCCTATATGAATCCCGTTTATGCTTCCGGCCTGGAAGATCCGGATTCACTTTATGGGTCGAAGGAAATAGAAAAGCTGGTTGAATCACTTGAAGATGATTTCAAATTGCCTTTCAAGATGTATCAGCAAGGATTCAAATACAGGGAAATTGCTGAAGCACTAAATCTCAACCTTGGAACCTTAAAGAGCAGAATGTACATTTCCCGGCAGAAATTAATGAAGAAACTGAATTCATAATAATACCATAAATAGCATGAAATCAAGAACCAAAGTTTTTATTGTCATCGCATTGATGTTCTGCGCCGCATTCCCCTCAGGGAATATTACTGCTCAGCGTCAGTCAGTCAGCTTCCAGGTTTTCTATGACCAGCTTAGTCCTTATGGACAATGGGTCGATTATCCCAATTATGGTTACGTATGGATACCGGATGCAGGCTCGGATTTTGTTCCCTACTCAAGCCAGGGTTATTGGATATTAACGGATTACGGTTGGACCTGGGTGTCGGATTATAGCTGGGGATGGGCTCCATTCCATTATGGTCGTTGGGATTATGATGATTCCTACGGTTGGTTTTGGGTGCCCGATAATGAATGGGGCCCGTCATGGGTGACCTGGAGAAGAGCTGACGGATATTACGGATGGGAACCTATGCAGCCTGGCATCAGCCTCAGTCTTAGTTTTGGAAGCCAGTACGACAGAAATCATGACCATTGGATTTTTGTAAGAGACAGGGATTTTGAAAGATCAGATATCCATCGCTACAATGTGGATCGGAATGAACATAACAGGATTATCGGTAGTTCTGTGGTTATCAATAACACCTATATTGATAATAGCAGGAATACTACCTATGTTGCAGGGCCTGCCAGGACTGAAGTCCAGAAGGTAACCGGTCGCAAGGTAACCCCGGTTCCTATCCGGGAAAATAATGCCCCGGGCCAGAAAGTACAAAACGGCAAAATGGAAATTTACAGGCCAAAAGTTGAAAGAGCTGTTTCTAATCAGCAGAAACCTGTTCCCGGTAGGGTTGTTGAACTGAAAGATGCAAAGAAACCGGGACAAGGCAGCCAGCCAGCCCGGGAAGTAGTGCCAGCCGGCAAAAGAAATTTATTGCCAGTTGATGAAAGAAAAACATCCCCGGCAAATAAAGTTAAAGAGGGACAAAAACCAGCCCGGGTGAATCCGCAGAACAACGGGAAAGTGCAACCTTCCAATAACAGGAAAATAACTCCCTTGCAAAACAACGGTAAGCAACAGCAGCCTAAACAGGTTAGCCCGCAGAATAACCGGAATGTTCAACCTGCTCAACAACCCAGGGTAGATCCTTCAAAAAACTCAAAACAGCAGCCACAGCCTAATCAGGTGAGCCCTCAGAATAACCGGAAGTCTCAACCTGCTCAGCAACCCCGCGTAGATCCATCCAGGAATATCCGGCAGGATCAACCGCCCAAACAGGTAACCCCGCAGAATAAACCTAAACAGGAGCAGTCCCAGCCTTCCCGCACAGAACCATCAAAAAACCAGGGGAAACAACAACAACCGAATGTGGTGAAACCTCAGAACAACAGGACAAGTCCTGCTCAGCAAAATCAACAAAATCCCCAGAGGGAGACAAAAGTCAAAAAAGGGGCAAAAGCAACAAATCCTTCTCGCGACAAAGAGAATGACCCTCCTAAATAATCTGGTTCCAATGGATAGCCTGGCATCTGATCAGGATCCTTTTAGCAGTTTGGAATAGTATTGAAATTAAATGGGGGACCTCTTTTTCGGGAGTTCCCCATTTGTTTTGGAATATTTCTTAGGAATATCAAGCCTGAATGTGTGAATTATGTAATACTTCATCGAAATTCTGTAACAATACGACAAGCATTGCGAGCTAAATTTGCACCTGCAAATAACTTAACCAACTGTTTAACAGAGTCGATTCATATAATATCAATAATAAAAAGGCTTCTTAAAAACGATTTCATTTGTATTCACGAGTTTTAGTACTCGTTATCCTGTTTTTAAGTTTAACTAAATTGAATTACATATTGACATTTGCTAAGCTGACCAAATTGTATACTGAAATAATTGAATTTGAGCATTGATTCTGAAAGCAGCCTGTTGAATCCCCAATTAAAGTAGTTATGAGTTCAGTTTTTAATTAACCAAGAAATTAAATAAGCTGTTAGCAATGATTTGTAAGATAATACTGGATATTTTATGAAACTATATATCAAAAATATGGTTTGCGACCGATGCAAAACAACGGTTAAACTGGAACTTGAAAAGTTGGCAATAGGATATACCACAATTGAATTTGGTGAGGTAAACACCAAAGAAGAATTGAACCCGTTTCAACGAAAATCATTAGAAGAGGCACTGCTCGCATCAGGGTTCGAACTGATCGATGAAAAAAAACATTGCCTGATTGAAAAATTGAAAAGGTCGATTCTTGAACTTGAACTTAATACGGATGAAGATTTAAATACTAGCTACACGGATTACATTGCTTTGCAGTTGAAAGAGAATTTTATTTCATTGAATACATTGTTTTCTGAAATTGAAGGTGTTACAATAGAAAAATACATCTTAAGACGAAAGATTGATCGCATAAAAGAATTGTTGGTCTACAGTGATAAGAATATGGAAGAAATTGCCCGGGGAATGCACTATAGCAATTCAACTCAGTTATCCAGCCAGTTTAAAAAATTTACCGGGCTGACTCCCTATCATTTCAGGCAGCTTAGGATGAGCAGGTCAGCAATTCCAACTTGAAACTACCTGTGAATCATTATTCTTTATTGTGAAATTAATAATTGTATTTCGTGAATACTACCAATCCAAACAAAGACTTCATCAGGCGAAGAGACATAGCTTCCAAGCAGGATCCTTCAATCCATGAAGTACCAAAAAAAATAACCAGCAATTCAAAGTTTCTTTTAGAACGAATTCAGGAGTTGGAAGATGCCAATAAGGAATTGAATTCACGTTATGACCTCAGCAAAAAAAAGCTAACCGAAATTGTTGAAACAAATACAAAATTTATCAGGATAATTGCCCATGACCTGAGAAGCCCTTTTAGTGCCATCATTGGGATCCTCGAGATTCTCAAGGAAGGCATCCATAATTATGATATGGAGGAAATTGAGAGTTTTATCAATACCGCATTTGAATCAGCAAATAAAACGCTGAATCTTCTTGATAACTTATTGATATGGACGGTGCTGCAAAATAAAAAGAAGAGTTTTAATCCTGTTAAGATAAACTTGTTTGAATTGGTCCGGGAGGAATTTGAAATTGCATCTTCCCAGTCCAAGCCGAAATTTATTAACTGCATCAATGATATTGCCACAGGTGTTTTCGTCAGTGCTGATCTGCAAATGTCAAAAACCATTCTCAGAAATCTGATCAATAATGCAATTAAGTTCACCAATGTTTACGGGGAAATAAAAGTCAGTTCAAATGAAATAGATCTTTTTGTCGAAATAATTGTACAGGATAATGGCATTGGAATATCGGCGGAAGCTCAGAAAGAATTATTCAAATCACGTGATTTTCAATTTACTGAAGGTACCAACCATGAGCAAGGTACAGGTTTAGGTTTATTACTGTGCAAGGAATTTGTCAATACTCATGGTGGCGAAATCCACATAATTAGCAAAGTGAACGAGGGAAGTAAATTCATTTTTACGCTTCCACATTACATTTGATTTCCGATTATCTTAAATATACATTATTCATTGCTTTACAGGTAGTTATACTTTTCAGCCTTAGTTTCCCGAAAAGTACCAGACTGTCACCAGGTACCTGGGAATCTCCCATTTTACCCAATAACCCGCCGGAAGGCAAAGGTTCCTGGCCTGGTGGCTTTTTTTGCATGCTTTTGCCGGGTGATTTTTAGCTAAACAAGATCAAACATAGCTATTTATGTGTGAATCATGTAAATCTTATAGGTTATTCTGTAACACCTGTACGCGCTGGGATAGAGACCTTTGATGCTATTAATCAACGAAATAAATAATATGAAATGTATATCCCGCAGTTGCTGGATAAACAAGTATGCTTCGCCGGAGGGCGGACATGTGTATCCGCCTCAGGTGGAAGCGATTTTAACCTTAAAATTATTTTCAGATGAAAAAATTAGTACTTGCGTTTCTTTGTTTAGCCGTGTTTTTAGTCGCTAACGCTCAAACAATAGATAAGAAATGGAATATCGGTTTACATGGAGGAATAAGTCAATATAAAGGCGACCTCGGTAGTGACTTTTACAAGACCGATATGGCCCGTTATGGAGTTGGAGGAATTTCTTTTTCAAGATACCTGACAAACCATTTCGACGCCAGTTTATTTGTTACAAAAGGGACAGTGGGTTATAACCGTTCCTCGGGTAATTTCAGGAGAGACTTTACCGCAGCAACCCTGAACATAAGGTTTAATATCCTGGGAGCGCGATATGCTGTTAGGCCTTACCTTTTTGCCGGTGCTGGCGGAATGTTATTCGATAAGAATATTAACATCTCGGAGAAAAAGATGGATTATATTGCTCCTGCCGGGGGAGGTGGTATCAATTTCCGCCTGAACCCAACAGTAATGCTCAATCTGCAGGAAACTTTCTATTATTCCACAGGGGATAACAGGGATGGAGTGGTAGCTCATGAAAATGATGCCTACCTATTGCATACTGTCGGATTTTCCTTCAATTTTGGAAAGAAAAAGGATGCAGATCATGATGGCATATCCGATTATCGTGATAAATGTCCCAATACTCCTGCTTCAGTTCCTGTTGACAAGGCAGGATGCCCTCTTGATAAAGATGGTGATGGCGTAGCCGATTACCTGGATGCTTGTCCCGATCAGGCAGGTATAAAAGATCTGCAGGGTTGTCCGGATATGGATGGCGACGGTATTGCAGATAAGGATGATAAATGTCCCGAACTCAGTGGCCCGGCTGCCTTGATGGGTTGCCCGGATGCTGATAAGGACGGTATTGCCGACAAGGATGACAGGTGCCCCGAATTTGCCGGATCTGCTGCATTAAAAGGATGCCCAGATGCAGATAATGACGGAGTGGCTGATATTGATGACAAATGTCCAAATACGCACCCGGGATATAAGGTTGACGCAACCGGTTGTGCCTTGGATAATGATAAGGACGGTATTGTAAATGAAGAAGATGCTTGTCCCGATAAAGCCGGCATCCTGTCCATGAAGGGTTGTCCCGACAGTGACGGAGATGGCGTTTCCGATTTGGATGACCGATGCCCTACTGTAAAAGGAACTATTGCCAATAAAGGTTGCCCTGAAATGGCCATTGCTGATGTAAAAAAGATTACTCAAATAGCAAGCAAAATATTCTTCGAAACCAATAGCGATAAACTCAAGGTAGCCTCATTGGTTCAACTGGATGAACTCGCTTCAATCCTAAAGCGTTATGAAGAAGCCAATTTACTCATCGAAGGACATGCTGACAGCCAGGGTGATGACGCTTATAACCTTGCTCTTTCTCAGAAACGTACTGAATCTGTCAAAACCTATTTAATGGGTAAAGGGATCATGGAATCGCGACTTACCGCAATTGGATATGGCGAAAGCAGGCCAATTGCTGATAATGCAACCTCACTGGGCCGTGCAAAAAACAGGAGGGTTGAACTGAAAACCTCTTACTGATATTAAAGATTCGTTGATCAGGGTTTTGGTTTACGAATAATGCCGGGGCTGTTTCAAAAGTTCTTCAATCGCTAAACGTCGATGAGAAGTGAAAGGATGAAAATTCCAACTTTTGAAACAGCCTCTTTATTTATAGCTATAATGCAGATTGTTAATACTTCTTTATCCGTTATTTCACTTCTTACCTTATGGTATAAAAGCCAATCGGCGGGTTCATCAGCTGAAAGCCTTGAAAAGGCTTTGTTTTGCACTCTCCCAATTCTCAAGTTAATTTTATATTGGATTATTGATGTGAAAACCTGTCCTTCTCGAATATATATTCAGATTTCAAAATGTGTGAATTATGTAAGTCTTTATAAAAGTTTTGTAACAAGCTTTCACTCATCGCCAGATATTTTTGCATAACTGAATCAATTTATGCTGACAAAACTAAAACTAAGGGAGCTGGTACGTATCTGGTTGAAGCCCTGAACGCATTCGTTTCAGAAATGATTTATGTAATAAACCAATTGCTCATTGAGGTTAGAGTACACAACTCAGGCTTAAGATTTGCAATCTTAGTAATTACCTTAAAAAGAGCCTTGTAAGGACCATTTGCCAAAGTTATTAGTAGATATCAGTCTGACCAGCTGAAGTTGAAACCAGTTTCACACTTCCTGATCAGAGAATTCAATCATTCATTACTGACCGGAAATCAGGATGTATTTAGCCTTCTTCATCCGGGTAAAAAGATTAAAATATGAACCAATTTGAAGTAAAGGTTATATCTGTTATGCACCTAACTCATGATGTGCTGAAAGTTGTGACCGAAAAGCCTGAGAATTATGAATTCATGCCAGGGCAAGCCACAGAACTTTCCATTAACAGGAATGGATGGAAGAAAGTGAAAAGGCCATTTACATTTACTTGCCTTCCTGGGAATTATTTCCTGGAATTTACAATAAAAATTTATCCTTCCCATAGAGGTGTAACTAACCAATTTCGACTGATTCAACAGGATGATGTGTTAATACTGCGCGATGTTTTTGGAACCTTGATGTATGAAGGAGAGGGAGTGTTCATTGCAGGTGGGGCAGGCGTTACACCCTTCATTTCTATCCTTAGAAGCCTGCAATCGACAAATTCACTTGGCGGGAACAAGCTCATTTTTGCCAATAAGACAAAAAACGATATTATCCTGAACAGGGAATTCAGGGAGATGCTCGGGGAAAACTTCATCAACATCTTATCCGACGAAGTGGTTCAGGGATGTTCCTACGGACATATATCGGAAGACTTCCTGCGTGAGCATATCCCTGGCAATGTCCGGCATATATACCTTTGCGGCCCTCCGCAAATGATGGATGAAGTCGAAGAACAACTCTCAGCAATGAACATAGCCCAGGAAACGATAATCAAAGAAAACTTTGCTGAAGTACCTGTAGGAAAGAAATAACAACCAGGTTAACAACAGTTTAGTAAAGATCCCTGGCTGAATTTACTGCTAATTCAATCCTGCCTGTTAACGAATTCATAGTTCCTTAATTAATTTCCCGTTTCATCACGTTTCGCAGCAGTAAATAGTTAGGCTCCAAAACTCATGTTAAACCAAATCGCAAATTCTTCTGGTGATAAGCAACGACTTAATAAACAGGTTGTGATTTCAGGTTTGCCCGTTAAAAATGCAAAACGTCAATCCAACATTAAAAAGGTCACAGGGGAACATGTTGTTTTCCTGGATGGAATTAAACAACTCATCACTGATAATACCAAAAAGTATCACCTTGTTGATATTGGCTGCGGATCTGGTGATTCCCTGATTGCTATTGCAGATTGGGCCAGGGAAAACCATTACAATGTTCACTTAACCGGAGTTGATATAGATAAAAAAGCAATCTCTTGCCTTAATCACCGTACTGAGGGATATCCCGAAATTATTGGAGTTAATGCAGATTTCCAGGATTTTCTCGATCGGACCAATAATATCGATATCGTTCATAGTTCTTTGTTTTGCCACCATTTTAGTGATGAGGAGTTTTTTAAGTTATTCTTCTATCTCAGGCAACATGTTAATATCGGATTTATAATGAACGATCTGCATCGCAGTTGGCTGGCTTTTATTTGCGCCTGGACTATGGCCCGGATTTTTAAGGTCGGTTTCAAAATAGGAAATAATGGGCCGCAATCGGTCTTAAAGGGATACAAGGCCTTTGAACTTAAAGAACTGCTCTTGTATGCAAGAATTATGAATTACTCTCTCAAGCGAACCTGGTACTTCCGCTACTCTGTTGTTGGGAAAACCAATAAAAATGATGCCTGGGCAGCATAATCATATTTCTTTCATTTGACACGCAAATAATTTGTCATTGATTATTCCGGAATAAAAGTGGACAAAATTCAACTTTACAAAACAGTTTATTTTAAGTCAAAACTGATGTAAATTGAGTAATTATCCGTTAGGAAGTTAATTGATGTCAAGGTGTTGAGTCATTATAAGTGGAAGGATTGAAGTTTTTAGAAACAAAAGATAAGAAAAGTATAAGCCTGCACTGATAGCCTTTGAAGGCATTTCCCCAGGCCTATGTGGTAACGTGAATGCTTTTCTTTGAAAATTATTTGCTTTTTAGTAAATTTGTAAGAAATGCTGTTGAGAATCAATGGTTCAATAAACCAGCACTTCCCTTCAGGGATATAATTCTGCCATCAAGCAGAAATAGTTACATTTCGGAATGATAAGACAATAACAATGATTCAAAAGAAACAGAAATCCGGGCAGTTGAAACAGGAAACAGCTGTCAGGGCAAGATATCCTCAGTCTGTTTCTGATCAGTTCCCGATTGTGGGTATTGGCGCATCTGCCGGGGGCCTTGAGGCTTTGGAACAATTCCTGGGAAATGTTCCTGACAACAGCGGGCTTGCATATGTGGTTATTCAACATCTGGATCCCACACAAAAGGGTTTATTACCCGAATTGCTGCAGCGGATTTCCGGGATGAAAGTTCTCCAGGTATCCGACCGGATGCAGGTAAAGCCGGATTGCATTTATGTAATTCCTCCCAACAAGAGCATGTCAATCCTTAAGGGCGTGCTTCATCTCTTTGAACCGGTTGAAGCAAGAGGATTACGTCTTCCAGTTGATTTCTTCCTTTGTTCCCTCGCAGAAGACCTTCTTGATCGGAGTATAGCTGTTATTCTTTCCGGGATGGGATCAGATGGAAGTATTGGCATAAAGAGCATCAAGGAAAAGAATGGCATTGTATTGGTGCAGGAACCTGCTTCTGCAAAATTTGACAGCATGCCCCGCAATGCAATAAATTCTGTGCAAGCTGACATTGTTGCTCCTGCGAACGAAATCCCTTCTTTGTTGCTGGAATATATTAAGCATATACCTGCTATTAGATCTGACTCCGACAAGGACATAAAAGACCAGAGCGCCCTGGAAAAAATCATTATTCTGCTCAGGATCAGAACCGGGAACGATTTCTCACTCTATAAAAAGAATACTATTTATCGCCGTATAGAAAGGCGAATGGGGATACATAAAATCGAAAAGATATCCTCCTATGTTCATTTTCTGCAGGAAAATCCTGGTGAAGTCGATATTCTTTTTAAAGAATTGATGATAGGTGTAACGAACTTTTTCCGTGATAACTTTGTTTGGGAAAAGCTGAGAGAAGTCATTCTCCCATCCATCATTTCAGCCCCGAGGAGCAATTCAATTATTCGGGCATGGATACCAGGCTGCTCAACAGGCGAAGAAGCTTATTCACTTGCTATTGTTTTTAAGGAAGCTCTTGAGAAGACAAACCCCTATTGCGGATTAACCCTGCAGATATTTGCAACAGACCTTGACAATGAGGCCATAGAAATAGCAAGAAAGGGGATTTTCCAGGCGAATATCACTTCTGAAATTTCTCCCGAGCGGCTTAACCGGTTTTTTGTCAAGGTTGATAACACGTACCGAATCAGTACCGAAATCAGGGAGATGATAGTGTTCGCCCAACATAATGTGATCAATCACCCTCCCTTTACAAAAATTGATATTTTATCCTGCCGTAACCTACTGATATACCTGGATTCGGTTCTGCAACGGAAATTGCTTGGCCTTTTTGGCTATAGTCTAAACCCTGAAGGCTATATGTTGCTGGGCAGTTCAGAAACAATAGGAACTCAAAATCTTATGTTTGTCCCTGTTGATTCAAAACTCAAAATTTTTAAGCGATCATCGTCGTCTTTGTTACCAGAATTGTCGGATTTCCCATCTTCGTATTCCCGTAATAAACCTTCCAATACCGGAATTCCAATGCCTGAAAAATCAGTCCAGAACATTCAAATAATCGCAGATCAACTATTACTGCAGCAATTCTCACCTGCTGGTGTACTGGTAAATGAGAATGGTGATATTATTTATATCAGCGGCAGGACCGGCAAATACCTTGAGCCGGCTGTCGGCAAAGCTAACCTGAACATTTTTGCTATGTTGCGTGAAGGGTTGCGACACGAATTCCCTATTGCATTCCGTAAAGCCGTTACAAAAAAAGAAACCGTCATCCTGCATAACCTGAAGGTTGGCACAAACGGCGGTACCCAGTTGGTCAACCTTACAATTCAATGGTTGGATAAGCCGGAACAATTGCATGGAATGGTCATGATCATTTTCAACGATCTGCAAGGACATCCGGATAAAAGTTCTGCTCCTGCCAAAGGGAAGAATAACCCGGGCAGCCAGAGAATGGCTGAATTAGAAGAAGAATTGATTCGTTCAAGGGAAGAGGTACAGTCAACTTTCGAAGAGATGCAGACGTCGCAGGAAGAATTGAAATCAGCAAATGAAGAATTGCAATCAACCAACGAAGAATTGCAGTCTACCAATGAGGAACTGACCACATCAAAGGAAGAAATGCAGAGCCTCAATGAAGAACTGCAAACAGTGAACGCAGAATTGCAGTCGAAGGTCGATGATTCTTCAAGAGCGAATAATGATATGAAGAACCTGCTGAACAGCACCGATATTGCCACTCTGTTCCTGGATAAAGAGTTAAATATCAGGCGTTTTACACTACAGGCAACCAAAATATTTAAACTTATTAAAAGTGACATTGGTCGACCTTTCACCGATCTTGTTTCAGACCTGGTATACCCAAACCTGGCCAGTGATGCAGTCGAGGTTTTAAATACCCTCGTGTTTATTCAGAAGCAGGTCCCTGCAAAAGATGGAAGATGGTTCTTAACACGGATCATGCCTTACCGGACTTTTGATGACAGGATTGATGGACTTGTGATCACTTTCATCAACATAACTGACCTTAAACAGGTTGAAGTTAAATATTCCGAAATGGAAAGGCTTAGCAGGCTGTATGCTGATATTTCGGAGGATGTGATTATTCATCTATCCAACGATCTTAAGATACTCGAATACAACAGGATTGCAGAAGCTTTCCTGGGTAAAAAACGTGAGGAAGTGCTGAACAAGGATTTCATAAAGGCATTTATCCCTGAAAAAGATCAAAATGGCTTTGTTCAGGCTATCAAGAAGCGGTTTGACAAAAATCAGGATGGTAAAATCGAAATTCATATGATTACCGCCGGGGAAAAAATTCAACTTCTTGAATGTTCAATTTATATTCAATCTGATAATCAAGATAATGCAAAAGGTTTGACTGTTGTTACTAAAATCGCGAAGCCATGAAAGAACAGGAAATGAATTTCAATGAAGCTCAAATGCTGCGTATGAAAGCAGAAGAAAAGCTTAAGGAAAATGCAAAATTATCTGAAGTGCCAGAAGGAGAGGTCGATGTAAAAAAACTTCTGCACGAATTGCAGGTTCACCAGATTGAACTTGAAATGCAGAATGAAGAATTAAGGCTTACTTACGAAACAGCTGAAACCGCTCTGCGAAAATATACAAGACTGTTTGATTTAGCCCCCATTGGCTTTTTTACAATCAATCAAAATGGGACCATACATGATTTAAACTTCACAGGGGCTGATTTGCTTGGAGAAAGACGATTCAGCCTGGTTGACAGCAACTTCAGATTTTTCGTTTCGGAAGGATCTAAAACTGTTTTCAATGATTTCTTAACGTCACTTTATGAGACTAATTCCAAGGGATCCTGTGAAGTTACTTTAGAAACGTCCTCATTGCCGCTGTGCGAGGTTTATATTGAAGGTGTTGTTGCCGGAGATGAAAAGGACTGCCTGTTGTCAGTTATTGATATCACCAAGTTGAAGAGCGAATTAGAACGTTGATTTTATTATTGGATACTGAAGGATGAAGCTTTTTATTAAAAATATGGTGAGTAACCGATGCTTGCTTATAGTGAAATCCGAACTTGATAAATTCGGATTCCATTATAGAAATCTGGTATATGGGGAGGTGGAGGTTGAGGAAGATGTTGGCTCTGACATATTGAATAGGCTGAATGTTGAACTCAACAGGTCGGGGCTGGCGCTTATTCATGACAACAGGAGCATATTAATCGAGAAAATCAAAGTTTGTGTTATTGATCTGATTCATTATCAGGATACCCAATTAAAGATCAACTTTTCAGATTATCTAAGCGAAAAATTAAATTACGATTATACCTATCTGGCAAATATCTTTTCAGAAAACCTGGGAATTACCATCGAACATTTTTTACTTAACCATCGAATAGAGCGGGTTAAGGAGTTATTGGTATATGATGAACTGAATATTACAGAAATAGCTTATAAGATGCATTATAGCAGTGCAGCTCATTTATCAAATCAATTCAAAAAGATGACCGGTATGACTCCCTCACACTACAAGCATCTCAAGCTGAAAAGACGGACACCGATTGAGAATATTTGATCTCTTATGCACTGGCTATACGATGTTAATAATTTTAAGCAGGCTATAGTTTTGTTATTATTGGAACTGTGTTCCGGTTAAGAAGATCTTTCTTAAGAGTCACCTGGATTACAGCACTTGAACTCAAGGGTTTACTGGCATCGTTGTCGGATACATTCACAGTAAGTTGCCAGGTCCTTTGACCAGCAAATGTAGAATAGGCTGATTGCTTGACCCTTAGCATTCCTGCAACTGGATCAATTGAAAAGAACTTCTCAGAATTTCCTGAGATGATCCTATACGTAAGATTTTGTCCTGAGTCAGGGTCTGTTGCTTCAACAATACCAACGTTTATCATCTTAACTTGCTGGTTTTGTGCATTAACACAGGTTAAAATCATACATAGGGTCATCAACAGGAATATCCGGGTTTTCATTTTGTATCTGGTATTGTTTAATTCTGACGTGTAACTTTCCTTTTGAATTTTGACAGTTTACGAATAGAAAGGGCTATTCCAAGGGTTACCAGCACAAAAATTCCTTCACCTACAGGAGCTGAAGGTGCATGCTCAGCTGAACTTGAGGCATGTCCGCTGTTTGTAAGGCCAGGAGGAGGTGAAATTTGGGGTTGCGCAAATGTGTAGTTGGCAAATGGCAGCGAAATGAGTAGTGAAATGATAAGTGAAGCTAACACTTGAGTATTTGATCTTTTCATATTTATTTGGGTTTTAGAAGCGATGAGTGAAAAAAAAATTTTGTGGATGCGGCGTAGATAGAGACTTATAAGCTCTTTTTGCTTTTTTTCATACTGTACTTTGGAAATATTGCCCGATCAGGTTTAAGTCCATGTTGAATGAACGACTAACCGCGCATGGAGCGAGAAAACAAGGTTGGAAGCGGTTGATGATCCGGACTGATAATGCTGGATTTAGTTGTGCAATGCTCCCTTGCTGGAATAGTCAAAGGTAGATTGCCCCCAAAGTGAAATGCTTACATAATTTTCATCCATACTTACATGTTTCACACTTTTCAACGAACCGGGCCATATGGATAAAGAATTCCGGTTGCAGTTGAAGAACATTGAAATGTTGGATTGCTTCATCACCGATTTCAAGTCCCGGGCATTAAAAATGTGTGAAAGATGTAAGTCTTTCAGGAAGTTGTGTAATACATAGGCATTGGATACTTCAGAACTTCGCACTGTTAATAAATAATGTGATGATAGAAAGATCTCAAAATAGGAACCTGCCTGTTATACAAGTCCGTAACCACACTCCTGATATATTAACGGGATACCCGTTATATCCTGCCAAAGAGGATATCTATTACAGGTATAAGGAGGAAAGAAACCTCAATCCCGAGGATCTGACCCGGTTGAAAGAGCCAAACAACAATAAGCGATCAGTCAAAATAGAAGGCGTTGGATTTGAATTCATTAGTCAATTAAATGACATGGACGTTCCTGGTTCAGAATTGGACGATGAAGCAGAAGATATAGGAAATGAAGATGAAGAAAACAACTATTACAGCCTTGGTGGTGATGATCATAATGACCTGGATGAAACCAAAGTAGAATGAGAGTAAACCTTCAATTTGTATTTCAGATTCTGAAAGCTATTTTTTTTAATAATGCGGTGGTTTGATTTGAACTCCCGATTTGTTGTCAGGCATCCAAAAAGAACTTTTATACCCTGCTAGTCAGATAACTAATAATAAGACTTTTATCAACGGATGCCTGGCGACAAAGAAGGATTGGTTTCAATCTGGCCTGAAACCTACATCCAACCAAAGATCAAGAAATGGCTATTTAGGCGCAACCAATAGCAATTAATCAAGCGGCTTCAGGCAGGAATAACCAATAACCAATAACCAATAACCAATAACCAATAACATTTAACCCTAATAGCATCTGAAATGAAAACAACCAAGATCACCAAAGTATTGATAGCATTGGATTATGATCCAACTGCCCAAAAAGTTGCTGAAGGAGGATATATCGTTGCCAGGTCCATGGATGCGGAGGTTGTTTTGCTGCATGTAGTTTCTGACCTTATTTATTATTCCTCCGAAGAATATTCTCCTATAATGGGGTTCAATGGTATTCAGGGGCTGGTTCCACTGACTGCTGATAATGGCGAAGCGCTCAAGGAAGCCACTTTGCAATATCTTGCCAAATCAAAAATTCATCTGCAGGATGATGCTATTCAGACAATTGTGGAAGAAGGTGCTGTTGCAGAGACCATTCTGAAAGTGGCAAAGGAGATTCATGCCAATTTTATTGTGATGGGATCACATAGCCGCAAATGGCTGAAAAATATCCTGATTGGAAGTGTAACAGAAGAAGTTCTGCGACATTCCAAAATCCCCATTTTCGTAATTCCTACCAAGAAGCATGATTAATCAAACCTGCTTCCATAATTAAAGTGTATTCGGTGTTTTTGAAATTGCATTTATCAGATGCAAGCAAAATGTGTTAAGCATAGTGTTTCTTTGGTGACATTGTGGCTTTATGGCATAATAATACCTTGAAGCCGCGAAGGCACTGAGAATTCACGAAGATTGCATTCTAAAACCACTGAAATATCATTAATGGTACATTAAATTCACATTTTACCAGATTTGCCAATTGAATAATTTCTTTGTTCCAGGTCAATACGAAGGTCTAACCTCTGCACAGGCCGGGGAAAAACTGCGTTCCGAAGGCTTCAATAGCTTGCCTTCTTCCAAACCCAAATCATTTTTCTCCATTGCCATCAAGGTCGTTAGGGAACCTATGTTCATCTTGCTGGTTGCTTGCGGCAGTATATATATGGTAATGGGCGATCTGCGTGAGGGCATCATTCTCCTGGGATTTGTCTTTGTTATAATGGGAATAGAATTTTTCCAGGAAAAGAAGACTGAAAAGGCATTGGATGCATTGAAGGACCTTGCAAGCCCCAGGGCTCTTGTAATCAGGGATGGTGTTGAATTGCGTATTGCAGGCATTGAAGTAGTAACCGATGACATAATCATTGTCCAGGAAGGCGACAGGATACCTGCCGATGCCACAGTTTTGAATTCAATTAATTTATTGGTAGATGAATCCTTGCTAACCGGTGAATCAATACCTGTAAGGAAAAATGCATGGAACGGGGTCCTGGAAAATATTCAGCCTGGAGGTGATGATTTACCCTTTGTATTTTCCGGATCAATGATAGTCCAGGGAAATGGTATTGCACGTGTCACTGGAACAGGTATAAATACCGAAATCGGTAAAATAGGTAAGGCACTTCAGGATGTAAAACCCGAACCAACCCGTTTAAAACTGGAAATGGGATCATTGGTCAGGAAGCTTACGATCATTGCAGCTATACTTTGTGTGCTGGTAGTAATAGGTTATACCCTTACCCATGGCAGTTTACTGAATGGGTTTCTTGCAGCAATAACAATGGCCATGGCAATCTTACCCGAGGAATTTCCTGTTATTCTCACTGTCTTCATGGCGCTTGGTGCCTGGCGTATGTCCAAAAAGAAAGTCCTGACCAGGGAACCAGCTGCAATTGAGACATTAGGTTCCGCAACCGTATTATGTACCGACAAAACAGGAACCCTTACGCAAAACAAAATGACAGTTACACATTTGTATAACGGGAAAGATTTCCTTGCTGTCAACCAAAAAACAGATTTAGTTTCCGAATTTCATGAAATTCTTGAATTTGGAATACTTTCCAGCCAGGTGAATGCTTTTGATCCTATGGAAAAGGCAATCACCCATTTGGGTGATTTCTACCTGAAGGGTACTGATCATGTCCATGAGAATTGGGAGATGATAAAGGAATACCCTCTTTCCAGAGAACTTATGGCCATGTCGAGGGTTTTTTCCCACAAAGGGACCCAGGAAAGGATCATTGCAACTAAGGGAGCCCCCGAAGCCATTTTTGACCTATGCCACCTTGAAAAAAAGGAAAAGCAACGATTGCTGGGTGCTGTTGGTTTGCTTGCAAAAGATGGATTGCGGGTATTGGGTGTTGCAAAGGCAAAAATCAATACAAAAGGATTACCTGAGATTCAGCATGGTTTTTCATTCGATTTTATTGGCCTTATTGGCCTTTCAGACCCGATTCGTGAGAATGTAAGCCAGGCTGTTTCCGAATGTTACAAGGCTGGTATCAGGGTAATTATGATCACTGGAGATTATCCGGTAACAGCCCGGCACATTGCTTTAGAGATAGGAATTCAAAACCCTGAAGAATGTATAACAGGGCAGGAGTTGCAGCAAATGACAGAATTGGAACTGCGCGAAAAGATCAGGAATATTAATGTTTTTGCCAGGGTTATCCCGGAACAAAAGCTCAAAATCGTTGAGGCTCTAAAGAAGAATAATGAAATTGTTGCAATGACCGGTGATGGTATCAATGATGCC
Organism: Bacteroidota bacterium; assembly: GCA_013376995.1. GTDB lineage: Bacteria > Bacteroidota > Bacteroidia > Bacteroidales > UBA4417 > UBA4417. The sequence continues at coordinate 130,094 of JACAAZ010000003.1, read as the reverse complement.
CCGGCACTCAAATCAGCACATATTGGCATCGCAATGGGTGAAAAGGGAACTGACGTAGCCAGGGAAGCAGCATCACTGGTATTGATGGACGATAATTTCGCTTCCATTGTTGGCGCAATTCGGATGGGAAGGCGGATATTCGACAACCTGCAAAAAGCTTTCGGCTATACCTTTGCTATACATGTGCCAATAGCGGGTCTCTCACTGATCCCGATATTGCTGGGGAATTTCCCGCTCATTTTATGGCCTGTACATATTGTATTCCTTGAACTGATCATTGACCCGGCATGTTCCATCATTTTTGAAGCCGAAAAAGCTGAGAAAAATATTATGCACCGGCCTCCCAAAGATATAAATACACCATTTTTCGGAAGCAGGAAGATACTGTTCAGTTGCATGCAGGGTTTGGGTATCCTTATTACCACGCTCGTCATCTATTTTGCCGGACTTTACATGGGGTATGCTGAAAAGGAAGTACGATCCATGACCTTCATCACACTCATAATTGCAAACCTTGCAGTGATCCTTACCAACAGATCGTGGACTGAAAATATTTTCCGGATACTGGCTACTCGCAACAATGCAGTATTATGGGTAAGCGGGGGAGCAATTTCATTTCTCGCTATCATTCTGAATGTGAATTTCTTCCTGGTATTATTTCAATTTGAGAAAATACCGCTTTTCAATATTTTAATTTGCGGCCTTGCAGGCTTATCAACAATTACCTGGTTCGAGATTTACAAACATTTTAAGTATAAGAGCCTGAGAGCCCTGGCAATTTCTTCTCTTTAACCGGATCAGCACTATCTGTTTCCAGAGTGTCGAAGTTGATTTCTTTAGAGAATTAACCCTTTACATACTTTATAATCTCACAGTTAATGTGTGAATTATATAAATGAATCTTTGAATTGTATAACACAAGCACAAAACCTGGGAGGTATCTTTACTATGCTTCCAGTTTCAGTTGTACAAAAGATTGGAAGGATATGGTGAGCAGGCTGAAACTCATGTCAGGCCTGGAAAACTATAATTAAGTTAATTGAGTATTCAGATTGTCCACAGGCTTGTTTAATAGCTGAGATGACATTAATTCTGTAAAAATATGATAAGCAAAAGAGGTATCATTAATACTGTGTCAACCATTATCCTTTTTATAGTGATCATATTGGTTATTGTTGATTGTGATACCGACCGGGGAACAATGCTGGGAGGTATGTCTTTCAGTATGACAGGTTGGCAATGGCCCCAGATCCTGATTAGTATGGGAGTCGGCTTTTTGCTTGGATACTTGTTCTGTCTGGGTGCAGCAAGGAGAAACAGGCTGTAAAATCCTTAATCCTTGCTTTCTGAGGTTATTATTATTATGAAATTGCAAAATAGTTGGAGATACTTCTCATTATGTGAATTATGTAACACTTTCCATTAATAGTGTAAGGTGAAGTCAGGCGCTACAATTCAACTTTGTAATGGGAATTCTACTCCCGCCAAAAACAAATAAAGATGAAAAAAACGGGAATTCTTAATTATCCTTCATTTAATAGTGATGAAGAGGTACGGCTCAAATCCAGGTCAGGCAAATCTTTAAAAGCCATATTGCTGCTCTGTCTGCTGTCCGTTATGCTGCTTGTTAATTCATGTGCCGTATTTATTCCATCGCACAGGCATGAAAGGCATCCGATGAATAGCGGCCAGCAGAATCGCGGGAATCATAATCAACACAACAGGCATAATATCGATAAAAGATAGGTAATGCCAGCTTCTTGTCAGGATTGTCATAAGATCATAAACATTGTAAAATATTTGTAATGGCTGAATACGAAATGCTGAAGCCCTTCAGGACTGATTTTTTATCTACATCCTCACGTGTAGTAATGGCTCCGATGACTCGCTGCCGCGCAATAGGGAATGTGCCGAACAGCCTCATGGCAGAATATTATAAACAACGTTCAGGTGCTGGACTGATCATTACCGAAGGTACTTCTCCTTCTGTAAACGGTTTGGGCTATGCCCGGATTCCCGGTATTTTCAACAGGGAGCAGGTCGAAGGCTGGGGTAAGGTAACATCTGCAGTACACGAGAGCGATTGTAAAATATTTGTTCAGCTGATGCATACGGGAAGGATCAGCCACCCCCTCAATATGCCGGATTCTTCACAAATACTTGCACCATCTTCAATCAAGGCATCAGGACAGATGTGGACGGATTCGAAACAACTCCAGGATTTTCCGGTGCCAAAAGCCATGACTATTGCAGATATCCTTCATACTAAATCAGAATTTGTTGATGCAGCACTCAATGGGATGGATGCAGGTTTCGACGGAGTAGAATTGCACGGAGCCAATGGTTACCTTCTTGAGCAGTTCCTTTCACCCGTGAGTAATGTGCGAAAAGACCAGTACGGAGGAAGCATTGAAAATCGTTGCCGGTTTGTAATTGAAATTTTATCTCAGGTAGCTGATGCTATTGGAAAAACTAAAACAGGTATCCGTTTGTCTCCCTATGGAGTAGCAAGCGACATGCCACTGTATCCCGAAATAGAGGAGACCTATTCTTACCTTTCCGAAGAGATTAACAAGTTGGGAATAGCATATATTCATATTGTTGATCATTCTGCAATGGGAGCGCCTTCAGTTCCTGTTGAAATTAAAACACTAATCAGGAATAACTTCAAGAATATGATCATTCTGACAGGCGGTTACACAAAGGAAACGGGTGAAGCAGACATTCAAAACGGTCTCGCTGACCTTATAGCCTTTGGAAAGCCATTCATCAGCAATCCTGACCTTGTAGACCGGTTCAGGAACAATTGGAAATTATCCGGGGAACTTCACATGGATTTGTTTTACACACCAGGGGAGAAGGGTTATACAGATTACCCGGTTTATAGTATCTAAATACAGAAAAGGAAATGTGTGATGAATTTTGTCAATTACTATGAAGTCCTTGGCATTGATAAATCAGCCACAGCAAAGGAAATTAAGAGCGCTTACCGGAAATTGGCCCGGAAATATCACCCTGATTTGAATCCTAATGACAAGGATGCAAAAAGGAATTTTCAAAATATTAACGAAGCTAATGAAGTTTTAAGCGATCCCGAAAAACGAAGGAAATACGATGAATATGGAAAGAACTGGAAGCAAGCTGACGAATCTGAAAAGACTAAACAATATGGTAAGCCGCCATCATCTGCACAGCAAGCCAGGTATACAAATTCAAGCTCAGCAGATGAATTTTCCGACTTCTTCGAATCCTTGTTTGGTGGTCAGGCCAAGCCAGGCAGAAGTTCACAATCCAGGTTCAGGGGTTCGGATTACAATGCTGAATTGCATCTCCAGTTGCTGGAAGCATATAAAACACACAAGCAAACCTTCCAGGTAAACGGTGAATCTATCAGGATTACAATACCTGCAGGGATTGAAAATGGCCAGACCATAAAGATTCCCGGGCATGGTAGCCCCGGAGTTAACGGAGGCCCAAATGGTGACCTCTTCATTTCGTTTGTCATTGCCAATCATCCAAAAATCAAGCGATTGGAACATAATCTGTATACAACAGCTGACCTTGACCTTTACCTGGCTATCCTTGGCGGAGAATTTACCATGGATACGTTGGATGGTAAAATCAAACTCCAGGTTAAGCCATTAACTCAGAATGGAACAAAGATAAAGCTGAAAGGAAAGGGTTTTCCGGTCTATAAGGAAGAAGGGCGCTTCGGAGATTTGATAGTGACATACAACATAAAAATACCGGAAGTGTTGACCAATAGGCAGAAGGAATTATTTACTGAATTGTCACAAACATAGAAGGTGATGCTGATGAAAAATGGATGAAATATATTCTGCAATTGGTATTCACAGCATCAAAAACGGGACTGACCACTTAAATGTAACACCCTATCCATGCAAACAGAGAGCTTAGTAGCTGTTGAGGTCTTTTGTGCCAACCACAACATCGAGATTTCCTTCGTCAGTTCATTGCAACAGAATGGTTTGATTGAAGTAACTACGATACAGGATACAGGGTTTATAGATCCGGCCCAGATCAGGGATCTGGAGCGATTTATCCGGTTTTACTACGACCTTGATATCAATATCGAAGGAATTGAAGCAATTACCCATATGATCCGGCGTATTAACAGCATGCAGGATGAAATTACCTCTTTGAGGAACAGGCTTCTTCTTTATGAAAATGAATAGCATCGCCACTAAAGGCTTGAAAAAAAGTCACTTACTAACACATCAATTCAAATAAAATGAAGATATCCGATAAAGTAGCTGTTTACCTCGATCACTCCGAAGCCTTTTTGATGGAACTTTCGGACGATGTGATAATTCAAAAAAGTGTATCTTCCGGGTTCTCACACCAGGATAAAGAATTCAGCCTGAGCAGAAGTGAAAACCTGATGCACAATAAAGAGAATCAACATCAATTTGCCTATTTTAAAAAGCTTGGCGGTATGTTGCTCAATTACAATGATGTGGTTCTTTTCGGCCCTACCAATGCTAAAAATGAGTTGCTTAACCTGTTAAAAGCCGACCATCGTTTTGATAAAATAAAAATTGAAGCAAAAGATGCTGACAAATTGGACGAATATCACAGGCATGCTTTTGTAAGACAGTATTTTTCTTAGGTTACTCTTTCACAAGATTGAGTAATTATCTTATCAGCTGTTTTATATTTATTATCAGCTTATTGTTAAATTGGCAGGTTAATAATACAAGGCAAATGCCTGGAAGTTAAAAGAATGATCCCGCTGTGCTGGGCACGAAAGAGCTGTTTGAGTGGATCAAAATAGCATCAAAATCAAAGGAAGCACTTTATGGATCAGAACCAATCAGCATTTTGGAGTATTCCTGTCCGGGAAATCCTTGCTCAGTACAATGTTTCGACCAACGGTCTTTCTGCAGATGAAGCACAGAAGAGGCTTACAACATACGGGGCCAATCGGTTGAAACCCGCAAAAAGATCGAATACCCTCATTCTTCTTGTAGCCCAGTTTAAAAGCCCCATCATCCTTATACTTTTGGGGGCTACAGTATTGTCAATCTACCTCCATAACATTGCCGATGCTTCGATCATTCTGTCAATTGTGGTCATCAGCGGTCTCCTGGGATTCTGGCAGGAACATTCTGCATCGGATGCGGTTAAGAAACTGCTGGCTATTGTCAGGATCAATGTCTCGACACTTCGCAATGGAAAAGAAATAGAAATTCCTGTAGAAAATATTGTTCCCGGAGACCTTATTATTCTGAATGCCGGTGATATTGTTCCCGGCGATTGCCTTATACTCGAATCCACAGATCTTTTTGTAGATGAATCAATGCTTACCGGTGAGACTTATCCTGTTGAAAAGCAGGTATCTGTGCTTCCTGTTGTTACTGAACTGGCCAGGCGGACGAATTCAGTATGGATGGGTACGCATATTGTTAGCGGAAATGCAAAGGCCCTGGTTGCTTTTACTGGTAAGAATACCGAATTCGGCAAAGTTTCGGAACATCTGAAACTTAAACCCCAGGAAACTGAATTTGAGCGTGGTATCAGGCGATTTGGCTATTTTCTTGGCGAAGTGACCTTGCTGTTGGTTGTGCTCATCTTTGCGATTAATGTATACCTGCATAGGCCAGTTCTTGAATCATTCCTTTTTTCTCTGGCATTGGCAGTAGGTTTAACTCCCCAGTTGCTTCCGGCAATCATCAGCATTAACCTGGCTCATGGGGCCAAGAAAATGGCTAAGAATAAAGTGATTGTTAAACGGCTTGCCTCAATTGAGAACTTCGGAAGTATGAACATCATTTGTTCTGATAAAACGGGAACGCTTACAGAGGGGAAGGTCAGGCTTCAGGCAGCTGTTGATGTGTCAGGGATTGAAAATGAAAAGGTATTCTTGTATGCTTACCTGAACGCAACATTTGAAACAGGCTTTACAAATCCCATTGATGAAGCCATATTGATGCATAAGAAAATTGAAACAAAGGCGTTTGAAAAAATTGGAGAAATACCCTATGATTTTTTGAGGAAACGACTGAGTATAGCCGTCAGTGAGAGTGCCAAACATTACCTGATAACAAAAGGTGCACTTGCTAATATACTCGAGATCTGTTCTATGGCTGAATCCACGAAGGGACAGCCTGTCAGTATCGAAAGTGTTAAAGATCAAATCCAGGAAAAGTTTGTAGAATTCAGCAAGCAGGGGCTTCGAACACTTGGCATTGCATATAAAAGCATTCCTGCAGGCACATCGATTCATAAATCGGATGAAAAGGATATGACCTTTATAGGTTTCCTTACGCTTTTCGACCCGCCTAAACCCGATATTCTTAAAACCATTGCAAGTCTTAAGAAACTAGGTGTCTCGCTGAAAGTGATCACTGGTGATAATCATTTGGTAGCTGCAAGCGTGAGCAAACAAATGGGATTGAATGAAAATAAGATTATTACAGGCCATGAGATCCGCGAAATGAGTGATGGCGCGCTGCTCAGGCGTGTGGGCATGATCGATGTCTTTGCCGAAATAGAACCCAACCAGAAAGAAAGGATCATCATTGCCATGCGAAAGGCAGGGAATGTTGTAGGTTATATGGGTGACGGTATAAACGATGCTTCGGCATTACATGCGGCTGATGTCGGGATATCCGTTGATACAGCTGCGGACGTGGCAAAGGATGCAGCCGATATTGTATTGCTCGACAAAGACCTCGGTGTACTGATCGAAGGGGTAAAGGAAGGCCGGACTACTTTTGCCAATACGCTGAAGTATGTATTTATGGCGACAAGTGCAAATTTTGGCAATATGTTCAGCATGGCCGGGGTATCACTTTTTATTCCTTTCCTTCCTTTGCTTCCCAAACAAATACTGCTCACCAACCTGATGACGGATTTCCCGGAAATGACTATTGCCACTGATAATGTTGACAATGAAATGATCGATCACCCCAGGCGGTGGGATATTAAAGCCATCAGGAAATTCATGATTACATTCGGGCTGGTAAGTTCGGTATTTGACTATCTCACCTTCGGATTGTTGCTGATTATACTTCGGGCAAATGAAAGCCAGTTCAGGACAGGGTGGTTCCTGGAATCTGTCATTTCTGCCTCTATGATTGTACTGGTAATACGAAGCCGGAAGCCTTTTTTCAGGAGCAGGCCCGGGAAGTACCTGTTGTTCACCACCCTGGGCATTGCGATCCTGACAATAGTGTTGCCATTTACTTTCCTGGGAAGCCTTTTTGGCTTCAGCCCGCTCAGCTTCATTACTTATCTGGCGCTATTTCTTGTTGTGGTTGTTTATATCGCAGCTGCTGAGATTACAAAAAAGATATTCTATAAGAAAGTTAAATTGTGAAATATTCATGTATTTCACCTTCAATGTATTGATATAATGCATATTTCCTGTTCCGGCTTACCAATTCAGAATGTGTGAATTCTGTAAGTCTTACTTGAAAATATGTAACACTTCCCGAATTTATTCTGCCCACTTTTGCGTGGTGAAAATGTTTTCACACATCTCTTGTATTACAGGAGTATGAAATTAATAGAAAATGATAGTAACCGATACCAACTGGAATTGGAGCGAAAAGAAAGACAAGCTCAAGCAGAAATTTGCTGCCCTCACCGATAAAGATCTGTTGTTTGAAGAATGTAAAAAAGAGGAGGTTATCAGGAAATTGCAAATCAAACTAGGCAAAACGAAGGAAGAGATGCTGAAGATCCTGGCAGCTCTGTAAGTTATTGTCGAAAACAACGTTGAATAGCAAAATATTAGTAAACAGAGCAATAGCGAAAATATTGCTGCAACCTTGGGAACTGATAGGAGAAATTTGTCCTAACATATTGAAACAGATATGAAGCTTTATATCAAATACATGGTGAGTAACCGGTGCAAGCAGGAAGTAAAAACTGTCCTGACTCAACTGGGTTTACACTTTATCCTGGTTGACTTGGGCGAGGTTGAGATCATGGAAAGTATTTCCGAAGAACAGCGGGAACAATTAAATCAAGCGTTGATAAATTCCGGGCTTGAACTCATGGACAACCGCAAAGCAGTTCTGATTGAAAAAATTAAGAATGTGATTTTTGAAATGATCCATTTTACGGAAGAAATGCCCAAAACAAACTATTCAGACTATTTGAGTGAAAAACTGAATTATGATTATACATACCTGTCTAACCTTTTTTCAGAAGTTAAGGGTATAACTATACAGCAGTTTATCATCATCCATAAAATAGAGAGAGCCAAGGAACTCCTGTTGTATGAAGAACTGAACCTGACGGAAATTTCCTACAGGCTTCATTATAGCAGTGTGGCCCATCTTTCAAACCAGTTTAAGAAGGTGACCGGGCTTTCCCCTACACAGTTCAAACAGTTGAAGGATAGGAAAAGGAGCCCTATTGAAGAGTTGGGTAATGCGAATTATGCTGAGGTTTAGTAAAAATGTTTCCTGGTTGAGCATCAGGATCAAATCATTTATCTGCACGGAATCAGGCTCAGTATGCAACCCTTCGAAATAATCAGTATAACAAATCGAAACAGAATCGGTCCAAACATCAGTATTCATCGTGATAATTCAAAAATGAACCAGGAATCTCACTACGCCAGGAGCCTTATTGAGGCCAGCCTTGATCCTCTCATAACTATCAATATTGATGGAAAGATCACAGATATGAATGAAGCCCTGGCTAGTATTACTGGTATTACCCGGGAAAAGCTGAGGGGAACCGACTTCTTCGATTACTTCACTGAGCCCCAAAAAGCAAGGGAAGTTTACCAGGAAGTCTTTGCAAAAGGCTCTGTAGCAGATTCACCGCTAACGCTCCGCCATAATGATGGAAAACTTACCGATGTCCTCTTCAACGGTTCGGTTTATAGGGATGATGATGGGAAAGTGCTTGGTGTAGTAATCGTTGCACGGGATGTTACTGCACAAAAACAGCTGTCAAACTATTCATTGAGCTTAATAGAAGCCAGTCGCGACCCCTTGTTCACAATAAGTCCCCAGGGCAAGATTACGGATATGAACGAGGCTACGGTTAAGGTTACCGGGGTGTCACGCGTCGAATTAATAGGTACGGAATTCTTCAACTATTTTACAAAACCCGAAAATGCAAAAGAAGCCTGGCAACAGGTTTTCAAGAAAGGCTTTGTTGCCGATTTCCCTCTCACAATCATGGATGGCAAACTTACCGATGTCTTGTTCAACGGCTCGGTTTATAAAAATGACAGGGGCCATGTGCTGGGAGCAGTGCTTGTAGCGAGGGATATCACTGAACAGAAGAGAGTTGAAACGGAATTGACAGAAGCTATTGTTTTCGCTGAACTTGCTGCCGGTATAGCTGAAGAAGCAAAAACTAAGGCAGAAAATGCCACACGAATTGCTGAAAATGCAGTAAAGGCCAAGCAACAATTCCTTTCAAATATGAGCCATGAGATCCGTACCCCAATGAATGCTATTATAGGCTTCACAAAAGTGGTTCTGAAAACTGACCTCACAACAAAACAAAAAGAATACCTGCAGGCGATAAAATTAAGTGGCGATGCATTGATCGTCCTGATCAATGATATCCTCGACCTTGCAAAGGTGGATGCCGGGAAAATGATATTTGAACAAACTCCATTTAAAATGTCATTGTCCATCTCTGCCATGCTGCATCTTTTTGAGGCCAAGATCAGGGAAAAGAACCTTGACCTTGTTAAAGAATATGATGAACGGATTCCGGATGTTTTGGTTGGGGACCCTGTCCGGCTGCACCAGATTATTTTAAACCTGGTTAGCAATGCAGTTAAGTTTACAACCAAGGGTAAGATTACTGTAAGTGTCCGTTTGATTGAAGAAAATGATGAAATGGCGATGATTGAATTCCAGGTGAGAGATACCGGGATTGGGATCGCAGAAAATAAGATTGAAAAGATTTTTGAGAATTTTCAACAGGCATCCTCGGGCACATCAAGGCTATATGGAGGCACTGGCTTGGGCCTGGCAATTGTAAAACAGTTGGTAGAGCCCCAGGGTGGGAGCATCAGCGTAACTTCCAAAGTGAATGAGGGCTCTACTTTCAGCTTTATCCTGAGTTTTCTGAAAACCAAAGCCGATGCCGAAGAGGAATCAGAATTCGTTGAGCTTGATACCGAAATTAAGGATATCAAAGTCCTGGTTGCAGAAGACATAGCACTCAACCAATTACTCATGAGAACCGTATTGGATGATTTCGGTTTTGAATGCGATATCGCTGTGAACGGGAAAATTGCGATTGATAAATTGAATACCAATTCCTACGATATCATTTTAATGGATTTGCAGATGCCTGAAATGAATGGTTTCGAAGCAACCGATTATATCCGGAATACATTGAAATCAGCGATTCCAATAATCGCGCTTACTGCTGATGTTACAACGGTTGACCTGGAGAAATGCAGGGCAGTGGGTATGAATGATTATATAGCCAAACCCATTGATGAAAAATTATTGTACAGTAAAATTGTAGAATTTGTAAAGAAATCCGCTCCTGTTAGGGAAAAGCTGGAGGAAAACATTGCGGTAAAACCGGAACGATGCATTGACCTTCAATATTTAATTCGTCGTACCAAATCAAATCCAATTTTGATGATGGAGATGATATCGCTTTACCTGGAGCAAACACCGCCACTTATCAATACGATGAAGCATAGTCTACTGAATAAAGACTGGGGCTCATTGTACGCTGCAGTACATAAGATGATTCCTTCCTTTTCAATCGTAGGAATAAATATAGATTTTGAAAATATGGCCAAGAAGGTGCAGGAATATGCAAGTACCCAGCAGCAAACGGATGGTATTCCTGATCTTGTTCAGCAGCTGGAAAATGTTTGTACGCAAGCATGCAGGGAACTGGAAATAGAATTTAATGTGATTAAAAACTCCAACAAATGAAAGATAACGAAAAGATTAAACTTTTCCTCGTTGATGACGATGCATTGTACCTGAAATTGTTGGAAATTGAATTTCTGCAGCATGCTGATTTCAGCATTGAAACTTTCGCTACAGGTGAACTTTGCGTTGCCGACCTATCACATAACCCGGATGTTGTAATCCTGGATTACTACCTGGATGGCGTTAATAAAAAAGCGATAAATGGAATTGAGACCCTCGACAGGATAAAGGAATTCAACCCGGATATTCCAGTGGTTATGTTATCCTCCCAGGACAAAATAGAAGTAGCTATAAATTGTATGCATCACAAAGCCTCAGATTACGTTGTGAAAAGCGAAACTGCCTTTGTCCGATTGCAGAAAATCATAACCACCCTTTTCAGCTTCCGCAGGCTCGAAAAGCAGTTGAGTTGGTATATGGAGAGGATGTAACTTTTTGTCTGAAGGCTGATTATGAAAATCTCACTAAATCCTTCGACACTCCATTAACACTTAGAAGAACACTCAATAATGTAATCAACCCTTGCCAGGTTGAAGCTATAAACGTAAGTCTGCTTTTTGTGGTAGGACGGGTTTACTTCCCGATACAGAAAGTAAATGGTACTGAAATACAGTTATTTATGAATTGGAGGTACAAATGAGGTACAAAGTACCAAGCTTTTTAATCAAACTCCCATCTTCATGGAAAGTTATCCGAATCTGTTTTTTTATTATCAAGGTAAGATTTATAGCCATAACCTCCAAGTGCTCCTAAGAATATACTTGAAAACTTGTCCACTAATGTTAAAAGGAGATCATTGTCTTTGTCAGCAAGAAAGATGACCAAAAATGCAAGAAACAACATTATTCCCCAAAAATAGATCATTCTGTATTTCTCACGAATTAATGAGTATTTATAAGTATATTCACGATCTTGCTCAAGCATTTTGCTAATTTCAGTGCCGAGATTATCTAATGATTTAGAATCATCTTTATGGTCATTTTGATCCGATGGACCTATGTTGCGTGACCATTTCTTCAAACTAATCTCTAAGTCATAGATGCATTTCAAGAAATTAATAAAATTCTTGACTACTGTGCTTGTTTTTTGTCTCATGGCACATAGAATAAGGTTAATAAAACAAGTTTTGTACAACTATGTCAAGACAATGGAGCCAAATTAGGCTAAATTATTTTGATCAGAATAACTATACAAGACTTTTCAGTTGGGTTTTCATCTATTTAATTGCTTTAATAGCATAAGGTTACACCTCAATTAAAAAAAATCTTTAAAAAAACGTTATTAAGTAGTATTACAAATCACCTTGAGGACGATTAATAGGGAAAATTTACTGAATCCTAATATGTTATCATATTGTTTGCCGAAATGAAAATGTTCTATGAAATTTGTATATTAATAGAGGATTGAAACAGAGATAACTTTTTTAATCGATTTTTTATTTCTTATATAAAAGTTAAGAGGTATCGTACACCTATTGATGTTATTGATTTCCTTTGTAGCTTTGAACCTTATTGTATTATTCATCCTATCACTTTAGCAGATACCTTTCTAATGTTCGAACAAACCTTCAAAAACATCGATGATATACTCCACAAGGATGCTGGCTGCTCCAGCGAACTGGACTATGTGGAACAAACCTCCTGGATACTTTTCCTCAAATACCTGGATGACCTTGAAAAAGACCGCCGGACCAAGGCAGAACTTCGTGGAGAAGACTATGCTGAACTAATAGGAGAGGAGTTTAAATGGGAACTCTGGGCTGCTCCAAAGAATGGCGATGGCAAACTTGACCACCATAAAGCCCTTACAGGTGACGATCTCAAGGACTTCGTTGATCTTAAACTGTTTCCTTACCTAAAGAAGTTCAAGGCCAATGCCACTTCCCCCAATACTATTGAATACAAGATCGGTGAGATATTCAGCGAACTGAAAAATAAGATACAGAGTGGCTACAACCTGCGGGAAGTGATCAACCGCATTGATGAACTCCGCTTCCGTACCCATTCCGAAAAGCATGAAATGAGCCATTTGTATGAATCCAAGATTCAGAATATGGGCAATGCAGGTCGCAATGGTGGCGAATATTACACACCCAGGCCGCTCATCCGGACCATTGTGAAGGTGGTGGCACCAGAGATAGGCAATACCATTTATGATGGCGCAGTGGGCTCTGCAGGCTTCCTCTGCGAAGCATTTGAATACCTGAAGGAGCATAACAAGCAGCGTTCAACCTCCCAGGACCAGGTATTGCAATCCAAAACCTTCTATGGCAAGGAAAAGAAATCCCTGGCCTACATCATCGGGACCATGAACATGATCCTTCATGGTATTGAAGCCCCCAACATCGTGCATACCAATACCCTGGCTGAGAACCTGGCCAATATACAGGAACGCGACCGCTATGATATTGTCGTTGCAAACCCGCCCTTTGGCGGAAAGGAAAGGGCAGAAGTGCAGCAAAACTTTCCCATCAAGACCGGTGAAACCGCTTTCCTCTTTCTCCAGCATTTTATAAAGATCCTGAAAGCCGGTGGAAAGGCTGGCGTAGTTATCAAAAACACTTTCCTGAGCAATACGGATAATGCCTCTGTAAGCCTGCGTAAGCTGCTCCTGGAAAGCTGTAACCTGCATACAGTGCTTGACCTGCCCGGTGGCACGTTTACGGGTGCAGGAGTTAAAACAGTGGTGCTTTTCTTTGAAAAAGGGGCACCAACCCGCGACATCTGGTTCTACCAGCTAAACTTGGAACGTAACCTGGGAAAGACTGCTCCATTGAATGAAGCCGATCTCGCAGAGTTTGTGGAATTACAAAAAACGAAAGCTTCTTCTGATAACTCTTGGTTGTTGAATATTGCAGATGTAGATACTTCTACTTATGATCTTTCAGCCAAAAATCCGAATAAGAAAGAAGAAACTGCATTACGATCTCCGGAAGCGATCCTGGAAGAAATGAAAGCTCTGGATGCAGAAAGCGCCGGAATTCTAAATTCAATTCTGGAGTTGTTATGAGGAAAGGTTGGGAAATAAAAAAGTTGGGGGAGGTTTGTGAAATTGTAAATGGCTCTACTCCATTAAGATCCAATAATGAATTTTGGGATAATGGTACCTTTCCGTGGTTCACAATAGATGACATTAGAGAACAAGGAAGAATAATAAGGTTTACAAGGCAGCATGTAACCAATTCCGCATTGCAGAGGCTAAGAGTTCTGCCTAAAAACTCAGTCCTTATTTGTTGTACTGCTTCTATTGGAGAGTGCGCATTAACTGAAATCCCTTTGACAACTAATCAGCAATTTAACGGATTGATTGTCAAAAAGGAAGGTGTGCTTTTAGCCACTTATTTGTACCATTTTTGTTCAACATTAAAGGAGCAATTATCAAGATTAAGTGGAAAAACAACTATTGACTTCATCCCAATAAGTAGGCTAAAAGAGATTGTAATTGCAATTCCTCCAATTATTGAGCAACAACGCATCGTCACCACCTTTGATCAAGCCTTTTCAGCCATTGCCAAAGCAAAAGCCAATGCAGAACGCAACCTGCAAAACGCTAAAGAACTTTTTGAGAGTTATTTGAAATCGATGTTTGAAAACACTGGTGAGGAAATGGATGAGACAACATTATTTGATGTGTGTGATTTGATAACTTGTGGTGTTGCAGCAACGCCTAAATATGTTGATGAAAACGAAGGTATTCCCTTTTTATCTGCTCAAAATGTAAGAAATGGAGAGGTGGTTTTAGAAAACTATAAATATATTTCGCAAAGATTTCATCAAGAACTTACTAAGAAAAACAAACCAGCAAAAGGGGATATTTTATATTCACGTGTTGGTTCTAAATTTGGAGAAGCAGGTGTTGTCGAATGCGAATTTGAATTTAGTGTCTATGTTAGTTTGACATTGATTAAACCCAAACCTGATATACTAAATAGCTATTATTTAAAACATTATCTAAATTCTCCTATCGTCAAATCCATTGCTATAAGAAGTATTAGCAGCTCTGGAGTGCCAAATTTAAATGTTAAGGATGTCCGAAGATTTCCCATTAGACTTCCCTCAATTTTCAAGCAAGGAAAAATTGTGAGTCAAATTGAAGCCTTTTCCGTTAAAACAAAAAAACTCGAATCCATCTACCAACAAAAAATAGTAGATTTGGAAGAGCTCAAGAAGAGCATATTGCAAAAGGCTTTCAGCGGACAATTGTCTGAATCATGATTTACAGGATTGAAGGATGTTCAGGATATTTGATTTAGAAGATTGCTGGATTGCGATGATGAATAGAAGTTAAAGTTAAGATCAGAAGTCAAGATTTTATATCTTCATTTAATTAATGAGAGGAAGAATAAAAATTACAGAAACTAATCCTGTAAATCCTAAAATCAATCAAATCCTGATTCTGACAATTTATGACTCTTGACGACATTACCTATAAAATTAACGGTTGTGCAATGAAGGTTCACAATACACTAGGCAATGGTTTTCAGGAGGTTATATATCAGAGATGTTTGGCAATTGAATTAAGTAGAGCCGGGCTGAGTTTTGGAAGAGAAATAGAGCAAACAATTTACTATGAAGGAATTGATGTTGGCACACGGAGAGCAGACTTTGTAATTGAAAATCAGGTAATAGTAGAATTAAAAGCGCTGATCAACCTTGAAGATGTCCATCTGGCCCAGGCAAAGAATTATGTTGTAGCCTATGATTTTCCAATAGGTCTGCTTATCAATTTTGGTTCGGTTAGTTTGCAATTTAAGAAAGTATATAATCCAAAGTATAATCCTGTCAATCCTAAAATCAAATAGATACTACTCAGTCAAGGTTTGAAATACGATGCGATCATAGTAAGTTTAAAGACTACAAATAAATATAATCCATTAATCCTAAAATAGATATAAAGACTCAACTTTTGCAAATTTTGCAACTATTCAAATGACCGGAATGTATGAGTGAAATCGAAATATATAAGTCCCCTGGTAATCTTGAAGAATTTAGTGTCAGGCTTGATAAGGATACAGTATGGCTTAATCGTGAACAACTTGCATCATTGTTTGATAGGGATATCAAGACGATTGGGAAGCATATCGGTAATATATTTAAAGAAGGTGAATTAATCAAAGATTCAGTTGTCGCAAAATTTGCGACAACTGCAAACGATGGAAAAATCTATCAGGTTGAGAATTATAATCTCGATGTTATCATTTCAGTTGGTTATCGTGTTAAGTCTCTTCGAGGTACCAATTTTAGAATATGGGCAACCAATGTCCTGAAAAATCACCTGCTCACACAAGCACTGCGTAAGTCCGATCCAGGAAATATTGAAACCAAGTACAGGGAGCTGTTTAAAACAATCCAGATAGCTGCTCTTTCAGCTGAAAGAAGTGATATCACAACATCTGAGGCCAAGGGCATACTGAAGATTCTGCAACAGTACTCCTATGCGCTCGAGATCCTCGATAAGTATGACCGGAATATTCTGCCTGGTTCTGATGACAGGGTTATTGAAGTAAAACCATTAACATATGGTGCTGCCAAACTTCTTATTGATGAATGGAAAGTTATTGAAAAAGCGGGAAAGCTGTTTGGACGGGAAAAGGATGATTCCTTCCGGAGTTCCTTGTATGCAATTTATCAGTCTGCCGATGGAAAGGATGTGTATCCTGGTATTGAAGAGAAAGCTGCAAATCTGCTCTATTTTATCGTAAAGAATCATTCATTTGTTGATGGAAATAAACGCATCGCAGCTGGATTGTTTGTCTATTTCCTGGATATGAACAATGCTCTTTATCAAAAGGATGGGAGTAAAATATTAAATGATAATGCATTGGTTGCCATAACCATTATGATTGCTGAAAGCAGAGCCGAAGAGAAGGAAACGATGGTAAGACTGGTGGTCAACCTTATAAATAGTAATAATTAGCTATCTATGAACGAAGCCGAAACCCGAGCTGAACTTATTGACCCGGCCCTGAAAGCCAGCGGATGGGGAGTCGTGGAAACAAGTAAGATTCACAGGGAATTTCCTATAACTTCCGGTAAGATCCAGGTTGGTGGCAGCCGAGGCAAACAACTAATAGCTGATTACATCCTTGAGTATAAAGGCCGGAAACTGGCTGTTGTCGAAGCTAAAAGCATTGAAGTTGCAGTTGGGGAAGGAGTTGCCCAGGCAAAGAACTATGCAGGGAAATTGCAGATTGCCTATGCCTATTCCTGCAATGGGAAAGAGATTTACCAGGTAGCTATGGAGTCGGGCAAGGAAATGCTTGTAACAGCCTTTCCATCCCCCGAAGAACTCTGGAACCTTGTGTTTTCAACCCAGAACAGCTGGAGAGATGCATTCAATGCTGTCCCCATCGAAAACGTCGGTGGAACCAAAAAGCCTCGCTTTTACCAGGAGATTGCCGTTAACAAAACCATGGAAGCCATTGCGGATCAGAAGCCGCGCATCCTGCTTACCATGGCAACGGGAACAGGCAAAACCTACATAGCCTTCCAGATTGCCTGGAAACTATTCCAGACCCGCTGGAACCTTACACGATATGCGTCCCGCAGGCCACGGATCTTATTCCTGGCCGACAGGAACATACTTGCAGACCAGGCATTCAATGCTTTTTCAGCCTTCCCGGAAGATGCCCTGGTTCGCATAAAGCCGGACGAAGTCAGGAAAAATGGGAGAGTCCCCACGAATGGCAGCATTTTCTTTACCATTTTCCAGACCTTCATGTCAGGGACCGATGCTTTTGGGAATTCAGAACCCTACTTTGGCGAATACCCAAAGGATTACTTTGATTTTATCATCATTGATGAATGTCATAGGGGAGGAGCAAACGATGAAAGCAACTGGCGTTCCATCATGGAGTATTTTTCGCCGGCTGTCCAGCTTGGATTAACAGCCACTCCCAAGAGGCAGTTCAATATGGATACTTACCATTATTTTGGAGAGCCGGTCTATACCTATTCATTAAAAGAAGGCATCAACGATGGATTCCTGACACCCTTCAGGGTAAAGCGGATTCAAACTACAATAGATAATTACATCTACACACCGGATGACCAGGTGGTTGAAGGTGAAATAGAATATGGTAAAAAATATGTGGAGTCAGACTTTAACCGGATCATCGAGATCCGGGAGAGGGAGGCAAAAAGAGTGCGAGTTTACATGGATGATGCCAACCAGAAAGAAAAAGCCATTGTCTTTTGTGCTACCCAGGATCATGCTGCTGCTGTCAGGGAGCTGATCAACCAATACAAGAAAAGTACTGATCCCAATTACTGCGTCAGGGTAACAGCCAATGATGGATTATTGGGAGAACAGTACCTGCGGGAGTTCCAGGATAATGAGAAATCCATCCCAACTATCCTAACTACCTCTCAGAAGCTTTCCACAGGAGTTGATGCACTCAATATCAGGAATATTGTCCTGCTTCGCCCCATCAATACCATGATAGAGTTCAAGCAGATCATAGGCAGGGGTACTCGACTTTTCGATGGCAAGGACTTCTTTACCATTTATGATTATGTAGACGCCTATCATCATTTCCTGGATGAGGAGTGGGATGGTCCACCTTCTGAGCCAGAACCCTGTCCAAAGTGCAATAAATATCCTTGTGAATGCGTAAAAGAGCCTCCAAAGCCTTGTCTGGTCTGCGGAATGCTTCCATGCATCTGTGAGAAACCTGGTCCGGAGCCATGCCCAAAATGCGGTAAACGGCCTTGTGTCTGCATAAAGAAGACCAAGATTAAGCTTGCAGATGGAAAGGAGCGGGAGATCCAGCATATGACATCAACATCCTTCTGGAGTGCCGATGGCAAGATCCTTTCCCTCCAGGAGTTCCTGGATTCATTGTTTGGTACCTTACCCGGATTCTTTACCACAGAAGAAGAATTAAGAGCACTATGGTCCATCCCAATGACCCGGAAATCATTGCTCGATAAATTAGCAACAGCAGGCTTTGGGAAAGATCAACTCATAACCTTACAAGCCTTAATATCAGCCGAAAAGAGTGATCTATTTGACGTGTTGGATTATATTGCTTTTGCCACAAATCCCATCACCCGTGAAGAAAGAGTAGCCACAGCCCAGGATAATATCTTCGCCTTACTCGACCACAATCAAAAGGAATTCGTTGAATTTGTCCTGGCAAAATATATTGAGTCCGGAGTCGAAGAACTTGACCAGGAAAAACTCCCGGCCTTACTGGAACTCAAATACCAGGCTGTTTCCGATGCCACGGATAGGTTAGGTGGAGTAGGGAAGGTGAAGGGATTGTTTGTGGAGTTTCAGAAGTATTTGTATGAGGAGAGGGTGGCGTGACATCAATATTTAAGTTGTAAGCATTAAGTTTTAGTATTATTGGTAGGCTATTTGGGACAACACTACCAAGATTTATCTTAAAATTTATTTATAATTCTAAAAATACTTACCTATAAATCGAAAGAACATGAGAACTATTACCATTACAATGTTTTCAATGCTAATTGCAAACGTCTTGTTCGCTCAGGATTATAAAATTAGTTTTACCTCTTCCGGATCAAGCAGCCAAATTGATAGTATCCATGCAGAAAACTTGACTCAGGGATTGACCGCACTTTTGCATGGAGATGACACTTTGCATTTGGTTGGAACACATGGAATTAACTCAGTGCCCATTAATTCTGATAAATTAAGCCTATATCCTAACCCATGTTTAGATAAAATAACAATAGAGTTTTATAATCCAACTTCAGACAATATCTCTATTAGATTTTGTGATGAGTATGGAAGAGAAATTTTAAGACATGATCAATTTCTTAATAAAGGGTCGAGACATATAGAAGTTGCTAACCTTAAATCAGGCATTTATATGGCAGAAGTTAGATCATCAAATTTCTTTTACTCCGCTAAGATCCTTTCAGTGGAGAAGCATTCTGGGCGGCCAACTATCAGTGCAAAAAGTACAGATGACACACCTGAAGAGAGCGTGATTCTGAAAAGTACAAAAAGTGCTATTCAGATTCCTTATAATGAAGGTGATATAATTCTATTTAGGTCTTATTCAGGGGATTACTGTACTGTAACTACACTAAGCCCAAGTAGTTCTCAGAATGTAAATTTTGAATTCATGCCATGCAAAGATTTTGATGGAAATAATTATTCTGTAGTTTCAATTGGGAGTCAAATTTGGATGGCAGAAAATCTTAAAACCACTCATTATCTTAATGGTGTTGAAATTCCAAGGATACTTGATACCACTATGTGGGCTACAACAACCAATGGGGCTTATTCATGGTATGATAATGACAGCTCATATAAAGCTATTTATGGTGGACTGTATAATTGGTATACAGTAGTTGATACTAATAGGCTTTGTCCGTCAGGTTGGCACATTCCATCAGAAATAGAATGGGACTCATTAATTGAATATTTAGGAGGATCATTAGTCGCTGGTGGTAAAATGAAAGATATTAATTCTGCTTATTGGCAGTTGCCAAACAGTGAAGCAACAAATCAAAGTGGTTTTACCGCTCTTCCTGGAGGATACCATTGGTGCTTGGGAGCTTGTAGCTTAATGGGTGCAAATGCAATTTGGTGGAGTTCTACAGAAAAAGAGCCTTTTTATGCATGGGATAGATGGGTAACTTATTTTGATGGTTCCTCAGGTCAAATGGGTTATCACAAAAATAATGGAGTGTCAGTCCGGTGTCTAAAGGATTGAAGTTAATTTTTGGTTGATGAAACAGATATAGGCAAAAATTAAGTTATGCTGCGAGACTGAATAACGCTAAGTTAAAAAACTGATAATTAAAAGGTAAGACAATATGCCAAAATTGGCTAGAAGAAGCTATATCTGCAATTAGACATTATAATCCAAAAAGCGAAAAAATCAAGGAGGTCCTCCTTGCAGATGAAGACCTCCTTAATCTAATAAATGATAAAGTGTTCAGAACGAAGTGCAATTCAATCTGGAAACTAATCTGGCATAGGAATTATCTAATTCAAGTTCAACTTCCCAGCTTTAACAGCTAATGAACTGCGGCTTTGTGCCTTCCTGAAAATGAATATGACCTCAAAAGCAATATCAGAACTGACAGGTCAGCAATTGAATGCTTTAGAGCATGCCCGGTATAGGTTGAGACAAAAATTAGGCATTTCAAATTCAGAAGTGAACCTGGTTACTTTTCTGGCCCTAATCTGACATTTTAAGGCAAACTCAAACTTTAAACATGTTGTGATATTCATTGGTATTAACCTTGAATTGTTATTTGGAAATAATAGTAAAACGTTTGATATCATTTGATTGTCACCTTGGCATTAAGCTAATGTGTCTGAAATCACTCATGGTTTAAGTGCGTAAGTAAAAATTCAAGCATCTTTAATCAAGAACTTGACCAGGAAACTCCCTGCCTTACTGGAACTCAAATACCAGGCTGTTTCCGATGCCACAGATAGGTTAGGTGGAGTAGGAAAGGTGAAGGGCTTTTTTGTGGAGTTTCAGAAGTATTTGTACGAAGAAAGGGTGGCATGATACCTGCACAACTTCAAGAGACTTATCTTTTTCGCGATTTCAACCCTTTACGAACTGACGCGCATCGGATTTATTTTTGTAAGCATCGCTTTGGAATCCGATAAGCAACAGATTTTATTTTGTAAGCATCGGTTTGAAATCCGATAGGCTTCGGATTGTTCTGTTTTTTAAAGAACCAGAGAAAGACTGCTTTTAACCCGATTTCAGTAAGTGTCAATCCTGGTGATTACTTCCCGATACAAAACTTCCCAAATATGTTCCCCAGCAATTCCTCTGTTGATACTTCCCCCGTGATCTGTCCCAGGTGATGAAGGGCTGAACGGATATCGATAGCTATCAGGTCCGTCGCAATGTTGTTGATGAATCCATCCTGGGCGCTTTCAAGGGCTACCAGGGTCTTTTTGATTGAATCATAATGCCTTGCATTGCTTACAATAGCCTGGTCATTCAGGTTCTCTGAATTTACTGTACGTAGCAGGCTGTCGATGATCATGTTGATATTCTCCTTGCGCTTGGCAGAAATAAAGATGGTTTCCAGGTCAAAATGGGCTGACACATGGCCTGGAGTCTGCATCATCAGGTCGGTCTTATTGCCCACCAGGATGAATTGCTTATCCGGATTGACGATATGCTCCCTGAAGGTTTCCTTTAGCTCATCAATTTCCTCTGCCGTAATTGTACTGATATCAAAAACATATAATATAACTGTTGCCTCTCTTATCTTTTCATAGGTTCTCCCGATTCCCAGGTTTTCAATAACATCAGTACTATGGCTGCGTAAGCCTGCAGTATCAATGAACCTGAATTTGAGCCCCTTGATTGTCAGGGTATCTTCAATGGTATCACGGGTAGTTCCGGGGATATCGCTTACTATTGCTCGTTCTTCGTTCAGCAAAGCATTGAGCAGTGTTGATTTTCCAACATTGGGCTTGCCGATGATGGCCACAGGTATCCCTTCCTTGATAACATTCCCAAGGCTGAAAGATTCTGCCAGTTTCCCGAGTTCCAGCCTCAATTCAGAAAGGAGATTTGTAAGTTGGGTCCTGTCTGCAAATTCAACATCTTCCTCACTGAAATCCAATTCGAGTTCTAGCAAGGATGCCAGGTCAAGCATCTGTTGTCGCATCAGCTTGATTTTTCCTGAAAATCCTCCACGCATCTGGTTGAGAGCCAGGTCATGAGCGGCTCTTGAATTGCTTGAAATAAGGTCCGCAACTGCTTCAGCCTGTGATAGATCAAATTTACCGTTCATGAAAGCCCTCAAGGTGAATTCACCCGGTTTTGCCATCCTGGCACCGGCATTGATCAGCGCTTCGAGTATGCGTTGCTGGATGAACAGGGAACCATGACAGGAGATCTCCACTACATCTTCTCCAGTATAGGATTGAGGATTGCGGAATACAGCCATCAAAACTTCATCGATCAGTTCATTTCCCTGCATGAATAATCCCAGGTGAACGGTATGGGATTCAGCACTGGCGGGCTCTCCCTTTTTACCTGCAGGAACAAACAGACCACCCATTATTTCCAAAGCTTTCTTTCCTGAAAGCCTGATAACAGCGATAGCACCTGTCCCTGGAGAAGTTGACAGGGCACAGATGGTATCATCTCCTGATGCCAGTATCTCTAAGGTATTCATGACCGGGATGGATTGATGTATTGCAAAGATACGCTCTGACTGGGCAGAATGCCAAAAAAGTAGTTCAAAGCTCCATGCCTGACTGTTATTATTTTATGAAATCTGATAGGAGTGAGGTTGTTATAAAGTATCAGATGATTCCCCATTGGCATCCTTATCAGCCTGCTTGCTGCCTTCAAGAATCTGAACTATAGGTTGAACCTGGTACACGGAAGTACTCTTCTTATTGCCAAGGACAATGATCACATATTCCTTATCAGGATTTGACCAGAACATGGTAGAATAACCGGCCCACCATCCACCATGGTAAATAAATTCCACCTTCTTCATATCAGTAGGCTGGGTCATGATGCGAAACCCCAAACCATAGTTGTGCCGGCTTCTTTTTTCAAAACTACGTGGAGTGAAAGCGAGATCCAGCCAATGTCGGTTAAGGATGCACTCATGGTAGAGTCCGAAATACCAGCGGGAAAGGTCCTCAACAGTTGAATAAATGCCTTTATCGCCATAAACCCCGTCATAGAAATCACGTTCCCTTTCGTGATTCCCGTTATGTCCTGATGTTTTTAGCTTTAACAGCGAATCCGGTGCAAGGGTATCAATGTAGGTATGGAACATGTCCAGAGGCGTGAAGATCCTTTTTTGAAGAAATTCAGCATATTTCATTCCGCTTACCCGTTCAATTATTGCTGCAAGCAGCATAAAATTGGAATTGTTGTAACTGAAAAAACACCCGGGTTTATTATAGGCAGGAGGGAGGGGATCAGCCTTGCAGAACCAGTCGATGATAGTATCATTATTGGGAGGGGGCCCATTAAGTTTCCGTTTGTCTTCAAATGCATACAGGTAATTGGGCAATCCCGAGCGGTGGCTCAGCAAGTCTTCAATGTGAATGCCGTGATAAGGAAAATTAGGTATGAATTTCTGGATGGAGTCGTCAATACTAAGCTTTCCTTCCTGTGCCAGTATCAAAATGCCAACTCCGGTAAAAGTCTTGCTTATGGAAGCCAGTTGAAACCCGCTGTTAAGGTTTAAAGGTGTTTTTTTTCTGAAATCACTGTAGCCAAAAGCATTCTCGTAAATAATCACACCTTTTTGGGCGACCAGGACTGTTCCATTAAATCCCTGTGATTTGAATTTCTTCTGAAAAAGCGAGTCCAGCCTTTTGGCTTTCTCATCTGCATGGATCTGTTTCCGGATCACAGCCTGTTGAGCAGGGGTAAGGAGATGCTTATCGAAGCATTTTTCAGTTTCTTCGGCGTTTTTCGGCTTTTGTTTGCAGGAGAAGGAGAGGAGTGTCAGTAAAATTAAGGCTGCAGGGGAGAGTATTGGGGAGATATATTTCATTGGGAATCGTTGCTTGTTTGAGTATTGCAAAAAAAATCAATAGCACACAGAATTCAGAATTCAGGTAGGAATAGTTGTTAACAAAATGATGTTTGTATGGGGCCTAATTCGGTGAATTGATTTCTCCTTAAAATCATAATCTGACTATGTTAGTGAGTCTTTCCTGATGGGGCTTGGCAATGGAACGCTCCTGCCTGTCAGCAGACAGGGATCCTGCGGATCCGTGAACTGGCGGCCGCGAATTCCCGCGGATTGTGTGTCGATAAAAACAAAACGCCTCCTGCTTGCCGCCTCCTGCTTAATGTCCCCCCATCCCCGGCCACATACACATATTCTTTTCATACATTTTCCATATTTCATTTTTTCCATACCTTTGGCCGAAATCAGTATTTTCTAAGCTATGAGCATTCTTGTCAATAAAGATTCCCGGATTCTGGTTCAGGGTTTTACAGGTAGCGAAGGCACTTTTCATGCTTCGCAGATGATTGATTACGGAACCAATGTGGTTGGTGGTATCACCCCCGGAAAAGGCGGACAAATTCATCTGGGCAAACCGGTTTTCAATACTGTGAAGGAAGCCGTCAAAGCTACGCTGGCAAATGTATCATTGATCTTTGTCCCGCCCGCCTTTGCTGCCGATGCAATTATGGAAGCCGCCGAAGCCGGTATTAAGGTGATAGTTTGCATCACAGAGGGAATTCCCGTTAAGGACATGATGGCAGCAAAAGAATATGTTGACGGACTTGATTGCAGGCTGGTAGGCCCGAATTGCCCCGGAGTTATCACCCCAGGAGAAGCAAAGGTGGGTATCATGCCTGGTTTTATTCACAAAAAAGGGGTAGTCGGGATTGTATCCCGTTCAGGTACCTTGACTTATGAAGCTGTTGACCAGTTAACGAAAGTAGGCCTTGGGCAAACCACAGCTCTTGGAATTGGTGGTGACCCGATCATTGGAACCACCACCCGCGATGCCATGGAATTATTTATGAATGATCCTGAAACAAAGGGAATTGTCATGATCGGTGAAATAGGCGGAACTATGGAAGCTGATGCAGCTTACTATGTTAAGGACCATGGAAACAAACCGGTTGTTGGATTTATTGCAGGTGCAACTGCACCTAAAGGAAGAACTATGGGCCATGCCGGTGCTATCGTTGGTGGTAAGGCTGATACGGCCGAAGCTAAAAAAGCGATAATGCGAGAGTGCGGTATTACCGTGGTTGATTCCCCGGCAGATATTGGTTCTGCTATGTTGAAATTATTGAAACCTTAATTGATTTCTTAAGATATCGAACTTCAAAGGACTGTTAATCAGTCCTTTTTTTTATTTCTATTTGCTTTCAATCCTCTCATAAACACCAATGTCAGGCCCTGCATCATTTCCAACCCTTAGTGTACCTTTCAGGTCATAGGTAAGAGGAAACAAGTAGGGCGCGTTCTGAATAATAGAAAGTGATGCATTATCCTTGGCTGGCGAAAGTGTGTCTAGTTCAAAATAACCTTTAATAGGATCAACAAACTTTGCATCCTCATTAAACTTGCAGGCTGTGAAAGAAGATGAATGGCTTTTATAGAGGTTTGATTGAACCAGGCAATGATCAAATGAAAATTGAAAGCCTACATTAGCCATACTATCCTGCTCAATTTCATCTTCGTTGTTTCCTGTCAGTATACAGTTTCCAAAATATGCATTCAACAGGGGACTTGCAATCAAAGTACCCTTTTGATCGTAAAAATTATTCCCAAGCAGCAAGGAAGGATAATGCCTTCCTGATTCATTCCAGTAATTTGACAAGGTACAATTCCTGAAATCGTAGCTTCCTCCCTCAAGGGCTACGGTATATCCCCCGCAATTCGTTATCCTGCAATTCAAAACCCATACATTACTTTGAATGGAGAGCAATCCGTAATTAACCATATTGTTAATGACGGTATTATAGAGTATCAGCCTGGGCTCCACGGATAATTCGGAAGCATCTAACAGAATCCCCACTTTACCGTTTTGAATATCGGCATATGTAAACCGATTCCCGCTACTGCCGCCTTCAATCTCAATACCAATCCACTGGTCAGTCAGTTTCTGCCCATCAACTCCCAGTTTATCCGAGCGAAAGAGGACAGGATCTTCAAGAGTCCCATTTACAACTATTGACGCCCCATTCTTTATCAAAAGCCCGCTATTGTTATGAAAATAAATCTTTGCCCCCGGTTCGATGTTTATCTTGCATAGCGAATCAGCGACCAGCATTCCATAAATAACGTAAGGTTTATCGGCGGTAAATGTAATGTCTCCATTCAGCGTGTCATGGTTGAAAAAATGTGCATCCTGCCCCCAGGCAACCAGTTTTACGTTTTGAAAGTTTCCGTTCGTTTCAAATAGAATTGAGTCTGTTGCTATGAGGGGATTATTCTGCTGGTTCGGGTCAATAGTGACCTTGACGAAAATAAAGGCACTGTCTTTAGCTCCAATCTCCAGGTCATTTACTTCAAATGCTGCTTCTCCATCAATATTGATCCGGAAGGGAGATGCGCTGCCACCGGCAAGTTTTACAGAACTTATAACGACTCTCTGGTTACTGCTGTTGCGAACCATCAACCGTTGGGTTTGTGAACCTATGGAGGTGAACACCGTGTCAAAAACAACCGTGTCACTGCTGAAAGAGAGATGGAATGAAGAGTCTTTGTTGATTTCATCCTTACGGCAGCCTGCGTTAACCAGGCTTAACAGAGATATAACAATGACTGGTAAAAGGAAAACATTGATAGTTTTCTTTCGTAACATGCCGACGGAAGTTGAATTAAATAGTAAGCCGCCAAAAATACGTGAAATTGGTCTTTTTATTGTTAATGAAAACGAATATCCAACGAATCTAATGCCTATTTTTGTTATAAGTTCTTAAAAGACAGAAAACACTGTTGAAATTCAAAAAATTTGTTTACTATCTTTGCAAACTTTTTAGAGTGAAAAAAGTTTATTGATTAAAAGATTGATATATTATGAGTTACATTGAATTTGACAAGGATCAGCTCGTTAATCTGGAATACTCCCTTACTCGTGAACTGCTTAGATCAAATCGTGCCGGATCATACTCCAGTACGACGATCATTGGATGTAACACCAGGAAATACCATGGCCTGTTGATAACACCACAGCCTCAGCTGGATGGAGGTATGCATGTTTTGCTGTCGAATCTCGACGAGTCTGTCATACAGCAAAATACGGAATTTAACCTTGCAATTCACAGGTATAAGGGTGGGATTTACAATCCGAAAGGACACAAATATATTACCGATTTCAAATCTGACCCGATTCCTACCATCACTTACAGGGTAGGAGGAGTAATCCTGACAAAGGAAATGCTCTTCGTCAGCAATTCTGATCAGATCATCATCAAATATACCCTTGTAGCTGCAAATTCACCTACCAGCTTGCGCTTCAGGCCTTTCCTGGCATACAGGAACATTCACAGCCTGAGTAAAGCCAATAATGATGTGGAACGTAAATACGATCCTATCAGTAATGGCATAAAGGTCAGAATGTACCAGGGGTATCCTTATCTTCACCTGCAATTTTCCAAAGACCCGGAATACATTCATGTCCCTGACTGGTATTACAATTTTACCTATACCCGTGAACGTGCAAGGGGATATGATTATGTGGAAGACCTTTTCACCCCTGGGTTTTTCGAAATGCCCATTTCCGTTGGTGAAAGTATCTATTTTGTTGCAGGTCTCGAGCCTGAAAATCCGGCTAGCCTGGCAAAATTATTCAATGCTGAATCGAAAAGGAGAATTCCCAGGGATAGTTTTGAACATTGTCTTCAGAATGCTGCCCAGCAATTCCTTGTTAAAAGAGGGAAGAGGGATGAGGTAATAGCAGGCTTCCCGTGGTTTGGACGTGTGGCAAGGGATTCATTTATATCGTTGCCTGGGCTTACCTTGCTGCAGGGCGATTTCAAAACATTTAAAGGCGTTTTCGATACCCTGGTATCAGAAATGAAAGGCCCTTTGTTCCCGAATTTTGGTTCCGGGCTAAAGGTTGAATACAATGCTGTTGATTCATCATTGTGGATGTTCTGGGCATTGCAGCAATACGCAATGTTTTCCGGGGATAAGAATATCTGGAAACAGTATGGCCCAACGATGAAAATGATACTTACCAGTTTCAGGCAAGGAGCATCTTTCAATATTCACATGCTTGAGAATGGCCTTCTCTATGCCGGGATTCCCGGTGTTGCAGTTACCTGGATGGATGCTGTGGTTGATGGAAAACCGGTCACACCCAGGATTGGAATGGCAGTTGAAGTTAATGCCTTATGGTACAACGCCATACGGTTTTCACTCGAACTTGCTGAAGAAGCTAAAGATAAACAGTTCATTCTTGACTGGAAAGATATTGCTGCTAAAATTCCGGCTTCTTTTGTCAGCACTTTTTGGTTCGAAGACAAAAAATACCTGGCTGATTTTGTCCATGGAGACCAACAGAGCAGGAGTGTCAGGCCAAACCAGATATTTGCTGTTTCCCTGCCTTATTCTCCTCTTGATGATGATCAGCGTAAAGGGGTAATCGACAGGGTACAATCGGAATTGTTAACGCCCCGAGGGTTAAGAACCTTGTCTCCTAAAAACCCTCTCTATAAACCTGAGTATACAGGAAACCAGGCTGAAAGAGATATGGCTTATCACCAGGGATCCGTATTTCCGTGGCTCCTGGGCCACTTCGCAGAAGCTTACCTGAAGATATACGAGAAATCAGGGATCTCGTTTGTCGAAAAGATATATAACAACTTCGAAGAAGTGATGCCGGAACATGGTATCGGCACGATATCAGAACTATACGACGGCGATCCTCCTCACAGGCCTTCCGGTGCTATTTCCCAGGCATGGAGCGTTGCTGAACTGCTGAGAATACGTCACCTGATTGATCAGGCAAAAGGAATCAAGTCAAAAGTTAAGAAAGAAAGAAATACTAAATCTCCAAAATGAAAGTACTGATGTTTGGTTGGGAGTTTCCTCCCCATATTACCGGCGGGCTTGGAACAGCATGCTTCGGGCTTACTAAAGGCCTGGTTAAGCATGGTGTTGAAGTCCTTTTCGTGGTCCCAAAGGCTTATGGCGATGAAAGCCAGGAAGCGGTAAGGCTCGTGAATGCCAGTGATGTTCCCATATTGATGCATGACCCTGTATACAGGGAATATTGGGACCAAATCACTTTTATGGAGATCGGTTCAAATCTCATTCCTTATGTAGGCCCTGCAGAATTTGAACAGATGGTAAATGAGAACACTAAAACCATTGAAACTGCATTGAGCCCAGTGTTTTCAGAAAGATTCCAGTTCTCTGGAAAATACGGCCATGACCTTATGACCGAGGTTTCGCGTTATGCCCTGGTTGGAGCATCCATTGCATCAAGCAATGATTTTGACGTTATCCATGCACACGATTGGCTCACCTATCCCGCCGGGATTGCTGCAAAAAAAGTTTCGGGAAAGAAACTTGTAGTTCATATGCATGCCACCGAGTATGACCGTTCAGGCGAAAATGTCAACTCAAATGTTTATGATATCGAACGCAAGGGAATGGAAGAAGCCGACAGGGTAATTACCGTTAGCAACCTTACGCGAAACATAGTGATTGACCGGTATGGAATCGATCCTGCGAAAGTCTTTACCGTTCATAACGCTGTTGAACCAAGTGAAAAAACTGAACAAAGTGATGTTGAAAAGCATGTTCCTGAAAAGGTAGTTACTTTCCTCGGAAGGATCACCTTTCAAAAAGGGCCTGAATATTTTATCGAAGCAGCTAAGAAAGTACTTGACCGTGATCCGAACGTTCGCTTTGTTATGGCAGGTACCGGGGATCTCATGGAAAAGATGATACGCCGCGTTGCTAATTTGAAGATCGCCACTAAATTCCATTTCACGGGTTTCCTCAAGGGTGATAACGTTGATAAGATGTTCGCAATGAGCGATGTATATGTTATGCCATCAGTATCTGAACCCTTTGGGATTTCTCCTCTTGAAGCCATGCGCTCCAATGTGCCTGTAGTTATTTCCAAACAATCGGGTGTTGCAGAAGTACTCAACCATGTTATGAAAGTCGATTTCTGGGATATTGATGCTATGGCAGATGCAATATATGGATTGTTGCACTATAACGCCATGACCCAGATGTTCCAGAAACATGGCACCGATGAGGTAGATGGTCTCAAATGGGAAGAAGCCGCAGGGAAGGTTGCCGAAATCTACAAATCAGTATGTAATTCTTAATCATTATCTATAATTACCCGAACTATGAAGTCATTGTGCCTTTATTTCCAGATTCATCAACCATTCCGGTTACGAACATACCGCTTTTTTGATATTGGCTCAGATCATTATTATTATGATGATTATCAGAATAAACGAATTGTGAGGCGTATAGCCAGCAATTGCTACCTTCCGGCAAATGAGATCATGCTCAGCCTCATAAAGGAATATGGTGATAAATTCAAAGTCTCTTTTAGTATTTCCGGTACTGCCATAGAACAGTTCCAGAAGTACTGCCCTGAAGTGATCGACAGCTTCAAAAAACTTGCAAAGACCGGTAATGTTGAATTCCTGGGAGAAACATATTCCCATTCGCTTGCTTCGGTGATGGATGCTGAAGAATTTAAGAGGCAGGTGAAGGAACATTCGGATATGATTGAGAAACTGTTCGGGAAACGCCCTGTTACCTTCAGGAACACTGAGCTTATCTTCTCAAATGACATAGCTCAGCAGGTATATGATATGGGTTTCCAAACTATGCTTACCGAAGGTGCAAAACAGGTACTGGCATGGAAAAGTCCTAACTTCCTCTATTGCAGTGCTGCAAACGAACGACTGAAAATTTTACTCCGTAATTACCAGTTAAGTGACGATATTGCTTTCAGGTTCTCGCAGCAGGGTTGGAGTGAATGGCCAATGACTGCAGAAAAATACCTCGGATGGTTAAATGCTGTTGATAAAAAACAGGAGATCGTGAACCTCTTTATGGATTATGAAACCTTTGGAGAACATCAGAAGGCTGATTCCGGCATTTTCTCTTTCCTGAATGCCTTCCCGGTAAAGGTAATTAAATCCGGTAAATGGAAATTCCTGACACCCGCAGAGGCTTCCCGTGATCTGCAGCCTGTTGCCAGCCTTAATGTGCCTCATGCAATTTCCTGGGCTGATGAAGAAAGAGACCTTACAGCATGGAAAGGGAATGATTTACAGGATGAAGCAATCGGAAGTCTTTATTCAGTAACGGATTTGGTTTCTCATTGTGATGATAGAGAACTGCTGGCTGACTGGCATTACCTGCAGGCTAGCGACCATTTCTATTACATGTGCACCAAATGGTTTAGTGATGGTGCTGTTCACCATTACTTTAATCCTTATAGTACACCCTACGAGGCATTCCTCAATTATATGAATGTTCTTTCCGATTTCTTACTCAGGCTGAAATTGTATGCTTATAGTAAAGGACTGGAATTCAAGACTTCACCTCCTAAAAGCCTTAAGAGTACATCCAAAGAAGTTCTCCCTCAAAAAAAATCTGTAGTAGCTAAGGCCCCGAAAACCAAGACAGTAGCGGCAAAAAAGCTTACAAAAACAGTCTCCAGGGTAGGAAAAAAATAAAATTTATTCAGTTACCAATTATCACAGTCATGGGTTTGTCTTGAAATCCATGCCTGTATTGGATTTCTGATTGCGAACCTTCCTGAAATGCTACATTTTTGTGTGGTATATTTACCGGGAATTTAGGTTTACATGCTTCAGAATATGAATTCATTAACTATCAATCCTGCCTAATTCTACCTTGGGATTTGCTTTTTTCTAATTTTTTATACTTTTGGCGCGCCTAAAAAAAGTTACTTATTCCTTTCGATGAAATTAACTGTTGGTAAAAAAAGTAACATCTTAATAAAAGCCATTCCAATCATCTTATGAGCGAAAAAAAACTGATTAAGCCAGATTATATTTTCGAGGTTAGCTGGGAAGTATGTAATAAAGTTGGCGGTATTTATACGGTTGTTGCCACAAAGGCACCTGGAATTCAGCAGGAATTCGAAAATAACTATATCCTTATAGGTCCCGACGTTTGGAAAGAAACAAGCCAAAATCCTGATTTCACTGAAGACAGAAGTATACTCCGCACATGGCGCGAGAGAGCCGAAAGCCAGGGTTTGAGGTTTCGGATCGGCCGTTGGAACATCAAGGGAAATCCAATAGTGATTCTTGTAGATTTCTCCATGTACATTGCCATAAAGGATAAGATCCTGGCTGAATTTTGGGAAACGTATAAACTGGATAGCATTACAGGCAGCTGGGATTATTTCGAACCTGCTCTCTTTGGATATGCTGCTGCCAGGGTTATTGAGAGTTTTTACGATTATAACCTTACCGCACAGGATAAGATCGTTGCCCAGTTCCACGAATGGATGACAGGAACCGGTGTCCTCTATCTTGAAGATAAAGTACCTCAGGTTGGTTGTGTTTTCACAACGCACGCAACTGTAGTTGGCCGCTGTATTGCCGGGAATAACCTTCCACTGTACAGCCATTTCCATGAATATTCTGGTGAAGCTATGTCTCACCGCTTCAATGTCCAGGCAAAGCATTCCCTGGAAACCTTGGCTGCATTGAATTCCGATGCTTTTACAACAGTTAGTAAGCTTACTGCTGATGAATGCAAGCAGTTTATTGGCAGGGATGTAGATGTACTTACCCCCAATGGTTTTAATGATGACCTGATTCCTGACGAAGCGCTGCTAAGTGACAGGAGAATAATCGCCAGGGAAAAATTGTTGTCTGTTGCTCAGGCTGTTATGGGACAATCCTTGCCCGCTGATACCCTCTTATTGGTAAATTCAGGCAGGTATGAATTCAGGAACAAAGGAATTGATTTGTTTATTGATGCCCTGGCTGAATTAAATTCAGAGCAGAGGCTGACCTATCCGGTAGTGGCTTTCATAACCATTCCTGCCAACCATTCAGGGCCTGTCGCAGGACTGTTGGAAAGAATGCAGGATTCAAAGGAAGATAGTTCCCTCGCCGGGAAATACCTTACACATGGCCTCTTTGAGGGTGAATATGACCAGATTCTCGGCAGGCTCAAGGAAAAACATCTTGGCAATGCTCCGGGAGATAAAGTAAAGGTGATTTATGTTCCCAGTTATCTTAATGGTAATGATGGCGTATTTGATCTTCCTTACTATGACCTTCTACCCGGATTCGACTTATCTGTATTCCCATCCTATTATGAGCCCTGGGGCTATACCCCGCTCGAAAGCCTTGCCTTTGGTGTACCTACAATTACAACAACCCTTGCTGGCTTCGGATTGTGGGTCAGCAATAATGCCAAAAATGGTGGTGTCACTGTCATCGAACGGAATGATGACAATACAGAGAAAGTAGTTGCCCAAATTTCACAGATCATTCTGAAATTTGAGAAAATGTCAGAAAGCAGGAGGGATGAATTGGGACAGGATGCTATCTCAGTTGCCCGCCTGGCATTATGGAAGAACCTACTGGTTAATTATTACAAGGCATATAGCATTGCTCTGAGCAAGGTTCAGGAGAGGTCTGAACTATTCCGCGATAAGCGTCTCGTTGATAGTGTAAGCACCGTAAACGGCAAAAAACACGCCTACCCGGAATGGAAGAAAGTACTTATCAGGCAGGCATATCCTGATGCACTCAAAAGCCTGGTTGAGATTTCAAGGAACCTTTGGTGGTGCTGGAATACAGAAGCCATTGAGCTTTTTAAGATGATTGATCCGGAAAATGCGGTTAGCCAGGATTCAAACCCGATTTTCCTGCTTGAATCCCTATCGCTTCAGCAGCTTCGAAGACTGGAAAAGAATGCAGCTTTCATGAGCAAACTTGAATCGGTGTACGCCAGGTTCAAGGAATATATGTCTAAGGTCAATGAAAAGCCAAAGCCCCAGGTTGCTTATTTCAGCATGGAGTTTGGATTACATGATTCACTTCAGATTTTTTCAGGAGGTTTGGGTGTATTGGCTGGCGATTATCTTAAACAGGCATCCGATTCAAATGTAGATATGATTGGAGTTGGTTTGCTTTATCGTTATGGATACTTCAAACAGGGATTATCCATGTATGGAGAGCAGATCTCACAATATTTTCCTCAACGTTTCAACCATTTGCCGATCAAGCCCGTAAGGAACGAAAACGATGAATGGTTACAGATCAGCATTGCTTTACCAGGCAGAAACCTTTTTGCCAAGGTTTGGAAGGTAGATGTAGGCCGTGTTCCTTTGTATCTGCTGGATGCCGATATTGAAGAAAATCGCGAATCAGATCGTGTTATTACACATCAATTATATGGTGGCGATCTCGAAATGAGGTTTAAACAGGAACTTCTACTGGGAGTTGGCGGTATTCGATTAATTGACCTGCTTGGATTGGAGCCTAATATTTATCATTGCAATGAAGGCCATGCAGCTTTCATCGGGATTGAGCGCCTGCGTGACTTTGTAGAAGTAAAACAATTTTCTTTTGCCCAGGGAGTTGAGATAGTTCGTTCATCAACCTTATTTACTACGCATACCCCTGTTCCGGCCGGACACGATGCATTTCCTGAAGATATGCTTCGAACCTATATTCCGCATTATGCTGACCGCCTGAATATCGACTGGAATACATTCATGAACCTTGGACGTTATGTTGAAAACAGGCATGAGGAGAAATTCTCTATGTCCGTGCTTGCCAGCAAGCTCTCCCAGGAGATTAACGGGGTTAGTGAGATTCATGGCAGGGTTACCCGCGAAATGTTCAGGAATATGTACCATGGATTCTACGAAAAGGAACTGCATATTGGTTATGTAACCAATGGAGTTCATTATCCTACCTGGGCATCTTCTAAATGGCGTTACCTGTATGAAAGTCAGTTCGGCCCTGAATTTATGAATGATCAGTCCAATCCACAACATTGGCAGAAGATTCATTATGTTCCGGATGAAAAAATATGGCAGATCCGCCAGGAACTCAGAACAGACCTAATAGAGTTTATTCGTAAACGCCTGCTTGATTCAATGGGTCCCAGGCAAGAGAACCCAAAGAATATTATCAAGACCGTTGAATTGTTAAATCCCAATGCGCTTACCATCGGTTTCGCACGCAGGTTTGCTACTTATAAAAGAGCGCATTTATTATTCTCCAATCTTGATAGGTTGGCGGAGATTCTGAATCGTCCAGGGCAACCCGTTCAGCTTGTTTTTGCAGGGAAAGCACATCCGGCTGATAAAGCTGGGGCTGACCTGATCAAACGGATTGTTGAAGTGTCGCGTATGCCTCAATTCCTGAGTAAGGTTATATTCCTTGAGAATTATGGAATGGAGATGGCTAAGAAGCTTGTCCAGGGCGTTGATATTTGGCTTAACACACCAACAAGGCCTCTTGAAGCTTCAGGAACCAGTGGTGAGAAGGCTATCATGAATGGAGTTGTTAATTTCAGTGTGCTTGATGGTTGGTGGGCAGAAGGTTACAGGCCTGATGCCGGTTGGGCTTTGAAAGAAGAAAGTACCTATATGAACCAACAGTTCCAGGATGAGCTGGATAGTGAAACCATCTACAATATACTTGAAGATGAGATCATTCCAGTTTTCTATTCGAAAGATTCCAGGGGAATATCTTCCAAATGGATCTCTTACATAAAGAATACGATCTCAGGAATTGCTCCCAATTTTACAATGAAACGTCAGCTTGACGATTATCATACTCAATATTATCACAAACTTTACGAGCGATCGGAATTCCTTAAGCAGGATGATTATGCTGCAGTTAAAAAACTTGCATCTTGGAAATACCGGATGCTAAGGCATTGGGATAGCATTGAAGTGGTAAGTGTTGGTCTTCCTAATTCAACAGTTAGCCCAATGGACCTCGGTGAAACCCTGCATACTGAAGTAACCCTCAATCTCGGGGATATCCACCCTGATGACGTTATGGTAGAATTTGTAGCTGGACAAAGGGTAAATGACCAGATGATTGAGCCCCAGGTGATCCATCTACTCAAACTTAACCGTATTGAAGGAGAAAATGCTGTCTATGCCTACGATATAACTACAACACGATCAGGCGTTTTCGACATCGCATTCAGGATTACTCCCAAGCATCCTTTGTTACCGCACAGGTTAGATTTTAACCTTGTTAAATGGGCCTAGAGCTTGATTTATACATCTGAATCGTATCCAAACAAAGGTACTTTTCGAGATATAATTGATAATCCGTACTTTTGCACCGGGAATTTAGGTTCCCGGTTTTTTTATTAATGGGGAGGCGCGCAGGATAAAGGACGGAAGTAGAAAGCATGAAGTAGGAAGTAGGAAGTAGGAAGACGGCAGTATGCAGTATGCAGTAAGCAGTAAGCAGTAAGCAGCAGGCAGTTGGAAGACGGAAGTAGAAAGTAGGAAGTTGACAATAGTCAATGAATGCAGATTAACATCAAACACTTTTAACACTTCAAACGCCAAACACTTTTAATTCTTCAAACGCAGAACCAATTACCAATAACTAATAGCCAATAACTTATAACTTTAAACACACCAACAACACAACATATGAAACTACTTGAAGGCAAGAATGCAATAATTACCGGAGGATCCCGGGGAATAGGCAAGGCAATTGCCGTCGCTTTTGCTCAGGAAGGAGCTAACGTGGCTTTTACTGATATCCGCAGGGATGAAATTATGGAAGAAACGGAAAAGGAACTTCTTGCCCTTGGTGTAAAAGCTCAAGGTTATGCTTCTGATGCAAGTTCATTCGATGATAGCGAGCGCGTAGTGGATGAAATCGCCGTTGAATTCGGGAAAATTGATATTCTCATCAACAATGCCGGGATTACCCGCGATAACTTGCTCATGAGAATGGCAGAATCCGATTGGGACCTGGTAATCAAAGTAAACCTGAAATCAGCTTTTAATCTTACCAAGGCAGTTCAGAAATATATGCTCAAACAGCGCAATGGCTCTATTGTAAATATGAGTTCTGTTGTTGGAGTTAGCGGAAATGCCGGTCAATCGAATTATTCGGCTTCCAAAGCCGGGTTGATTGGGTTTACTAAATCGATAGCCCAGGAGTTGGGCTCAAGGAATATCCGTTGCAATGCTATTGCCCCGGGTTTTATCGAAACCGAAATGACTGCCAAATTACCCGAAGATGTCCGCAAAGCCTGGGCAGAACAAATACCTCTCCGTAGGGGTGGCAAACCTGAGGATGTTGCAAAGGCCTGTATTTTCTTCGCTTCCGACCTTTCAGCTTACATAACCGGGCAGGTAATGAATGTTTGCGGAGGGATGAATACCTAATCCCTTGTCAATCACTGATTACATTCTTTCATGAAAACAATTATCCGGGTGGCAGATATACTGAATTTCTGTTAGCCGGAAAAATAACCTCATTTAATTCATTTTATAGTTTCTTAAATTTGTAGACTAAATCGAATAATAATGAAAAAATATTTCTTTCCAGTATGCTTATTTGCAGTTTTCAGCTTCCTGGCTTTGACGTCCAAATCACAGCAATGTTCCTACTATCCCATTAAACAGGGTGCAGTGTTAGGATACCAGTCCCTGGATGAAAAGGGCAAAATTGTAAGTACTTCAAAAGTAACAATCCAGGATATTATCCAAAGCGGGTTGTCAACTGAATATAAAGTGAAGTCAGAATTCTGGGACGATAAAAATAAACCTACCCAAAGCCGTGAATATTCCATGAAATGTGTTGACGGTAATTTTTCCGTTGAATTAAAAAGTATGATTGATCCGAAATCCTTCGACGGACTTAAGAATATGGAATTAACATTTTCTGGTGATGATCTTTCTTATCCTTCTTCATTATCTGCCGGTATGACACTTCCGGATGCAAGCATGATCATGGCTGCTGGTTCCGGTGGGATAACGCTGATGCGAATGACAATTAAGGTTACTGAGCGCAAGGTTGCCGGAGTTGAAACTGTAACAGTGCCGGCAGGTACATTTGAATGTTATAAGATTACCTATAACCTTGAAACAAAATTCGGGGCAAGGATTTCTTCTTCTGCAATACAATGGTTGAATAGGGGAGCCGGATGTGTTAAGACCGAGACTTATGACAGCAAAGGTAAACTGGTTGGCAGTACCTTGCTGAAAGAGTTCACTCCCTGACAAATAGTTCCTATCCCGATTTCCAAGTGATATTAGGGGCAATGGTTGCTAAAAAATTGCGACCTTTGCCCCGGTTTATTTAATACCTGATTACTGTGGGATTTTCATTGACAACAGCTTATCCTTTCTGGTTTTTCATTATTTGCATTGCCTGTGGTGTCGGTTATGCCTGTATTCTTTATTACAGCAATACCAATAATGGTTTTGGTAAAACCTTCAATGCTTTACTCTTTGTCCTGAGACTGTTGGCCGTCACGATTATTTCCTTTTTATTGCTCTCACCCTTGCTTAAAACGGTTTCCAGGCATGTTGAGAAACCCATCATTGTATTGGCCCTCGATAATTCGGAATCCATTGCTGTTGGTAAGGATTCTTCATACTTCAGGAATGAATTTACCCCGTCATTCAGGGAGTTGGCTAATAAACTAAGCAGTAAGTATGAAATCGCTACCTATAGTTTCGATAAAGATGTTACACCCGGTCTGAAAGGCGATTTTCACGGGAAGCAGACAGATATGAGCAAGCTCTTCAGCGAACTTAATAACCGTTATTCGAACAGGAACCTGGCTGCAGTTGTGCTTGCCGGTGATGGCATTGTTACACGGGGAGCCGATCCGATTTATACTGTTGAAAAAGTTCCCTATAGCATCTATACCATCGCTCTGGGCGATACTTCAAGGCACCGTGATCTGCTTGTTGCTCGAGTCAATTATAATCACCTGGCGTACCTGGGCAATAATTTTCCGATCGAAATCACCATCCTTGGTTATAAATGTACAGGATCTCAAAGCAGGTTATCCGTCGTCTCTGGGGATAAACAGATTTATTCCGAAGCTTTCAATGTCGCAAACGAAAACTTCACTAAGACGGTAAATGTTATGGTGTCCGCAACGGTTTCCGGTATCCAGAGATTTCGAATAAGCGTTGCACCTGTAAAAGGTGAAATTTCTGTTCAGAACAATTTCAGGGATATTTTTGTGGAAGTTCTGGATGGCCGTCAAAAAGTATTGCTGGTTTCAGCTTCTCCTCATCCGGATATCGCTGCACTCAAGGAAGCCATCGAAAATAACAGGAATTATGAGGTTGAACAGGTCCAATTAGACCAGTTCTCAGGTAATGTTAACAAATACAGCCTGGTAATCCTTCACCAGGTCCCTTCAATCCTGGATGCCGGGTCGCAATTGTTAACGCAATTGAAAGGTGCAAAAGTCCCGGTTCTCTTTATTTTAGGTTCTCAATCCAATTTGCAGGCATTCAATGCTTTACAGATGGGGCTTAATATTCCTCCTACTTCAGCTTCACTTTCAGCAGCTTTTCCTCAGATCAATCCCAATTTTAGCCAGTTCTCAATCAGTTCTGAGGTTTCACGGATGATCTCAGAATATCCGCCTCTGAATGTTCCCTTTGGACAATATAAATCAGTGACTTCCTCAGAACCTCTTTTATATCAACGAATTGGTTCGGTTTCTACGTCTATGCCATTGATTTCCTTCAACCAGGGACTTGACAGGAAATCCGGTATCATTGCAGGGGAGGGGATTTGGAGATGGCGATTGACGGATTACCTGAAATCAGGCAATCATCAGGCTTTCGATGAATTAATGTCCAGGGTAGTTCAGTACCTGTCAGTTAAATCAGATAAAAGCCAATTCAGGGTTATTCTGAAAAATAACTTCACTGAGGATGAAACGGTAGAAATAGATGCCGAGCTTTATAATGACAGTTATGAGCTTGTGAATGAGCCAGATGTAAATATAGTGGTAACGGATAAGTCTGGTAAGACCTTTCCATTCTCTTTTTCCAGAACTGTAAATGCATATTACCTGAATGCCGGTAGTTTCCCGCCGGGTGAATATACTTATAAGGCCTCTACTTCATACAGCGGTAAATCATTTCAGAAGACAGGCTCCTTTGTCGTAATGGCTATCAATGAAGAATT
The DNA here is from genome assembly GCA_013376995.1 of Bacteroidota bacterium. Lineage (GTDB taxonomy): Bacteria > Bacteroidota > Bacteroidia > Bacteroidales > UBA4417 > UBA4417. Next base: position 89,591 of record JACAAZ010000003.1, on the reverse strand, counting down.
ACTCAATACCGTGGCTAATCACAACCTGCTTTTTACCCTTGCAGGGCAGCACAACGGAGAAATGCTTCACCCATCTGATATGAATAAGCTTATTGATATTCTGAATAAGCGAGAGGATATCAAAACAGTTACCTATGCCCAAAAGAAATATACGGATCTCGTTAATATTTTTTGGGTATTCCTCCTGATCATATCCTTGCTCTCTGCAGAATGGTTCCTTCGTAAACGCAGCGGAGGATATTGAAAACCTTTTCAGGAAATTAATAAACAATTGTCATCCTTGCCATAAAAGAGTTCTATTGAAATGCCTGGAATAGAAGTTAGGATTCTGCTTCAGCAACGCTGTTCATAGGGATTTCTCAGAAAGATCTGGCTAAGCAATACTTTACCATGACCCACGGATCACTTTTTATTTTAATTATTGCTATCATAGTCTTCGGTTACCTTTTTGACCTCTGGCTAGGTTATCTGAACACAACTACCTGGAGTTCGGTACTTCCTGGTTCGCTCAAGGGAATATATGACAATGAAAAATACAGCGAGCAACAGAAGTTTGAGCGGACGCGTTACCGGTTCAAACTGGTTTCAGGTGCCTTTTCTTTCCTGCTGATGATAGGGATGCTTTCTATTGATGGTTTTGCAATTCTTGATAATTTCCTTCGGCAATATACTTCTTCCCCTATAGTTTTGGCCTTGCTTTTCTTCGGCACGATCGGATTTCTCTCAGATCTGCTCTCCACACCATTCGATATTTATGACACATTTATTATTGAGCAAAGGTTTGGTTTTAATAATACAACAGCATTAACATATTTGCTTGATAAATTGAAAGGATGGCTGCTGGCTGTTATTATTGGAGGAGGCCTGTTATCGCTGATTGTTTGGGTTTATGAGAAAACCGGTTCCTCCTTCTGGTTGGTAACATGGGGGATAATTACTTTCTTTTCACTGGTGGCTAATTATTTCTACACAATTATCATTCTACCACTCTTTAATAAATTAACACCACTTCCTGATGGTGAATTGAAGGATGAGATCGGGGCCTTTGTTCAAAAAGTAGGGTTCAAATTATCGAGTGTCTATGTTATTGATGGCTCAAAGCGCTCAACAAGGGGGAATGCATATTTTAGCGGATTTGGCAGACAGAAGAAGATCGTATTATACGATACTTTGATTGCAGAACATTCAGTGCAGGAATTGGTTGCAATCCTTGCGCACGAAATTGGACACTACAAGCGAAAACATATTCTTAAGGGTATGATAAGTAGTGTCATTCAAACTGGATTATTGTTATTAATTCTATCCTATTTTATTGGTAATCCGGCTCTGTCACTGGCACTGGGATCTGAATTTCCTTCCTTCCATCTTGCTTTGATAACATTCGCTATACTATACAGCCCTATTTCGATTGTTTTCGGACTGGGTCAGAACTATCTTTCCCGTAAACATGAATACGAAGCTGATGAATTTGCAGCAACCTTCTACAATGCTGAGGCACTTCAACTGGCTCTCAAAAAACTGTCGATAAAAAACCTCAGCAACCTTACTCCACACCCCTGGTACGTTTTTGTGAATTATTCACATCCTACTCTCTTAAATCGTTTGGATGCACTTGATAAAGCCTGAATTGAATATTAAGTTTTTGTAAAGAAACCAGGGGAATGACACCGGTTGGATCAGTGCCAGCGACTGGATCCACTTAAATGGATTCTTAGAGATTTCTAAAAATTAGGCTATATTTGCCATGATAATCCAGGCAGAAATCAAATTTTAATGATAGAAGAGAAACAAAGGAACCTATTGGGAAGATTCAGGGAATTACTGTTAAGGTGGTTCTTTAAGTTTAAATACTTGCTTCGGACCTGGATCCGTATTCCAAGGGAATCCCCCCTTTGGCTCAAATCAGTCCTGGTGCTGATATACACTCTTGCATTTTTCCTGATCTTCTTATTGGCAGTTGATGTTAACCTCTTCTGGTTATTTGGAAGTTCTCCCAGGATCCGTGAAATTAAAAACCCTGATATAAATCTCACTTCTGAGATCTATTCTTCAGATGGAAAACTAATGGGCTCGCTTTTTGTCGAGAATCGAACTCCTGTAGAATACAAGGATATCCCTAAAAATCTTGTTGACGCTCTTGTCGCTACCGAGGACGTTAGGTTTTATGATCACCATGGAATAGATGCCAAAGCTACATTTGCAGCTATGTGGTCAACTATAAAAGGTGATAAGAGGGGTGGTAGCACTATAACTCAGCAACTTGTGAAAAACCTGTTTAAAACCAGGGCCGATTATTCAACGGGTTTATTGGGTTTTGTGCCATGGATTTCTACAATGATCAGTAAAACCAAGGAATGGATAAATGCCCTGAAAATAGAGCTTTACTACTCAAAGGAGGACATTCTGACTATGTACTTGAATACTGTGGATTTTGGCAGTCACGCATTCGGAATTAATTCTGCAGCATCTACCTTCTTCAGCTGTGCTCCAATCCAACTAAAAACAGAACAGTCCGCCGTCCTGATTGGTCTGCTTAAAGCACCATCCTATTATAGTCCTGTTGCCAATCCTCAAAATTCCGTAAATCGCAGGAACCAGGTTCTGGCTCAGATGGTAAAATATAAATATCTTGATAAACGAACTGGCGATTCACTGGTTCAACTTCCATTGGGTTTGAAGTTCAAACGGAGAGGTAGTACAACAGGGGAAGCTTCCTATTTACGTGAGGCCATTGTCAGGGCATTACAGAAATGGAGCAGGGAAACTGAACATGATATCTGGACCGAAGGCCTTAAGATCTATACTACAATTGATTCCCGGATGCAGAAATATGCCGAAGAAGCCATGATGGAGCATATGAAAAAGCTTCAGCAGATCTTCATCAATAATTCCGGCAATACAATAGTTCCTTGGAAAGATGAGTCAGGAAAGGATATTGCGGGTTATTTCGAAAATATTGCCGCTGATATGCCCGGTTACAGGGATATCGTTAAGAAATATGGTCCTGAGAGTGACACTGTTAAGCAAATATTTACCACAAAACATAAGATGAAAGTCTTTACATGGAATGGTGAACGCGATACACTCTTGTCCACCCTTGATTCATTAAAGCATTACAAACGTTATTTTCAGACAGGGCTTGTTGCCATTGAGCCTGCTACGGGTTATGTAAAGGCCTGGATCGGTGGAATAAACTATAAGTATTTTAAGTTCGACCATGTAAATCAATCACATAGACAACCAGGATCGCTTTTCAAAGGTTTCGTTTATTCTGCCGCATTCGACAATGGCTTTGGCCCATGCGACGAAATGACGGATAAAGCTGTATCCATAAAGTATGTGGAAAAAGGAGTTCAAAAAGTATGGGAGCCACATAATGTAGACTGGAACCACGCTGGTTCAATGACTCTTAAGCATGCTTTTGCCCGTTCTGTTAACTCTATCGCTGTCCAGATCACTGAGAAGATAGGCTGGTTAAAAGTGATTGAATATGCTCATAAACTTGGTATCCATTCCAACCTCGACAGCGTCCCCTCCGTTTGCCTGGGATCCAGCGATGTTACCCTTCTCGAAATCGTAAATGCCTATTGTTCTTTTGTGAACGACGGTTTTACCGGGGATCCTATCCTGGTTACACGTATTGAAGACAAGAATGGAAAAGTAATCTATGAACAGAAAGAAGAGAGAACCAGGGTGCTCAGCCAGGAAACTGCTTTTCTTATGAGTGTTTTGCTGCGTTCAGGCTTAACCGAGCCTGGTGGTACCCCGCAGGGACTATTTGAATATGATCTTTTTCGCTATAATACTGATTTTGGAGGCAAAACCGGGACTTCATCCGATTATACGGATGGCTGGTTCATTGGGGTTACTCCCGGGCTGGTTGCCGGATGCTGGGTTGGTAATGACGATCGTTCAATCCATTTCAAGTCTTCACACATAGGGGAGGGCTTACGAACAGCATTACCGGTTTACGGGAAATTTATGGAGAAGGTATTAAAGGACGAAACTTTGAAACAATACAGGCAGAAATTCCCTAAACCTGCTATTAAGATCAGTAAACCCTATTCTTGCCAGACAATCCTGCCAAAAGTAGACTCTTTGCAGTTGCTCAACGATACGCTCATTATGGAATAATCCAGTTCTGTTTTCAGTGATAACCTCAATCCGGGAATGGAGCCACCCGTTATCAATTGGTTCCGCTCATTCATTAACTCATTAATTATTACTCATGCAAATTAAGAAAGACACAGTCGTTTCTCTCAGTTATATCCTGAAACAGGACGATGCCAATGGTGCAGTAATTGAAATTGCCAAGGATTCTGATCCACTTGTGTTCCTTTATGGTGCAGGTCAAATGATCCCTCGCTTTGAAGAATACCTGACCAATTTATCAGATGGCGAGAATTTTGAATTCACACTCGCCAGTGAAGATGCATACGGCGAATATGAAGAAGAAGCCATCATTGACCTGGATAAGCAGATTTTCAGTGTTGACGGTGTGATTGATGAAGAAATGCTTGCCATTGGCAATATGATCCCTATGCGCGATAACCAGGGCCACATGCTCCAGGGAAAAGTAGTTTCTGTTACTGATGAATCCGTTAAAATGGATTTCAACCATCCTATGGCCGGTAAAGTCCTGCATTTTTCAGGACAGATCATCCAGGTTCGAGAAGCTTCCTCTGAAGAATTAAGCCATGGCCACGTTCATGGAGATGGTGGTCACCAGCATTGATCAGCAGATATATAACAGCTTTTAATACACTCTTCCCGTCCTTATTCTCCCAGCAGAAAAACTGCAGGGCGCTTATGAAGGTCGGGAAGATTGTTTTTCCAGCCGGCAATCGGCCTGGTTGAAATATACTCGGTTTCCATTGTCAGGTCAATGGCAATGCATAACCTGGTCTCCCCATTACAGCTGTTGCGGATCGAGTCCAGCATAGCCTGGTTCCTGTAAGGTGCTTCGATGAATATTTGCGTACGGTGATGAATATGAATATCTTTTTCTAACGACCGTAAGGCCTGAACTCTTTCATTAGGCTTGGCTGGCAGATAGCCATGAAATACAAACTGCTGCCCGTTCATGCCTGAAGCCATCAATGCCAGCATTAGGGATGAAGGCCCAACCAGTGGTATAACCCTTATCCCTTTTCTGTGCGCCAGCATTACAACTGTATGCCCGGGGTCTGCAATGCAGGGAAGCCCTGCTTCACTTAACAATCCTATGTTTTTTCCTGCCAATGCAGGATCCAGAAAATGCTCGGATTCCTGTTGAACGGTATGTTCATTCAACTCAAAGAATGTGAGGGCATCAATAGAACGGCTGATACCTGATTTTTTCAGGAAACGACGTGCTGTTCTCAATTCTTCAACGATAAATATTTCCAGGGATTCAATGATTTCCTTGTTTCCCGGGAACTGCACTAACTCTTCTCCAGGGTCGCCCAAGGGAGTTGGAATAAGGTAAAGAATGCCTGGTTTCATGTTATTTTACTTTTACCAGGGTAAGTCTGATAGATCAACATTGCCTCCAGATAATATAATTCCAACCTTCAAGCCTCTAAAATCCTTTTTATGGTTCAGGAGTGCAGCAAGCGGAACGGCTGATGAAGGTTCAACAATGATCTTCATTCGTTCCCAAATTAGTTTCATTGCAGATACTATATCGCCTTCCCCTGCAAGCAGTATGTCACTCACCTTCTCAAGAATAATGGGGAAGGTGATGCTGCCTAGCGACGTGCGCAGTCCATCGGCTATTGTTTGAGGATCTATAGATGGAATGAATTTTTTTTGATAGAAGCTTTGGTAAGCATCATTTGCTCCTGCCGGTTCAGCAGCTATAACTTTAGAGTGACCAGAGAAGAAAAATGAGGTTAAGGCTGTCCCGCTTAAAAGGCCACCGCCTCCGACTGGAGCCATGATTACATCAAGTTCAGGAGAGTCCTCTATAAGTTCCAAACAGGCAGTAGCCTGCCCGGCAATAATGCGGCTGTTGTTGTAAGGGTGAACTTCCAGAGCATTTTCTTTTGAGAGTACCCTGGCTAGGGTTTCTTCCCTGGCCATGAGTGTAGGTTCGCAGAAGGTGATAATCCCGCCGTACGACTCAACGGCTGCAATCTTCACTTTTGATGAATTGGATGGCATAACAATATAGGCAGGAATTCCCCGGTTCGAAGCTGCCATAGAAAGTGCTGCTGCATGGTTGCCGGAAGAGTGCGTGGCTACTCCATTTGCAAGTTCTGTATCTGAGTAGCTAAATACTGCATTGGTTGCTCCACGGGCCTTAAATGCACCGGCTTTTTGAAAGTTCTCGCATTTGAAAAATATTTGTATCCCGGCAATGGAATCTATCGCTTTGCTGGTTAATACAGCTGTTCTGTGAATGAATGGTTTTATCCTGTCAGAAGCCAGTAAGATGTCCTCTTTTCCGGGTACTTCATGAAGCATTTGCAGTCCCTTCCTTAATATCTTCAGCTATGGCATCAGTTGCTCTATCCAGCAATGCATAAACTTTTTCAAAACCATTCACTCCACCGTAATATGGATCCGGAACTAGATTATCCTGGCCTGGATCAAGCACATTTAGTATGAAGTCCACCTTCGCTAAGTCATTCTCATTCCTTGCCATAGAAATTACATCCTGGTAGTTATAACGATCCATCACATATATCTTGTCAAAGAGATCAAAATCTGACTCCCTGAAAAGTCGCATCCTGTGGCCGGAAATATTAATACCATGAGCTTTCATTACCTGGATAGCCCGTGAATCAGGGTTATCATCCAGGTGGAAAGATTCAAACCCGGCTGAATCAACAGCAGCATCAAGTTTCCACTTGCGGATTTTGTCGTGCATAAGGCCTTCTGCCATAGGTGAACGGCAAATATTGCCAAGGCATACCATTAAAATGTTCACGATACGATCTTTGTTCAAAAATAAGAAAAATAGGGAGAGCTGCACAAATGCTAATTCGGTAAGCAAACTTGCAGCTAGTTAGAATTATTTAATGTGTTGCACGTAATAGAAATCTTAGCTAGCAATTCCTTTTCACGGAAAGGTTTTAGGATATAGCCATTCATGCCAGAATCCATAATCTGCCTGAGCTCTCGTTCCATAACATTAGCGGTAACAGCCAGAATCGGAATATCTGCTTTTGCTTTGTCAGTGAGATGCCTGATTCGGAAAGTGAGTTCAAAACCGTCCATACCAGGCATATTCACATCAGTAAGTACAAGGTCAAAGTTATCCTTGATAAGTAATTCAAGTGCTGATTCGCCGTCAGGGGCTGAACTGAGTGTAATACCGTATTTAATGCATACCTTGTTGACCAGCAGCCTGTTGAACTCATCATCTTCAGCAAGCAATACTCTTTTACCTTTTAGATTGCTGAAATCCTGGACTTCTACCATGCCTGGTTCAGCAACGCTGTTTAATTCAGGGATACTATATGGGATTTCAAACGAAAAAATTGAACCTTCCCCTGGTATACTCATTAATTCAATCTTGCCATGCTGCTGTTCTATAATTCGCTTACATATAGGTAAACCAAGACCGGTGCCGGCCTGCCATGGACGTTTTCCATCTTCTTCAATCCTGTTAAATTCAATAAAAACATTCCCCAATTGGTCCTCGGGGATTCCAATGCCATGATCAGCAACCTGTACTTTTAACAGGCAGGTTTTTGATCCGGTTGATTCAATATTGGTTTGGATGGTTATCTCTCCACCATCAGAATACTTTATGGCATTATCTACCAGGTTCTGTATTACCTGCTTCAGTCGATAGGCATCACCTGTTACAATTGCCTGTTCATCAACCCGAAAAAGATTTTTTAAGACTAATCGTTTTTGGCTGGCCCTCAGTTCATTAATTAATACAACTTCATTAATTACTTTATATGGATTAAAGTTGATGGATTGAAAACGCATCTTACCCGTTTCGAGAGTAGAAAAATCCAGGATCTGGTTAACCGTTGACAATAACAATTCAGACGAAGATGAAATACCATGAAGGGAGTTTTTCTGATCTGCCGTCAGCTTTTCATTATTTAGTTGCTCAGTAAAGCCGATAATATTATTTAAGGGTGCCCGGATCTCATGGCTCATGCTAGCAAGAAAATTGCTTTTTTGAAGCGCGAGCTGATCAGATCCTTCTTTGGCAACCTGCAGGCCAATGGTAAAGTTTCTGAATTTACGCAGATTGATAGCAATCATGACAAACAGAATGGAAGCTATCAGGAAAACAAAAGCCGCGATGATAATAAGGTAACGAGTTGATTTCCGGGATGATATGTAAGCATCATGTTTCAATTTGCTGATTGCCTGAAGCGTTTCATTATGTGTAGATTCGAGTATACTCTTCATCATCACAATCAACTTGCTATTTACTTCAACCAGTTCTGATTCCCTTTTATTCAGCCTGTTACGGCCATCGGAATATTTCTTAAGATTTGTGTTGTAATAGGACTGGATGTCATTCAGCAGGTACTTTTCTTCAGGGTTGATTTCCGTATTGTATGTACTGTCAATTTTCGACTCAGACCGCCTGATGATGGTTTTTGATGGTTCTTTACCTGTTTCATCGATGAAAAGGTTTTTAACTTTCTTCAAAAATCCGATCTTTCCTGACTTGCCGGCTTGTGTGACGGAATCTACCTGCAGTTTATGATGAAGCACTGAGAATTTCCTGATATCATAACGCGGAAGGTCAAATGATTCGATATGCACAGAATCGAATGAAACAGCAAGAGAAAGGAGCGAATCTGAAATTTCTTTTAGCCGGATGTACTTTCTGCTGATTTTTTCTTTCTTGATTAACTCATGATTCAGATTATAAAAGGTGTTCCTGTTAACTGAATTCCTGAGGCAGCCTAGTATTTCTGAAATTCTGGTAAGATTGGAAGTGTATGAATAATAGGTCTTTGAGTCACGTGTCAGAATATAATCTCTGAAGTTATTGTCCGCCTGGTATAGATTTGAAATTCCATCTTCAATCAGTGAAAGTGTAGAATCTGGTTCCGTAATTACTTCAATGGATCTGATCAATTGATGAATACTTCTTAATCCGAAATAAAAAGCAATGAAGAGAGCAAGAAAAACTATTGCCAGTTTACTGAACAGAAGCATTCTAATGAGTCCGAGTAATGACTTGTCAGTATTTTGAGTGAGATTTGTCATGAACCTTGTCAGAGTAGAATAGGCCTTTAGGGTGCCTTATGATTCTAGTTTACAGTCACAAAATTATCAATTTTCCGATTAGCGGACTGGTCTGGGTCTCAGGTGGTCTTATGAAGAAAAAAAGCCGGATATACCGGCTTTAATAAATTCTACTCTTTAGAACTTGATTCGCTTCTCCAGTTCTTCAACATAAAGGCGGAATTGTTTGTCGGTCTCTATCAGGTTTGTGACAGTCCTGCAGGCATGCAATACTGTTGCATGGTCCTTGTTGCCGCAATGAAGACCGATAGTTGCCAAAGAAGCTTTGGTATGTTTTTTTGAAAAGTACATTGATAGCTGCCTGGCTTGAACAATGTCTCTTTTCCTTGTTTTTGAATTTAATGCATCTACCTGGATGCTGAAATAGTCGCAAACAATCTTCTGGATGAAATCAATTGAAATTTCCCTGGTGGTATTTTTGACAAATTTGTCGATCATTTGACGGGCTAACTCCAGGGTAATCGCTTTTTTATTGAGCGATGACTGGGCCATCAGTGAAATAAGCGCACCTTCCAATTCCCTGACATTCGTTGTGATGCAATAGGCAAGGTATTCAATAACCTCATCTGGCATTTCAATCCCATCCTTGTATATCCTTTTCTTAAGGATAGCAATGCGGGTCTCAAGATCAGGAACCTGCAGATCAGCAGCCAGTCCCCATTTAAATCGGGATAAAAGCCGGGGCTCAACACCTTTGAGTTCAACAGGAGCCTTGTCACTTGTAATGACCAGTTGTTTTCCTTTTTGATGCAGGTGGTTAAAGATGTGGAAAAATACATCCTGTGTTTTCTCCTTACCGGAAATAAAATGAATGTCATCAATAATGAGTACATCCATCATCTGGTAAAAATGAACAAAATCATTCTGGTTATTATTCCTGACAGAATCAATGAACTGCTGAAGAAATTGTTCGGCAGCTACATACAGGACTGTCTTTTCGGGGAAATTGTTTTTTACCTGCAAGCCTATTGCATGGGCAAGATGAGTTTTGCCTAAGCCGACTGCGCTGTAAAGGAACAAGGGATTGAAAGCTGTTTTGCCAGGATTGCAGGCAACTGCATAACCTGCAGAACGAGCAAGGCGGTTGCAATCTCCTTCAACAAAGTTCTCAAATGAGTATGCTTCATTCAATTGGGAATGAACCTGGATTTTCTTAAGACCCGGTATGACAAAAGGATTGGGTATCTCTTTTGATGAGCCTGAGTTCAGATCAATCGGCATAGCCACTGATGGGTTGGTGGTTGCTTTTCGATTACTTGTTGGGATTTTGATCGTGTAAGGGTCATTGGAGAATGCACCATCCATAACAATACTGTATTCAAGCCGGCCTCCTGGTCCAAGTTCGTTTCTGATAGTTTTTTTCAACAATGTAATGTAGTGTTCCTCAAGCCATTCGTAAAAAAACTGGCTGGGAACCTGGATTGTCAGAACATTGTTTTCGAGTTTAATAGGTTTGATAGGTGCAAACCAGGTTTTGAAACTTTGATAAGTAAGATTGTCACGGATAACCTTCAGGCAGTTTCCCCACACTTCATCATGCAATTCATTCATTCCTTCTAGGTTGTTATTAAGCATAGTTATGTATGCAATAAGAATTTAAATTTGAGTAAGATAGCCGAGAATCTGTAAGTGATATATGGATGGAAAGATGGCGGTAAAATTCGCTGTTCAAAAATCAACTGTTATTAGTGAAAAAAAAAATTAATTCACTATTGATTTTGAACAAAGTTATTCGTATATGGAAAAACATCAAAAAAACAAGATCAGATTTCAACAAAAATCATCACATTGTTTTTAAGTAACTAATTTTTAGACCCCTTAGACGAGAAATGCGGGTACAAACTTTGGAGGATTCCTTCCTTCGAATTGCAAAATCGACCACACACTTCATGCCAAAATCACTGAAAAGTATATCAGCACTATCTTCTTTCAAAATCTTCATGACTTCATTCATCTGAGGGTACTCATATTCAAGCTTATAAACTTCCTTTACAATGCACTGCCGAACCTTCGCATTTATTATTGCTTCTTTCGCTGCAGTCTTATATGCATTGATTAACCCGGGTACTCCCAGTTTTGTTCCACCATAATACCTTACTACAACAATCAATATATTGGTAAGATCATGTGACAAAATCTGACCATATATCGGCCTTCCTGCGGTACCCGACGGTTCCCCGTCATCATTCACCCTCCAGGCCGATTTATCCGCTCCCAAAATATATGCATAACAGTGGTGAGTAGCATCAAAGAACTCCTTCCTTAATATCTCGAGTTCCGACTTTATATCAGTTTCTGTTTCTACCGGAATAGCTTTTCCAATGAACTTGCTTCCTCTGTCCCTGAAACTGCCCTCCGAAGGACTTTCAATCGTAAGATACTGATCATCAAAAAGCATCAGGGTTATTGCAGTTGTAAGTTAAGGTAAGAAGGTTGGATGCCTGTGCAAATTTACATTGTTTGACTTAAAAATAGGGCGGCATGTATAAATAAAGGTTATTGTTACATTTGTCCCGTTCTATCCAATCGATATGATTGATGGATATTAACAAATCAGAACTTTATTGTTCATTATTAAACAAATTGAATTGGTCGCTCATTACGGGGAATTGGCTGCCTTAATTACAGCCGTATTTTGGACAATAACAGCTTTATCCTTTGAGTCTGCAAGCAAACAGATTGGATCCCTGCACCTTAATCTTTTGAGATTGGGCCTGGCTCTTATATTGCTGACAGCTTTTTCATGGATCAGAAGGGATATGCCACTCCCGATGGATGCCGGTACACATCAGTGGACCTGGTTGAGCATCTCTGGTATTATAGGCTTTGTTATCGGAGATTTTTGCCTTTTCCAGGCCTTTATTATGATAGGTGCCAGGGTCGCAATGTTGTTAATGACATTGGCTCCTCCAATGGCTGCGCTTACCGGATGGTATTTCTATGGGGATGCCATCGATTTCAAAGGAATGTTGGGAATGATGGTCACTATTCTCGGGATTGCCCTGGTCATCTTTGTCAGGACACCGTCATCCGGTTTGGATCAGGGTAAGGCGGGCAGGGTTAAATTGGCCCACCCGCTAAAAGGTATTATCCTCGCCCTGGTTGCTGCCATGGGTCAGGGAATAGGCCTGGTCCTGAGTAAGCATGGTATGCAGTCCTATGATCCTTTTTCCTCATCTCAGATCAGGGTTTTTGCCGGCTTCCTGGGCTTTGCCCTTATATTCGCCATTCTTGGAAAGTTCAGGGAACTTCCCACTTCCATCAGGAATAAGAAAGCCATGATCTGGCTGTCGGTTGGATCTTTCTTCGGGCCTTTTCTTGGAGTTTCATTTTCCATGATCGCAGTTCAGCACACAAATGCCGGGATAGCTCAAACAATCATGTCCCTTGTACCGGTCATGATTATTCCGCCTTCCATTATATTTGGGAAAGAAAAACCAAAATTCAGAGAAATTCTGGGAGCTATTATTGCCGTGGCTGGAGTATCCTTGTTTTTTCTCTAATCCTTGAACCTCTTTGCTTCGTGCTTTAAGTAATCCGTGTAGAACAGGTATTCTTCATCTGAAAGCCTGGTACGACCTGATGTATCTAGGAACTCACGCTCGCTGTTCCTTACCTTATCATACCATTCTTCATCTTTCTTCAGATCACCTGGTTTCCTGACAACTATATGCAGGTGAAGGTGAGGAACTGACTGGCCTGCAGACTTTCCTTCCTGGATTGACCAATCATAACCTTCTCCCTTAAAAGCTTCAATTAAAACCTTTGTGACTGACCTGGAGAATGTGAAAAACTCATTCGTCTCCTTCTCACTTAGTTCAAATAGACTTTGAATGTGCTTTTTCGGGATTACCAGCGAATGTCCTCTCAAAATTGGAGAAATATTGTAAATAGCAAGGAAATACTCTGATTCCATAAATGCAGAGGCTGGGATACTATCCTTGCAAAAAGGGCAGGATGGTTCATCAAATGAATTAACTGGCATCTTTTGCCTCCTATAACTAGCCTGCTATCAGAAAACCCGAAGAAGTGCTATTCAAAAACTATGCTCATTTCGACACGCCTGTTGTGCTGACGGCCTTCAGGCGTTGAATTGTCGGCAATTGGCTTTGTTGAACCATACCATTCTGTACGGATTCTGCCCGCTTCTATACCTTTTCCAAGAAGGTATTTTTGTACTGCCATAGTGCGGTTCTTGGAAAGAAGCATATTGGTTTCTGGTTTGCCTACATTATCAGTGTGCCCGGCAACCAATAGTTTAAATTCAGGTTTTCTCTTCAGAAGAGCAGCCAATTCATCCAGTGAAATAAAGGAGGAAGTCTTTATAACAGCCTTTCCTGTTTCAAATTCAAGGTTATCGAATGCCTTGTTGATAACTTCCTGTTCTTCTTTCTTGATTTCAGGACATCCATTATTCTGAGGAATTCCGGGAATAGTCGGGCACTGATCGTATTTGTCGGAAATTCCGTCACCATCCGTATCAGGACATCCCCTGAAAGCTGCAGTTCCTGCCATGCTTGGACATTCATCATCCTTGTCAGGAATACCATCATTATCCGTGTCATTGTAAGGGCATCCGAAATTCTCAACCGGGCCCTTTACACTTGGACAATGGTCTTCAGAGTCTTTAACACCGTCACCGTCGCTATCTATGTATGGACAGCCTTTATTTTCAACAGTTCCGGGAAGTGTTGGACAATTATCATCCTTATCTGCTATGCCATCACCATCCTGATCAGGGCATCCTTTTAATATGGGCCGACCTGCATTGTAAGGACAATCATCCTTGCTATCGATAATACTGTCACCATCACTATCGGGGCAGCCATTGAATGCAGCGAGACCTTTAACATCAGGACATTGATCTACATCATCCGTAATTCCGTCACCGTCCTTATCCGGACATCCGGCAAGTTCTTTTAAACCTGGAACAGTAGGACATCTGTCGCTGGCATCTGGCACTCCGTCGAGGTCAGTGTCAGGGCAGCCTCTCATTGCCCATATACCGGGTACATCAGGACAATGGTCTTTCCTGTTCGAAACTTTATCACCATCCCTGTCATGAGGTTTGCCATACATTACAGGGATTTTTAGTGCTGCCGAAACATTTGCACCATACCTGTAATTTTTTGTAGTCAGGTAACTTATGATATCATTGGATCCAATCCAGATTGGCCCTAGCCTCAGGCCCATGCCAATATTCATTTGCTTCAGTCCGGTATACTGGAAGGGAATTGACACGCCAAACCACTTGGAGTCGTAGCGGGGAATCATGTTCCATGATGAGTAATAATGAACCTTGTTTACATCTTTACTTCCTCTGTTCAATGCAATATAAGGTGAAAAATTGAAATAAAAACCTTTCCAGATATTTACATCTGCCTGCACGCTGATTGCAGTTGGGAGATTCATGTTGTATTTCGCCGGCACATCGTAAAAGTTGTCCTTGAATACCTTGTTTAAGGTGCTATCAAAATTTTGAATGCTTGAAAAGCCCAGATCACCGATATACCAGTTGTTAATATCGGCCTTAAAGTCCCTGCTCATTTTATTTCTTCGGTAATGTACACTTCCAATGTCGGTAATACTCACACCTAGCTTGAACAGGTACTTTTCTTTGTCTTTTCTCCAAAGGTTTGTCTTACCATCCATATCATATTTAAAGTCCATCCAATGAGGACGATATTCATATACGAAACCGAAATCGAAAGTCATTGAAGGGTAAGCAAGGAAACGGTAATTGTATTTTCCATCTTCTACCTGGTAAATGTTATCCGAAGCGCCATAGCTGATATCTGTCTTGAAAATGGATAATGTATCACTTGTATTCTGGTTAAATTCATAACTCAGATCTTTAATGAACGTGTATGTTGAGATGATACCCTGCGACAGGCGCACAGTAGCACCAGCTTTCATGAAATGTTTTCCCTCTCCTTTAATTACCCTGGCATACGTAACCCCGTAATCAATCCAACTATTGGCCTGAAGGCTGAAATTGGTATTCTTTAGCTTTAGCCCCCATAACGATGGGTAATCAAGACCATGGTCAGCAAGAGTGGCAATTTCTTCAGAAACATTATCAAAATTCAGGATAGTCCTGACAGAAGGAGTAAAGGCAATAGCATCCTTATCAGAAAGAGTAAACATAAAACTGAATAAGTCTTGCTGTAAGCTGAACATACCTGTTTTATCTTTCCCGTTATAATTTTTTTTCATATAACTGAGATCCTCCCAGTTGCCTAAATCTTTCATCAATTGCGGATGCCATATAACATACGGATCGATTCCCATATAATTATTGTAGAAACCAACGCTTGTTGCAGACAATGAAATATCAAATTTGTACCTGCTATCTGCTATTGAAGCCGGTTGTTGGTGAATTCCGGTTACACCTGCATAATTGGAAGTGTAAAATGGCAGGAATTCCTGCGCACTGATATTCAAGTAGCTGATTGTCAACAGGAAAATGAGAGATAAGATCTTCTTCATGGTTGTCAGTTTCAAGTGAGCGATTTCCAAAGGTACTAAAAGGTGAACCGAAAAATGAATTTTCAAATTCTCCGGTTTCAATTAATCACCTTTTCGAGAATTGGTAATTGTAAATTTGTTTGATCCCTATATGCATTAAATATTATTTTTGCACATCTGTCAAAAACGATACAATGTCATTCAGTAACAAGCAAATCACTTCACATTGAATATCGGACAAGTATACACGCATCTTCTTACTGAACTGAAAGCCGTTTTTTCGTATGATGAAGCCAGGGAAATGGCTTTCCGTCTCCTTGAACATCATCTTCAGATTACGAGAGCCAAGGTAATGGTTCAGTTCAATATTGAAATTCCTGACAATTCATTGCCTCCCCTGGCACTCGCAATGGAAGATTTGTTGGCCAATAAACCCATTCAGTATGTATTGGGGAAAACACTATTTATGGAATCCGAGTTCATAGTCAACAAACATGTTCTGATACCCAGGCCAGAAACAGAAGAATTGGTACAATCAATAATCAATGAACTCAGGACTATAGTAATCGATATCAATTTTCCCATCAAGGTCCTCGATATCGGAACAGGTAGTGGTTGCATCGCTATTGCCTTGAAGAACTATTTCCCGGATATGGTAGTTTTCGGCCTTGATAACTCTGATGAAGCCCTTGAGGTTGCCCGTCTTAATGCTCAGAATCTCAGGGCTGATGTTGTTTTTTGTGAGGCGGACATTCTTGATTTTCAAACACTCGACGGACTTCCGGATTTTGATGTCATCATTAGCAATCCTCCTTACGTATTGGAGAAAGAGAAGAAGGCAATGCAGAAGAATGTGCTCGAATATGAACCGGCTGCTGCATTGTTTGTACCTGATAATCAACCTTTGCTATATTATGAAGCCATTGCTGATTATGCAGAACACAAGCTCAGGCCGGGCGGATATATTTTCCTGGAGATCAATGAAAGTTACGGTGAAGAGGTTAAATCCTTATATTTGAAGCATGGATTTAAAGATGTGGAAATTTTGAAAGACCTTTTTGGGAAAGATAGATTTTTGCATTGCAAGAGCAATTAATTCAATTCTTATTCATATTAATCTAAACCACGATGACTGAAACAATCAGAACAACCCTTCGCGATTCAAAAGCAGCGCGATGGACTGCACTGGCTGTGGTGGCTTTCACCATGCTTTGCGGGTACTACCTGGCCGATGTAATGGCTCCCCTGAAACCACTTCTTGAAAGCCAAAAAGGCTGGTCAAGTACTGAATATGGCTTCTTTACCAGTGCATATGGATGGTTCAACGTATTCCTGATGATGCTTATACTCGGCGGAATCATCCTCGATAAAATGGGGGTTAGGTTCACCGGCGTTATGGCAGCCATTATCATGGTTGTTGGTACTGCCGTCAAGTACTGGGCTATCTCAACCCACTCATTGGATGGGGTTATCCTATTGGGTTGGAAAGGCCAGGTTATGGTGGCTGCCTTAGGATATGCCACCTTTGGAGTCGGTGTTGAAATAGCAGGTATCACTGTTTCAAAGATCATAGTGAAATGGTTTAAAGGAAAAGAAATGGCTCTAGCCATGGGCCTCGAAATGGCCACAGCCCGTATGGGTACTGCGCTTGCTCTTTCCACATCTGCACCACTTGCAGAAGCCATGCACGATGTATCAGTTCCTATCCTTATCTGCCTGATAATGCTTTGTATAGGATTGATCTCCTTCATCCTTTATACATTCATGGATAAGAAACTTGATGCTTCGATTGCTGCTGATAATGTAGGCCGTGAAGTTGAACCTGAAGAAGAATTTAAGCTTTCTGATATCAAGGTTATTTTTATGAATAAAGGTTGGTGGTACATTGCTATTCTTTGTGTACTCTTCTACTCTGCTGTGTTCCCGTTCCTCAAATACGCTTCTGACCTGATGGTGAATAAATTTGGAGTTAAGGAATCGCTTGCCGGCCTCATCCCAAGTTTGCTTCCTTTTGGTACCATGATCCTCACTCCAACATTCGGTAACCTCTACGATCGCAAAGGGAAAGGCGCTACAATTATGATTTTGGGGTCAGTGTTGCTCATCTTCGTTCATACCATGTTCTCTATTCCGCTCTTTAACAATTACCTCTTCGCAATCTTCCTCATTATTGTGCTGGGTATCGGGTTCTCACTGGTCCCATCTGCTATGTGGCCTTCAGTTCCCAAAATCATCCCTGAAAAGCAGTTAGGTACTGCCTATGCAATGATCTTTTGGGTTCAGAACTGGGGATTAATGGGAGTTCCAGCCCTGATCGGTTGGGTGCTTGACAGGTATTGTATTATAGGTACCACTGTTGTAGCCGGGAATCCCGTTCACACATACAACTATACAATTCCGATGATGATCTTTACAAGCCTTGGTGTACTCGCTTTGATTTTCTCCTTCCTTTTGAAGGCAGAAGACCGCAAAAAAGGGTATGGCCTTGAACTGCCCAATATTCAGAACTAATTCAAACTGCATATTTGGCCCCTCTTTCAATCATTACTGGAAGAGGGGCTTTTTATTCGCTTTCTGACAAATGATTAATGGTAATTTTGCGAAAAAAGAATAAATGGTTCGTCAAATAGTATTTCGCCAGGTTGTTGTTTTCCTACTCATAATACCGGTCTTTACTTATGCTGGTAATGACCCTCCCCAAAAACATAAGCAAAAAGTTCCCAGGAATATCATCCTCATGATTGGTGATGGCATGGGTTCAGCCCAACTTTATACCTGTATCACTGTGAAAGGCGATAAATGCAATATCGCTCACTTTCCTTATAGTGGTTTCGTAAAGACTTATTCAGCAGATAGTTATATTACCGATTCCGGTGCCGGAGCAACGGCATACGCTACCGGTCACAAAACAAATAACGGGTATATCTCTGTCAGTCCTGAAGGTAAGAACCTAAAAACCATACTCGAAACTGCTGAATCAAAAGGACTTGCTACAGGCCTTGTAGCCACATCTGCAATTACACATGCAACTCCTGCGGGATTCATAGCGCATACCAGCAACAGGGGCAACATGGACGATATCGCCCGTGATTTCCTGAAAACAGATATTGATGTATTCATAGGTGGTGGCTATGACAATTTTGCCCATCGAAAAGATAGCATCAATCTTATTGATAGCTTGAGAGCTCATAAATATACTATTGCCAGAGACTTAAAGGATGTTGATGTTCCAAATGTTTCTAAACTTGCTGCATTGCTGGCTGACGGACCCATGCCCCGAATATCAGCCGGCAGGGGCTCAATGTTGCCAGATGCTACCGAAATGGCACTTAAACTTCTCAAGCGAAATAAGAAAGGATTCTTTTTGATGGTTGAAGGTTCTCAAATTGACTGGGGAGGACACGACAATGATTTGAACTATGTTGTGGATGAAACTGTCGATTTTGACAACGCTGTAGGTAAAGCAATTGAATTTGCAAAAAAGGATGGAGAAACACTCATTATCGTAACCGCTGACCATGAAACCGGAGGGTTAGCCCTGACAGGCGGGGATATTAAAACAGGCAAGGTGCAGGGGAGTTTTGTTTATAAAGATCATACAGCTGTAATGGTTCCGATATTTGCATTCGGGCCTGGCTCTGAACAATTTACCGGGCTGATGGAAAATACGGATGTATATAAAAAATGTATGGCACTCTACGGTTTCAAACTTCCGTAAATTATAATACAGTAAAAATCAAAGATGAAGATACTTATTGTATCAGCTACCCAGCTTGAAATTCAACTGCTTCTTTCAGAATTGGGAAACGGAAAAGAACTAAAATCAAATTTCAAACGTTATGATTTTAATAATCATGTGGTTGATATCTTGATAACAGGTGTTGGGATGGTTGTAACGGCATTTTGGACTGCTAAAGTGATTAATTCTGAGAAATATGATTGTGCAATCAATCTTGGGATATGTGGCAGTTTCAATAGAAGTATAGCCTTAGGAGAATTACTTAACATCACGAGTGACTGCATCCCAGAATTAGGATCCGAAACGGCTGATGGTTTCCTGTCACTTGCAGATATGAACCTTGTTAGTCCGGATTTTTTTCCGTTTCAGGGAGGGAAACTTATTAATCCTAAAAATCATTTATTTTCACTGGTGGATAGTTTGCCTGAAGTTAATGCTGTTTCAGTCAACACAATACATGGAGAAAGTGTGCAGATAGGGAAATTTATCAAACACTCTGATGCTGATATTGAAACAATGGAAGGTGCTGCATTTTTCTATGCTTGTTTCCAGGAGCAGTTGCCCTGTGTCCAGCTAAGGGCTGTTTCAAATTATGTTGAAGCACGTGATACATCCAAATGGGATATCAAACTTGCTGTTGCAAAGCTGAATCAGTTTGTAATTGAAATGCTCAAGAAACTTTGATGGAGGCAGAATTCTTTGTCATAAATGCTAATTGAATTCAGGTATGAAATTATCACTTGGTTTTTCGCCTTGTCCAAACGATACCTTTATTTTTGATGCTCTGGTCCACCAAAAAGTGGATACAGAAGGACTTGAATTTGAATATGTTCTTGCAGATGTTGAAGAGTTGAACAGCAGAGCATTCCAGGGGGAACTCGATGTTACAAAAGTTAGTTACCATGCACTCCTGTATCTGATAGATCAATACACTCTCCTTGATTCTGGATCTGCACTGGGTTATGGGGTAGGGCCTTTGCTGATCAGTAATAAGGCTTTAAACCGTTCGGAAATAGCTAATTGTAAAGTCGCTATTCCAGGGAAGTATACCACAGCTAATCTCTTGTTCCAACTCGCGTATCCATCAGCTGGAAATACTGTAGCTCTGCTGTTTTCTGACATTGAAGATGCAATACTTGATGGTTCTGTTGATGCTGGAGTTATTATTCATGAGAACCGCTTTACATACAGGGAAAAAGGATTAATGAAGCTTGATGATTTAGGAGAGTTTTGGGAAAGATTGACATCCTATCCAATACCTTTGGGCGGAATAGTTGCGCACAGGAGGCTTAAGAAGGAGGTTCTTCATAGGTTCTCCCGGGCATTGAAAAGGAGTGTAGAATACGCACAAACTAGCAACCAGCTTAGTGATTTTGTTCGATGCAATGCCCAGGAAATGAATGAGGCAGTTATGTGGCAACATATTTCCTTATATGTCAATGAATCGACTCTCAGCCTGGGGGAAAAAGGTAGAATCTCAGTCATCAGGCTCTTTGAATTGGCTAAGGAACAGAAACTCATTTCATCTATCCCCCTGGAATTATTCTTTAGTGAGGCTCAGATATAAAGGAACACATTACTATATGGAGGCTTAACTGGCAAAAGATTTCTATTTTTGTTAACCATACATTATTGACACAATACTTCAGGAATTGAAAAGACTTACCCTACTCATACCATTACTGATTATTTTTTCACATGTAAGTTCCCAGATTGACCGGGGGGGGATTCCCAGGAGTTTTGGCACAAAATCTTTTTATAAAAGTGATTCAATCATTCTTGTCGCTTCTCCTGATATGAACATGATCAAATCAGAAGATGAAGCCGATGCGAATATGGAAAAACCATACAGGGTTGGAGTTCCTGTCAGTATTTCTTTAAATACCTCTAATTCAGGCATCTGGATGGATTACCCTGGTGGTGGTAAATTATGGAGACTTCATCTCAGAAGTCCTGGAGCTGTAGCTCTGGGTGTGGATTATTCAAACTTTTATCTCCCCGTTTCTTCTGACCTGTTTATTTATAATCCAGATCATTCGCAAATTGCCGGGGCATACACATCATTTAATAATACCAATGGGCATTCGTTTGCTACCCGGCCTTTGGCAGGTGATGAACTTATCCTTGAATATTATCAGCCTGAAGGCTGCAAGGAAGAGCCCAGTATCATTGTTTCCGGTCTCAACTATATCTACAGGGGGATGGATGTAGGTTTGGATAAAAATGGATATAACTTTGGCGCTTCAGGCCCCTGCGAGGTAAATATTCATTGTTCTGAGGGTGATAACTGGCTGGCTCAGTCACATGGAGTTGTGAGAATGCTCACACGTGTTAATGGGCAATCAATCTGGTGTACAGGTTCCCTGTTGAACAATACCCATCTCGACTTTTCTCCCATTGTTCTAACAGCAAACCATTGTTCGATCAATGCAGGCAATATCGCAAGCTCGGAAGATCTGGAAAAATGGATATTCTATTTTAACTATGAGGCTACAGGATGTGACAAGCCACTTTCTGAACCTGGGATTCAAAGTATGACAGGTGCTGAAAAGCTTGCCTCATCCCAAAATCCTGTAACAATGGGATCAGATTTTTACCTGGTTAAACTCAAGCAGGATATTCCGGTTACCTATAACCCTTATTTCAATGGATGGAAGGTAACGGATGTTGCATCACCATCAGGAGTGGGTATTCATCATCCCGAAGGAG
Source organism: Bacteroidota bacterium (assembly GCA_013376995.1). Lineage (GTDB taxonomy): Bacteria > Bacteroidota > Bacteroidia > Bacteroidales > UBA4417 > UBA4417. The sequence goes on along the minus strand of JACAAZ010000003.1, from coordinate 67,462 downwards.
ATATTAAAAAGATTTCAACTTACACCCAACCTATTGTTTCGGGAAAATGGGAGTCAACAGATGAAACTCATTGGAAAGTCAATTGGTCTGCTACAACTCATGGATATGGAGTAACCGAAGGCGGTTCATCGGGATCTCCGCTGTTTAACAGCGAAGGATTGCTGATTGGTTCACTTACTGGTGGAGAATCTGCCTGTTCCAATGCCGGAGGAACTGATTACTATGGAAAAATTTCATATTCCTGGGCGTCAAATGGAACTGCAGACTCTATGCAACTCAGGCCCTGGCTCGATCCTTTGAACCTTGGTAGAACACTCCTGAGAGGAATGTCCAGGACTGTTCAGTTTGAGGCAAATGTTGAGCAGGTGCCAATCGGTGGTGCGGTGGACTTCCGTGATTTAACAGCCAGCAGCGTTTATGACTGGAAGTGGCAATTTGAAGGAGGTGAACCTTCCGAATCTTCTGACAAAAATCCATCAGGAATAGTATATAATTCTTTCGGCAGGTATAAGGTGTCATTAAGAGTCAGTTATTTGTTGGATACCGACTCATTGGTTGATTCATTAACCCGTACAGATTACATCCAGGTTAGTGCCCTGGTTTATCCCAATCCAACTAAAGGTGCCCTTTCAGTTTTTACAAATGTGAAGAATTCAGAAACAGTAAAAATTGAAGTGTTTACTCCATTGGGGGTATTGGTAAAATCACAAAGCTGGTCAGGAGATGAAGGGCCATTGGTCAGCATTGACCTCCCGACTGCAGGTAACCTGTTTATTGTTAGAATTGACAGGGCAGGGGCTGTACAAACAGAAAAGGTTATAGTTCTCAGACCTTAAAATAATTAGGCGATTATTAACAGTAAGAAGACTTTGTAAGATGTTGGAAGCGATATTGGCATCTCAGGTAATTCCTGAGGCACAAAAAAGTATAGCATGTAAAATCTTTGAAGGAAAGAGAATAAGCTCAGAAGAAGGGATCCTGCTTTATTATGAAGGCTCACTTTCACTTTTGGCTTTGCTGGCTGATCATGTGAGAAGAAGTATTAACGGTAAACTGACCTATTATAACAGGAATGTTCATATTGAACCGACTAATATCTGTGTGTATAATTGCAGGTTCTGTTCCTATTCAAATCATCAGAGCCCCGAATCCTGGGAGTTGACAATTGATGAAATGGTTGATAAGGTTGAATCTCTTGGTAATGAAATAACCGAAGTTCATATAGTTGGAGCTGTTCATCCGGGACGTGATATTCATTACTATGCTGGATTGATACAGAGGGTCAGGGAAGCAAGGCCGGGAATCCATATCAAAGCCTTTACTGCTATCGAAATTGAGTATATGGTGAAGAAGGCAGGCCTTTCACTGGAAGAAGGCCTGATGATCCTTAAGGAGGCAGGCCTGGATTCCATTCCGGGAGGGGGAGCCGAGATCTTTGACGAAAAGATAAGGGAGGTAATTTGTGGACAGAAATCAACATCCGAGGCCTGGCTTGAAGTTCATGAAGTTGCTCATAATCTTGGAATCCCAAGCAATGCAACCATTCTATATGGCCACATCGAAAAGTACGAACATAGGATTGAACACTTGAACAGGCTGAGGGAGTTACAGGACAAGACGCACGGATTCAATGCATTTATTCCGTTGAAATTCAGGAATAAGAACAACGAACTTTCCTGGATTGAGGAGGTTTCTTTAATTGAGGATATGAGGAATTATGCAATGTCCAGGATATTCCTGGATAATATTCCACATATAAAAGCCTATTGGCCAATGATTGGCAAACAGATGGCAGCATTATCACTAAGTTTTGGAGTTGATGATCTTGACGGCACTATCAACGATTCCACAAAGATCTACTCGCTGGCTGGTGCTGATGATCAGAATCCTGCATTAACTTCTGACGCTATAAGGGAACTGATAACCGGAGCTGGTTTAATCCCGGTTGAAAGGGATTCGGTGTATAATATTCTTGATAAACAGATTTAGTCAAATTAAATTTGATTGATTATAGAAAGAGATTGAAAAAAGGTCATCATATTTAAACGAAATGATTTCGGATATATAGAATTATATCGTATATTTATAAATTATATATCCCTTTTTTCAGGGATATTGTTGAAATGTTATCAAACATTTACTGTTGAAATCTTTTATGCTTTTCGGAATTCCTTGTTAAGAAAATCAACATTTCAGTAGTATATTTGTTAAAACCAAATGTTGAACTAAAAACAATTAATTATGAAAATCAAAATCTTGTTTCTTGCAACGGTGTTTGCATTCGGATTCTTTTCTGCCAATGCTCAGGCTATCCAGAAAGGTGATAAAGTTTTGAATCTCGGTATTGGACTCGGATCAGCACTTTATTCCGGAAGCTATTATAAATCCTCAGTTCCTCCAATTTCAGCTTCACTGGAAGCAGTAATCAAGGATGGATTCTGGGGGGGTAAGTTTGCCTTAGGCCTCGGTGGCTATCTTGGGTATTCATCGTTCAAGTCTACCTATGATTATGGTGGAGGAACTTATGGATGGAAATACTCCAACATTATCATTGGCCCAAGAGGATATCTTCATTACAGTTTTATGGATAAACTTGATACTTATGCTGGTTTAATGATTGGCTATTGGATTGCTACCAATAAAGAATATGGGACAATTGGAAGTGGGTACTCGGCTGGAAGCTATGGAGGTCTGATTACTTCTGAGTTTATCGGAGCCCGTTATTTCTTCAATGATAAATTTGCAGGTATGGCGGAAATTGGTGCCGGTATTTCTTACCTTAACCTTGGTGTTGCCGTTAAGTTTTAAAACAGCTCTTTTAACTTATTGAAAGGGATTAGCTAAGGCTGATCCCTTTTTTATTTTATCATATTACATATTCATAAATCTTGCTGGTTCAAGTTATTTCCGTTTAAATATCATTGCATAAAAAGGTAAAAAATGCGGTCACTTCAAAAATTAGGTGCTATTTGTTACCGAAAATGCTTCAATTTCATTATATTTGTTTTCAACAGGAGTTAGCCGAAAATCCATTAAAGAGTAGGTGAGATGAAATCTATCATATCAGGATTTCCTTTGACCAGAGCAATTGTAACAGATTCCTGGATCTAGTACTCCCTATAAATTCAATACAATCCAACAAGCAATCGATGAATATGCGATTACAACGAAAAAATATTTGTAATTTGAATTGATATCTTATATTTACTGTTATTTTGTAAACACCTGTTTGCTAGGCTGCCTTATTTAACCACTATCTTCAAGTTACCTTATTAATAACCAAATATTTATACCATGAAACGAAATCTTATATGCAGTCTTGTAGCAATTCTTGCATTTCTTGGAGCTGTTAATGCACAGGATAATCAGTATCAAAAAGACCTCTTCAGGAGAAAAATAAGTCAATACAACGGTATGAAAAATGCCGGAATTGGTTTAACGGTTGGAGGGGCTGTCCTTGTAGTTGTTGGGATAAGCACATTTTCAAATGCCGTGGCTGAAGACCCGGACCTTGTAACTGAAAATGCTGCTGGCAAGGCTACCTTAGGCCTGTTGTGCACGGAATTGGGTTGTGTGGCATTTGGTGGTGGAGTAGTCCTTTGGGCGGTAGGAGGGTCAAAGAAAAGCAAGTATATCAAAAAATTAAATGCACTCAGCCTGAATCTAAAGCCTAATCCCTATCAAACACTTTCACTGGCTTATCGTTTTTAAATACATATTATCAAGTCTGGGTCAACGAACCACCTTACAAGAAAATTAAAATCAATATTCATCTAAATACTTATGATTATGAAAAATTCAACCATTTTATTGCTGCTGACCATGTTCCTGGCATTAGCCGGTTACAGCCAGAAGATCAAGCAAATCTCCGGCAACCTTACTCCTTTAAAAGGCCAGAAGACTATCAACCTGGAATATTCCTACGATGGCGTTTTGGTTGGTGATATGAAAGAATCAGATTACATTAATAAGAAAGTTTCAGAATACAATTCTAAAGAACCTGGTAAAGGTGATACCTGGAAAGTAGCTTGGGCTAACGACAGGAAGACCAGGTATCAACCAAAATTTGAAGAACTGTTCAATAAATATCTTGGAGAAGTTGGTATGATAGCTAAACCTGGTGCTACAGACGCCCAATACACTATCCTGGTAAAAACCCTGATGATTGAACCAGGCTTTAATGTAGGAGTTGTCAGAAGGCCTGCTATGATTGAAGCCGATATTATGCTCATGGAAACAGCAAATCCCGGGAAGGTTTTATCACAAAGCACTGTTACCAGGGTTCCTGGTTCTGATGTTATGGGTTTTGATTTTGATAGTGCTGGCGAATCTCAGAAGCATATGCAAAACTTGGTAAAGCTTATGCAAAATATATAATCAAGAATACCAAGTAGTTATATAATACATGTAAGCCATGTCAGCGATCCTGGGTAGATACCCGGGATCGCTTTCTAGTTAATAGGTCTATCCAGTTTCAGTTCTATAGATATGTTTTAAATTCATAATATTACCTAAAGATCATTATTTTTGCCCTAAATTATTTGTTTGATGGTGCTGCTTGATGGCTATAGTTTATCTGCTAAACAATTATTTAAACTCTGCTTTGGCGACGATAAAGTTGGTGTATCTGATCTGACAATTGAGAAGGTCGAAAAAAGCTTTAATTTTCTTTCAGCTGTAAATTCCAGGTACAATATATATGGAATTAATACTGGTTTGGGCCCTATGGCTCAATATAGCATTGAGGAGCAGCAATTGCTTGATCTTCAGTATAACCTGATAAGGAGTCATCACACCGGGTTTCCCCATTATTTAGGGCCGGCTGAATGTAAAGCCGTCTTTCTGGCGCGCTTGAATTCTCTTGTTAGAGGGCATTCTGCCGTCAGCAAGGAGTTGATCTTCCATATGGTCTCTATGTTCAACTCAGGTATCGTTCCCTGCATTCCTCTTCACGGAGGTGTAGGTGCAAGTGGCGATCTTGTGCAGCTGGCCCACTTAGCTGCCGTTGTGATAGGAGAGGGTATCTGCTATTTTAATGGGAATATCATTCAAGCAGAAGAAGCTTATAAACTCTGTGGGTTGACAGCTAAAAAGCTTGTGTTGAGGGAAGGCCTTGCAATGATGAATGGAACTTCCGCTATGACAGGCCTTGCTGCCATTAACCTGGAATTTGCATTTACAGCTCTCGGATGGAACCTGGCATTCTCAGTAATGATCAATGAATTGATGGAAGCTTTTAATGATCATTATTCAGTTGAACTTAATGCTGTAAAGAAACATCAGGGCCAAATGATCATTGCTGCTGCAGCAAGAAAAATATTGGAAGACTCTCCACTGGTCCGCTCACGCAATAATTTCTGGGAAAAGGACCAATCTGATGAGTTTTTCAGGGAAAAAGTCCAGGAATATTATTCGCTCAGATGCATCCCCCAAATACTGGGTCCCATTTACGACACACTTCTGAACGGAAACAGGATTATTGAAGATGAATTAAATTCTTCAAACGATAATCCGATTACAGATATTGAAAGCAGTAATATTTACCATGGAGGGAATTTCCATGGTGATTATATCTCCCTGGAGATGGATAAGTTGAAACTCGTAATGACTAGGGCTACAATGCTTTCAGAGCGTCAGTTGAATTATCTGTTGAATAACCGGTTAAATCAGAAACTGCCTTCATTTATCAATTTATCAGTTCTAGGGCTTAATTTCGGTTTACAGGGAATGCAGTTTACAGCTACTTCCACCACGGCTGAAAATCAAACTCTCTCAGCATCATCATATGTTCACAGCATTTCATGCAACAATGATAACCAGGATATTGTTAGTATGGGCTTTAATGCTGCAACTATTGCAGCCCGGGTAATTGATAATACATTTGAGGTACTGGCAATAGAAGCTATAGCTGTGATTCAGGCAGTTGATGCCCTTGATCTTCAAGGTAAATTGTCTTCATATAGTAACAATGTTTACAAGGAATTGCGAAACCTGTTTCCGGTCATTGGAAGTGATAGGATTACCAGCCAGGAAATGGAGGCCATAAAAGATTATCTTAAAAACACGCGGCAGGAAATTTTGAACTGATTTTTTTGTTAATTGCCATTGAGAGTCGATTACTGAATTATCGACCGGCGTTCTAATGTAAGGAATATGAAATATGCTTTGGTGACAGGTAGTTCAAGAGGAATTGGAAAAGCTATTGCTTTAAAACTTGCTGCTTTGGGATATAACATCCTCTTAAATTATAATTCAAATCAAGCGGAAGCTCTGGCCACACAGTCTGCAATAGAAGCTTTTGGCCGAAAAGCTGTTCTCCTTAAATTTGACGTTGCTGATAAGACTGAAATTAAGGAAGTTTTGGGAAACTGGACGCTTAATAATCCTGATGAGGAAATTGAGATTCTTGTAAACAATGCAGGGATTAGGGATGATGTTTTAATGATGTGGATGACGGATAATCAATGGGAAAATGTTATCGATACGAACCTGAACAGCTTCTTTTATGTTACTAAGGTCGTACTGGATAAAATGATCACCCGGAAATATGGAAGGATCATCAACATTGTTTCTTTGTCAGGTTTAAGAGGCCTGCCCGGACAGGTGAATTATTCAGCTGCAAAAGCAGGAATTATCGGGGCAACTAAAGTGCTGGCCCAGGAAGTAGCAAGGAGGGGTATTACTGTTAACTCGATTGCTCCCGGCTTTATCAGGACTGATATGACCAAAGAGTTGGATGAGAAGGAGTTAAAAGGTGTAATTCCAATGCAACGTTTTGGAACTGCAGAGGAAGTTGCTGATTTGGCCTCATTCATTGCTTCTGATAAAGCATCCTATATCACAGGGCAGACCATTTCCATTAACGGAGGACTATATTAACCATTGTTTTATGCTGAACAGAGTTGTTATCACCGGCATTGGAATTTATTCTTCAATTGGGAAAGACCTTTCCGAAACAGCTGATTCTTTATACAAAGGAAAGTCTGGGATTATCCTGGATCCTGAACGTAAAAAATATGGATACAGGAGTGGTTTGACAGGATTTGTAGAATCTCCCAATCTGAAAGGAATTCTAGACAGGCGTTCCAGGATTATGCTGCCTGAACAGGGTGAATTTGCCTATATGTCAACTGCTGAAGCTCTAAGAGTTGCTGGAATTGACCAGGATTTTCTTGATAGTCATGATGTAGGTATTCTGTTTGGTAATGATAGTTCTGCCGAACCTGTTATTGCAGCGAATGACCTCATTCGCGAAAAGGGTGATACTATCATGGTGGGTTCAGGCTCTGTTTTCCAGACAATGAATTCAACTGTTACAATGAACCTTTCTACCATTTTCAGGTTAAAGGGAGTCAATTTTACGATTAGTGCCGCATGTGCAAGCGGATCTCACTCCATTGGACTGGGTTTCCTTTTTATCAAGCATGGTTACCAGGATTGCATAATTTGCGGAGGTGCCCAGGAAATAAATATTTATTCAATGGGTAACTTTGATGCGCTTGGTGCCTTTTCCATCCGTGAAGATGAGCCACACAAGGCTTCCCGCCCCTTCGATAAGGACCGCGATGGCCTGGTACCCAGTGGTGGAGCCGCAACAGTAATTCTGGAAAGTATGGAACATGCTCTTAAAAGAGGTGCAACCATCCTGGGCGAAGTAATTGGATATGGTTTCTCTTCAAACGGATCACATATATCGAACCCTACCATTGAAGGCCCTCAGAAAGCATTGGAAATGGCTCTTAAGCAGTCAGGGATCAAGGCAGCTGAGATTGATTATGTAAATGCACATGCCACCTCTACACCAGCCGGAGATGCATCTGAAGCCAGGGCACTCTCTAATGTCCTGGGCGGATCCAGGCCTTTTATTTCGTCTACCAAGTCAATGACGGGCCATGAATGCTGGATGGCTGGTGCCAGTGAAATTGTTTATTCAATGTTAATGATGAAGCATGGTTTTATCGCTCCAAATATTAACTTTGATACCCCGGACGATGATTCAGCTTTGTTAAATATCACTCCAATAACTGTGGAGAAAGATATTGATGTATTTCTTTCAAATTCATTTGGTTTTGGAGGAACTAACTCAACACTGATCGTCAGAAAATGGAAAAGTAATTAAATGAAAATCGCATATGACAAAACAAGAAATAGCAGAAAAGATCATTCCTTTTTTTGTTGAGGAATTCGAAATAGATGAGAGTTTAATTGTGCCCGATGCGAATCTGCGTGATACGCTTCAACTTGATAGTCTTGACTTTGTAGACCTGGTTGTAGTAATTGAAAGCAACTTTGGATTTAAAGTAAAACAGGGAGATTTTCAGAATATCTCCACCTTTGATGATTTTTATAACTATGTAGAAACCAGGATCAACGCTCCGGAAGAACCCAATGCAAACTAAATTGCGGTCATGGCTGAGCAGGACTGGACAGGAAAATCCAAAGGGAAAAAAACTGGATACCAGATATTTGTCTTTTTACTTCGTTTCTCGGGTCTGAGAGTTGCTTACTCTCTGCTCGTTTTTGTTGCATTTTATTATCTGCTTACCTCCCGGAATTCAAACCGGGCTATTTACCAGTATTTTCGGCAGATTGGATTTGGGAAACTGAAGAGTAGTTATTCGGTTTACTTGAATTACTTTGTATTCGGTCAATGCTTGCTGGATAAAATAGCTGCCATGGCAGGAATCAAAACCAACTTCAAATTCGATTTCGAAGGGGAAGTGAACCTGCACAAAATGGTTAACCAGGGAAAAGGTGGAATACTGTTAAGTGCTCATGTTGGGAATTGGGAAATCGCTGGCCACTACCTAGACAGGATTGATGCTGCTGTAAGCATTGTTATGTATGATGCAGAATATCAAGCAATAAAGGAATATCTTGATAGGGTCACAGGAAAACGCAAGACCAGGGTAATTCCTATTAAGGAAGATATGTCTCATCTTTTTGAAATTAAAACAGCTCTCGAAAACAAAGAGTTGGTGTGTATTCATGCGGACAGGCTGTTGCCTGGAAGTAAGAGAAGTCTGCAAATCCCATTCATGGGTAAAAATGCTGAATTTCCCTATAGTATTTTCAGGATGATAATTATGTTGCAAGCTCCTGTTAGCTTCGTCTTTTCCTTTAAAGAATCTGCAAATTCCTATCATTTTTCAGCCACAGAAATCATGCAGTTCGATGGTGATCGCGATGATGAATTAAAAAAGCTGTCAGGCTCCTTTGTTGCTGAACTCGAAAACAGACTGAGACAATTTCCACTACAATGGTTCAATTATTATGACTTCTGGAAAGCCTGACAGAATATCCGGTAGCAATGCTGAAGTCCTTGCCTATATCCCGCAAAGGCCGCCTTTTGTATTTATAGATAAACTACTGGAAGCCAGCGAGAATAAAATCGTTGCGAGTTTCGAAGTAAAGCCCGATAATTTGCTTGTATCAGACGGGAGGTTAACAGAAGGAGGCATCATTGAAGCAATGGCTCAAACAATTGCTGCTGGTGCAGGTTTCAAAGCCATAGCCAGCGAGACTGAAGTGAAAATTGGCTATATTGCAGCCATCAGGAATTTGCAGATTTTTCAAATGCCTGAAATAGGGGCTTCATTAACTGTTTCAGTAATGCTGGTTAACCAGGTACTTGATATCACTATTGCAGAAACTGAAGTGTTGATTGGCACTGAAAAGGTTGCCAGCTGCGAAATGAGGATATTCATTAAGAATGACTAATTTTTAAACAGTAAAAGTAATGAGGGGTATGTTCAAATTTCTTTTGGTTGCCATCTGCATTCAGATCATTGTAGCCGCTAAAGCACAAACCGTTTCTGATGCTTTAAAACGAGGGTCTGCCGTCACATTCTTTGGCATTGACTTCACAAAAGCAAAAGGTGTATTGATTGGTGCTTCATCAACCGAAATGAGAGATAAATATTTTTTAGCAATCAATACATTGATGGTCGTTGAGCAACAGAAATATGATATTGGGAAAGCCCTATACAAATCTGACGTTAAGGTTGAGCTTAGAACAGTGGATGAATTGAACCAGAAAATTGATACATCTTATTTTAAAGCCTATTCATCCAGTGAAATAGTGCCATTGGATAAAAATACCATACAATCCATTGTCAGGCAGTATAACCTGAAAGATAAAACCGGGATTGGTTTGGTCTTTATTGCGGAATCGCTTGATAAACCAGGGAAACTTGGGACTTATTATCTCGTTTATTTTTCAATGCCGGAAGGGAATTTAATCCTATCCGAGAAAGTATATGGCAAACCAGGTGGCTTTGGAATCAGGAATTTTTGGGCAGCCTCCATTTATAGCATTCTGAAAAGTGATATTCAACTTAAACTCGAAAAGAAATACCTTTCGAAGTAACTGGAAAATTGATGGTTCAGCTCTCAGATAAAATTAAGATCAGGGTCAGGTTTAGTGAAGTGGATTCGCTTACTATTGTTTGGCATGGCCATTACCTTAAGTATTTTGAAGATGCCAGGGAAGCCTTGTTAAGCAAGTATGGGCTTGCTTACCTCGAAATGTATGATCAGGGATATGTTGCTCCTATAATAAGCGCTCACTGTGAGTATAAATTGCCGCTTACATATGGTGATACAGCGGTCATAGAAGCCATCTTTCTAAACACGGAGGCTGCCAAGATCATTATCGATTATACCATAACACATGGAACTTCCGGTAAAGTGGTTGCCACTGGAAGAACCGTCCAGGTGTTTCTTGATCGTGTAAATCGTCAGCTTCAACTCGCAAATCCTGATTTTTATACCGATTGGAAAGGGAAATGGGGGTTGGACGTATGAGCGGGATATATATCATAGCCGATTCCATTTTATCTCCGCTCGGCATAAATACGGATGAAAATTTTGTGAGAATTCTCAAAGGCGAATCAGGCCTTAAAAGCATATCCCGGTCAAACTTTGATTTCGATGTTTATGCTTCATATTTTGAAACAGGAGCATTGGAAGGTATCCTGGATGATCCTTTTTTTGCAACTCTTACCAGGTTTGAGAAGCTATTGTATTATCCGATCAGGAATGTTCTTGAAGATTCTCAAATTGACCCACGTTCATCACGGACTTTATTCGTTATCGCTACAACCAAAGGGAATATTGAGCTTCTGGAAGAAGGGATCAGGGATCAAAAATCACTCTCCCTCTACAATTCGGCTTGTAAGATCAGTAGCCATTTTCAGAATCCGAATAAGCCGATAGTTGTATCAAATGCATGTATATCTGGTATTTCAGCGCAGATTATTGCCTGTGGATTGATTGATTCCGGCAGGTTCGATACTGTAATTGTAGTTGGTGCTGATACGGTGAATGCCTTTGTTCTTGAAGGGTTTAATGCTTTGAAAGCTCTTAGCCCCGGGCATTGCAAACCATTCGATCGTGACAGGGATGGTATAAATCTTGGGGAAGCCGGTGCAGCCATGGTAATATCAAACCAGTCACAGACTAATAAAGGATTCAAGGTCACTTCAATTATAGGAGGTGCAATTACCAATGATGCCAACCATATTTCCGGCCCTTCACGTACCGGACTTGAAATGTCGATGGCGATTGATCAAACACTTAAGCAGGCTGGTATAGTTTCTTCGGATATCGATTTTATATCAGCACATGGAACAGGGACCGTATTTAATGATGAAATGGAGTCTAAGGCGTTGAATAATAGTAAACTGGATAAAAGTCATATTCACAGCCTGAAAGCATATTTTGGTCACACACTCGGATGTGCAGGATTGCTGGAAAGCATAATCGCTGTAAACTGTCTTCAAAATGAGGTTTTCATTGGCTCCAGAGGATACAGTAATCCCGGGACCAGTTTCGAATTGAATATTAGTTCAGAACATATCAGGAAGCCTTTCAAAAACTGCATTAAAACCATGGCTGGCTTTGGCGGATGCAATGCGGCCATTGGCTTTTCAAAATCATAGTATGATAGAATATAATGAAGATAAACTGACAGCATTAGAAGCAATGGAACAAGCCCAATGGCTTGCATTTGCTCCGGTTGTATTCCAGGCTTCGAGGGCATTGCGAAACCTTGGAATCCTTACGGCAATTGAAAAGCGGCAAAGACAAGGAATGGAACTCTCTGAGATTGAATCAGAATGCGGTTTGAGTACCTATGGAGCCAGGGTGCTCTGCGAAGCCGGACTGGCAGCAGGTTTGCTCTTTACGAAAGAGGGAAAGTACTATAACACACGTACAGCCAGTTTTTTCAATAATGATCCCTTAACCGAAGCGAATACTGATTTTATCAATGATGTTTGTTACAACGGCCTGTTTGATCTGGAGGATTCAATCCGTAATGGCAAACCTGAAGGGTTAAAGCACTTTGGGAAATGGAACACTGTTTATGAGGCACTTGCTGAACTTCCTCCCAAAGTGAGGGATAGCTGGTTCAAATTCGATCATTACTTTTCTGATAATTCTTTTGGTACAGTTTTACCTCTGCTATTCGAACATAAACCTTCAAGGATTCTTGATATAGGCGGTAATACAGGAAAATTTGCATTTCAGGCTTTGGAGTATTCCTCTGAAGTTGAGGTTGGAATCATGGATCTCCCGGGGCAATTGAATATGGCTAAGGAAATGGCTAAGAATAAAGGGCTTGATAAACGTATGCAGTTTATACAGGCTAATATCCTTGATGAATCTCAACAAGTGCCTCAGGGCTATGACATTATCTGGATGAGTCAATTCCTGGATTGCTTCTCAGAAGAACAGATCATTTCTATTCTTGAGAGATGTTCTCAATCCATGCAAAGTTCATCCAGGGTATGTATTCTTGAGCCTTTGTGGGACCGGCAGCGATTCAAGGCATCAGCATTCTCACTGCAGATGACCTCACTTTATTTTACATGTATTGCCAATGGGAACAGTCAGATGTACCATTCCGATACATTTTATCAACTGGTGAAAAAAGCAGGGTTGGATATTGAATCGATTCACGATGGAATTGGATTATGCCATACCTTACTGGTTTGTAAAAAATAGCTTGCACGATGGATGATCTTCAAATTCGGGGTTATTGTAAACTGATAGGTGGAAAACTTATTCAGGATGGGATATGCCTGCTTGAGTCTGATGCTCCATTCGCTGCTTTTCTTGATCAGGTTGTTAAACAATTTTCGGTTCAGCATCCCAGGTTTGGAAAACTGGACAGGCTGGCTCAATTAGCATATGCATGTACTGAAATTCTGATAAATAAACTTAAATCTCAGAACATAAATTTGACGGAGGAAACAAGCCTGCTTTTTATGAATGCCTCAAGCAGCCTGGATACAGATCTCCGGTTTGATAAGAGCATTCAATCCATGGCAAGCCCGTCACTCTTCGTTTATACTTTGCCCAATATCCTGCTTGCAGAGATCTGCATTAAAAATGGGTTAAAAGGTGAAAATACATTCCTTGTAGCTGAGAAACCCGACCCGGAACTTTACCTTTTACAGATCCAAAGGATTTTCAGGGATCAGACTACCCATATTTGTATTGCAGGATGGGCTGAAATCCTTGATGAAAATTACGATTGTTCAGTATTTTTGATTGATAGAATCAAAGCAGGGGCGAAGTCCAGCACTCCATTGAATATCAGTAGTCTAAATAAAATATTATCCTAAAACGCAGTATGCCATGGATGAATTGAAAACGAATTTGAAAAAGCAGATCGTTGAATGCTTAAACCTGAAAGATGTTAATCCTGAAAGTATTGATGATAATGCACCCCTTTTTGGAGAAGGCTTAGGTTTGGATTCAATTGACGCCCTCGAGATAGTGGTACTGCTTCAGCAGCAATACGGTATAAAGATAACAAATGCCGAAGAGGCGAAGGCTATCATGCAATCTGTTGCCAGTATTGCAGCATATATTGAAAGTCATAAATCTAATTAATGAAAGTCCATGTTATTGGAACTGGAGTAATTTCTGCGCTGGGTGAAAACTCGGCGGCAAATTATCATGCCCTTTCCAATGGCAAACATGGAATTACAGCTGACTCATCCTACCTTGACAGTTTTGTAAGCGGAATACCCGTTGCAAGGGTAATGCAAAGCAATAGCGAACTGGCTGAAATGCTAACTGTTTCAGATCGTTTGCCGAGGACAGCTTTATTAGGAATGACCGCCGCTAAGGAGGCAGTTCAGCCTTTCATCAAGGAAATGGCAGGAGCAAGGATAGGATATATTTCAGGGACAACTGTAGGAGGAATGGATTTAACTGAAGGTTTCTTCCGGCAGGAAATGAAAGGAAAGGGTAGTGGCAAACTTTCAGATCTTATATATCATGAATGTGGAAAGATCAGTAATTTGATCGCCAAAGAGATCGGGGTAATCGATTTTGTTACAACTCTCAATACTGCTTGTTCTTCATCTGCGAATGCTATTATGCTGGCTTCCAGGATGATTAAGAGCGGGTATCTTGATTTCGCTATCGCTGGTGGAACGGATGCATTGACGGCTTTCACGCTTAACGGATTCAATACCTTACTCTTACTCGATAACGAATTGTGCAGGCCTTTTGATTCCAGCCGTAAAGGACTTAATCTTGGTGAAGGCGCTGGCTATCTGTTGCTTGCATCAGAAAAAATGAGCCAGAAGCTTGGGATCGATGTTCATGCAGAAGTGAGTGGCTATGCCAATGCAAGCGATGCTTACCATCAGACGGCATTATCGGAAGATGGTACCGGCCCATCTCTCGTATTGAAAAATGCTCTTGAAATAGCTGGCATTCATCCTAAAGATGTTGGCTATATTAATCTGCATGGAACAGCAACCACAAACAATGATATTGCTGAAGGTGTTGCGATTAAAAAAGTATTTGGTGACAATGTTCCGGCTTTTAGTTCTACAAAAGCGTATACAGGACATACCCTCGGGGCCAGCGGTGGAATTGAAGCAGTATTTACGGTCCAATCAATTGTCAATCAAAAATCTATTGCGGCACTGCGGTTTAATACTCCAATGCCTGAAACAGGCCTTATTCCGGTCACCGAATCCAAGCCATTAAAAATCGAACATGCTTTGTCCAACTCTTTTGGTTTTGGAGGAAACTGTTGTTCGCTTCTATTTTCAAGAAAACATTGATGGAAATCTATATCAATAGCTCATTTGCGATCTCACCATACGATTCCTCCCGAAATTTCATAGGGATGAAGGATGGTCGGTTCGCCTGCATTGAGCCTGATTATGATAACATCCTGGATGCAAGGCAACTCAGGCGTATGAGCAGGATCATGAAAATGGCCCTGACTGCTGCTAAAAAAGCGATTGACGACAACGGAAACATCAATCCGGATGCAATTATTACGGCAACTGGTCTAGGCTGCCTGGAGGACACCGGTACTTTCCTAACCAAAATATCTGATCCTGATAACCGGATGATGAATCCAACATCCTTCATCCAGTCCATTCACAATACAATGGCCGGCCAGATTTCTTTATTCCTGAGGAATACCTGCTATAATAATACTTTTACTCAAACAAGTCTGTCATTTGAGCATGCACTGTTTGATGCAGTTATGCTTCTGAATGAGAAACCTGATAACAGTGTTCTGCTTGGTGGAATTGATGAACTGACAACGCTTAAATTTGATTTAGCTGAAAGGCTGCATTTAGCGGAGAAAAGGAGTAATGGCTACTATGGACAGGGTGAGGGATCAGCTTTTTTTACTTTATCTGGACACAAATCTAAAGTCATTGTAAAAGAGTTCATCTTGCCATTCATGGGTGATCATTCTGATATTGGGAATTACATAGAGGCAAAAGTAGATACGAATGATGCCATTCTCTTGTCCGGAAATCCGGGAAATTTGCAGGATCCGGATGATGAAACGATTAAGCAATTATTTGAAGATGATAGGATTATAGATTATAAACAATATTGTGGTGATTACCCTACATCCAGTAGTTTTGCTTTTTGGATGGCAAATCAACTTTTGAATGGGGGAATTGGAATGCCGGATTTAGACAGTGATTTGAGCGATGTTATCATTCATCATTCATATCCCGGTAATTCCCAATCGCTGATCCACCTGTGCAGATCATGACGCTGATGGAAATAATTATCATTTTTACCCTCAAACTTTTGACAGAATTGGTGTTGATGTTCTCTGTTTTGCTGGTTTTTATTATTATATACTTGATATACTGTATTTTTTCGATTCAACATTCACTGTTTATCCGTAGCCTTTGCAGGGTAAAGACAACCGAAAAGATAGTATTCTTAAGTTTCGATGATGGACCTTCATCTCAATTCACAGCAGAGATACTGGATGAATTGAAAAGGAGGGATATTAAGGCCGTTTTCTTTTGCATCGGAAATCATGCAGAAAGTTCTCCTGGTCTGGTTAAGAGAATAGTAGAGGAGGGACATCTGATTGGTAATCATACTTATAGCCATGATTGGGCTCTTACTCTCAAATCAAGTCATGAATTTGAAAATGAGCTTGAAAAGGCAGAAACCGCTATTAAATCTATAATCGGCCGTGAAGTTAACTTGTTCAGGCCTCCCTTTGGAGTGACAAATCCTTCAATAGCCAAAGCAGTAAAAAAAAGGAACTTACTCAGTATTGGCTGGGATATCAGGTCTTTGGATACAGTTATTACCGACCCTGACAAACTGAGACGAAGGATTATACGGAAATTGCGCCCAGGTAGTATCATATTGCTGCACGACAACCGATGTATTACAAGCCTTATCCTTTCTGAATTAATTGATGATATTGAATCAAATGGTTACAAAATAGTACCTTTGAAGCCTTATCTATCATTAAACTGAAATGCAATTACCCTCCTTTCCTCATAGCATCAGGAACCTGTTTTTATTGAATCCGGAATTTCGATTAAAAGGAATTTCAATAGTATTGATCTCTCTTTTTTCGATCTCATTTTCGGTTTCCTCCCAGAATTATTCCTCTGTCACAGATAAAGCCGCATTTAGCAAATTATTTACATCAAAGTCTAAGACGATTTTGAGTCTTATGTCTGATTTTGAGCAGCACAAGAAGGTGAGCATGATGCAAAAGGAGATGATTTCCTCAGGTAAATTTACCTTTAAAAAAGATAATAAACTGAGGATGGAATACTTTAAGCCATTCTCCTATATTTTTATATTGAATAATGATAACATATTGATTAAGAATGAACAAAGGGAAAATAATTATTCCGCCAAATCGAATAAGCTATTCTCCATGGTTAGTCGACTAACCATGGATTGTGTTACAGGTGATGTAATAAATTCAAAGGATTTCGATGTTCAGATTTTTGAGAATGAAAGCAAATACAAGTTCATACTTAAGCCTAGGTTAAAAGCTATTAAGTCATTGATTAGCGAGATCGAGGTGCTGATAGGCAAAAACGACTTTACTGTTGAGAAAATCATTATGAAGGAAGAGTCAGGTGATAATACTACGTTGATATTTAGTAATAAACGGATCAATCAGTTGGTTTCGGATGAAGTATTTACCCTTAAGTAGCTTAATATTTCTTTGTTTTTTGGGTTTATCTGGATTGAAAGCACAGTCAAATCCTCTAGGATCGTTTATTGCGCCTAAAGTAGCCGGATATTATGGATTGGATATGAAAATTGGGAAGACAGGAATCAGCGGCTTAATGATATTGGATAAGATAAGTGATTCCACATTTCGACTGGTAATGACTTCAGAACTTGGCCCCAAACTTCTTGATCTTGAGATGAGTCCTGATGGATATAAGGTTAATTATGCCTATCCCAAGCTTAAGAGAAAGAAGGTGTTACAATCTTTCTATGATGATTTCAGTTGCGTTTGCGGCCTACAAACCTGGGGAGAAAAGCCAATCGCTCATGATTCATTGTCAACAATTGAATATTCATTTCCGCTGAAGAGAAAAGTTAAAATTTCATACATCTTTGATAAATTATCTATGAAATGTTCGTCTGCAGTCATTCAAAAAAAATCAAGGATTTTAACCCGCTTTTATTATTTTAGGCAGACAGATACAGGGGAAATCAATAAGATATTCATCGAACACACGAACTTCCCTTTAAGTATTCACTTGAAAAAGATTGAGTAATTCATGTCACTGCTTGGAAATTTATATTCAGTTGAAAGTATTAGCTATGTTGAAAGCAAGCTGGATTGTATAATTACCATCAATGAAAATCATGAGTTATTTAATGGACATTTCCCCGGAAACCCAATTGTTCCTGGTGTTTGCTCTGTTCAAATTATAGGAGAACTCCTCTCCTTGAACTTTGGAAAGGAGTATCATCTTGTATCAAGTGATAATATTAAATTCATTACTCTTGTCAATCCGCTGGAATATAGAGAATTAAGATATGAGGTAAGTGTTTTAAACCAATCACCAGATTCCTTAGCGATAAAGTGTATTGTTACTGGCATGGGTGTAGAAACCCTAAAAATGAAAGGAGAGTACAGATGCCAGGCAGTTTAACAAAACAAAATTTGCTCAGGGATTACCAGGTTTGTGTTATACTGCCTACCTACAATAACTGTAAAACGCTGGCCGGAGTTATCAGGGGTGTTTTGCAGCTTACAGATGACCTGATCGTTGTTGATGATGGATCAACCGATGATACTGTCAGGATATTGAGCGAATTCCCTTCGGTTCATGTTGTACGAATACCTCTAAACAAGGGTAAGGGAAATGCCTTGAAGACTGGCTTTGCATATGCCATGCAAAAGGGATTCAGGTATGCTGTATCTATGGATACGGATGGACAACATCAACCTTCAGAAATAATCCGGTTTGCTGAAAAATTAAATGAACTGGGGGATGCATTGATAATAGGGGAGCGAAATATGGAGCAATCCTCTGTGCCAGTAAAAAGCAATTTTGGCAGGAAATTCTCAAATTTCTGGTTCTGGGTGGAAACCGGTATATCACACAATGATACTCAATCTGGTTTTCGGCTCTATCCTTTGGCACCAATGGAAAAGATGAAGTTCTATACTCCCAGGTTCGAATTTGAAATTGAAATAATCGTAAGATTGGCCTGGAAAGGAATAAAAGTAAGCCAGGTCCCTGTTACTGTTCATTATTTTGATGAGGACGAACGAGTTTCTCATTTCCGGCCATTCCAGGATTTCGTGCGGATAAGCTTGCTGAACACGGTGCTGGTATTCCTGGCATTGACCTGGTACAGGCCTGTTATGTATTTCAGGGATCGATCATGGAAAGAGCTACTGTTTAATCCCAAAGAGTCGATTCTTCTTCGTTCTGTATCAGTCTCTGTTGGCGTATTTATGGGAATATTCCCTGTCTGGGGTTTTCAACTACTTATAGCCATTGGTTTAGCGTTCCTCTTCAAGTTAAATAAAGCATTGGTTATCCTTTTTGTCAACATTAGCATCCCACCATTCATTCCATTGATCATTTACTTTAGCCTGGTCTTTGGATCATTTTGGTTCAAAAACCCTGTTCTGCCTTCCCTGGACACCTTCCGGAACCTTTCATCAGTAACGCCCTTTATTGAACAATACCTGATCGGAAGTATAACGTTGTCTTTTGCAGCTTCCATTCTCTCCGGTGCGATGGCATATTTTATTCTCATATTATATTCAAAGAACAAAAGGTAAGAGGATGAAGTCGATTACACTCGGCATATATGATTATTTCAGGAGCCATCGCTGGGCTTATTGGCTGGCATTGGTTTTGAGTACCTCATTGCTTGCGGTCCTTTCTTTGCGGGTTTCATTTGAAGAAGATATCAGTAAGATTTTCCAGATTGACCCCAAGACAAAAGACTTTGCCAAGGTGCTTCAGAATAGCAAGGCAATGGAAAGACTGATAATTTGTGTGCGGGAAAAAGATACCCTGAAGCATGATCAGTCTAACCAAATCGACTATTGCGATTCAATGGTAAGCAGGATTCATTCAATGGATAGCTCACTGGTAAAGAAAGTGATGACTGGTCCTGATGATTTTTCGTTCCTCGATATATACAGGGCAATGCTCAAGAATCTGCCCTTTTTCCTGGAAGATAGTGATTACGCTAATTTTGATTCAATTACCTCTAATACCAATCTGGACCGTCATCTGGCTGAAAGTGTAAAACTTATGGCTACACCTGCTGGTATGATGATACAACAGGGGTTACCTTACGATCCAGAGGGTCTGTCAACGAAGATGGTTTTACGCCTGCAGAAACTCGGCCAGGGTACCTCTTACGAAATCAGGGATGGTTACTTCTTTCTCAAGGGAAAAAATGCCCTGGTGTTCTTTATCCAGCCTACAAATCCGCCAAATGAATCAGGTAAGAATGCTGATCTGCTTAGCCAACTCAACAAACATATTGAAGCATTGGGTTCTAAAACTGAATTTTCAAATATTGATTGTTTCTTAATTGGTTCTACGGTCACTTCAGTAGGTAATGCCACCCAGGTCAGGCGTGATACCATGCTAACCATCGTGGTAATGAGCATTGCACTGATTCTGCTTATAACCCTTGTTTTTCGTAAGAAAAGGACACCTTTATTAATGTTCTCCCCGGTTGTGTTTGGAATTCTATTCGCACTTGCCTGCATTTCACTTATCAAACCGGGAATATCATTAATCGCAATTGGTTCAACGTCAGTCTTATTGGGAATTGCCATAAACTATCCATTGCATATTCTTACACATAGACTATATGATTCTGATATCCGTCATGTGATTTCCGATATGGTTGAACCTATGACCATTGGAAGTGTGACTACCATTGGAGGTTTTGTTTGCCTTTTGTTTGTTAAATCTGAATTGCTTCATGATTTTGGCTTACTTGGATCTTTTGGCCTTATCGGAGCTGTTCTGTTCTCTTTAATATTTTTACCACACCTGATTGGTGATCAGCCTGCAAACGCCAGGACAACCATTGTTGATCGCTGGCTGGGAAAGTTCGGGGCTTTTCAACTGGATGCCAATAAGTATATAGTTGGTGCAGTCATACTGATGACACCAGTCTTACTTTACTTTTGTAAATACATTGAGTTCGACACAGACCTGATGCATTTGAACTACATGTCTTCTGATTTGAAGAAGAATGAAAAGTTTCTACGATCCTCAGATACTCTGAATTCACCGGTTTATATAATTTCCTCGGGACTGAATTTTGACGAAGCTCTAAAGTCTGCCAATAGGATAAAGAAATCTGTTGATTCAATGAACCTGGCTGGAATCCCTTTGAGGTATACAGGTGTTTCAGACTTTTTGCCTTCACTTCAGGAACAGGAATACCGGATCCGGAGATGGAATGCATACTTTACTCCCGAAAAGAAGGCATCCATTAGGGCAGACCTGGAGAAATCCGCAGAAAAGTATGGCTTCACAAAAGATGCATTTGAGGGTTTTATTCTTCAAATGAATACCAAAAAAAGTTCGATAGATTCATCTGATTTTCAAATGCTTGCTAATTCTGTTGGGCGGGAGGCAATTACAATCTCTCCCGGTATAACAACAGTGGTTTCTGTGGTTTATGGCAAAACATCTGATAGTCCAAAGATTGAGAGGATCATATCAGGATTGAGTGGTAATACGGTGATGGATAGCAAATTCCTGGCTACGCAACTAACTTCAGTCATTAATGATGATTTTAACTTCATAGCCATCTTTTCAGCCTTGCTGGTCTTTTTTGCCTTGCTTCTTACTTATGGTAGGATTGAACTAGCTCTTACAGCTTTCATTCCAATGGTTGTATCATGGATATGGATACTGGGACTGATGGGATTGTTCCATATTCCATTCAACATTGTGAATATCATCCTTTCAACCTTCATTTTCGGATTGGGGGATGACTATTGCATTTTTACAATGGACGGACTCCTGAATAGTTACAAGACCAGGTCAACCCATATGCCGGTTATAAGAATAAGCATACTCTTATCCGGTTTAACCACTCTTTTTGGATTTGCAGTTATGCTGATAGCAAAGCATCCGGCCTTACAATCCATAGGTGCAGTATCACTGATCGGTATTACTTCCGTACTATTAACTTCTCAGGTGCTGGAACCATTACTGTTCAAGCTTTTTATAACAAAACCTGTAAGCAGGGGGCAGGCGCCGATCAGCATGAT
Organism: Bacteroidota bacterium; assembly: GCA_013376995.1. Lineage (GTDB taxonomy): Bacteria > Bacteroidota > Bacteroidia > Bacteroidales > UBA4417 > UBA4417. The sequence continues at coordinate 45,405 of JACAAZ010000003.1, read as the reverse complement.
GACATTCATCAAATCGGTAATAGCATTTGGCTTTTTTATCCTGGGATGTATATTCTTGACAATACTAGGTGTTTTGCTGCTCGTTATAAATCCTTTCTTCAGGAAAAAATCACAATTGCTTTTCAATTGGATGATTAGTAAGGTAGCCTGGGCTCAGATCTATATAATGGGAAATATAAAGAAGAGGATCATATTTGAAGAAAAGCCTGATTTTAATTCTCCATGCATTTATGTAGCTAATCACCAGTCAGTAATAGATATTTTAGCTATGATCATGTTGAATCCGAGGATTCTTTTGCTTACCAACAAATGGGTCTGGCATTCACCATTATTCGGTTTTGTCGTTCGTTTGGCAGGTTACTATCCTATTTTTGAAGGTGTTGAACCCAGTCTTGAAGCACTGAAGGAAAAGATCAGCCAGGGCTATTCAATTGCTATCTTCCCTGAAGGAACACGCTCGCAAGATGGAAGTATCGGGCATTTTCACAAGGGTGCATTTTTCCTTGCTCATCAATTGAAACTTGACATTATACCTGTTGTTATTAATGGCACAGCTGATGCAATTGCAAAAGGAAGTTTCGTTTTACGGGATTCAACCATAACCTTAAAGATTCTGACAAGAATTAAATACATGGATCCGGCGTTTGGGTTAACATACCAGGAGGTTACTAAAAAAGTTCAATCTCTTTTCAGGTATCATATTGCTTTGATAAATGAAGAGCTCAGGAATCCAGTCAATTACCGCAGGAAAATCATCGATAACTATTTGTTTAAAGGCCCTGTCCTTGAATGGTATATGAAGATTAAAATGAGGCTCGAACAGAACTATATTGCATTTCATACCTTAGTTCCAATGAAAGGTACTATCGTTGATGCCGGCTGTGGTTATGGCTTCATGACGTATATGTTGGCAGGCCTTTCTCCGGATAGGAAAATACTAGGAATTGACTATGATTCAGAGAAAATTTCAGTCGCATTCAACGGATTTGGGAAACCTCAAAATCTTGATTTTAAAACAGGGAACTTATTAGATTATAATTGGGAATCAAGCGATTGTATAATCTTTGGAGATGTTTTGCATTACTTTGAAGAAAGCAGGCGAAATTTGGTTTTTAGTAGGGCAGTGCAATCTCTTAATCCTGGCGGAACAATCATCGTTCGTGATGCTGATAAGAGACCGGGCAACAAGCACCTTATTACCCGCATCAGCGAATTATTCTCAACCAAATTGATCAAGTTCAATAAGACTCAGAATGAAATAGATTTCTTTTCAAGCGCGGATCTTATCAAATATGCCACTGACCTGAAGCTCAGCTCAACTATTGTTCAAGAGAAAAGTATTTCCTCAAATGTTTTGTTAGTGTTCAATAAACCAGCCAATGGATAACCGCTTTGATATAGTCGTAATTGGTAGTGGATTAGGTGGACTATTGAGTAGTGCTATCCTGAGTAAGAACGGCTATAATGTGTTGCTTCTTGAAAAAAATGCCCAGGTTGGCGGATGCCTGCAAAGCTATTATAGGGATGGTGCCATGTTTGAAACTGGTGTACATTATATTGGTGGATTGGATTCAGGGCAAACATTGCATAGGATTTTCTCATATGTTGGATTATTGCCTGCATTGAAGCTGAGTAGGTTAGATATCGATGGATTTGATATAATCAGGTTTGGCAACAATAAAAACAAATTCGCATATGCCCAAACATATGAAGGCTTTATAGACACTCTATCTGGTGCATTTCCAAAAGAAAGAGCAGGTATAGAAGGTTTCTGTGATTATATGAAGGGAATCTGCCGCCGGTTTCCCCTTTATAACCTTGAAAGTGGCAACTTCCTAGATAAATTGGAAATGTTGGAAATAAATGCCAGGGAGACAATTAATTCATTCGTTTCGGATCCTATCCTTCAGAATGTATTTGCAGCGAATAATTTACTTTATGCAGGGGTTGGTGAAAAGACACCTTTCTATATTCATGCACTTATCTTTAACAGCTATATTGAAAGTGCATGGCGCTGTGTTGAAGGAGGTAAGCAGATCGCAACTTTGCTTTCTGATATCATCAAGGCTAATGGTGGAACAATAATTACTTCAGCTGAAGTGAGCCGTATTGTTGCGTATAATGGCCAGGTCACTAACGTGGAAACAACTGATAAGCGCGAATTTGAAGGCAAATTCTTTATTTCTGATCTGCATCCTTCGAATACTATTGCAATGACTCAGACAGATGTGTTTCGCAAGGCTTACATAAACCGGATTACAGAATTAGAAAACAGCATAGGCGCCTTTATTCTGAATGTTGCCTTCAAGAAAGAGAGTTTTCCTTATCTCAATCACAATGTTTATTATTATTCAGATCCTTCAAAAGTATGGCAGGGAACAAATTACCAACTCAAGAATTGGCCTGAGAATTATGCATTGTTTGTGGGTTCAGGTAAGGATGGATATTCACAATCAGCTTCTATTATGAGCTATATGCAATTTTCAGAACTGGAACCCTGGGTTAATTCTCATAACACTGTGTCTTCTCCCGGATCCAGGGGAGACGACTATGAAGAATTCAAGGAAAATAAAGCACAACTGCTTTTTGAACTTGTTGAAAGGACTAATCCCGGATTCAGAAGTTCAGTAAAAGCCTACCACACGCTCACGCCACTTTCGTTTCGGGATTATACAGGCACTCCCAGCGGTTCTCTCTACGGTGTATTGCGGGATTGTAATGAACCACTTAAGACATTCATACCTGCCAGGACTAAAATCCCCAATTTGCTTCTTACTGGCCAAAATCTCAATGTTCACGGTATATTGGGAGTTACAGTCAGTTCATTGGTTACCTGTGGGGAACTCATCGGAATAGATTCTCTACTTGAAAAAATTCGTAAGCACTAATTAATGAAAAGAGTACTGAAGGTAGTTGGAATTCTTATCTTGTTGATATTCTTATCAATACTTGGATTCTTTATATACATCAATGCACTTTTCAAAAATGAATTTAAAGAGTATGATTTCAAGACATTCAAAATAGATTCAATTGATAACAAAACAACCCATATTGGCCCCAACTGGTTAAGAGAAGAACGTCCTGGATTGTGGACCTTGTATGTTGAAGGTAAACCATTCGAGAGAGGATTGATAGCAGGACAATTGACAAAAGACCTGGTTTTCAGGCAGGAAAAAGCCTTTGTAGAACAAATTCATCACCTAGTACCTTCTGATTCATATTTGAAATTTTTGAAATATGTTATCGGCGTTTTTGATTATAATCTGTATCACTCAATTCCTGAAGAGAATAAAAAGGAGATTTATGGGGTTTCATTTTCAGCTTCATCCAAGTTTACCAATATAGCATCAAACTATCAGCGTATTTTGAATTATCATGGCGCGCATGATATGGGTCATATGCTTAATAATCTTGGTATGGTGGGATGTACATCATTTGGCGTATGGAATTCCAGGACTGTGGATGGGGATTTACTGATAGGCAGAAATTTCGATTTTTATGTAGGAGACGATTTTTCAAAAGAGAAGATCGTTGAGTTCGTTCGCCCTGATTCTGGATACCGACATGCATTTATAACTTGGGGAGGGATGATTGGAGCAGTTTCAGGTATGAATGAAATGGGGCTCACTGTTACAATAAATGCCGCTAACTCTGATGTGAAAGTGAAAGCCGCAACTCCGGTTGCAATAGTAGCAAGGCAAATACTTCAATATGCTTCAAATATCAACGAAGCTGTAGCTATAGCTTCTCATTTTGATGTTTTTGTTTCTGAATTGTTTCTGATTGGATCTGCTTTGGATAATAGAGCTATTATCATTGAAAAGAGACCTGGTTCACAGGTAGTTTTTGATCCTTGTTCAGATCAAATCATTTCTACTAATCATTTTCAGAGCAGGCAGTTTGGATATATGCCTCAATCCCTTTCGCAACGATTCGAAACTGCCTCCGGATACAGGTACAGGAGAATGCACGAATTGTTGGAAAACAGGAAAGATCTGGATGTGCCCGATGTAGTTAACATCCTTAGAAATATGCGTGGAATCAAGAATGCTGATATTGGATTAGGGAATGAAGATGCTATTAATCAACTTATTGCACATCATTCTATAGTATTTAACCCCAGGAAAAGAATGTTTTGGATATCTACCTCACCCTATCAATTAGGTGAGTATGTTGCGTATGATCTGAAAAAGGTTTTCGCTTCAGGACTTCCTGGAAAAGGAGTAAGCATCTATAGAATTGACTCTCTGAATGTTTTATCTGATAAGAGAGCAATTGATAATGAAGTTGTAAGATATTCACTATACAAACTGTTGAGATCCAGGATGTACGCTCATTCCATTAAGGCAGAGAGTCTTGATAGCTTGCAAATGTTAAACCCGAATTCTTATGAAACATATGAACTCATAGGTGATTATTATTTTAATCTTGGTCAGAATGCTAATGCAACAAGGAATTACTGGAAAGCACTCAAATGTATCATTCCCAACAAGAAAGAAGTGAAGAGGATAAATGATCGTATATCAAAATCTAAAATGTAAAGGTTGGAATTGGATAAATAATTTTTTAAATCTGTTATTCAGATTAAGTTTGACGAAATGTAAGCATCATGATGTTGGCCATCGATAAACTAAGTAGCAGGGAGATTAAATCCCTCCAAGAAATTAAGTTGAAGCAGTTGTTAAATTATGTGGATCAACATTCACCTTATTATTCTGCTATATTTAAAGATAATGATATTAAAGCGGAGAAGATTTCCACTCTTGATGAGCTTGAAAGAATTCCAACAACTTCAAAAGAAGATCTTCAGATTCATAATATGGATTTTCTTTGTGTCCCCCGGCAAAAGGTTACTGAATATACAACTACATCAGGGACACTGGGAACTCCGGTTACTATTGCTTTAACGAAAAATGATGTACAGAGGTTGGCATATAATGAGTATTTGTCATTTCATTGTGCAGGTGCATCATCAAAAGATATATTCCAGTTAGCACTTACACTGGACAAGCAGTTCATGGCAGGAATGGCCTATTATCTGGGAGCTCTCAGGCTCAAAGCTGGTGTTGTCCGTACCGGTCCCGGAGCTCCATCCATGCAATGGGAGACTATTTCTAGGGTAAAATCTACATCATTGGTAGTAGTTCCATCCTTTATCCTAAACCTCATTGAATTTGCACTCGATAACAAGATTTGTTTAGCTGATTCTCCCGTAAAACGTGCCATTTGTATTGGGGAAAATGTTCGAAATGAAAGCTTTGAATACAACACCATAGGTAAGCGCATCAAGGATCTATGGAACATTGAACTATTCTCAACCTATGCTTCAACCGAAATGCAAACTGCCTTTACTGAATGCAGGCATGGAGCTGGAGGTCACTTGCATCCTGAGTTATTGATTGCTGAGGTACTTGATGATGATGGACGCCCGGTAGGAATAGGAGATAGGGGTGAATTAACTATTACTACATTAGGTGTGGAAGGAATGCCACTGGTTCGCTACAGGACAGGAGATATTTGTGCTATATACGATTCACCCTGCAACTGTGGAAGAAGCTCTATTCGGATTTCACCAATCCTTGGAAGAAAAAAACAAATAATCAAGTTTAAAGGCACATCCATCTATCCATCGGTGATTTATGAAATACTGAATGGGAACAGCAATATCATTGATTATGTCCTTGAAGTATCTTCAAATGAATTGGATACGGATGATATTGCAATTTGGATAGCGGCCAGGGATAATTCAGAGAAGTTGATTTCAAAACTGATTTCCTACTTGCATGCTTCGCTTCGCGTGATGCCGAAAATTATCTTTTCAGAAATTGAAACTATAAAGCAAAAACAGTTCTCAGGATTTGGTAGGAAGCCTCAACGGTTTATAGATAAGCGAACAACCAATTCTATTTAATTAGTTATGGATTATTCTGCAGATAATGGGTTGGATTTGAAATAATTATCCCATTTTTCAACCACAGATTTCATATCTTTAGGCAATTCAGACTTAAAGAGCATTTCTTTTCCAGAGGAGGGATGTTTAAATCCCAGGGTTTGAGCGTGCAATGCCTGCCTAGGACAAAGTTCAAAGCAATTTTGAATAAACTGTTTATATTTGGTAAATGTCGTTCCCTTCAGGATTTGATCTCCACCATATCGTGCATCATTGAATAAAGGATGACCGATGTGTTGCATATGTGCCCTTATCTGATGAGTCCTGCCGGTTTCCAGGATACATTCAACCAGGGTTACATAATGGTATCGTTTCACAACTTTGTAATGAGTAATGGCTTCTTTGCCTTGGCTGCCGTCTTCAAAAACATCCATAACCAGTCGATCCCGGATATTTCTTCCAATATGTCCGGTAATAGTTCCTTCTTCCTGTGTAAAATCTCCCCAAACAAGGGCAAGGTACTTCCTGTCTACCTTGTGTTCAAAAAATCCGCGCGCAAGGATAGATTGAGCAATTTCATTTTTTGCAACAAGTAACAATCCGGAAGTATCCTTATCGATCCTATGAACGAGATATGGTCCGGTTTCACTAATTATTCCTTCTTCCTGGAACTTGAATGCAAGTGCATTTACAAGAGTTCCGGTATAATTGCCATGCGCAGGATGGACTACCATGCCAGCCTCTTTATTAACTACCATTAGATCATCATCTTCATACACAACCTGTATTGGAATATTTTCCGGAATTATTTCAGTTTCACGGGGTGGATATGCAAGGACAATGGAGATAGTGTCCAGTGGATGAACCCTATAGTTTGGCTTCACTGGAATGTTGTTCACCAGGATATTACCTGCATGTGAAGCACTCTGAATTTTGTTTCTGGAAATATTCGGGATCTTCCCTAAAAGGAATTTGTCAATTCTTAATAAGGCCTGGCCTTTATCAACTAAGAAACGATAATGTTCATAGAGATCATTCTCCTCTGTTTGGGGGATGTTTTCCTCAGTTTCCTCAACCATCATGTAAATGAAACTATTGCATTAACAACTTGCTGGTCAGACTATCCCCGCTGTGTATATTGATCAATTTTAGCAGATAGAATCCAGGAGACAGAGCACTCAGATTAAGTTCTTCAGAATAAGCCTGTTTGCTGACTGCAATTCCTGCGCTATTATAGACAATAACCAAAAGATCTTCGTGACTTATTCTATCCCAATTTGATGGAAGTTCAATATGTATATTATTATTTGTAACAGGATTGGGATAAATTTTAAGTACACTTCTTTCTTTATTTGAAGCAATTGAAAGCGGATTTGCCTTTCCAACAATCGGTCTGAGTAAAAGCGAACCCGCATGCTGGGAATCGCTCATTTGCCATGCAGTATCAACCAGGTAGAATCTGTTTTGATGGGTGTCATTATACCTGTCAAGTCCTACATTTAAGTTGTCAATTAAGTTTTGATGCCAGCCAGCATAAAAGATCAAACCCGGGAAACGATCAGTATTGATGATAACAGGGGTTTCAAACCAATAGGTGTGAAAAGAGTTTAAGCTATCCGTATAAAAAGGGCTGGCACCTGATACTGTATGAATAACCAAACCTGGTTTGCCATATTTTTCATTCCAAATTACCAGGTCGATATAAGCACTCTCCATACTCGATTTTACATGATTAAAGTATATCTGCAGTCCAATAAGGGTGTCTGGTTTATTGAGCGCAAATCTAACTGCATAAGAACCTGTAGAACCATTAAGGCCGATCCCTGCTTCAGCAGTACCATCATCATAGGCATAGTAATTACTAAGCACCTGTGAGAATGTAATAGTGTCATTTTCTGAGTAAAGCATTCCCGGATCAACGGTCAAAGAATGAATACTATTGAAAGCAACGGCATCCTGTTTAACAGTAGGAGAATAGAATATATTCGGTGATGGTTTAGAAATTGGTGGATAGTTTAAATATCCGTTCGGCTTATAAGGTAAAATTGTAAAACTCCCTCCATCATAAGTGAAATAAGGGGCTTGCGAATCTTGTTGAAGGGTAAACTTGTAAGAAATATTTTGAGAGATAGCATCCAGGTTAGCTACCTTAATATCAATGCTATCCTTCATTTCAACCACAAAATTATCAGCATACTGCCTGTAAGGCATAGCTTCGTAATTCTTGAGTAATGATGGTGCTCTATCTGCAAATGCAACATCCTTAATTGTTGTATCTTTTATTGTTCGGTCAATATTGAGGTAAACCAGATCTAGATTCCATTGATCGCCATTACTTTGCCAATCAGGTACATAGTTATTTGCCAAGGAGCCATAATTCCTGAACCTGAACTGAAACCCGTTTTTAAAGTATAATGCTGTATCTGTTATGGGTATCAATATTTGTTTGAAGTACCCATTCTGCTGAATAGCAAACGTATCTACCTGTATACCTCCGGCACTCGACCATACTGTGCGCCAATGTGGGACAAAGGTTGTATCTGTCGTTCCGAATACCGGGTCAAACTCTAGTGGTGAATGGAATTCAAGCAATAGTGAATCCTTTTTTGAGGGGGTTGACCCTCGGCCTTGTGGCTGGTAATAGAAACTAAGGTATAATGAGTCACTAACATTTAAGGCCTTAGGAACAGGAGTAAATATTGAATCAAGACGAATGGGTCTAGATGTTAATCGATCTGCGTCAAATTGATAAGGTCCTGCATTGGGATACAGGTCTCCATTGGCATCAAGGTCATCAAGTGTAGCAACCCCAATGGTAGGCGGATTCAGGGCATAATCAGTATTAATGAATGCGTAATTATCTACCCACCTGGCCGTTGATGGCCAAACAGAAATTTTAGAGAAATCATCGAAGAATGGTAAAAGTATAGATCCGTTATCCTTTGCCGACTTCCTGTATTGTTTAATAGTATTCTCAGATTGCTTTTTAATTGTTGAGTTGGTTTCAATGCTGTATAATCTCTCCTGGGCAAATAAATTACCAGCAAGGAGTAAAATGAATATCAGGAGAGTATATGATCTAGGCATTTTAGGTTCGATTAAGGTTGGATGCTATCATTTAAGACAGTATCAATGACCAGTGATTGAATGTAATTCTCAAAATCAAAAAGGCCTTCCGCTTTGTAGGTCAGGTTGAGAGTTGTACCAACTGGGATCTTTTTTCCATAAACATACATGGGCGCTTGCATATATACCTTAGCATTTAAGGAATCAGCACCGCTGTCATAATTTTCGCTGCCTAAACTCAGACCAGCTCTAACAATATCAGAAATAGCTTCCTTTCTTGTCTTTCCAATTAAAAATGGTATATAAGATTCATTGCCACCACTGCCAGATCCGACATATAGATCAATTAAGGAGCCTTTCTGGATAGATGCACCTGCCTGAATCGTGCGTCCCTTATATGTAACCTGGATTACAGCATTTTTAGCAGGGTCAGGAATAATTTTTACAAACCCTAATTTGAGTCCATATGTTTGCAAAAGGGCTTTAGCCTGACGTAATGACAGATCAACCAGGGCAGGAAGTTTTACTTGCTCTGGAAGAAATGCCACTACCGAAAGATATATGGTCCTTCCTGGTTTAACCTTTGATTTTGGAAGTGGATCTTGCGATATTATGGTTCCACCTTTCTTTGTATAATCATAAACAGAGTCGACTACAGATATGTCAAATTCTCCAAGAGATTCAATTTTATTTAAATCATTGAGCGAATTGCCAACGAAGTTCGGAACTTCAACTGATGCACCGTGATTTGTATACCGTTGCAATAGAATTAGTGTTATCCAGCTAATTATCAAAGTGATAAGAAGCGAGATGGCAAGATGTTTAACAAATCGTTTAGTAATGATAAATTGAATGAAATTCATGTGATCTTGCAACCTGATTTAAGCCTCTGACTTGATATTGATTAACTTTTTTATGCCCTATTTATTGTGATGGAATGCAAAGATATGAATTTCTCGGGGTGCAATATCTGAATTACTCTCTACCTTTGCAATCTAAATGCAATAGGTACCTTTTATGAAAGATAAGTTGAATATCGCCCTATTAATGGGAGGCGATTCCGGAGAATTTGATGTCTCTATTGGAAGTGCTGGAGTAATTCGTAAACATCTGAATACTTTCAGGTATTTAGTTTACCCTATACTGGTACGTGATAATACTTGGAATTACCAAAATGATGAGGGCGAAACTATTTCTGTAGATAAAAATGATTTTAGCCTTTCTCTTAAAAGTGGTAAAATCAAATTTGACTGTGCATTCATTGCGATTCATGGAACTCCAGGTGAGGATGGTAAACTTCAGGGATATTTGGATATGATTGGCGTACCATATACTTCATGCGACCTTACTACTTCAGCTATTACTTTCAATAAATATTTTTGCAATGATCTGGCACTTCAATACGGCATGAATGTGGCAAAAACATGTTTGATTGAGCAGGGTGATGATTGGAATGGAAAAGAATTAATCGATAGTGTTGGCTTGCCTTGTTTTGTAAAGCCCAATAAATCAGGTTCCAGTGTTGGTGTCTCTAAAGTCTATGAGATGTCTGAGCTTAAGGCCGCTGTTGAGAAAGCTTTCAATGAAGATGATGAAGTTCTTGTTCAGCAATTCATAAGCGGCAGGGAAATGGCATGTGGTGTTTTCCTTTCATCTCAGGGAATCAAAGTGTTACCTGTTACTGAAATAATTTCCAAGAAAGATTTCTTTGATTATGAAGCTAAGTATACTTCAGGAATGGCTGAAGAAATTACTCCTGCCAATATTTCGGATAATGAATCGATAGCTTGTCACGATATGACCTCATTCCTGTATAAAAAATTCAAATGTAAAGGAGTGGTGAGATTTGATTATTTTCTGTCTGACAATAAATGGTGGTTTCTTGAAGTAAATACTGTACCGGGCTTTTCGGAAGGAAGTATTATCCCAAAACAAGCCCGGACTGCTGGTTTTACCCTGTCTGATTTTTTTGCAGAATTGATCGAGCAAGCGATTAAATAATTCCTGAAGTATCAACAGAATTAAGGAATTTCATTAGTTCCGACAAAGCTATGTAACGATGTGAAATACTTGCTTTCTCTTCATTCTTCATCTCAGCAAAGGTTTTGTTATAACCAGAAGGGACAAAAATAGAATCATAGCCAAAACCATTATTACCGCGGCGATGGTTTAAGATATTTCCCTTAATGAACCCTTCAAAAAAGTACTCTTTTTCCCCTAATATTAAAGAGATTACAGTCCGAAAACGAGCATTTCTATCAGAAATATCAGACATTTCCCTCAGGACTTTGTCGATATTAGCTTCAAAATCAGGTGGTTCACCTGCATATCTTGCTGAAAAGACTCCTGGGTTTCCGTGCAAGGCAGAAATTTCCAGGCCAGTGTCATCTGCAAAACAATTGTACCCAAATTTCTGAAAAACAAACCTGGATTTAATAAGAGCATTGCCCTCAAGCGTATTGGCATCTTCAATTATTTCATCCGTACATCCAATATCTGAGAGGCTAATAATCTGAAACGTTTTGCCTATGATAAGTTTTACTTCCTGGATTTTATGTTGGTTATTGGTCGCGAAAACAAGATCTTTCATTTGTTGAGTTTTTCCTCATAACTTTATTTATAAATTCTGGACTGACTAAAACTCTAGGATGCTTGTGTACTGAATTAAATTGAGAGTCTATTCATTATGATAAGGTTCATTCCTTAATATTGTCATGGATCGGTAAATCTGCTCTATCAGAATGAGCCTTATAAACTGGTGAGTAAACGTCATTTGAGAAAGAGCAAGTTTATGACTGGTTAGGTGATTCAATTGGTCAGATATTCCGTAAGCTCCTCCAATAATAAAGACAAGTTCTTTGACGCCAGAATTCATGTGTCGTTGAATAAAATCTGCGAATTCTAAAGACCTTAATTCCTTACCTCTCTCATCGAGAAGAATGATAAATGAATTCTTAGGTATACTTGCAATCAAATGATTGGCTTCCTTTTCCTTTACCTGTTCCGGAGTGAGATTTTTCTTTTCTTTCAGTTCGGGGATTGTAACCCACTTGATTGATAGATAATGTTTTAACCTATTATTATATTGATCGATTCCTTCAGTAATGAAAGAATCATTGGTCTTGCCAATCATTATGATTGTAATTTGCATGCGAGATAACTACAAAATGATTAAACAAAGATAGTGGTTAACACTGAATTTAGCCGGTTAGATAATCCATTAACTGGTCTTTAAATTGGTGTGATTGTTGTATATTTGTAAGGGAAGCAATAACGATATGAGACTAAAAGTTTTTTTTCTTCTGATTTTCTTAAGTTTTTTTTCTCAAAGTATTTATCCATTAATTACTGATGGGTCAGTTGGTCTTACTGAGAATATTGTTGCTGCAATTAAGGCTGGAAACTCTAAAGCACTAGCTCAGTACTTTAGCACCACAATAGAAATTACATTGCCTGGAAAGGAAGGAACATTTAGTAAGGTACAGGCTGAAATGATTATCAAGGATTTCTTTACTAAATACCCTCCAGCTGCGTTTGAGGTTAATCAGAAGGGCTCATCTTCGGGTGGTTCACAGTTTATTATTGGTACCTATAAGAGTAATAATAAATTGTACAAAACCTATTTATTACTGAAACCTATTGACAAGCAATTACTCATTCAGCAATTGCAATTCGAGGAAAATTAATTTAGCTCAAACTTTTTAATTCTGAATAAATCGTGCAAATCGATCAAGTTATTATTGAAGCTCTTAGAGAGGATATTGGCGATGGGGATCATACTTCTTTATCAACTATTCCGGATAACGCAATTGGGAAAGCAAAATTACTTGTGAAAGAATCTGGAATTCTTGCAGGCTTGGAAATAGCAAGAAAAGTTTTTTTCTATGTTGACCCGGAGATAGTCTTAACCTCATTTATTGAAGATGGGGCCCAGATAAAGAAAGGTGACATTGTGTTTGAGGTTCAAGGCCGTTCTGTTTCTTTACTCACCGCTGAAAGGACAGTGCTGAACTTTATGCAAAGAATGAGTGGTATTGCTACGCAGACTAAAAAGATGGCTGATTTGATCATTGACCTTCCAACGCGTATTCTTGACACACGGAAGACTACACCAGTGCTGAGAGAAGTTGAAAAAATGGCAGTTAGAATAGGCGGAGGCTTCAATCATAGATTTGGTTTATATGATATGATATTGATTAAGGATAACCATGTTGATTTTGCAGGAGGAATCAATAATGCTATTAAGGCAACTCATCATTATCTGTATAGGAAAGGATTGAAATTAAAAATTGAAATTGAGACAAGAAATCTGGATGAAGTTGCTGAAGTGCTTACAATAGGAGGAGTTGATAGGATTATGCTAGATAACTTTTCATTTGAAGAATTGAAAAGTGCTGTAAAAATGATTGGTGGCAGATTTGAGACTGAAGCTTCAGGAGGAATCAATGAAGCTACAATAAGAGCTTATTCAGAATGTGGAGTAGATTTCGTTTCTGTTGGTGCTCTTACTCACCAGATTAAAAGTTTGGATCTGAGTTTGAAAGCGATCAAGTAAACTAAGCCGACTCTATGATATCAGATGCTAACAAGCTTAGAATTTATCTGAGTACCCAGCTTGATCAGCTAGTTAATAGTCAATTTATAGTGATAATCATAAAAGCCAGCCGGAAAATCATCATTCCAGGCTTTGATGGGATGCCATTATACGATGTGGCAAGTTTCTTTATTAAAGGGATTCGGAAAGGGGCTATTAGCATGAGGGCTGCTGCATTTTCCTATAATTTTTTCCTGGCGCTCTTCCCCGCAATAATATTCTTTTTTACTATTATTCCTTACATGCCAATTGCCGGTTTTCAGGATTCACTACTTGAATTATTCCAGAATTTTATTCCTAGGAAAGCATATGAAGCAGTAGAGGGAACGCTTTTCGATATTGTAAAAAGGCCAAGAGGAGGGCTTTTATCGGTTGGATTTATCATGGCAATGTACTTTTCAACTAATGGAATTCACAGCCTGATTGAGTCATTCAATCAAACTCACCATTCTATAGAGACCAGGAACTGGCTCTTGATCAGGTTAGTTTCAATTCTATTGGTATTCATACTGTCGCTACTTGTAGTCCTTGCAATTGTGATGTTGACAGTAGGCCCAGTATTGATTGATTTTTTGGCGAGAGAGCACATTATTAAAGATGTTTTGGGATATTACCTGATTTCAACTGTTAAATGGTTGATTTCGCTAGCCATGTTATTTTTTGCATTCTCATTTCTTTACTATCTTGCACCAGCAAGAAAAAGCAGATTTCGGTTTATCTCGGCTGGATCAACGTTGGCAACTATGTTAACAGCTTCATTGTCAATAGCTTTTAATTACTATGTAAATCATCTTTCTCGCTACAATTCGCTCTATGGTTCAATTGGAACTCTAATAATTGTCATGGTTTGGATTTATTTCAATGCGATGATAATACTAATAGGTTTTGAATTGAATGTAAGTATTCAAAATGCGAAAAGGGGGAAGAAATAATAAAGTGTATTAGGTTAAAAAACTATCTCTAAGCTTCTCTTCCAAAAATATTATATCCTGATTTCTCTTTTTTAAATATTTTGCTGGGACACCTCCATAGATTGTCCATGACGAGAGACTGGTTTTTACAAGACTTAGCGCGGCAACGCAACAACCTTCATTCAATATAACTCCTGGTAGTATTATACTTCCAGCTCCAATTATTGAATGTTTTTTCAAAACTACTGTACCTCCTGTAATATTTGTAAATTCAACTGGCAACATTGGATTTGTCATATATTTCCCACTATAATCATCATTTTGACTATAAATTGTTACTCTACCAGATATTGTAACAAAATCCTCTATCTCTATTCCAAAACTTGCATAAAGAGCTGAATAAGCTGAAATATGAATGAAAGAGCCAATAGAGATTTCACCACTTAATATACAAAAATCATCTATCCTAACATGATCTCCTAATGTAATTGACTGAGGTGAATATATGGAAGCCTTCCTGCTTATTAAGCAGCCTGAACCTACTGATTTAAATCCAATTGCAAATAAGTCAGATTGATCATAGAATGAAATGCTCATTACTTTAGGAGTTAAATTTCAATACTGTATCAATTATCCTGTTTTGAATTCCATAGTCAAGATTCTCGTACAAAGGTAAACAAAGTATTTTTTTGGCAATTGATGAAGAAATTCCCATTTTTTGTAAATTGGATAAATATGGGAGAGATTCTAATGAAGGGTAAAAATATCTTCGAGGCCAAATATCAATTTCATTTAAGGCTTCCTTTATAATTAAGGCATCCCTTTCTGATGGCAATATTATTGGGAAATATGAATAATTATGTTCACAACTTGGGTTTATTTGTTGAAGTAAAATATTAGAATTATTTTCAAATGCAGATCGATAATTAGTCCAAACAACTTTTCTTCCTTGGAGAATAGTGTCTATTTCATCTAACACACAAAGTCCCATTGCTGCTTGAAACTCATTCATTTTGCAATTGATTCCTAGAACTGAAATTTGATCATATCCTGGAATGCCAAAATTTATCATCAGCTTTGCTAGTTCATAATCATTTTTGTTTTTAAATATAATTGCACCACCCTCGATAGTATGAAAGATTTTTGTACTATGAAAGCTAAGAATTGATGCATCGCCGAAGTTTAAAATACTTTGTTCATTATATTTCACCCCAAATGCGTGGGCTGCATCATAGATTACTTTTATTCCACTGTTTTCTGCTAATACTTGAATGTCTGATATATTGCAACTATTTCCAAATACATGAACTGGCAATATCGCTTTTGTTTTTCTGTTAATTAGTTTAGAAATGTTAAATGGGTCAATATTTAAAGTTGAAGGTTCAATATCAGCGTAAATTGGAATATTTCCTTCCCATACCAGACTACTTGATGTCGCTACAAAAGTAAAGGGTGTAGTAATTACTTCACCCTTTTCCGGGAAAAGAACTTTATAGGCAACTTGAAGTGCTAGAGTCCCATTAGCGATTAATACCAAATTCTGCACTCCCAGATATTTCTCTAGTCTTTTTTCTAATTGTTGAACAAGATGGCCATTATTTGTTAACCAACCCGAAGCAAATATTTGATCCACATAAGCTTGATACTTTGCTTTATCTGGAAGAAATGTCTTAGTTACATTTATCATCTTTATGACTAAATATTAGGTTTGACCATAGATTTATGAAATACTCATCAGAAGTTAATGCTTTTATTTTCTCGAAATTTGATTGTTGGAATTCAGATTTAATCTCAATAAATTCTTCAAATTTGCTTGGAAAGATTTCTGAAATATCATAAACAATGCAACCAAGGCTAGTAAGAAAATTGAAAGTTGAGACGTCTTTCCTCAAATAGACTTTTTTCCCTAGGTACAGCAATGGCAAAATGTTTCCAAGAGCTTGTTGTCTGTTGTGATTCATTATCCCTACATCAACACATTTCAAAAGAGAAATATATTCTTGAGATGACATCATATTTAATATAGGAATAAAATTTTCTCCGAAATGAAGATGCCCATTTTCAATGACGGTTTTGATGTATACTTTGTCGTAATAATATGAAAGTGGGCAATAAATTTTAATTGGTTGGTGTTTAAACTTGGAAATCATTTCTAAAGTATCCAAATGGAAATTAGAAGGATCCGCAGAATTGCCGACTAAGATTTTAATATGATTAGGAAATTCATCTACTTGTTGGGTGGTTTTTAAATCTGTAATATTTAAAGGTATTGGGTACAAAATAGGGGTGTAAACAGCCTGTGATCCATAAATTTTCATTGCTTCAAGGGCATCATCTTTTATGAAGGAACAAATTTCTGGAAACGAAGGAATGATTTTCTTCCTTAAATACTCTAGAAATCTATTTTTTAGACTTTTATCAGCTTCCTTATATACAAAAACATCACCTCCCCAAACTATCCAAGATGTTTTTTTTAATAGTCTCCTAAATAAGAACCAAAACAATAAAGATGGCCCATAAGGTAAATAATGAATGTAAATCCATTTGGATTGAAGTAAATTTGGTAATACCTTAAAAATGAAACTTATAAAAGTGGTAGCATAAATAATTTTCGGAGAATCTCTTTTTGGTAGAAACTGAAATTGGACATTTTGTTTCCTGAAAACTATAATTTGATCACTCAAATCCAGATTATCCCCTAGTCTTTGAAGAAATGCCTTGCTATAGATGCTTTCAGACGTAAAGATGTGAGTTTGCATCTATTGATATTTGTACAATGACTCATTTTGAATATCCATGTAAATCCGTAAAAGCGGAAAAACAGTTACATCCCAGTTATATTTCTTAATCACAGCATCATGACCTTTTTGACCCATTAATTCAGCGTCCCTTTGGTTTTGGTAAAGATATAACAACTTATCCGCCAATTCATTTACATTTTTATCTTCATAAACTAATCCACATCCCGATTCCATTATTATTCTCTCTAATGAAATGCAGTTTGAAACAACTACAGGCTTAGATGCATACATATATTGAAACAGTTTGTTTGGACTGGAATTATCAGTTTGCTCCGACCTAATATGAGGAATAATACAAACAGAACTGATATTGATATACGCATCTACATACTTTGATGGCTGCCATCCCTCAAAAGTTGTAATAGCTTCAATTTTCAATTCTCTTACAAGTTCTTGAAGATCACCCTTTATTGAGCCATCTCCAACTAAAAGTAGCATAGCCGTTGGTATTTGTTCCCTCATCAATGCAAATGCTTTTATGAGATTGTTAATTCCCCTCTGTTCGTCAAATCCACCTAAATAGGAAATGATGAACTTTTCTTTGAATCGTTCTTTTAGTTCCCTGTTCTCGACTTGCTCCTGACCAAATGAATGAAAGCTATAAGTATTAGGTACAACCAAAATGTTTTTGTCTTTAGAAATCACATTCTGTAATCTTTTCTTCATTTCTTCTGCAACACAAACAATCTCATCAGCGAATTCTAACCAAATCTGTTCCTTCTTAAACCAAATTTGCTTGCTAAATATTACTCTGCCAATCTTTGTGTTCATGTATTTCTGCTCAGCAACCAAGTAAGGATAATTCTCGTGCATGTCAGCAACAACCTTAACCTCCTTTGATTTCAGTTTCTTAGTAAGAAAACATAATGGCAAATCGTGAATGTGAACAGCTTCGAACTTGTGCTTTTTTAAGATAGAAATAACCTCGTATTGCCATATGAGTTTGAATACAGGAATCAAATGAATGAGCCCCAAGGATTTTTTGGCAATTTGCTCCGAAATTCGAAATCGATGAATTGTAATCCCTTTATAAAGCTCAGACTTAGGTTTGTTCGAAAAGTTATATGAAAGTATGTGAACTTCATGACCCTCTTTGATAAGACTCAATGCTTCGTTTTGAACTCGGATGTCTGGTGGGAATACCCTGTCTAATAGCATTAGTATCTTCATGATGCTGGCAAATAATACTACAAAGGTACAGAATCACAATAACATGGGAGTAATTGCGTCTGTTTATGCTAATTTCTGTAAGTTGAACTTCTAAATTATCTGACATTCATGAAGGCACTAAATGCTACCCAACGGCATTTTATGGTACTTTTGCTCAATCACACAAACTTTTGAATGTTAATATGCTTGCAGACCTTAGGAAAATCGCAAGTCAATCATTTATTTACGGCCTTGGAACTATGGCTCCCAAGTTGGCTGGTTTCATTCTTATCCCAATCTATACAAAGCATTTTCCATTAAGTGAATTTGGGATACTGGGTTTACTTGACAGCACTTCGCAAATAATAATAGGAATAGTTGGGTTAGCTCTTTATCAAGGTTTTTTTAGATGGTATTTTGATAAACAGGCTGAAACAAAGAAAAAGTCTCTCTTTTTTACTCTTTTACTTGTACATGTCATATTGGCATTTATAAGTGTTATCATCATATGGCCTTTTGGGACTTATATCTCAACCTCTCTGTTCGGTCATTCCGGGTATACTCATGTCCTAAGATTGATGGTTATTACATCCCTGATCCAGATGATTGTTATTATGCCCTCAACCTTGCTTCGTCTTCAAGAAAGAGCCGGCTTATATACTATAAGTAATCTCTTACAAATGGCAGTAATGGTTATTATTACTGTTTATTTAATTGTTTTTCAGCACATGGGAGTAGAGGCAATTTACTATGCACAACTTATTGGATTAATATCTTATTTGTTGCTTCTTATAAGATACATAATAGTTAATTGTGAGGTCCGTTTTGAATGGACTCTTCTCAAACAAATCATAAGTTTCTGCCTTCCCCTGGTGCTTTCTTCTATAGCGATAGTATTGTTGAACCAGGCTGACAGATACGTTATCAATCACTTCGACAAGTTAGGCGACGTTGGGTTATATACACTTGGATTTAGGCTTAGTAATACTTTGAATATACTTTTGGTTGCGTCCATCAGTTTCGCTATACAGCCAATGATTTTTAAAAAAATGGATGATCCTAATAACAAACGTTTTTACAGCAAGTTATTGACCTACTTTGTCCTGGTTGTAATGTTTTTCGTTTTAGGAATGACTTTTTTTGGTAAGGAAATAGTAAAATTATTTGCAAATAGACAAGAATATTATGAAGCTTACCAGATAATACCCATCCTTTGTTTTGCTATTCTCTTCAATATGATGAAGGATATGGCGATGATAGGCCTTCAGATTACAAAAAAAACTCATTCAATAGCCGGGATCGTTATAACTGTTTCCGTTACTGGGATTCTTTTAAATATCTTACTTGTGCCATGGTTACATAATTTTGGTGCAGCAATTGCTAAATTGGTTGCGAGTATCCTGTTCTTCTGGTTAATTTATTATTATTCCCAGAAGGCTTACCCGATTCAATATGAGATGAAGAAACTGCTAATGATGATCCTAATCGGGGCCATACTCTACTTGCCGGTAATTTTCATTAATGAAATGGGAATATTGATCAGAATCTTAGTAAAAACACTGCTAATTTTCTCTTATCCGGTACTGTTATATTTAATGGGATTTTTCGAACCGGTTGAATTAGAAAAATTACAAGGTGCATGGACAAAATGGAAACACCCAGCCGAACTTCTATCAAATCTGAAAGCATTGAAGAAATAGTAATTATTGGTAATTTCTTCAACTTCAAGTTGTAAAATAGTGCATGTTCATAAAGCTAACTTTACTTTGTTTTATCAAGTTCAATACAATGGTTAATAAAAAAAATGTAATAATTCTTGGTGCTGGTTCAATTGGAACGGCGATCGGCAATTCCTTAGCTCAGAGCGAGGACTTAAGGATCAGTTTATTATCAGTTGAAGAGGACGTTGTTGAATCAATATCTAAAGAGCAAATAAATCAAAAATATTTTCCAAATATTCGATTAAATTCCAGGCTTCAAGCTACTTCCAATGAATTAGTCCTTCAGGATTCGAACATTGTATTATTGGCAATTCCATCTGTTGCTGCTGTTGATTATCTTAAAAATATAAATCATCTTCTTCCAAAAGATGCAATTATTGTTAATCTTGCAAAAGGATTTGGCTGCGGTAAAAGATTGATAACAGACTGCATAAAGGAGCAACACCTTAATCCTATTTGTACTTTGAAAGGCCCTTCTTTTGCCAGGGAAATATTAAGTAATATCCCTACAGCTTTCACCTTGGCTTCTGAGGATGATAAGATTCTGGACGAGGTTGAGACAATTTTTAAGAATACCAATCTCTATATCGACAAATCAAATGACCTGGAAGGGGTTGAAATTCTTAGTATCCTTAAGAATATTTACGCCATAATCATTGGGATTGTTGACGCCCATTTCAATTCGCCAAACCTTAGGTTCATGATTTTTACCAAGGCATTCAATGAAATGCGAAAAATTATGATGGTGTTCGGTGGGAAAGAGGAGACCATGTTCAAATACTGCGGGATTGGTGACTTCGGGCTTACAGCATTAAATGATTTAAGCCGTAACAGGACACTTGGATTGTTAATAGGGAAGGGGTTCTTCACAGAGGATATCTCAGGCAAGGTGGTCCTGGAAGGAAGAATTGCAATGAATGTATTTCTTGAGAAACTGAGTGACCAAAATATTGATCCTCTGGAGTATAGCCTGATGCGTGAACTTGAGCACGTCTTTTCGGGAAATAATGATGTCTCCGGCTTTGTTAATAAGCTATTGAAATATTGAGTCTTGATTTAATGTAGTAATGAGAATGAATTCAGAACTTTCGCAACGTTATGCGACAAGTTCTTCCATGAATAGTGTCCTATTTCCTGTCTGCTTGATAATAGTTGATTTTTCTGATATTCCAGGAAGTATTCTGATACAATGTTTTTTAATAAATCTTCATTTTCATAACCGCAAATTTTACCGGATAAGGTTTCCTTAAGAACACTAGCGGCATCTCCGTCTTCTGGCCCAATACATAGGATGGGCCTTCTTGTAGCCATATATTCAAAGAGTTTTCCAGTAAGAATTCCCCGGGCATTTGGTGTATTATTTATTAACAGCAACAGGACCTGAGACTTTTGGGTTTCTTCAATTGCCTTGTCATGAGAGAGATAGCTGACTTTGGTTAAATACCGGTTAAGGTTGTATTTTTGGATTGAATCCGTAACACTTACATCAATCTTTCCAACAAGTTTAATTTCAAGAGTATTTGCGAATTCTTCATTTTCTTTAACCAACAGGGATAGTACCTTCCATAAAATAATTGGATTCCGGCTAGGAACAAGGCTCCCGATATGGGCAATGCTGAATTTTCGATCCATTTTTTTTGGATCAAGCGGCTTTATATCACTCTCATCGAATCCATTCGATATAAGTTCATATTTTCTTGGGAAAATGAGATTGAATTCCTGGATCATAGTTTGAGTTACAGCAGATACCGCATTAGCTGAACGGAGAACTCTTTTCTCGAGTAATTTATGCCTTAAATCAGCTAGATATGTGAGGTTAAGTTCGTGATAGAAATCGATGCCGGTCCAGGGATCACAGAAGTCTGCCAGCCAGGGAATCCCTGTTTTTCTATGAATTGCCATACCTATCAGGTGCATTGAATGTGGTGGACCCGTTGTAATAATAGCTTCAATATGCAATGTTTGGAGCTGTTCGCATAAAAATCTAACCGAGGGCCTGATCCAGAATTTTCGGGCGTCAGGAATAAACAAGTTTCCCCGAATCCAGATTGAAACAGCTTGCAAAAAAGTATTTTTCTTCTTTTCGGAGAGGAAGCCGGCGCTTATTTTCTCTTCCTCCTTCATTCCAAGAACCTTCTTGTAATAGCTATAAGGTTCCCAGATACGATGTTTAATAACCTTCACACCCTCAGGGATATCTTCCTGGTATGTATAATCGATCTCCGGATACTCGGCATTCTCAGGTGTATAAACAACGGGTTCCCATCCTGATTGCCGAAGATACTTTACCATTTTCAGCCAGCGCTGAACTCCTGATCCCCCACTAGGGGGCCAGTAGTATGTTATTATAAGCACTTTCCTTACAGGAATCTCCATTATCTGTTTTAATTCTCTTTATCTGAATTATACAGAAGATTTTTTCCGTAACTGAATGAAGAAGGATCCTGCAACTAATAACAAAAGCAAGGATGAGCAAGCAAGGGAAACCTTTTCCCCGATTTCATAAACCTTTGGTTCAAACTTAAATACCAACGTGTGTTTTCCAGATGGCACAATCATCGCCCTTAGCACATAATCAGCTCTGAAATGCGGTAGGAGCTGACCATCCAAATAGGCATTCCAGCCTTTTTCGTAGTAAATTTCCGAAAATACTGCCAATTGTTCTCCGGAAGAATTTGTCTGATATTTTAGTTCATTAGGTTCATAACTTATCAATTTAATGGTTGACAAACTGTCATGGTTTATTGAATGCCCTTTGACAAATGCTTCGAACCTTTTATCAATGATTGCCGTTTTTGCGGGATTGAAATTATCCAATGCATTGATCTCCTCATCAGCATTATTGACAAGCTTAACACTGTCAACAAACCATGCATTTCCAAGTGCTTCCATATTGATCTGCATTGTTGGCTGATTATTATTGGCTTTATCAGGTATGATAAAATATTTTGTATTCAGCATATTGAATACATTCATATTCCCTTTAGTAAGATCATGCTCAATCAATTCCTGGTATCGTCTTAGTTTTGCCCCATGATATCCACCGATTGACTTGTGGAAGTAAGATGTACTTGCGTCATTAAATGGACTAACAGTTTGGTTAAAAACCCTGAAATCGGGATCCACATCTTTCATTATAAACAGGTCTGCCTGAGATGGTTGAAACGGTGTGGCATCGACACTCTTGCGCACAAAACTGTCATTGTTGACATACCTTCTGTTAACAGCCCATGTATCGATCAGCATAAGAAGTATCAATCCCGGAACTGCATATTGCTTCTTGATTTTTTCATTTATCATTCCCCATATTAATCCGGCTGCCAGGACGATAAATGCGAAAGAACGAAAGGCGTCTGAGCGTAAAAGAGAAGCGCGGTCTTCCCTGATTGCACTCAATAACCAATCCGGGAAATAGGATTTATATTGTTCATCAGTTGGGGAAACAAACGTAAAGAAACTGCTTCCAAACAATGCAAAAATGAGCGAGATGCCTGCTGTTGCCCCGGCGGCATATAATAAGTATTTTGTTAGCAGCTTTCTATTTATTTCACCTGAAAGCGCCTTGTTTAGTCCCAGTAATGCCAGAAAAGGTATAGTAAATTCAGCGATAACAAGAGTCATTGAAACAGCCCTGAATTTATTATAACCAGGTACATGAAGCAGGAAAAGGTCAGTTAATGGCATGAAGTTTTTCCCCCAGGCAAGTAAAATCGACAAAAGTGTTGCAGAAAGCAGCCACCATTTATATTTATTTTCAGCAACAAACATTGCCAGGATAAAAAGGAAGATAATAATTGCACCGAGATAAACCGGTCCGGCCACTCCAGGTTGTGTGCCCCAATACAAAGGCATATTTTTGGAGTATTCCTTAGCCTGTTGTTCAGGAATGCCATTATTGATCATTGCCTTATAAGCAGCAGAATTTGTACCGAGGCTACCGTTGGAAGCACCACCCCTTGCATTAGGTATAAGCAAGGTGAAAGTTTCTCCGACTCCGTAACTCCAATCCGTTGCATAATCCTTGTCAAGTCCACTAGTCCTGTTTGATTTTTCAGTAGTTAATTCCGTCTTCCCCCGAGTCGTTTCTTTACCATACTCATAGGTAGCCCAGAGATTGGCTGTTGAAGTCCCAACTGCAAGAATGGCAGCTATACCAAGAAATAGTGATGCTTTAAAGAACCCTGTCAATCGTTTCTCATAAATACTGAAGATCAATTCGGAGATGATGAATATCAAAATGATTATCATTAAGTAATAGGTAATCTGAACATGATTTGTATATAATTCGAGTGCCAGGAATAATGCAGATAACGAAGCACCAAGAAGATATTTTCCCCGATAGGTAAGAATTATCCCGGCTAATACCGGAGCCATATAACCAATTGCATGAGCCTGGCTTTCATGACCTACGTCTATAATGATGAAAAAGAAAGAGCAAAATGCAAACGCAATTGAACCTCCAATTGCAAGCCAAACATCAATTCCCATTACCATCATAAGAATAAAAAAACCAAGCATATACAGGAATACCAATCCTGCAGGATGGGGCAGGTACAACTGTAGAATAGTATCAACATACTTTACAAGGTTTCCTTTATAAATTACTGAAATCTGGTATGCAGGCATTCCACCAAACATCGAATTGGTCCATAGTGGTTCTTTCCCTGTCTTTGCGCGGTAATCAGCAATTTCTTTGGACATACCTTTCCAATTTGTAATATCTGACTGCTTCATCTTTTTTCCTTCAAGCACAGGATTGAAGTAAGCCAAAATGATAACGACAAAAACCGCAATTGCAACCAGGTAGGGAAGGTACTTTTTTATAGGAATATTAGCCATGAGAATGTATTTTGTAATTTAATTGTTTGCTTGGAGGGTAGATCTAAAAAAGACTTTTCGAGTAATTCATTGATTATTTTATTTCTTCATAATCTACATATTCATCTTCATTTCCAGAGTGGGATTGCTGCTTATTTTGTTCAATGAATTCAACTGAAACATAACCTTCTTTCTTCTTTTGGGAATTGTTGCTGTAACTTTCCCTGTTGAAGTTATGTTCATGAAAGTTTTGAAGATAATTTCGAAACAGGTGTGGAATTATGTGCCTGAAAACAAAAGTAATGGCAACATAGATGATAAAGATGATAAAAACCATCCTGAAAACACCAGTCAACGATGCTTCATATATCAAGTTTTGCACGTGTTGAGATTTAAGAAGCTAAATTAATGTTTTTCTAATAATCCGTTTTGGTATCAGGACTGTCAAACTGTTAAAAAAACAAAAGGAGGCAGGCAAATGCCTCCTCCTGAACATTGGAAATATTATACGTGCTGCCAATAAGCAGCAAATTTCGAAAAAGGAATTATTTACCTTCGTCAGAAACAGAAAGTTTCTTCCTGCCTTTTGCCCTACGAGCAGCCAATACTTTACGACCATTCACTGATTCCATTCTTTTCCTGAATCCGTGTTTGTTTTTCCTTTTCCTGATCGATGGTTGAAAAGTCCTCTTCATTGTTCTTTATTTTAGGGGTGCAAAGGTAAAAAAAGTAATCTTATTAGCAAATTGAATTCTAAAAAAAAACAATATCCTGTCTAAAAAATAAAACAGGATATTGCTATAGAATTGAAATACAGTAATTTATAATTATTTTACTGGAGCATTTTCCATGGTGGAAACCAGGAAATTCCAGAATTTGCCAACAGACTCGATATGCACTTTTTCATCTGGTGAATGTGGATAACGGATTGTAGGACCAAAGGAGATCATGTCCCAGTTAGGATAGACTCCACCTAAAAGACCGCATTCCAGGCCAGCATGAATTGCTTTTATTTCAGGGATCTTACCATATAAATCCTGGTATACCTTCTGCATAGTTGTAAGGATAGGAGAATTCATATTAGGTTTCCATCCAGGATACTCACCATCCAGATTAACTTCAGCACCAGAAAGTTGAAACACACTTTCTGTCATGATGCCCAGATCCAGCTGTGCTGATGGGACAGAGCTTCTCAGGAGGCATTGAATGTTTATCTTGCCACCTTCCATTTTAACACTAGCCAGGTTGGTAGATGTTTCAACTAATCC
The DNA here is from genome assembly GCA_013376995.1 of Bacteroidota bacterium. Lineage (GTDB taxonomy): Bacteria > Bacteroidota > Bacteroidia > Bacteroidales > UBA4417 > UBA4417. The sequence continues at coordinate 19,187 of JACAAZ010000003.1, read as the reverse complement.
AAGCATATCATCACTCATGCGAATAACACCGTTAGGGCAAGCATATATTGCTTTAAACAGAGTGTCCTGAGTTTTCAAATCAATAACAGTGGCAGGCATTGAAGTTGGTTCAGCAATAAACTTCATATCTGGTTCAACGCTGGCAAATTCCTTCTTATAAATCGAAGCATATTCTGCCTGGCATTCCTTGAATTTTGCTTCATAGGCAGAAGGAATAACAACTACTGCAAATGATTCACGAGGTATTGCATTGCGAAGACTTCCACCATCAATCCAAGACACTCTCAGCTCATATTTCTTAGCAGCATGCATTAAATACCTGTTCATCAACTTATTAGAGTTTCCTCTCTGTAAAATGATTTCCAATCCCGAGTGCCCACCTTTAAGTCCGGTAAGTGAAAGCTTGTATGCAATAGTTCCCTGACTGACTGGTTCTTCTTTATAGGGGAAGCTGGCATTAGCATTTGTACCGCCGGCACATCCAACATATAATTCTCCTTCATCTTCCGAATCAAGATTCAACAATATATCTCCTTTTAAAAGGCCAGGTTTCAGTCCGAAAGCACCTGTCATACCGGTTTCTTCGTCGCAGGTAAAGAGTGCTTCGATTGGACCATGCTTCAAATTTGTAGATTCGAGCACTGCCATTGTTGCAGCCACTCCCATCCCGTTATCAGCTCCCAGTGTTGTACCATTCGCAGTAACCCAATCACCGTCAATATACGCTTCAATGGGGTCATTTTCAAAATCGTGGGCTTTATCACTATTTTTTTGCGGAACCATGTCCAGATGGGTTTGCAACACAATTCCCTTTCGATTTTCCATTCCTGGAGTAGCCGGTTTTCTTATAATAATATTTCCAACTTCATCCCTGATTGTTTCAAGGCCTAGTGAGTTCCCAAATCCAAGCATGAATTCCTGAATGCGGTCTTCATGATTTGATGGGCGGGGAGTTTGCGTCAGGCTGTAAAAGTTCTTCCAAACCGCTTTAGGTTCAAGATTAAAAATATCCTTGTTCATATACTTGAGTTTTATTTGTATCAAAAGTAGAAAAAAACTCCCTGCTTAATGGAAATCAACTATTAATTCTGTTCAGAAAGATAAAATGAAGAATACAAACCACACTTCGATTTTTAAGAAAAAGTATTCTGTGTTTTACCTATTACTTTTTAACATTATAAAGATTAATTATAAAATGAAATCATTTAAAATAAGTTCTATAATTACCCAAGTTCATTGAAGCCTCAATTCTGAAGCCAATTCAGAGAATTGAGGAAAGATGAATTACTGACAAATTGGCAAACTCAAACAGCTAACTTTTATACTTGGAAAAAAGTTCATTGATTATGAATAGGTTACTAAGATTGCTTTCAATTACAACCATGTTGATTTTACTTAACTCCGGCTTCCTTACCAACCTGGTTTATGGACAGTTTAGTATTCCACCTCCGCCGCCGGCTGAAACTTCTGGTTCTTCGAATATGCGTGGCCCTATGGGCAGTGGTGCTCCAATTGGAGATGGCGCCTGGATTCTGATTACATTAGTAGTGGGATATGGAATCCACACATATAAGGTAAGAAGAAAAAGCCAGGAAAAGGACGAAGAGAAGTGACCCATGTATAACCTGAAATTTCTTTAATCCCAGGTAATTGTAACTGACAACATATTAAAGAAATCAGCTGTTTAGATTAAGCAGCTGATTTTTTATTTAAATGAAGTCATTTATCGATTATCCTCTATAAATATGGACTACTTTTTTAGTTTCAAAGAATGGTTCCAAAAAATAATCTGAGAGATCATATATTTTATGCTTCAATTTAAGGTCTTTCAACTCATCTGTAAAGTTGCCGCCTTTGAGATAAAAAATCCCATTCTTTTTGCTGTTAATTGATCCTGGCCTTATTAAATTAGCAGTGTATCCAACAAACTCTGGAAGGGCTGTAACTGCGCGGCTTACAATAAAATGAAATGACTTCTTAATTGATTCAGCCCTGCAGTTAAGCGGAATCACATTTTGCACTCCCAACTCCTTGCTAATTTCTTCAACTACCTTTATTTTTTTGCCTATTGAATCAACCAGCATAAATTCGGATTCAGGAAAAAGTATGGCAAGTGGTATGCCTGGAAATCCGCCACCGGTTCCAATATCAAGTACAAGAGTACCCGGGTTGAAAGATATCACTTTTGCTATACCCAATGAATGTAAAACATGATGCACATAAAAGTTGTCCATGTCTTTGCGTGAAATGACATTGATTTTTGCATTCCATTCAAGATAAAGACTTTGCAGATGATCAAAACGTTCGGTAATTTGAGGTGATAATCCAGGGAAATAGTGACTTACAATTGAATTCATCTCATAGCTTTAACAATTCGATAAAATTAAGATAATCAATGTTACATAGTTGACCACTTCTATAAAATCCTATTTTTGCTCCTGAATTTTACTTCAATGGACATAGAATCTGATCTTTTTGTTGCCCAAATTCAGTCATCTCATAGCAGGATACTGGCTTTGAAAGCTATTGAATCGTTGAAGAAAAATAATTTTCATGCCCAGTTCTTCGAGAATGAGTTGGATGCAGCTGAGGAAGTATTAAAGTTTATAGATAAGGGTAGTTCTGTTGCTTTTGGTGGTTCTCAAACCGTTAAACAATTGAATCTTCCGGAGTTAATCAGCGGTAAAGGTGCTGTTATTCTGGACCATAACAAAGATGGGCTTAGCCAGGAAGAGAAAATTGAAGTGATGAGAAAGCAGCAGGTTTGCGACATTTTTCTATGCAGCAGCAATGCTTTAACACTTGATGGAGAAATCTATAATATTGATGGCAACGGAAATCGGATTTCGGCCATGATTTTTGGCCCCAGGAAAGTTATCATCCTTATTGGGGTGAATAAAATATGCTCTGATGAAAGCTCTGCATGGCAGCGTGTAAAGAATATTTCTGCTCCAAAGAATATGTTAAGGTTAGGGAGGCCAAATCCTTGTACCAAAAGCGGAATATGCATGGATTGTAAGCTTCCGACTAGGGGATGCAATGCTTACCTGGTCCTTCGGAAAAAACCCAGCTTGACTGATATTTCCATCTTTATTGTCAATAAAGAGTTGGGATTCTGATTGTTATCACTTTTAAGCTTCTTTTAATTGAATCTTTAGCGCTGAATTTGCATTTACCATGATTCATTTCATACTTTTGAACGATTGTAACTATAGATAGCTTATGGACCTTACAATGATCAATGCCATCTCACCTGTTGATGGCAGGTACAGGAAACAAGTAGAAAGGCTTAGTTATTACTTTAGCGAAGCTGCTTTAATTAATTACCGGGTTTTTGTTGAAGTAGAGTATTTTATTGCTTTGTGCGAGATCCCTCTTCCTCAACTAAAAGATTTTGATAAGAAGAAATTTTCAGAACTTCGTTCTATTTGTAAGGATTTTACATTTACGGATGCCCAGGAAGTTAAAGAAATAGAGGCTGTAACTAATCATGATGTTAAAGCTGTAGAATATTACCTGAAAAAGAAATTTGATAAATCCGGGCTCAGCAAATTCAAGGAATTTGTTCATTTCGGGCTTACCTCACAGGATATTAACAATACAGCAATCCCATACTCTTTTAACCTTGCATTGAATGAAGTAGTGATTCCTCTCTATGAGGATCTTCTTCTGAAACTTACCCGCAAAGCAAAAGAATGGAAGAAAATTCCGATGCTTGCCCATACACATGGTCAGCCTGCCTCTCCAACTTTGTTGGGTAAGGAGATTTTCGTATTTGCAGAACGTCTGAAACATCAATTAAAGCAATTGAAGACCATTCCTGTTACTGCCAAATTCGGAGGCGCAACCGGAAATCTGAATGCACATTATGTGGCTTATCCTGAGATAGACTGGATAGGATTTGCAGATGATTTCGTAAAAGAACATCTTTCGTTGGAGCGTCAGCATACTACCACCCAGATAGAGCATTATGATGACCTTTCGGCAATGTTCGATGCATTAAAGCGGATCAATACCATTCTGCTGGATCTCAGTAGAGATATGTGGATGTATGTTTCAATGGATTACTTTAAGCAAAAGATAAAACCCAATGAAGTTGGCTCTTCAGCAATGCCACATAAGGTCAATCCTATTGATTTTGAGAATGCTGAAGGAAATCTGGGTATGGCAAATGCTATTTTCGAGCATCTTTCGTCGAAGTTGCCAGTTTCAAGATTGCAAAGGGATCTTACAGATTCAACCGTACTTCGCAATGTTGGCGTTCCTGTAGCTCATACTTTTATTGCACTCAAATCAATCATCAAAGGAGTAGAGAAACTTATCCTGAATGAAGAAAAAATTCAAGCTGATCTTCATGATAATTGGTCGGTTGTAGCAGAAGCAATTCAGACAATCCTAAGAAGGGAAGGCTATCCGAGGCCATATGAAACTATTAAGGAGTTAACCAGAACAAATGCTAAGATAACTCAAGAGGATATTTTTACTCTTATTGAGAAATTATCCGTAAATGCTAAGGTAAAGAAGGAGCTTCATAAGATAAGTCCTGAGAGCTATACTGGTAAATTCAAGTTATAGGATTTGATGCTGGAAAAATCTAAGCATAGCTAAATCGGATTCAGATCAATCGATTTTCGTATTTTTGCAAAAAAAGTTAGTAGAATATGGATTTAAAAGACATTATGTCAATTTCAGGTAAAGCTGGCCTGCACAAAAACATTGCTCAATCAAAATCAGGGATCATTGTTGAATCACTCATAGATGGGAAAAGGTTCCAGGTATTTGCCAGTGATAAGATCAGTGCCCTGGGTGAAATCAGCATTTACACTACTGGTGAAGAATTGGCATTAAGAGAGGTTTTCAGGTTGATCAGGGAGAAATTGGGTGAAGAACTGGCCCCGGATACTAAAGCATCTGATAAACAATTGGTGGAATTCTTTGAGGGTATTATTCCTGAATACGATAAAGAGAAGTTTTACATTTCACATATGCGCAAGCTCGTCGGCTGGTATAACCTTTTGGTTTCAAAAGGAATAACAGATTTCAGCGAGCCCGTTGAAGACTCGGATGAAAGCAGTTCGGGATCTTCAGGTGACGAAACCTTAGAAGTTTAATAGAGAGTCCGTCAGTATGGCGGACTTTTTTTTGCCTAATTTAGCCATGCATAATTCTGACCACATGAAGAAATACATGCAGGATTTTAAGATTATCCAAAACAGGAGAATCACGCCTGATTATTTTGTATTGGAGCTTGAATGTCCTGAAATTCTTCCTGAAATTTTACCCGGTCAGTTTGCTGAAGTTCGGGTTGATCACTCACCGCAGACTTACCTGAGGAGACCCATTTCTATCTATGATGTAGATTATAGGTCAAATCGGTTGAAACTATTGATAAAGAAGGTCGGTATTGGTTCTGCCAAGCTTTTCGATCTTACCAAAGGATTGACACTTAACCTGATATACCCTTTAGGCAACAGTTTTTCTTTACCTGAAGGCAATAAAGTTCTGCTGGTTGGTGGTGGTGTTGGATGCGCTCCTTTACTTTTACTTGCGAAGCAGCTTAATTCTAAGGGGGTTATTGTTCATGCATTGATTGGTGGAAGAACAGATAGGGATATTGTTGATGTTGAAAAATTTTCAACATATTGTAAATCAGTATATATAACTACTGATGACGGTTCATTGGGAGAAATGGGAATGGTAACACAACATTCTTTATTTGCAGATGAAGTACTGGATTATAGCAAAATTTATTCTTGTGGTCCTGATGCTATGATGAGGGCAATAGCAAGACTTGCCACATTCAAAGGTATTGATTGTGAGGTGTCTCTGGAAAATCTTATGGCTTGTGGCATTGGTGCCTGCCTTTGTTGTATAGTCGAAACATCCGAAGGAAATAAAACAACATGTGTGCAGGGACCCGTATTTAACATTCGTGACCTGAAAGGTTGGTCATAGGTTAGTTTTATAGTCTCATGCCGGTAGACCAACTATCCCCCCCCATTAATACATATTACTAAAAAGAAATTGAAATAAAAAAACAGATTAAGCAGATGCGTGACCTTTCTGTCGATATTCATAAGCTGCACCTCAAGAATCCTGTGATGTCTGCTTCAGGAACTTTTGGCTACGGCCCCGAATTTGAAGATTTTTTTGATGTAAATAAGCTCGGTGGAATACTAACCAAAGCTTGTACATCAAAAAACAGGGATGGTAACCGATATCCCCGCATGGCTGAAACCCCGATGGGAATGTTAAATTCAGTCGGATTGCAAAATAAAGGAGTTGACTATTTTATTGAGGCAATCTACCCCCGAATTAAATCCTATGATACACATATAATAGTCAATGTATCCGACTCAACGATAGAAGGATATGTTGAGGTCGCTGAAAAATTACTTCCTTTGGATAAGATTGGCGGAATTGAGTTGAATATTTCCTGTCCGAATGTTAAAGAAGGAGGAATGGCATTCGGAACTTCCTGTCCAATGGCTGCTGCCGTTACTAAAGCGGTTAGAAGAGTTTATCCAAAAACCTTAATCGTCAAACTCTCTCCAAATGTAACAAGCATTGAGGAAATTGCCCTGGCGGTTGAAGGAGAAGGTGCAGACTCAGTTTCCCTTATCAATACTTTACTTGGAATGGCTATCGATGCAGAAAAGAGGAGGCCTTTATTATCAACTATAACCGGTGGATTATCTGGACCAGCCATCAAACCCATTGCGCTTAGGATGGTATGGCAGGTAGCTAAAACTGTAAAAATTCCTGTTATAGGGATGGGCGGAATTTCCAATGCAACAGATGCTATTGAGTTTTTATTGGCTGGAGCTACTGCTGTGCAGGTTGGGACTGCAAATTTCATTGATCCTTCTGTATGTTCAGGGATAATTGATGGAATTGAAACTTATCTCGAGCGGCATAATTTCAATTCTGTAACTGAAATCATCGGGGCTCTGAGAACATAATAAGAAAATTACATTTTTAGTTGGTTAATATCGGCAATTAATACTTAAATTAAGCTTGATGGGAAAATACAATGTTCTGATACTTGGTTCTGGGGGACGTGAACATACGTTAGCTTGGAAAATCTCGCAAAGTGATTTACTTAATGAGTTATTTATTGCACCTGGAAATGCAGGAACCATGGAAGTGGGAAAGAATATTGAGATTAATGTAAATGATTTTAAAGCGATTGCAGAATTTTGTATACAGCGTTCAATACACTTGGTTCTTGTTGGACCAGAGGAGCCTCTTGTAAAAGGGATATGCAACTATTTTGAATTAGAACCTTCTCTGTCAGAGATTATGATCATTGGTCCGGGTAAAGAGGGTGCCAGTCTTGAAGGAAGCAAGGATTTTGCCAAGCAATTTATGAACCGTCATAATATTCCTACGGCTTCCTATGGAACTTTTAGTAGAGATACTGTTGATCAGGCAATTCTATTTCTTGAGAAACTGAATCCTCCATTTGTATTAAAGGCGGACGGGCTTGCGGCAGGAAAGGGCGTCATTATTTGTGAAGAGTTGGATTCAGCCATTTCCGGGTTAAAGGAGATGCTTCTAGGAAAAAAGTTTGGTGCTGCATCCGAGTTGGTAGTGATTGAAGAGTTTCTTAAAGGTATTGAACTTTCAGTTTTCGCATTATTGGATGGCGAAAGTTATGTATTACTTCCTGAAGCAAAAGATTACAAAAGGGTAGGAGAGGGAGATACTGGTCCTAATACAGGAGGAATGGGGTCTGTTTCACCGGTTCCATTTGCTGATAAGGCGTTTATGAAGAAAGTTGAAGACAGGATCATTGCTCCTACTGTCAGAGGCCTGAAATCGGAAGGTATTAAGTATTGCGGATTTATTTTTGCAGGCCTCATGAATGTAGGGGGAGATCCTTACGTAATTGAATACAATGTACGGTTGGGGGATCCTGAAACTGAAGTTGTACTCCCCAGGATAAAATCAGATTTTCTCGAGTTATTGATCCTTGCCGCAAAGGGGAAGGTTTCAAAATATGAAATTCAGATAGATGATGAAGTCGCTGCATGCGTAATGTTAGTTTCTGGTGGATATCCCGGTGACTACGAAAAGGGTGAAGAGATAATGATCAAGGGATCTCCCGAAGGAAGTTTGCTCTTTCATGCCGGGACTACAATGGATGAGAGTACGAATAAAATTCTGACATCGGGAGGGAGAGTCCTGGCTGTTATTTCAAAAGGACGTACTCTTTCCAGTGCGATGGAAAAATCCTACCTTGCCATTGAGCAAATTCATTTTGACAGAATGTTCTTCAGGCGGGATATTGGAATGGACCTCCTTTCAAAATGATGATTTTGTTAGAAAATGCTTAGAAAAATTTCAAAACTTACATTTTTAGTTCAGGTGCTGATTTATTTTGGCTTGCTAGCACTTTTGTGGGTACCAGCAATACTTCATCCCCACCAGCCTATACATCTGGCATCTGAAGGCCCTTTTTATACCTGGCTGACCAATATTATTTCAAATCACGATTCTGTTTCTGTCAGCATTGCATTAATAATTGTCATTTTATTAAGCATCGTTTTATACTTCCTTGGTTCAGGTAATGACATCGTGCCGCGCGAAAACTTTCTGCCAGCTATTTTTTATATACTCCTTTTAAGCTGGAACCCTCAGCTAACTGTAATGAATCCCACCCTTCCGGCTGCACTATTTGTAATACTGGCAATATCGACTTTAATGCGATTATATGGTGAACCAGAACCTTTCAGGCAAGTGTTTATGGTTGCTGTATTTGTGGGTATGGCATCACTTTTTTATTTGCCATCTGTATATTTAATGTTCATGGTTTGGATTACGCTGATTACTTACCGAGTGACCAGCTGGCGTGAGTGGATTATTGCCCTCCTCGGATTCCTGGTACCTTTCATTTACCTGTTTAGTTGGTACTTTTGGAACGATGAGTTTATTAAAGGAAGCAATGTCATAATCAATGCTATAGATGATCCCGGACTCTCGATAAAAGAATTAACAATGAACGAAGCAGTATGGGTTATAGCTACCGGTTTCATGTTGATTTTATCAATGCTGGCATTCTACAATGTGATTCAGGACAAACTGATCTCAATCCGCAGAAAATCGTTAGTTCTTATTAATTTCGTAATTGCGACAATCCTAATGATGTTCATGTCAGGTTCCCCCCTCGTCATGCTAGTGCAATGGGTTTATCTGCCTCTTGCAATTCTCACTGTTATCAATATATGCCTGGTAAAGAGAAGCATTGTTATGGATTGGATGGTCTTAGTGTATTTTATTTATCTACTGTGTATCCGATTTTTCTTTTTGACCTGACATGTTAAAGAATTCATTTGGTAGCGGAGAATTTGAAGCTGGTTGTGATGAAGCCGGGAGAGGATGTTTGGCTGGACCTGTATTTGCAGCGGCTGTCGTATTGCCCCCTGATTATCAAAATAATGATCTGGATGACTCAAAAAAGCTGTCATTAAAAAAAAGGTCTGAATTAAGAAAGGTTATCCAGAGAGATGCCATAGACTGGAAAGTTGCATGGGTTGATAACAAAGAAATCGATAAAATTAATATACTTAATGCCTCTATTGTGGCAATGCATCGTGCTTTGGATAAACTTCAGATCCGACCAGGAGTATTGCTTATTGATGGCAACCGATTTCATTCCTATCAGGATATTCCTCATCATTGTATTATCAAGGGAGATGGCATTTATATGTCAGTAGCAGCTGCCTCAATTTTGGCAAAAACTTATCGTGACGATTATATGGAAAATCTGTCTCTTGAATTCCCTAATTATGCGTGGAATAGGAATAAGGGCTATCCGACTGAAGAACATAGGAAAGCAGTTGCTCAACACGGTATAACACCTTATCACCGTTTGAGTTTCTCAATGCAACTAAGCCTTTTGTGATTCAATTACGGTAGGTTATTAGGGAATGATAATAAAAGATGAAAGCTCCATCAGGATGGAGCTTTCGTAACCAAGGTATTAACCAAATATTAACCAGATAACCTCTAACTCCTTGATATAATGGCCAAAGAGTTAATGAGTGAATACAAGTGTTTGTAAAAAAAGTTAGTAACTACGAGTAATTCGATGCAAAGATATAATAAGATTTAATCAAATTGAGTATTTTATTAAAAAATACGCTTATTTTAAAATAAAAAATCAAAACCCTTGAGTGATGCAGCTTGTAGCTTTCAACTAGTTAAATTTGCAACCTAATAATTGATGTTAATTGATGAAGATCAGGTTTTTTAAGCTCTTTTTTCTTCTTTCCTTTCCAGGAATGTTGCATTCGCAAAGCAGTAAATCTCCGGATTATGCAGGATATATTGCAACCTATAAGGATATTGCCATTCGCGAGATGAAAATATATCACATACCGGCCAGTATTTCGCTTGCACAGGGAATTATTGAGAGCAGTTGTGGAAATAGTCCTCTAGCTACAGAAGCTAACAATCATTTTGGTATAAAATGTCACAAAGACTGGGGTGGAGAAACTTACTATTACGATGATGATGAAAAACAGGAATGCTTTCGAAAATATGCTTCAGCTGATGAATCTTACAGGGATCATTCCCTTTTTCTAGTAAATAAGCAACGATATGCAGCCTTATTTTCACTGGACCTTACTGATTATACAGGTTGGGCAATGGGGTTGAAACAGGCAGGGTATGCAACAAATCCGGAATATCCAAGATTGCTTATTCACATGATAGAGATGAACAGGTTGGATCAATATGATGATACTGTTGCTCTTCAGAAGGTTGCCTCTACAGAAAATCAGAAAGAGGTTGAGGAAAATAGTTTAACAGTTGAAAATAAACGTATTACTCATGAAAATTGCATGCTTTTCGATAAACATTATGTAATGCCGGATCCGGCTAACTATACTCAAATCAATGTTTCGAAGCTTGGTAGGATTATTTATGAGAATAATGGTATTCCCTGCATTTTTGTGAAAAAAGGCGATACATGGTATGGCCTGGCATCAGAGTTTAGTTTAACTACTTCGCAACTTTTCAAGGAAAATGATATGGAAGAAGCTGATAAACTGAGTATTGGCCAAATTCTTTACCTGGAAGCCAAGAAAAGGAAATCTTTTGTTAAAACTCATGTATTTAAAGAATATGAAACAGTATTCTCAGTTTCGCAGTTCTATGGTATCAAGTTAAGTCATTTGTACAGGTATAATCACCTGAAGTCAACAGAAGTACCACTCCCCGGACAAATCCTGCATCTCACAAACCCAATCTGGAATTTTTAGCGAATTTTTCCAGTGAGAAATTGCTTGTTTATTAACAAAAATCACTATTTTTGCGACTTCTGGTTGTTAAATGATTAACAAAGACAACCAACATTCTTCAGGGCAGGGTGTAATTCCCGACCGGCGGTATAGTCCGCGACTCCCGCAAATGCGGGATTGAACCGTTGAAATTACGGCACCGACAGTAAAGTCTGGATGGAAGAAGGATGACATGCTTTCAGGATAGTTATAGCCATTGCTATACTGTTCTGTTGCTTGTTCGGTATTCTATCCTGCCCTGCATTTTAGTCAGGGTTTTTTTATGCCCAAAATATTCTGAACAAGTAAAATCATAACAAATGAAGTCCTTCAAGCTAAATTACCTGTTTCTTTTAGCCTTGCTATTCTTAACGATTTGTATTTCAGCTCAAAACACTATAAAGGGTGTAGTCCTTGACCGTTCAACCAACCAGCCAATTCCAATGGTTGAGGTTACTGAAACAGGGACCATGAATAGCGTAATTTCCGGAGCAAATGGTACCTTCCAGTTGAACATACTATCATTGAAGGGAAGCCTTTCCTTTTCGCATGTTTCATTTGAAGACAAGCAAATCCCTATCCCCATTAACCCATTCTCCGATGGGAATATAGTCTCTGTTTACATGGAACCCAAGGTAATAGGCTTAAATGAAGTTCATGTTATTTCTTCATTCGTATCCGAAGAACATTCAATAGTTGCCGTTTCAACGATTAGTTCCAAAACTATTGAGCATGAGTCCGGGAACCAGGATTACCCAGAGATACTTAAGTTAACACCAGGTATTTATGCAACTAAAGCAGGTGGTGGTAGTGGGGATGATCAATTGTCGATCCGGGGGTTTCAGCAGGAGAATGTTGCGCTGCTTCTAAATGGTGTGCCAGTTAGCAGTATGGAAAATGGACTCGTTTACTGGTCGAACTGGATGGGATTAACGGATGCAACTGAAGCAATCCAGGTCCAGAGAGGATTGGGCGCTTCAAAAGTTGCTATGAACTCAGTAGGTGGCACGGTCAATATTATTACAAAGAGCACCCAATCTGAGAAAGGAGGGAGCATCCGATATAGCCTTTCTGATTATGGTAACCAAAAAGCAATACTTCAATTGTCAACAGGGCGCATGAAAAATGGCTCAGCAATAACCTTTCTTGGTTCAAGGTCATCGGGTCCAGGTTATGTAGAGGGTACCTATGTGAATGGGTGGTCTTACTTTCTTTCTGTGAGCAAAGAGATCAATCCACGCCAAACACTGGTATTTACTGCGCTGGGTTCACCAGAGCATCATGGACAGCGGAATTATGGACTTACATATGATCAATACCTCAGGTATGGAAGCCGGTATAATCCAAGTTGGGGTATATATAAAGGCCGGGTATTCAACCTTTCAGAGAACTTTTATCATAAGCCTCAACTTAATCTCAACCATTACTGGAATATCAGCCCGAAGCTATTCCTGGCTACTTCTGCGTATGTTTCTTTTGGTTCAGGAGGTGGACGATATTCAGAATCTTCAGATCCAGGATATTCAGCATGGACATTTACAAAAAACAACCAGATTGATTTTGACGCGATTTTCAAGTTCAACCAGGATAATATTGACTCTTTAAGTCTTGAAAATGGTACAACTGTTAAGGATTATTCAAGGATCATCCTTACCAATTATAAAGCTACTCATTATTGGGCAGGATTATTAAGTACGCTGACATATACTGTTAGCCCTAAATTGAAACTGATTGCCGGTGTTCATTTCCGCAAATTCAAATCCAGGCTTTATGAAGAAGTTGCTGACCTTATGGGCGGTGATTATTGGGTTGAACATTATTATTATTCAATAAGAGGAGTTTCGGGACGTTCACAAATTAAAAGAGTCGGGGATGTGATTAACGTTGATAATTATTCAATGATGAACTATGGTAATCTCTTTGGTCAACTGGAATATAAGAATGAACTGATTTCGCTGTTCCTGACTTCAACTATTTCTGCAACAGAATACCAGCGTAAAGATCCGTTCAATTATGTTGAAAATGCCTTGAGTGAAAAGGTAAACAAGCTAGGATTTGATGTGAAAAGCGGATTCGGATACAAGATAGGATCTCATGGTCAGGCATATATTAATGTTGGTTATTATTCACGTGAGCCATATTTCAAGTTTATCTATGTAAATTATTCGAATGCCGTTGCCCGGAATCTCCGGAATGAGAAAATTAGTGCACTTGAGTTAGGTTATGAACTGAAAAGAGGAAATGTAAATGCAAGAATCAATGGTTATTATACCTATTGGAAAGATAAATCCTTACTCTCCTGGGAAAACATACAACTTCCCAATAGTTCCTATACAAGATCATTGGTCAGGGGACTCAATGCTATCCATAAAGGTCTCGAAATTGAATTGAATGCTTTATTGCTCAAAGATCTTTCACTCACTGCAACAGGATCTTTTGGTGACTGGAAATGGCAGAATGACGTTATGGCAAGTATTTACGATGATAACCAGGTTCTTATTGATTCAACAAAGATTTATACGAAAGGCTTATTTGTTGGTGGTGCACCTCAGACGCAGCTTGGATTCTCGGTCAGCTACACATTCCTGGATCATTTTGATTTCGTAGTCAACCTGGTCTATTATGACAGGCTTTATGCCAATTTTGAGCCTTCAAACAGGACTTCCTCCGTTAGTAGAGTTCAACCATATAGCATCCCTTCTTATGCAATAACTGATACTTACCTGAATTATAACTTTGAAATTGGCAAGTATCCAGCTGAATTTCAGCTTAGCTGTCAGAATCTATTTAATAAAGTGGCAATAATTAGAGGGGAAGATGGCCCGGATCATTCATTGAATAGTTTTACCGGTTTTTGGGCCCAGGGCAGAACCTTTAATGTGTCAATGAAGGTCAGTTTTTAAATGAAGGATACCCATATGATAGTGGATGAGTCGACATGTTCAAAGCCTGGCCATTACTTTGCGCATAACCCCGGTAACTTCACAGGCAAAGTCTTCCAGATCTGGATTATGAAGCGCCTTTACTGATACTTCAGGGTTAATAATTGTGATTTCAACCGAACCATCCTCATGCTCCTGAACGATAACATTGCAGGGCAGCATTATTCCTACCTTATCATCTTTTGATAGTGCCTTGAATGCATAGTTAGGATTGCATGCTCCAAGTATCCTGTACGGCCGGAAATTAGTATCGATCTTCTTTTTAAATGTGTCTTTAACATCGACTTCCGTAATAATCCCAAATCCATAATCTTTCAGTATTCCAGTTACATTCTGAATGGATTCTTCGAATCCGGCATTCACGATTTTGGAGAAAAAGGGTTTCATGGGAATTTAGGATTAACAATCATTTTAGCAAAATTAGTCTATAGGAGAGAGTTTTGTCTATTAATTCTTTTATTTCTTGGTTATGATTTCAATTTGGATCTGTTATGATGATACTATGCCCAAAATGATCATAAATATCTCTCATCTTTGACAAGGGGCAGTTTTGCTAATTTTTCCACTTCAATACTGGGGAATCCGAATTCTTCCACCACTTTTCCCAGTATCAGGTAAACTCCTCTTCCTTTGAATGGATATTGCTTTAGGCTGGGAGGGAAGTGAACCGTATCGAAGAATTCTCCCTCCATGTCGAAGAATGTCCCAAAGTTCATTATCTCATCTTTGATCGTCCTGACATATTTGATTGTAACCAGCATCCCAACCATCCTGACGGATTTCCCAATGCACCCTCTGAGGTTCAGTGCATTTAATTCTCCCCGGTAACTGGTTTGGAGCAGTTGGAAATAGCTCATCGTTACAGGGAAATCGAGCAATTCAATCTCATCGAATGCATCTTCCCTGTCAGAGCGCAGCAGCACAGGTAGCTGGAATCTTCGGGCTGGTGTTGTAAATAGTGAACCTGTTGCGATAGGTGGAGCGCTTTTTCTTAGCAGGTTGTGGATTTCCCAAAGAAGCATTTGTTTGGATTTACCCGTAAAACGGAATGCATTAAGACGGATAAGCAGGATGGCTTGTTCCAACCCTATGTTTACCCGGTTTGTGAAATCTTCAAGGCTTTCATATTGACCACCTCTTATGCGTTCTTCAATGATAGCATTTACTACCTGGGATTCAAGGTTGGCTACATGGATGAAGCCAAGCCAGATTGTAATTCCAGTCAGGGAAGTCGTGTACCTGCTGTGATTCACACAGGGAAGCTCAACCCGAGCTCCGCAGCGCCTGGCTTCGTTAACATAGACCCAGGTCCGGTAAAATCCCCCGAAATTATTGATAACAGCAACCATGAACTCAATGGGATAATGGGCTTTAAGGTAGAGGCTCTGGTAGCTTTCAACTGCAAACGAGGCAGAATGTGCCTTGGAAAAAGAATAGCCTGCAAATGACTCAATTTGCCTCCATACTTCTTTTGTAATTTCTTCCGGGTAACCTCTTTCGTGGCAGTTATCAAAGAACTTATCAACGATTTTCTGAAATTCTACCCGGGAGCGGAACTTACCGCTCATAGCGCGCCTGAGTACATCAGCATCTGCCAGGTCCATACCTGCAAAATGATGGCAGATCTTCAGAACATCTTCCTGGTAAACCATTACTCCGTATGTCTCATCCAATTGTTCCTTCATGATGGGATGGATATAGGAGAACTTGTCCGGGTTGTGAAATCGCCAGATATACTCTTTCATCATACCCGAACGCGCAACTCCCGGCCGGATAATACTGCTGGCCGCAACCAGGGTAAGGTAATTGTCGCATTTCAGCTTGGAAAGCAATCCGCGCATAGCCGGGCTTTCTATGTAAAAGCAACCGATAGTCTCACTGATTTTTAACTGGGAGCGGACCTTTTCATCTTTCTTAAAATCCTGGACACGGTGCACATCCACTGAGATGCCCCGGTTTTCACGTATTATGTCGGCACATTCCTTTATGTGGCCCAGACCCCGCTGGCTCAGGATATCCAGTTTCTCAAACCCCAGGTCTTCTGCCACATACATGTCCCATTGGGTAGTAGGGAAGGCTTTTGGTGGCATATCCAGGGCCGTATAACAGGTAAGAGGCTCTTCTGATACCAGAACACCACCGGCATGGATGCTCCTGATATTGGGAAAATCTGTCATACGTACCCCTACATTCATGATATGACGGGCAATGTCATTGTTGTTTAGCGGATTGTTGGGCTCTTCAACAAGGATGTCAATCTCCTCCTTGGGCAGGCCATACACTTTGCCAAGTTCACGAAGGATGGATTTTCCTTTAAAGGTTGAGGTGGCGCCAAGCAAGGCTGTATGTTCATGCCCATATCGTTTGAAGATATAATCGAACACCTCATCGCGGTCCTTCCAGGAATAATCGATATCGAAGTCGGGAGGACTGCTGCGCTTTGGATTCAGGAAGCGTTCGAAGTAAAGGTTGAGTTCAATAGGGTCGACATCCGTGATTCTCAGGCAATAGGCAACAATGCTGTTTGCACCGCTGCCTCTCCCTACATGGTAGAATCCGCGGCTCATAGTATAACGAATGATATCCCAGGTGATCAGGAAGTAGGCAGAGAAACCAAGCCTGTCAATGATCTCAAGTTCATGTTTTACCCTTCTGAGTGCTTCCTTGTCCTTTTTGCCATAGCGGTAATACAGGCCATCCATGGCGAGTTTTTCAAGCAGAAGCTTATCGTCGTAAGCGCTGGCGGAAAAAAGTTTCTTATTCTTAACGGTAACATAGTCAAATTCAATGGTGCATTCTTCCAGGATTTTATCTGTGTTGCGGATGATCTCAGGATAATATTCAAAGGACTGACGAAGGGTTGAAGGCGGAGCCAGCATTTCATCGGGAGCTGCTACCTGGCGGGGTATCAGCTTGCTTAACAAGGTGTTGTTGTCAATTGCACGGAGGTTTCGGTGGAGTTCATATCCTTTTTCATCCTTGAAAGTGAGCGGACAAAGTGCGAGCAGCTTTCCCTGTCGGTATCGGTATTCGGATGAGAGAAGCAGGTTGAGTTCAGGGATGCGTATCCCGGTAAATTCATTGTCGCGTAGTGCCTTTAGCGGCAATGTTCCCCAGGGGTAGATGATGTAAACGTTGTTAAAGGCCGGGGCCCTGAATGGCAGGGGAATATTACCTATATTATGACTGCTCAGGAAATCGTTCAGCTCTTTAAATCCCTTATTGTTCCTGGCTATGCCTATATACAGCAGGTCGTTCCCGTCGCGGAATTCGATACCTGCAACAGGTTTGATCTTTCTTTTACCACATTCCTTTACGAAGTCCACAACGCCCATGCTGTTGTTGATGTCGGTAAGTGCAAGTGTTTCAATGCCGTATTCAGCGGCAGTTTCCACCAGTTTATCCAGTGGAAGGGTTCCGTAGCGAAGGCTATAATATGAATGACAGTTCAGGAACATACTTTACCTCCCGGCCCTTTCAGGGCGTTTCCATCTTTAGTCTTCATCATCTTCATCTTCTACCCCTGCATTGATTCCCACGGCCCTTACGACTGATTTACGCCCGTAGCGAAGGCGCATACGATCGACAGCCTGGTAAAGGTTGATGAGTTCAGGGGTATCGTCGAACAGGTCGATTTGCTGGGTGCCGGTAATGAGGTGGCTGAGTTTTACCCCGACAAGGCGGATAAGCATACGACGCTGGTAGACTTTCCGGAACAGTTCCTTGGCAATGGGGATCAGTACATGGTCGAAAGAGGTATAGGGGATGCGCATCTGCATGGTATGGGTGTCGAAATTGGAATAGCGGATCTTTACAGTTACGCAGGAAGTGAGTTTCTGTTTCTTTCGCAGGGTAAAGGCTATTTTCTCAACCATTCGTACCAGCAGGTCGTTGATCATATGGATGTCGATGGTATCCTGGTCGAAGGTGCTTTCGGTGCTGATGCTTTTGCGTTCAGAGTAGGGAATTACAGGGGTAAAATCGATGCCATTGGCTTTTTTCCAGATCACGAGGCCATTTTGTCCCAGCACTTTTTCCACCATTTCGGGTGGGATGCGGCTCAGGGTATCGATGGTGGCAATTCCCATGGAGCGTAGCAGGCGGAAGGTTTTATCGCCTATGCCGGGGATTTTGCTGATGGAGAGGGGCCCCAGGAAAGGCATTATCCTGTCACCACGTACTTCCAGTTCTCCATTGGGCTTAGCTTCGCCGGTGGCTATCTTGCAGACGGTCTTGTTGATGGAAAGCCCGAATGAAATAGGCAGGCCCGTTTCGTTGATGATATCCTGGCGCAGTTCGTGGGTCCATTTCATGCTTCCAAAAAAGCGATCCATACCGGTAATGTCGAGGTAGTGCTCATCAATGCTGGCTTTTTCATATACCGGCGCCTGTTCGGCAATGATGGAGGTAACCATATTGGAATATTTGGTGTATTGCTCCATGTCGCCCCTTACGATGATGGCATCGGGACAGAGGATACGTGCCATTTTCATGGGCATGGCAGAGTGTACCCCATAATGACGGGCCTCATAGCTGCAACTGGCAACCACACTCCGATCGGAAAAGCCTCCCACTATCACCGGTTTCCCGATGAGTTTGCTGTTCGTCAATCGTTCCACGGCAACGAAGAAGGTGTCGAGGTCGAAGTGGACGATGGTGTGGGGGGAGGCCAGGAGGGGGGTCATTCGATGGTCATTCAGTAGTCATTCAGTAATCATTCAATGGTCATACGATGGTGCAAGGGGCATAGGGGCGTAGGGCTTAGCGCATAGGGCGTAGCGGGGTGGTCATTCGGTAGTCATTCAGTGGTCATTCAGTGGTCATACGATGGTCATTCAATGGTCATTCAATGGTCATACGATGGTCATACGATGGTCATACGATGGTCATTCAATGGTCATTCAATGGTCATACGATGGTCATTCAATGGTCATTCAATGGTCATACGATGGTCATACGA
>JACAAZ010000029.1 GCA_013376995.1 Bacteroidota bacterium | reverse complement strand
AAACCGCCTTGTGGCGGTTGTAGTGGGAGCACATGGATTCGAACCAAGGACCCTCCCGACAGTGTCGGGATGCACAGAACCAGCTAGTTATTTGGATTGATTAGAACTACTGTTAATGAGGACTTCAATCATTTTTCTACTTTTCCATTTCTTAATTTGCGATTCTCTTTTTAATGCAGCAGAATTATCCAATGCTTCTTCCGAATAGACTATAGCCCAGTCTTTAGCTTTTGCAGTATATCCATGATGATTTGTAAGGTGCTTATGAATTCTTCTCTCCAGGGAATCAGAAGTGCTTCCTATGTAATACTTGTTCAAAGACAATGAAAACAGAATGTAAACACAAGACATAGCACTAAAAGAGTATAAAATAAAAAAAACCGCCTTGTGGCGGTTGTAGTGGGAGCACATGGATTCGAACCAAGGACCCTCTGCTTGTAAGGCAGAAAAACGCCAGCTTATGAGATTTTCATAAAACAAGCTTTTAGCTTAATTATCTAATGATTCAGCGATTTTTGATTATGAATTTTAATTGATGATATTAGCTTATTATGCACTTCTGTGTGCAAATGGTGTGCACATGAATTGAAAAAGTATTACCTTTGTTGTCAAATATTCATGCTGTGAATGCAAAATCATTTGAAATTTCCCTTTGGCTTGACACCCGAAGAGCAAAACAAAACAATCAGTATCCTGTCCGCTTACGGGTGTACTCCTTTGCAGATCGAAAGGCCAAACTTTACACGACTAAATTCGAATATTCCGAAAAGGAATTTGCAAGTATTTGGGAAACAACTAAGCCCAGAAACGAATACAAAGATCAGAAGAATGAGCTGACGTCATTGTTCATTTTAGCCACTTCGTGTGCAAATGAATTGAAACCTTTCAATTTTGATCAGTTTGAAAGAAGGATGTTCAGAAGGCCAGGAGATGGATATAACGTGTTTTATCAGTATGAACAGGCTATTAACACGCTGAAAGCGAACAACCAACTGGGAACTGCAAGCAATTATGAACTCTCCCTGAAATCCCTGAAAAACTTTATTATGTATTCCAGAGGAACAGAACCTTCAAAGCTTTTGTTTTCGGAGATCACTTCCGTTTGGCTGACGAAATATGAAAAATACATGTTAGAAGAACTTTCAAGGAGTAAAACTACTGTGAGCATGTATTTGAGGGCTTTAAGAACGCTTTTCAACAGTGCTATCGCTGATAATGAAATTGATCAGATAGTGTATCCATTTGGAAGAGGCAAGTACATCATTCCTACTGGTAGAAGGGTCAAGAAAGCCCTTTCCAAGGAGGAGATTGCAAGATTATTCCACGCTAAAGCTGCAAATCCGGAGCAGGAGAAAGCGAGGGATTTCTGGTTTTTCTCCTATACCTGCAATGGAATGAATGTTAAGGATATCGCTTTACTTCGATTTAGCGATCTCAAGGAGGCATCCTTCAATTTTTCCAGGGCAAAGACTATGAATACCAAAAAGGATAGCGAGGAAGTAGATGTTTTCCTGACCGATTTTGCCAGGCAAATCATTGAAAAATACTCAAACAAGGATAGAGATCCAAAACAATTCCTCTTTCCTATCCTCAAAACAGATGATAACGAAACTGAAAAACGGTCCAAGGTCCAGGCCTTCACGCGATTCATAAATCAGCATATTAAAAAATTGGCTTTATCTGTTGGGATTAGTGGAGATATTTCCACCTATTATGCCCGTCACACATTCAGTACCCTTGCTATTCAAAATGGAGCCAGCTTGGAATTTGTAAGCGAAGCATTGAATCATAGCGATATTAAGACAACGAGGGCCTATTTTGCAGGGTTTCCTGATTCGACAAAGAAGGAACTTATGGAGAGGCTTATGGATTTTGAGTAAATATAAACTGCTTAATTGATTAAATTTTCCAAATATCCTTTAATGTGATAATGATCAACTTGCAATAAAAGATCTAAATGTGTCTAACTCAGGTTATAAAAATTTCAATTTTGTTCGAAAGGTGGTCTTCATCAGTATAGATTATATAAAGAATTCCATGTCAATTGTAGCCAGTGCAACACAAATTTTCATCCTTTCAATTAATTCATTTGTCCGACTTCAGAAAGTCGGACTAGTTTTTTTTGGTATTTTATTTTTAATGAGCTATCCTTGCATCCTAAGAAATATTTTATCTATAAATGTCTGATAATTTTAATCTTATCTACTCTGCTGTTAATATTTTAACAACTAAACATGATCTAAATTGACTTGTTCACTATCAGGCAACGATAAATAATTGATTCTCATTGAATTTAGCTTTAGTGCTTACTAAGGAACAGAACTAATCTATTTCTCTCCTTCTATATCTGCTAGCATGTCTAATTAATTAATTATAAAATCATGAAAAGATTATTGACCCTCCTGGCTACCCTGGTATGTTGCAGTACAATGTTAAAAGCAACAGACGTTACCGGCATTCTAACTTCAAACACAACCTGGAACTTAGCCGGTAGTCCCTACACTGTTACGGGAAACGTCACGGTTAATCCGGGCGTCACTCTTACAATTGATTCCGCTGTTATAGTAAAATTCAATAATAGCAGGAACATGAGTGTAAATGGGAAACTCATTGCAAAGTATGCTTCATTCACGTCATCAGCTACTTCTCCAACCTCTGGCATATGGGACAATATCCAATTTGGCACATCAACATATTTTGGTCAGGGCACTTTGAAGAACTGCAATTTTAATTATGCCAACCAGATTTATGTGCAAAAAGGTTCAGTTTCCTTTGACGGATGTACGTTAGATAATTTTTATTCATTCGGCATACAATGTTCTGACTCCCTTAGTATTAAAGATACTTATATTAATATGCCGGCATATTACTCTGGTTCTGGCTTTGGGATCTATGCTCTCGCAAATGCGAATATTACTGCAAATAACCTGGACATAGGTAATTGCCGGTACGGTTATTATGTTGCCACAAATGCAAAAGTAACGACATCCAATGGTTGTTCAATTATCGGGGCAGACCAATATGGAGTTTACGCAGAGGGGCAACTAAATATGGCATACACCGATGTTGATTTATCTGGTTATACCTCTCCTGGCTACGGAATAGGAACTGCTTCCGGCGCGCAAGTTTCACTTGATCATGTTAATATTACGCATTCAAATATTGCACTTGATATTTATCCAGGTACAAATATCTTAATAACTAATTGCAACTTCACGAATAATATCTGGCCAGGTTATTATGAAGGAACCGGATCCGTAGCGACATCCGGAACGAATAACTTTACAGGCAACACCAGGAATGCATTCTACGTTCCGATCAGTACATTAACTACTTCCTGGACATTGCCAACCATTAATGTCCCATACTACTTCGTATACGGACTTAATATTAGTTCTACGGGAATTCTGACAATATTATCAGGAAACATATTAAAAGTAGGGAGATACTATGGAATAACAGTTGACGGCGTCATAAATGCCAATTCAAATCCAGGTACATTTATATATTTTACTTCTGAAAGGGATGATAATTGGGGAGGAGACACAAACAATGATGGCGCAACAACTTCTCCAGTTCCTCAGGATTGGTATGGCATAACATTTAATAATATTAGTATTGACGCATCTTGTCTGTTAAGAAGATGTAAAGTGAGGTATGCCGGACTCAGTAATAGCGGAGCCATAAATCTTATAAGCGCCAGCCCAACTATTGATTATTGTGATCTTTCGAACAGTTATTACGGCGTGATGATGCAAGCTGCTTCTAATCCAGTATTTACAAATAATACAATTGGTTCCAGCCAGATGACCCCAATCGCAATTTCTTATGAGGCGAACCCAATTTTGGCTACCAATACTCTCTCTTTCTCAGATAATGCCTATGATGCTATCGGATTGCTTGGTGGTACAATGACTGCAAATGCTGTTCTCCCTGTTAGGAATTTCTCTGGTGTACAAAATATAACTTACCTGATGCTCGATAACATCACAATCCCTCAAGGATTAACACTTACTATAAATAAGGGTGTTGTCATAAAAACCTATTATCCTACTTCTTCTTATAGTACTTTCAGAAAATTCATCGTTGAAGGTAAATTAACGGCAGTTGGAACACCAGACAGCTTAATCGTTTTTACTTCCGCCAGGGACGATAATTTTGGGAATCCACATGATACAAACAAAGATGGTTCCCAGACAAGTCCGGCAATTGGTGATTGGGGAGGCTTCTTATTCAAGGTAACGTCAGATACTGCGAGCAAACTCAATTATTGCAGAATTTATTATGGCGACAACGATGACTATAGACTATACAACAATCAATACACTTATGAAGGTGGTCAGATAACCCTGGTGAACGCTAGTCCCTCTATTCAGAACTGTATTATAAAGCATGATCAATTTGGGGTTTATTGCGCCGGGAATAGTCACCCTAAACTATTCAACAATTCTTTTGACCATTCCACTGTTGTTCCTGTTGCCAGATCTATTTCAGCAGCGCCAATTTTATCGGGGAACACAATTGTAAATGCAAGTAATTTAGCAATTGGTATTATTGGAGAAGATTTGGGAGTAAGCGGAACAATTACCAGACTAAACTTTGCTGGATATACAAACATTTCCTACTTGCTTTTGAGTAATTTGTTTATTAGTGCTGGGGCATATGTTTCCATCGATTCCGGAGTTGTCATTAAAGTTAATGCGTGTGCCCGGATTGAGGTTAATGGCGGCTTGAAGGTTCTGGGAGGGATTCTAGCCAGCAACAAAGTTGTTTTTACTTCCATCAAAGATGATAATGAAGGGAATCCTGGAGATACCAACAATGATGGAAGTACAACATCACCAGGAGGCGGGGATTGGGATAGAATCCAATTTAATGATTTGAGTGATGATTTGTTTTGCCACTTGAATAACCTGAAAATCAAGTATGGTGGATGTTATTCTCAGGGATCTTTAAGTTTTGTTTCTGCTAACACCCAAGTTGATCATAGTACAATATCTTATTCATCCAATTATGGTATATGGTCAGATGGTGCATCAATTCCAATAATTGACAACCTAACCATTCAGAATTGTACAAATGATCCTATAGCCATGTCCTTAAAATCGGATCCACAATTTACAAACATCACTTTTTCAAATAATGGCAGTAACGGCATCAGGATCATTGAAGGAACATTATCCTCAAATGCTAGACTGAGAAAGAGAAATATTGCAGGTATTTCCAATATTGCATATATCATCCAACAATTAGTTGTTAGCGAAAATGCTTTATTGACGATTGAACCCGGAGTAGTTATTAAATTTCCGCTGGGTAACAGTAATTTATTAATCAATGGACAATTATCAGCTATAGGAACGGCTCAGGAACCTATTGTCTTTACTTCATTTATGGATGATTCTAAAGGAGGAGATACAAACAATGACGGAAATAACACTACACCAAATAGAGGAGATTGGGGGTTCATCGACTTTAGTAGTTTAGGTGTTTCTCAACAGAATAAATTAAGTAATTGTACAGTGAGCTATGGTGGATTTTATAATCCTTGTAGTTATTATGAGCAAAGACTTTATAAGCATTTTGCAGAGGTTTGTATTAACAATACTATAGTTACAATTGATAGCAGTGTTTTCAAACATTCCAGTACCTCAGGTATTGGGATATATGGAAATGCATCCCCAACCATATCGAATAGTACCTTCAGTAATTTGTCTGCCACTCCAATCATCATGAGCCTGTTTTCCAAACCGGTTTTCGGGAATAATAACCATGTTTCGAATGTGGGATTATTTGGTTTAGGTATTGCAATTGAGAATTATTCTTCAAGCGACACTGTTATCAAACGAAATTTTGCTGGTATTCAGAATATTACTTACATCCTTTTTTCCTATTATCAATACTGGTGCGGAAGTAATAACTCTTCTATTAACAGTGGGACAATAATAACAATACCCAAAGGGATAGTTTTTAAATACTCTGATTTTAATGGTAATTCGTGGCAAACACCTAATGGTAAATACCTGGATGTTAATGGAGGTATTAAAATCTTTGGTACTGTTGATGAACCAGTTGTTTTTACTGATTTCAGGGACGATAGCTATGGGAATCCTTTGGACACTAATGGTGATGGCTCACTGACTGCACCATCCATTAACAGCCAGTACATTCTAAACTTCAGTTCTATTAGCGATGATGCCAATTGTACGATTAATCATGCTATCTTCAAATACCAGGACAATGCAATTCTAATCCAGCAGGCATCACCGACAATCAAGAACAGCACTTTTGAAAAGAACAATATTGGAATAAATATGAATGGAGTTTCTGAGCCAATTATAGACTCATGCAAATTTAATAACTTGACTTATACACCTTTTGAGTTCTCCTTAGTCTCTTATCCATCATCGACAATTGGCAATATAATTTCGGGTACAACTTATAAAGCCTTAGGAGTGAAAGCAGAAACTATGGCGCAAAATGTTGTAATACCAAAGCGGAATTTCGGTGGAGTCACAAATATCCCGTATTATTTTAATAGCAGTTTTACTGTTGGGACTGGATCAATTATGACCATTAAGCCAGGAGTTACTTTAAAATTTAATGCATCATCAAATATGACAATAAGGAATGGTTTGATGGCAGAAGGAGGCTCATCTCCTGATAGTACAATAGTTTTTACAGATATACGGGATGATTTTTATGGTGGAGACTCTAATTCGGATGGTTCATTAACACAACCGGGTTATGGTCCTAATCCCATAACAGGAGGTTACCAATATCCATGGACAGGAATCGTCTTTGAAGATGAATCCGATGACATTCATTGCAAACTTAATCATTGTATAATTAGATATTCCGGATATAATTACGGTGATTATGCAGGCGTGAGATGTATTAATGCAAGCCCTTCAATTACCAATACTGTATTGAACAAAAATAATGTTGGTGTTCAATCCAATGGGGCATCCAATCCAATTGTCAATAATTGTGATATCTATGGTAATGTGGCATATGGAGTCCAGAATGCCGGTCTCGCTTTCAACATCAATGCTGAAAACTGCTGGTGGGGAAGTAATACCGGGCCATCTCATTCCGGAAATCCAGGGGGAACCGGGGATGCAGTAACCAACATGGTAGACTATTCACCCTGGAGAACCAGCGGAGCTTCAGTGCCTCTAATGGGAGATGTGAGCTTAAACGGGATTGTTCAGGCATATGATGCGTCTCTTGTTTTACAAAATGTTGTTGGAAGTATTACCTTGAATAGTACGCAGCAACAAGTGGCTGATGTAAGTGGTGCCGCAGGAATTACGGCTTATGATGCTTCACTTATTCTCCAATATGTTGTAGGATTGATCCAATATTTTCCTGCAGAGCTTCTGAAAGCTGGAGCTCTGATGCTAACAGATCCACAGTTAGTTATTGGCAGCGTTTTGACAACCAATGGCCAGGACGTTACCATACCAATAAGGGTTATAAATGGTTATGGAATGTTTTCTACTGATATAATGCTCAAATATGATCCTGCTTATCTGCAATTCAGCCAAGTAATCAATCAACTGAATGGAATGAATATGACATTCAGTAATGATAGTATCAACAACATCCTCACAATTGCTTTAGCTGGAATTAATGCCTTAACGACTGATACTACTGCTCTAATGGTCACTTTTCATGCTTTCCTACCCTCAGGATATATTGGTACGACTGAGTTAACCGTAGGTAAATTCCTTGCAAATGAAAGTGATCTGACCGCTACCTCATTACCAGGGGTTATAACTATTAGTGATCAGACTACAGGAATCAGGGAGAATAATTTGCGTATGAAAGGGAAAATGTTCCATGTTTTCCCTAATCCTTCTTCTGGAGATGTTTCACTTTCATATCAGTTGGATGAAGATAACCTGGATATAACAATAGAAGTATATAATATGATGGGACAAAAAATTGAAACGATTAATACTGAATCGACTTTAAAGGGCAATCATTTAATCCAATTTGCAAATTCAGGAAGCGCTCTTCAATCCGGCACATATATTCTGAGGCTGACAGTGAATGGTTGTTATCAAACTCAAATGTTTCAAATTGTCAGGTAATTGTGATGCAAGCATGCTTTTCTCGGAAGGCGGCCCTTCATTTATAATTAATTTATTGTAAAATCTGAATTTGAAAACAATGAGAACATATATATTTCTACTTCTTCTGATAATAGCTCTCCATCCAGAAGTTGGATTACGAGCTCAGGCAATTGGCATGAGAATACCCGATACTGCAACATTTGTGGGCAATAATATTGATGTTCCTGTTTATGCAGATAATACACTAACCGGACGAAATGTATTATCCTACACTCTGCAAATTTCCTTTAACCAATCATATTTGTCAGTAGTATCTGTAATTACCGCCGGTACACTAAGTGCTCCTTTTGGAAGTCCAGCAGTCAACACTACTGTCCCTGGTAAAATAACAATTGCAGGAGCTGGTACAAGTCCGTTAACAGGATCGGGGAAATTCATTTTTATTCGTTTCCACGCTCTACAAGCAAGCTATTTCACAATAAGTTTCACCGGGGCTCAGTACAATTTTTTTAATGAGGGAAACCCGGCTATGAGTTTTGACAACGGGAACCTCAATATTTCTCCGGCTCCAACGATCACCGTGACACCAGACTATGGGATAATAAGCAAAGGTGAACAATTGCAGTTTTCGTCTTCAGGAGGAACTGCTCCCTATCAATGGTTTGTCACTAATTCATCTGTTGCAACCATTAATTCATCCGGGCTACTTACAGCCGTCCAACCTGGATTTACAAAAGTTGTGGCACAGGATAATACCGGGTTGAGGGATACAACAAATTCAATGATTGAAATTAAGGCTTTAAGACTGAGTATCCCGACAAATCTTAGCCAATGGCAAGGGTCAGATATAGATATTCCTATAAATACATCAAATTTAGGGGGGTTAAATATCTACTCGGGCAATTTCAGCATAAGTTTCAATCAGGGTATTCTGACGCCAGTAAGTATTATACAAACTGGTACCCTTTTAGAATCATTTCCTATACCGACTATTAATTTAAATGTACCGGGGAATGTTGCTATTGCTTTTGCAGGTTATTCCCCGCTTTCCGGTAGTGGTCCTCTAATCTATATTAGATTTCACGTATCAGCTCTAACTGCCGGATCAACATCGCTTTCTTTTATCAACGGACTATTTAATGAAACACTTATACCAGCTTTTACAAATGGTTCATTCTCAACAATAAACTTACCGGTATTATCTATTTCCCCATCTGTCGGGACATTGGTTGCTGGACAAACCCAACAATATACTTTAGATGGTGGTGGTACACCGCCTATTCAATGGAGTGTAAGTAATCCGTCAATTGCATCAATTAGCCAAAGTGGATTATTAACCACGCAAACAGGGGGAAATCTGGTAATTAAAGCAACTGATGCTCATGGTGCTAGCGCAGCTTCGGGAAACTGGTTGATATATGATACACAGATCACTATGCCCGAAACTTCAACTTGCCCTGCTGCCGGAGTAATTTCTTATCCGATTTTGATCAATGCCTTACCTTCAGGTGAAGCTGTCTATTCATTGCAAGCGAAGGTCACATATAATTCTAATTACTTAACTTTTCTGCAAGTTGAAACAGATGGTACTTTGACCCAAGGCTGGACAGTGGTGTGCAATCCAACATCTGGAGTTGTCAATTTTGCAGGTTCAAGTAGCAATTCATTCAATACTGCTGGAATTCTCTTAATGTTGAAATTTTCTATTAACCCAACCTTTATTCTTGGTTCAACTGCGACTTTGCAATTATCCAACGTGTTATTAAACCAGGGAGTTCCAAATCCATTAGTTGATATAAATGGCAGTATAGTTGGGGTGAACCCTGCTCCAGCCAGTATTAGTATCACATCGAACCCTTCCGGAGCTGTTTGTGCAAATACTACCGTTGCATTTACTGCTTCACCTGTAAATGGTGGCACTCCGTTGTATCAATGGAAGAAAAATGGTAATCCAATATCTGGCGCAAATATGGTAATGTATTCAAGTAATTCTCTGAATGCTGGAGATATTATTTCTTGTGTACTGACTCCTTCAGGACCCTGCGCTTCCGGATCCCCAGTTACTTCAAATGCAATTACTATGTTGATTAACCCACAACCTGACCCAGCTGGAAGTATTATTGGACCAGAACAGGTCTTTGCTGGTCAAACTGGTATCTCATATTCTGTAACGTCTGTACCAAATGCTACATACTATAACTGGGTACTACCAAATGGTTGGACTATTATAAATGGTCAAGGGAGTAATACTATTATAGTAACAGCTGGTTCTGCTGGAGGAACAATAGTGGTTACTCCATCAAATAGCTGTGGTATAGGTTCCCAGGGTTCAAAGGGCGTAACAATTATCCCGGAAAATAAGGTGTTGAATCTTAATGTTATGCTTGAAGGACTTTTTAATATTTCCACGAACCTTATGAATAAGGCTAAAAATGAAACAGGTTATCAATATTCCGGTGAGATAGCGGATAAAATTACAGTTGAGATCAGGCAAAGTATCGCTCCTCACACTTTAGTTCAATCATTTGGTTCAATTGATCTTTTAAGAGATGGAAGTTCAGTACTCAATATCCCCAATACGTATTCAAATTCCTACTATCTTGTAATAAAACATCGTAATAGTATTGAAACCTGGAGTGCTGTACCAGTCTCATTTGCAAGTAATACGATTAATTACAGTTTTTCTTCATCTGCAACTCAGGCTTACGATTATAATTTAAAGTTAATGGGAATCATTTACGCCGTTTATGGCGGGGATGAAACCCAAGATGGGATAGTAGATGGGTCGGATATGGCTGCAATTGATAATGCTAGTTCTATTGTTCTTAGAGGATATCACCAGGAGGATCTCAATGGAGATGCAATTGTGGATGGGTCAGACATGGCAATAATTGACAATAATTCGTCTGCTATTGTTCGGGTTCATAAGCCTTAACTTTTCTGTTATGTTTTCTGATTGGGCTCAGATCATTTAATCCCTTTGAACTAATAATATTGATAAATCCATAATAACCAAGTGTTGATACCAATTCAATCTCTCAAATTGATAATCAAGATTTGACTTTGTTTGTCAATTTTGATATCAACCACTCCCAATTCTGCTTCTAACAAGAAAAGTCCATGAAAGTGGGCTTTTTTTATTCATTCTTGATTTTTACTCAAATCCCTGAACTGTATATTCCTGCCCGTTAATGGCCATTAGAGACAATTATAAGCAATTAGTGACAACTATAATCCATCAAATCTCAATAATGATGATTATTAATGTGCTCTTGTATATCAACTACTTGCGAAAAATCGATAGATAAATGCTCGTGAAGCAACTTATAATTTCAATTAAGCCCACATTCGATGATATTATTATGAATTTCTCTTGCTTTTCATCCTTGAAACAAAAATTCCTTCGAAAATGAAATCAATTTGGTAAGGTTTAGCCAAATAACATGTCTTAATAAGCTAAAAATGCAAATGCTAAGGATAATTCAGTTATAGAAAATAGTTCATAAGCTAAATAACGCCGTTACGCAACTTATTGCAATTATTAAGGATTAGTTAGTGCTTATCACACTTAGACCTGATCACCGTAGTAACTTTGCAGCGCAGCTGCTAAAGAAAGAACAGCTTTTTCAAAATAAATCCAAGAGCAGAATGGGATATAATCCGAAGAGTAAGAATGAAAGTGGTCCAAGAGATGCCTTATTCATGTTATCACCAGTTCAACCTGGATTGATCTGTATCTATTTGTGGATTTATGTTATCCAGTTGTACTGCTTTTCTACCAAAACACAATTGCAAACACCTCAAAGTGGTAGAAACAACTGGAAAGTAGATATGCTATCTTGGTTCAAACAATTCAGGCTTTGAAAGTGCTGGAAGACACTTTTGTCTTGACAATGCAGCAAATTCTCAAAGTACGTTAAAGCCAAAAAACTTTCATAAATGGAAAATGAATCGCTTGAATCACGCTTAAACCAGATCGAAGCAATACTAAACAGAGTCCTTCATCATTTTGAATCCGAGAATATTACAAATTCGAACAATGATCAATGGCTAAACCTTGCTGAAGTATGTGAATACATGCCAAATAAACCGGCAAAGTCAACCATTTATGCACTTGTACGTAAACGCAGGATACCTTTCCATAAGCCCGACAAGAACCTTATTTTCTCCAAACGCGAAATCGATGAATATATCAAGTCTGGTCGTAGAAAAACATTGACTGAAAACAGGGCAGAAGCATACCTGAGCTTGAAAAAGAGGAAGCAATAATTTCATGAAAGCTCCAATTTAGTGGGGAAAATCAGAAAATAAGCAATCTGCTTAACTGATTACTAGGGTGATATGTTTGGTAATGAATGGCGCTCCTTCTCATTCCTGTCAGTAACCATGGTATTACGTTGATTCATACTATTTACTTTACTCCCGAACATCAAGAATAAAAAAATGAGGCTGCCCTTTTTACAGGAGCAGCCTCGCTTATTAAGCAATTATTATTATTTGACTATTTTCAGTCCTTTACAAATTTGCGTATAATCTGCTTATTATCGGAGTTCAATATAACCAAATAAACCCCTTTGGAAAGATTTTGAAGATCAAACTTTACCATATATACACCATCCATGTATAGGTTCTGTTTTTCATAAACCATAACTCCCAGGTTATTTACAATCCTCAGGTCAAATTTCTCTGCAGAAGTTGTTGTCACTGATAAGGTGAAGCGACCATCATTCGGGTTAGGATAAACTTCGACTTTCTGGACTTTTACCAAATCATTAACACCAACATACACCACATAAATGTTATTCGAAGTATCCGAACTACATCCGTTCAGGGTAACTACTGCATAATAGTTTCCTGTATGAGGAGCCAGGTAGGTCTGTCCGATAGCACCTGCAATGATTTCTCCATCGTAGTACCATTGGTTACCTGCCGGAGCACTGCTGGTTAACAGGTACCCGCTCAAAGTAATAACTGGAGCTGCTGGTATAGGATTCAGCGTTACATTATTGGTAGAAGTTGCCCCATCTCCACAGTCATTGGTTCCATAAACCGTAACAACTCCAGATAAAGCGGTTGCTTCAAAATCAACTGTTATGCTATTGGTATTGCCTCCTGATACAATGGTTGCTCCTGAAGGAACAGTCCAATGATATCCGGTTGCATTGGCAATTGCGCCAACAGTATAGACAACGCCCTGTGTTCCCTGACAAACTGAAATAGGGCCGGTAATAGCACCTGCTGCAGATGGAAGAGGATTTACAGTCACTGTAAAGGCTGGAGAGGCAGCTCCGTTTCCGCAAGCATTAACAGCTGTTGCTATTATGCTTCCCGAAACTGCTGATGCTCCAAAGCTTACAGTTATTGTATTGGTAGTTGCACCTGCTGTAATGGTAGCACCTGCTGGCACAGTCCACGAATAGGATGTAGCATTGGTAACAGTACCAATAGTATATGTAACTCCGGTTGCTCCGGCACATACTGTTGCGTTACCTGTAATAGCACCTGCTGCTGCTGGAAGTGGATGAACCGTAACATTAAACAATGTTGGAGTTGCAGCTGTACAGCCTCCAGGGTTGGTATAGGATACACTGACCCATTGAGGTCCCGGAGCGTTCCAATAGACCATAACCTGGTTACTTCCGTTAACCCATGTAATGGTACCGCTGTTAGGACTAATGTTCCAGACATAATTGGTCATTCCAGGCTCTGTTGAATAGTAGTAGTAATCAGAGTTCTGGCAGAGATCATTATCCCCGGTAATTGTTGGAACCGGTGCTGGTGTTACAGTTACATTGAAGTTTGGTGATACGGTCCCGTTTCCAAAAGAGTTTGTTCCAGCAACAGTGATCACACCTGATACAGCAGTAGTGGAGAAATTAACAGTGATGGAGTTGGTATTGGCACCAGTCGCAATCGTTGCTCCTAATGGTAGGTTCCATTGATAACCAGTTGCATTTGGAATTGCGGCTACTGAATATGGAACGCCTTGTGCTCCCTGGCATACTGTTGAGGCACCTGTAATTGGGCCAGCTGGCGGTGGAACTGATATTACTGAAACAGGGAAGACAGTAGCTGAAGCTGCTGAACATCCAGATCCATTGGTATAGTTTACACTTACAGTCTGTGCTCCGGCAGCAGTCCATTGTACAGTAACAGTATTGCTGGTAGCTGTTCCACCGGCTGTAATAGTACCCCCAGCAGAGACAGTCCATACATAGTTGGTCATACCAGCCTGGGTCGTATAGACCTGGGTTGAACCAACACCTGCCGGCGTAGTACCGGTAATGGTTGGAACTGGAAGGGCATTAACTGTTACATTATATATGGTTGCTGATGCGGCTGTACAAGCATTGCCATTAGTATAGTTTACTGATACGGTTTGAGCACCGGCAGTATTCCAGGTAATGGTAATTGCATTGGTTCCGGTACCTGCGGTAATGGTGCCACCTGCAGAAACGGTCCAGGTATATCCTGTCATTCCAGCCTGTGTTGTATAAACATTACCTGTAGTTCCGGCACAAATAGAAGCCGGTCCAGTAATAGTAGGAACAGGCAATGCGTTGGTGGTAACATTATATACTGTTGCAGCAGCAGCGGTACAACTATTCCCATTCGAATAATTAACGGATACTGTATGAGCCCCAACGGTATTCCAGCATACTGTTACAGTACTGCTTGTTGCGGTTCCTCCCGCTGTTATAGTACCTCCGGCTGAAACTGTCCACGTATAATTTGTCATACCGGCTTCCGTTACGTAAACATTAGCGCAGGAATTCACGCATACTGAACTTGGGCCTGCAATTGTAGGAACAGGAAGTGCATTAACCGCAACATTATATACTGTAGCAGAAGCAGCTGTACATGAGTTACCGTTAGTGTAATTCACTGTAACCGTCTGAGCACCGACTGTATTCCAGTTTACGGTAATGGAATTTGTTCCTGATCCGGCAGTAATGATGCCACCGGCAGGAATATTCCATGTGTACCCGCTCATTCCGGCTTGTGTTGTATAAACATTACCGGTTGAATTAACACATACTGAAGCTGGCCCTGTAATTGTTGGTACAGGAAGTGGATTAACCGTTACATTATAGACAGTAGCTGATGCAGCTGTACAAGAATTGCCATTTGTGTAATTAACGGAAACCGTTTGAGCACCGGCTGTATTCCAAGTTACCGTAATGGAATTGGTTCCTGAACCGGAAGCAATGGTGCCACCAGCAGAAACATTCCAAACATAACCGGTCATTCCAGCTTGAGTACTATACACATTACCGGTTGATGTAACACAAGCGGATGCAGGTCCTGTTACTGTTGGAACCGGCAATGCATTTACAGTCACATTATAAACCGTTGCGCTGGCTGCAGTACAGCTATTTGCATTAGCATAATTTACACTAACTGTTTGAGCTCCTGCTGTATTCCAGCATACGGTGATTGCATTGGTTCCTGCACCTGCTGTGATAGTTCCTCCGGCAGATACAATCCAGACATACCCGGTCATCAAAGCTTCCGTTGTATAAACATTGCCACAGGCACCTGCACATGCTGCTGCCGGACCTGAAATGGTCGGAACAGGTAATGGGTTAACTGTAACATTGTAAACAGTAGGTGAAACTGCTGTACAACTGTTTGAATTGACGTAGTTAACTGATACAGTCTGAGGCCCGGTAGTTGTCCAGGTAACAGTTACTGTATTGCTTGTGGCAGTTCCGCCTGCGCTTATGGTTCCTCCGGCAGGTACTGACCATGCATAGCTGGTCATTCCAGCCTGGGTAGTATAAACATTGCCTGTTGAATTCAAGCAAACTGATGCTGGCCCTGTGATAGTCGGAACCGGCAGAGGATTTACAGTTACATTGTAAATTGCTGGTGATGCTGCAGTACAGGAGTTAGCCGTGTAATTAACTGATACGGTCTGAGCACCTGCGGCAGTCCAAGTAACGGTAACTGTATTGTCAGTTATGGTACCTCCGGATGTAATCGTTCCACCGGTTGGTACACTCCAAATGTAGTTGCTCTTTCCGGCTTCGGTAGAATATACATTTCCGCTGGAATTGATACAAACAGAGGCAGGCCCGGCTAAAGTCGGGACAGGGATAGGATTAACCGTCATCGTCACAACATTGGAGGTAGCAGGGTTCGGAGATGCACAAGCCCATACAGGTGTCAATACAACATATACCTGGTCATTATTGGACGGTGTGAAAGTATAAGTATCGAGGTTAGTTCCAACCGGAGCTGAGTTCTTATACCACTGATAGCTTGTGGCTGCAACATTTGATGATGCTGTGAAGGTTACAGAAGTACCAGCACATACAGGGTTGGCAGATGGTGTATTGATCAGTGTTACCGGAACAGTTAGCAGTACACTCATGGTGACTGTATTGGATGTTGCCGGATTTCCGGTTGTACAGGTATGATCTGAAGTCATTACAACATAAACCTGGTCACCGTTAGCTGGTGTATAGGTATAAGTGCTTAACCCTGTTCCAACCGGTAGCGTATTAACATACCATTGATAAGTAGGAGTTCCGGCATTGACTGGGGTTGCTGTTAGTGTAACGCTATTGCCTGAACATATAGGGTTATCAGATGGAGCTATACTAACACTAACTGCATAAACCGGATTCACGGTCATAGTAACAATATTCGATGTTGCAGGTGATCCGGATGGACATGTAATATTAGCGATCATAACAACATAAACCTGGTCACCATTAGCTGGTGTATAGGTATAGGAGGTAGCATCTGTTCCAACAGCTGCACCATTAACATACCATTGATATGAGTTCGTTGGAGGATTTCCCGCTGCAACTGAATAAGTAACGGAAGTACCAGCACAAACCGGGTTAGCTGATGCAGTTATGCTGACACTAACAGGGATAAGAGGGTTAACCGTCATGGTCACTACATTCGAGGATGAAGTTGTATTTATAACACAAGTAAGGCTCGTTGTCAATACAACTTCAACCTGGTCACCAGTTACTGGAGCATAAGTATAGGTTGCACCACCGGTACCAACAGGCAATGAATTTACAAACCATTGGTAAGCAGGTGTTGGGCCCCCATTAACTGGTGTTGCAGTGAAGGTGACCTGTGTTCCGGCACATACCGGATTTGCATTAGCTGCCATAGTCACTGATACAGCAACCGGATCATTTACGATCATTGTTACTGTATTTGAAGTAGCAGGGGATCCCGTAATACAACCAAGGCTGGAAGTCATAACAACATAAATCTGGTCACCATTTACAGGAACGTAGGTATAGGTCGCCTGATCCAATCCAACCGGAAGGGTATTCAGATACCATTGGTATGAAGCTGTTCCACCATTGGTTGGAGTTGCAGTAAATGTTACGGATGAACCCGCACATACACTGTTGGCTGATGGTGCTACAATAACACTTACAGGAAGTGGGTTATTCACAACCATTGTTACAGTATTCGATGTTCCCGGCACTGTACATGGTACTGTTTCTGAATATACTACATAAACCTGGTCATTATTGGCAGGTACATACGTGTAAGTTGATGTTCCGGTCTGGACAAGAACACTGTTCACATACCATTGGTAATTGGCAGATGCCTGCGGAGCCTTTGTAGACACGGAGGCTGTGAATGTAACCGATGTTCCAAGGCATACCGGGTTGGCTGAAGCTGAAAGGCTAACAGATAAAGGTATGAGTGGATTGACTATCATCGTTACTGTATTTGAAGTAGCTGGGCTACCTGAGATACAGCCAAGGCTGGATGTCATAATAACATTAACCTGGTCACCATTAAGAGGTGTATAAGCATAGGTATTCTGGCTTGTGCCAACAGGGAGTGAATTAACGTACCACTGATAAGTTGGAGTGCCTCCATTGGTAGGAGTTGCAGTGAATGTAACCTGGGTTCCGGCACAA
The DNA here is from genome assembly GCA_013376995.1 of Bacteroidota bacterium. GTDB lineage: Bacteria > Bacteroidota > Bacteroidia > Bacteroidales > UBA4417 > UBA4417. The sequence goes on along the minus strand of JACAAZ010000029.1, from coordinate 22,528 downwards.
ACCGTATTTGCAGATTCTACGATGCCTACACTTACAGGAACCGGATTGTTGACCACCATGGTAACCGTATTTGAAGTAACAGGGCTACCGGTTGCACAGCTAAGGCTTGAGGTCATTACTACATCTACCAGGTCACCGTTTGCAGGAACATAAGAATACGTGTTCTGGTTTGTCCCGACTGGCAGTGAATTGACATACCATTGATAGGAAGGAGTTCCTCCATTGGTAGGTGTTGCGGTAAAAGTAACTGAAGTCCCTACACAAACATTATTGCTGCTTTCTACAATACTTACCAAAGCAGGTCCGCCAGGAATCACGGTCATAGCAACTGTATTTGAAGTTGCAGGATTACCGGATAAGCAAGCAGCAAGGGTTGAAGTCATTACAACATTTACCTGGTCATTGTTAACAGGAACAAACGAATATGTATCTGAATTTGTACCAACAGGTAGTCCATTTAAATACCACTGATATGATGGGGTTCCTCCATTAGCAGGAGTCGCAGTCATCACAACTGTTGTACCGGCACATACCGGATTTGCGGAAGCTGCAACGCTTACACTTACCGGCATAATTGGATTAACAGTCATCGTAACTACATTGGATGTAGCAGGACTACCTGAAATACATGTGAAGGAAGATGTCATTACTACACTTACCTGGTCATTATTCACAGGAGTATAAGTATAAGTATCCTGATTGGTTCCAACTGGCAGAGAATTTACATACCATTGATAGGTTGCAGTGCCTCCGTTTACCGGTATTGCTGTATAGGTGACAGCTATTCCGCTGCATACAGGATTGGATGTAGCAGCTATGCTAACACTAACTGGATCAGGTGCATTGACTGACATCGTTACTATATTTGATGATGCCGGATTACCAGAAACACATCCAAGTCCAGAAGTCATACTTACATATACCTGGTCATTATTTAATGGAATATAGCTGTATGTTGCCTGGTTAGTTCCAACAGGTAATGAATTAACATACCATTGGTAAGTTGGAGTCCCGCCATTGGTTGGAGTGGCCGTGAATGTAACACTCGTACCAGCACATACAGGGTTCTCTGATGGGGTAGCAACCACACTTACAGGTAAGGGGGAGGTTAGAGATATAGTTATCTCATTGGAAGTAGCTGGACTTCCAACAACGCATGTGGTAAGACTGGAAGTCATCACAACATGAACCAAATCACCAGCAACAGGTAAATATGAATATGTTGCCTGGTTGGTTCCAACTGGCGCACCGTTCACATACCACTGATATGTAGGTGTACCACCATTTGTTGGAGTGGCTGTGAGCAGAACAGATGCTCCGGTACAAACCGGATTAACATCAGCAACAATGCTCACGCTGACAGGAACTAGCGGATTTACAACCATAGTAATTATGTTCGATGTAGCTGGGTTACCACTGGTACAACTGAGTCCTGAGGTCATTACAACATTAACAAGATCTCCATTTACCGGAATATATGAATAAGTGTTTTGATTCAGTCCGACAGGAGTTGAATTAACATACCATTGGTAGGCAGGTATACCTCCGTTTGTTGGAGTGGCTGTGAAAGTAACTGCCGCACCTGCACAAACCGGATTCGCAGAAGCCGAAACCGAAACGCTTACCGGGCTTATCGAATTCACAACCATAGCCACCGTATTAGAAGTGGCTGGATTACCAGAAGTGCAAGTCAATCCGGAAGTCATGCTAACATGCACCTGGTCACCATTTACTGGAATGTAGCTGTAGGTGCTTTGATTTGTTCCAACAGCCACGGAATTAACGTACCATTGGTATGATGGCGTTCCCCCATTGGTTGGAGTGGCGGTAAAAGTAACACTCGTACCTGCACAAACAGGGTTGTTTGAGGCTGCTATACTAACACTCACCGGTGTGGGAGAAGTGACAACCATGTTGATAATGTTTGAACTAGCAGGATTTCCTGAAGGACAGGTTATACTTGATGTTAATACAACATAAACATGATCATTATTCACCGGGGTATAAGAATAGGTAGCCTGGTTAGATCCAACAGGTGTTGAATTGACATACCATTGATATGAAGGCGTTCCCCCATTGGTTGGAGTGGCAGTTAAGGTAACTGGCGTACCAACGCAAACTGGGTTTGCATTAGCAACAATACTTACACCAACTGGGATTAAAGGATTAACAGTCATTGTTACTATGTTGGAACTTGCCGGGCTTCCACTGGTACAGGCCAAAGAAGAGGTCATCACTACATACACCTGGTCATTATTGGAAGGAGTAAAAGTATAGGTGCTCTGGTTTGTTCCTACCGGAAGAGAATTCTTGTACCATTGGTAGGTGGGAGATCCGCCGTTCGTAGGAGTCGCATTAATAGTCACAGATGTTCCTGCACAGATGTTATTCTGGCTTGCTAATATGGAAACATTAGATGGTAAAGTGGAATTAACAGTAATAGGGTAAGATGTTGGCGCGGATGCAGAGCAGGAGTTGCCATTTGTGTAATTTACACCCACCGTCTGGTTTCCTGTTGAATTCCATTGAATGGATACTGTATTATTTGTTGAGCTTCCTCCTGAAACAATGCTGCCTCCGGCCGATACCGTCCATTGGTAGTTTGACATCCCTGCTGATGTTGAATACACAACAGTTGCACCCTGACAAACATTATTGGTTCCGGATATCACGGGAACGGGTAAAGGATTTACTGTTACATTTGAAACGGTTGGCGTTTGTGCAGCACAACCAGCTGCATTCGAATAACTCACACTTACAGTTTGTGGCCCTGTTGAATTCCATGTAATATGAGCTGTATTTGAAGTCCCTCCAGAGGTTATGGTGCCCCCACTTGAAACACTCCAACTATAGACGCTCATTCCGGCTTCAGTAGTAAAGATATTATTTGTGGAACCTGCGCATGCAGTTAAACTTCCTGATATCGTAGGAACAGGCAATGCATTTACTGTAACCGGAAGCGTTGAAACCGGACCGCTTCCACAAAAGTTTGTTCCTAGGACAGTAATATTACCTGATAATGCTGCTGATGAATAGTTTACAATAATGCTGTTTGCGTTGGAACTGCCGACAATATCAGAACCTGCCGGTATGGTCCATATGTACGCTGATGCATTGGGTATGGGTGAGACTGAGTAGGTAACTCCACTTTGTCCTTTACATACACTGGCAAGCCCCGTTATTGTTCCAGGGTTCCCAACCCCCAGATTGGTTATTAGTGCATCTGTATAGTAAGTAGACGTTGGGATATCGTTCAATGGATCTCCATTCAGATCAGCATATTCGCAGTCGGATCCCCCGTTAGCAGTATTGTTGAAGCTAACAGTCGGATTTCCAGATAACAATGTAAAATTTAGGTCTACTAATTTACTACCATTAGTTAAGGTAAGTGGATTAACATCAGACCAAACAATTAGTATTTTCCGCAGGGTCGGAGATACTAGAACTGAATTCACCAGGCAACCTGCAAGAGATGAATTTAGATTGGTATATCCGGTATAACTAAGCAGAGTAGGGTTAATATCCAACCGAAGAGATACAGCAGTGATTTGTGAAAAATTATTCACTGTAATTGGTACCGTTACCGATGCGTTGGGGCAAACACTTGAAGATCCTGCTAAAGTAATAGGAGCATTTTGTGCAACTACTAAAGCAGGCAAAAGAAGGATCACCAGCGCGATAATCAGATTCACATATGTAGAGGTTGTTTTCATAGTATTGGAATTCATATATAGTAAGATGGATTTTTGGCAATATTCTGATATTCTGTATTTTGAATCAATTCTTTAGGTAATGATTCGAAAATGCTCTCATTGAAGAATGACAAACTTTTTGACGAATTGAATAGTTTGATCCTTGATGGCCAGATCTATCCTGAAGTAGTATATCCCACTGCATCTGTTTTGGAGGTTGATTGAAATTTCGTTATTCCCAGTCTTCAGGGCATGTTGGCCAAGTACATGTACTAAATTTCCCAATTCATCCATCATCCTGATTTCTGCTATTGCCGGTTGAGACAATTGAAGGGATAGTTTGACCATGTCTTTTGCCGGATTTGGAAAGACATTAACAGATGATACCAGGCTTGTTGAAGGATTTAATCCAGTCAGATTAAGCATGCTGATCGTATAACTGGAAAGTGTTACAAGTGAAATGCCTTCACCATATTCGTCTGCAATCTCCGATTCGGATGTTGCCTGCAAGTTTATCAGCTGAGTAGTCGTAAATTGTTCAGTTGCCCTTAGTTTAACAGTAATAAGGGGCTGACCAGCCTTAAGGATTATAGGATCAAGTTCTGACCATGCAATCCTTAACTGACCATTTAATATCGAAAAAACAGGACTTCCGGACTTGACCTCAACTGATTCTACCTGGAGATAATCCTGGGAAATTGGAATAACAAGTGAGATAGCTGAAACCGACATATCCTGCGTAGCATTTAGGGGAACGTTGAATTCCTGTCCGGGCATCACATCTATGCTGCCTTCGCTTACAATTACTACATGGTTTTGAATATAATCACCGGGAGCCGGAACATTAGAGCCGTTAACATCCCCAACACATAAACCCTGGAAATCCTGGCTTACGTTACTGTTGCTCATAACAATCGTGTCACCACCTGTGGTTTTCGAAAAAGTCCAGTCTCCACGGAGGAATGAATTATCGATACCTGAGAAACGTCGTTTTACCTTTATTCCATCAGTTGCATTGATGGAATTGGAATTATTCACATCGGCAGCCAGTAACCGGATTGGGACTGTAAGTAATTCCATACCTGCAAAGTGACGCTGGATCTTGATGGCATCTGTCGCATTTACTCCCAACCAGGGTTTACCTGAATAGGCAGTAAGCCGGTAATTGCCAGGTACAACCCCTGAAAACTGGAAATACCCGGAAGTATTGGTATAAACCGAGTCCAGCCTGTTCCCATTGATTGTCAAAACAATCTTCACACTGTCAAGGGCTGTAAGTTGTGTGTTGTTATACCTGAACAGGCCGCTGATCTGCTTTCCGTTTGAACCTCCCTGCTGGAAGCCTTGGGTAAGTGTTAGAATGGGATTAGATATGGTTTCAATCACAGGTTGGCCGACAGTCCATCCTAGGCTAACTCCCTCATTGAAGCCCAAATTCCCCGAAGAAGCTACTACTGATGGCGTCAAAGTCTGTGCATTGCAAATATATCCCCAACACAGAATGAATCCCATTAATATTTTGAATTTCATGATAGTTAGAATTATTTGATCAGTTATGGTCTATTTACTTCAAATACTAGTCTTTAATGCAACGGACAGAGCATCCATATGTCTTATCAGTACCATAAAAATCACTATAATTTGATTGAATTCTCAAACTATTCCCATCCCAAGTTGGATAAGTAGAATTTATCTCTCCACTCCAATAATATGCTTCAGAGCCACGGTAATACAAGGCCTGCTGATAGACTATTCCAGAAGCATTAAGCTTTAAGCTGGAATTAAATGCAGTCGTATATCCGCCAGCATATAATCCTCCATTTTCAACTGAAGCATAGGTAAAGATTTGCCATTCTGCGACGGTTGGGATTCTCCAGCCTGACCCTAATAGTTGAAGGCAAGGGTCGTTCTCACTTGACCAACCTCCATCAGGATATTCCACAGACCATTTTGAACTGGGTGTTAAAGTGGCTCCATCATCATAAAAGCCCTGCTTCTTGTTGAACTGAAAATACCAACCATCATGGTTTGGGTCTACATCCTGGGCAGAAGTAGCCTCATTTGTTGCTCCAAGATTTTTCATCGTCCAGCATTTTCCACCCCATGCCGGGTTAGCAGTTATTACATTATAAGTATAGGTAATATTGAACTGTGCAGAAGTATCGGGTGATATACCGGAAACATATCCATGCGAAACAGTCGAAGGACATGCATTACTGGTAGTAAAACTTAATTCATTTCCATAAGTGGTGCCAGAAAAATTGGTTGCATACGCTCTAACATAATAGGTTCTATTAGGAAATAAATTTGTTAGAATTGAGGAATAAGAATTATACCACGAGCCTGCATCAACTGTTTTGTGGTTGTTAATCGTGGGAGAAGAAATTGAGTCCCAACAAACGCCTTTAGCAGTAAGATTTGTTCCTCCAATACTGGTAATTAAGCCTCCGCCAATTGCAGATAAACTTGCCACACTCGAAAGCGGATTCGTATTGATTGAAATGACACCAGGAACATAAATAAAGGATTGTTGATTTCCATAATAGGTTCCAAATTGATTAGTAGCATAAGCCCGAACATAGTAAGTTAAATTATCGCTGAATCCTGTAATGTAACTATCGTATGATGTTGCATTAGATCCTTCATTTGTTTTATTATCTGCAACAGTAGGGTTATTGGATGTACTCCAGCATACACCTTTAGCAGAAATAATTCCGCCTCCGCCATCTGAGGAGATGGAACCTCCAGATTTCGCATCATTATGCTGAATTGTAGTAACTAAGCCTGTCGAAAGGAGAATAATTCCATCAGGAGTCGTAAAGTTTATTTCATTTCCATAATAAGTACCTAAGCTATTGGTAGCATAGGAACGCACATAATAAATCGTGTTTGGTGTTAAGTTAAAGATATTACTTGAGATTGACAGATTACCAATTGCATCAGTAGTTTTCGTTCCAGATATGGTTGGATTAGGAGACGTGCCGTAACAAACCCCATTACCAAGTATCACAAGACCACCTGTCGATATGTAGTTTCCACCTGAAATTGCAGATGTAGCAGTAACAGTATAGGGCTGATATGTAGTCAGAACAATTATTCCATTTTGTGTGGTGAAACTAACCTGGTTGCCATACCCTGTACCCACATTATTAGTAGCATATGCTCGGACGTAATACGTTGTACCAATAGACAGTCCTGTTATTTGACTGGTAAAAGTACCAATACCTGTCCCATCCATGGATTTAGAATCAGCGATGGTAGGATTTTGCGAAGTGCTCCAGCAGACTCCTCTTGCTGTAATAGGTGCCCCACCATCACTAAGAACAGTACCTCCACTACTTGCTGTATATGCTGTTATTGTTGTAGAATCTGGTTTTAATGTTGATGTAATTACAGGAAGCTGAATCCCTCCCCATGCCGGTATTCCATTATTAATAACAAGCGTTTGCCCGTTAATACCAATAGGTACAGCCAACCATTGAGTTCCATTCCAATACAACATATCGCCCACATTTTGGCCAGCAGGAACACCATTCTTTGCATTTAGAGCATAAGGAACAGAAAGCAATTGGCTTGTACCCATAAATACATAATTACTACCACCGGCAGTATCCATTTCTACTTTTACAAAATAGGGGTTGCTTCCCCAACTAATTCCGGTAAAGCTGCCATTAACCAGTGTTCCATTACCAATGGCCAAATTGACAAGCCCGAAAGGATTCGTCGTAACAGTATGAGTTTCCTTGTATACCTCCGAGCCGGTAACGGTTCCCTGCAGAATCGATATCCGTAAGGAAATAGCTTTATTGATGATGGGACTTCCTGTAGCATCCCTGGCTACAGCCTGGTAACTGAAACTGCTAGGGGATTGTGCCATGATTGCTGCGAAATGGAGCACAAGGAAAACTAATGTTAGAAAAATTGTTTTCATACGTTTAATAGTGGGTTTTTGATAGTTTGATGTTCATTATTCATGATATATTTTTACTCAACTTGACATTTCAATTATAATAGGAGTATACAGACAATTATAACTGGGATAACATAATCCAGCCTATGGATCTACTATCTCAGTAAATAGATTTTAATAATTGTACTTAAAGGGTTTCTAAGGTTTTGCTATTTGCTCCAATTATTATTTATGCCTATGATGGAGCAACAAATAACATTAAAATTGATTGTTGCCTAATTATTCTTCATAATTAACTGTATTCCCGGAGAGTGTTAACGAACCTAAGCGCAAATTCTACTTTTATCATTTTACTGGCATGATCAGCCATCAAAAACTATAGAAAGAATACAAGAATACGAGTTGACAAAAATTAAAGCAAATAAAGCATTAGATTAGAAAGAAGTAATCGAGTTTCAGTTATCATTATAGCGGCTAAGATAAAGAATCTTATTAAATTCTGCTAAATCATTAACAGAAAATTGTCTATGATAATTTAAGTATTTAAGTACATTTATAATTAGCTTAGTTGTCGTGAATGAAAGCTTTTAATGAGAATCCGATTGTAAAATGTTGTATCCTAATTTTATTCAGGGATTGGTCGTTTTGTTTGTTCAAAGCACTTTAGGCAATATCATGGTTTAAGGTAATGAATTTGAGAATTGTTTCTTGTCCAATAACAATTTTATTGATTGGGGCTTGTCCAAGATAATAATCATGCAAACTTACTTCAAGTGCAATCTATTAACTTTAATGTTAATGCCGATAATATAGCAATTGCATATATCCAGTTGTTAAAAATCTGCCAGCTGGCAAACGATCAATGTTGGATAATAAATTTGAATGTTTTTGAATAGTCATTATCCCCATTTTTTGAATTTAGTTTCAATAGATATACTCCATTGGGATAGCCTGAAATATCGAATTGATGTTTCATTTTGCCCGCTTTATCAGATATCATATCCACTTTCATTAATTCCTGTCCCTGCTGGTTGAAAAGGCTGATCACTGCAGCGGACATTGCAGAAACATCAAATACAACAGTGAGGGTGTTACTTGCCGGATTAGGGCTAAGCTCAACATTGCAGATATTGCACTCCTGTGCCAAATCCTCAACTGAGGTAACAGACTCTGGAACTGGCATATTCAAAGTGACACCTTCAAGAATTTCAGCATTTTGATCTGCCAATTCACTCTCTTCACCTAAGTCAAAACTGATAAGCCTTCCGGGCGAAAATTGATTTGTGGTATGTGCTCTCAATGTAAGCAATGTATCACCTTTGAATATCTTAACAGGATTAACCTCCGACCAGATCATGCGAATAATGCCATTGTGAATTGTATATAAAGGGCTTCCTGCCTTAAAGGACAAATCTTTAACCGTGATGAGAGCTTCAGGGTATGAAAACTCAAGGGTCACAGCAGAGATTTCCATGTCCTGATCAGCGATTACAGGTAACTCCAATTCCTGGTCGGGTGCAGCATACTGATACCCTTCATAAACCAGTTGCGGAGACGACGAACTCTTTTTGCCGGGCCCTGGAGTATTTGAACCATTCACATCTCCTACACAAATCCCATAAAAATTTTGGACAGTATTGACCCCGTTCACTATGATGTTATTCCCACCTATGACAGGCTTTGCAAAGATCCAGTTGCCTGCAGTAAAACTTGTATCCATGCCTACTACGCGTCGCTTTATTTTCAGCGCATCCGTGGCATTGATACTTCCCGTATTATTAACATCTGCTGCCAATAGCCGGATAGGTTCAGTAATCAGTTCTATTCCGGCTACATGACGTTGAACTTTCAATGCATCAGTTCCATTTACACCTGACCAGGGTTTCGTACAAGTGAATTGGCTTGTATAATTTCCACTGGAAATAGGAGAAAAACTATATGCCCCGGTTTCATTTGTCAATGTTGAATCAATGGGGATCGAATTACGCTGAATTGACAATTTCACTGAACCCAGAGGAGTGTTTGACGCATTATTATAAGTTATTGATCCGCTCAACTGGAAACTCGGCTGCGGCTGCATTTCAACAATATGCAGAAAGTCCTTCCATTGATTTGCGGCTTGGTAAGCGCTTACTGAACCAATTGGAACAAGCAAAATAGTAGTTGATTTATTGATATTATAAAAAACGTTAGAGGAAGAACTTAAATTAACGGGGGTAGAAGAGTATGAAAAAATTGAATCAGCATATTTGCAATCGTAGAATGCAGCAGCAGCAATTGAAGACACCGAAGATGGGATTTCAATTGAAGTAAGGCCGTAACAGGATTGGAATGCCTGGCCTTTAATGGATGTAACCGAATATGGAATTGATATGGAGTTTAATCTATAGCAATACCAGAACGCACATGATCCGATAGTTGCGACAGAAGAAGGTATAACATAATTTCCGGCGTTTGATATTGTTGATTGGACTAGAGTTGACTGGTTCTTATTAAATAAGACTCCATTTAAGCTTGAATAATTTGGATTGTTGGCATCTACCGTAAAATATCCGCTGGTATTTCGAAACGCCCCATCATAAATATTTATTAAAGAGGAAGGAATAATTATCGAATTCAGACCGTTGCAAAAATAAAAGGCTGAACCACGAACAATAACTACTGAAGGAGGAATGTTGCATGAGGTAAGTCCTGTACAGTATTGAAAAGCTGAATAATCAATATATTGGGTTGATAAGGGCATGCTGATTGAAATCAAACTCGTTTTGCCTTTATATGTAGAAGGATTATAAAAGGCATCTATCGGAATCTCGTTGGCAGAATAAGAATAGCTGCTTGTTCCTTGAGTACCTTTGGATCCTGTATAGGCTACTATAGTTACATTTCGTATGTCCAATGCTGACAACAATGGAATAGAATCACGCATTGTTTTAAAATCCCTTGCATCTATAGTACCAACTAAGGTGATATTGGTTAAAGTGTTTTTTTCTTCGGAAGTTAGAACAGTGTTTAATGTACCGGCAGAAACTGTGATTTTCCTGCATTGTGAAATGGTAATAGTTTGGTTCTCAAAGCCTGATGCTGAAATTGTAACAGTTGCGGTTCGAGTCCCGGACGTGTTATTATCTGTGGCTTGCAATGTCAATGTTGCATTACCGGCAGAGCCGGTACTTGAGCCGCTGATGGTCAGCCAATCATTGTTGGATGTAGCCTGCCATGCCGTTAATGAGGAAATGTTTACCTGGCTGGTTCCAGCATTTGCACCCATTATTAACTGAAGCGGAGTAATATGAATAAAAATTTGTGATGCATTTATCCTGTTAATCCCACCATCACTCCCAATAATAAGGCTATTGTTTAAATTATCCCAAAATAAGGATTTTCCATTTATCTCTGATATTTTATCCCAGGTTAAACTATAAGGGTTGAAATAGTAAATTCCGGATGTAGTTGCCAAAACGATAGGAGACAATGACGGCTGAGAAATATTGTTTGCAATTGCAATTGCATTAATACTCAAATTCCAGGGAAGATTATTTGAGATATCTTGCCAGGTTAACCCTTCATCATCACTTTTATATATGTACTGGCCATCATGCCCGTAAAGTGAATTCCCATTTTTAATAATACCTGCAAAATACTCAGAACTTATTTGCTGCCAATCATTGCCCAGGTTCGTTGATCTGTAAATTCCTAAATAACTGCTTTGACTAGATAAAATCGTGTAAACGGTGTCATTATCAATTATAATGCTTGAGGCTCCAACGTTGTTAGGAATACCATTTGTTAATTTTTCCCAGCTTGCGCCTCCATTTATCGTTCTTATAACACCATCCCAATAAGTTCCGGCAAAAATAATATCATTGGAATTGTTGGATTGTAAACTGCTGATGGTTGAATGAATTCCCGTTACGGTATCATTCACCCAACTGTATCCTCCATCCGCAGAAATTGTAGGATAGCTGTTATAATGAGCGACAAGTACATTTCCGTTCGGAATAACAAGTAAATCTTCAAGGGTCATTGATGGATCAGATATGGTGGAATCAGCTTCACTCCAGTTGAAACCATTATCTGTCGATTTTAATAATCCCCAAGTGCTACGTGGACCAATTCCAGCAACTGACATTAGTGTCCACAATGTACCTCCCGGATCCATTTGAATTTTGATGACATGATGTGGCTTAATATTATCTACTCCATTGTTGAAGTCTCTCCAGGTATTTCCTGTATTTGAACTCTTAAAAAAGCCCCTATAATCAGCGTTCAAAAAGAAATCATTATTTATCCTGACAAAACCATTAATAAATTCCTCAGCCCATGTGGTTAAACCAGAATTAAGCCTTGTAAAATCGGCTCCATCAGTTGCACTTATATATAATCCTGAAGTACTTTTTTGATCTCTGACTAAAACAATAACCAGGCTGTCAGAACTCAAATAAATGTTTGAAACACCCCTCAATGCAGGTAATCCGGTGGATTTTACCCAGCTATTCCCCCCGTCGCCTGACATATACACACCGCCCCAGTAAGTACCAACAAATATTTTGTTGTTTTGAGATTCGATTGTGCAAGGAGTGGACCCTTCACCTGCTGACGCCCAGTTAGTTTCAGTCCAGGTAAGCCCATCATCCGTACTTTTTATGATTCTGAAATTGTAAAAGGTAAGATAAATAGTACTGTCAACAGTAACTGTAAAATCGTAACACGGACTGTTATAAATCGTTTCCCAGCTACTATTTGACGCTACGATGTTTTTCCTGTATACTTTAGCCCCATTTAAATAGATGTAATCTCCATAAAATTTACCGGTAGTAGAAGCATCGGAAGGTTTAGAAAATAGTTGCCAGGTAATACCTTCGTCAGAACTATATTTTATGGTAGAGGAGTAAAATGCCCATAAAACATTATTATTTACTTTTAAATCATTAAGGACATTGTTGCCAGAATTCAAATATGCCTTGTATATCCAGTTCCCACCATCAATACGATAAAGACTATCATTCACAACTGCGTAGGCAGCCTGTCCTTGAGAAGAAGATAATACCCCTTTCCAAAACCTTGAATTGGATTGGGCTATCGACAAAGAACAAATGCAACAAAAGATTAAGATCAAAAACGCTATCCTATTCATAATATTCTTTTTAAATTATATTTATCTCTAAAAGTATAGAAATCCTTAGCTAGCGAAATGAATGAAGTAAATATACGATCCTAACCTTACAAAGAAACCTAAAGCTAATTCTGGATGATGATTTTCACGATATTAGGGTTACCCTGGTTCGGTCCGCTGGCATGGATCTTCAGGAAATAAGTTCCGTTTGCGAATCCCGAAACATCCAGTTGTTTCCGGATCCTGCCTGCTTTTTCGGATGAAGTTTTCAATCTCTTAACTTCTTTACCCATCAGGTCATATAAACCAATGGAGATGTCCGAGTTTTTAGTCAGGTCAAACTCCAGTTTAAGGGTTCCTTTTGCCGGGTTAGGCTGGACTTTTATGCTGCAGATAAAGCAAGCCTGACCAGGATCTTCAATCGAAGTTACAGAACCGATTTCAGGCATTTCCAGGTTTACACCGCTGATTACTTCTGCCGATTCATCCGCAAGTTCACTTTCAGAGCCCAGGGTAAAATGAATGACATCGCCAGGTTTAAAGTTTTCCTTAATACGTACTTTCATTGTCAGCAGGGGTTCAACTTTGGCAATTTTCATAGGATCGACTTCTGACCAGGCTAATCGGATCTTTCCATCAGAAATAGTGTATACCGGGCTTCCGTCTTTCATTGAAAGCGAACTGACACTGATCAGGTCAGCAGGATAGGAGAGAACCAGCGAAACAGCGCTGACTGCTAAATCTTCTTCAGTAGTAAGTTGAATTTCAAATTCCTGTCCCGGAGAAGGAAGGATGGTACCATTGTAAATTAGTTCAAGGGATGCGGCGCTCTTGGCACCGGGGCCGGGAACATTTGAACCATTCACATCGCCTACGCAAATCCCATAAAAATTTTGGACAGTATTAACACCGTTCACTATGATGTTATTCCCCCCAATAACTGGCTTTGCGAATATCCAGTTACCCGTGGTAAAACTTGTATCCATGCCTACTACGCGTCGCTTTATTTTGAGCGCATCTGTCGCATTAATACTACCTGTATTATTAACATCTGCTGCCAATAACCGTATAGGTTCAGTAATTAGTTCTATTCCCGCTACATGACGTTGAACTTTTAATGCATCAGTTCCATTTACACCTGACCAAGGTTTCGTGCAGGTGAATTGGCTTGCATAATTTCCACTGGAAATTGGAGAAAAACTATAAGCCCCGGTTTCATTTGTCAGTGTTGAATCAATGGGGATCGAATTACGCTGAATTGACAATTTCACTGAACCCAGAGGAGTGTTTGACGCATTATTATAAGTTATTGATCCGCTCAACTGGAAACTCGGCTGTGGCTGCATTTCAACAATATGCAAAAAGTCCTTCCATTGATTAGCTGCCTGGTAAGCGCTCACTGAACCAATTGGAACGAGTAATATAGTTGATGATTTATTAATATTATAAAAAACGTTATAAGAAGAGCTTATATTAATTGGAATATTTGAATAAGCATAAATAGAATCAATGTTTCTACAATCATAAAACGCATAAGATTCAATTGAAGTAACTGAAGAAGGAATTCCAATAGAAGTTAAGCCATAACAGTATTCGAATGCACTTCCGCCTACCGAGGTAACAGAATATGGGATAGTAATTGAATTTAGTCCAGAACAACCAATAAAAGACCCCTGCGAAATTATGTTAACAGAAGAAGGAATAGAAAAGTTGCCGTTTTTGGATTTAGGGCACGAGAGTAAACTTGTTTTAGTCTTATTAAATAAAACGCCATCAGCGCTTGAATAGAATTGGTTGGAATCACTTACAAGAATATCTCCTCCACAGTTTGAAAAAGCCTCAATGCCTATGTAAGTAACTGAAGCTGGGATGAAAACAAAAGATAGGCCAGTACATCCATAGAACCCTCCCCATCCTATGGAAACTACTGAAGTAGGTAAGATTATAGAATCCAGTGATGAACATTGAGCATAAGCATATTGGTCTATTGACGTCACTGAGGATGGAATATGGAAAGAGGTTAATCCATTACAGCTATTGAAAGAATTCCATCCTATTTTAGAAATCGTAAAAGGTAGTATTATGGTATTTAAACTACTTTTTCCTAAATGGGAAATTGGATTTAGAAAAGCATATTGAGGAATAGAATTAACTAGATATGTAAAACTATTAGTTCCTTGAGTGCCTAGGTTTCCATAATAGGCGGAAATCATAACATCTCTTATATCTAACACATTCAAAGCAGGCATTGAATCACGCATGGTTTTGAAATCCCTCGCATCAATAGCACCAACTAAGGTGATATTGGTTAAAGTGTTTTTTTCTTCGGAAGTTAGAACAGTGTTTAATGTACCGGCAGAAACTGTGATTTTCCTGCATTGTGAAATGGTAATAGTTTGGTTCTCAAAGCCAGTAGCTGAAATTGTGACACTAGCTGTTCGTGTCGCAGAAGTGTTATTTTCTGTGGCATTCAATGTTAATGTAGCAATACCAGGAGAGCCGTTATTTGAACCGTTGATGGTCAGCCAATCATTGTTCGATGTAGCCTGCCATGCAGTTAAAGAGGAAATGTTCACCTGGCAGGTTCCTGCATTGGCACCCATTATTAACTGAAGCGGATTAATATGAATAAAAACTTGTGATGCGTTGATCTTGTTTATTCCGTTATCATTCCCAATTATTAGGCAATTATTCAAATTGTCCCATAATAAAGTATTTCCAGACGTATCAGATAATTTCGCCCAGATTGAGCTAAAGGGATTGAAACAATAAATTCCGGAAGTTGTTGCCAATACGATTGCAGACAATGAAGGCTCAGAAATATTGATTGCTATTGTAATAGCATTAATGTTCAAATTCGAAGGAAGATTATTTGAGATATTTTCCCAGGTTGATCCTTCATCATTACTTTTATAAATTGAATGTCCTTGGTACCCATAAAGCGAATTGCCATTTTTTATAATACCGTTAAAATACTCAGAACTTATTTTCTGCCAACTATTACCTAAGGTTAATGATCGATAAATTCCATCGTAACCGCTTTGACTTTTTATGATTGTATATACAGTGTCATTATCAATTACAATACTTGAGGCTCCAATGTGGTTAGGTAAACCATTTGTTAGTTTTTCCCAGTTCAAACCACCGTCTATACTTCTTAGGACCCCATCCCAATAAGTTCCTGCAAAAATGATATCATTGGAATTATTTGATTGTAAACTGCTGATGGTTGAAGCAATGCCTGTAACTGTATTACTCACCCAACTATTGCCTGCATCCGTGGAAATACTCAGTTTACCCGGAGAATATCGTGAGACAATGGCTTTACCGTTCGGAATAACAAGTAGATCTTCAAGTGTCATGTATTGATCAATTAGCGTGGAATCTGCTTCACTCCAGCTTATACTATTATCTGTCGATTTTAATATTCCCCAGGTGTTACGTGGACCAATTCCGGTCTCCGACATTAATGTCCATATTGAACCACCCGGATCCATTTGAATTTTAATCACGTGATGAGGTTTAATATTATCAATGCCATTGTTGAAGTCGCTCCACGAATTTCCGGTATCAGTGCTCTTAAGAAAGCCTCGATATCCAGCACTTAAGAACATATTATTATTATTTCTTACAAAACCTTCAATAAATTCTTCTGTCCACCTTGTCAAACTGCAATTAAGTTTAACAAAATCGACGCCATCATTTGAGCTAATATACAATCCTGGCGTACTTAATTGATCTCTGACTAAAACAATAACAAGGCTGTCTGAATTTAAATATATGTTTGAAACTCCTTTCCCAACTGGTAATCCTGTAGATTTTAACCAGTTATTCCCTCCGTCGTTTGATAGATATAGTCCTCCCCAGTAAGTTCCTACAAATATTTTATTATACTGAGCTTCGATAGTACACGGAGTGGACTGTTCACCAGATGACGCCCAGTTAGTTTCATTCCATGTCAGGCCGTTATCCGTACTTTTTATTATTCTGAAATCATAAAATGTAAGATAAATAGTACTGTCAACAGTAACGGCAAAATCGTAACACCCACCGTTATAAATAGTTTCCCAGCTGCTATTTGATGCTACGATGTTTTTCCTGTATACTTTAGCCCCATTTAAATAGATGTAATTTCCATAAAATTTACCGGTAGTAGAAGCATCAGAAGGTTTAGAAAATAGTTGCCAGGTATTACCTTCGTCAGGACTATATTTTATGGTAGAGGAGTAAAATGCCCATAAAACATTATTATTTACTTTTAAGTCATTAAGGACATTATTGCCAGAATTCAAATATGCCTTGAACAGCCACGTCCCCCCATCTATTCGATAAAGACTGTCATTCACAACTGCATAGGCTGCTTGTCCTTGAGATGAAGATAATAATCCTTTCCAAAACCGGGAATTAGATTGGGCAGTCGACAAAGAACAAATGCTCCAAAAGATTAAGATCAAAAACGCTACCCTACTCATAATATTCTTTTTAAATTATATTTATCTCTTAAAGTATAGAAATCCTTAGCTATCGAAATGAATGAAGCAAATATACGATCCTAACCTTACAAAGAAACCTAAAGCTAATTCTGGATGATGATTTTCACGATATTAGGGTTACCCTGGTTCGGTCCGCTGGCATGGATCTTCAGGAAATAAGTTCCGTTTGCGAATCCCGAAACATCCAGTTGTTTCCTGATCTTGCCTGCTTTTTCGGGGGACGTTTTCAACCTCTTAACTTCTATTCCCATTAGGTCATACAAACTGATCGAGATGTCGGAACTTTTTGTAAGGTCAAACTCCAGGTTGAGGGTTCCTTTTGCCGGATTAGGCTGGACTTTTACACTGCAGATAAAGCAAGCCTGACCTGGATCTTTTATCGAGGTAACAGCCCCGATTTCAGGCATTTTCAGGCCTGCGCCACTGATCACTTCTGCCGACTCATCCGCCAGTTCACTTTCAGAACCTAAGCCAAAGCGAATGACATCTCCAGGCTTGAAATTCTCATTAACACGGGCTTTCATCGTAAGCAGGGGCTCACCTTTGGCAACTTTCATGGGGTTGATTTCTGACCATGCTAAGCGGATCTGTCCATCTGAAAGGGTGTAAACAGGGCTTCCTTCTTTCATCGAAAGTGAGTTGATACTGATTAGGTCGTCCGGGTAGGAGAGCAATAGGGAGACGGCGCTGACCGATAAATCATCTTCGGTTGTAAGCTGAATTTCAAACTCTTGCCCCGGGGAAGGAAGAATAGTGCCATTGTAATTAAGTTCAAGGGATTCTGTGCTCTTGGCACCAGGACCCGGGACGTTGGAACCGTTCACATCGCCAACGCAGAGGCCGTAGAAGTTTTGGGTAACATCGCTTCCTGAAACAAGAATGGTGTCTCCACCTATAACAGGTTTGGCGAATGTCCAGTTTCCACGGGCGAAAGTAGTATCAAGGCCTGCAAAGCGGCGTTTCACTTTCAGCGCATCTGTTCCATTGATTGAATTGCTGTTATTAACATCAGCTGCAAGAATCCTTACTGGTTCTGTCAGGTATTCGATTCCGGCAAAATGGCGCTGGATTTTTAAGGCATCGGTTCCGTTTACTCCTGACCAGGGTTTATTTGTCGTGGCTTTAAGTATATAAGTACCGTCTGATTTACCACTAAAAGCATAGTGCCCGCTAATATCTGAATGTTTAGTATCGACCAGGCTGTTGTTTTTGTATAGCTTTAATTCAAGTGAATCGATAGTTGTATTAGCAACATTGTTGTACCGGAATGATCCTGAAATCGTATAACCACTGGATATTATAAGTGTTGGCGATAGATTTCCATTCCCACATGTATTAATCCCGAAAACGCTTAGGCCACCTGAAACTACTGTATCAGAAATACTCACAGTAATTGAATTGGTATTTATACCTGAAATTATGGATATTCCTGTGGGTAAATTCCAATGATAACTTGTTGCACCAGGGATTGAATCAACCTGATAAATAATACCAGACTGCCCGGGTAGAACCATTGAAGGTCCTGTAATCACTCCTGGTGTGGCTGGGACTTCGTTGACAGCCAGGTTCAGAAATATAACACTATCACATCCATATTGATTCGTAAACGTTTTCGAAAAAGTGCCTGTGGAATCCAGTGATTGTCCATAGAACAAATAATTCTGGCCGGCACAAATATTAGCAGAGGTATGGATGGAATCTTTCTGGATGTAATACTGGCCGATGTGAATTGGTAATTTTACAGTGAGCCCCAGGTAAGAAACTATCAGGGAATCGCTGCCTTGATGAACTCCTTTAAAAATGCCTTTAGACACAATGGTAGCATTTTGTGTTTGAATACTGTATTGGGTCTCAGGCAAAGTAGTTATATCCCTGATGATTCCATTTGAGAATTTACATGAAACATAAACACTGCCCATTAATCCTTGTGAAAGAACAAGTGAATCAGGTGGATATGGAATAAATAAGGAATCGGGAGTTCCTGTCATTTGAATATTGATGTAAGTTGAATCAGCAAATACGTTGCTGAGAGAATCTAAGCCAAAAGCCAAAAGTTTAATTATACCACAAGCAGTCTGTGGTATTGAGTATATATAGTGCAAGTTGGAAGTCACAGAATCAACAATCAGGACTGAATTCTGAGTTTCCCGTATGTTCAGTACAATATTTCTGATGTTTGAAGTGCCGGAGATATTGATATCTAAATTTTGACCATTCTGAACTATTGCACCCGGTAAAGGATTAATAAAATGAACAGTATCATCAAATGTCATTTTTTGATTCGAGTTTTTGCCATACCACCAGGGTGTTAGGGGAGTTGGATTGAATCCACCTGTCGAAAACGAATTGTCTGATGAAGTAACCTCAAGCAGGTCCTTGATTCTTGACTTGACTTCCAAGTTACTAGGAGCTCCATTATGCCATTCGCCTTCAGTTATAGAATTTTTACTGAGCCCTCCAATTTGGCTACTTTGAGCTACAACTAAATCATTTGGTTCAAGAAAAATTAGTGGAGGTATAGATTCAGCTATTTCGAAATACTCAGGAAATTTCAATTTGAATGCCAAGTAAATTGCAGAAAAAAGCATGTTGCTTCTAAATACTGGGTCTAGGTTTTCAGTTTCTGTACAAATGGCATATGAAGGCACAACGCGATTATTTCTTGCTGGCCCATTCAAATAATCCCTGGTTGATGGACTTGTTACCCTTAGATCTGATACTGCTGGACAAATAACATCAAAATATTTACTAAAGATAGATTGAAAATCATAAATAAGGTTTGCACCTTGGGAACCTGCATGCGGAGTGTTAACGGTAATTAACTTGTGAATGTCATTTTTATATCCCGGACTTTGTAGATACAAGCGGGAGAGAACCCCGCCCATACTGTGTCCGACCAAATCTACTTTATCAACTTCATAACCTGCCAAATTCCAAAAATCTTTTATTTCATACACATCAGAGGCGATAACTCTTACATTTTCAACAAATGCATAGGTATTTGACCAGCGATAATCTACACATTTTACTTGATACTTTGAATACTTATTTGAATTCAATAAATCCGTATAAAGTGATGAAAAGCACTCACTATTATCACCTAAACCATGTATTAATAATACGGGTGGCCGTATTATCTTAATTATTTGCTCAACGGTTTTACAAACCGGATTTCCATTTTGTGTAGCATTAATTGTGAAAACAGCTTTTAGAATTCTTACTGGGCTATTGCTATTTGAATTGTTTGAGAATTTTTCCGGAGCTTTATAATAGAAGTCCCATTGATCATTACCCGATGAGCCAGGGACAGAACAACTTGCTCCAGTAATAATGGTGGTCGTTGATCCAACGCTTCCCAGCGGACCATCAACTTCGCCAGATACAGCTTGCAATTGAAGAAAAATTGAGTTGATCTCTGAGTCCCCGGAAGTTCTGTTAAGACGGATTTTCAGTGTGGAACTTCCATCTGAAACCACCCCCTGGATCATAGGATAAGAAGGACTGCGATTCCACATTAATTCCGTCTCAAAGTGTGAAGTGTCCTGGGCATTTATTTTAACCTTTGCAACATCCTGATCGGATGTAAACTGGTTATCCAGTGCAATGCCGATATAATAAAGATTATTGGGACTTGATGGAGGCGTACAAGGAATCTGCATGTTAGGTACATTCACTGTAATTGTCCCAAGGCTGGGAATCGCCCCGGTAAAATACCCGGAAGATATTTTCATATCGGTTGGAGTAATGTTCTTATCTGTGGAAAGATAGATATCTACATTTTGCGTCCCGGAAAAATCATTAAAAGAATAATTGTGAACTTTGAAAGTGAAGGTGGTAAACGTTTGGCCGGGTTGAACAGAATCAGGGTTCACCTGGACTTGGAGCGGAAATAATAAAGGATTTACTGGTGTATAATTATCTATTGTGTTAGCTATATATACCCATTTTAACCAGGTAATCCTAACAAAGGCAGTTTGCTCATAGGTGGGTGGCGGATAAGGAATTGATAAAATCCCATAAACCATTCTTCCGTTCGTCGGATCATTATAGTAAGCTCCACTTCCATCCTGGCCATCAAAAAAAGTACTGTTTATTGCAAGGATATTATTATTGTAAATTGCATCAAATGGTCCGCTCCTGTAATACTCGCAACATCCGGTATATGGTGAAGCAGCAGGATAGTTGAAATTCCAGAATGTGTGGGTAAAGAAGAAATCATCCGATTGATAATCAAAACCATACCAACCCGTTAATGCTCCAACCGGTCTTTCCAATAATACCACCCCAAGATCAAACTCGTCTTTATACTCATCCTGGTACCACCAATGTTCAACAACAGAAAATTGCGCACCCATTGCATGACCATAGGGTTCATTAGGTTCCGTGTAAGCAGGGATCACTTCAACCTGGTCAGCCCAGCCATCTCCACCATAAGCAGGACTAAATAATACGTGACCGGCGGTAAGCACGGATCTTGAATCAACTAAAATGCCAGAAGCTTCATATACATTACTTCCGACATGAATAATGAGCTTGCAATTTACACAAGCCGGCCAGTTTGCCGGATTAACTGTTGGCTGAAGAGGTACATTCGTACTGAAATTATCATTCTCCTGCCCTGCAGAATGTAACGCAGGATTATGCTGCCTGGAAAATCTTTTATAAAGTCCCGAATCAATGGAACCAGAGAATTCTGAAGTTGGTTGAAAATGTTTGTGAACATCATGCCTGGTTATCGGATTGTGAACTACAATTCCCTCTGTTGCTCCTGCAGATGTGTCAAATTCGGGATTTAAAAATTGGGGAGGTAAATTTTGTTGATTGGTCCTTAACTGGTTAGCAATTCCAGGGTGATATGTAACCTGGCCATAACAAGCATAATGGCTGAATACAAAAACCAGGATGACAAACACCTGGAGAACGCAGGAATAATTCTTGGGTTGGGATTTTTGTAACATATGAATTGAAATTAATATAGCAAATTTGTTTTGGTTTAATACAAGATTTATTGATCATGAACTTCAATTTATACTTGGATTCTTAAATGGCAATCCAATTAGAATACAAAAAGTCACGAATGATACCTATTAATTTATAAACCAATCAAATATACATATAAAACCCAAAATCAATTCCGATTCCCTCTTTTTGTTTAAATCGAGTCTGTTATTCTAATTAATATTAATAGATTTTGCAACTACTTCATATGCAAATCGTGTGCAAATGAAAAAAGGTCCCAAAAGTTGACCTTCTGAAACCTTTGTCGTTGTAGTGGGAGCACATGGATTCGAACCAAGGACCCTCTGCTTGTAAGGCAGAT
>JACAAZ010000028.1 GCA_013376995.1 Bacteroidota bacterium | reverse complement strand
TTCTTTGTCATATTGATACTGGAGTGCCCTAGCATCTTTGACACAACTTCAATTGATACCTGGTTAGCCAGGGTAACTGTTGTAGCAAATGTGTGCCGGGCCGTATGTGTACTCAGGTTCTTTTCAATCCCCACCAGATCTGCTATTTCCTTCAGATAAGCATTCATCCGTTGATTCGACGGCACTGGTAATAAAAGTCCTGTCTTCACTCTTTGGGGATGCCCTTTATATTTTTCTAACAGACATACGGCGGGAGCTAAAAGAGGAATCCGGCACCAGTTTTTTGTTTTTTGTCTTCTTTTAATGATCCAGAGCCGCTCCTCTCTTTCTTCAATGTCATCCTGACAAAGACTTTTCACATCAACAAAGGCCAAACCGGTAAAACAGCAGAACAAGTAAACATCACGGACCTGGTTTACCCTTTCGATTTTGAATTCTTTATTTATCAGGGCATTTAACTCACTTTCATTCAAATAATCCAGGTCAACGTCGTCAAGATGGAACTTTATGTTTGCAAAGGGATCAGCCTTCATCCATCCATTAGCCAGTGCGATGCGAATTATCTTTTTGAAGTTCTTTATGTACTTTGTTGCGGTATTATGGCAACATGATCTGGTAACTTTCAGGAAGTATTCAAAATCTGAGATAAACATTGGTGAAATCTCATTCAGCAGCAAATCTTCTCTTTTGAATTTGGTTTTAATAAACACGGATAGATGCCTGTAACAAGTTTCATATCGATCAATAGTTCCCGGTGCAAAATCCTTATTGATCAATCCCCTGCATTTATCATTATGTTCCTTGAATATCCCAAGAATCGTTCTCCCAGAATTATCTATTCCTAAGTAGTAGTTCTTAAGTAAATGTGCACTTACCTCTTTACCGGATTCTTCCAGTTCACGTTTCTTAAGCAGTATATTTGATTTTACGAATTCAAGATATGAATTCAGCTCCCTGGATGCTTTATCAGATCCTTTGACTTTCCCCAGTGAATTATCCCATTGATCTTCCAAGATGCTTCTCTGTAAACCAAATTCGGCCCGCTGACCATTGATTGTCATCCGAATGTAGATTGGAATCGTCCCATCTTTCAGAATCTTAGTCCTACTTATATAATAAAGGACCTTGCAAGTTGCTCTCTTCATGATTTAATTTTTTGAGGTTAAAATTAGGTTAACAGAGCAATAAAGTAAAATGCAAAGTAATGCAAATCAATGAATTGTATTCTAATTCGGTGGACTTGCGGATCCAGAATTTAGTCCACCGAATAAGCCACAGGAAAGTTGCTTTTTTATGCGTTATTCCGCATTTCAGAAAAAGAAAAAACCACTGTAACTAACTAGTTTTCAGTGGTTTTCTTTTATTTGCCTTTATTATCAGCGGAGAGAATGGGATTCGAACCCATGAAGCGCTTTCGGCGCTTACACACTTTCCAGGCGTGCTCCTTCGACCACTCGGACATCTCTCCTGGTCAAATTCCATGACAGCAAACTGATACAGCTTCCTGTCAATCGGGCGGCTAAATTAATAAAATTATTGGAAGTACTGATAGACCTGTCAGGTTTAAATTTTTCCAAATCGCTATAACCCAAAAGGGAACTCACTCCTGAACGATTTTAACCTGCTGTAAAAACCTACTGATAAACTTGAAATGCAGACAAATTATAGGCTAATTGGTGCAGTATTCAGGTAGCAAATATTACTTCCCTGCCCTATTCAGGGAAACCTTAATGTAAAATAGAAGTTCTTTGGGTGACTATACCCTCTTCATGGCTATGACCTTCAGGTTATCCAGGTCATTGTCATCGAATTCGTTGATGTAATAGCTGTGGATCTGCTCAAGTTCCTGGTTGCCCTTATCATCCGGCATTTCGCGCAACTCCTTCTCTGAGAATTTCTTCTGAAGGTCACGCAGAGTAAGCCTCATCACCAGGTTCTCCCAGAAACGGCTCTCATCATATTCATCCATGAGTTCAATCAAACCGGTTTCAAAGTCCTCAGCCAGGAAATACTCATCGTCCTTCTTATCGTAGGCAATGTAAGTGTTTCCTTTCCCCTTGCCAGAAGATGCCAAAATCAGTTGCTGAACCTGGGCAAAGCCCGAAAGGGATTCATCATCCGACACTTCATCTGTTACCAAATTCCCGATGCTCATCAACTTTACCAGGTCTTTGTACTGACCCTGCGTGAGTTCAATGGTAATTTTCTTTTCTTCCATAGGAACAATAGGATTAACAACCTTTCCAGGTTGGGGTTGATCACAAATAGTTGAGGATGAGTCATACAAGGAAAAACAAAAATAGGAAATGATCCTTACTCTGTCAACTTGACTTCCGCTGCCTGCAATACCTCATAACTGTCCTTGTCGAAAATGAAAGCTATGATATGACAATTTTTGGCAACACATTTTTCGGGCAGGGTCGACTGGAAACTCTCTATGACAGATTCTGGATTAACGTCACCTGCATTGATCAATTCAGAACCCCAGGTTCCATTCAAGGCTCCGCGCATCACATGCATATGGACAAAATCTTCAACATCCCCAACGGGCCCAACTGCAGCATCATTATTTTTCTGAGCCGCAATAATACTATCTTCAGTTATCACAACTTCCATCTTCAGGTTTTGGTTGAGGGGAGTCAAAAAGATAGAATTGGTATGTGCACAAATCTTTCTAATTGTTGGGTCATAATCAACAATAAGCTGTAAATCCATTTTAGGAGCTTCCGTTAAAGCGGAAGAAATCTTACCGCTCCATTCATCTGGCCTGAGAACAAATTTGTTATTTACTGACAGTCTGTTTACCAGACCATTCGGATTACCGGCATTGCCATTCCCGAATTTAGTATCCCAGTCGGTACCGGCAGGGGTTCTGAAGTCGTAATTAAATATAGCCTGCACTCCAGGATCTCCAGGGTAAGTGCGTGCAAACCATCCTGCATGGACAGCCATGACTATCACCTGGCCAGAATACTGCTCCTTCAGATCCCTGGCAATCTTACCTGCTGTAGGGCAGTTCGGACAGGTATGCCCTGTATAGTCTTCGAGTAATACTCTTTTTACGTGGTTAGTAACAGCAGGGAACTCCGGGACCGGGCAGGCTGCAGTGTCTATCTTTACAGGCACATTGACATAGGGGGAATCTATCTTATCGCAGGAAATAAAAAATGCTGCAATAACGGGTAGCAGGAGTAGTATTCTTATAGCTTTCATGCTGTTTTCTTTATTTTTTCATTTATTCAGGACCTTATCACAATTTCCATTCGGATCAAGGGCCCTTCGTTTTTAAGTATTGCCTCACCCAGTATTTCATTTTACAATCTGCATTTTGCACTTTGCCCTAGGCCCTAAGCGCTATGCCCTGCAATCCCTCGTCAGAAGCTGCTCGTGATTGTAATCGTAAACCCATTTGAAGCGGGTACCGGTCGGCAAACACCACCTACACATACAATCCCCGCCCTTTGCTTTCCATAGGATACCTGGATACGGTTTGCATTGTTGGTATATCCTGCAGCAACCAGGGGATAATGATAGCGGTTTGATGTAATCTCATTTCCATGATTCCATTGATCAGCAATGCTGAAAAACCAAAGAGGGGCAAAGCTGTATTCCAGTGTACCCATCGACCAGCTTCCCTGGTCCTGTTTGGTCTGCAGATATTGAAACTCACCCCGTAAAGCCTGGGTAGGAGTAAACTTATAAGTCATATCTGCAATAACGATGTTCGCATGAATTACCGGTTCACCTTCATGCCCGTTTACAAACGGATCATAATCCTGGTGGATAAGATTCATCGACCCTTTAAATGTCTTGTTGAATTTATGACTGATTTCAAGGTTTATATCTCTAAAATAGAGCCTGCTTCCCACTTGAAAGAAATTCAATTTATAGGTTGGAATACCGGTGGTTAAGAATGCCACAGAATCAAATATTTTACTATCCTCGTAAATATCAGAACAATTCAGGCTGATGTCCGTACCATAATGCCCTCCAAGCAAGGTATTCTTGGGTATATTGTAATTTATCTGAAGGTTAAGACCCATTTCCCCGTTCGGCTGGGTTGCATAAGGATAGATAGCTGCAAGGGAATAGGTTTGCTGCTTGGTTATTGCAGGCAAATAGTTTACGTCCAATACATTACCGGTTTCAGTACGTTTTGATTTGAAACTCATATTGTTGAGTCTTTTTGCCTGCAGGATAATGCCAAAACCTTTCTGTGAGAAGGATGCATTTAACAGTAGGCCATCACCATGGTCGAAGGTGAATTTATTTACGGCATTGGGATCATTGATCTTATAAGCATACTCGGCACCAAGTCCAAACTTGCCATAGCTGAGGGTTACCCTTCCGGATCCTGCTCCAACATTTAAGGGGAGTTTAAGAGTACTATCCTGGCCAACTGAAATTTCTTCGTATTCCTGGTATTTACTTACAAAGCTTCCACCGAATTGTATCTTCAACTTGCTACCCGACATTGAATTAATAAGTTCGTTGAGCGAAACATCCATATCTGCCCCGCGAATTATACCCGGGCTCTGCTGCCAGAAAAACCGCTGGGTTCCCCATATCCCTTTCAAAACTACCCCTTTAACAGGTGTAAATTTAACCCTTACACCCCTAATAGCATTATCATATCCCAGGTTATGTTCTTCATATGAGCGCAGGACCATACCGCTACCAAATTGCTCGTAGAAATTCCCGGCGGTAATATCAAACTGCCCCGACTTGTAACCTACATACCAGTATGGAACGCCGCTTCCCTTCAAATCCTTGTAATAGCCGCTTACAGGGTTAAGATAGGTCTCAAAACGCAAACCGGCCGAAAAATCACCATTCAGATAGGTGATATTTGTCCAGGAATTCATGAGCATCTTTTCCGGGATGGCGTAAGCACCAATGGCAGAATCTACCTGGTAATACTGCGCATCCATCTGGAAATTACCATTTACCTGCCCTCCCGAAGGTGCATTTTGAGCATGTAAAAGGTTGGAGCAAAAAAAGAATATGCTGCAACACAGCAATAGAGAAGTAAAAAACCTGGTTTTCAAACTGTTGAATATTTGAGGTGGGCACATTTGCTGCGACAAATCTACATATTTAGGTCAAACAACAAAGAACTTGTAGCTTGAAGCCTTTGATTTTTTTCCAGCCGGACTTCCGATAAAATACTCATTATGAAGTCTCTGTCATGCAGACTTTGAATAATCAGCAAAACAAGAAGAGAGGCCTGGAATTGTAACTAAGTCAGTGATACTATTCAGTCAGAGGTTCTCCGGCTATCACCTTTTTAACGAGGCGGATAAGTTCCAGTTCTGATCCTTCGCTGAAACTGGTGTGCTGCCAAACTATTTCGCCTTTTCCATTCACTATGAAAGTGTGAGGAACAGCATTGACATTCATTGCGCGTTTGAATTCGCTGTTAGCATCCAGTATTACCTGGTAATCCCATCGTTTGCCGTTTACGAAAGTCTTTACTTGTGGTGAGGAACGGGAATCATCGATGGAAACTGCAATGAGTTTTACCCCGGTTTCGTCCTGCCAATCCTGGTATACTTCTGAAATAGCGGTAAGCTCCTTTACACAGGGTTTGCACCATGTAGCCCAGAAACTGATGATATAAGGTTTGCCGTTATTGCTCAGGTCGGCAGTATTGAATTTCTTGCCGTTCATATCGGTGACATTCACCGATGGCATTTTGAACAAGGCTTTCTCGGTCTTTGCTTCCTGGGCAGAAAGGGAGGCTGCGATCATGAATGCAATTGCGGCTACGATCAGTTTTTTCATAGGAATGATGTGATTTTAGGGGTGGTCTGTATGGGTTAGGGAATAAATACTTCAAGAACTTTGGTTTCAACAAGCGGTACCAGTGCAATATCGCTGTCCATGGAAGCCGGGATTAAAACGACTTCACCTGCTTTCAGGATTTCGGTACCGGCAGCAAATTGAACACTGCACTTGCCTTCGACACAAAAAAGGATGACAAAAGAATCAAGCGCGGCATAGTTTTTAACAACCGTCGTGCCAAAACTGATAACACCGGTATGAAAAAAGGGACTCTGGACTACGGGCACAGTGCTGTTTAACCTGGATTCATAAACAATCCTGGCATCACTCCCACTATCAAAATCAAGGGCATCAAGGGCAAGCTCGGTATGCAGTTCACGTTCTTTGCCATTGGGATCTTTACGCTCATAATCATAAATCCTGTAAGTAATATCACTCGACTGCTGAATTTCCGCTATAAATAAGCCCGGCCCCAAAGCATGCACCCGGCCTGAAGGGACATAGAACACATCCCCTTTTTCTGCCTTTTCATAATTCAGGATGCTGGCGAGGCTATTCTGCTTCATTTTCTCCAGGTACTGTTCACGGGTAACTTTATTTCGGAATCCGCAGATCAGTTCTGCTTCAGGTTCGGCATCTATAACATACCACATTTCCGTTTTGCCCCTGCCTTCATGCCTCTTTTCTGCAAGCTCATCATCAGGGTGCACCTGTATCGACAGCCAGTCGTTGGAGTCGAGGATTTTGATCAGTAAGGGAAATTCTTCCCCGTATGCTTCGAACACCTTATCGCCAAGCAGGTCTTCCATATACACCTCAAGCAATTCGTTGAGGTTGTTCCCTTTAAGGAAACCGTTTGAGACAATACTTTCATTCCCCGGATAACCTGAAAGCACCCAAGCTTCCCCACAGTTGGGAAGAGGCGAGAAATCCAGCCCGAAACGGGTTTTAGCTTTCTGCCCTCCCCATATCTTGTCTTTGAAAAGGGGTGAAAATTTCAGGGGATAGAGTTCGTTCATGGATTACCGGTCAAATAGGAAGAGAATCAGCTTGTATTACCGGACAAAAATACAATTTATACAACTCTGGAGAAGGGAATAAAAAGAACAATTATTAATGGAATCCCTATGCACCCAGAGTGCCCCCACCCTAATGAATTCAGAGAAAACAATATAATAAACCACAATAGGCACATAGGCACAATAGAAAAACACAATAGGGAAATAGCACTACTGTGCCTATTGTGATTCAATACTCATCTTCCATGAAAAAATGCCTCCAGGCAAACTCAATTAAAGGCTTTCAAAGTGATTCTTTTAACTGGTGATTATCTTACCTAACGAAATTATTAAACACATTAGGCACATAGGGCACAATAGAAAAACACAATAGGGAAATAGCACTACTGTGCCTTTTGTGTTTCAATACTCCTCTTCCATGAAAAAATGCCTCCAGGCAAACTCAATTAAAGGCTTTCAAAGTGATTCTTTTAACTGGTGATAATCTTACCTAACGAAATTATTAAACACATTAGGCACATAGGGCACAATAGAAAAGCACAACAGATATAGTTCTATTGTCCGCCTCAGGCGGATTGTGTTTCCATTCCCCCTTTAAAGTGCAATCCTGAAAATGGATACCTTTGCCCTCAATTTCAGAACGGAATGGAACATCTTCGAAAACCTGACTGGCTTAAGATACGGCTTCCGAAAGGGGAGAGTTACCTGAAAGTTAAGGGTATCCTGGAAACGCAAGGCCTGAATACCATCTGCACCAGCGGGAAATGCCCTAACCTCGGGGAATGCTGGGCTGCAGGCACTGCCACATTCATGATCCTTGGAGATACCTGCACTCGCTCCTGCAAGTTCTGCGCTACTAAAACCGGGAAGCCTTTGCCCGTTGACATAGAGGAGCCTGCAAGGATTGCATCCTCTGTAAAGGAGATGAAACTGAAACATGTTGTTCTTACCTCAGTAGACCGTGATGACCTGCCGGATGGTGGCGCTTCAGCATGGGCATCTGCAATCAGGACAATCAGGGTAAGCTGCCCGGGGACGACCGTCGAAACCCTTATCCCCGACTTTTCCGGGATGGTTGATAACATTCAGCTGGTAGTCAATGAAAAGCCGGAGATCATCTCCCATAACCTGGAAACGGTTGAAAGATTGACCCCTTTAGTCAGAAGCGCAGCCCTTTACCAGCGCAGCCTGGATGTATTAAAACAAGTCTCAGAAAACGGGATAACTGCCAAATCAGGTATCATGATTGGCCTGGGTGAAACACAGGAAGAAGTCCTGAAGGCCATGGACGATTTGCGAAATGTTGGATGCAACATCATGACCATCGGGCAATACCTCCGCCCAACCCGGGAACATCTGGCTGTGCATGAATATATCACTCCCGGGCAATTCGATGTCTATAGAAATGAAGGTCTCAAAAGAGGCTTTAAACACATAGAAAGTAAACCCCTGGTAAGAAGCAGCTATCATGCTGAAAAACATGTCTAATCAAACCCGGCTGCCGCAAATGCAAGTTACTTTTCAGGACCTCGGACTGATCCCTTACATGGATGCCTGGAAATACCAGGAAACACTTTTTAACTCCATCATTTCCCAAAAGCTGGCAAACAATAACCTTCCCTTAACAAATCAACAATCAACCAATAACCACCTACTCTTCTGCGAGCACCAGCATGTCTTTACCCTAGGCAAAAGCGGTTCGGAAGAGAACCTCCTTGCTGATTTCCTGCAATTGCAGTCGAAAGATGCAGAATTTGTCCGTACCAACCGGGGTGGTGATATAACCTACCATGGTCCTGGCCAGATCGTTGGATACCCTGTTCTGAACCTTGAATACTTTGTAAAAGGAATACATGAATATGTTGAGAAACTGGAAGAATCAATCATTCTTACCCTTGCAAAATATGGAATTAAAGGCGAGAGGCTTAAAGGTGCAACAGGAGTATGGCTCGACACAGGTATACCCGGGAAAACAAGAAAAATATGCGCTATTGGGGTAAGAACCAGCAGGTGGGTTTCCATGCATGGGTTTGCCTTCAATGTGAACACAGACCTCTCCTATTTCAACCTTATTAACCCATGTGGTTTTACTGACAAGTCTGTCACTTCTCTTGAAAAGGAACTTGGGGAGAAGGCGGATATGGAAACAGTGAAGAATCAACTCAGGAACCAGATAGCATTTGTTTTTAATATGGAAATCCGGGATTAACCTGCTATTAGGTATTAGTTCAATTGAAGTATATTTACCGAATCATTCCAAATCTTTTCATTTGAGAAAAATCCAGTCTGTTTGCGTTTTTTGCGGCTCCAGTGCCGGAAGCCGGGAACTTTATTCCCAGAAGGCCCGTGACCTGGGCAGGCTCCTTGTTGAGAAAGGAATTACCCTTGTTTACGGAGGAAGCAATGTAGGGATTATGCGTGTAATTGCAGATACAATGCTTGAGGCCGGGGGCAAGGTTATAGGGGTGATGCCTCATACCCTTATCGAACGCGAGGTTGCCCACAAGGGAAACACTGAATTTCATGTGGTGGAAACCATGGCAGACCGCAAAACCCTGATGGGAGAACTTTCAGATGCATTTATAGCCATGCCTGGCGGCATCGGCACCCTGGATGAACTTTTTGAAGCTATGAGCTGGAACCAGCTTGAGATTATGGTCAAGCCGGTAGCTCTTTTCAACATTGACCACTATTACGATCACCTTATTGCTTTCCTCGATCATTCAGTCAGCCAGCGGTTTGTTAAGCCCGAACACAGGACGAACCTTATTATTGAGGAGCAGGAAACGGAGCTTCTTCAGAAGATAGAAGATTACATTCCTGTTAAGGTTGACGGGGGTAAGTGGATAAAAGAACTTCGTGATAATTCGTTTTTATAGGATTCGTTTTACACTCATTATTTCATGATAGTTATAGGAATCACAGGGACATTGGGGGCAGGAAAGGGAACCATCGTGGACTACCTGGTCCAGGAGAAGGGATTCGTTCATTTTTCAGTAAGAGGGTTTATTTCTGAAGAAATCATAAGGCGCGATATGACCGTAAACCGCGACAGCATGGTTATTGTTGCCAACAGCCTCAGGGCGGCTCATTCTCCATCTTATATCGTTGACTGCCTTTATGAAGAAGCTGTGTTGAGTGGCAAGAATTGTATTATTGAAAGCATCCGGACTCCAGGAGAGGTAGATTCTTTAAAACGTAAGGGGAATTTTATTCTTATTGCTGTAGATGCCAGTCCTGAACTTAGGTATGATCGCATTGTGCTGAGAAATTCCGAAACCGACCAGATTAGTTTCACCACCTTCCAGGAAAATGAGAAGCGGGAAATGGACTCCCAGGACCCGAACAAACAGAACCTCCGCCGATGCATTGAAATGGCGGATGTAATTTTTCGAAACAATACCAGCATCGATGATTTAATTCAGCAGGTCTCAGCAGCCCTTGAGCGTTTTACTTCCTGAATCTCATGTCGTTTGCCATTTTCAGACTGCTTTGTAAGAAATTTCCGTATATTTAGTATCGATAACATTTGATATAGATGTTTAAATCCGGCCGAAGTTTCAACCTGTTCTTAGCTGTTGCGCTGCTGACTGTTATCAGCCTCATTGGCATCGGCGGGTTCATGATCATTGAAGGGTTTTCGCTGATTGACGCCATGTATATGACAGTGATCACTGTTTCCACCGTGGGGTTCAAGGAAGTCCATGAATTATCCACTGCAGGCAGGATTTTCACTATTTCGCTAATCATTATGAGTTTTGGAATATTTGCATATTCCATTTCAACCATTACCTCCTATCTTGTTGAAGGCCGGCTGAACACCCTGTTCCTAGGGGGAAGAAGAAACGTAGAACTTAAGAAAATGAAAGACCATGTACTCATTGTCGGCTATGGCCGCAACGGGCAGCAGACCGCCCATGACCTGCTTCTGCTTGGCAGATCGGTAGTCGTTATCGAAAAGAACCATGAGCTTATCCTGTCGCATCGGGATAGCCGTGTCATCTTTATCGAAGGGGATGCAACCGAAGATGATGTGCTAGAAAAAGCCGGGATACGCAAAGCGGAAGCATTGATCGCAACACTGCCAATTGATGCAGACAACCTATATGTTGTGCTGACGGCACGTTCACTTTGCCCGGATCTGCTGATCATATCCAGGGCCTCACATGAATCAACAGACAGAAAATTAAGAACTGCCGGGGCTTCCCATGTGGTAATGCCTGAAAAGGTTGGTGGTACCTATATGGCAGGATTAGTTGCCAAGCCCGACCTTGCCGAATTCTTTCACAGGCTTTCCTTCGAAGGGGATGAGGGCGTAAACCTGGTCGAAGTAGTTTGCTCAGAACTTCCCCAGGAATTCCAGGGCCGTACCATTCACGATATGAGTATCCGAAGGCTGACAGGTGCAAACATTGTAGGATTCCGCACACCTGAAGGCCAATATATAATTAACCCGGGAGGAGATACAGTGATGGTGCCCCATGCAAAACTTTTTGTACTTGGAACACAGGATCAGATTGAGAAAGTGAAGCAGATAATCAGGGAGGGGAAGAAGGGGTAGGGGTAGTTGGGGTGGGTCATTCGATGGTCATTTCCGCCAGCTGGCGGATCATTCAATAGTCATTCAATAGCTGTTTAGTGTATAAAAGTTAATGTAGTTAAATTGGATTCTTCGGGAACCCGGTCGAGGTTATAATGTAGTAGGGCATAACCTGAGAGAACCTTAATACTAGTAAGCATAACAAAAAGAATTATGAAAATTTTTTTCATCTGTTTATTACTGTTGATCCTGTCTGATTATGCTCTTTGTCAAGACAGTAATTCGAAAAAAACCATAAGACTTGAAAGTAATGATGCTTACATTCTGAAATTTAAATTAGTTGAAGAGATCTCTTCATTTATGTATGTAAATTGTTATACACAAAAACGAATTAAAACTTCATTGTTTAAAATACAGATTGATCAAATAATACTTGCCTCGGATACGTCAGTATATAATAATTCAGAGCTTTCAATGATCAAATATGCTCTTTTTAATATTATACCAACAGAACATCAGCTAATTGGCACTTTTTACAATTCAGAAAGCAAACAATATTTAATCTTTAATAGAACTCTTGAGTTTGACCCAATGAAAGAATCAGGATATTATCAACACGCAGTAATTGTGGGTTTAAGCTCCTGTAGAAATGATAAAAAAATAATAAATGCAATGGCTAAGTATGAGCTCGAGAAAGAATAACAAAGCTACGCCCAACAGCGGCTAAGCAAGCCAACAAAACCGGATTTCAACCTTCAATAATATGAAAAATTTATTTATTGTTTTTCTAACAACTTTAGCAATAAGTTCTTATAGCCAAATTGTTAATTTAACCCCAAAAATAGGATTTGCATATGCTAATTTCTATTGGGACAGACCGGAAAAACCCAAATTTAGGCCAGGACTTTCTGCTGGATTATCAACAGAATATAAAATATCAATGAATAAATACTTGGAATCTGGTCTTGAATGGATTCAAAAGGGAGGCGTTTTCTCTGACGAACCCAATGGCTTCTCAGATATTAAATCCACCTCAAATTATACATTTAATTATGTCAATATTCCAGTCTTTTTGAAGATTTATTTAGATAAAAGGAATAAGAGTTTTTTTAAGGTTGGACTATTCTCAGGATATTTAGTTCAAGCAACTCTACGAGAAAATATATCTTATCCTACTGGTATTTCTACAACAAAAAAAGAAAAAGAAGACTTAAAACAAATAAATAGATTTGATATTGGCATGGGAACTGGAGTTGGCTATAGAATAAAAATAACAACTAAGAATAGTCTTTTGATGGAGTTGAGATTCGACCTTTCATTTTCCACACAAAGCAAACCATGGTACTCAGTCTATGAGTTAAGAAATATTAATTATTTGATATATCTTGGATATGAATTCAGTAAATTCAGATAATACTAAGCCTGCTTATAACACTGCCTTAGAGCCAGGGTTTGTTTCTTTCTCGGATTGGGCAAAGCCCCGGCACCTGGCCCGGGAATGTTGACGGCAATTTAGATGACGCTTTTAGATTAAAAGATATGTTAAAGAAAAGAGCTAATATTTTAAGTATACTAATTCCGATTCTGTTTCTGATCGGAGAGATGATTATTAGTTTAATATTTTATCCAATAATTTTTGAAAAAGTAAAATGGTCAGCAATTACTATATGTATTGCTATTGTCACATATATACTACTTTGGAACTACCTTAAGCCAGATCGGTATTCAAAAGTTTGCGGCCTGATAATCGGATTGCTTTTTATTATTAATATTTCGATTGAAGAATTTATTAATTGGAAAACCCAGGCTTCTACTTTAATTTCCACTTTGTCATTGATGTTTTTAATTTTTGTTTCATTTTCTGTTATAAGTGGAATTAGAACAATAAAATCAGAAAATATTACTGCTGGTGTCAAAAGCAGTTTTTCAAGCTCATTATTAGGAACAATAATAGCTCTCTGTTATGGTTTCTTGATAAATTTTCTTTTTTCTGACAGAATGGTATTCATACTTAAAGGTTATCCTGGTTATTCAGATTTTTCAAATCCCAGAGCATTTACTTTTTTCAATTCTTTCGATAATGCATCTAATCATGTCATAATTGCTCCTATAATTTCAATAATTATGGGAATAGTCGGTGGTTGGACGGCCTTAATCTTCTTAAATTTGAAAAGAAAAAAGAATTTGAATAACTAAAACTGCCACCAGCCAGGGTCGCCATTCAAAGAAGCAAAGCGCAAGGCGCGAAGAGGAAATGTTATTCGATGGTCATTCAATAGTCATTTCCGCCAGCTGGCGGATCATACGATTGTCATTCCATGGTGACGTGATATTAAAGATCAGTTTAATCAGTCCGTCAGCTGATGGATCTGCGTCTGAATAGTTTCATTCGAAAATTATTAATTTTCATATCCACTCCAGGCGCATTCAAACAATAGATTAGGCAGCTAAATGGATTGTGTTGTAAACCTTTTGAAGTTATACAGAAGTTGGCGGCTATGCAAAGCAAACCAATACAATAATGAAAAAACCAGATAATAAAACTCTTATTCGCCAGTATGTTGAGCAAATTGAGAATACTGGAGATGTGTCTAGCATTCATGAATTTATCTCAGAAGACTATACAGAAGTATATGAAGGTGAGCGCTACCCTATTGGAATACAAGGAGCAATAGACCACATATTAGGCGTACGGAGGGTTTTCCCTGATCTAACAATAAAAATAGAGAATCAAATATCAGAAGGTGATTGGGTAGTCACTATCTATTCTGCTACGGGATCATTTCAAAATGAATGGTTTGGCATGAAACCAACTGGAAAACTTATAACCTTTACTGGAGTTAATGTTGATCGGATTAAGGTTGGTAAAATAATTGAACATGGAGGAGCAGTAAACATGTTCGAGCCATTACTGAAAGCAGGAGTAATTGAAAAGAAATGACAAAGCACAGCCCACAACCCGGGCTAATCGTGATTAGTTTTCCAACACACAAGGCTCCCGTAAATCACCCACGCCTCGCCCGGGAACGCCAGAAGCTAGAATAACCAAATTATTGCATCTTGAAAAATATTTGTAATTATGAAAAAGCCAGTATTAGTTCTATTACTTAGTTTCATTTTTCTTTGTTCGACAAGTGCTCAAAATTGGAGTATTCAAAATTCCGGGGTATTAACCGGATTAAACTCTGTTTTCTTCACTGATACATGCACAGGTTATGCTGTGGGAGACTTTGGCGTCATCCTCAAAACAACTGATGGAGGATTGAACTGGACATCTCAAAACTCCGGCAATCTAAATAATATTCAATCTGTGTATTTTATTAACCAGGACATCGGCTTTGCCGTTGGAGCAGCAGGAAAAGTACTTAAGACCATTAATGGGGGCAGTAATTGGACACTTCAAACTTCCGGGACCGGGAGCTGGCTATTTTCAGTCCTTTTCCCGGATTCAATCACGGGATATGCAGTTGGAATTGATGGCACAATGATTAAAACATCAGATGCAGGGGAAAGCTGGTCTGTTCAAAATACAGGTACTATAAATTGGCTGTACTCAATAAGTTTCCCTAATACAGATACTGGGTTTATTGTGGGTGGAGATAATGAAGGTAGAATATTAAACACGTATAATGGTGGTTCCTCCTGGAACTCTCAAATTTCCTGGGGCCCCTTGTTTGCGGTGAATTTTACTGATACTAAGACAGGCTATGCTGTCGGAGATGATGGCTCGGCTATAAAAACTGAAGATGGCGGAGACCTGTGGACTAATATGAATACTGGCGTGGCCGGATGGTTTAGGTCCATTTGTTTCCTTCCTGAAAATGGGTCTAAAATAGGTTATATTGTGGGTGGTTATGATTCCTGTATCATGCTCAAAACGCTTAATGGAGGTGATAACTGGTCAGTTCAGGAACCAGTAACTCCTTATGCTTTAACATCAATTTTCTTTATCCCTAATGGCCATGGATTGTTTTATGGATATGCTGCTGGAGATCATGGCGTTATACTAAAAACCTCAATTGTTGGTTTAAACGTTGGAGTTGAGCCGCTTTTATCTAAATCAAAACTCTTTAAAGTTTATCCTAATCCTGCAACCAACAAGATAAATGTTGATTTAACCCGGTTCAATGGTGAAAAACATCTCTCCGTTATTAATCCTGATGGTAAGACCTTGCTTGAAAGAAGTATAAAGGACAATAGTGCCATGATCGATATAAGTGCCTTATCAAGGGGTGTTTATTTCATCAGGGTAAATAATGAAAAAAATGTTGAAATAAATAAATTCGTAGTGGAATAAAAACCTTCCACCAACAAAGGCTTCTCTTGAAGGCTTTTCATGCACGCATGACTAACAGCGCATGCTATAGTGCCCGGGCAGTGAGTAGTTGAAGATTGAGTAACCTATTATATAATCCAAAAACAAAGTGAAATATCAAAAATCATTGTTCTTCCTCACCCTGGTCCTCGGAATATGTTGCTTCTCATGTAAAAAAGATCATATTTCTGTTCCGACCGACGAAGAAATTTTGGGCAGTATGGTTAAGCCCCGGGAAATAGATGAGTACATCTATCCTATCCGGCCAGGGACCCCGGAATGGGCCACCCTGGGATCGCACGAAGAGATGGAAACAGCCGTTCAGATTCCTGATTCAGTCCTGGATAAGATCACTACCTGGGGGCTTGTTGAGTCATGTATTAATTATCCGCTATACGGAGACTGTGCAGCTTACAATGATCAGGTTGGATACATAAATGACCTGATGCTTAGAAATAGAGGATTAAAGGAATTGGTTACACGGGAAGATGCGCCAAAGATCATGCTTTATTATTATCGTCATTGGGATGTTGGTTCTTATCCTGACTTCGTAAAGAGAAACTTTATAGAATTAATCATCGGAAGCGATTCGTTTTTATCAAAGTTAAATGAAAGGCAACTCCTTTATCTTACTTTAATTGCCCTTCAAATAAAAGACAAGGAAAAAGAGAATTATACTAGCAGCCTTCCACCGTATTCATTCTTTGTAATGGCAAATGCAATGATACATTATCCATACAAACCATTTGCTGATTATTGCGCTGTTAAAAAAGATCCTTTGCCGGATGGATTTATCTTCTGGAGGATTAATGCCTCAAGTGAAAAAATTGAAGAATATAGCCGAAGACTTTTATTCTGAGCATAGATATAATTATCAAATTCGCAAACCTGGTCACCCGAGGTATAAATGAATAAATTCGCAAATTACCAGAGCTAAACCAGCCATATTTTCAAGCATTACCTGACCTTTAATTAATCCAATGCTGCAATAATCATCTTTAACAAATTGCATTTTAAACTAACAGCCATTAATTATACGGATAAAAGTTAATCATTAAATTTATTCACATGGAAACAAAAAATAAATTAGTGCGTGTATTTGCCGGCTCAGAAATTACAGTAAACCTGCTTCAGTATGAATTGGAAAAAGAGGGTATCCCGACAAACATCGTAAACGAATATGACCAGTCAAGCCTTAGGGGTTATTCTCCGGGAACGCCTTATTCTGTAGATTTATTTGTCCTGGATACGGATGCAGAAAAAGCAGAACCGATAGTTCAGGATTTTATGAAAAACAATAAAATGTGACAGGTCCGTATCCAGAGAAATTCACTTCAGTATCCTATGGATAAAATCCTTAAAATAAAGAATAGCATTGACTCCGTTGTATCCCTGACAAATGAGGAACTGTCGGCTTTCAGCAATACGTTTAGCTCGATAAAATTAAAGAAAAACGATTTCTTTCTGGAAGAGGGCCAGGTCTGCGATTTTATTGGCTTTGTCAATTATGGGGTACTTATCTACTTCAAATCGAAAGATAACGGGGATGAAATAACAACCGATTTTGCATTTGAAGGGGATTGGGTTAACAATAACCAAAGCAGGCTGAATAATGCGCCATCTACTATAAACATTAAAGCTATTGAGGATTCTGAGTTATTTGTGATAATGCAAAATGACTTGCTGGATTTGTACCTGAAGATCCCGAAAATAGAGCGTCTTGGCAGGATATTAATGGAACAGGCCTATTTAAAAATTGCTGAACAAAGCATTGAACTCCAGGTTCTTTCCGCAAAGGAAAGGTATGAAAACCTGCTGAAGAAATACCCCCAGGTGTTTCAGCGGGTACAACTTTATCATATAGCCAATTACTTAGGCATAGCTCCGAAATCATTGAGCAGGATCCGCAAGGAAATATTCGATTAGTTCAATTTGGTAACAAATGTGGAGCAATTGAGCCACTGCCCCTCCCGAATTTTGTATCATAATTTTTAAACCATTATGATATGAAAAAGCAAATCTTTATTTCCCTGTTGCTGGTAATAGGAGTAACGGCTCTGTTTGCACAGAGTGATTCTGCCAAAGGAACTTTTTGGAAACCAGTCCCCCGCTTATATGAAGCCAAACAAGCATTAGAAGTGGAAAGCCTTTTCCCCATGTTCATCACCGGGGGGTACCATGTTGGAGTTGGTTACCGCTATAATAAATTTAGGGTGCGGGTCAGCGTTATCAATGGTGGCACTTACGATACTGAACCTGCCGGAACCAAGAATTCTTCACCCGAATTTAAAAGGTATTATAAAACTTCTCCCGGGTTCTTCTTCGGATACAATGTTTGGCGAAACCTGGAAGTTTATTCTTACCTGGAGCTTCATACCTTCGAAATCGAACAAAAAAGTACAGGCCTGACAAGGGATATTCACAGCACTGACATTGGCGGAGGTGTTAGCTACCAGTTCTTCCTGGGGAGGCATATTTATTTGCAGCCCGGCATGCATATTTACCTGCGTGGCGATAATAGCGCCAGTTTCAACGGTTTGGTTTACAACATCCCCAATGTTGACCTGGCACCTGTAATTCGTGTCGGCTATCGCCTTTGGAGCAAATATTAAGCACAAGACCTATTATTCTTTATCCAGGGGTTATGAAAAGAATAGTTCTGGTATTTACTGTATAAAATTTTTGGTCGGTTTTAGAGCGTAAAAATGGAAATTGTTTATGAAAAACATTAAATTTAGAAAAACGATTAATCCCATACTTTATACCATGGCTATCCTCACTTTAAGTGCCTGCGGTTCATCCGGCAAACTGATTAAAAAGAAAATTGCAGAAGAGTTTACTGCTCAGCCATTGCAATCAGAAGAAATCCTTACCAGGGAAGACATTACTCATCTTCCCGTACCCGTGCAAAAATATTTGATTTATACAGGGGCAGTGGGGAAGGTAAAACCTCAGAATGCAAGAATTGAATTTGATGCGGAAATGTTCCAGAAACCGGGAGCATCTGCAATGAAAGCACATTCATGCCAGTATAACTTTTTCGGGAATTATACACGCATATTCTTCATGAAAGCCGGTAAAATGGGCATTCCATTCCGGGCCCGGCATATTTACAGTAACCAGCAGGCGACTTTCATTGTAAGAGTAGCAGGTTTATTTAATGTTGTAAATATTAAAGGGGAAGATCTTACCAGAGCTGAAACCGTGACGGTCCTTAATGATATGTGCGTTTTTGTCCCGGGTAGCTTTACAGACAAACGATTAAGCTGGAAGGAGATTGATTCATTGACAGCTGAAGTTACCCTAACTAATGGGCCCTATAAAGTCTCCGCCAGGCTCCTGTTTAATGAAAAAGGAGAGCTAATTAACTTCATTTCTGATGACCGTTCGGCCATTCAGGACGATGGAACACTCAAAACCTACCGATGGTCAACACCTGTAAAGGATTATATTGAGTTGGATGGAAGAAGAATCCCATCCTATGGCGAAACGATTTGGCATTACCCGGATGGTGATTTTACGTATGGAAGATTCAGCCTGAAAAGTATAAAATACAATGTGAGTCAATAATGATACTGATTGCATCGATCAATTGTTTGATTGAAAGAAATGAAAAGCAGCGAGAATAGAAGTCTTGTGAAGGATGATATTTTAGATAAAAATTTAGTTACTGTTTGCGGGCAGTATTGCGGCTCTTGCGGGATTTACCTGTCGACAAAGAAATCTGACACGATAAAGATCCTTGAATATGCCCTGGTTTTGAATCAATCCTTTGAGGATACTTTGTGTGAAGGATGCCGAGGAAATAAGAAATCAGCACATTGCTCAAAAATGTGTCCTTTTATCAAATGCTCAAAAGAGAAAAATGTTAACCATTGTGGTGATTGTAAAGATTTTCCCTGTGAAAAACTTCTTGAATTCCAGGCAAAGATGCCGCATCGGGTTGATATACTCAAATCATTGATAGTGCTTAAAGAGAGCGGTGAAGAAAACTGGTTAACGGATATGC
This sequence comes from Bacteroidota bacterium, assembly GCA_013376995.1. Classification (GTDB taxonomy): domain Bacteria; phylum Bacteroidota; class Bacteroidia; order Bacteroidales; family UBA4417; genus UBA4417. The sequence continues at coordinate 28,921 of JACAAZ010000028.1, read as the reverse complement.
ATAAGCGGTTTTCCTGTAGCAATTGCAAAACCGTAAATAGCGGTTATGATATCTCATGTGTAAAATGCAAGAGGACGCCAGGTTCTGAGTTTGTATCAGAACACAGGAGTGTTATAGAAGATCACTTAGCTACATAATCCGGATCCATTTGAGGGGTACGAAGACCAGCAACTTCATCAGCCATGAGGATGAATACATTCCAGCATAATCCCCGGGTTGAGGGCCACCAACTATCGTAACTATTCCATTTTGTCGGGACGAACTCCTTGCTGAACGGCCAGTTTGGATTGAGGTAGATCTCGGCCCAGGCCCTGTTCTCCATCATTGCAGAGGCCTTCTTCCAGCCGTGCTTTAAGCCGACAACATAAGCACAATACTCCGGCCTGAACCAGCTTCCGCCATTGTAATAGTATCCATCACTCTTTCCATTGCTGTAATTTTCCTGGCCGAATTTTTCAAAGGGTTGATAATCACCTGTCAGGTATGAATATCCTTTCGCATCCTGTGTTACCCTGACACAAATCGGGGCAGTTGTTCCGTATTCGGGATGTGGAGAACCAGGGACCTTGTTGAGAGCCGGTATTTGATCCAGCTGGTTGATCACCATTTCATCAGTTAGCATCGGCCTGTTGAATAACCAGTAGGAGAAAAACTCGGGCTCGAGATCTGTGAGGGAGATGATATCCGGGAAATTACGGTCGAAAAGCAGGTGCTTCCGTTTTGCATCATAAAAATTCCTGTAACCTGTTTCGGCTTTTTGAATATAAGCTTCTGAAACATCGAAGCCCAATTCCTTTACAGTCCGGAGGGCGATGGCCAGCATTCCCTGGTTAACGCCAAGGCGGTCTGTTTTCGGACTGAAATCGACAATGTCTACCTGGCTCAAGGAAAAATGAGATTCGCATACCCCATTACTGTCGGCATCAAATTCATGTAACACATAATCGACGGCCTTCTTAATCTTATCGCCTGGCGGTGTATATCCAAAGCGGCGCTTATTCATCATTGCCCAGATCAGCCATTCGATGGTGGCTTCATTATCCTTGGCTTCAACGGACCCCATTAAAGGCGTTATGATGGTACCGATTCCACCTTTGGAAGTCTGCGTTTTGCCCCATTGCTCCCAGATTCCCAGGTTCAATGCTTTATTGTATGAGGAAACCGTTGAGAAAAAAGAATCCCGGTTATACATATCCGGGGCATAATTCATATTCGGCACATTAAAAGGGGAGAAATCATTGATGTCAGTAATCCAGGTGAGCATATTGAAATTAGCGTAGAGCATTTTTTCAATCAAAGATCCCTCGAATCCTTTCCCTTCTGCAAGCCTCGACTGTGCAGAAATCATGAATTGTTGATGCGATTTCCAGGGTTCAGTGAAAATAAAGGTGCTTTTAACAACCGTATCCCCTAAAGGAAGAAAATTATAGGGCTCACTGGCCGGCTGATGTTCAGTGAATTTGAGGTCCCTGATCTGTAGCTGGCATTCTTTGCCGGATTGTGTACCGATGAACATTGAAACACTGTCATGCTCAATATAGGGAATCATTATACTTCCCTTGAAGAGTGTCCATTCACCCGCAACTGCCGGGAAATTATCAATATATTTTACCCCGTCCTCAAGTTCGATGGCTTTGAGCCCGTTATTAATCCTGAAAAGCTTGAGTGCCAGGGGTGCATTGCCTTTGCACATAAAGGAAATTGTATACACCTGTTGGTCCCGGAAGGGGGCAATGAATTCAACCCCGGCCCTGCCGCCAGGATAACCGTTAATTGTTATGAGACCATCTGAATTACTAACTTTTGCATTCCCTTCCGTTGCATATATTGCCGGTGCTTTTAATTCATTACTGGACCCGGCATCGAGATTGTACATCTCACCAAAGGTCTGGCGGATATAGTCATTCCCAAGAGTTCTTTCCTCCTGTGTGGCAACAGAAAACAAATTAGGGTCAGGCAACCTGCGCATCCCTACAAATCCACCTCCGCGACCGCTGAACCTCCTTCGGGTATTTCGTGTAAACTGGTTTTTATATCCTGCATCTGTAAGAAAACCGACAACATCGCCTTTATCTGTAATAAACCCTGCAGCCGGAAACATTTCATGAACCTGGCCCCCGGGGAAATTATCATATTCGAAGCTAATGTAACGCTGAGGCTTTTCAGCAGGCCTGGCTGTCTCCTCCAGGATATAATACATGGCCGGCATGCAAGGCTGGAACATGCGGATAGTCTTTCTTACAATATTTGGACTGACTACTTCGTATGCAACCTCTATGGAAAGATTCGCGTCAAATTCATTCACAAAGGATTCCCTTTTCAGGCTAATCTTTCTGTCGTTGCCTGTCCATTCCTGTCCTGTCCAATGAGGGAGGACGGTATTTGTGCTCATATCCAGGTTGAAAAGGCTGAGGGAGAATTCTTCGGAATTGGTTACCAGTTTTTGATTGTTCTTATAAATGTCAACATGATAGCCTTCCTTCTCATTGCCTGCCAGTTGAAGTGAAACCTGGCCAAAAGCACCGGATAGTCCCAGCAAGGCGATAAATTGTAAGAAAAGCAGCAGTATCTTGAGGTTGAAGCGGGCAATTTTCATCGGGGAGGTATTAAACCAGGGGTAAAAACCTGGTGATAAAGGCTTGATTCCTCTATATAAACAAACAAGTGGTGCATAAGATGCCCTGATTGAACGGGAACCAATCAATCCTTTTCCGAGTAGAAGGAATAGCGCTTTGAAAATGTGCTAATGTTGCAGAAAACAAATGGAAGGATAACCTTATTTTATCCCATAGTGCGGTGCCAGTATCTTAAAGAACCAACCGGCGGGCAGTATCCTTTTGAGCACTACTGCAAGTTTCTGTTCCATGGAGGCGATAACGTAACTGTGACAAGGGTTTTTCTTTTCAACGATGTTGACAATCTTTTTCGCCAGCACTTCAGGGGGCCATCCCCCGTTTTCGTCCTTTTCGATAATGGCCAGTGTTTTTTTGAACTGGCCGGCATAGGGATCAGTGGCATCAGTGGCCAGGTAATTCCGGCGGTTAGCAGTATTATGGGTATGGAAATCTCCCGGCCGGATGGCAACCACCTTTATGCCGAAAGGCTTCACTTCCATTCGCAACGCTTCGCTCAACCCTTCGATGGCAAATTTACTGGCAGAATAGAATCCCTGGAATGGTAAGCCCATCAGTCCACCGATGGAGCTAAAATTAATGACAGTACCACTTTGTTGCTTCCGCATGCCCGGAAGAACCTCACGCAGGACATGGACCATACCCATCACGTTGGTGTCCATCTGCAGTTTTGCATATTCAACCGGGGAGGTTTCAATCGATCCCCCGGTATGCATCCCTGCATTATTGATCAGGACGTCGATCCGCCCTTCCTTTTGCAGCACCTGGCTGACGGCACTTTTTATGGATGCAGGATCCATAAGGTCCATTTTCAGAACATTGATCCCGGGTTTATTTTCAGCCTCTTTCCTGACGGTGCCATAGACGATATACTCTTTTGCAGCAAGTTGTTCTGCAATAGATTGCCCAAACCCTGAGGAGATACCGGTAATAAAAACAACTTTTTTCATTGCATTCATTGATAAAAATTCAGCATTAAAATTTCATTTCCTTGTCAAAGGTGAGAACATTCAACTTTTTTGCGGTCTTTACAATCTTCGAAATTGCCATATCCAGTTGTTCAAAGGTATGTGTAGCCATGAGGGAAAAGCGGATCAGGCTATCTTCTTTTGGCACGGCTGGTGATACGACAGGATTGACGAATATACCATCTTCCAGGAGGAGACGGGTCATATTCAAGGCCTTGATGTTGTCGCGTATAAATAGCGGTATGATAGGGGTCTCTGACATCCCCGTATCAAAGCCATGATCCTTGAAAACCTTCAGAGCATAATTTGTAAGATCCCAAAGATGATGTAAACGTTCTGGCTCAGCCTCCATAATATCGAGTGCTGCAAGAACCGAGGCAGTAGAAGCAGGGGTCATGCTTGCGCTGAAGATCAGGGACCGGGCGTTATGTTTAAGATAATTGATCAACTCTTTATCTGCAGCTATGAAACCACCCAGGGAAGCCAGGGATTTGGAGAAGGTGCCCATAGTAAGATCCACAGCATCACTTAGCCCAAAATGAGAGGCCGTTCCCGCTCCATTTTCCCCGATAACGCCGATAGCGTGAGCATCATCAACCATAACAGCGGCATCATATTGACCGGCCAGCCTGATTATTTCAGGCAGGTTTACAATATCCCCTTCCATGGAAAAGATCCCGTCCACCACGATCAGCTTGACCTTATCCCGCTCACAAAGCCTGAGCTTTTCTTCAAGAGCCAACATATCGTTATGCTGGTACTTGAATATTTTCGAATAGGAAAGCCTGCTGCCTTCGATGATGGAGGCATGATCCAATTCGTCGAGCAAGAGGTAATCATTGCGGCCTGTAAGAGCTGAGACAACCCCAAGGTTAACCTGGAAACCAGTACTGAAACAAATAGCTGCATCTTTTTTCAACAAGCTGGCAAGCCGGTCTTCCAGCTCAATATGAATATCGAGCGTGCCATTCAGGAAGCGGGAACCGGCACAACCGGTCCCATACTTAGCAATGGCTTGTTGTGCTGCTTCTTTGACCTTAGGATGGCAGGTAAGCCCGAGATAGCTGTTTGAGCCAAACATCAGGACTTTTTTCCCATTTATTATTACTTCTGTATCCTGATCAGATTCAATCACCCTGAAATAAGGGTAGATGCCGGCCTGCATGGCTTTTTGCGGTGCATCGTAATTCGAAAGTCTATCCTTTAATATCCCCATTAATTGTTATAAATGTAAGTTCAACTGACATAAAGGTAACAAAAGCAACTTATATTCAGTTGTCTTTATATTACCCAGAATGCTAGCTTTTAATGTTCAAGGTTCAAAATCAATGCTTTCCGAATATATTTTTAATTAATTTTGAACTCCGGGAACCTGGATTGCTGAGGTATTATACCCTTTTTCAACCTTTCTCCTGCCAGATCATAATTTTCCTGCAGACGGATTGCCCGCTGTCCAGGATGATCCTCAGGATGTAAAAACCGGAAGTGAGTTTCGGAATTTCAATATTCAACACTGAATTCTGCAGATGCGCAGCAGAAACCATAATTTCCCTCCCTTCTGCACTAAGCAGCGATATATGTTCAGCTTTTGATATTCCCTTCAATTCAACATGAATAATGTTTTGAGCGGGATTGGGATATATTCGGGTGATTGCATCTTCTACTTCAACTCCTGCTGGATTGGCCCATTCGTTTTTCAACTGTTCCACCTGTTTAAGCGGGATTTCAGAATCCCAGAGTTTCACCTCATCCACGCTTCCCCGAAGTGCATATTGGGTTTCCACATTGTCCATCCGGCCTATGGTTAGCGGCTTTGTGGAGGATTGAATTATACCCGAAAATCCTTTAAAAGTATCGAACACACCATCCACATACAATTCCATGGAATACCCGGTGTACATGGCTGTTACATGATAATACCTGTTCAATTCTATTGGAAACGACCCATCCAGGTCGGCCACACCGGTACTGGTTTTGACTGTCCATCGAAAGAAGCCTTCCGGTGTTATTGAAAGCTTATATCGCTGTTGCCAGGAGCCGTGGGAGATGATAAACCTTTCCGATCCCAATTCAGAGCATTTTACCCAGCAACTCAGACTGACAGCATTGCCGAAATTAAGGCTGTCATTGTTTGGAGTATAGATGATATCCAGCCCTGAATCAAAAGCATAGGCCAGGGAGGCCATACCCCGGGCATCTGCAGTCCTGGAAACGCCTGAAGCGCTTGCATCAAAATGGCCGGAAACTGCATTTTTTGTGTCTTTGTCAAAGGGATACCAGATAAGTGGTTCCCGGATAGCAAGGCTTGTGTCTTTTGCAAGTATTTCAATAAAAACTGTAGTAGAAAGGGAATCCTGGTTGGTGACCTTAAGGGTAAGAAGGCTGACAGAAGGTGTAGTTGGTGCTTGCCAGGAAACTGTAATTCCGCCGGACTGGTTTAGTGAACCTGTTGAAGCGCTCCATGCATAAATAAGGGTTTCGCCCGGTGCCGGGACTGACAATGCAGTAAAAGTGCTTTGTTGCCCTATTATGGTGTATTTAGATGAGGGTTCTATACCGTTTACCACGGGTGGGGCCGGAACATGCAGAACCATGTGAAGGTGCAGGGTATCCTGGGCTACCTGGCTGTTGCCTGTGATAATGACTTTAAGAATATGTTCCGATGGGCCAGGGGGCGCAGTAAGCTGAAGTTGCGACTGATTCTGCCCTGCAATCAAAGCATCATCCATATACCATTCAAACTGGACTTGTTCACCAGTTGCAGTGTTTCCCGGCTCGCAGTAAACTGTATAGACAGTGTTTGTGAGGATAGTGTTATGATCTGTTGAAAGTGCCTTAACCCGGAGGTCCTGGGAATACTGGTACTGGTAATGGTAATCGAGGATATTTGTCCCGGCATAAAGCCTTGCACCATTTACTTCTGGAATGATCCCCGCTGCATAAAGCCTGATCAGCCTGGTTTCTCCAGCAGGGATTGTTAACTGCAAGGTACCGGAGGCAGCAGCGCTCAGGACAGTCTCAGTAAGTGCTTCATAAACTCCGAAGGAGCCTGCAGGAAGTTGAAAATTAAAAATCTTTGATTCTGTTGTAGGGTTATAGAATAGATATGAAGGAAGCCTGTTTTCACCATAGCAATCTGTTTTATTGAGGTCGATCTGAAGAATTTCCGGGATATTGGTGGATTGTACTACAGCTCCAAGGTATCCAACGCTTGAACCACTGTAAAGAGAGAGATTGGTGGCCGCCCATCCACCATTTATAGCATCCCCGGTCGCAAAGGGACTCTTCCCCTGGAGTATTTGTTTCATTGATTCATGAGGGATACAAACAGCCGGATCATTAGCTGAAGCCCAGGAATAGGAGTCCTGGTATGCCTGTGGCAAAGCATTCCAATAGAAAAGGCGACTGGCATTTGAAACGTTCAGTATCCATTTTGCGATATCCCGGGCATAGCGCTTATCATATTTTGGCAGGGGTGCGAGGGCGGCAGCTTGCTGGAAACCGTTCATTATGAAGGCATAATCGTCACCAGCATCGTTGGCTTCACCTATCAATCCTGAAACATCATACCCGCCCCAACTGCCAACAATGGAGCCCCATCCCCGCAGATCACCCCGGTTAAAGCACCAGTCGAGGAGTTTTTGAAGGGGGTAATTTGTCCCCTGGACTGCATTCATCCTGGCAGCGGTAATGGTACCATAGGAAAGCTGGAGTTCATAGGATGGGTTTGAGCTAAATCCAGAGAGAAAATCCATTGCCTGTTGGGCACCTTCGAAATATTTACGGTTGCCAGTCTCGAGGTAGGCGTTATAAAGTAACCAGGAAATGCTTCCGGCAGCTTCAGGTTCCGGTACTCCTGTTGCGAGGGGCAGGCCTGTTGAAAGATTGAATGCGCGGTAGTTCATGTTGGGGATGGACCAGGGAGTGGCACTGCCGCCGAGTTGCTTTACACAATACAGCCAGCGATCTGCAACAGAGGTAAATTGGGGGATGAAATCAGGTGAAGCAGCTGGGTACAGGTCTTTTAACTGGTAGAAATAGACATTCGGCATTACATCATACCACCAATCATCCCCTGAAGTAGTTGAATAACTGTTCAGGTAGACATCTTGTCCATTCTTAAGATTATAGAAATCCCTTGCCATCGAAACCCAGTTCATTCCTGACTGGTTGCTTTTGTCGATCCCGCAGAATGAAGCCCCTATGATGGCAGGAAGGATATTAATGGCTTCGGCCTGGTTTGAGTGATCAGCAGCGCCCACATAGGAGTCGAGAAAGATGGGGATATTCCCTGCGTAGTTGAACTCACCGGCAGTACCCAGCCGTGATAAGGGAAAATACTGCCCTGTTTTACCCAGGTTAAATGCAAGACTGTCATAGCCTAGGGCTACTGCTTTCCAGTCGCGCATCTGCAATGGTGATGGCAGTGCAGGCATAAGACCTATTCGGGAAATGCTCAATTGACCTGGCTGTGCAAGCAGTTGGAAGGAGAGCGCAAGGAAAAGAAGGAAGGGGGATATGTGCTTCATTGATTGGATATTAAAGGGAAGTAAGAACAGAGGAACATTTGAAGTGAGAAGTAAGAAGTAGGAAGTTAGAAGCCGGAAGTAGGAAGCCGGAAGCCGGAAGCCGGAAGTAGGAAGTAAGAAGGAGTAGGCAGTAAGCGGTAAGCGGTAAGCGGTAAGCGGGAGGTAGGTAGTAGGTAGTAGGAAGTCAGAAGCCGGAAGTAGGAAGTAGGAAGTAGGAAGTAGGAAGCAAGAAGGAGTAGGCAGTAAGCGGTAAGCGTTAAGCGGGAGGTAGGTAGTAGGTAGTAGGAAGTCAGAAGCTGGAAGTAGGAAGTAGGAAGCAAGAAGGAGTAGGCAGGAAGCGGGAGGTAGGTAGTAGGAAGTCGGAAGCCGGAAGTAGGAAGCAGGAAGTAGGCAGTTAGAAGTCAGAAGTCAGGAGGTTAGAAGTTGGAGGCAGGTGGCAGTAAGCAGTAAGCAGCAGGAGGTAGGAAGTAAGCAGCAGGAGGTAGGAAACAGGAGAATTTTAAGGTGCAGTTTTAGAGGGGATCGTTGGTGGAGTCAGGGGCCTCCCCCTTAGCCCCCTCCGTGGGAGGGGGAAGGTGTTAAGGGTTCAGATAGATCAGGAAGGAATTTTTCTCCAATGTTGAATTTCCCCTAAGGATTTTAGCATTGGAGGGTAGTTGGATGGTTGTTGCATTACCAAAGTTTATGAATACTGCGATTCTGTCACTTTGATATTCGCGGGTGAAAGAAATCATGTCGTTTTTCAATTCCAGTTGTTCATAGGTTCCATATTGCAGGGCTTTTTCGTTGTTTCTTAAAGCAAGAAGCGCCTTGTAGGTATTCAGGAGAGAGTTTGTATCCTTCTGCGACTGCTGGACATTCATTCTTTTGTAGCTTTCAGATACTTTAATCCAGGGCTTACCCAGGGTAAACCCGGCATTTAGGCTATTGTCCCATTGCATGGGGCTGCGGGATTTGTCCCGGTTATTTTCATTCCCAATCCTTAGGGCTTCTCCGGGTGATTTGCCTTCCTGAAGAGCAAGCTGGTAATGTGTTTTTCCCTGGATGTCAATTATTTCTCCGGGAGTGTTTGCTGTAATATTCTGCATCCCGATTTCTTCCCCATAATATACAAACGGGACGCCCTTTGCAGTGAGCATAAGGGCAGCAAGCGCTTTAGCCCTGGCCGGTTCTCCTCCTGCAAGGCGATCCATAAGGCGGGGCATATCATGGCTACCAAAAAACAAGGTTGGAAAACCAGCCTGCTGTTGGTCCATTTTCTGAAGTTCATCGAAGATCCTGGAAACTGAGAAGGATGGCATGCTCCCAAAGTTGAAATTGAACACAACGTCCATCAGCTCCGGCGACTGGTATTTTGCAAGGACGTCGAGTTTATCGCTGCCGATTTCTCCAACAACAAACCTGTTAGGAAATTCATTTACGGTTGCTTTGATAAGCTGAATGGCATTTATCACTCCCGGTTGGCTGATGTCGAAAGAATGCTCCTGTTTCCCGTTTACAAGCGGGTTATCTGAAGTGATTCCATCTGTGGTGAGGAAATTAATGACATCCAGCCGGAAACCATCTACTCCCAAGCTGAGCCAATACCGGAGAACTTTTTGAATTTCTTCCACTACTTTAGGGTTTGACCAGTTAAGGTCAGCCATACGGTAGTCGAATTTATGATAATAGTATTGATGTGTCAGGCTATCTTCCTTCCAGGCGCTTCCCCCGAAAAATGATTCCCAGTTATTTGGATGGTCCCGCCAGATATAGTAATCACGGTAAGGATTATCCCTTGATTTCCTGGATTCTTTAAACCATGAGCATTCTGTAGAAGTATGATTCAGGACCATGTCCATAATGACCTTGATGCCGCGCTTGTGGGACTCTGCAAGGAAAGTTTTGAAATGGTCCAAACTTCCATAGACGGGATCGACTGCATAGTAGTCTGCGACATCATAACCATTATCCACTTTAGGTGATACAAGAAAAGGTGTAAGCCAGATACCTTTAATTCCAATGTCCTGAAGGTAATCCAGCCGGGAAGTCATCCCATTGAAATCGCTGTAACCATTGCCGTCACTATCCTGGAAAGATGGCATATAGATCTCGTAAAAGACGGTTTCCTTCCACCATTGGCTTCCGTCGGGCTTTGTCAAGGGTTGAGCAGCAGTTGCCAGGGAGCTTAAGAAGAGAAAATATTTCAGAAGTTCTTTAAGCATTTGATTGATTAAATGTGCGTTTTGAAAAAGGAAGGACAGTTTTCTGCCTAACCGGCCTCCCCCTGAGCCCCCTCCTGGAGGAGTTAGGGGGTGGGTATGTTCAACGGATTTAAGAACATCAGAACATTTGAAGTAAGAAGTAAGAACTATTAAAAAGAGGCAGGCCCAATCTCCTGCTAACCTCACGCAGGATAATCGGGCCATACCTCATAACCACATTACAAACTAAGCCAAATCAACCTATTAGGGTTTTTCGTCATTGTAAAGTTTTGAAACCTGTCCATCGCTTAAGGCAATGTTGTAGATCTTCAACTCATCAATAGCACCGGTGCAATAGCCGAAATTGGCGGCTGTTGTCCATGCCATCCAATTGGTAACCAGGTCATTTGCAAGTTCATCATCCGAAGCGCAGCATCCAATAATGAATGGCTGAGGCCCTGGATTACTAAGGGTCTGAATGAGTGGCCCGATGCTCTTATTCGCTGCTGTCCAGGTTTTAGTAAGAGTTCCGGCAACATACATTTTCTCTTCCATCGTTACTGAGTTTATAGAAATCACGATATGATTCCACTGACCGGCTTTGATAGAATTATCCGTTTCATTGTCGGCATCGACAATACCACCATCAACCTTCTTGTAGGTAAAGAATGGCTTGCCACCACCCTGGGTCTGGAGTTTATAACCCTGCCAGAAGTTCTGGGAAACTATATAGTTGTTTTCATAAAGTGAATCCGGTTTAACCCATACCGATATGGTAATATTAGCCGGCAGGAAGAGTGCATTATAAGGAACCTCGAGGTGAGCTCCGCCATTCAGGTAAACAGCCTTGCCACCTTTAACACCTGTTGTCCAGGTTGGTGACAATGCTTTAGAGCCCAGAATAACCGTATTCCCCTTGAAAAATGTAGCAACATGTTTTACTGTTGAGTAGGCAGTTGCTGTAGTGCCGGAACCTTCATCAAAATGCCAGCCTGCATTAAGGTATAAAGCCTCATCAATATAAGCATAGGCTTTCGTATTCAGAAGTGCCATGGCTGCAGTTAATTGCGAAACCAGGTTGTCAATCTGGATCTGAGTAAGGTCAGTAGCTGCAGCTGTTTTCACTGTTGCAAGTGTAGCTTTGTAAGTGTCAATAGCCGTTTGAGGATAATTTGAAGCAGTTGCTGCTGTTGAAAGAGAATCTGCTCTCACAATTAAAGCTGTCAAAGCGGTTTTATCTCCATTATTGGAAGTACTGGAATCTTTCTTACAAGAGCCCATCAGGATTGCTGAACTTATGAATATCATAAGCAGCAAGGTTTGCGGTTTAATCAGGTTTTTCATTTTCATTGTTTTTTAATTTAAGTTGAGATTGATAGGGTGAATTGTCTTCGTTTTCTTAAGGTTTTAAAGCCTGGTTTGCATCTAATTCAGCTTGTGGGATAGGGAAATAGCGTTTGGTGTCGTAATTGAATTTATTCCCCAGAGCCGTTTCGGCAGTTGCCTTTCCCCATCTCATGAGATCGAAATAGCGGTGAAACTCCTGCCCCAGTTCCACTCTTCTTTCATGCTGGATAGCAATCCGAAGCTGGCTGTTATCTGTGGTAGTGATGTCGTTGAGAAGATCAGCGGGTGCTGTTCCATTGAAGCTAGCCCTGGCACGTTGCCTGACTTTGTTGAGATTTGCTTTGGCGGAATCCGCATTCCCGGATTCATTAAAAGCTTCTGCTTTCATCAGCAGTAGATCGGCATACCTCAGGTAGATGTATCCCAGTCCACCGTCTTCTTTGAGGGATGATGAAACTTCTGATAGAGGCTGCTGATGTTTTTTGGTGAGAAAGCCGGTTGGAGACCAGGCTGAACTGAAAACATCACCATTCAGCCAGGGTTGTCCATCCCGTCCAATTGTAGCATCCAGTCGTGGATCCACTTCCCCGGTAGTGCTTTTCTCAAAGGCATCAACCAGTTCCTGGGTAGGAGCATTGAAATAATATCCCCCATCTGAGGCAGGGGCAAACCATTGGTTCAGCGCATTGCCAATAAACGGTACCTGCCCGGAAGCATGCTGGATTTCGAAAATAGACTCACTGCTGTTTTTATGAGCCAGGTTGAAATTGTCAGCATAGTTAGGCAGAAGGCTGTAAATACCTAAGCCTTCAACCTGCTGAAAAAAGGAGACTGCAGCAGCCCAATTCCCCTGGTAAAGATTAACCTTTCCAAGCATGGCCAATGCTGCGCCCTGGGTTATCCTTCCCTGGTCAGAAGAAGTATAGGAAACAGGCAGAACCGAGGCTGCGTCCGTCAGATCTGTACTTATCTGTTGGTAGATAGCGCTTACTTCGCTCAATGGAACATGAATAGCCTCCTGCGTAAGTGGCGGAAGCAATTTGAGGGGAACACGGCCAAAAACATTTACCAGGTTGAAGTAATTATAGGCCCTGATAAATTTTGCCTCACCAATGATCCTGTTTTTTGTGGCTTCATCCATTGTAACAGCCGGAACATTGGCTATCACTGTATTGGCCCTGGCTATGTCTTCGTAACAGAAACTCCAGTAGTTACTGATGATACCGTTGTTGGCATCGGCAGTGTATTGGTCGATATAGGTTATTTCAGACTGGTCACCGGGATTTCCACCTTTAACAGCATCATCGGAAGCAATATCTCCAAAAACCCAAATGGCATTGTTAAAACTGCTGAATGACATCCCGTTGTATACCCCGGTAAGGGCTTGCAGCGCCTGCTTATCATTTTTGTAGAAAGTACTTGTAGAGAAGGTTCCCTGTAGCTCTTCCGTTAGGAATTTCTTACAGCTGATCAGCATGCCCGATATAATGATGAGCAGGATAATCAATGACTGAAGCTGCAGAGCCCTGCTACGGCCTGTAATGGCAGACAGGAGTTGACTCATATGGTTAATATTCTTCTTCATAGCCTTTTTCGATTAAAATGTGACATCAACACCCAGCATGAAAGTCATCGAAGAGGGATAGGTTCCCCAGTCGATCCCATTTGCACGGTCACCTTCGTTTTTTGAATTGTCGCTGACTGTCATTTCAGGGTCTAATCCTGAATATTTTGTCAGCGTGTAGAGGTTAGATCCTGAAACATACACTCTTGCCTGTGTCAAACCGATCATTTTGAGTACTGTCTTTGAAAGGGTATAACCTACTTGAAGATTTTTCAGCCTCAGGTAGGATCCATCCTCAAGGAAGCGGGATGATGGCAGGGCGTTGTTGGATTTCGCGGTCCAGGAAGCCCTGGGCTGGGTGTTGGATGTCCCCTCCCCTGTCCAGCGCTCATTAAAATAGCGCTGTGTTACAGGAAATCCGCGATAGTATCCTTCTATATCCTGGTTTACCTGCACATAGATCTTGTTCCCATAAGTTCCCTGTAGGAATGCAGTTACATCAAACTGCCTGAAATTGGCTGATAGGTTGATTCCCATCACAAGTTTCGGAATGGCGCTCCCTAAATACACCCTGTCCTTGCTGTCGATCACACCATCCCCATTCTGATCCTTGAACTTAACATCGCCGGGATGAATGGAACCAGACTGGCCCTGTATGGCTGAGGTAAGGATTTCGGTTTCATTCTGGAAGATACCATCCATTTCAAGGAGGTAAAAAGCGCCGATGGGCTGGCCCGCTGCGGTAAGAGTGGCATAGGTTCCTGTTTCTATAAGGCCGTCGCGCTGAGGTGCATCCAGCTTCAGTACCTTATTATGCTGATAGGTTAGGTTACCGCCAATTGAGTAAGACCAGTCAGTTTTTTTATGACGATAGGTTGCTTCGAGTTCAATTCCATTATTCAGAACCGAACCATTGCTGTTGATGACTGCGGCTTCGGCGTAACCGGTGGAAGGAGGATTCGGGGCGGAAACCAGCATATTGCCGGTAATTTTGTAGTAGTAATCGATGGAGAGAGCCAATGCACCTTTCCAGAGCTCGGCATCAATTCCCCCGTTATACTGGTAGCTGGTTTCCCATTTCAGGTTAGGATTACCGAGGGCTGTTTGCACATAGCCGCTGTTTGAAGTCCCGCCAATAGGATAATTATAATTAGGTGAGAGATTGTCAACATCGGCATAGAGTTTAATATTCTGATTCCCGACGGCTCCGTAGCCTGCGCGGACTTTCAGGTTCTCAATCCATTTAACATCCTTCAGGAAGTCTTCCTGTTTAACTTCCCAACCGGCAGATAAAGAGTAGAATGTACCCCATTTGTTATTCCCGATAAACCGGGAGGTGCCATCGCGGCGAAGAGTTCCTGAGATGTAATATTTCTGTTTATAATCATACATTACCCTTCCGAAAAAGGAGGCTAATGTGGATGATTGCACCCCCTGGCTGACGGTCTTGATTCCAAGGCCATTTCCTAAAAAGATGACATTTTCATCCTGTACCGGAAAATTCATATCACTTGCATCCAGGTATTGGGCATTATCCTTCACTGCCTCAAATCCAAGCATGGCAGAAAAGGTATGGTCTTCACCAAATTTGGTATCGTAGTTAAGGAGGTTGTTCTCGGTCCAGTTTGCCGAACGAACCTTACTTATTGACAGTCCGTTAACGCCATTGATACGGCCGAAGGTCCCCCAGGTAGGGCTGAAACGACGGCTGGATGAGCTGCTGTAGTCCATCCCGAAATTGGTGGTGAACTTAAGCTTATCGGTTAATTTGGCTATGATGTAGGTCTTCCCAAGATAACTATCCCTTTTTTGGTTATTGTCATTGTATGCAGTCATCCCAATCGGGTTGTAACCATCCCCCAGGAAAGAATCATAGATCTGGCTTCCGAAGTATTCAGCCGGGCGATCCACGTAAGTGCCATTTTCAAATTGAACCGGGATGGCAGGGTTTCTGAAAAAGGCATACCGGATAACAGATCCGCCATTACCTCCGGCTCCATCGCCTGAACTTCCAATAACATTGTTGTTTGAAATACCAGCCAGCATACTCAACCCTATTGTAAGCCATTTGCTGGCTTCAGTATTCACATTGATGCTTACTGTGCCCCGCGAATAATCAGTACTTTTTATAATTCCCTGCTGCTTAAAATAGGTAGTTGATATCAGGTAATTAGTCGTTTCATTCCCACCTGAAAATGTAAGGGCATGAGAAGTGATAGGTGCAGGCCGGAAGAGTTCTTTCAGGTAGTTTACATCGGCAAAGTTTGCAGCATCTTCCTGGGTTATAAGCCTGCGTTGCAGTGCTTCGGGAAGGAATGCATTATCATTGGTGGCGGCTTCATTGTAAATGGTGATATAATCTTTAGTATTCACCATCTTGGTAAGATTGGCAACTTTCTGAATCCCAACCTGACCGCTATACGTTACTTTAGTTTTTCCTTTAATCCCTTTTTTAGTTGTTATCAGTACAATCCCGTTATTGGCGCGGGAACCGTATATAGCTGCGGCGGAAGCATCTTTCAGGATGGTCATGCTCTCAATATCTCCCGGTGGGAGGATGTTAAGAGCATTGGAAGTAGGGATCCCATCAACTATGTAAAGCGGGTCATTACTTGAATTGATGGAGCCTGAGCCCCTTATGCGGACAGTAACGCCTTCACCGGGAGCACCTGTATTTTGTGTTACCTGCACACCAGCAACCCGGCCTTGCAATGCCTGGGTAAAATCAGCAACCGGCAACCTTGTAAGATCTTCATTTTTCACTGTGGATACAGCTCCCAGCACATTGCGTTTCTTGGCTGATCCATAACCAATTACAACAAGTTCATCAAGATTATATTCTTTGGATGCAAGCTTGACATCAATCCTGGTTTGGGAGCCGGCAATTATCTCCACAGGAGAATATCCAACGAATGAATAAACTATAACCGATGAATCTTTCATGAGAGGTGATGAAAGCCGGTATTTGCCATTGAGATCCGTAACGGTCCCCTCCGCAGTTCCTTTTAGCAGAACCGTCACTCCAATAAGTGTTTCCCCTGACTTGGCATCAGTCACGGTCCCTTCAATAACCTGTTGTCCGAACAACATCGTTGCCAGGGAAATAATAAATCCGATAAGTAAAAGTCTTTTCATGTTTTTGAATTATAAGATTTTTCAGTTCAGCTACTTATGATTTATTTGTAGGCAATTGTTACTTTACCTGCCCTAACTTTTGATCCTTCAATCCTGAGGGTTGTCCCGGCAGGAAGTACCACCACGAGTGCAGATCCGTTAGCAGGTAATCGTATGCCTACCTTACCACCCTTATTCCGGGCAAGGTATTTCCGGGAAACCAGGTCGAACAGATCCACATTATTATCGGACTGCAGGGTGACAGTCTTTGATTCAGCATAAGGATTGTAGTAGAGGTATTCGGGATAATGGTTATCACCGTAGAAGTCTGTTGCGTTGCAATCTAAAGCCAGGATTCCATCTACTTCTGTTTTGTGGACAATTGCCCCATAAACACCCACTATTGAAGTGCTGTAGAGGCTGAACATTGTTTCGCGAGGCTGGCCCGGAGCCCACTTAGGCCCATCACCTATAGAAACAGGTGAAACGCCTTTCAGTTCTTTTTTACCATAATCATCGGTCTTCCGGATACCCTCATAACCAATGATACCATGGGTCAGATTTTTCAAATCGGGCAGCCATTGATGAGTTTGATCCACCTGGTCGGGATAGAACAGGCGGGAGGCATTTACAGCATTAAGCATGTATTTCCCAATGGCATTGGCATATTGCGGCTCATATTTAACCATAGGTACCAGTGGCCAGGCCATTGCAACCGAATTCATGAAGAAGGCATAACCTCCGCCATCAGTAATACTTCCCTGCAATCCATCCACATCGTAATCGCCCCATTTCTCAGCTATTACTCCCCAACCGTAACGGCCGTCCTTTGCCTGGCATCCATCAAAAATCCAGTTCAACATTTTTGTAACATCGTATTGGGTTCCCTCCTGCGCATTGAGCCTTGCTGCAGTATAAGCCCCGAAAGGAAGAAGAATTTCATAGAACCTGCTTTCCTTTTGGCTCTCCAGGGCGCGCACTGCGCTCTCAGCCCCTTCGAGATAGCGTTTGTCACCGAATAAATGGTATGCAGAATACAATATCCAGGCATGTCCACCAGCTGCATCCTGCTGGTAGCAAATCTGGTTGCGCATGCCTTTCATCCTGGCATAATCAAAATAAGAGTAATCGTAATTTCCATTCAGCAAGGAATCTGCTTTAAAGAACTGCTCAGCCACCTGGTGCTGTATGTTTCTTGAATTGTCAACATTTGGGAATAAGGATGCAACTCCATAATAAAGTACATTCGGGTAAACATCATACCACCAGTCACGGCCATAACCTCCGCCTGCAGCTGCCACACCAGGATTGGTATTGTTCATGACGATATCCCATTTAGTGTCACTGTTAAAATAGTTTTGAGCCATTTTTACATAGTTATGGCCTTGCTGGCTGGTTTTGTCGATTCCTACCAACCCCGCGCTTAACAATGAATTCAGCGTATTCAGCGCCTCGTGGAATTCTCCGTTGTTCTTCTTTGGCCCCTGGCGGACATCGCCGATAACTGTATAAAGTCCGTAGGTTACCTGGTTGATGTTTCTCCCTGAGCTGTCGAGCCAGATGAGTGTTCCGAAAGATGGATTTGGATTGAAGTTGTAAACCAGGCTGTCAAACTGAAGAGTTTTTCTTCTCCAGTCAATGATTTTCAGTGGCTGAGGTAAGGCTGGCATCTGGTCAATCCTGGGAATGGAAGTCTGAACCACCGGCTCTCCCAATTGGGGATTGCAGGAACAGATTCCAGTCAACAAGACTACAGTTACGAGTAGCGATATTCCCTTTTTCATTTTTCAGCCAGGTAAGAGTTTTTCATGATATTCTTCGCCAATGGAATGGAAAGCATCTGGATAGCCGCCACAATCATCAGCGAGTAACGAAGCGCAAAGGTTTCCGAAACATATAATGCCAGGAAGATGAACAGTCCCAATCCTATAACCCTGCCTGCATAGAGACCGAATTCATGGTTGAGGATATAGGCGTATTTGTTCCGGTTTTCGTGTGCAGAAACCACGTCGATCACCTTCATCATGATGGGATAATAGGCAAGGTCGTGAAGCGGTTGAAAGAATACCTTGCACAGGACGAATACCATCACACCAATCATGGATAGCTCCATCCCATTGTAAATTGTTCCGAAGAGGAAGAGGGATATCCCAACTCCGAAAATCAGAATGCGGTGTTTAGGCTTGGCAAAACGCCCCAACAGGTAAATAAGAATGGCCGTCAATCCACCGCTTATCCCCTGGATCAGGCTAAGGGAGCCTTCCTTGCCAACATATTTCATGATGAGCATGGCCGGAGCAGTGACCAGGAAACCCTGGACAAGCCCTTTTAAAGCAGCAAGTACAATCTGTTTGTTCCAGAGCTTATCAAAGCGGAAATAGAGGAAATCTTTCTGGACAGGGTTCTCGAACTTGCCCCTCGCCAGGGAAACACAAGCCAGTATGGTGACCAGGAAAACGATCAGGGTAACAATCCGGTAGCCGGAATAAATGCTGAAATCCAATCCGAAAAGGTGAGTACCATCGATAGATACCAGCAAGGCTCCAATAAGAAGTGGGATGCCTATGTTGGAAACTGTAAAGAAGAAAGATTCAAGACCGAAGAAATAGTTGCGGTTTTCATCCTGGGTAGTGTTCAACGCCATGAGGTAGCGGTTTGTCCAGAAAAAGCCTGATGCTGCGCCTATCATGGTTCCGGAAATGATCAGGCCGGGAAGTTTGATATCCTGTACGAACATCATCGCAACCATGGATATCCCGCTCAGGAGGATGCCGAAACTATAGAGATGCGCTACTTTAAAGCTTTTGAGTAAAAACCCGTTTGTTAAGGAGGTGATGATAATGCCGGTATACATGGCTACCTGGAAAATAGCCACGTAACTGGTATCGGCAAAATAACGCATGATATAAGCAGCCATAAAGATCTCTACGACAGGCAATACCAGCGCATAAAGCATATTGGTGATAAGCAGTACCCGCATATTGTGCGGCTGCGAAAGGAAAAACCTGAATTCTACCATTAGTTTGGCCGGGATGGCAAGAATCTTATCAGAGAGGGAGTTGGGCATATCTGTTTACCGGGGTTAAGTCAGGTTGGAAAGAATTTCTGAAATTGAGAACCTGGCACCACAGATCACCTCATCACTGGCACCATAATACATGTAGATGTCATCTCCTTTTACATAATGCCCGTTGGTAAACACTACATTCCCGAAAAACCCGGTCTGTTCATAGGGTTTGACCGGCTCCATAATAGGATCTTTAGAGCGGGCAATGACTTTGGTGGGATCGTTGATGTCGAGGAGCAAAGCACCAAGACAATAGCGATGGTCGCTGTTTGCACCATGGTAAATTTCAAGCCAGCCTTTATTGGTCCGGATCGGTGCAGCGCCTGCTCCCACCCTCACACAATCCCACATCCCCGGACGAACCACGGCAATGCATTTGTGATTGCCCCAATGGATGAGGTCAGGTGATTCGGCAACCCATATGTAATTGCCACCCAGTTCGGGGCTGCTGGGGCGGTGAAGCGCGTAATATTTGCCGTTGATCTTTTCTTCAAAGAGAGCACAGTCTTTATTATGAGGAGGAAGAATCATCCCTTCCCTGCTGAACTTCTTCCAGTCCGTTGTACGGATAAGCCCAACCCCTACTCCGAATTCGGACACCTCTGTGAATGTGAGGCTGAAGCCATCAGCCATACTGGCAACCCGGCAATCTTCAATACCGAAGGTTTCTAGCTCTCCTTTTCCAAAGATGGGAGGATAGCCCTCAGGTTCATGGAAGTGAATTCCATCATCGCTGCAAACCAGGCGGAGATAGGAAAGCGTTGTGAGATAGTCCTTTTTCTTATAGTTGATAACCCTTGGGTCAGAAAAATCCAGGTCGGGGTCGTCCTTGTCAAAACTCAGAATATCAATGTTCCCATTACTGTTATATACAGGGAAACTGATCTTTCCTTCAATCTGTTTGGGTCTTTCAGCAACCCTTAGAAGTAACCAGATTTTACCCTGGAACTGGAAAACGCCCGGGTTCAGCAGGCATAGGATCTCCATTCCTTCAATACCGGGTTTAAGGTCGGAAGGGCGCAGCAGCGGGTTTTGAAGGAAGCGGTCGGCAATATCCATTTGTATCTTTTTTTGTTCGATACAAAGCTACTGTCGAAGGCTCCGAACGAGTGTCCGCCCTGTTCCTGATCTTGTCCGGCAGGGTGCAAAGTGACGGGATTTGAGAGGGTGAGGGGGCGGGAGGAGGAACAAGACAAAAGACAAAAGGAAAAAGACAAAAGGAAAAAGACAAAAGATAATAGATAATAGATAATAGATAAAAGACAAAAGACAAAAGACAAAAGGAAAAAGACAAAAGACAAAAGGAAAAAGACAAAAGATAAAAGACAAAAGACAAAAGGAAAAAGACAAATCCGTCACCTGACGGAAAAGGAAAAAGACAAAAGCGGGCGGCAGGAGGCAGGAGGCGGGAAGCAGGAGGCAGCGTTAAAATTCAAATATCAAATTTCAAAGTAAAAACATGGAACCCTGCACCCGGCAACCTGAACATGGCAGCTATAGGAAAAAGACAAATCCGTCACCTGACGGAAAAGACAATTGACAAAAGGAAAAAGACAAAAGATAAAAGATAAAAGCAGTAGGCGGGAGGAGGGGTTAAAATGTCAAATGTCAAAATGAAAACATGGCACATGGCTACATGAAACGGAACACGGCACCAGGAACATGGAAGCCGGAACTCAGAACGCAGAACGCAGAACTCAGAACTCAGAACTCAGAATGCCCCTACTCTTCCATCAGCCTATTCCGGTAATCGGAAGGGGAACAGCCGTAGGCTTTATTGAAGAGGTCGTAGAAATAGGTCCTGCTGGCAAAGCCGGTATGATCGATGATCTCGCTCACGGTCATAGAACTGGAACGAAGCAGGATAGCGGCCTTGCTCAGGCGCCGCTGGTTGATCAGGCTGTGTGGGGTAGCACCGAGCAGCAACCTGGTTTTATTGTATAGGGAGGATTTGCTGATAGCAAGTTTATCACAGAGTTTATCAGAGGAAAAGGTTTCGTCATCCAGGTTTTCATCGATACAACTCAGCATTTTCTGGAAGAAAGGATCCGTGATTTCTTTTTCAAGTGAAGGATCAACCTCCATTTGATGAAACCTGAGTTTGATGCCATCCCACCGCTTAAGCAACGTTTCTATCCTCACTTTAAGATGTTCCGGGTGGAAAGGCTTGGGAATATAGGAATCGGCCCCGGCTTTAAGCCCTGAAATACGGTCTTCAATATCTGCCCGGCCGGTCAGGAGGATTAAGGGTAAATGGCTGGTGTCGAAATTCTCACGCAATTTCCCACAGAATTCAATTCCATCCATAACCGGCATCATCACATCTGCAATTATCAGGTCCGGTTTTTCGGAAAGCACTTTATCGTATGCCTCAAGCCCATTTACAGCGAATGTCAGGTTGTAATCCGATTTCAGGAAATTGCGAAGCATATCCAGGATCTCAGGGTCATCATCTACAATAAGTACCAGGGCTTTCCCTTCGGATTTTTCTGAACTTTCCAGGGGCTTGACCGGCATTATATCGTTCAGTATGCTTATCTCCCCAAAATCACTATTCGACATAAGCTGAGCCTCCCCCTTTATGGGATGATGAACATCAGGGAAAATGCAGGTAAACTTAGTTCCGATCCCCGGATGGCTTTCAAAATCAATAGATCCTTTTAGCAGGCTAATAAGCCCTTTCGTAACAGCAAGCCCCAGTCCGGTAGAACGGTAATTCGGGAAATTGCCTGCACTTTTTGCCAAAGGAATTCCAAATGGTTCAAACATCTTTTGAAAGAACTCCGGCTGTATCCCAATCCCATTATCCTCAATTTCCACCCTAAGGTTTCCCTGGTCGGTTGTGATAAGCGCTTTTACAACACCCCCGGGTTTATTGTATTTAATTCCGTTGGATATTAAATTGGTAAAAATGCGTTGAAATTTATCAGCATCAGTAGCAAAAACCAACTCAGGATCGGAAGTGCTCAATACACAAGTTACCTCCTTTTGCAAGGCGAGTAATTCCAGGTCAGAAACCACTTCCATGATAAGAGATACAGGTTTTGTAAAATGAATATTCAGGGGCTCCTTGCCTTTTTCGAGCTTCCTGAATTGCATGATCTCGAGCACCAGGTTCTGAAGTTTGATACTGTTGTTAAAGATCTTTAAAAGCCTTGGGGTAAACTCTGTATTCTTCGTTTCTTCAATCAGAGAATGAATATGCGATGTAATAAGGGTAAGAGGCGTGCGAAACTCATGAGCCACATTGGTAAAGAATTCGATTTTATAAGCCTGTAATTCTGATTCCTTCTGTTTTAGAAACTCCTGTAATGCAGCCTCTTTCCTCCTGGCTACACGTCGCCGGTATACCCCGAATGCCATTGCCTGTATGGCAAAGAAGAGAAATATATAGCCCAGTATTGCCCAGGTTGTGCGCCAGAATGGAGGGTTGATGAGTATTACAATATCCCTTGATTGCTTCGACCAATTCCCGTTTTCATCACTTACCCTTACCTGGAAAATATACTTTCCGGCTGAAAGATTGGAGAAGGTGATGGGTTGATTCAACGGGTTTATTGTCCAGTCGTCCAGGAAATTTTTAAGTCGGTAGGATATCCTGTGCCGCTCCTGTCCCCAGAAAGCCAGGGGTGAAATATAGAAAGTAAGCGAATTCTGGTTGTACTTAAGGTCAAGGCTTTTCTGGATATTGATGGAGGCTGAAAGCACGCTTCCTTCGCCGATTGTTACCGGCAGATTCCGGATTAACAACTGATTGATTGCTATAGGCGGGAAATATGATGAAAGCCTGATCTTATCGGATTGTATAATATCAACACCCATTGTCCCGCCGACATAAAGTTTACCTGATAAACCATCGAAAAAGGAGGCTCCATCGCTGTACTCAAAGTTTATCAAACCATCATTAACATTGAAACTCCTAACTTTTTCCCCGCCATGGTCAATCAACGACAAGCCCTGGTTTGTTGTAACCCAGATATTCCCTGATTTATCTTGCTGAATAGCGTGAATGCTAGTCCCTGACAGATCTGACTGTGTGTACAATCCATCAGAAATAACTGAATCATCTGTTACCGTCAATAACTTAAAAATGCCGTTGCTGCTTCCTACCCAAATATTACCATGCCTTCCAGTTAACAGCGAGAGGATATCATCATTCCTGATCAAATCGCCATGGGATGTGGTTGAATATTGTGTGATAACCCTTTTTGTAATCGTGTTGTAACGAAAGACTCCCAGCCCCCTGGTCCCGATCCATATGATCCCGGGTTTTTCTTCGGTAATAGCATAAACTATTTGTTTTTGCTGTTTTGGGGCTGCATTGTTTTTATCCAGGATTAGTTGCTCACAACTGATGGGCCGAGAATTATCATTTTTATCAAGTTCAACCAGTATTACTCCATAGCCGCTGGTTCCCAGGTAAAGTTGTTTATCGCTGTTCTCAAGGATTCGATATACCGAAGCAAAATCAAGTGGATTGGAAATGTGAAAATCCCGGGGGAAATTGCGGATCTTCCTATAATCAGCTGACATAATATCAATGCCTTTCCCATCAGTACCGACACAAATGGAACCATCATCCAGCTCATGAAAAGAAAGCACGGAATTGTTGCTCAAACCGTCTTTGACCGACAATCGCCGAATATGATTACCCTGCGCATCAAAAATATCGACCCCGCCCCCTTTGGTCCCAATTAGTACATCCCTTTTACGGGTTATCAATATACTTCTGACAATCGGGTATGCAAGCTGGCTGGAGGGCAGGCTTGTATTGGGGAATTCAGACAATTTAAGAGTATATACGCCATTACCATCCGTTCCTACCCAAAGAATGTCGGGATCGGTCTCATAAATACTGAGGATTCGCGTAGCAATAGGATTTATGGTAAAGAGGTTTGAAAGCCCTTTGAGTACCTCAAATTCCCGGGTTTTTAGATTAAAGCTGTAAATCTTTCCCTTCTCTGTTCCCACCCATAGCCTTTCTTCTGTTTTTGACTTCGAAAATGAAGTAATCAGGTCATCATCTATCCGAAGCTGTTGAACCTCCCTGGTGAAGAGGTCAACCATCAGTGCTGGACCCGAGCGCTGAGAGATAAGGATGTAAGGCCTGAGGTTTATCACAACGGCAAGGGATGATGAAAGGATGCCTGTAACCGGCAGTTGAAGTATCACCCTGAGATGACTTCCGGTCAAGGTTAATAGTTGGCCATTTCCACTTATACAGTAAACCAGGTTCTCAACCAGGTGAATCCGCTTAATGTTAAGGGCTAAGGCTTTAGAGGCTTTATCAACTGTTATCCTTGAAAATTGCCTTGTGTTGTTGTCATATTTGAAAAGCCCCTGTCCATAAACAGAAGCCATGGTACCATAACTGTCGGAATGACTTACTGCGATATCTGTCTCATAATTTACCTGGTCAGATTCATGGGTAAAATATGAGGTAAACCTGTCGTGAACATTATCATATAACCCGATACCCTTGTTGGTAAGCATCCAGATTGCCCCGGAAGCTGTGGGATAAAGTTCCCGGATAACATGATTATGGATGGAATTGGCATCATTGCCGGGGAGATAAGTCACAAAATTGCTTCCATCGAACCGGTTCAATCCGTTCCAGGTCCCAAACCAGATATAGCCTCCAGCATCCTTAATAATTGTGTTAACAGCCCCGTTTGAAAGGCCATCCCTGCGGGAAAAAGAATGAACATTGGTTTTGTATTCCGCTCTGACTGATGCAGCAATTATAAAAGCCAGAAAGAATGCTAAGGATTTGCTGCACATTGTTTCATGGGAATTCACACAAAGCGAACAAACTATAAAGTTATAATAAATCCTTGAATTTCTGAAAGATAGAAGAATCAAACATTTAGCATTCAAGGCTATTATCTGAACACCAATAAAGCAGATATGTTTTTTTATTATTCAAAAGATAAATGTATAATTAACCTGCGTATCCGGATGTATACTGGTTTTTTGAATGCTGTATGGATTTCCCAATAAACTTACCCATGTAAATTTTCAATATCTTCCTTTAATTGTGATGAAGAACAGATGGGGTGATCCAGCCGGTAAATTAATTACCTGCTTCACCTGAAAAACGCTGCTTAATTTATAGAGATTGATTGAATAATACTCTCAAACAATGATCATTTATATGTATGACGTTGATAATGTGGTTTTCTTCGTCTTTCCAGATTTATCTCGTTTAAAAGTTTCTTTAGCCAATTATGTGATATTATCCCTTGAAATTGAACATTGTAATTTCCATTCTGTTTGGATAGTTGATTGAGTTGGAATTGGTAAAATTTACATGATTGGCAATTAGTAGAAGTTTTGAATTATTAATTATTATTTTCAATGAAAAGCTTCAGTTTACTTGCTGTGCTTACTGTGATCCTTCTCC
This sequence comes from Bacteroidota bacterium, assembly GCA_013376995.1. Taxonomy (GTDB): domain Bacteria; phylum Bacteroidota; class Bacteroidia; order Bacteroidales; family UBA4417; genus UBA4417. The sequence continues at coordinate 3,113 of JACAAZ010000028.1, read as the reverse complement.
TGGAAGCATGTTCCAAAATGGATAAGTCAACGAACTCTTACCCGGCCTCACTAATGGAGGTTACACAGATTCTTGATTCAACACAAATTAAATTCATTGACTTTGCCAGGAACAACCATGGCAATCCCTGGGATGCAATTACCAGTACAACCGAATGGTTAAAAACCCTGGCAAATATTGAATCGGCTTCTGCTATTGATAGCGTTTACATCTCAATTAAATTAAAGTCAGGATTAACTACAGTATTTTCCTTTAACCAGGTTGACAATCAGGGTTACAGTGTTTACAGGGGTGGTGGGAAGCCGAAGAACTCAGGTGCCTATCTCAAGTCATCGACCACCAAATCGAAAAACACCATCACCAACAAAAAGGTATTAATCTTTTCTCCTGTTACCAATGATTTTTACGCACCCGGAGAACTTGGAAAAATCGAAAGCCTGTTAAACAGTTCATCAGTAGGATTAGATGTTACTGTCCTTAAGGACTCACAATGTACATACGATGTCGTGGATAGTTTCAAGGACTACGGACTCGTAATCCTGGACACTCATGGCGGATATGCGCCTTTTTATTTCCAGGGAGGCAATGTTATTGATTTAACAAATGTACCGGCTACTCAGGCAGCTATAAATGCTGCAGTGAGCGCTGATTTGGGAACCTCGGGTTATGCAAAACTTCTTTCGGGTGAACTCCTGCTTACGTCCTCCATCAATGTGAATCCTGGATCCCCGGGTTGGCAAACAAATGCTGCCGTTGTCAAACTTTACGAGGTCTCCATTGACGCAAAATACATTGAAGACGGGCCATCCTTGTCAAACACCATTATTTTTGGCAATTTTTGCTGGGGAGGGCACACTAAACCCGGTACCAGCTTCGGGACGACTTACAATCCTATAGAACCGGCTTTTATGAACAAAAACCTGATCACCTATTTTTCATATACTGATTCAGCCGGTAACGGGTCTTCCATGTCAAATAACTTTTGTAAGGAAATGGAAGACTCATTGGTGAGATCGCTGGTTATTGATTATGACAGTACCCGGTTGGAACATCTCACTAAGTATTGGGATAAAGAAATTATGCCCCCGATAGGAAGAATCAAACGCCGGGTTTTCTTTAAGAGTTTTGGTGCCGATGATTACAGCTATGCAAAATGTGGAGAACCTTTCACTGATCCCCGCGACGGACAGGTATATCAAACTGTCTGCTTTGGCAAACATCAGTGGATGGCTCAGAACCTGAACTACAATGCAGCCGGAAGTATTACATACGACAATGACCCATACAATGGTAGTATTTATGGAAGGCTCTATGACTGGACTACGCTCATGCAAGGGGCTGATTCTTCAAGTCTTAATCCAAGCGGGGTCCGTGGTGTTTGTCCCCAGGGCTGGCATATCCCAAGCAATCGCGAATTTGCAGTTATGGTAGGATTATTTGGCGGAAGCCAGCTTGCAGGGGGAGCCTTGAAATCAACTTCCCCCCTCTGGAACAGTCCGAACACAGGCGCAACAAATAGTAGTGGTTTTTCAGGGCTTCCCGGGGGATATGCGTATGAAGGCACTTATCCAATCACCTTCTATAGCCTGGGTGATGCCAGCCAATTCGCAACCTCCACCAGGTCATTGAACGGGACCAATGCGATAGTCTGGATTCTTTCATCCTCTGACGGGGCAACCGGATCCACTGGTTCGGCCTTATTAGGGTCAAATTCAGTCCGGTGTGTAAAAGATGACTGAAATTTGAAGCTGTTTATGATTAAGAAAATGGCTGCAGGCATTGATATTCAAGTATCTTTAGCCAAAATCTATTAATAATTTGTAGTAATGAAATGTCCTTATCCCTGGTTAATTTTGGCACAATTTATCATATGTCAAAAAACAAAATGTAAAGAGTAACAGGAGATTTTAGTAACAGATATCATAATTTTATTGATTCAATGGTCCAATCCAAATTCTTTTGTCTATGAACTACCCCAAAAAAGTCACCATTGGCGATATTACAGTCCGCGATGGCTTCCAGCATGAAGAAAAATTTATCCCGACCGCTGCGAAGCTTTGGCTGTCGGAACAATTGATACTGGCAGGTTTCAAACATATTGAAGTCACAAACCTGGGAAATCCTTCAGGGATGCCACAGTTTAAAGATTCGGATGAGTTGTTGAAAAAGCTGAGAACCAGTAAGGTGGTTGGACATCTTCTTCCCGGCGTCAGCATTACTGCGGTTACCATTCGTGAAAAGGCTATTGAAAGGGCTATTCAGGCCCGGCAGGAAGGCTGGGGACCGGACCGCATCCTCCTGATGGTTTCAACCAGTGAATCTCATCACCGTAAAAATTCAGGGCTTTCACTGGATGAATATTGGAAGATGGCTGAAAAGTATATTCCCCTGGCAAAGGATGCAGGGTTGAAAGTGAACGGAACAGTAAGCACCATTTGGGGTTGCCCCATCGAAGGCCCAACCAAACTTGAAAAGGCCATTGATTTTACAAAGCGTTGGTTCGATATTGGTGCCAGTGATGTTGAGCATGCCGATCACGATGGTTCAGCTTCGCCTGACAGGGTTTACCGTTATTATTCCATGCTGCTCGACTCAGTTCCCCGACCTGAAAAACAGATCGTTCACTTCCATACGACTCGAGGCTGGGGACTGGCAAATGTACTTGCCGCCTTGAATGCAGGGATGACCAATTACGAATCAACCATGGGTGGAATAGGCGGGCAACCGGCAAATTTCGTGGATGGTGTTCCTGTAGCCGGTACCGGAGCTTACTATTATGCCGACCCAAGCATCACCGGGCTTGTACAAACGGAAGATATGGTGGTTATGATGGATGAAATGGGGATAGATACAGGACTGGATGTTGATAAAGTACTCGAGATCGGAGGAATGGTTGAACGCATTGCAGGACGGAAACTGCGGTCGGAGACAGTACATACGGGGAGGATACCGAAGTCGTTGACAGGAAGGGGGTAGGGGGAGGTCACTCAGTGGTCATTCGATTGTCATTCGATTGTCATTCGATTGTCATTCAGTTGTCTTTCAATAGTTATAAGGTAGGTAGTGTTTAATTAACTGTGTAAAGGGGCCCGCGGCAGGCGCCCGAGAATAAT
>JACAAZ010000027.1:40900-50574 GCA_013376995.1 Bacteroidota bacterium | reverse complement strand
GGTAACTAGTATATACCCTCAGTTTTGGTGAAGGTGAATTGAGGTTATACGGAAAACGGGGGTGAGCTATGCTCAGATTTTGGAGGGGTGGGGGCTGTTTTTTTTATCATAAGTCGAGATCGTCGAAGGGGGATTTGATTTTTTGTAATTGCTTGTTACTGACGTGAGTATATATTTCAGTGGTTTTACTGCTCTTATGACCTAATAGCTCCTGGATATATCGTAAATCTGTTCCATTTTCCAATAAATGGGTTGCATAAGAATGCCGTAACCAATGTAAAGTAACAGGCTTGTTTATCCCTGCTAATTTAACGTATTTTTTCAGGACTTCTTCCAAAGCGCGCTCAGAATATTGGGATCCCTGGGTCCATCCCTCGAAGAGGTATTGCTTAGTTGGGTTTTTCCTGTAATTATTGCGCAATAGTTCTACAATCTTGTCTGACAATGGCGTTATCCTATCTTTCTTTCCTTTTGCATCGCGAATAATAACCAATCCACGACGGGAGTCTATATCCGTCAATTTCAAATTTATGAGTTCGCTGCGACGCAATCCGCAGGAATAAATCAATGATAGCATTGAAAGGTGCTTAATGTTTTCTGCTGCTGCTTTTAATAGTTTTTCTACTTCCTGCTTGCTTAATACATTGGGTAACCTTTTAGCACGACGGGGCCGCTGTATTGCTTCAATGTCGAGTATACGGTGTTCCATCTTGCGGAAATACAACTTGATGGCATTAATTACCTGGTTCTGGAAAGAGGAAGAGTAATTATTCCTAAGAATATACTGGTTGTTGAACTCTATAAGATCGATATTAGTAATTTCATCAGGATTTTTATTAGAGCCATACCTGAGGAAAGTTCGAAGACTGTCAGAATACGTTTTTACTGTGCTTTCACTATATCGAGTACTTCGGAGCCAATCCATGAATTTGATAATCCTCGTCTCATTTTCAGGGGAGAGAGGTGGAAGTAATTCATGAGGTGATATAACAGCATCTTTTTTCTGTTTCTCTGTTTTTTCTCCCTTAAAATTTTCATGTATGAAAACCTTACTGGTATCAACCCATGCTTTTCCTCTGAATTCTTTGAAAATCAATCTTAGGTTCTCTGGCGTATTTGGCAATAGCCAGCCTTCCCATCCTGAACTCCAGTAAATACCCGGGATTTGATTGACTATGCCTGTAAGCTCCTTTCCAGGTGATGTCTTTAAACAAAACATTTTAATCCTATCGACTGTAACAGGAGTGACCATAACCCAATTCTTGTTCATTTGCACTGTTTCATTCATATCTGAAGATTTTAATTCGTTGGTTTTGATAAAAATATCAAAATCACCATTGTCAAAATCCAGATCCGGGAAGCAATACAGGAGTTCCATGAATGTTTGCCTGATGTAGGGTAAATGCCATGCTTTAAGGCTGTCGCTGAATGTGGATCCTTCTATCTGCCGGATCTTACGGGAAGCGTCGAGGTCAAAAGGGAATTCGAGCTTGATTCGCTCAAAATCGTGATGAATAATTTTAGAAGCTTTCATATGAAATATACGATTAAGATGAAAATATAATATTAATTAATTTCAGGACAAGGGATTGATAGTGTTTGAAAATCAAATAATTAATAATAATTGAAAGGAATAATAGGACTGATACTAATTTACTGCAAAAAGGGGCAGGCTATTCTCTATGAAAGAATTTTATTCGTCAAAAGAATTGTCAATACCTTGAAATATCATGAAAACCTGCTGGAGCCACATTAGAAAGTCATCTGATCACAGCTGGCTGCATTTAATTTCATTAGTCGTAAAGCTTCAAGATATTAGATGCTATGAATCAAATGCTTAAGGCTGATGAGCCCGAGAAGATCAGCTGAGAAGATTAAAATTACAAGAATGATTACCCACCTAACAAATCCGACACCTCTTTTTATGGCCATCCTGGAAGCGATGAAAGCTCCTATAATATTACCAATCGCATGAATAAAGCCATATTGCCAATATACCTGTTTGTTATAAATGAAGACAAATAATGCGGCAAATGTATAAATGAGTACAATCAGCACTTTAATGGCATTAGCCCTGACAAGGTCGTAGCCAGAACCTAAAACAATGCCGGCAAGCAAATAATATCCCACACCAATCTGGATGAAGCCGCCATAAATGCCTATCAGGAAAAATATGAGGAATTCAAGAAATGAAACCGGTCTTTCTGTAAGGTGAGGGCGCTCCTTGAGCCAAAGAGACGGTTTGACAATAACGAAAAATAGCATTATCAACATGATAACTGCCATTGCCTTTTTAAAGAAAGCTTCATTGATGTCAACAGCAATCCAGGCACCAACAACAGAGCCAATTGTGGTTGGGATGGACAGGTATAAAGATTTTTTCCAGGGAATTAACTTTTGTTTTCCAAAAGCCTGAACTGAAGTGAGATTCTGAAAAATTACAGCTATCCGGTTGGTTCCATTAGCAATATTGGCCGGAAGTCCTAACATCATTAAAACAGCTATACTGATCGCTACACCACCTCCGGCAAGGGTGTTGATAAAGCCGACCAGGATACCTGAGCCAATGAGCAGTGAAACAGCAAACCAGGTCATCGTTTAATGTTTGATACAGGCCAAAGGTAGAAAGACTTTTCATGCTCCAAAAGATAGATCGGCATTGTTATAGATTTCATTCATTAATGCGATGTTCCCTGAGCCCATAAGCAGAAATATTTTAATCTTTACACATTCAAAGCAAGTATTAAAATGAAGAACCCGGTCAACTTTCTGTCTGCAATCATTTTGCTTTCAATTTCGATGTCATCACATGCTCAAAGGCATAGCTTCGGATTTAAGGACCGTGAGTTTATACTTGATGGCAAGCCTTTCCAAATTATCAGCGGAGAGATGCATCCTGCCAGGATCCCGGTTGAATACTGGAGGCATCGCATTCAAATGGCAAAGGCAATGGGCTGCAATACGATTGCTGCTTATATTTTTTGGAATTTCCATGAAACTAAGGAGGGAGTGTTTGACTTTGCTACCACAAACCACGATATAAAAAAGTTTATCCGGATTGCACAAGAAGAAGGAATGTGGGTAATAATCAGACCTGGCCCATATGTTTGTGCTGAATGGGATTTTGGAGGAATTCCTCCCTATTTGCTTAAAATCCCGGATATCAAAGTGCGTTGCATGGATCCGAGGTATATGAATGCTGTTAGAAGATACATCTCAGCCTTGGCTAAGGAAATCAAGCCATTACAGATTACAGAAGGAGGACCTGTATTGATGCTGCAGATTGAAAATGAATACGGAAGTTTTGGAAATGACAGGAATTACCTTGAAGAACTAAAGAAATGCTGGCTTGGGGAAGGGATTACTATTCCTTTTTACACTGCCGACGGACCAACACCCTATATGCTCGAAGCAGGAAGCATCCCTGGTTGTGCCAGCGGCCTGGATTCCGGCTCCGACCAGGGTTGTTTCGAAACTGCATATGCTATCAATGCAGGGGTACCTGTTTTTAGTTCTGAAACGTATCCCGGCTGGCTCACTCACTGGGGCGAGGAATGGCAACGACCGGATACTGCTGATCTTTACAAGGAAGTTCGTTTCCTTATGGATAGCCGGAAATCATTCAATCTTTATGTTATTCATGGCGGGACCAATTTTGGGTTTACGGCAGGTGCAAATTCCGGAGGAAGAGGATATGAACCTGACATTACGAGCTATGATTATGATGCTCCCATTTCGGAACAAGGTCGCCCGACTCAAAAGTATTTTGCACTACGAACTATTATTGGATCGTATCTGCCACAAGGGAAGCAACTTCCAGAGATACCAGAACCTATTCCTGCCATTGATATTCCAGAAATAACAATGCATCCCAGTGCTTCCATCTGGGAGCATCTAAAAGAATCCATATCTGCAGTTCAACCTCCTTCGTTTGAAGCTCTCGACCAGAACCAGGGATTTATGGTTTATAAAACTGAACTCATCGGGCATAAATCCGGAAGATTAAAAGTTACTGAGTTGCATGACTATGCTACTGTATTCCTGAACGGGAAGTTTATTGGGACAATGGATAGGAAATCTGGTATCCAGGAAATTGATATTCCCAAATCAGGGGTAAAAAATCCAGTATTGGAATTGGTTGTTGAAGGGATGGGCCATATTAATTTTGGGCAGGAAATCATAGACCGGAAAGGCATAACTGACAGGGTCACACTTAATGGAATGACCTTAATGAATTGGGAAATATCCCGTTTGCCAATGGATGATAATTTCATTGCTTCTTTGACTTCGGGTGAAACGAAATTTAATCCTGATAAGCCAGGAATCTTTTTTGTGGGGAAATTCAAGCCAGAGAATGTTGCGGATACGTACATTGACCTGACAGGTTATCAGAAGGGTGTTGTTTGGGTAAATGGCCATAACCTGGGCAGGTACTGGAATATCGGCCCGCAACAAAGGCTTTATTGCCCGGCAAACTGGTTACGAAGCGGTGAGAATAATGTCCTTGTTTTCGACTTACTTCAGACTGTTCCAATACCTCTAAAGGGGTTCAAGTCTGAGGAATAGGCTGCATTCGACTTCGGGATATTGGTTTTCCGAGCAATACCGCTTTATAAATTTACTTAGAATTTAATCCAATACACACCTGAAACCGGCATTTGTGCTTGATTTTTGTAAAACAATATAAAAAATTTTTCTCTTATAAACGATTAATTATGAACATCTTATTTAGTTAGAGGAATTTATTTTCACTATTCTGGTATTTCCTTTTCCTAAAAAGGATATTAAAGATGGACTAATAAACTGTTTTGTCAGTCCAGGGGCACTTCATTTTGCTGAGTAAAGCCCGGACATGAAGATGGTTTAAAGTTATCCCAGGACCGATCTGAGATTCAGATTGACTGAATTACTAACTTACTACTCTATGAAAAAACTTGGCAACATCTTAGCTCTGGGCTTGATCCTTATGTTCAGTTCCTGCATGAAGGATGTAGACCTCTCCAAAAAACCAGTTTCCGGAAACCTCCAGGATATTAACATATCCTCAACATTTAACTGGAGCACCAGTAAAACTGTAAATGTAAATATCACCGGATTGCCTACACAGGATTTGGTTATTTCTACATTGATCATCAGCCTGAATGATGGCAGCATGCTATACCAGGAGGCTCATGATATGAGCCAATCAAAAGCCATACAGATCATTGTTCCGAATGTGGAACAATCAATAAAACTTAAGTACGGTAGTGAGGAGTATACACTTCCGATTGATAATAATAAAGTGGATTTCTCATTTATTCCTGTGCTGCAAGATAAATAATACCTAAACGAGACATGAAAAGTAGAAGTGGAATAATAATGCGGATTATCGTCTTAATTTACCTGGTAAGCCTGACTGGTTTTGCCTATAGCCAGGTAACACTAAATTGTGAGTCGGGAAACAGGGCTATAGAACAAGGCAATTGTTGGGGGTTTGGTGCTGTAACATACTCAAACACTGCCAGTCTTGTCATTTCAGGTTCATGGTCTACAAAAAGTAATTCCCTGACCAATGCATCAGCGACAGCGTGCTGGATAAAAACCCCGTGGATGCTTGTTGGTAATGGGAATATAACCTTTCAAACGAGGTTGGATGGCCTGGGCAACGGGGTATCATCCAAAGGTATCCTGGTGGCCTATATTCCCTACGTTTCAGGAGCTTCTTACGGAGAAGGCAATGCAATACAGTTCTACACTTATAATTTCCCGGCTTTTAATGTAACAACCGTTCGGGATATTTCTATTCCTATCCCTGCTGAAATTAAGAACTCCTCTGTAGTCTACAAGTTCAGGGTAAGTTTTATCGGTACGGGTGGGAATGAAAGGGCATATGCTGACAATTTTATATTCCCTGGGACTTACTGGTCAGATCCCTCCAGCAGTTGCGGGCCCAAAGCCGTGATCCTGGATGCTGATGGGGACGGGGTGCCTGATTCGCAGGACAACTATCCCAATGACCCTTACAGGGCTTATAATAATTATTATCCGTCCAATAATACATTTGGTACGTTAGCCTTTGAAGATTGCTGGCCTCACAAGTCAGATTATGATATGAATGATGTTGTGACCGATTATCATTTCAATACGGTAACCAATGGTAATAACCAGGTGGTTGAAATTATCGGGAAGGTTGTTGCAAGGGCTTCCGGGGCTTCTTTTAAGAATGGCCTGGGATTTCAGCTTGACGGGATTGCTCCGAATAAAATAAGCAGTTTTTCGGGGAACCATATCAGTTCTCCTACAATATTCGAATTTCAACCAAATGGATTGGAGGCGAATCAGACTTATGCCAATTTTATAGTTTTTGATAATTTCTACAAAGTACTTCAGCATCCTGGTGCAGGGTCCGGAATAAATGTCAGTGAGTCTGCACCATTTGTTCCATACGACACCATAGATCTTAAAATACAGTTTATCAATCATGGAGTTCCGGCTCCGGGAGGGACAGTATCATTCAATTCTCTTTCCGCAAATACCTTTAACTTCTATATTGTTTCCAATCAAATACGGGGTAATGAAATACACCTTGCTGACAGGGTTCCTACCAACCTGGCCAATACGAGTTTGTTCGGTACAGGTTCCGATAACTCTAATCCTGCTGCCGGGAAATACTATAAGACAGCCAACAATTTACCCTGGGGTATTAATGTAGTGCAGGGATTTCAATACCCCAATGAAAAGAATTCCATAGATCAAACTTATCTACATTTCGTTGACTGGGCAGTAAGCTCGGGGGCTGAATATCCTAACTGGTATATGAATCAGTCAGGTTTCAGGGATAATTCCAAGATTTACCATTAAAAAGAAATTTAGAAAGTTTGTCATTTGTCAGAGACAAATGACAGCGGTCAGAGACAAATGACAGCGGAGACAAATGATAGCGGACAAATGACAGCTGGTTAGAAAGTTTGTCATTTGTCCAGGACAAATGACAGCTGGTTGTCGACATCCCTGATGAACAGATCATAGGATTGTGGATGCATGCGGTTCATATACATTAACAAAAGACCTGTTATAGAATAATTCATCTGCTTTTTCATTGTCAGGATTTGATCCTCACTATAGAGATTCAGCTCCCTGCAGGTATTCCAGTCATTTTCAGTCAGCCTGTCGAGAAAGGTATAGATCAATTCAGCTGTAGGGTGTTTCCCAGAGATCCCGACCATTTTTTCAAGAAAGAAGAGATCAAAAATGCCCGGGTATTGAGTAAAATACTGGATATAGTCTTTAGCGATTTCACGAATCCTTTCTTTACCAGCAGGTTTGCTGAGGGCTTTTTCATTGATCAGGATTTCAGCTTCTTTCTGGAAATCCTGGACACATATGAATATCAGCTCCTTAATATCCTTGAAATAATTGTAGAGGGTAGCGTAGGAGTATCCGGCTCTTTCAGCAATAGCACGGACGTTCACACTTTTAAGGCCTTCGCCTTTGAGGATTTCACGTGTCGCTTCGATAAAATAATTGCGGATACGTTGCTCCTGGATTTGTTTTCTTTCCATGGTTGATGTAGTTCAATAGATTAACGATGCAAATATAATTAACATTGTTAAATTTATTAACGTTTATTAAAAAATAAAGATTTGGGTTTGGGTCAGTTGTCATAGACAACTGACAACTGACGAAGACGACTGACAACTGAAAGCTTGGTTATTATGACTCTGCACGGGATTTTAGAAGGCTGTGTTTTGCGCCATAAGTAAAATAAAGCAGAAGCCCAATGACGAGCCAAATCAGGAAACGGAGCCAATTGGTAATGCCCAGTTCGCTCATCAGGTAGAGATTTGTAAGTAAACCAAGCACAGGAATCAATGTCCACTGGCGGATCATAGCCAGGAGAGTTATCCAGACCGATACTAAAAGGAAAATGATGAATGGGAATTGGTGATATGCCAAGGAAATTATTCCTGCATCAGCCCGGAAAAATGAAAAAACAGCCGAACTGTTGAAAACCAAAATTATTATCAGGATAACTGCCCAGAGGGGGAGCAAAAACCACCTGCTGTTTAAATAGGGAACCTTGAAGCCTATGCTTTTGTCGGTGCCCCTGGGATTCAGAATAAGAATCCCTCCTGAGACCAGAATAAAAGCAAATAAAGTCCCAATGCTGGTCAAATCGGTAACTTCAGTCAGATTCAGGAAGAGCGAGGGAACGGCAACGAGAATGCCAGCTACTATTGAGGCAAAGAATGGTGTACGGTATTTCTTATGCAACTTCGAAAAAATGGGTGGTAAAAGCCCATCACGACTCATGCTCATCCAAATACGTGGTTGGCCTACCTGGAAAACCAGCAATACTCCTGCCATGGCTATGACTGCAGAAAAGGCTATAATGCCCGATAACTTTGTCAGGTGCAATTTGGCAAAAGCATAGGCCAACGGATCAGCTACGCCTAATTCGGAGAAGGGCACCATTCCGGTAAGCACAAGGCTTATCAAAACATACAGGACCGTTGTAATAGCTAGTGAGTAAATCATTGATAAGGGCAAGTCCCTCCTTGGGTTTTTACACTCCTCAGCTGTAGTTGAGATGGCATCAAATCCTATGTAGGCAAAGAATACCCCTGAAACCCCTTTTAAGACTCCACCCAGGCCATTCGGAGCAAAAGGTGACCAATTCCCCGGGTTCACATAAAAGGCACCAACTCCGATCACCACAAGCAAGATCCCAATCTTAAGCAATACCATCAGGTCACCGGCGATCTTGGTTTCATAGATTCCCTTTAGAACAAGCCAGGAAATAAAAACCACCACCCCAAGGGCAGGCAGATCACCAATTAATCGGATTCCACCTAGCGTAGGTGCAGTTGACCAGGCATTAAAGGCTTCCTGTATTCCCGAATTGAGCTCTGCAAAAGGAATCCCGTGCTTCATAGAAGCAACGGCATCTGCAAATCCACGGGAAGCACTCAGGTAATCTATGCATAGGTATGCAGGTATATGTATGCCAAGTCCATTCATTAAACCTGTAAAATACCCCGACCATGAGATTGCAACAGCTATGTTGCCAATTGCATATTCCATTATCAGGTCCCAGCCAATAATCCAGGCCACCAGTTCTCCAAAACTGGCATATGCATAGGTATAGGCACTACCGCTAATTGGAATTGATGAGGCAAATTCAGCATAGCACATTGCTGATAAGCCGCAAGCGAAAGCAGTAAAAATGAAAAGCATTGAAACTGCAGGCCCTCCGCTTGCTGCAGCATTTCCAATAGTGCTGAAAATCCCGGCTCCAATGATTGCTGCAATACCTAAGGCTGTGAGGTCGAAAACAGTGAGAGTCCTTCGCATGGATCCTTTTCCTTCCAGGTCACCTGCATGTTGCAGGATCAGCCCGATTGATTTTTTACGGAAAAGGGAGTTGAAAGACATTCCAGAGTTTTTGTAAATGTAGGAATTTTTGAAGAGATGAATAGGTGGGTTAGATTGAACGTGGAGGCCCACCCCGGCCCTCCCAAGGGGAGGGAGAGAACTACCCCAGCATTTTTGGAGCGATGGAGAGGCCCTCCCCGGCCCTCCCAAGGGGAGGGGGTGGACGAACGGGCATTTTCGTTGGGATGGAGAGGCCCTCCCTGGCCTTCCCAAGGGGAGGGGGTGGACGAACGGGCATTTTCGTTGGGATGGAGAGGCCC
>JACAAZ010000027.1:36055-40800 GCA_013376995.1 Bacteroidota bacterium | reverse complement strand
ATTTTCGTTGGGATGGAGAGGCCCTCCCCGGCCCTCCCAAGGGGAGGGGGTTCTGACAGGGTATTTTCTTGATTGTCTAAATTTATTAATTCATAACAGATTTATTATCAGAGACATAAATAATTAATTGCAGCTTTATTCAAAATCGGAGTAAGGGTAAAAAAATTCCCCGGTGTATAATTATCAAAACAAACACTCTGGAACTACTTATTCATTTTTCACTAAATCCTCACTCACATGAAAACAACTAGATTTTTTGGAATGATGGCCCTGATGATGGCTATTGTTATGCTAAGTTTGAGCAGCTGCAAGAAAGACAGCAACACTGAACCCACTGCCCAGAAGAACAAGGCAGACGAAAACAGCGCTTTTGCTGAGAAGACATTCAAGGATCTTGGAGGTATTACAGACAAAGCAATGAACAATGGGCAGAAAATGATGAAATCTGGATTGACCTTCAAACAATCAGAAAATACCTGTATGACAATCACTCTTGACCTAAGCCATCAGCCTTATGTCCTGACCATTGATTTCGGAGCCACCAACTGCCAGTGTGATGATGGCCACTACCGCCGGGGGAAAATCATTGTAACCTATACCCAGGGCTTCGGAGATTCGCTTACCAGCCTCAGTACAACCCTTGACAATTATTTTGATAATGATAACCAGATCCTCGGAACCCGCACAGTCACTTACCTGGGCCACAATGCAGCCGGACATCTGAACTGGGAAGAAAATGTGGATGGATCAATTATCCTTGCCAATAATGGAGGTACGATAACCTATCAATCCCACTTTAATTTTGAAATGATTGAAGGCGAGGCAACACCCCTGGTTGTGGAAGATAATACCTACTCGATAACAGGATCAGCCAGCGGAACAACTGTATTGGGACAATCTTTCTCCAATGTGATCACATCACCACTTATTTATAAAATGTCCTGTACCTATGCAGTTAGCGGAGTGATCGAAATAACACCAGCCGGAGAACCTGTCCGTGTACTTGATTATGGTAACGGAGAATGTGATAACCTTGCAACAGTGACTGTTAGCGGATATACCATAAATCTGATTCTGCCTTAACCCTACAAAAATTGAGGATACAGGAGGTCACCCAAAAGGTGGCCTTCTGTTTTTTTGATTTCCAAATAATTTGGAAATGGGAAGTTGAATGTATAGTCAACTAGTATAAGACTATTTCACTAGCTATCACTAGTTCCGCATTTGAAATCAGAATGATCAGAACAAGGTTAACAGACTTTTTACCATCGCAATTTTAGGCTCTAATTCATGCAAAAATCTGGCTAATAACTTCATATTCAACATATATAAATTATTTTGATCCTTAATTTAGATTATTTACCGGCTTGATACTTCAAAGTCGCGTAGACTGGATGATCCTAATTTAAATTACTTCGAATATCCACTTATTTGTCATTCCAATTTGGGACAGATTGCCAATTTAAGATGAACTAATGTAATGGAAGGCTGTTTTCTAAGCGTTTACCTATTGCAATTGTCGACGATATATATTAGTTTTGTATTATTATAAAACTTTTATATACAGTCAGTTAGTCAGCGAGCTAAGGGTGTAACGCACTCGTATTTTCTCCAGCACTACTTATTGCAACACGGTTTTTCTTTTTTATAAGAAATCAGGTTTTGTCTTAATAAGTCAGGTGTATGATTGATGCTGTATTAACTTTTTTACGAGATGAATTGTCAGCCTTTGTGCTGGCAAGGACCAACTCCACAGCCGTAGAGGTTAAGTTGACCAAACTGGTCAATGAGGCAGGCAAATATGCATTCGGAGAAGAAACCATAGCTCTTTCACTGATCAATATTGAAGAGGACCGTGTATTTAAGGCACAGGTCCCGGAATATTCATACATCAATGGGCAACATGTAAAGCTGGAACCAGAACTGAAGTTTAATCTTCACCTGATGGTTGCAGCGAATTTCAATGTTTATGTCCAGGCCTGGAAAGCTATTTCGCTGGTCCTGGCTTTTTTCCAGTCGCATTCTGCTTTTTCAGCCTCCGAATACCCGGCCCTTGACTCAGGGATCGATAAACTTACCGTTGAATTAGAATCGCTGAACTATGAACAGTTAAACCAGGTATGGGCCTATATAGGAGGCAAACACCTTCCTTCTGTCATTTATAAGATCCGGGTTGTCGTAATCCAGGATACTGCAGCAACAGGTATTCAACTTCCAATTACTAAAATCCAAACTAACATCAAGAGTCAATGAGGTCCTCTTTTGGCATATTGTTTTCTGTTGGTATCAAGCATTCCTATTATTCAGGAGTATGCGAGGATTTTGATTTCGTTCTGCCTGCTGATTCAGTCAAATTAGCGAGGAATGGTAAGATCATTACCCGGACCAGGGATGGTAAGTTTTATGCTTTGTGTGAAAGGAATGAAAGCGGTACGCCGAGGGCCCCGATTAACGGATTAACCTTAAGGATCGGACTCAGACTGAAGAATCCTCATTTCAGTAATTTCAGCCAGATGACTTTCCCGCAAGGGTTATTGCCAATCTACAGGAACTCTGCAACTCCAGTTTTGCTTGATGGTGGAAATGCCTTGCAGGCTGTCGGGACGCTATTCCCGCATCCGCTTTCAAAGCCAGACAGGCCTGTAACTGTGACTATCCTGGATTCTAACGGAACCATTCTCAGGACGGTTGTGCTTTCTGACGCTCTTAACCAGTCACCGTTGCCTGTAGATTTCAGGGAATTTGATCCTGGAGCATACTCCATCAAGGAAACGTATGCCAGCAGCAATAAAAAGACAGATTATTACCTGGATACTGAGCTTATAAAACAAAACATTTTTGGCATTGTCGAAATCAAAATAGACCCCAGTTTTTATACCGGTACCCCTCCTGATTTCTTCATTCAATTTGAAGCAAAGCAGGAGACTCTTAAATATTACGTAGTAGGGAAGAACTACTCATTAGTTGAGCTAAACAGCATTACGGTTTCAGATGCCGGCTTCAGTGAAGAAGGCCGTCCGCAGGTAGTTTTTACAAGGGTAAACCAGGCTTCCTTTACGGGGAACGATCTTTCACCAGGTCTCATTACAGATGCCCAATCCAAGGTGGTATTGTTCAAATCACAGGGATTGGTTTCACGCCTTCATAAACCCAGGAAGAAGATCCAGTTGACCAAGAGTGCAGATGTTATTATCAAGCATTTGCCTCAGCCCGGAATCGAGCAATCCAATTCAGACATGATAATTCAAATTTCAAAACCATAAAAAACACAATTATGGCAACCTACAGAACCCCTGATGTTTATGTGGAAGAGATCTCTGTCTTTCCACCCTCGGTAGCAGAAGTTGAAACTGCTATCCCGGCATTTATAGGTTACACGGCCAAAGCAATGAAAAAAGCCGCAGATGACCTGATCCTTGAGCCTACAAAAATCTATTCGTTGAAGGAATATGAGAATTACTTCGGACTTCCGGCAGAGGATGTCCTTACGTTCACCGTGGCCGATGATGCCGGCACAGGGGGATTAAAGGTTACATCTTTTGCAGAACCCGACCTGAAATACATTTTGTATTACAGTGTTAAGATGTTCTTCGACAATGGAGGAGGCCAATGTTATATTGTTTCGGTAGGAACCTACCAGTCTACCCCGGCCATCGACCTTAACGGTGACAGCAGTTCTGTAAAGGCCACCATGTATGGTTTACAGGATGGGCTGGATAAGGTCGCCCTGTTCGATGAACCTACACTGATCGTCATCCCGGAGGCAGTCAAACTCTCTACTTCAGGAGAATACCAGACGCTGGCACAAGCTGCCCTTCTGCAGTGCAATACATTGGGTGACCGTTTTGCCATTTTTGATATCTACGAAGGTGGAAGCAATCTTGACAGCTCAGCACTCAACACAACCCGCGGGTATTTTGGAAATAATTACCTGAAATATGGAGGAGCATACTATCCATTCCTTCGTACCAGCATGAATTACTACCTGAAAACGGATGAGTCAAATGTTGACGTAATTTATGGTGGACCCAGTGCAACACTTAATACACTTAAGAGCAGCAAAACAGCTGTCTACAATTTCGTCAAGAGTGAATTGAAGAATCACCATGTTGTGCTTCCGCCAAGCGGTGCCGTTGCAGGTGTATATGCTGCAACCGACAGTAACCGGGGTGTCTGGAAAGCCCCTGCAAATGTCAGCCTTGCCAATGTCCTGGAACCGGTTATCAAGCTGGATAATGCCCACCAGGATACCTTGAATGTAGATTCAGATACCGGTAAATCCATCAACGCTATCCGTGCTTTTGCCGGGAAGGGAACATTGGTTTGGGGTGCACGGACCCTTGCCGGCAATGACAATGAGTGGAGGTATATTCCTGTCCGCCGCTTTTTCAATATGGTTGAAGAATCTGTTAAGAAGTCGACCTATTGGGCTGTTTTTGAGCCGAATGATGCCAATACCTGGATTAAGGTGAGGGGTATGATTGAGAGCTACCTGACCCAGAAATGGCGTGAAGGTGCTTTAGCAGGAGCTACCCCGAAGGATGCATTCTTTGTGAAATGTGGCCTTGGGATAACCATGACTGCACAGGATATCCTGGAAGGCAGGATGAACGTTGAAATCGGGATGGCAGCAGTAAGGCCTGCGGAGTTTATCATACTGAAGTTCTCGCATAAGTTGCAGACTTCTTAGCCTCCCCCCGAGCCCCCTCCGAGGGAGGGGGAGGGAATTTGGGGATTGGGATGAG
>JACAAZ010000027.1:0-35955 GCA_013376995.1 Bacteroidota bacterium | reverse complement strand
CCTCCCCCCGAGCCCCCTCCGAGGGAGGGGGAGGGAATTTGGGGATTGGGATGAGGCCTCCCCCAGGGCCCCCTCCTGGAGGAGGGGGAGGCGTTTGGGGATTGGGATGAGACCTCCCCCGGGCCCCCTCCTGGAGGAGGGGGAGGGGATTGATGAGAAGGTTTAAGAATTAATTAAGTTGTAAGAATCAATAATTATTTGAAACCATAAAACTCTATATAATGGCTACATATCCATTACCAGTATTTCACTTCACGGTTCAGTGGGGTGGTACGCGCATCGGATTTTCAGAAGTTTCGGGCCTGACGCAGGAAAACCAGGCGATCGAATATCGTGACGGTTCGTTCCCGGAGTATTCGGCTATCAAGATGCCGGGTCTCAGGAAGTTTTCGAACATCACCCTTAAACGCGGCGTCACAAAGGGAGATAATGAATTTTTCCAGTGGCTGAGCACAATTAAGCTGAACACTGTTGAAAGGCGCGACCTGACCATCAGCCTGCTTAACGAGGAACATAATCCTGTTATGGTCTGGAAGGTGCACAATGCTTTCCCGGTCAAAGTTGAAGGTCCATCGTTAAAAGCGACAGGCAATGAGGTTGCGATTGAATCCATCGAAATCACACATGAAGGACTCGAACTCCAGAACGAATAATGAGCCAGTATTATCCACCGGTTGGATTTCACTTTAAGGTAGAGGTCCTGGGCATACAGGCCAATGCCAATGATGCGCGCTTTTCGGAAGTGAGCGGCCTATCCGTTGAAGCCGCTACCGAGGAAGTTGCAGAAGGGGGCGAGAACCGTTTTGTCCAGAAATATCCTGGTGCCGCCAAATATCCTGAGATCATCCTGAGGCGTGGATTACTGACCAATTCCGGCATCATGGACTGGATATCAAAGTCGATCCAGGATCTGGATATTCAGCCGAAAAATGTGGATGTTACTTTACTCAACAGCAGCCATGAGCCTTTGATCACCTGGCACCTCATCAATGCATATCCCACTAAATGGTCAGTCAGCGATTTCAATGCAACCAATAATGCCATAGTTGTAGAGAGCCTGCAGTTTTATTACCAGTATTTCACCATCGATAAATCCTAAGCCATGCCAGTCCTCATCAATGAAGTGGTCATTCGGGTGGATGTCACCAACCAGGAGTCAGGCGGGGCAAGCCCTCCGGCCCAGCCTGTGATAGACAGGCAGGCAATCATTGAAGAATGTGTTGAGAAAGTGTTGGAAGTCCTGAAACAAAAAGCAGAACGATAAGCAATGAGTGACAGAGGTACTTTAGAAAAATTGCTGATACAGGCATACACAACTCCTGACTATTCCGGGCAGGCGACCGAGGTATTTGAATCCTATGTGAACCCCAGCGAGATCAACCTTTCATACGAGGTTGAATATGACAGTTCACAAGGATCAGGCACTACCAACAGCCGCATGGAGTTCAAAAAGATGAAACCAGGGGATCTTACCCTGAACTTCTTCATCGACGGGACAGGTGCCAACGGCAGAAAGGCTGATGTTCAGCAGGTAATAGAGAAATTCCAGCTGGTGACCGGGTACAATGGCGACATTCACCGGACCAATTACCTGATTATTGTATGGGGAACCCTGCAGGTCAGGAAATGTGTGCTCAAAAGTGCTTCCATTGTTTACAAGATGTTCAAACCTGATGGTGTACCTCTCAGGGCGGTTATCAATGCAGTGTTTACGGATAATTCCGATGATCAGTCGCGGGTTGCACTGGCACAGGATCAGTCACCCGATCTCACGCATGTCCGGCAAGTTATCGCTGGGAGCAGCCTGCCGGGGATGTGTACCGAGATCTATGGAAATCCTTCTTACTACCTGGATGTAGCCAAAGCCAACAATATTGATGATTTCCGGAACCTGGTCCCGGGAACCCGGATATTTTTTCCACCCTTAGAAAAGTAAACAATGCCTGAAGAAAGGACCATACCAATCCCTGCCGGACACCGGGAGTTCACTGTCAAGGTGGACGGACAGGAAGTGGAACGGACAAACCAATTGCTTTCAGCTACTGTAACCAAGATGGCTGACAAGATCAGCGCAGCACGGTTGGTTTACCTTGACGGGGACGCATCTTCAGGAAGCTTCCCTCTGAGCAATGCTGACACTTTCCTTCCGGGCAAAGAAATTGAGATACTTGGCGGTGATCTGAATAATCCTGTCTCGCTATTCAAAGGGATTGTAGTGAAGATCAGTTCCAAGATCCGCGACAGGTCAGCTCCCCAGCTGATCATCGAATGCAGGCATAAGGCTGTAAGGTTATCGGTCGGCAGGAAGAACGCCTACTTTACCGATCAAAAGGACAGTGATGTAATACAGACCATCCTTTCAGGAGTTTCCATCCAGGCTGACGTTGAACCTACTTCTGTACAGCACAAACAACTGGTGCAGTTCAACAGTACTGACTGGGATTTTATCCTCAGCAGGGCGCAGGCAAACGGGAAACTGGTGTATTCGAATGATGATTCAATAGTCGTGAAAGCCCCGGCTTTTGATGGATCTCCGGTTTTTACGCTGCAGTTTGGCTCGACCATCCTCGAAATGGATGGAGAAATTGAGTCGAGAAGGCAATTCAGTGCAGTCAAGAGTTTTGCCTGGGATGCTTCCAACCAGCAGTCGAATGAGCAGGATGCCTCCGATCCGGGTGTAAACCTGGCAGGTAATTTAAGCAGTTCGGACCTTTCGTCTGTGATTGGCCTTGATCATTACCGGCTGCAGGAAGGCATGCTTCCAGAAGCTGAATCGAAAGCCTGGGCTGATGCTTACTGGCTGAGGTCTAAAATGGGGATGATAAGCGGGAGGCTGAAGTGTGAGGGGATCGGGACCATCAATCCCGGGGATATTTTAACCCTGCAGGGAGTTGGTGACCGGTATAACGGGAATATCCTCGTGAATGGGGTGCGACAAAGTTTTGACCTGACTGAAGGCTGGAAGACGCATATTCAATTTGGAATTACTGAAGAATGGTTCGGACAGGAAGTTGATATCTCTGCTCCCCAGGCTGGTGCTTTGCTTCCGGCGGTTCATGGACTCCAGATAGGTGTTGTGTTAAGCAATGAAGATCCGGATGGAGAGCATAGGGTGAAGGTTAAGATGCCCCTTGTTGATCCATCAGGGGATGGTGCCTGGGCAAGGGTAGCCTCCCTCGATGCAGGAGATCAGCGCGGCTTTTTCTTCCGTCCCGAAATTGGGGATGAAGTCATTCTTGGTTTCCTCGAAGATGATCCGCGACATGCGGTTATCCTGGGAATGCTGCATTCCAGTGCAAAAGCAGCACCCTTGAACGGTTCAGATAGTAATAATGAAAAGGTTTACAAGAGCCGCTCTGGTATGAAGCTCTTTTTCGATGATGAGAAGAAGATGATAAAGCTGGAGACCCCGGTTGGCAAGAAAATAACCATGGATGAGGATGAGAATGTCATCCGGATGGAGGATGAATCAGGAAATAAGATTGAAATGAATTCTGACGGGATAAAGATTACCAGCACAATGGCCCTTGAGCTGAAAGCAGGCACCGACCTGAAGCTGGAAGGGCTGAATATGAACCTTAAGATGGATGCTTCCATGTCGGCTGAAGCTTCGGCAAGCATGGAAATCAAGAGTTCCGGAAGTACTACTATAAAAGGAAGTATTGTTCAGATTAACTAAATACTTATGCCGGCAGCAGCAAGGGTTACAGATGTAAGCAACCACGGAGGGACGATTACCGGTCCCGGGGTTGCTACTGTTTTAATCGGCGGATTGCCAGCAGCTGTTGCCGGTGACCTGCATGTTTGTTCTTTACCCCCTGTCGGGCATCAGCCAACGGTAAGTCCTTTTCCAATGGGAAGTGCAACTGTACTTATTGGAGGGAGGCCGGCAATACGGACAACGGATGCCTGCATTTGCGGGGCGATGGCTGTGATAGGAGCTCCGACGGTGCTGATTGGGGGGTGAGGGAGGCGAAGCGCTAAGGGCTAAGCGCGTAGCGCGAAGGGCCTGGCGCAAAGAGCTTAGGGCATAGGGCAATGTGCAAAGATGTAACATGAAAGGCTAAGGCAGAGTACAATGGAAATGGCTAAGCGTATAGTGTGAAGAGCTTAGGACACTGTAACAAGGAAGAAGAATACTAAGACTTAATAATTCAAAAGATGGCAGATAATCAGCAGGATAAGATATATACTTCCTTTTTGGGGACGGGTTGGAGTTTTCCACCGGAGTTTGATAAGGGAACCAGGCAGGTGGTCATGACTTCGGATGAAGCAGATATTCATGCCAGCCTTCAAATATTGCTTGGAACGGCTGCCGGGGAGAGGTTCATGAACCCGAAATACGGGCTGGATATGCACCAGATGCTCTTCGAACCTATGGGCACTACAGCCAGGACCTTATTAAAAGAACGCATCAAACTTGCCATCCTGCTTTACGAACCACGGATCAACCTGATTTCCCTGGAACTGGATGCTAGCGGGGAACTGGAAGGCAGGGTATCCGTGATCATTGAATATGAAGTGAGGGCAACCAATTCGAGGTACAACCTCGTATTTCCTTTCTATTCAACAGACAGTAACGAAGTGAGGAGAACCGTCGATTTTAATGTATTATAATTCGCATTTCCATGGCCGAAAAAGATATCATCCAGAATATGATCTTCCAGCAGGGTCAGTCGCAGGACCAGCGAATGCCGGCTGAGCTGGGGATCCATTTTGCGGATGTTGACGAACGTACCCAGGCGGATTTCCTGCTGTTCACGCGAAAATTTGCTGAATTCGTAAATTTCTACCGTGATTCGACGTCCGCACCTGTCGGGGACTGGGCTGACTTTTTCCCTGAGAACTTTCCAGCTATTGAAAAATTAATTGAAGATAATTCCGGTGCTACCACTCCGCACCTTGCACTCTTTCTTTCTTTCCTGAAGCTTTTCAAACAAGGCCCCCAGGAAATGATCAACCGCTTTACAGGGCGCCACCTCGATTTTTATTTCAAGGATGTACTGCGCTTTGAACACCAGCCTGCTGTTGCCGATAAGGCTCACCTTCTGCTTGAACTGAAGAAAAATATGCTGCCCATCGTTGTGGGCCCATCCGACATTTTTACAGCAGGGAAAGATAAAAAAGGAATTGAACTCCATTATCAACCCAGCCGTGAAACCATTATCAATACCGCTGTCATTGACTCCATCCGTTCAGTGTATTATGATAAATCAGGCAAAGGGATCATCCGCTATGCACCTATTGCCAATTCATCGGATGGGATGGGAGGAAATCTTAGCGGTGATGAGCCAAAGTGGTTTGGCTTCGGAACGGAAAATTTGCCAGCCATCGAGAACGGCTTTGCATTCAGCTCGCCTGTCCTGCGGATGGCCGAAGGAACCCGAAAGGTAACAGTGACCTTGAACCTTGAAAATGCTGATCCGGAATTGCTGACAGATGATGTCCTGAAAGGGGCGTTCGAGGTTTATATCAGCGGGGCGAAGAAATGGTTCGGGCCTTATTCAATCTCCCCATCCTGGGTAAAAGATGGGCAGCTTGCTTTTGATTTTACCGTCCCATCCTCCGAGAAAGCTATAGTAAACTATGATGCCGCTGTTCACGGATACCGCTTCAATGCCCAGGCTCCCGTTATGCAGGTAATGCTCCGGGCAGCCATCTACAACGATCTCAACGATATTATTCTCACTTCTGCATCCATATTGGTGGAAGTAAGTGATGTAACAGGGCTGAAACTTGAAAACGACAACGGTTCGCTCAATCCAAAGAAAGCCTTCCTGCCATTTGGATCGCTACCTGTTAGAGGCTCACGTTTCCTTATTGGATACGAAGAGGCGCTTTCAAAAAATATTTCTGAGATTTCAGTAAAACTGGACTGGAAAAATCCGCCAGCGAATTTTGCAACGTATTACCAGGCCTACAATGTTGGCGCTTCCAATAGCGGTTTCACTGTACAGGCTTCATTTACCTATGACGGTGACCGTAAATATTCCAATCCATCTGCTGCATTATTTAATTCAATAAATGCTGCAGCAGAGAATACACTGACTTTCACACCCGGGCATATAGAGCAAACTCATGCAGGAGGTTCCTTCCAGAGGATTTCAGCCTTCCGCATGACAGGTATGCAATGGTCAAAAAACAGGCTGGCAAAGGAGCTATTCCTGATGCCTATCCTGGAGTTCTTCCCGGCATCAAAGCCTGCAGATGAAGCTGGTTTTATCGCCTTAACCCTGAATTCCAGTTTCTTCCACGCTGAATACCTCAAAAAATCCGTCGAAAACGTAGTCAATTATTCGAAAGGAAGCGGCAGTCCTGCATTTGCTGCGCTGAATGAACCTTATACCCCCGCCATCCAGCAGATTTCACTTTCCTATAAGGCACATTCCGACGAAGTCGCAATATCTTCATCTTCTGTGGATGATTTTGCAAATGATGACCTGCAATTTTTCCACCTTGCCTATGCAGGCCAGATGCGTGAACACTCCTACCAGAGGAGCCAGTTCAATTTCCTTGTCGATAAGAAGGTATCTCTTCTGCCCAATTATGAGAATGAAGGGGAGATGATCCTCGGATTTAAAAATCTATCAGCTGGTGATAGTGTGAGCGTATTGTTCCAGGTGGCTGATGGCAGCGAAAATCCTGAACTCCAGCCGGCCAGCCTCTCCTGGTCCGTACTTGTGGATAATTACTGGAAGCCACTTGGAACTTTTGAAGTCATACTTGACACAACCAACAACCTGCTTCGGTCAGGGATAATCCAGTTTGTAATACCTGCTGAAGCATCCAAAGAAAACACCTTGTTGCCACCTGGCCCGTTATGGCTCAAGGCAGGGATTGCAAACAACACCCGATCTGTCTGCCAGCTGATTTCTGTTGATGCCAATGCCATTGAAGTACAGTTCAGGGACCAGGGAAATGATCCTGCCCACCTTACGATGGCCCTTGAGCCGGGAAAGATCAGCAAACTGCTTAACGGGATTGCATTTGTTAAAGCAATCAGGCAGCCGTACAGTTCTTTCGGGGGAAAGACCCGGGAACAGGATAACCCATTCTATACAAGGGTTTCAGAGCGACTTCGTCATAAAAACCGGAGCATCACGGCCTGGGATTATGAAAGGATGATACTGCAGAATTTCCCTGAGGTTCACAAGGTAAAATGCATCCCGCATGCTAAATTCCTGGAAGAGTCGGGCAAATACTGTTGGCTGGCACCCGGGAATGTCGTGTTGGTGCTGGTGCCTGACCTGAGGAACAGGAATGCAGTCGACCCGCTTAAGCCAAAAGTGAATTCGGATACCATAAGCAGGATCGGTTCGTTCCTGCAAACCCATACCGGCATGCAGGTTAATGTGAAGATCAAAAATCCCTCTTATCAGCAGGTCCAGGTTGAATGTAAAGTTAAGCTGCGTAAGGGCTTTGAGTTTAATTTCTACAGTAAGCTGCTGGTGCAGAAAATAACGGAATTCCTTTCTCCATGGGCATTTGAAAGCGGGCTGGATATCAGTTTTGGAGGGAGGATCTATAAATCGGTGTTGATCAATTTCGTGGAAGAACTGGAATTTGTTGATTTCATTGAAGATTTCTACATGTACAGTATAAGCGATAGTACAGGAAAGTCGGGTGACACAGGACAGGTGGATCCCGAAACCCCTGATACCATTCTAGTTTCTGCAGCAACGCATATCATACACGAGGTATTATAAGACAGAAAGGCTATGCTAACGCAACTCTCCATACCCAGGAAACCGCAGGGCGAACTATCCCTCGATCACAGGCAGTTATATGCTATGGGCCTTAACCATGCCCGTGAGCTGTCGAGCCTGATATGGACCGATTACAATGTACACGACCCGGGCATCACCATTCTTGAACTGCTGAGTTATGCCATTACGGACCTGGGTTACCGTGCCTCATTTCCGGTAAAGGACCTGCTGGCAACGAAGGAGAACAACCCGGATAACATGGCTTCGCAGTTCTTCACTGCAAGGAAGATCCTGCCTAACATCGCACTGACAGAGGCAGATTACAGGAAAATACTTATTGATATTGAAGGAGTAAGAAATGCATGGATCAGGAAACACAACCTCAGTTACTTTGCCGATACCATTATTGGTGAACTTCGGCCTGATGATCCGGGTTTGCCGGGGATTGAAGAAGTAAGTATTTCTGGACTCTATGATTTGCTCATCGATTTTGAAAATCCCCAGGCTTCACCGGAAGAAAAGGATACTATTCTCAACAAGGCCAAAGCCCTGTTGCAGGCAAACCGAAACCTTTGCGAGGATTTCGTGAATTTTGATGAGGTCGGGACCCAGGTGTTTGAACTCTGTGCCGATATTGAACTGAACCCGGACGCAGATACATCAGCAGTTAAAGCTGAAATATTCAGCCGTGTCCAGAATTATCTCTGCCCGCCGGTTGCATTTTATTCCCTTTCGGAGATGCTGCAAAAGCAAAAGAAGTCAGGAGGGAATTATTCTTCGGATGAAATATTTGAGGGGCCGGTCCTGGCACATGGTTTTATTGACAATGACGAACTTGACAATGCCGGCTTGAGATCAAGTATCCGTCTGTCGGATATCATTAGCGAGATCATGGATATCAAGGGTGTCAGGGCTGTGAAAGATATTATCCTCATGCCTTCAGCCACCGATCCCGACAATCCACCAAGCCCGCCTGAAAATAAATGGCTGGTGCCGGTTGATGCAGGTAAAAAGCCTGTCCTGAACCTGGATTTCCTGGATGATCAGTATCATTTCCTGAAATTTTACAAGCGGAATATGCCGGTATTCCCGAACCTGTCAGATGTAGCCAAAGCATTATCCGGCCTTAAAACCCGGTCCAAATCTGATCTCCTTACTGAAGCAAATGACCTGCCCATTCCCCTGGGTAAATACCGCAATACCGGCTCCTATTATTCATTCCAGCAGCATTTCCCCGCTATTTATGGCTTAAGCGATGCAGGGCTTGACAGTTCTGCCGATGAAAAAAGAAAAGCGCTGGCTTACCAGCTTAAGGCATACCTGCTGTTCTACGATCAGCTGATGGCCGATTACTTTGCACAGTTGAAGAATGTTAAGCAACTGTTCTCCACCGACCCGGATGTTCATCGCACCTATTTCTACCAGGTGGTGGATTCATTTACCGACTATAAACGGATCTACAAGGATGGAGTTGATGTGACAACATTCGAAAATGATATAGAACCCGGTATAGTCCATTCCAATCGCAGGAACCGCTTTCTTGATCACCTGATCGCCCGCTTTGCAGAGCGTTTCAATGATTTTGCAAGTATTGTGCATCAATCGCTTGGGGCCAGCCCTGAAACCATTGCAGCCGTCAAATGCGATTTTCTGAAAATCTACGACCAGTTGAGCAGCAGGAGGTCACTTGCCTACAATTACAGCCTTAGCAATGATGAAGATCTCTGGAGCAGTTCCAATATTTCGGGTCTGGAATTGCGGATTGAGAAGCTTTGCGGCATACAAAACAATCTTCGCCGGAACCTTAGCGACTTTAATTTCACCATTTATTCCGAACTGGATTCAACACCTGGTGATGAATTTCGCTTCAGGGTCAGGCATAAGGAGAATGGCAAGATCATCCTCAGCAGCAGCACGCATTATGCAACCGAGGCTGATGCACAAAATGAAATGCGCAGGGCTTTCCGGTTGGGTATGCTGCCATCAGGATATGAAAGGAAGAAAACCATAGATAACCGCTTTTACTTCAATGTAGTGGATTCCGCAGGCGAGGTTATCGCGAGGAGGATAGAGTATTTCGTTTCTGAAGAGAAAATGAATGCCGCTATCGATGACCTCATTCTTTACCTGAACCAGCATTTTTCGGATGAAGGCATGTACCTGGTTGAAAACATCCTTCTGCGGCCTGAACCGGCTGAAACAACCGATCCTTTCCTCCCGATCTGTAAGGCTGAACAACAGGTTTCATGCTCTGATTTTGATCCCTATTCTTACAGGGTACATTTCATTCTTCCTGCTGAGAACGGCCGTTTCAGGAATATGCAATTCCGGCAGTTCGTGGAGGAGGTGATCAGGGAGGAAACCCCGGCCCATATCCTGCCAAAAGTCTGCTGGATCAGCAGGGAGGATATGGCTTTGCTGGAAACTGCATACAGCGACTGGCTTTACCTTAAATCGGGAAGAGATACAACAGACAGGCAGAAGAAACTGAACGACTTTATCAAGGCATTATACGGGGTGAAGAATATTTATCCTTCGAATGTGCTGCGCGACTGTAACACCAACGATGACAAATTCATCCTCGGGATGACCTCGCTGGGGTCGGTTGAAACTGGAAAAAGTTAATGCAATTTGCTAAAACGGAATCGTCATGGAACAGATTATAAAAAGTTTGGATGAGATCAATACCCAATACAGCATTTTCGAAAAGGACCAGGTGTTGACGGCTTCACAGCTTAACAGCATTTCTTCCTATTTCGAGGATCAGTCCCGCTTAACCCGCACCCAGTTGCTGGGAGTCGGGGTCGTTTGCGGACTCCGTTTGTCGGTGCAGGGCCGTGCCCTGGTGCTGGGGAAAGGAATGGGTGTTACAACGGATGGTGACCTGATTGCATTCCTTTCAGAGCAGGTTTATGACCGTTTCAAGTTGTATGACGGGAAGAACCCCTATTATGCCCCATTCTACAATGAGGAAACCATGATCCCGCTCTTCGAGCTGGTTCCAAAAGGAGTTCAGGATAAAAGGGCCCAGCCTTTGAGCCAGTTCAGCGAAGCATCCGGATTGAAGCTGGCATCAGCCATGGTTTTGGCCTATATGGAAAACTATGTGTTTGATCCTAATCAGTGTGCCGGGGCTGATTGTGATAATTCCGGCAGGGAAAACAGGAATAACCAGAAAATATTGCTTTTCGACAGGCAGTACCTGGGAATGCTGAAAACAGAGTTGCCTTCTCCAAGGCAGGCATTTTCTTCCTTCCAGGAGATCGTGGTGGACAGGCCGGTCCTTTCATCCGGAGTTACAACAACACAGTTGTTCGTTCAGAGCTACCGTACAGCCTGCGAATCCTTGCATGTAAAATTATCTGCACAGTTGCAGAATTTGTATCCTGCCTGTTCCTCCTTTTTACAGGGAGTATTCACAACGGATCCCTGGCAGGAATGGTCCTCCATACTGAATGATAAATTAGCCTTCTACAGGCAAAATGCTACAGGGATACAGTACTATTTTGATTTCCTTAAAGACCTGGCAGTAACTTTTAACCAATACATGGACCTTCTTTATGAAGATACCGGCTACTGCAGCCCTGACCCGAATGCATTTCCCAAACACTTAATCCTGGGGAGAGTAGCTAGTAATGCCGAAACTGACCCTGACCGCACTGAACTCTACTGTTCACCGCTTACCAGTCATACCACGGAAATCCGGGGACATATCCAATTCCTGGCTGGCAAAATGGATGTAATGATCCGAAGTTTCCAGTCACCGGCTGCCGGTAACCTGCCCATCCGCATCACTCCAGGGATGTCGGAATCCTACCCGCTGGAGGAAAGGGCCATTCCTTACTATTATGCAATTGACAGGACACTCAGGGTACCCCGGACCTGGAATTATGATTTAAGCCGCCGCGGAAAGTCCTCCTGGAACTACTCTTATAACGCTCCCAGTTACAATGCCCAGGGCGGAGCGGCAAATCCTTCCGCATCCCAACTTGGGAGGTTTGATTTTTTCAGGATAGAAGGCCATATCGGACAGGGAATTCAGCAGGTACATTCATTCCTGGAACTTGAAATCAAGAGGGAAAACCTGCCTGTCAACCTGCGCTCGGTGATGCTCAGCACAGACCATACACGCCTGGTAATCAAGCCTGGATTTGTGTTTTCTGATCTTTATAAATTTCACAACCTGCTCCGCCACGACCTGGTGAACCAGTTGGATGAGGTTCAACGTTACAGCGGCGGGCTTAAAACACAGGTACTAAGCAATCTTTCCGTATTGGATCCTGCTGACCAGGGGACATTTTCCCAGATTGCAGAAGGCCGTCACAATGATGTGCTGAATGCTGTCAGCCTGGCAAGTGCAAAATTGAGCGGATCATACCTTGAGTACTCAGAAGCAAACACTGAAAATGATTCTTGGAAAAACCATGTCAGCAATGCCATGCAGGTATCCGGGACTTTCAAGGGACAATTGAGTATTGCTGCCAAGACCGAGTTCAATACCCCCTTTGATACCCTTATCAGCAACCGGCATATCGACCTGTTGGATCACCTGGATGAGCTTATTAAGGTTGATACCCAGCAAAAGCGGGAGAAACTGCTCTTCGGAAATTACATTAATGCCCATCCCGGGCTTGAGCATTGTGCCGGGGTCAGCAAGGGCGGCACATTTGTCGTTCTTTACGGTGAAGATGGCCTGGTGATAGGCGATTTCATGCTCCCTTACATGGAAGTGGATGCCGAGAAACTTGACCTGAATGAGCCCCCTATTTTAATCAGGCCTATTCGTCCCGGATATGTTATTGATTCAGGCATCAACCTCATTTCTCCCATCGATCGCAAGATCCGCGGCAGCCTGGATATTTTCAAGGCCAACGACCTCGATGTGCTGCTCAATCAGAAGACGGAAGGTATTAGGGCTACGCTCGACAACAGCTGGAATGCCAAATTCAGTGACCAGCAGCGCGATTATTTCAGCTCGATAAAGGAATCATTTGGAACCATGAGCAACGCCCTAATCAAGCGGATCGGGACAGATAGCCTGTTAACGAATGCAGCTGGTTTCCAGGATCAAACATTGCAGAAAGCCGTAAATGATATGAAATCCAGGAAGGATGTACTG
This sequence comes from Bacteroidota bacterium, assembly GCA_013376995.1. Lineage (GTDB taxonomy): Bacteria > Bacteroidota > Bacteroidia > Bacteroidales > UBA4417 > UBA4417. Next base: position 23,130 of record JACAAZ010000027.1, on the reverse strand, counting down.
GCCAGTTTCAAAGCTAAGGCTGAACAGGCTGTCGACCCCGCCGAAAAGCAGAAATTTAACGAACTGGCTAGTGCCGTTGAAGAAGATCTTTCAAATACCATCACGGATGCGACTCAGCACATTGCCAATAATGCCCTTGATCTAAGTGTTGGTTCCGAAGGCTTCAACGCCATGATGGAGGTTCACAATGCCATTAGCTCGTTAAATACAGCATCTGTAGTGGAACAGGCCAACCTTAACCTTACCCGGCTGGCCGGAACTGCCACGAATGCTTCATTCGGATTACTGGTAAATAATATTCTCCGCAGGTAGAAATGATTGCTAATCCAGGATATGTCTTCTGCAACCCATCGCATACGAAAGCAACGCTGGCTTATCACTGCCAGGAATTCCGCCCAGGCTTTTTCCCTTAGGAAGAAAGTTCAGGACGAATGGGGTTCGCTTATTGAACCTATGCTGGAGAAAGCATTTGATGAACTGGCACCCAATGGAGAGATTATAAAGATTGATAAGCTGGAAATTGCCTTGCACCTCCACCCTGAAACACTGGAGAAGAAGCCGGAACTAATACAGCAAGAGATCTTTCAACAGGTCCGGGAACAACTGGAGCCATTGATCAGGTCGAAAGACATAAATGCCACAACCAGCATTGAGCGAACAGATGATCGGCAATTCCGTTATCAGCAATTGATCCGGTACCTTTCAAACGGGAGCTTATCCTGGGAATCTTCAGGGCTTTCAAATTATGAGATTATTAGCAATTTCAGGCAGGTCATCGTAGAAAACCCGGAGGCCTTGCTAGTTCATCTCGGGAATAACAATCCCGGAACTGCATTTATTTTCAGGTTGCTTCAATTGTCTTCAGATGAAACAGAACTGGATTATCTAAAGCCTCTCTTTCATGCCAACTGGAGTAAGGAGTTTGTATCCTTTATGCAGTCGTTGATTTCGCACGGGGATAGCTCCCATCTCTTTGATCGCTTGAAAGTGGCATCATCAGTGATGGAGCAGGCAATCCGTTCAAGGGATAACCATTTGTTGCCTGATTTCTCTATTCCGCTTTCGCAATCGCTCACAGTTCATGGTGAGTCATTGATTGCTTATTTGAAGATGCTCCCATTGTCAGATGTCTTTCTCCCCGGGCGGGAGGAAAAGATCCCTGTAATGCCAGCTACTGCAGATGCAAGCATGAATTTGAATCCGGATGACAATGGGGGTGAGCAGTCTGAAAAACTGGCGGTTGACGATGCGTCTCTTCCTGAAGATTCGAAAACCGGGGATGGGTTTTTGGTCACAAACGCTGGATTGATCCTCCTGCATCCATTCATGGAACAGCTTTTCCGTGCAAGAGGAATACTGGAAGCCGGTGAGAAAAACATTGCTCCCGGGAAACTGGCTAAGGCCGCTGCAATTCTTCATTTCGCAGTTACCGGCTCAACCGGGGTATACGAGTTTGAACTTGGACTTATCAAGGTATTGCTTGGACTTGACCCTTCGGATGAATTAACGGTTGCAGTAGGATTGCTTGATTCCGAAGATTGCTCTGAAGTTGAATCCATGCTGGGGGCTTTTATCTCCCACTGGGCTGCTATTAAAAATACATCAGTTAATGGCTTGAGGGAATCGTTCCTGCAGCGGAGCGGTTTGTTGTCGTGGAAAGATGAACAATGGACACTGAATGTGGAAAGGAAATCATACGATATGTTACTTGATATGCTGCCCTGGACCATCAGCATAGTTAAATTACCCTGGATGCAAAAACCAATTTTTACAGAATGGTAAGCCCCCTCATAGAAAATGCCCAGGACCTGGAACTGGAATTAAGCTGGTTTGCCGGGATACTGGATGCAAGGCTTAACTCTTATTTCGGGAAGAGTGAGGATGAAAGTATATTTCCTGTCAGTAGGCCTGATCTTTCGGGCCGGAATTCCTACTATGCCAGCTTTGTAACCTCTTTAGGGCTGGAAGTGCCGGAACGCATTGTCCTGGTTCTTGCCCTGATCCCTCATATCCGGCCCCAGCTGCTGGATGTGCTCTGGACGCACAATGAGGCTACCGGCAGGGGCTTCAGCGAGTTCGGCGGATGGAAGGGGGTGAACCATGGAGGTTTTATCCCTACCGGTGAAACGGCAGCCTTCATTATTGCCGGTGATGAGCTTATCCCCCGATTCGAAATGATGCGCATCTTTGAAGGAGACCATCCCTTTGCAACCAAAAACATTCTCTCTTTATCCGCAGTGGCTCCGGGAGAACCCTTGCTTAGCGGGGCACTCGAAATATCCAGGGAATACCTGAACTGGTTCCTTTCCGGTGTTGAGCGGAAACCCAATTACAATATTGATTTCCCGGCTAAACTGATTGAAACCCAACTCGATTGGGATCAGCTGGTACTTCCTGCCTATACACTGGAACAACTTGGAGAATTCAAATCCTGGATACTTCATGGAATGACATTGCTGAAGGACTGGGGTATGGATCAAAAGTTAAAACCCGGCTATACAAGCCTGTTTTATGGCCCACCAGGGACCGGGAAGACCTTTTCCGCCTGCCTGCTGGGCAAACATTGCGATTGCGATGTTTACCGCATCGACCTGAGCATGATCGTATCAAAATATATTGGAGAGACCGAGAAGAACCTTGCCCGGATCTTTGACATGGCTGAGCATAAGAACTGGATACTCTTTTTTGATGAGGCAGATTCCTTGTTCGGCAAAAGGACCAGGGTGGAAGACTCGCACGACCGTTATGCAAATCAGGAGGTGAGCTACCTGCTGCAACGGATCGAGGATTTCAACGGGATCGTGATACTGGCAACCAACCTAAAAGTCAATATTGACGAAGCTTTCCTGCGTCGTTTCCAGTCGGTTATCCATTTCCCTATGCCCAAGCCTTCCGAACGGAACAGGATCTGGGGAAATGCCTTTTCAAATAAATCACAACTTGATAAAAAAGTGGATTTGCAAAAGCTTTCAGAACGATATGAGATATCAGGCGGGACGATCATGAACGCCGTGCGATTTGCTTCCCTGAGATCCTTAAGCCGCAATTCAAATGTAATTCTTGCCGAAGACCTGGAGGAAGCTATAAGAAGGGAATTTATGAAGGAAGGGAAGAGCATTTGATGGGACTGGGGGACAAGGGGATTAGGAGAGGGCGGGATGAGGAGAATTGGGGATGGTGCCGGGAGCCGGGAGCCGGGAGTCGGAAGCCGGAAGTCAGAAGTCCGAAGTCCGAAGTCGGGAGCCGGAAGTCCGAAGTTATTCTTTATCGCTTCCAACCAATTGCCTATTCCGAGTGGAAACCTTCGGCCCCGCCAACTGCCAACTGCCTGCCGCCTCTTGCCTACCACCAGTTATTTCATACTTCCTTCCTCCTACCTCTTACCTCCTACTTCATACAACTGCATAATGCCTACCGCCTCCTGACAACTGCCTGCCGCCAACCGCCTCTAGCCTACCACCAGTTATTTCATACTTCCTACCTCCTGCCTCCTACCTCAAGCAAAAGAATAGTATCAAATTCTACAACGACCAACCATGGAAGTAAGCCTTCAAAGAACAGTCAACCGGCCAGTACCTGCAGTAAGAGCAGCGGCTCATGAGAATGCCCTGGCCAGGGTGACAAATCAGAGTGAAGAGCGCAACACCTCCGAACGAAGGAACTCTTTCATGCAGGTGGCTCATTCGAACATTGAATCCCGGGCAAATCAAGCTGGAGGGCTTTCAGAAATCCTTAATCCGCGGAGAAATGAATCCCCCGGAACGGAACACCAGAACGCTAACCGGAATGAGGTTGCTTCCAGGGCTTCCGGGTGGAATTCGCCTTATATGCGTCGTCTGAATGAAAATGCAGCAAACAGGACGGCCACATTGAACCCATCGGAAGAAACGGCACCAAGGTCTGGCGAATCCGCAAGACCAACTGTTTCACAACCTGCAGAAACTGCAAATAGGGAAAGAGAGGAACAAAATGCCGTGAACTCGCCCTCAGAGCCTGTTACGGATCATTCTTCAGAAGGGCAAACAGGGTCAGAAGGCAATGAGCATGAATCACAGCCTGATCCCTCTCCCGGACAATCTCAAATTCCCCGCGAAGAAGCTGCCCATTCAAATCCAAATTCAGCAGCAGTCCCTCAGCGCCCGGCACAGGAAACCCCGGCCGGATCCATACAGGGAAGTGCACCGCAAACAGCCGGGAATGAGCAATCTACCCACCTTCCTCCCCATGCCGCAAGCCCGGCTATGACGAATTCAGCCAGTTCAACCGGACCACTCTCACCCGTAAAGCAGTTTGCTCTCCAGGAATATATTGGAATCGGAGCCGACAGCCAGGCAGCTGAAAACCAGGTTAATCACCAAGCTTCAGGCAGGAAACAATGGCTGCGTAGCAATTTCGAGAATTTACAGGCAGAAGTTGAAAGTCAGCTGGCTGGCACTCTCGGAATGCTGAATGCCATAATTGTAAGCGCCCGGGACCGGATTGTCCATGCCTGTATCCTGGCTATTCAGCTGGTTTCAAACGGTGCCCTTGGAATCCTGAATGCTGCCCGCTCCCTGCTTACAGCAATACAGGGAAGTATACTTGCACTGCTGATCAATGTTTCAGTTTCTATCCGGCTCCTGGTTATGGGTATTGTGCTGCAGATATCCGCTTTGCTGTCTTCAATTCCACTGCCCGATCTGCATGGTATTGTTGATTTGAGGGCAATGGTTAACGGTTTGATCAGCCAGGTGATCCATTTGGTGTTGGGTGGGCTCAGAATGTTTATGACAATTATCCGGGGAGCTATCCGGAAAGTTGTAAAGCTTGTCAGGAGGCTCCTGCAGCGGTTGACGGTTTTGATAAACCAGTTGCTTGCCAGGGTGCTGGCCACCATACTCAGGGTAATGAGGATTGTTATTCATATTTCCAGTAACCTTATCCTGTTCATTGGCAATGCAGTCAATATAGTTTTATATACCAGGATCATCCCGGTACTCCAGAGGACCTATTCCCGGCTTGTTACATACCTGGATAAAACCAGGAGTCATGCATTAAGCCTTATCAGGATCAACCGGGTGCTTTACCAGTTCCCTCTTATCAGGGTTCTTTCTTCCGGGAATTCACCCGGTGAACAGGTAACCGGAAACAGGGTAACTGCTGCAGTTGCAATGGCATTAATAAGGCAGTTAAGAAGGGATGCAGCCCGGAACAGCAGGTTTATCCTGGGGGCATTCATTCTGGCAACTGGTGGGATCATAGAAATAATTGCCAATATGGTTATCTCCGGGATCCGGAGGATTGCCTTATTAATAGAAGTCCAGGTGATGAGAGTAATTACCTCGGCATCCAACGTTCTAAACACTGTCTTTAATATGGTGCAACTGATCACCGGTGTTGCCCTGTCATTTATTCAGCAGCTTTTCGGTCAACTTTCCCTTGTGCTGGGCAGGATGATCAGTTTAATAACCAACATAACAAACAGGCTGTCAGCTGAATTGCTGAGGTTCTGCAGCATGGCCTATACCAATGTGAAAGATGCACTGTTGAGGATAGTGAGGTCCTTACTGACAATTGGCTGGAACTTTATTTCCAGGCTCATCAGGCAATTCGGGCAGTTCACACCTGTGGATTCTACAGCCAGTCTCCACCAGTCATTTCTCCAAAACCCCATCAACAGGCCGTTCCCGGCATTTCTTACAAGGCTGTTCAACATGGTCAGGCGCGTTTCAACAATACTGGTGGCAACGCTCATGATCATACTGCCCCTGATCCAGGTCAATATTTATATGCTTGGCTCCCAGCTGCTTATCAGCTCACTGGTATCAGCCGGGCTTTTGCTGGTAAATCCTGCAATCCGGATACTAACAGGCTTGTTCATGCAACTTATTCACCCGGTAGCAATTCCCAAAACCACTGTAAGTGAGGAAGTAAGGCCGGGGTTACTCTTACAGGTAAGTTATTCCGTGCCCCTGGTAAATAAGGATATCCAGGCATCAAAAGGTGAAAAACTCATCTTTGGAGTGGAAGCTACTGATACGGATCAGCAGCGGGTGGCAGGAAGCAATAACTGGACTGACGTCCCAGGGAAGGGGCCTTATGAAACCATATATGAAGTTTCAGGAGAAGCGGAACTACTCTCCCGGGGAAGTGGTTCAAGGAAGTATAAAGTCCCGGGTTTGCAAAGCAGGAATATCTATCTCTTCATTTCAGGGAAGTGGAGTAAAAAGGCAATCCAGGTAAGGGCAAGGCTCGTCGATAAAGCTGGCAAAACAGGATCTGGTACAACACAGGATCCTGAGAGAATTATTGATTGGACGGTTATTCCACGTAAACGATCGGTACCTTCTGGCCTGAAAAAGGTCAAAGGCCCGGGGGATAGTTTTGTCCCTGCCCCTGCCCGCTACAGCTATGAAGGTGAACCGGGGCTCCCTCCTTCCAGGCCAAGTTATGAAGACCAGACAGTCCTCGAATCTTTCGGAGCAACACAGGCCTATAATTTTGAAATGGAGGATCTGAAACCTGAGTGGAGAGCAGCAAATTCCTCTCTTGATACACCCGACAAGGTCGCTGCATCCGTTTCCGGTAGCAGCAACAACGGAACCTTCGTTTTTGACCATGACGACCGCATCCACGATAAACATTCTGGATTCAGCGGTGTTGAGATATTCAAGGATTTAGCTCTGAAGCGGGCCGGCGGAGTTGGCTACAGCAAATTTCAGACCTACAGTTCAGGGGGAAAGACCATAGGAACCGCCTGGATATACCGCCGCTATTCAAAATCCAACGGGCTGGAGATACGTAAGACAGGCATATAATTTATCCTTTAACCTGCAAGGATGATTTTCTGCAGCATAGTATTTATAACTTTAAGATCACATACGTGCATTCGTGGCATCAACATATCGACCTGACATTATAAGACCAACATAATCAACAACATGTATAATTAATACTCATTCATTATGTTCAATTCAGTGATTATTTCTATCGCCATCACCCTGGTGTTCATCTTCCTGCTGCTGGCAGTTATGGTGACAGCCTTCAATGAACTAGCCTTTACCTTTTCAAGGACAAGGGCGAAACAGCTGGAGGGATTCCTTCACAAATTGTATTTCAAAGATGATAAATGGCACGAGATATTTGAAAAGGTTAAAAACTCTCCATTTATTGATGTGCTGAAGAAATCACCCGATAAATTCCCGGCATCCATCCCGGCTGATACATTTGCCACGGCTTTGCTGGCGGAGATCGGCAATAATGAACTCACCATTGAGGCAATCAAAAAAGCTGTGGATGCGAACAAGGATAGCGGAAGTGATTTTTACAAAATGATGAGGGCTGTCCTTAGTCAGAACCCAACCTTTGAACAACTCAAGGCAGAAGTAGAAAAAACCTTTAACAGCGCCATGGACAGGCTGTCAGGCTGGTACAAACGGAATGCAAAGATCTGGTCTTTTGTGGTTGCTTTCCTGCTATGTGCCCTTTTGAATGTCGATACTATTTCAATCACTAAAAACCTGTGGGGCGACAAGGACAAGGCCGAACAACTGGCTTCTTTTGCTGTAACTGCCGGAAAGTATTTCGAGAAGAATGATTCCTCCGAAGTCGTGATGAAGAGTGGAGCAGATACCCTCGCATACCTGAAAGTGGATCACAAGTCTATTCCCTCATCAAACCAGGTAAATAAGGCCCTTGAGTCGTTAAACAGTCCTGATTCTGTTCACTCCCAGCAACTGCAGAGGACCTATAGTATTTTATCAGGGCTTGATGTTCCCATTGGCTGGACAAAGGCAAACATGCCTTCCGGCCATAATTCCTTCTGGATGTGCCTGGGTTTATGGTTGCTTAAGATCCTGGGAATAATGATGACAACGGTAGCTGTTTCCCTTGGTGCCCCATTCTGGTTTGATGTTTTGAACAGGGTTACTCCTTTAAAGGCTGCAGGTAAATCGAACGGACAATCCGGCGGAGGCCAACCCGGGCAGAAATAGGTACATAAGTCCTGCTAGGATTCACTGAGGAATGAAATATAACGGGGAATAAGAATTAAGAATGATTGAGCAGGTCATTGCAGGACTTGACAATTCCTTCCATGTCGAAGCCGCATTCTTTGTGAAGCTCTTCCAATGTACCTTGCTCGATGAAGCGGTCGGGGATGCCAAGGCGGACAATTGTGGGATCAAATCCATGATCATTGGCAAATTCAATCACCGCACTTCCCAATCCACCAAGGATAGTTCCATCTTCCAGGGTAATAATTTTTTTGAATTTCTTCAACACCCGGGTCAATAACTCTTCATCCAGTGGTTTGAGATATCTAATATCATAAAGTGCAACATTTGTCCCCTGCTCCAGAAGCTGGTTGCAGGCTTCGAGTGCTACATTTCCCATGTGCCCGATTGAGATGACTGCAAGATCTTCACCCTCGCGTATCATTCTCCCTTTTCCTACTGGAAGCTCTTCAAAAGGCCTGATCCAGTCTGCATGCATACCCCTGCCCCTTGGATAGCGGATAGCAAAGGGCCCTTTACCCGGCAACTGGGCGGTGTACATCATGTTCCGGAGTTCCAGTTCGTTCATGGGTGAACAAATAGTCAGATTCGGAATAGCCCTCAGGTAAGCAAGATCGTAAACGCCGTGGTGTGTAGCTCCGTCTTCACCCACAAGCCCACCGCGGTCAAGGCAGAATACAACATGAAGATTCTGAAGGGCAACATCGTGAATTACCTGGTCATAGGCCCTCTGCATAAAGGTCGAATAAATATTGCAGAAAGGGATGAGGCCACGTGCTGCCATCCCTGCCGAGAAGGTAACTGCATGTTGTTCTGCAATACCCACATCGAAGGCACGGTTAGGCATCTTACTCATCATGAGGTTAAGCGAGCAGCCGGTAGGCATGGCAGGAGTCACTCCAACGATTTTTTCATTCTGTTCTGCCAGTTCTATGATGGTTTTTCCGAATACAACCTGGTATTTAGGAGGTTGGTTAAGGCATTGCGTCTCTTTCAATTCGCCGGTTTCCATGTCGAATTTACCGGGTGCATGGAAGAGGGTTTGGTCCTTTTCGGCTTTTTCGTATCCTTTTCCTTTTACCGTAACAACATGCAGCAGTTTCGGGCCTGGTATATTCTTCAGGTCACGCATAAGGTGCACCAATCGTTCAACATCATGGCCATCCACCGGCCCGAAATAACGGAAACCGAAGGCTTCAAAGAGATTGCTTTCCTTGAGCAAAGTAGATTTAACTGCATTCCCGAATTGCTTGACAATAGCTCGTGAATTGGCACCATACCTTGTTTTTCCACCAAGTAACACCCAAATCTTATTCCTTAAGCGGTTATAAGTCCTGGATGTGGTAATATCAGTCAGGTAGCGGGCAAGGCCCCCAACATTATTGTCAATAGCTATGCCGTTATCATTGAGAATAACCAGCAGGTTCGCCTTTGAAACTCCTGCGTTGTTAAGGGCTTCCATGGCCATTCCGCCAGTCATGGAACCATCACCTATAACTGCAATATGTTGTTGTTTTTTATTTCCTGAAAGTGCTGAAGCAACAGCCATTCCCAGGGCGGCCGAAATGCTGGTAGAGGAGTGTCCTGTGCCGAAAGCATCAAATTCGCTTTCTATCCTTCTTGGGAAGCCACTGATGCCTTTGTAGGTGCGGTTGGTGAAGAATACATCCTTCCGGCCTGTAAGGATTTTGTGTGCGTAAGCCTGGTGTCCTACATCCCAGATAAGTTTATCATCGGGAGTGTTATAGGCATAATGGATGGCGGCTGTGAGTTCAACTACTCCAAGGCTGGCTCCAAGGTGGCCGGGGTTTCGTGAGATGACTTCAAGGATAAATTGCCTGATTTCCTTGCAGAGCTGTGGCAATTCTTCTACCGGAAGTTTGCGGAGATCTTCCGGTGAATTGATTTGCGACAATAACGTGCCTTGCGGAGGTGTCATGCATGCGTGTTTGGAGGGCAAAAATACTGCTTTCGTTCCAGAGTTGCCTAGAGAAAACCTAATTCCAGCAGCCCGGAATCAGAGATCATGTTTCGGTCCCAGGGAGGCTCAAAGGTGAGAGTAACCTTCACATCAGTGATGCCTTCAGTGGCTTTTACCTTTTCATGAACTTCAATAGGCAGATCTTCAGCAACCGGGCAATTTGGAGAGGTGAGCGTCATCCGTATATGAGCTACAGAATCGTTGTCAATGGAAATATCGTAGATCAGGCCGAGTTCATAAATGTTAACAGGGATCTCGGGATCATATATGGTTTTGAGCACCTGTACAACGCGCTCACTAAGCATGTTCTTGTATTCAATATTTTGCATGGCCGAAAGTTAATGATGTGGCAGTGAAAACTGTTATTAAACAGGTTTCTCCTGGGCTTTGTAGGCCAGGGCATAAAGTTTCATCTGCTTGATCATCGAAAGGAGACCATTGCTGCGGGTAGGTGAGAGGTGATCTTTAAGCCCGATAGCATCCAGGAATTCAGTTTCAGCTGAAAGGATTTCATCCGGTGTATGACCGGAGAATAATCGTATCAATAAGTTCACGATGCCTTTTGTAATAACAGCATCGCTGTCAGCTGTAAACACAATAACACCGTCCTTTATCTCCGAATGAAGCCAAACCCTTGACTGGCACCCGGTGATGAGGTTGGAGTCGATTTTGTATTTGTCATCTATCATTGGAAGCGACTTCCCCATATCAATCAGGTAGTTGTATTTTTCCATCCAGTCGTCGAAACTGGAGAACTCGCTGATAATCTCTTCGATGGTTTCCTTGATGGTCATTCTGCACGCACAATTACAATTCCATGTCAAATCTACTCAAAAAGTTCATTCACTTTACCAATCGCATCTACCAACCGGTCAATTTCATTGCGGGTATTGTAAAAAGCAAAGGATGCACGGATGGTCCCGATAATGCCCAACCTCTCCATTAGTGGCTGAGTGCAGTGATTGCCTGTTCTTACTGCTATTCCAAACTGGTCAATGATTGTGCCGGCATCAAAGAAATGAATATTGTTCATTACAAAGGAAATGATGCTTGCTTTCTGAGTGGCAGTTCCAATGATCTTTACATTTTTTATGGCAGAGATCTGCTGTGTCCCATATGCCAGCAGGTCTGCTTCCTGGGTCCTGATAGTCTCCCATCCAACCTGACCCAGGTAATCGATGGCTGCACCCAGCCCGATGGCATCTGCAACATTCGGAGTCCCGGCTTCGAATTTATATGGCAATTCATTGAAAGTGGTTTTCTCAAAAGTTACTTTCGAGATCATCTCGCCTCCAAACTGGTAGGGCGGCATCTTTTCGAGCCATTCCCTTTTTCCGTAAAGACCGCCAATTCCCATGGGGCCGTACATTTTATGAGCTGAAAAAGTGTAAAAATCGCAGTCGAGGTCCTGAACATCAACCGGCCCGTGTGAAAGGCCCTGGGCGCCATCAATCAGCACCGGGATATTCATTTCATGGGCAAGCTGTATCATTTCCTTAATTGGATTGATAGTCCCCAATGCATTGGAAATGTGGTTGACTGCCACTATCCGGGTTTTGGCGGAAAGAAGTTTTTTGTAGGCATCCAGGTCGAGTTCGCCATTGTCGAAAATGGGAATTACTTTCAATGTGGCCTTTTTCCGGATGCAGAGTTGTTGCCAGGGAACAATATCGGAATGATGCTCAAGAGCAGAAATAAGGATTTCATCTCCTTCATTCACAAATGCTTCCCCATAGCAATATGCCACCAGGTTGATTGATTCTGTGGTTCCCCTTGTAAAAATGATCTCTGCTGAAGATGAAGCATTAAGGAAATCAGCCATTTTTTGCCTTGCCAGTTCATAAGCCTGGGTAGCAGCCTGGCTCATGCGGTGCACCCCCCGGTGAACATTGGAATTTTCCTCGGTATAAAAACGAGTTATGGTATCTATTACCGATTGTGGTTTCTGTGTGGTAGCAGCATTGTCGAAATAGGCTAGAGGTTTGCCGTGGATGGTTTGCTGCAATATGGGGAAATCAGCACGAATTTTTTCAATCAAAGGGTTCACAGAAGGCTGGGGGTTATGTTATGTAAGTCAGATTGTTAATTGCAAATTGTAAACTGCAAATTTGAGATATCAAAAGTAAATTCGAACGGGATTGATTTGAGCATTCACAGCGTTAAATAATCCCAACAAACTTCACTTACCATTGAATGATCCGCCTCAGGCGGAAATGACCACCGAATGACTATTGAATGATCCGTCAGCTGAAGGAAATGACTTCTCCCTTTCCCCCCATCTCCCCTTCTCCCTTTCCCAATTATATCTTCGTCACATCAATCTCAAAACTCACCTTCTTCTCCTGTGTACTGCAGTGAAGCACACATTGGTCGCAGTAGGAGAGCTCACCCCTTAGGCGTTTCTTTACCATATCGTCAATCCGTTGGCGCAATTCCGGGATGGATATCTTATTGACAACTTCGGCGGCAAAAGCATACATCAGCAATATCTGTGCATTGGCTTCACTGATCCCCCTGCTCCGGATGTAGAACATGGCATCACCATCCAGTTGTCCGACCGTTGCACCATGGCTGCACTTAACATCATCGGCATAGATTTCCAGGAATGGCTTGGTATCGACAGTTGCTTTATCAGTCAGAAGTATGTTCTTATTGGATTGATATGCATTGGTGTGCTGTGCGTCTTTCCTTACCATAACATGGCCGTTAAATACACCGCTGGCATGGTCATCCAGTATCCCCTTGAACATTTCACTGCTCTGGCAATTCGGGACCATGTGGTCAATAAAAACCTGGTTGTCGATATGCTGGTTCCGGTCCATCAGGTAAACTCCATAAATGTTGGCAGAACTGTGTTCACCTGCAAGTTTGACGGTGGTGTTGTTCCGGATAATTCCGCCATTAAGGCTGATGGCGTTGGATGATAACGAACTTCCTGATTCCTGGTAAAAATACAGGGAATTGATCAAGGTAGAGTGTTCGTCTTTATTCTGAAGCTTGTAATGGTCAAGGCTGGAATCCTTATCCAGGAAGACTTCTGAAACCGAATTGATAAAAGTGACCTTGTGATTGATGGAATCATCGCATTGCACAAGGCGGAGGTGGCTGTTTTTGCCCACAATTACCAGGTTCCGGGCCTGGAGCATGAGATTCCGGTCAAAATCCACGATGTTCACCATTTGGATAACATCGGGAACTGTAACGTTATCAGGCACATATATAAAAATACCATCCTGGGCAAAGGCAGTGTTCAGTGCTATAAGACCTTCGGCAGATTGTTCAGTGTATTTTCCGTAATGTTGTTTTATGAGGTCGGGATATTGTTCGAAGGCTTTGGCAAGGCTTCCAATGACAACGCCAGAAGGAAGGACTGTAAGCGGGCTGTTGCGGTAGACATACCACCCATTGAGTTGGGCAACGAGGAAAGTTTCGAAATGCGGGACTTCACACTGGAAGATCTTCTCTATGTCAACATTTTCGCCTGGTGCTTCCATGATAAATTCATAGTCGGGAGCAAGGCTTTTGCTGAGGTCGGTGCCTCTCCAGCGTTCCTGGCGGGCAGTGGGGAAACCCAACTGTGCGAATTTGTCAAAAGCTTGTTTCCTGACACCGGCAACATAGGGAGTGTCTTTACTGAAAAGAGTGGGGCTCTTCTCCGTAAAAATGCTCTCAAGGCTGCTTTTCAGGTCAGTTTCAATCTGGATATGTTCCATATTATCAGATTTTTAAGGTTACAACTGGCTTTTGATCCATTCGTACCCCTTTTCTTCGAGTTCCAGGGCCATTTCTTTTCCACCGCTTTTTACGATGCGGCCATCGAAAAGGACATGCACTACATCCGGAACTATATAATCCAACAAGCGCTGGTAATGCGTAATGACAACTGTTGCGTTGTCGGGCCTGCGCAGTTTGTTTACACCGGTTGCTACAATGCGCAATGCATCGATATCGAGACCGGAATCCGTCTCGTCGAGGATAGCAAGCATTGGCTCAAGCATGGCCATTTGGAAGATCTCATTCTTTTTCTTTTCTCCGCCCGAAAATCCTTCGTTCACCGAACGGTTCGTGAGTTTGTCCTGTAATTCCAGCATCTTCTTCTTTTCTTCCATCTTGCTCAGGAATTCCTTGGCAGGAATGGGGTCAAGACCATGGTATTTGCGCTGTTCATTCATGGCCGTCCTGAGGAAATTGGTGATGGAAACGCCGGGAATTTCAACCGGGTACTGGAATCCAAGGAAGATGCCTTCACAGGCACGTTCTTCCGTCGATAATTCCAGGAGATTCCTTCCATTGAAAATGATCTCCCCGCTGGTTACTTCATAACCCTGCCTGCCTGCTATAACGTAGGCAAGGGTACTTTTGCCGGTACCATTAGGGCCCATGATGGCATGCACTTCTCCTGCCTTAACTTCCAGGTTTACCCCTTTCAGGATTTCTTTCCCATTGATAGATGCTGATAAGTTTTTGATGCTAAGCATGATGGATATTTTCTAATGTTATTTCTCTAATTTAGAGATGAATTGTCATTTTATAATCAGGTTTTGCACTTATAAGAATTGGCACGCAGATTACGCGGATTTTAATTGCGCGGATTTTCGCTGATAAAGGCTGTGTTCCCACTAGCCTTAACCGACACTCCCTTCCAGGCTGATTGCCAGTAACTTCTGTGCTTCTACGGCAAATTCCATTGGGAGGTGCTGAAGTACTTCCTTGGCATAACCATTAACGATCAGGCCAATGGCACTTTCGGTGCTGATACCCCTTTGATTGCAGTAAAAAAGCTGATCGTCCGAAATTTTTGAGGTGGTTGCCTCATGCTCGATAATAGAGCTATGGTTCTCAGCCTTAATATAGGGGAAGGTATGCGCCCCGCATTTATCACCCAGTAAAAGTGAATCGCATTGGGAGTAATTACGGGAGTTCTCAGCACGTTTGATGATCTTCACAAGCCCGCGGTAGCTGTTGTTGCTCTGCCCGGCTGAGATACCCTTGGAAATGATCGTGCTCCTGGTGTTTTTCCCAAGGTGCATCATTTTGGTCCCGGTATCAGCCTGCTGAAAATTATTGGTGACTGCCACTGAGTAGAATTCCCCTACTGAATAGTCACCCATCAGCACAACGCTGGGGTATTTCCAGGTGATGGCCGAACCGGTTTCTACCTGTGTCCAGGAGATCTTGGAATGGCTGCCTTTACACATCCCCCGTTTGGTGACGAAGTTGTAAACACCGCCAAGGCCATTCTTATCACCGGGGTACCAGTTCTGAACCGTGCTGTATTTGACTTCAGCATCCTTCATAGCAATAATTTCCACAATGGCGGCATGAAGCTGGTTCTCGTCACGCATAGGTGCAGTACAGCCTTCCATATAGCTGACATAGGCGCCTTCGTCGGCAACAATCAAGGTTCGTTCAAACTGGCCGGTATTGGCTGCATTGATTCGGAAATAAGTTGACAGTTCAATCGGGCAGCGTACCCCTTTCGGGATGTAACAGAATGAACCATCGCTGAAGACTGCCGAATTGAGGGCAGCGAAAAAGTTATCCGTTGCCGGCACCACGGTCGCCAGGTATTGCCTGACTAGATCCGGATGATTTTGCACGGCTTCAGAAAAGGAGCAGAAAATAATCCCGTATTTCGAGAGGGTTTCGGTGAAGGTAGTTTTCACGGAAACAGAATCTATGACAGCATCCACCGCTACACCGCTTAACCGCTTCTGTTCTTCCAGGGAAATCCCCAGTTTATTAAAGGTGTCCAGCAGGTCGGGATCTACTTCATCAAGGCTGGTAAGTTCTTTCTTGCGTTTTGGAGCAGCGTAGAATATGATATCCTGGTAATTGATGGGTGCATGATGAAGGTGAGCCCAATTAGGTTCGGTAAGGGTGAGCCAATGCCGGTAAGCCTTAAGACGGAATTCAAGGAGCCATTCCGGTTCATTCTTTTTGGCTGAAATGAACCTGACGGTATCTTCCGAAAGCCCCATGGGAGCAGTATCCATCTCAATATCGGTGTAGAACCCATATTTATAGTCACCCTGGGTTACCTCTTCGAGTATGTTGTTTTGTTCTTTTTCCATGCTAAAGGGATGAACAATGGCAGTTATTTGGTTTTAGTTTAAATAAACACAATGAGGCAAAATTAGCAATTTTACTCATATTGAATGCCACTATTTATGTTTGTTATAACAATTTGCAACATATTTGGTTTCGAAATTCTGCATTAATCAGAAAATCAGTACGTAAATATCGAAATACAATTATTAATTTTTTTTCGGATGATTTAACATCCTGACAATAAGTCACCTTATTATTGTCAATCCTGTACGATGTTGCTGTCAATCCTGCATAAAACCAGGCTCATCCAGCTATGTGAACCGGAAAGCACAGAGATGAAAAGGTAAGATCTTTTACATGGATTGCGGGGGACCAGGGGGCATTCCCATTGGCGGACCACCTCCGGGCCTGCCTTCCCACCTGCCATCCGGCCTGCCGTCGAAATGCCGGTCTTCCATCTGCGGCATCTTTCCCTTGAAATTGCGGAGGTTGTAAGTGAAAGTCAGCATGAAATACTGTTTCAGCACTTCCGTGTTGGAATCTTCGATATAGGTATCGGTCACCGAACGGTTCAGGCTTTTGTTCTGATCAAGGATGTCGTAGCCAGAAAGCTTAATCTCACCTGCCTTGTTCTTGAATAGTTTCTTGCCAACATTCAGGGTCCAAAGGGTATATTGGGTTGTGATCTTCGTAGATATTCCCTGGTAGTTTTGATAGGTAACACTGTTCTGGATAAAGAATCCTTTCCAGAATTCCCAGTTGAATTGAGCGGAAGCAATCTGGAACAGGTAATTAGAGTTGAGCGAAGGTTGAATAGTATTTTCAACCAGGTTATAGTTAACGTTATAGGTGAGGGTGAAATCAAGTTTTTCACTGATATTGCTGCTTAAAACGGATCCAAGATTGAGCCCGTAAGTCTTCGATTCATTGGCCTTCCCGTTGATAAGGCTGGGGATCTGGTTATAGCTTATACCTGTATTAAAATTAATGTTGCACTTGATGGGCTTGATGGGAAATCCTACAGTCAGCAGGGCCCTTGCATTCCATGCGCCATCCAGGTTTTTTGGGACTGATAACTGAGCGCCTCTTTTCATGATGGCAGAATCTCCATTCACAAGAAATGCAGTGTCACTCCCGGCTATGAAAGTATTGTTTCCAATATAATTCTGAGTTTTTTGGAAGAATAGCATTGTAAAAATATTAGCCGTCTTGGCGGCATTGGAATGCGAAAATCTTGACATGGCAAAATGACGGATCTCCTGCTTAAGATCAGGGTTACCGGTTGAAAGAAGCAGAGGGTTGGAATTATCGATCACCTTCTGCAACTGCCCGGTAGAAGGAGCATTCGTGCTTGCCCTGTATACAACCCTCAGGTTCGTCACCTTAGAGAACTTGTAATTCAGCATCAGGTTCGGCAGGATATTGTTGAAAGTCCTATGGGTACTATCATCAAACGGAAAGCTGGTATTCCCGGCCAGTATAGCGTACTGGTATGTGATCCCTGCATTTAGGTTCACCTTTTCGGTTTGATAGAGATAACCGGTACCAACCCTATGTGTTGTGTACTTGTTTTTATAAATATTCGAAAGTTGTGTATCAAAAAGAGTATAACCGGTATCTGAAACATTCTGGTAATTATATGTTTTCTTGTCGTTATCGTTTTTTGACCAGGATATGTTGTAATTCACCTGAACCTGGCTGTTTTTGCCAACTGGTTCGGTATAAACCAGGTTGGATGAAAGTGTCACTCCATTAGCAAGGGTCTTTCCGTACTGGTTCACATCAATCGTATCATTCACCTGGCTGGCAATAGTTGCGTAATAGAGGCTGTTCGTTTTTACATAGTTGTTTTTATTTCTTTCCGTAAGGCTGGTCCCGAGGTTGATCGAAAAAGTCCTTCCTTTTTTCAGAAATTTATGGCGGAATAAAAGATCATTGTTGAAGTTATACCCCTGTGCCCGGTTATCATTATTGTTGGTTGAAAGATTCAGGATATTGGAAGGGATGAATTCCGGGCCGGATGCAGTAGTATCATTCAGGATGCTTTTGCTGGTATTGTCCTGGATGCTGAGACGGGGCGAAAGGATGATAGAATTGTTGGTGTCGATATTGTATTCAATCCGCATATTTAGCCTGTGATTCATATTATCGCTGGTTGCATTGCTCAGCTCATCGTAATACTGGCTGCTGGCACCATTCAGGATATACTGGCGGTTTGTTATTTTATTGGTGGTAGTATTACCCTGGTTCCAGAAATAACTGGCGTTCACGTTAAGTTTTGTTCCCCAGGCATCAGTATAATTGAAGCCAATGGCATTTGTGCTAAAGATCCCGCTCGATGGCCCGACCTGGAATCCCGGACCGCCGGAAGGCCTGCCACCACCTCCAGGTTGATTGCCGCCACTTCCTGAACCACTTCCAATTACATCATCAGCAGAAAAATTTTGCTGGTTCACATTATTGCTCATGGCTAGCAGGGTGATACGCCTTTGACCATTGAAAAAGTTGACATTGGCACCAAGCATATACCGGTCATCCGTACCATAACCTGCTGAGAATTTACCGAACTGCCCGTTATTCCTTGATCTTTTGGTAACTATATTAAGTGTTTTCTGGCCGCTTCCATCATCAAATCCGGTCCAGGAGGCCTGGTCTGATAGTTTATCGAAAACCTGGATCTTATCTACAACTTCGGCAGGCAGGTTCTTAAGTGTGGCTGAAGGGTCATCGCCAAAGAACTGTTTACCATCCACAAGTACCTTTTTGACATCTTCTCCATGTGCTTTCACAGTGCCGTTTTCAACAGTAATACCTGGCATTTTCTTAATCAGGTCTTCGGTGGTAGCATCCTGTGTAACCTTGAAAGCGCTGGCATTATATTGTGTAGTATCACCCTTCTGCTCTGCTCGGACAGTAGTACTGTTTATATCCACTGAGTTCAGGTTAGTCGAGGATGGGTTAACAACAATACTACCTATGTCTTCACTTTTACCACCTGCAAAAACCTGTTTTTCAACTTTCTCGAACCCAATATAGGTGATGGTTAAGCGGTAAGGCCCCCTGGGGAGATTGGCAAACTGGAATACACCCAGGTTATCACTGGTAGTAAATGTGACTTTCAGGGAATCCCGGATGCCGGCAAGTTTAACTGCTGCGCCAACCAATGGTGATTGATCCGTTGAATTGACAAGGGTACCGGAAATCTTGAATTCCTGGGCGAATGCTGTATTAAGAATAAAAAGGAGGGAGATGGCAAGTAAGGAACGGAATGAATTCATCAGAAACTGTTTATCAGGTATAGAAATTACCTTAGTTAGATAGTTGGACGTAGGGAAAGATTAATCTTTAAGAAAAAAGATTTTATCATATAACTATGGTTTAGATGCCACTTTTCCTTATTCCTTCCGACCGGCAAAATTAATCGCAATCTTGATCTGATGTTCATTTAGGAAGAAAGAATGTTTATTGCTGTTTACAGGCTGTAAAACTTTCAAGCGGTTAACGTAATTTTGCCGGCAAAACCTTAGATATGATTGAAAATCCTTCACCGAAGAGGACAGAACTTAGCGAGTTGGGCGAATTTGGCCTGATCCGGCACCTAACTTCGGATGTCAAAATAACAAATAGTTCTACCATAAAAGGGATTGGAGACGATGCTTCCGTTCTGGATAATGGTGAGTTGCTTACCCTGGTTTCAACAGATCTGCTGGTTGAAGGAGTGCATTTCGACCTTTCATTTACACCGCTCAAGCACCTGGGTTACAAAGCAGCTGTTGTGAACTTCTCGGATATTGCTGCAATGAACGGCACGCCCAAACAGTTATTTGTAGGGCTTTCAGTTTCAAACCGTTTTCCGCTTGAGGCTTTGGAAGAACTTTATGACGGAATAAAACTGGCCTGTGAAAAATACCATGTCGATCTGGCCGGGGGTGATACTACCTCCAGCCGGAGCGGCCTATTCCTTGCACTGACCGTTACCGGGACTGTCGAAAAAGGAAAAGCTGTCTACCGGAGTACCGCTAAGGAAAATGACCTTATTTGTGTTTCGGGCGACCTTGGCTCTGCATATTTGGGATTACTCCTGCTTGAGAGGGAAAAGCAGGTATTCCTTGCAGATCCTAATATGCAACCTGACCTTGAGGGGAATGACTATATACTTGAAAGGCAACTCAAACCTGAGGCAAGGATGGATATTATCGAAAAACTGGGCAAGTCAGCAATACTTCCGACCTCAATGATCGATATCAGCGATGGGCTTGCTTCAGAGATACTGCACATTTGCAATGACTCAAAGTTGGGATGCAGGATATATGAAGAAAAGATCCCTGTTGATATGGCTGCCGCCAACACTGCTGCCGAATTCAATATCCAGCCCATTACTGCAGCCATGAATGGCGGCGAGGATTATGAATTGCTTTTCACCATTTCGCAATCAGACTTTGAGAAGATCAGTACTATCAGCGATATCAGTGTCATTGGCCATATAACTGATGAAAATTCCGGCTGTTTCCTGGTGAGCAATGATGGTGTCCTTGTGGAGATCAAGGCACAAGGGTTTGATCATATGAGATGATTTTGATTTGCAGGTTTATTTAGTGGACTAGAAGACGAGGAGATAGGGAGACTGGGGGACAAGAAGAAAGGGCGAAAGGGAGAGATAGGCTAAATTTGAAAATTTATCCGTTTAATCCGCGTTGTGATCCGCGTTATCAGCGTTCCAATTATCCGTGAATTAGAAAGGATTATATTTGAATTCTGGTTTGATCTCTGATTATAAACAACCTTTAATAAATGGCATCCGATTCCATCCATCTCTCAAACATAATACGCGACCTCCCCGACAGGCCTGGAGTATACCAGTATTATGATAAGGATGGAAAGCTGCTGTATATCGGGAAAGCTAAAAACCTCAAGAAACGTGTTTCATCGTATTTCAGCAGGGATAGCTCTCTTACCGGCAAAGTCAGGGTGCTGGTGCAGAAGATCGCTGACCTTCGTTTTATTGTTGTTAATTCCGAACTGGATGCGCTTCTTTTAGAGAACAACCTGATCAAGAAATACCAGCCTCGCTACAATGTGATGCTGAAGGATGATAAGACCTATCCCTGGATCATCATCAAGAAAGAGCCATTTCCGAGGATCTTTTATACTCGTCACCGGATCAACGACGGTTCCGATTATTTCGGCCCCTATGCTTCGGGGAAAATGATGAATACATTGCTGGACCTTGTCCGGCAGCTATACCCCTTGAGGAACTGCAACCTGAACCTGAACCAGGCCAGTATCAGCAAGAAAAAGTACAAGGTCTGCCTTGAATACCATATTGGTAACTGCCTTGGCCCTTGTGAAGGCCTTGAGAAAGAAGAAGATTACCAGTCGCGCCTGCAGGAGATCCGCAATATCATCAAAGGAAATATTGCCACTGTAAAACTGCAGCTTATAGAGCTGATGAAGGATTATTCAGCACGCTACGAATTTGAAAAGGCGCAGGTCGTCAAGGAAAAGATCGAGCTGCTTGAACGCTACCAGAGTAAATCAATGGTGGTGAATCCATCAATTCATAATGTTGATGTATTTACCTATTGTGAGGATTCTACATCTGGGTATGTAAACTTCATGAAGGTGGTAAATGGCTGTATTATCCAGGCGCATACAGTTGAGATGAAGAAAAAGCTTGATGAAAGTCCTGAAGAACTTCTCACACTTGCAATTGCTGAGCTAAGGGAACGTTTTGAATCAGATGCTAAGGAAATCATCCTTTCAGTGATGCCGGAAGTAGAATTGCCCGGAGTTGTATTTACTGTTCCAATCCGAGGTGACAAAAAGGCTTTGGTTGAACTAAGTGAGCGGAATGCTAAATTTTATATGCTGGAAAAGCATAAGCAGATAGAGCGTGTCGACCCGGAAAGACATACCAAAAGGATCATGGAGCAGATGCAGAAGGATCTCCGTTTGAAAGCTCAGCCAGTAAGAATAGATTGTTTTGATAACTCCAACATACAGGGTGCTTTCCCGGTTGCAGCCATGGTAGTATTTACCAATGGCCGTGCGGATAAACAGGAATACCGGCATTTCAATATTAAAACTGTTGAAGGACCCAACGATTTTGCATCCATGGAGGAGGTAATTTACCGTAGGTATAAGCGGGTGCTGGATGAAGGAAAGGAATTACCTCAACTAATTGTGATTGACGGTGGCAAAGGACAATTAAGTTCAGCTATGGCCAGCCTGGAAAAGTTAGGGCTCAGGGGAAAAATTGATGTGATCGGGATTGCTAAAAAGCTTGAGGAGATCTATTATCCCGGCGATTCCGTGCCTTTGTACATAGATAAGAAATCAGAGACCTTGCGGGTGATCCAGCAACTGCGGGATGAAGCGCATCGGTTCGGAATTACCCACCACCGCCAGCGCAGGGAGAAAGGGACTATCAAGACCCAGCTGACTGGCATTGAAGGAATAGGAGACAGTACAGCTCAAACCTTGTTACGGAAGTTTAAGAGTGTAAAGAATATTAAGGCTGCGTCTATTGAGGAGCTACAATCTGTGGTTGGTAAGTCGAAAGGGAAGTTTGTGTTTGATTTTTTTAAAGGAGAAAACATATAAATTTTCTTAACTCGCAGGATTAAATCAATTTACTATGATTCTGGAAACCATTCTCTTCGACAAATCCCTCAAACCCAGCCAAAAGCCGGGGATGCTTAGCAGTATACTTATTGAGAATCCAGGTTCTGTTAACGAGCTGGTCATGCTGGCATCAAGGGCTAAGGATGCAGATAAGGCAAATTGCATTGAAGCCTTTGAACACGCAACCCTGGCAAATCCTGGACTGGCAACTGCTGAATGTTTTACCCTGGTAGTTGAGTCCCTTGGTTCTAAAGCTCCGCGGGTCAAATGGGAATCGGGAAGGGTTATCGCCAATATTGCTGCACAATTTACTGCCAGGTTGAATGAGGCGGTACCTGGCTTACTTGCCAATACCGAAGATCCCGGAACCGTTGTGCGTTGGAGCGCTGCCACCGCTTTGGCTGCCATTGTTAAATTAAAAACCGGCCTGAATAAGGAACTTCTTCCGACTCTGCATGCCTTAGCTGAAAAGGAAGAGAA
>JACAAZ010000026.1 GCA_013376995.1 Bacteroidota bacterium | reverse complement strand
TCGTAATGGTGCCGCCGTTGGCATTGCCCAGATCTGTAAAAGTCAGCGACTGGCCGGTGCACGAGGGGGTGCTTACACTGAAATTCGAAACAGGGCCCATAAATACATCAACATTATGAGTCTTCGTGTTCACACACCCAGCTGTATCTGTAATCGTCAGGGTAACCGAATATGTGCCGGGTTGAGCATAGATGTGCAATGGGTCAGTTAGTGTTGAAGTAAGACCGTCACCGAACTGCCAGTTCCAGCTTTGTGTAGTTGGCACATTTACAAGTGTACTTGAAGTAAACTGAGTTGTATCTCCAGAGCACCCAGCCTGCGAGGTGAAGTCTGCTGTCGGCGGTGGACTGACTGTTATTGAATGGGTTATCGTATCGCTGCATCCTCCGCTAATTCCTGCTATCAGGGTTACAGTAAAATTACTTGCTGTATTGTAGATATGGGTCGGATTCTGCAAAGTGCTCTGGTTATTTGTACCAGAGGTTGGCTCATCAAAATCCCAGCTCCAGTTGGAGATACCGGAGGTAGTATTGCTCAGAGACAGGTCAGTAAAAGTAACTGGTGAACCCAGGCAGGAACTTCCTGCACTAAATTCGGCCGTCGGCTTGGCAAGGATTGAGACAACCTTGGTAAATGTTGCAGTGCAGGAATCGTTGGTCCAAACTTGCAATGTTACATTGAAGGTACCTGACTGGCTGTATGCATGGGTAGTTGCTCCTGTTGACGGGAAAGTGATGTTGGTTGTATTGCCATCCCCAAAATCCCAAAGCCAGCGGGCAAGATAGCCTGCTGTAGTGTTGCTCTGGTCAGTAAACTGCACATCATCCTGCCGGCATGTAGGCGAAGAATTATCGAAGTTCACAACAGGCAAAGGTTTAATAGTCACAGGATGGCTTCTTGTGCTAACGCATCCGGAAGTATCCATCACAGTAAGGGTCACTGTGTATGTTCCGGCAAAATTATAGATATGTGTTGGAGAGATAAGTAAGCTTGTATTGCCATCTCCAAAATTCCACAACCAACTGCCTATGCTGTTATTCTGCATACCAGATGGGTTAAACTGTGCAGGGTTATCCTGGCAGGCTGTCTGGAAAGTAAAGTCAACTGCTGGAGTATTTAAAATAGTTACAGTGTTAGTGATAGTGTCATTACAAGCATTCCCGGTTGTCACAATCAGACGGATAGTGTATGTTCCCGTAGCAGCATAACTGTGTGTGGGGTTCTGAAGTGTGCTTACATTGAAGATGCCAGATCCCGGATCTCCAAAATCCCAGTTCCATCCTGAGATGCTCTGGTTGCCTGTAGTTGTGGTGAGGTCAGTGAATTGTACCTGTTCTCCCTTGCAATGCCCTGTACTCATGAACTCTGCCGCAGGCGCGCCGAATAAATTGATGACCTGATTCTCGCTATGAGTACATCCCTCAGAATTAATAACTGTCAGGGTTACGCTGAAACTTCCGGGAACAGTGTAGTTGTGATTAACATTAGGAATTGCAGGGAATAGGATAGTGTCATTAGGACTGCCATCGCCATAACTCCATATCCAGGTTGTAAGGTAACCAGCCTGTGTAGTACTTAAATTGAAAAAGGCAACAGCCTGCCCCAGGCAATTATTCGTATTAGAGGTGAAATGAGCAACAGGTGGGGGAGTTACCGTTACATCATGGCTGATAATTCCAGAACATCCGGCAGTATCTGTTATTGTAAGACTAACAGTATAGGTTCCAGCTGCATTGTATATGTGAGCAGTATTACGGACATTGTCGGTTGAGCCATCACCAAAATCCCAATGATAGGTAGCGATGGTAGCTGTATTTATTATGGTTGTATCGGCCCAGAAAAGCGTATTTGTGCCAAGGCAGGCAGCATTGTGAGTAAATGCAGAAATGGGTGCTTTTTTTACATGCACCGAATCAGAGAGGGTATCAGAGCAGCCATTGAAGTTGTTAACAACAAGAGATACCAAGTAGGTTCCCCAATTGGAATAAATATGCGTGGGATTTTGTAATGTGCTTGAATTCAATGAACCGGAACCAGGATCCCCGAAGTTCCATAACCAACCAGTAACTTGTCCTCCTCCGTTAGGATTGCTTTCATCGACAAAGTTGACGGCTTCATTTTGGCAATTGCTTGTAGAAGTAAAAGCAGAAATTGGAGTCCTGGTTACTGTTATCACAGCAGAATACATATCAGTGCATCCTTTGCTGTTAATAATGTTCAGGGTTACAAGATAAGTTCCGTCGTTCACATAGGTATGAACAGGATTGGCGGTAGTCGGGAAATTAATAGTATCAGTAGGTGAGCCATCTCCAAAGTTCCATACCCATTGAGTGATATATCCCTGTCCTGCAGGATTGGTACTCAACTCAGTAAAATGAGTATCATTACCAAGGCAATTGGGTGTAGTATAACTGAAAAATGCAGTTGGATGAGGCCTGACTTCAACAGGATGGCTAATTGTATAAGTACAGTTATTGGTATCTTCCACAACCAGGGTAACAGTGTACATTCCATAGGTTGGATACAGGTGGTAAGTATTCGTGGGAGCATTGAAAGTAGCGAATGTGCCATCCCCGAAATCCCAATGCCAGTTGCTGATAGCATTAATATATGCACCACTGACTGTAAAAATGGTGGTATCACCAAAACAAGCAGAGTTTGTAGTGAAATCGGTAACCGGAGTTGGGTTCATGATAACTGTAACGGTATCATTCATCATTGCAATGCAATTTCCAACAGGATTGATACCTCTTACTGAATACTGACCAGGGTTGCTCTTTATTCCAAAATTTAAAGGATTTCCAGTTCCAGCCAGGTTTGTGCCTTCAGGATTCCCGTTGAAAAGCAATTCATAATTCATCCCGGTTTCAGAGCCTGATAAACCAATCAGGACTCCTGTATCACCTTCACAATAGAATCCATTGTTGGTGACAGTCATGTTAAATGGATTTGGTAAAGGGTTCACAGTAATGGATGCAAGCCCGTGTATAGAAT
Source organism: Bacteroidota bacterium (assembly GCA_013376995.1). Classification (GTDB taxonomy): domain Bacteria; phylum Bacteroidota; class Bacteroidia; order Bacteroidales; family UBA4417; genus UBA4417. The sequence goes on along the minus strand of JACAAZ010000026.1, from coordinate 47,859 downwards.
CTGGAGGTACATTGCAATACAGATCATTGGCTGCCGAAATCCAATAGCTGGAGGTAACAGGCGGGCTTACACTGAAAATATAGGGCGTGGTCAGGATATTATTGACTGTAACTGGAGTAAGGCCATTGGTGTAGGTTACGCTCCAGGGGGGGGTACCTGTAAGGTCGATTGTGATCGGGGTTACGACTGCTTCACAAATACTGGTAGTTCCGCCGATGGTAGCACTTGGATCAGGGTAAACTTTCAGCAGCATTGAGTTTGTGCCTGTAAGATTCCTGCATCCAGAAAGGTCCATTGTAAGCATTACTAAAGTACCAACATCATTTGGACCCGGAGTATAGGTAGGTTTCAGGATATTCGGATTACTAAAAGTGCCATCACCGCTGGTAGTCCAGGTAATTGTATTTTGGAACTGGGCTACAGGGTTTAATTGGTAAGCCCTTTGTCCACAGATTTCACCATCCGGGCCCGCGTTGGCAATTGGAGTTGGGTCTATCTTTAATACCATTGCATCATTTACCAGTACGCCTGTACATGTTCCAACCCCTTCAAGGACCAAGGTAAAAGTTATATTACGATCAATAGTTGAAAGGTCAATCGGACCTGCAATATATATAGGATTCAGGATATTCGGATTGCTTAGAACACCGTCACCACCGCTGACTGTCCATTGGATATTACCACCATTGAAATGGCTTCCGGTTCCGTTCAACTGGTATTGGGTGATATTGCTGCAAATGAAATCATCAGGTCCTGCAAATACTGTAGGATATGGGGAAACAGTAAATACCCTTGGATCCGTTACAATTTGTGAGGCGCAGGTTAGTAACCCGTGAGCAGCAAGTGTCAGGGTTACTGTTCCATTGCTGAAATCAGTATTCCCAGGCATATAAGTAGGGTTAATAATTGTGCTGTTACTGAAAATCCCATCACCACCAGTCCATTGTAAACTTGAGTAATTGCTGGCAGATGCACCGGTAACAGGGATAGGGTTCAAGACACAAAATGCATCATCAATTCCTGCATTCACAGATGGCATGGGGTCAATAGATAACGTCAGATTACTGGTAGCCTGCATAGCTGAACAGGATCCTGACCCATGCCCTGTCAATGTTAGCATTACATTCCCGGTTATTATATCATTGACACCCGGTGAATAAGTGGCATTCAGAAGGCTTGCGTTATTGAATGTTCCATCACCTGATGTTCCCCAACTGGTAGTATTACAAAATTGTTCGGTGCCGGAAAGGCTGTAGGAGTTAGCAGCACAAATTGTGGCAGAACTTCCGGCAGTAACTGTGGGCAAAGGACTAATGTTAATAACCATAAAATCGGTAGCCGAAGAAGCTGAACAAGTAAGATTACCAGTGACTGTTAAAGTCAAGGTCACTGTGCCTGTTTCGCCCGGACCCGGAACATAGGTAGGTGTTAGAGTGCTTGCATTAAGCAGGGAGCCAAGTCCTGATTTCGTCCAGGTGATACCGCCAACCCCGGCATTCAATGCTGAAGCTCCTGAAACTGTATAATTGATTCCCTGGCAGGTCGCACCGTCTGGCCCGGCAAAGGCAACAGGTAACGGATTTATAGTGAGTAGCATTGCATTGGCATCTGGCCCGCAGGGGGCATTGCCAATTGCTGTTAAAGTTATTGTTACCGACCCTGCAGCGATGTCTCCGGGGCTTGGTGTGTAAATGGGGTGGAGTATAGTTCCGTTACTGAATGTTCCGGTCCCCGAAGTTGACCAAAGCAGTGAAGTATAGTTGCTAGCTGAAGATCCGGAGATAGTGAAGGCAGATGATTCGCAGATTGTAGCATCCGGTCCTGCATCAGCTACTGGCGGAATTGTAACAGGAACCTGTTTGGTATTGCTGGCAATACAACCGCTGTCACTGGTTGCTGTGAGGGTAACGCCATAGGTGTTTCCAATGGCATAGGTATGGGTTGGATTTTGAAGGGTTGAAGGGGCTGTAGCATCTCCAAAATTCCAGTTCCATCCGTTAATTGCGCCGCTGCTTATGGTAGAATTATCAGTAAACTGCACAGGCACTCCGGCACAGTTATTCGTCCAGCTAAAATCAACAACTGGCAAGGGATTCACAAAAATGTTCTTAATGGTATTACGAGTCCCGCAATTGAAAGAAGTAGTTTGCATGGTAAGGGTATGTGCCCCGGGCGCAGTCCAGTTGACAGTGACTGTATGAGTGTTTCCCCCTGAAATTATTGTGCCGCCTGTAATTGACCAGAGATAGGAACTGAGGTTGGTGGGGGTACCGTTATAGACCTGTGTGGTCCCGTTACAAACTGCCGGGTTTCCAGCTATAGCCGGCAAAGGGTCAGGATTAACCGTAATTGTTAAAGAAGGTGAATCCAGTCCTATTCCACAAGAGGCATTGAAACCATGCACTTTAAGAATTCCCCCTGAGGTTAGTGTAGGGAAGCTAAGCAGTATACTTGGGGTGGCAGTGGTATCAATAGAACCGCCTGGAAGGGTCCAAATGTATTTTTCAGTATTTAGAAGTCCGGGGATTGTATATAGCACATTTGTACTGCCAACACAAACGGCTGTAGGGCCTGAAGGAGCTACAGCAGGTGTTTCAGGCAAGCGTTTGATTATCAGGCTAAGGTTAACGGTGTCCTGGGTGAGATAATACCACCAGGAATTAATAATATCCAAATCTCCATTGTATTGTCCATTCGAAATTTTAGGCCAGTTGTGACAGCCGGTAATCGGATCATAAGTGCCTGAACCATTTGGATTAACAGATGTTCCCGGGTATTGACACCCGGTTAAATTTTGAAGTATGACACCAGAAATATTTGTGGGGAGATTAGTGTCGTCCCATTGTATGCTGAGATGAGTTGAACCTGATGTGGGGGCGGGCCGGACAATATCCACCATAATACCTTGATTGTTGGTTTCAATATCGTAGATTGGTAAGTTAGTCAGGCCATTTAAGTAATTGATATTCATGTTAATTGTTGCGCCATTAAGAACCGGGTTTCCAAAACCATCATTTCCGTCCCAGGGTATAGTATCCCAGGTTGAACATCCGGCCGATCCCGTGACATCAGCTGTAATTGTCCTGTCTTCACCATTATTGCTTCCCTGCGGATTGATATCTATCGTCAGTTCAAGCGATCCGGGTTTGTTAACTTTGGCAAGAATATCAACGGTTCCGTTACAATTGGAATTACTTGAGACGTCACATATTTGTCCAAATGTGCCTGTGGGAAATACAACATTGTCAGGGTCATTAAGAAAGATTTTATATTGTGGTGAATCGCCAGGCCAGGTGAACTGGGTGAGGTTATTCAAAGATTTCCTGTCAGAGAGCCAATTTCCGGTATTTACACATCCCCATTGATTGCAATAGAACATGAAGTGACCACCGCCCCACTTGTTAATATTTAGTTTAGTTACAATTTCGTCGTCTGACAGAATATAGAAATCAGTTGCCGGAGCATTGTTACCAGCAATCTGGTTAGAGAACTGCCATGCTTTACTCCATAATCGGCCTGGTTTTTCAGTATTTCCATCATAAACACTCACATCAACGAATTCAAGAGCTGTGCCACTCAATGCAGTGACATCGCCTGAAATATCATCGGCAAATTCAATGTAATAATCACCTGTTTTAGCGGGAACAAAGCTAAGTGGCGCATAGCCGGCCGGGTTCACTGTGCCAAATTTGGGGCCTGCAACAGCCTGGTTCCATGAACTGATATATCCATTACCGGAATTCGGAATTGCAGTAAATCCGAATCCTGCAACAGGAATGCCATCCGGATCCATTACCCTGAAGAATAATGGATCACTTCCATCTTCTTTGAAGCCGAGATATACTGTTTCAACTCCCGGATTGGCTATGTAAACATTCAGGCGGTACTTAGGAAGAGCATTCGCCAGTGCAAAAGGAATCCTGTACCCGTTCGCTGTCCATCCTCCATTGTAAAAAACAAGCCCGAGAGAACCAACAACGGCACTCGGTGGATTTGGGCCCGGCTCCATTTGTTTTGTACCTTCCGCCAAAGCGACATTTATTCCTGGTAACAGTGCTGTTAAAAGAATTAAATATATTTTGATAAAGGTGGAGTAGGGGAAATGCTTATTTTCTGATCGGTAAGACTGTCGGGTAGCGGATTTCTCCATAGCAGCGATCTAGTTTTATGGGTTTTCAGTATTAACCTTGTTAGCCTATAAAATTAATAAATTTTAGGATTGTAATTACGGGTGGGTGAGCTGTACTTATCAACCATTAATCATGAGGATTAACTAAATGTAATACAAATCATTACATAATGTTTTAACAATATTATTTTTCTATTTCCGTAAGAAGATTTTTTTTTGAATATTTCTTAAATTATTCAATTTTAGTTCCTGCTCAAAGGCAAGGGCAAATCCTTACATTTGCGACAAATTTGGCGTATGAATCGTTTTTGTCTCTTTCTATCCTTTTGCTTTCTTATCATCTCATATTCAAGCTTTTGCCAACAGGCTGATAGTTTAAAGGCTAAGAAACCTGGTATAAGCTGGGGTGGATTTACCAGGGCAGATGCACTGTATGATACCCGTCAGGTTGTAGATTCAAGGGAAGGCTATTTGCTGTTATATCCCAGGAATATTTCCAGGGACGCAAATGGAAATGACATAAATGCCCATGGGAGTTTTAATCAATATGCCATGACTGCCCGTTTATTTGCTAAAGTGCAAGGGCCTGATATTCTGCATGCTACGGCAATGGCTTACATAGAAGGTGATTTTACCGGGGCAAGCAATATCGAAAATAATAGTTTCAGGCTACGACATGCTTATACCCGCCTTAGCTGGAAGAAAATAACATTGCTTGCTGGTCAGTACTGGCATCCTCTTGATCTCCCGGAGATGTTTCCCGATGTAGTGTCGCTGAACACAGGAGCGCCATTCCGTTCGTATAGCAGGCAACCCCAAATAAGGGTTGATGTAAAGTTGGGAGTTGTTAAGCTGGTGGCAACTGCAGCATCTCAGCGCGATTATGTAAACATGGGTCCTGAAAAGGACAGTATGAGTTCTATATACTTGAGAAACAGTGGTATACCAAACCTGAATTTCCAGGTTCAATATAATTTTAACCATGTTTTTTGTGGTGCAGGATTCGATTTCAAGAAATTGGTGCCCCGTCTGAAAACGGATCTTAAACTCAAATCCAACGAAAAGGTAAATTCATATACTTTCACTGGTTTTATGAAGATCAGCCTTAAACCAATAGTTGTGAAAGCTCAATTTATCTATGGGCAGAACCTCACTGATCACAGTATGGTTGGGGGATACGGAGTTATTTCAATCGACCCGCTGACTGACCACAGGACGTATAAACCCTTGAGAGATGTCTCTGCATGGGTCGGGCTTTCAACTACCGGGAAAAAGATACAATATTCGCTTTTTGCAGGTTATTTGCATAACCTGGGCTGCAAAGATTCTATCATAGCACCATTTGTCTATGCGCGGGGGATCGACCGATTTGGCCAGCGTAAGTCTGATCTGAATTACGCATGGAGAATCACTCCAATGTTTTCCTGGTTGATTGGAAACCTGGCTTTGGTGGCCGAGGTTGAGATCACAACTGCCTCCTATGGACAGGCGGATAAATACTATTATATCCGTTCTTCGAATTCCGTTACAAATATTCGGACCACCCTCTCAGTGGCCTACAATTTCTAGCTTATTTTAGTCATGCTTCAGATACCAATGTAAGTGAACACATTGGTGAAGCTATTCTTTCTTCCCCGTTGATAAACCGAATAAACGATAAAGGGGACAAAAGCTGATCAGGCTGGTGAGTACAAAAACTGCTGCCAGCACTAATAAAACAATCCCTAATGTTCCGGTAACGACATTGAAGAAATACAGTCCAATAAAAACTGCAGCTATAATAAAGCGAATGATTTTGTCAATACTCCCCATGTTCTTTTTCATGATGCTTTCAGATTATGTTTAAATAATAGGTTTATGCGCAAAATTAGGCCAGCAATTAATGATACTTGGTGATCAAAGTCACATAGAGGATTATTTCTTTGAAACCATCAAAGAACCTGTCATTAACTATAAATTATGAGTTTAGGGAATTTGTCAACAGCTGAGCAAGCAATTAAACTGAAAGATATTTAATGTGGTTCCTGCCCTGGATTATTTTCCCTTCCTTTTCAAGTTTTTTCATGAGCCTGCTTATCACTTCGCGAGCCGTTCCCAGGTCATAAGCGATCTGTTGATGAGTAACCGGTATCTCCTCACCATTCAGCAGTTGATTCTTTGATTCCAGGTAAGAAAGCAATCTTTCATCCAGCTTACTGAAAATCAATTGGTTGATCGTATCAATCAAATCGAGGTATCGGTTATTGAACTGGGCGTAAATGAAGGTATTCAGGCTCGGGTATTCCTGCAGCCATTTACGTAAGTCGCTTGAAGGCAGCAAAAGAATGGTAGTCGGTTCTATGGTGGTAGCAATGATCATGCTTGCTGAATTATTGCAGCAGGCATTGAAAGACATAATGCAAACTTCTCCTGGTTGAACATAATATAGCAAAAGTTCTTTGTCTTCATCTCTTCTGCTAACCCTGATTGACCCTTTGAGGACCAGGGGAACCGAATGCACATAGGAACCAGTATCCAGCAACTGGATTTCGGGTTGCAAAAATATTGGCTTGGTAATTTCCTCGATTTCCCTAATCAAATTTGTTTGCAAACCAGGCGTAATGTGTTGAAGGGACAAGTTTTCCATCTCTTTACTTGCTGACTGAATTGTTAAAGGTAAAACATTCTCTTGATTTCCTATTTTTGTGCCTTTCATTCCGGCATGCACATCCTCACCATCATCGTTATAGCAATCGGGTTATCGTTTGATACATTCGCAGTTTCTGTTTCCAGCGGGGTGATCCTTCCAAAGATCACCTTTTATGAAGGGATCAGGATTGCGATCGTCCTGGCTATATTCCAGGCACTAATGCCACTCATCGGATGGGGGATGGGTAAAGGGATTGTAACCTATGCCAAAAATCTTGATCATTGGATTGCTTTTGTACTCTTATCCGGGCTTGGTGTTAAAATGATCTACGAAAGCTTCAGCAAGGATGTTGCTGAGAAGTTGAATCCCCTGCAGATGAAAGTAAGAGTGGGTATGGCCATTGCAACAAGCATTGATGCCCTTATTGTTGGTTTCAGCTTTGCATTTCTCGAATACAGGATAATCATGTCAACTTTTATTATTGGTTCGGTTACTTTCCTGGTCTCTATGCTTGGATTGCTGTTTGGCAAAAAGGTAGGGGAAAGGCTTGGTAAACGAATGGAGATCATTGGGGGAATAATACTCATTGCAATCGGGCTCAAGATCTTAATTGAGCACACCTTGTTTGCATGATTCGATTGAAGTTATCCTACTGGAAGGTAGTTCGAAATCCGATCTTTTGAGTTAGATATTAGATGTTCGTTTTTCATTTTCCGAAAATCAGCAAGTATGGGCTCAGATCAGTTTAATAAATCCTGGTGTCTTTTATATTCTTTTCAGTTATATTATTGGATTTATTAAATTATTATTTATCAGTATATTAACGATTTTTACGCCCGGATTTTTGATCTTTTTTTTTAAAAAAATCAAATATTTGTTTAAGCATTACAAATATGTCGTATGTTTGCGACATATTTCATTCATCATGACTTTTCACCGAACAGAGATCTTTGAAGAGGAGTACCAGGAACTTGCCAGGTTGGCTAAAGTCCTGGCCCATCCTGCCCGGCTGGCAATACTGAAATACCTTGCTGAAGTAAAGGCTTGCATTTCCGGGGATATATCCAATGAGATACCTTTAAGCCGGACCACTGTTTCTCAGCATTTACAAGTGCTTAGGGAAGCCGGCTTTATACAGGGGCAGATAGATGGAGTTAAGATCAATTACTGCCTCAATCCTGAAAATGTAAAAAGATTCAGGGAACTCATCGAAAATTACTTAGGACAAATAAATAATAACTCTTGCTGTAAATAAAATGGAAGAAAAAAAGAAAGTACTTATTATCTGCACTGGTAATTCATGCCGGAGCCAAATGGCGGAAGGTTTCCTAAGATCTTTCGGAAACGAAACTGAAATTATCTCTGCCGGAACACGTCCTGAAAAAGCTGTCAATCCATTGGCCGTTAAAGTTATGGCTGAGTGTGACATTGACATCAGCACACATTACCCGAAACTTGTCGATAACTTTGTTGACCAGGAATGGGATTTCGTTATTACCGTTTGCGGAGGGGCAAATGCAGCTTGCCCTGTATTTAGTGGTAAGGTTAAACAACGTATACATATTGGGTTTAACGACCCGGCTGATGCCAAAGGCACTGAGGAGGAACGTCTTGCTGTTTACCGTCAGATCCGCGATGAGATTGAAGAAGCATTCTATAGTTTTTACCTGGCTTACATCAGCCCAAAACAGATGAGCAGCGGTTGCGGCTGCGGATGTGGTTGTTCAAATTAAATCAAATTTACCATGAAGACTTCAGATGAAATTAAAGAAATGGTGCGTGAACGTTACACGCTAATTGCCGAAAATGAAAAAGAATTGAATAGTTCATGCTGCTGTGGTGAAGGCAGTTGTAATTCACCGGTTCAGGGATTTACAGTTTTCAGTGATGATTATACCCAACTTGAGGGCTATGTCCCGGAAGCTGACCTGGGACTGGGATGTGGCTTACCTACTGAATTTGCACTGATAAAAGAAGGTGATGCCGTGGTTGATCTTGGATCAGGTGCCGGGAATGATTGCTTTGTAGCACGTTCTATTGCTGGTGAGTCAGGCAAGGTTATCGGTATTGATTTTACCGAAATCATGATCGAAAAGGCACGTGCCAACGCTGAAAAGCTTGGATTAAAGAATGTACAGTTCCGTTTTGGCGATATTGAAAATATACCAATGGCATCAGGTACAACAGATGTAGTGATAAGCAACTGTGTCCTGAACCTGGTTCCTGATAAGAATAAAGCATTTTCGGAAATTTACCGCATTCTTAAGCCCGGTGGCCATTTCTCAGTAAGTGATGTAGTCCTGATAGGTGAGTTACCTGAAAAATTGGGAGAAGCTGCTGCAATGTATGCTGGTTGCATAGCTGGTGCCTTGCAGAAAGCCGATTACCTGAAGGTGATCAAGGATGCCGGTTTTGAAAATGTAAAAATTCAGAAAGATAAAGCAGTAAATGTCCCTGATTCAATCCTCCTTGAGCATATATCCGTATGGGAACTCGAAGAATTCAAGAAATCAGGCATTGGCATTTTCAGCATCACAGTATATGCCGAAAAGCCCGGTCAGGCTGAGGGGTCAGCTGATTGCGGATGCTCTTGTGGGTGTAAGAGTTGAGGGAGCCTCTTTCGGCGTTAAGGGTTCAGCTTTTGGCCTGGGTTGTAAGGTGTTGGATGGTCGGCATTAAGCAGTCGATGCCTGCTGAATTATAAAGCAAGTTGTTCCCGTTCTTACTGCTCTCGTTATCAGCGTTCTATTTCTTAAGTAAAAATTAAACGTATTGGAATTGGCTCCGGTTGTTCAAGCTTTAGTCTTCCTAAGGGTCTCCAAATTCCTATTAACTGATGAATAATAACCAATAAAGTTCCCGGGCTATTCCTGGTTGGTTTGTGGCGGGCATAATACGTTGACTAACCAATCTCGATTAGCCCTCGTTGGTGAGGGTGATTATTCTTTCTGTTTTTAATATTCACCTTTAATGACAAAAAAAGAACCGCGAATTATACCAGCTAATTTTGATTTTTGTCGTGCAAATTTGAATTTTCCTTCAAGTTCTTTAGGTACCTCCATGCCTTCTGAAAGTTTAAAACCTACAGCTCGTTTTTTAGGGTTATCAAGCGTATACAGTACATTGACAGCAAGACCACTTTCATAAAAAATATATACCCATTTAATGTTTTCAACAAACATTTCTGCCGTTTCTAACGGCGTGGACAAAATTTCAATTTTACGTTCATCCATCAGAATTTTGTTTACCCAAGCAATTCTTTCATTGGTTTCAATTGCCGTGGAAACCGCAAATTCAGCGTTATATTTAGTCATAAAATATCGAGCTTCGTTAGCTCGCAGACCAGCAAGTGCTTCTGCAACAGGAGATGATTCGAATCCAGTTACAGTAACGTTTTTAAAATCAACTTTCTTTATCATACTATTTTAGTTTTATTACCCCCAACCAATTGCTATGTATTAATTACCAATTACGAATAACTACTATCGATTAACTAACAACTATCAACAACTACCCAAAACTACTCACAATGCCCACAATCGCAGGCCAGTTTTTTAGCTTTTACCTTTTCAAAAGCTTCACGTCCTTCGCTAAAGGCATACCATGCTATCCCAAGGGAACCGGCAAGATCTACATAAGGAACGGAGAATAGTTCATTCAACGAACTTGAGACCAACAGTATAACTGAAAGATACAGACAAGTCCGGGTGCAATGAGCGTCAGAGATTATGGCTTCGGATCCTAGTTTCTTCCCGGCTTTTAGTTTCGCAGCCATCAGGAAATACATAGATAGAATTGAGATCAGTGAGATAATGATTCCCGGAAGTGTCGACTTAGGTGAATTTCCCTGGTAGATCTGGACAATAACACCAACTACCAAACCAAGGGTCAGGAGGTAGAAACCAGTCCCGGTGATCCTTAATGCCTGCCGCTCAAATCGGTCATGTTCAAGCACTTCCGTACGTTGCATTCGAAGTACCATATGGGCGATGCCGATTCCTGAAATTACTTCGACAAAGCTGTCAACACCAAATCCAAGTAAAGCCAGGGTTTCATCTCCTGTTCCAAAATAAATTGAAAATAACCCTTCCAAAAGGTTGTAGAAAATGGTTATAAAACTCAGGTAAAGGGCTATCCTGAGCCATTTTTGATTCTCAGTTGTTTCCAGGGTCAAGGATGCGGGCATAGTATTCATAATTATCACAATCAAAACAGCAAAAGATCACTTTTTGAATAGAATCGTGTGATTTAAGGTAATCGTTCACTGAATTTATGGCTATGAGTGCTGCTTCTTTTTTCGGATATCCATATATCCCGGTACTGATATTTGGGAAGGCAATACTGGAGCATTTATTTACTTCTGCCAAAATCAATGACTCATAATAACAGGAAGCCAGTTTCCCCGGTTCATCAGCAATGCCACCTTTCCAAACAGGTCCGACAGTATGAACAACATAGCGGGCTTTAAGTTCATACCCTTTCGTAATGCGGGCTTCTCCGGTTGGACAACCGCCAAGGCTCCGGCATTCTTCGAGTAACATTCTTCCCGCAGCGCGGTGAATGGCCCCATCAACACCACCGCCTCCCAAAAGGCTTGAATTAGCAGCATTTACAATAGCGTCAACATTGAGAGTCGTGATATCAGCCTTTATCAGCTCAATCCTGTCAGATATCATACGATTGAATTTCGTAGTTACTAATCGAAATAACCGGTCTATGTATTTATTTTCATCCAGTGTTTACCTGTGGGTTCTATACCAATTGAAGTTCCGGCAAATGATGAAAGAAAATTGGTAAAGAATAGATGTCAAAGATATTGGCGACTTATTGATTATTTGCTTGTACAATTAACCGTATTCTGATTATAGGTTGTGAAAATGGTTCCGGATACTATCCAGCAATTGCTCATGCATCACCGAATTTGAAGCTAGCATTTCACCGTTAAAAATGTAAGAACTTCCTCCAGAGAAATCAGTTACCCTGCCTCCGGCCTGTTGAACGATAAATGCACCTGCTGCTACATCCCAGGGGTGAAGCCCGTATTCATAAAACCCTTCAAATCTTCCGCAGGCAGTATAAGCAAGGTCAACTGCTGCCGATCCAAGCCTGCGCAAACCGGAAGTGTTCCTGGCGAAATGCATGAATAGCTCCATGTATCCTTCCAGTTTTCCATAATCAATGTAAGGAAATCCAGTGGCTAGCAATGAATTTTGCATTACCTGCTGCTCTGATACGCTGATATCCTTTCCGTTCAGTTTAGCATTCTCACCTTTCCAGGCATAAAAACACTCATCCAGGTTTGGTTCATAAACCACTCCCAGGATGATGTCTTCACCTTCCATCAGGGCAATACTGATTGAATATAAAGGTATATGATGCAGGAAATTGGTAGTTCCGTCAAGGGGATCAACTATCCAATTAAATCTTTCGCCCCGGGTGATATTAGTTCCTTCTTCAGCGATAAAACCGGCCTCTGGAAGTATGCGGCTTAGTTCCTTAACAATGTTTGCTTCTGCAGTTTTATCAACGTAAGAAACAAAATCATGAAGCCCCTTCTCTTCAATATCTGAGATCTTAACCTTATTGATTTCCCGGAGGAAAAAACTGCCATTATTTTTTGCAATAGCAATAACCTGTTCACAGAGTACGGACAAGAATTCGTTCATGTGGTTTCGTTTTCAGTTGATGTAGGTTTAGCTGTATGTTTCTTTTGATAGTACCATAAGATGAATAATCCCAGGAAAAAGAGCGTAAAAGAAATAATTTCTGCCTGCGTCGGATGCAAGCCAGCGATATCCATACGATTATTTACGCGTATCTTTTCTATAAAAAATCTTTCTATTCCGTTCAATACCAGAAATACCCCGAATAAGGTAACAGGAGCCCGCATTTTAGTCCGCAGTTTCCATAAAACCAGGAAGAATAATAGAGAGATTGTTGATTCATACAATGATGTTGGCCATACCGGAACATCAAGCACATGACAGTGGCTGCCCGTGCAATCCTGCATCAACCCTCCCTGGTTGATTACATTGTGCGGGAAACTATATGACCAGGCCCAATCGGGGAGTAAGGATAGCCAGTGTGGTTTTGACAGTTCGTTAGCAATCCCCCAGCAACCATCACCTGATAAATGGCAACCCATCCTTCCGATTGCATACCCCAGCATGATTGCCGGGGCCGTTGCATCTATTACCTGTTTCCAGTCAAGATGGATCACCCTCATATAATAAATTAAAGTGATTACAGTAACAATCAGGCCACCATAAAATGTCAAGCCGCTGAAGGAGAAGAGGCTATGGATGGGATTATCAAGGAATCCCTGGAAATTATCAAGTATGTCAAAAAGCTTGGAGCCGATTAATGCCGAGACTATTGCCACAACAACAATATTCCATGTATTCTGGTATGGATGAATGATTTCAGTGCTGAACTCCTGGTTGGTTTGTCGCGATTTACGGTTCCTGTAAAGAGAAAAGCCTGCAGATAAAGAAAACAGGATCACAGCAGCAATCCAATTCCCCTGCCCTGAAACCAGGTAGTCCTGGGGATTATTGGCAAACTCACTGTAATGAAATGCTATTCCAATGAACTTAAATGCAATGATGGCTGATAGAGATGCCCCAAGAATGATAACAGGCCAACTCTCTTTCTTCTGATTTGAATTCACTTTCTCATAAGGCGGCAATTTACCTTCCAGTTCCTTCCTTTTCAGTTCTGACCAAAGGATGATTCCCCCCGTAATAAATCCTAAGGCAAGGAAAAAGCCATAGGTCTGGATTGGGAGGTCCAGATTCGTGCCCAGCAAAAAATTAACAAGGTCAGTAATCTTTGGAAACATTCAGTTAGCTTATAATGTCTAAATTAATTCCGGAGAAATTATGGGTATATTATCAGCAGGTTTAACGAAAAATAATTAGTACATGTGTGGCATAAGTTCAACGTCACAAATCAATTCTTTCTCTCGTTTAACTGAAACCAGCCTGGATATACGTATTTGGTTGATGAGATTCTTATCAAATGGAGTCCGGCAATGAATGTAATTCTCTGTCCATCCATGCATAAATCCATTTACATGATCAGATTCCCATAAAACCTTGAATTCCTGACCTATCTGGGAAGCATAAAAAGCTTCCTTTTTCTGCTCTGAAAGTTCATGCAGAACCTGGCTTCTCCTGCGTTTTTCAGTTTCCGGGACTTTTCCTTCCATTTGAACCGCTTTTGTCCCGGCCCGTTCCGAATAGCTGAAAATATGCAGGTAAGTGATATCCTGTATTTCAACAAATCTCAGCGTTTCTTCAAAATCATCGGCAGTTTCACCCGGAAACCCTATGATAATATCCGCAGCTATGCAGGCATCGGGCATTAGTTCTTTGATCCTTTTCACCCGGTTGCTGAAAGTAGAGAGGGTATATTTCCGCTTCATCAGAGACAGGATTTTATCTGTTCCAGCCTGGAGCGGAATATGGAAATGGGGCAGAAGTTTCGACGACTTACTTACCAACTGAATAATGTCATCAGAAAGTAATTCTGGTTCTATGGATGAAATTCGGATACGGTCAATCCCATCAAGATTCTCAAGTTGTGCCAGGAGGTCTATAAGTTTTTCATCCTGGTGCCTGCCAAAATCTCCGATATTCACTCCTGTCAGAATGATCTCCCGGATATTGGTAGAAGCTATTTCCCTTGCCACTTTCATGGTATTCTCAACTGATTCGCTGCGGCTTCTTCCCCTCATAAAAGGTATGCTGCAAAATGTGCAGAAATAGTCACAGCCATCCTGTACCTTAAAGAAGGAACGGGTGCGGTCGTTCATAGACCATGAAGGGATAAAGGTCCGGGATTTACTGATATCCGAAACCTCTTCAACCTTGGTAACACCGTCGTCAGCCTCCGGTCCATTTTCAAGGGAGTGGCTAATGACCTCTTCAAGCCTGAATTTATCCTGGTTCCCCAAAACCCATGTAACACCTTCCATTTTCATAAACAGCTCAGGATTTGCCTGGGCGGCGCAGCCAATAACAGCCACCCTTGCCCCTGGGTTCCGTTTATGTGCCTGCTTAATTGAGGTACGGCACTTATGTTCTGCAGTGGAAGTAACGGAACAGGTGTGAACAACATATATATCTGCTTCCTGGGCAAAGTCAACAATCTCAAAGTTCTTGATTCCGAACTGCCTCGATATCGTGGATGTTTCAGAGAAATTCAGTTTGCAGCCCAGGGTGTGAAAGGCAATACGTTTTCGTTGCATGCAGCAAAGATAACTGATTTTAGAATTTCAGTATTTAGAGGGTATTTCTGACTGAATCTGTTTTATATGCCTCTTTTTCAGTAAAATATTAGAAAGATAATTGGTCACTTTGAAGGTAAGCGGTTCATTTATATTTGTTTCGGTAAAAACTCCATTGTTGCAACAGTATGCCTGATACTATTATGAAGAGTCCAACAACGGTTGATACGAGGATTTTCTCGCCTACAAATACTGAGACCATCAGAAGGGATAGAAAAGGAGAAAGGTAAACAAGGTTGGATACTCTTGCAGTTGTTGAGGAAAGGTTCAAGGCAGTTAGCCATAGAACGAAGGTAAGTCCCATTTCAAAGATCCCTATGTAAACTGCTCCTCCCAGGCCTGTAAAGGAGGGTAAACTCATATGTCCTGTACTAAGGTTCCATAAGAGTATATAAAGGAATCCAAAGCAGAAGTTGAGGAACATCTTACTGTATGCTTCACGCTTGTCTTTCATATTGAGTACAAAAAAGGAAGCCCAGAAGATGGAACTACCTGTGGCAAGGATAGCCCCTAAAGGATTGGTAAACCTGAAGGAAGTGATATTTCCGTGTGTGGCTATTACAAAGGTTCCTGAAAAACTGAGAAGAATCGCCAGGAGGCTTACCAGTCCGATACGTTGTTTAAGAAAGAGCATTGAGAATACCACCAGCATTACAGGCCAGATATAATTGAGGGCAACGGCTTCCTGGGCCTGTATCATCGAATATGCTTTAAAGAGGACCAGGTAATACAGAAATGGGTTGAATAATCCCATCAGTGCAGATCGTGAATAATCTTTAATTTTTAATTCAGATAGTGATCTGTATTTGCCTGTTATTAAAATTATTATACCCAGGAAAACGATTGCTGTTAATGAACTAATGAGCAGGAGGGAAGGCGGGTCAAGGAATCGGAGTGTAAGTTTGAATGCCGTCCCCATGGTCGACCAAAACAGGATTGCTGACAGGGCATATAGATAAGCCAGGGTTTGACGTTGCATGCAGTGATATGATGTGGTTCGGTACCAGAAACTTTACAAAGATAGATTTTTAATTTCCCGGAGTCTACCTTGACCAATTTGAAGGGCTTTTTACCTATTAAGATTTTAGACGCAGATCCGTCAACTGACGGACAGATTTAACTGATCGTCAATCACCAAATTACCATCTATTGACTATTGAGTGACAACCGAATGACTACTGATTCAACATTGAATGCCTATGTAAAGACTATCGAATGACCATCGAATGACTATTGATTGACCATTGAGTGATCGTCCCCCTTCGCCCGTCCCGTTCCCCCTTCGCCCTCCGCGCTCTGCCCTATCCCCTAAGCGCTATGTGTTATAAAGCTGACACATCTAACTTATTGATATAACGCTATATGATAAAATTTTTAAGAAAATGGAAGAAACTTGCATGGCATACTTAAATCACTAAATTTGCAGCCCCAAATACAAGAAATTTATGAAGAAACTTGCAGTTGTGGCATTCGGTGGAAATGCCCTTTTACGTGGTGACCAGGTTGGTACTATTGATGACCAGGAAAAGAACGCCCTGGATACTTGTGAACGTCTCCTTACGCTTATTAACAGGGGATATAATGTGGTTCTTACCCATGGAAATGGTCCACAGGTTGGGAATATCCTTCTTTCGAATTCGGCCGGGAACCAGGTTCATGGCCTGCCTGAGATGCCCCTCGATATCTGTGTTGCATATTCACAGGGATTTATTGGGTATGTGCTTGAACAGCAGTTGCGTAATGTGCTTCGTGCCCATGAACTCGACCGTGATATCATTACTATTATTACCCAGGTTTTGGTCGATAGGGATGATAAGGCATTTGAAAATCCAACCAAGCCTATTGGCCCTTATTATACCAAGGAAGCTGCTGATAAAATGGCTGCCGAGACAGGTTCGGTATTCAAAGAAGATCCTCGTGGCCGTGGATGGCGCAAGGTTGTTGCCTCACCAAAACCTTTGGTAATCAGTAACCAGCGTTCTATTGAAAACCTTGCCCGCGACGGACAGATTGTAATCGCTGTTGGAGGTGGTGGAATTCCTACTTTCTATGT
The DNA here is from genome assembly GCA_013376995.1 of Bacteroidota bacterium. Taxonomy (GTDB): domain Bacteria; phylum Bacteroidota; class Bacteroidia; order Bacteroidales; family UBA4417; genus UBA4417. Next base: position 30,758 of record JACAAZ010000026.1, on the reverse strand, counting down.
TTCGGAAAACAAATTGCAGGGAATTGACGCCGTAATTGATAAGGACCTTGCTTCAGCCTTACTTGCAGGAAATATCAATGCCGATAAATTATTCATCCTCACAGATGTTCCAAAGGTTTGTATTAATTACAATACTCCACAGGAAAAATCAATTGACCGGATGAGTGTGAAACAAGCCAAGAAATACCTGGAGGAAGGACATTTTGCAGAAGGTTCAATGGCTCCAAAAATTCGCGCTGCCATCCATTTTGTTAAACATACAGGCCGTGATGCCATCATTACTTCATCTCCTGTACTGGGTGTGGATAATGGCGGAACGAGGCTGTCAATTGTATAAGGGCATGGCGCGAAGCGCATAGGGCTTGGCGTGATGGTGAGAAAACGTGATGGCGGGAAGGTTTGATAGCGTGATATCAAGAGGGCGCTATAAAGATGGGGGGAAGGTGTGATAAATTGAAACGAGATTGCGGGATAAGAACGAATGAACATCTTAGGACCTAAACTCTTCAACTCTTGAACCTTTCAACCCTTGAACCCTTAAACCCTTAAACCTTTCAACCCTTGAACATCAAAACGCCGAACAATTCAAAAATCAACATAAAATCTATTCCATATGGCTTTTAACCTTAGAAACCGTCATTTCCTGAAAGAACTGGATTTTACTCCACAGGAGATTAAGTATTTGCTTGACCTTGCTTTTGAACTGAAAAAGGCAAAAAGGACCGGCACCGAACAACCGCGTCTTAAAGGAAAGAACATAGTTCTCCTTTTTGAAAAAGACTCAACCCGCACACGTTGCGCATTTGAAGTTGCCGCCCTCGACCAGGGTGCGCATGTTACTTACCTGGGCCCTTCAGGTTCTCAGATGGGAAAGAAGGAATCCATGAAAGACACAGCCAGGGTTCTTGGCCGTATGTATGATGGTATTGAATACCGCGGGTATGGACAGGAAATTGTTGAAGCGCTTGCAGCTTATTCAGGTGTTCCTGTCTGGAACGGTTTGACCAATGAATTTCATCCAACCCAGATGCTGGCTGATTTCATGACCATGATGGAGCATATTGACAAACCCCTGAGCCAGGTAACTTTTGCTTTCCTGGGTGATGCCAAGAATAATGTAGGGAATTCCCTAATGGTTGGTGCTGCTAAAATGGGTATGGATTTCAGGGCTGTGGCTCCAAAGGAATGCCAGCCTTCTGCTGAGCTGGTAAAAGAATGTAAGAAGATAGCCAAGGAAACAGGTGCAAAAATCACCATTACTGATAATGTTAAGGAAGGCGTGAAAGGTTGCGATTTCCTTTATACCGATGTATGGGTTAGCATGGGTGAGCCTGCTGAAGTATGGGCAGAACGTATAAAACTTCTGAAACCTTTCCAGGTAAATAAAGAAATGGTGAAGATGACCGGCAATCCAAACGTAAAATTCCTGCATTGCCTTCCTGCTTTCCATAATCGCGAAACCGTTGTTGGTGAAGATATTTTCAAGAAATTCGGATTGGATGGAATGGAAGTTACCGAAGATGTTTTTGAATCCGATAATTCAATTGTATTTGATGAGGCAGAAAACAGGCTTCATACTATAAAAGCTGTAATGGTAGCCACTTTAGGCTCATAAACTCTACAAGCAAAACAGAAAGGGCAGGGGATATCTCCTGCCTTTTTTACTTCCGGTTAAGGCTAATAAAATTTGTACCTATTTGTTAGTCAGAATTACTTTTCCTTACTGTATTTTGTATTTTTATTGAATTATTGATTTTGAGATACTATCGTTAGAGCCCAATACTTTTGCCGGCACTACCCTGACATGAACCCTGATAAATGAAAAAATTCCATTTCCACTCCCTTGACGCCTTGCGATTTTTCGCATTCCTGAAAGTGTATTTCCTGCATGTGCCTGTCCAGGGAAATTTCCCGGTATTCGGACTCCTAAAAAGCGGGGGCGGAATTGGAGTATGCTTCTTTTTTGTCCTCAGCGGTTTTTTGATTACTTACCTCTTATCCCATGAAAAGCTTCATGTTGGGCAAATTGACTTCAAAAAATTCCTTATAAGGCGAACCCTGAGGATCTGGCCACTGTATTTCCTGGTAGTTCTTGTTGTTTTCATGCTGCCATATGGATTTAAGGAGTCATCGGGTCTTCACATGGTGGGGGGTGGTTATAATTTCGACTGGCGGTATTCATTTACTTTTTTTGAAAACTACAAAATGCTGCTGGTCGATAATTTCCCGAAGACGACACCGCTGTCAGTGTTCTGGTCTCTCTGTATAGAGGAGCATTTTTACATTGTATGGCTAATTGGCTTATTCCTCCTTCCTTCCAAATACATATTCCGGTTCCTTTCCGGCTGTTTCGTTGTTGCGATAGCAGCAAGGTTGATCGAGCCACATTTGTTTGCTTACCAGGTAATTGATGCCAATGACCTTTTCACGAATATGGACTATTTTGCTTCCGGTGGACTTTTAGGCTACCTGGTTGCCAGGGATTATGAAGCTGTTGCCGGCTTCATCCAAAAAATTTATGCCTGGGTGAAGTACCTGGTTATTCTGTTGGTCATTATAGTCGTAATATTCCAATCTTATTTCTTGCCAAATGTCCAGGGCTCATTCTTCAGTTATATACGGCCTACAGTTATATCTGTCATGTTCACGATATTGTTGTCACTGTTCATCCCAAAAGATTCCAGGATCAGGATCAACAGTAAAGTGTTGAATTACCTGGGAACCATCAGCTTTGGATTATATGTATATCACCTGATCTTTGTCCATATGGTTTTCCAGTATTGCATTCATCATAAGATACTGATCGACAACTGGATAACCCTTTCAACCTATATATTGATTACACTGGGTGGTACAATTGGGGTAAGTATGGTATCCTACCATTTCTTTGAAAAACCGTTTCTTTCCTTAAGAGAGAAATGGACACTGAAGAAAGTAGCCGTTGCAGAATCTTAGGATGACCGATTTTGAATCCGGACTTTAATAAACAAAATATGCCAACTGTATTTAAAAACAAGGATCGGGAATTCCAGGATGATCCCAAGATGGTTTCCCCATTCCTTATTCAAACTGCTATTCCACGGCTCTCCATGAGCGCCGGTGCCCGCAACCTCCTCTTCGATATGCGCCTGCTGAAACCGGGTCAATACTCTTTTCCCTATCATTCACACCGGAATGCTGAAGAAATGATGATGGTGGTTTCAGGGAGTATGACTGCCAGGACGCCTGAAGGCCTTGAAGTATTAGAGACAGGTGACATTATCTTTTTTGAATTTGGGGATAGCGGGGCTCACCAGTTTTTCAACCATACCAGCAAGCCTTGTACATACCTGGATGTCAGGACATTCCTTGGATTGGATGTTTCCGATTACCCTGATACAGGGAAAGTGAATATCATTCCCCAATTTGAGTTATATGATAGCAAAACGAGGATAAGATATTTTGATGGAGAAGAGAAGGTCAGCGAAAAATGGGAAGGGCTGAGGAAGAAGAAATAGCATGCAATGCTTTATTAGTTAGAAGAGAAGATTGCATATGTCCATATTTTATAATTCATCTTACCCATGCTAAAGAAAATCAGCAGATATTTTTTCAATAAACCAGACGAAATCGGGTTTAATAATTACATGGTTCTTGTACTCAGTTTCTTCTCAGCAAGCATGGGAATACTTGGAACTCTGATAAACATTATTCTGGGTCTGGGATTATTCACTATCATTTCTACCCTGATTCCTACGATAATCTTTACACCCATCTATATATACAGTTGGACCCAGCGAAAATACATGATGTCTAAGTATATCATTATGATTCTTATGCTGGTATTGCTTAATTTCCAATGGTTTATAAATTATGGTTCCTATGGGCCCATCTTATATCTTTTTATTGTAATCGAATCGTTTATCATCATCTTTTTTAAACGTTGGACCAAGCTGATATTTACATTGGCAGTATTTCTTAATGTAACCATACTTTTTATTATAGAATATTTGGAACCCGGAATCTTTGGCAGATATAAGGATGAGTCTACACGTTTACTTGATTTATATTTTGGGGCGCTGATCGATCTATTTATTAGTATCATTTTGTTGAATTTGGCACTCAAATTTTATCGCAAGCAAAAAGAAAAAGCCGAGGAATCAGATAAACTCAAATCAGCCTTCCTGGCAAATATGAGTCATGAGATCAGGACTCCAATGAACGGGATACTTGGTTTTTCAGAATTGCTTAAGAAGCCCAACCTCACTGGTGAAGAACAGCAAACATATATCAACATAATCCAAAAAAGTGGCGAACGCATGCTTAACCTGATCAATAACCTCGTTGATATATCCAAAATTGAATCAGGTCTCATGGAGGTGCATTACCAGGCTATTAATATTAATGAAGTTCTAGAGTATAACTATAACTTCTTCAAGCCGCAACTTGATGCGAAAGGTATTGAACTTAAGTTTGAAACCGGTCTGACTTATCCTTTTTGCATGGTAAGGACTGATCGGGAAAAGGTATATGCGATCCTACTTAATCTTGTTAAGAATGCATACAATTATACCGACCAGGGATCTATTCGTTTTGGATATAAGAAGAAAGGAGATTTACTTGAATTCTTTGTCTGTGATACGGGTACTGGTATAGCCGCAGGGAGGCAGGATGTAATCTTTGAGCGATTCATCCAGGCGGACATAACTGATAAAATGGCCCGTCAGGGCGCTGGCCTTGGTTTGTCAATTATAAAATCGCATGTGGAGTTATTAGGTGGAAAGATCTGGCTCGAAAGTAAATTAGGTATGGGATCAAATTTCTATTTTACAATCCCGTATCAACAAATTCAGAATAAGGATATACCGGTTCCGGTTAATGAAACTCATGATATAGCTCAAACAGATACTGCTAAAGATAATTTGGTGGTTCTGATCGCTGAAGACGATAAATATTCAGAGATCCTTATTGAAACGTCACTCCAGGACTTATGTAAAGAAGTAATCAAAGTTACCAATGGCAAGGACGCCGTTGAAGCATGCCGGAATCGGCCAGATATCGGAATTATATTTATGGATATCAAAATGCCGCTTATGGATGGATATGAAGCAACCCGACAGATAAGGACATTTAACATGAATGTTGCTATCATTGCCCAAACTGCCTACGGGCTTACTGGTGACAGGGACAAGGCGATCTCAGCAGGATGCAATGATTATATTGCCAAACCAATTAACCGTTCTAAACTTATTACTCTCGTTAATAGATATAAAAATATATAGGAGAGCATTCATTATGACTTTTGATATTTCCAAATCAGAAAAGAATCTTTACTTGCCTGGAACCAGGCCTGTTTTTGTGGATGTTCCATCATTTAAGTTTTTTAGCATCAGGGGATCAGGGAATCCGAACGATCCTGCATTTGCAGATTTTATTGCCGTTCTGTACTCTCTTTCCTATGCTGTCAAAATGAGCCCCAAAGCAGGGATTGCTCCCGAAGGCTATACTGAATTCAAGGTATATCCCCTTGAAGGAGTTTGGGACCTCAGTGAACGAGGCAGGATGAATTATGCCGGTAAAGTTGATAAGGACGAACTGGTTTTCAACCTGATGATCAGGCAACCGGATTTTGTGACTCATGATTTTGCCAATATCATCATTGAAAGGACCAAAAAGAAAAAACCTCACCCTTTACTGGAACTTGCGTCCTTTGAGACAATAACGGATGGACCAAGTATCCAGATGCTCCACCGGGGAAGCTACGATAATGAACCAGCTAGTTTCAGGATGATGGAAGAATTTGCTGCCGAACAAAAGTATGTTCGCAAAACCATGGTTCATAGAGAGATATATTTATCAGATGCAAGAAGGACGCCTGCTGAAAAGCTAAAAACAATTTTAAGGTTCCAGGTTACAATTTAAGTATTAACGGGAGTGCAATTTATAAACCAAGCTAAATTCTATTGTAATGTTTCAGAAATCCGTTTTTCCTATTCTTGTTGCTATTTTACTGTTAACCTGTTTGAACCAATCTTCCCATGCCCAGGCCACTATTACAAAGCACAATTTTGATTTTGGTACTGGCGTTGGGCTTGACTATGGTGGTATTTTCGGGGTGAAAATGGCAGTTATCATGCCCTGGCCTTATGTTTCTGTGTTTGGGTCAGCCGGAATTCAACTGGTGGGTTTTGCCTGGAATATGGGTGCCACTTTCCACATTGTCCCTGAAACAAGCAAATCGGTATTCCGGCCCAATATTAAGCTGATGTATGGCGTGAACCGGGTTACGAAAGTCACCGGTACGACTAAGTATGATAAGATGTTCACAGGATTTACACCTGGTCTTGGACTTGAATTTATGTTTGGGAGAAAGAAGGCAAACGGATTCGATTTCGATCTGAATATTCCCATACAGGGCAAGGCTTTTTATGACCAGGTCCAAAAGATGAAGGATGACCCGGAAGTAGGAACTGTAAGCATGATGCCGGTTGCTTTTTCAATAGGGTTCCATCATGAGTTCTGAGTCACAGTTGCATGCAGTAAGATAGCAATTGTTAACTTTTAGCCTTTCTGAATAATTGTGCGATTGATTCGGAAATAAATATTGTAACTGGATGCAACTTTCAATTAATCAGAGGTGTCTATATCGTTGTCAAACAGCAATAAGTATATTTAATTGGTCAAAAGGATTTGATGTCTTGATCAAATTGATTCTCAGGTTATATTGTTAATCCTTATTTACTGTGAAAAGAACTTTGTTTACCATTATCCTCCTGGCTTTTATTCCGATGACATCTTTTTGCCAGGAGGTTAAGAATCACCTTCCAGGAAAGTTGCGACTGGGAATTCAATTCTCTCCCAATTATTGTTACAGATCACTGAAATCAACCGATTCAAATGGATCCTCACTTATTTCCTTCCGGAATAATAATGAAATCCCAAAAATTAGCTTTAGAACCGGGATTGCAGGGATTTTGGACTTAAATTCAAGGCTTTCTATCCGTTCCGGTTTATTGTTTTCCAATTACGGATACAATGGCAGGAGTTCAGATCTGGTTTACCAGGACAGTCTTTATGTGGATACCCCGATTCCCGTATCATTCCGGCAAAATGAAGCTTTTCTCTACATGATTATCCCTGCTAAAATTGATTATTGCCTTCTTTATGGCAAGTTAAAATTCTTTATTTCAGCTGGAATTGAAACCAATATTTTGCTAACCAACAGGAAGAAATCATTCATTGGTTATGAAGATGGCACTTCAAGCATTTCCATTAATACAACAAGAACCTATTTTCATAACATTGCTTTCTCGGTAGCAGGGTCGGCTGGTATTGAATACAGGATTGGACAACAACTGGGATTGCGGGTTGAGCCTGAATACCAGCGATTTATCACATCAATGACGAATACACCTATCAAAGGATACCTGTATTCTGCAGGCTTAAACCTGTCTTTACTTTATAGGTTGTAACTCTAAACAATTTGTTGCTGATCCTTATCTTTACTGAGGAATTAACAACTCAGCCATGACCAGGTGTTTATATCTCATTTCAGCAATTGTACTGCTGATAAATTATTCTGTGGTTTCTCAGCCCTATTTTGATACCCATGTTGAAAATCCTCATGTAAAGAATAATGTTTTCCTGCATAGAATTGCTGACAGCACTGCGATACCGGTATTTTCAGATATCAAGAATGAGTTGCCCCAGCCAGAATGGCCTGCCAGGCCGGATGTCCTGAAATGTTACTGGAAGGCCTGGGAACTGGCGTTTAAAAATCTTCACAAGCCTGCTCCGCGCTCTGGTTTCATTTCTCCTTTTATCGATCCGGCTTTTAATGGTCATATTTTCATGTGGGATTCACATTTTATGATGATGTTTGGCCGTTATGGTTCCCGCGCATTTGATTTTCAGCAAACCCTTGATAATTTCTACGCCAAGCAGCATAAGGATGGTTTCATTTGCAGGGAGATTGTAGAATCGGATGGTTCAGACTTTTTTGAGCGTTTTGATGTTTCCAGCACAGGCCCGAATTTATTTCCCTGGACTGAATGGGAGTATTACCTGAATTTCGGAGATACCGCCCGCCTGGGTAAAGTTTTCGATCCTTTGTTGGCTTATTATCAATGGTATAAAGCTTATAGGTCATGGCCGGATGGTTCCTATTATTCAAGTGGATGGGGATGCGGGATGGATAACCAGCCCAGGCTGCAGCCTGGTTATAGTTTCGAGTGGAGCAATGGGAAAATGTCATGGATCGATATAACATTACAGGAGATATTAGCAGCAAAGATCCTGGTAAAAATGGCCTATCAACTTCATCGGCAGGATGATGTCAGGGAACTTGAAAAAGAGATTCCTGTTCTAAGCCAATTTGTAAATGAAAAAATGTGGGATCAAAAAAGCTCTTTTTACTATGATCGGTTTAGTGATGGAAGCCTCTCCAAAGTGAAAAGTATAGCTTCTTTCTGGGCATTGCTTTCAGGAGTGATCCCTGCAGAGTATCTCAATGCATTTGTTGACCACCTGGCCAATCCTTCTGAATTTTCAAGGACTCACCGTGTAGCGACGCTTTCTGCTGATCAGCCCGATTTCAATCCTGAAGGAGGTTATTGGAAAGGATCCATCTGGGCCCCGACCAATTATATGGTTCTTCGTGGCCTGTCTGAATACGGGCTCGATTCACTGGCCTTTGAGATTGCCAGAAACCATGTGAACAATGTGGTGGATGTTTTCAGCCAGACAGGTACTTTGTTTGAAAATTATGCTCCAGACAAGATAAAAGGAAATGACCGGAAGGATTTTGTGGGTTGGACAGGGATTGTTCCCATTACAGATCTTTTTGAATACGTATTTGGATTAAGGCCTGATGTTCCTAATCATTCCCTGGTGCTGGATGTAAGGCTGACTGACGAATATGGTGTCAGAAATTATCCGTTCGGGAAGGAAGGACTTGTTGATATCCATGTTGCGAAAAGGAAAGACCCCAAAGAGATGCCAAATGTTATAATAAAATCTAACATTGAATTTGATCTGAACCTTGCCTGGGCGGGAGGAATAATAAGCATCCATGTCACTCCATCCCGATAGCCGCACAATAAAATAAAATGTTAATTATTTTTAGTAAGCTGCAGAATATTTCGGATAAAATTGATGTATATTTGGTACAGTTATGATCAAAAACACTATTCTTATTGCTCGCTTACATTCCTATTATTTTCGTTTCCTAAATAGCTGATAATTAATTTCCTGTGTTCCTTATTTGCCTAATTAAGTTTTGTTGAACCTCTAAATCTCCTGCCAACTTTTTTATTCACCAGGACAAAATCAAGTAGTTAATTAATACAAGTTCTTTAAAAAAAACCATTGAAGTTTCTTCAATTAAAAATACCTATGGTGGAGGGCTCCCTGCTGATTGGATTATCAAAAGGGGAAAATTCGGAGTACTATCTCAATTTCAGTATCCAGGTGGCAGAATGCCACCTTTTTTTTGTGTTGAAAGGAAATGTTATAATTAGATAATTTGGCAGTTTGAAAATGCAAAATAAATACTTAATAATGAACTAGTTGGCTATGAATTCCTGGAATTGAATCCCTTTTGAAATTAATATTTGACATTTGACTTTCCTGCTTTCTGCTTTCTGCTTTCAGCCTACTGCCTTCTGCTTACTGCTTACGGCCTTCTGCTTACTGCTAAGGCCTATTGCCTTCTGCCTTCTGCCTTCTGCTTACTGCCTAAGGCCTATTGCCTTCAGCATTCTGCTTACTGCTTACTGCCAACTGCTTACTGCCTTCTGCTTACTGCTTACTGCCTTCTGCTTACTGCCTTCTGCATTCTGCTTACTGCTTACTGCCTTCTGATTACTGCCTTCTGCATTCTGCTTACTGCTTACTTCCAACTGCTTACTGCCAACTGCTTACTGCCAACTGCTTACTGCCTTCTGCATTCTGCATTCTGCATTCTGCTTACTGCCAACTGCCTACTCTTTTGTCTTTTGTCTTTTATCTTTTGTCTTTTATCTCTTGTCTTTTGTCTTTTGTCTTTTGTCTTTTGTCTTTTGTCTTTAACCTTCACGCCGCTCCCTTCCCAATCCAGACCGATGTCATGGTTAAACTACCCATTACGGCTTTGTCATTGAAAAAGGAGAGTTCTTCATCCTTTTCTTTGAGTGCAAGTGCATAAAGTAATGGCAGATAATGCTCAGGTGTAGGAATTGATAATTGCACGGCATTTCCCAGGTCTTTATAGGCCATCAGTGATTGATGATCATTTCTGATGATCAGTTTTTTAAACAGATCATTGGCTTCCATGGCCCAATCAGAACCACCCTCAGGCCGATTCCAGTCCAGGCGGCGAAGGTTATGCACCATATTGCCACTACCGAGAATTAATATTCCTTTTTTGCGAAGTTCTGATAGCTGCATGGCAAGTGTATAATGCTGCTGAGGACTCTTTTCATAATTGAGACTCAACTGGATAACAGGTATGTCAGCTTTCGGATACATGTTTTTTATAATGCTCCAAGCACCATGATCAAGTCCCCAGCTTTCATCCAGCCCGACTTTTTCAGGTCTCAGGCTTCCTGCCGTTTCCCTTGCTAATTGCGGACTGCCTGGAGCCGGGTATTCCACATTAAATAGTTCCTGGGGGAAACCCCCGAAATCATGGATGGTCTGTGGTTTTTCCATCGCTGTAACGTATGTGCCCCTGGTTTCCCAATGGGCAGAAATACAAATAATTGCTTTGGGGTGGGGGAGTGCTTTCCCAATCTCCTGCCATTTGAGGCTGAATTCATTCTGTTCAATGGCATTCATCGGACTACCATGCCCGGCAAAAAGCACAGGCATGGTTTCCGTATTCTCCAGTGTTCCGGTTAAAGAATCCAATTGATTAAGTTTCATACGGTATCCGATTAAGGGTAAAATTGCAAGCGATCTGAGAAAATCTTTTCTTCTCATGGTGGTAAGGAAATTGGTTTTCTGATCAGGAAGCTTTTACCTTTAACAGTTCTATATCAGCACTGATCTTTACTTCTTCTCCAACAAGCACTCCACCTGCTTCCAGTGCTGCATTCCAGTTCAGGCCCCAATCCTTGCGGTTAATTTTGCCGTTGATGCTGAATCCAGCTTTTTCATTTCCCCAGGGATCAGCTACAATTCCACCAAATTCAACATCTAAATTTACCGGCTTAGAAATGCCTTTAATTGTCAGGTCTCCGGTCAGAACGTACTCATCGTCACTCTTTGGTTTTAAGGAGCTGCCTGTGAATTTAAGTTCCGGGTAATTTTCAACATCAAAAAAATCAGCACTTCTAAGATGAGCATCGCGATCAGCATTACCTGTACTGATAGAAGCTGGTTTAAGGCTGAAGTTAATATCTGCTGTTGAGAAGTCATCACCACTTGTTGAAACAGCAGCTGTAAAATCACTGAAGATGCCTTTTACATTGGTGATCATGAGATGTTTTACCTTAAAGGCTACTTCTGTATGAGCGGGATCAATTACCCAGGTAGTTTTGTTTTCCATTGTTTAACGTATTTGATTGTTGATTATAAATTATAGTTTGTATTGCCAATTCATTGACGCTACAAAATTACACCCGCTTTTCAGGGTAAATGTTATACTTTTCGGAAAACTGATGGTACAATCAGGAAATGATGTTTTGCATCTTCTCCCGGAAAGCGGTAGGGGTGACCCCTGTCTTCTTCCGGAATACCCTTGTGAAATAGGAATTCTCGTTATAGCCTAATTCGTAAGCAATATTGGCGACAGTAAGGTCCGAATTCAGCAGAAGCCTGCGGGCTTCAATAAGTTTGCGCGTTTCTATGATCTCAGTGATGCTCTTCCCAAAAATTGCCTGGCTGATAAGATTGAGGTTACGTGAACCCATATTCAATTTGTCAGCATAAAAGTCGACCCCTTCAGGGCGTTTATAGTTGTTTTCCAGTATTTTGAGAAAACTGTTAAAAGTTGTTGTGTACATAGAACCTGCCGGAGAGGATTCCTGATCATCCTGTTTCCTGTCGGCATCGATCCTGGCTAATACTGCGGAAAGCAAGTGCCTGACAATTTCATAGTTAGGCTTTGGGCTCTTATATTCCTTGAGCATCATCTCACAAAGAGCATTCAGGTCAGAGGCACAATAATCGGGGTTTAGTTGAAAATTGACCTGGTCGGAGAAGTTTGAATAAAAGTTAAACCTGCTTTCCGGGATTAACTCATTGGTATACCGGATCACCCAGCCCCTGGTATTTGGATCAGGATGGATACTATGTACTTTGCCTTTGGCAATGTAAATAATCATAGGTGCTTCAAGCCGGGTACTGGTAAAATCAACGAGGTGCACCGGCATTCCCCCGGTTAGGATGACCAGTTCCTCATGGTCATGCCGGTGAGGTTCCGGTGGGTTAGCCACTGCCGATTCCAATAATTCCCCGGTCAGCCTGGTGATTTTGAAAGGCACATTCATAGTAAACCAAAGATAATGAATGATGGTTTAAAAGCCAATATTGAAACTGTTTCTCAGCATATCTTAACTACCTGATGGTTGAATTCTACCTTATCGCCTGTTCGAAGTTTATTCCTTTTCCGGTATTCGACTGTCCCATTCACTTTCACTTCACCCTGCTCAATCCTGATTTTAGCTTCTCCACCGCTTTCCACTAGGTTCATCAATTTTAATAATTTATTCAATTCAATGTATTCCTGTTCGAAGAGTTCGAATTCCATAACTATTGATTTAACCGATGAATAGTAGGATACAAAGTAAATGATTTTGACATTCCATTGGAATTATAGCTGAGAATGAATATTTTCGTATAAGCATTTAGTTTTCTTGCCAGGGAGTTTAAGTCGGTTGAATTATTAACATATTAATAATCAGTGATATGAAAGAAAAAGCTAAACCCGAAGGATACCTGTTCACCCGCTCTTATACGAATTATATTTTCATCCTGCTCTTCCTGCTTTATATGTTCGATTATGTAGACAGGATGGTAATAACCTCCTTGTTCCCATTTCTCAAGGCCGACTGGAAACTGACGGATACTGAATGTGGGATGTTGGTTTCGGCAGTATACTGGTCGATCGTAATATTTACTTTTCCGGTATCAATCCTGGTAGATCGCTGGAGTAGAAGAAGGACTATTGGATTCATGGCATTATTATGGAGCATTGCTACCGGTGTAGGTGCTTTTTCAAAGACTTTCAGGCAGTTATTCTCTGCCAGGTCAATAATTGGTGTGGGCGAGGCAGGCTATGCACCGGGAGGCTCCGCCATGATCTCCGCTCTTTATCCGCAAGCTAAACGATCATGGATGATGGGGCTTTGGAATGCTTCTATTCCACTTGGAAGCGCTATAGGCGTTGCCATCGGAGGAATCATTGCAACTCATTGGGGATGGAGGCAGGCACTCGGTATTGTCGCCGTTCCGGGTATGATCATTGCTATATTGTTTTTCTTCGTTAAGGATTACAAGACCATTGGATTGGAGAAAGATGACAGTTCTGATGAAAGAGCTGGCAAGAAAAAACATACCCGAATGACTGCAAGAGAACTTTTTGGCGAATTCATTGAAAAGCCTTCTCTTATTCTCACCTATTTTGGAATGGCTGGTGTTGTTTTTACAACTACTTCACTCTTAACATGGTTACCTACTTATTTCCACAGAGTACAGGGAGTACCCGAAGCAGAGGCAGGCTTGAAATCAAGCGCTGTTATGCTTTTTGCCATAGTCGGTGCTCCGTTGGGAGGCTATATTGCTGACCGCTGGCGGAAGAAACGTATAAACGCACGAATGTTATTGCCGGGTATTACAACCCTGATATCTGCAATTATCATGTTCCTGGCATTCAGTGTTTTCGGCGGGCAAATACAATACTTGCTTCTCTTGTCCGTAGGAATTTCCATTACAGCATTTATTTCAGCAGCTGCTGCTGTAACCCAGGATGTTGTTCATGCAGGTTTGAGAGCAATCTCCTATGCTATTGCTGTTGTAGTTCAGAATTTATTAGGTGCATCGCTTGGCCCGATAGTTATGGGATCTATTTCTGATGCTACCAATATTCAAACTGCTTTCACATTATTACCCATTGCGCTGGTTATTGCTTCAGCCTTGTTCTTTACGGGTTCAATATTCTATGCAAAAGACCTGAAAAAGGTCAAAGCCGTGAAATTAGAGGCAATTGAATAAATAATGCTGGGTATTCCTGGTCATGCAACGCTGCGATAGATTTGCCATAGCTGTAAAGGATTAAAATACTTTATTAGCATTACCCTATTCACTGTTGTTTGTTTTCATTCTCTAAGCCTTTGCTGATTCATAACCTTGAATGTTTGTTTTCGATAGGATATTTGAAATAATATCCCTTTAGGGTGCTGTAATATTGTCAGCTCAATTCAAAATTCACCAAAGATGTTCTATGTTTTCTTTGATCAAAGGCAGTTCCTCAGTTGAGCCGGTAAAAAAAGTTCCCACCTTTCGGAATATTTAAATAGCCTTTGTCTGCGAGTATATTGGTAGTCCGGGTATAGATGAAATGGTACCACCAGATGAAAAATTCAGGAAAACTCACTTCGGCAGAATACCCTGACTCTTTATAGGTTTTTTGAATATAGGCCTGCTGGCCATTTAAGACAGAAAGGAGTACCGGGCTGAATTTTGCAGCCAATGCCTCAAGTTGTGAATTGTCGGCGCTGTCAACCAGTGGAAAGGATTGCAATCTTGAAAGAGCCAGGTTCTGATTGACTTTGCTTTGGTTTTTACCGAATACCATAAAACCTGTAAATCCCATATTCCCATAAATGCCGAAGGGATCGGACCCGCTGCTGTCATTTTCAAGGAAGCTGTAATAGTAATGTTTGCCATGATGTAAAGGCCTGCCGGTATGGATGAAATCCTTTTCTACATTTCCAATCTGCCAATTATCCAAAAGGACATCACTCAGAATGAAGAAGGCAACTGAATCAAAGGGGAAACTGGTGGAAACATGCAAATTGCTATATGCCGACTTCAATGTTGGCATGAGCTTAATGATTGAATCAGCTATCAGACCGGAAATGGGCTCAGCATATTTACGGAGATCTTCTCCATTCTTTCTGGAAATGATCATGCAGGTAGGAATGAACTTTTCCCCTTCTTTTCTAAGGAATCCTTTTTCCTGGAGGAATGCGGCTGAATGAGTTATTTTTTCGTCATTCCAGCCAAGTTTCGTTTGTATGTCTTTTGAGGTTTTTCCCTGGTGAATCATCACAAGAAATTGATCCAGTTTATCGGTTGAAAAATTGAAATCCGGTGAATTATTTCCAGAGGAGATCATACTTTGCTTGTATGAGAATGCAGTATCAGTTCCTTTATTACATCCAAGAATCCCAATGCAGAATGTAAAAAGTAAAAGGTAGAAGTTTTTCATAATTGTTTTAATCATGTTTATTGTTAGTCTATTGATAATTCCAAGGAGTCATTTGCTGTATTTAGCCGAAAAGCACCTTTAGCGCTTTGAGGGTAATCCATTTTGATTCCATTCGCAATACTTCCACATCCTGGATAAACCTGCCGTTATATGAGTTTTCCATCTTCCACCTGCCGTCAATTCCCTGTTTCTGCTTTACAATTTCCAGGGCTTCAGCCATTCGCTGGTCTTTGTAACCCAGGCTAATTAATATTTCAAGAATCTCCAGTATATCTGTTTGATACATCAGGGGATAGCCGAATTTTCTCCAACCAGGACGAGAGACTTTCTTAAGTTCGTGACTTTTCTTGTGAATACGATGGATAAGCAGGTATTCAGCAAGTTCCCCGATTTTCGAGATGACTTCCGGGCTCTTGTTATCAGCTGGAATGGCAGCCAGTGCTTTCAGTGATTTTACTACACCCATGTGGCAGCTATGCTTACCCCAACACATTTGGTACCGATCATAAGGCCATCCGGCAGGAGATACATCAATTCCATCATCTGAGCGCTGATAACTGATTATCCATTGAATTCCGGCTTGAACCCTATGATCTGAACCATTGCCCAGCCTGATGAGGCTCCAAATCATGTTACCTGTCAGGCAGGGAATAACCTCCGAATGAAGGCCACCACTTTCTTTCGCCCTTTTCCGGTAGGAAAACGCAAAGCTATCCGGGTCCTGGGAGGTTTGCAGGATGAATTCACATGCCTTCCGAATCCCGGGATGATTTCCATCAGCTCCTAATTCTGCAAGGATCAGCAACTGCCAGACCGTTCCCCGATATTTGTCAGTATAGAATCGGTCTGCAGCGCTCCAATTTCCATCAGGCTGCTGTTGAGATAAAATATAAGGGACCATGCCATGATCCATAATAGCTTTCCTTGCAGCAATTACTTCTGCTTCATTTTCAGCTTTGCCCAGTAGATCGGTAAGAGTATAATAGCGAACAGAAGGATTCTTTTTTTCGAGGAGCCAATGAAGGAGGTCAGGATTAATTGAAGATACCTTGCGATCCATTTGGAAGCACGTTTTATATTATAGTGACGGATAACATATGTAAGAAAGAGTAAAGTTATAAAGAGATTTTGGGAGATGAAAATAAAATGAACAGGAGGGCCAGGCGCTTAACGCATAGTGCGAAGCGCGAAGAGTAAAGGGAAAAGGGTAGAATTGCAGATGGGGTGTTCGTCATTCATTGGTCGCTCAATGGTCACTTCCGCCAGCTGGCGGATCACTCAATAGTCATTCAGTGGTCATTTGAAAAAGGGTGATCAGTTAAATCGGTGAAATCAGCGTCCTTTGATTGTTGTTGGCACAGATATTCCTATTTCCGGGTAAAAGAAATTAATACTGATCCTTTCGCAGGGTATGAAGGTTTTTGAAATGGCAATCTTTCCGGCCCTTATTGAATAACTCTAGTTTTAAAAAGAACAGATCAATCTTAAGAAGCCTTCAAAAGAAATTTTCCTGCCAGCCATTTCCGTTTTGTGATGGCTGCAAAGCTACTTAATCCTGAAGGGTAAATAAATCTGTCCGCCTCAGATTGATCTGTATTTTCTTTCGACTTTGGCGGATAAACTATTTCACGGAATTGTAACACGGATCCATCAGCCGACGGACTGATCCTCTAGTTGGCGATCAGAAACAATAGGGTTCTATTTAAATTTATTGATCGCCTATTACTTATTTCTCTTTTGTGCCTTAAATAAACCAATTGTTTAGATATTGCATTTTAGCGGGATTTGGAATAATCAGAATATTCTCTTCAATTTGACAGGAAATGAAATCAGGTATTACCTTGGTGGATGCGATGCGCATCAAGTTCCATGTAATCCTTTGAGGCGCCTTCATCAAATATGCATTGCCTGTGGGTGGTTTCATCCCCGGTTACGGCTGATGGTCCAATTAGCCGGATAATCTGCTCCCCATAGAGCCCGCAAGCTGCTGAGGATCAGGTTGACATCATGCCATTTTATTTCATTGTTTTCCACTTATTTTGGATATCTGCGATATTCACTACTTACAGCGACTTGGTAGGTTGGTTTTTGAGGATCTTCAACGTTGGAAAACTTACAAGATTTGCCAATATCATTGTTTCATGGTTATTTGTTACAAGTAAGTTCTCCTAGTCTTTTATACAACGAGCTGAAAACCCATTTGTTTTTTCAATATAGCTTATGGTGACATGTTTGGTATGTGAGAAAATCATTACCTGGATGGCTTTTTCTGAATCTTCCTCAGTTGAACACCAATAGAAGCACATTAATCCAAGGTTGTAGAATTCACCCGTATTATTCCGAAAACCGCCAGGCAGGCAGGTGAACCCTGATTCATTTGTTGCATCAGATACCGGTTTTTGCCAGTGAAGAGTGCCTGCTTCCTTTAATTTTTCTGCAGCCGTTGATTCGCCCCCAAGATAAGTAGACAAAGCCGACCACTCTTCTTTAGTGGCAAGATGCCAACCTGCAGGACAAGCTTTTTTTGCAGCTAACCAGGTATAAAGGTAACCATAGCTCCCTATGTTTTCAGGCTTATTGTCGTAAGCCCAACAACCGCTATCTTCTTTGTAGGCAAGATTTTCAGCCATCCAGGTTTGTGTTCCTATTTTTACGGTTTTATATACTTTGCCATCGCGGGTATCTGTAAAAGTTCCCGTGATCTGGGCTGACGTACTTATTGCAATGGCAATGATGACAATTGACAAAGCAAACGATTTCCTTTTCATTTTTCTATCTCCAGTTAATGATTTATATACCCGAACCTGTCTTCCATTAATTTAAGCTTTCAGTTGCAGAGCAAGAGGGGTGATAGATTCCGTGCTATTTAACAACACATTTACAAGAATGAATTTGAAAAAGGCAGGCTTCAAATAAACTCCCGAAACAATCATTCGAACTCGCAATAACAATTGTCAATCTTAATCTTTTTCATTCCACTTTAACCTAGTATCTAGGATCATTTTCAGAGTAAAAACCGATAATAGTATCAAAGGTAGTATGGAAATCCTGAAAACAATCAGTATAATAGTTAGAAGCGATAAGAAACAAATTTGCCATAACTCCACCTCCAATGTCTAATGCTATTAAAGTCATTAATCATCTATACAGTTGACGATGTCATTCCTGAAAAACAGAGAAGAATAAAAACCAAACATAATTACAGGTAAGTACACCTGAATATTGAAAATACAGAAGTTTCTTAAACATGAAGTTCCTGAAGGAATTTTGATATGTTTTTCTTTCTGAACATAGGATTATTGCTGGTGCAGTGAATTCCTGTTTGCTGCTAGCTTAATAGGGAATCCATACCAATACCCGACCAACCAGCCCGTCTTTGCCGGATTTAGTGGATAAATACTGTTCGGAGTTATAAAATGCAGGCACTATAATCCTTAGGCAGATCTAGTTAAGTAGCAGCAAAAGATTTGAATAGGCAAAAAATAGCAAAAACTAACGTAATCCCATTGCAGTTATAATCTCTTCCACCTTGGTTTCCAGTTTGGCATCCTCGGCTTTGAAGTCTTCGAAACGGTTCAGTTTTGATTTGATACTGAAATAGAATTTGATCTTGGGCTCGGTGCCTGAAGGACGAACGGATATCTTACTGCCATCATCAAGGTAGAATTGCAACACATCGCTCTTGGGGAGATCTATCTGAGATTCGGATCCGCTTACCAGGTCATGAGTCTTTTGCAGCAGGTAGTCTTTTATAAGCACGACCTTGCAACCATCTATCTCTTTAGGAGGATTAGAGCGGTAATTATCCATCATGGCCTTGATCTCAGCCTGCCCGCTCATTCCCTTGCGGACTACATTCACCAGTTTTTCCTTAAAAAGTCCGTACTCCAGGTAAATTTCAATCAATAAACGATAGAGTGAAATGCCTTTATCGGCAGCCCATGCAGCACATTCAGCAAGGATACAGGATGAAATAATTGCATCCTTATCGCGCACGAATTCACCAACCATATATCCATAGCTCTCTTCACCGCCTCCAATGAAAGTCTTCCTGCCTTCATTGTTGCGGATTACCTCGGCAATCCATTTGAAGCCGGTCAACACGTCGAAGTATTCAACATTTGCGCCCTTTGCTATATCGGAAATAAGCTCCGAGGTAACGATGGTCTTAACAATGTATTCCTTGCCAGTTAGCTTTCCTTTGGCTTCCCATTGCTTTACCAGGTAGTAGGTAAGGAGGGCAGCTGTCTGGTTGCCATTCAGCAGTATAAAGTTGCCGTGCAGGTCTTTAACGCCAACACCTATGCGGTCAGCATCCGGATCGGTTGCAAGAATAACATCGGCATCAATCTCACGACCCATGTTCAGGGCCATTTCCATGGCAGCAGTTTCTTCCGGGTTAGGGGATTTAACAGTTGGGAAATCACCATCGGGAGTAGCCTGGGCCTCAACAATGTGGATATTTGTAAAGCCAAATTGCTTCAGTCCCCTGGGTACCAGCATAATTCCTGTTCCATGGATGGGAGTGTAAACAATCTTGAGATCCCTGTGCCTGGCAATCACTTCCGGAGCTAAAGTGTAAGTAGCCATGGTTTCTAGGTACGCTGTATCGATCAGTTCACCTATAACATTTATCTTAAGGTTATCCCCATCGAAGTTTACCTGTTCGAATGAGGTGATCTTCTGTGCTTCAATAATAACGTTTTTATCGTGGGGAGGAACCAACTGGGCACCATCATTCCAATAAACTTTATAGCCGTTATATTCCTTGGGATTATGGGACGCAGTGATAACAATGCCGCTATGGCAGCGGAGGTAACGCACAGCAAATGATAATTCAGGCGTAGGGCGCAGCTCTTCGAAAAGGAAAACAGAAATGCCGTTGGCAGACAGAACCTCTGAAGCAATGCGTGCAAAATAGCTGCTATTGTTACGTGGATCGTGAGCGATGGCAACACGGATCTCCGCTTCATCGGTATAGACTTTCTTAAGGTAATTTGCAAGTCCCTGGGTAGCCATCCCGACCGTGTACTTGTTCATACGGTTGGTACCAACACCCATGATCCCGCGGAGTCCACCTGTTCCGAATTCCAGGTCGCAGTAGAAGCTTTCTGCAAGTTCATTGGGGTCATTAGCCATCATTTGCCTGATAGCGTTCTTGCTCTCTTCATCGATATTTCCATTCAGCCAACGGTTGGCGCGCTCCAGTATCTTGGGATCTATGCTCATAATAAAGTCTTGATTCGTTCTGTTCGTTACAAATATAGGAAGATTGCTTTTTTTCTAACAAAGAATCTCTGGTTTTTGTTGACAAAGAGAAGTTGGAATTTCAGTTTTCCGGCGATTTTAATGAGAAAAGGCGACAAGGGAACAAGGGGATAGGTAATAAGTCAAAATTGGAACGCGGGTTACGCTGAAGGTACGCTGAGCCGCCTGCGGTGGACGGATAAAGGTAGTCGACTATAGGAATAATTACTCAACTCATGTTACACACTAAGTAATCTGCACTATGCGCTATGCCTGACCATTGAGTGATCCGCCAGCTGGCGGAAGTGACCATCGAATGACTACCGAATGACCAAAGCCCCCCTATCACTCCTCCTCATACCGCAAATATGGTACGTAGCTCATTACACCAGCGAGGCAATCTTTGGTAAGGATGGCATCTTCGAGGGCATTGTGGGTATTTCCTTCCCGCTCCAGTTCGAAGAATGCTGAAATAGCATCCAGGCTTCGTTTGGCCGGGGTTTCAAAATCGTTTTCTTCAAGTATCTTAAAAAGGAACCAGCTGAGTGTATGAAGGTCTAGTTGGGTATGTGAAAAGCACCATTTAACCTTCTGCTTATTATAGGCAGCCCTGAGGAAATTGATGTCGTACATTACGCTTTGCCCGCTGATGATGACATCCCTGAAAACATTCTCCTTCTGGAACTCAGTAATGTTTAAGGTCTTAAGTATCCATTTTTCAAAACTCTCCAGCGCATCATACAGGATGGGAGCATTTTCCAGTTCTGCCAGGCTCAGGTCATGGATCTTTTCAGAAGCAGAAGAGAATGCCTGTTTATTTTCGGGATATACGTTCGTAAGAAATCTTCCCAGCTCCTTCCAGTTGCTGCTGCACAAAACAGCCCCGATCTGCACGATCTCATTCCATTCAGGATCCGGTCCTGTCATTTCAAGATCCAGCACGAGGTAGTAGGTGGGATATTTTTGGGCCATGGGGTTGTATTAATTAGTGTCTTGTTCCGAGTGCTTTGTTTAAGGGTTTAAGGGTTCGGCGTTTAAGGGTTTGGCGTTTAAGGGTTCGGCGTTTAAGGGTCAGATGGTTATAGGGTTCCATTATCGGGTGCTTCTAAGATATCTAACCCCGCCATCTTCCATTCCCGCCCTCTCGTCCTCTCGCTCTCATGCCCTCAAGATTACCGCCACCTGCCTACCGCCACCTGCCAACCGCCACCTGCCTACCGCCTACTTCCGACTTCCGACTCCCGACTTCCGACTTCCGACTCCCGCCTTCCGCCTCCCGACTTCTATCCTTTCCCTTCAACCTCTTTCGGCGTATCTGGGAGGTTCACCTTGTCAGCAATCAGCTTGGTGAGGAATCCAGACAAAAGTCCCCCGACATTATTTTCTCCCTGGATAAGGAAATCAGGAGTAACCTTGATATTGCCAGTAGCGATCTGTTTGGCAATTTCAATGGCCGTTACACCTTGTTGCCCGATAGCTTTGTTCTGAAGCTCATAAGCTTTAGCGGTTGCTTCACCTATAGCGAGGATGCGTGTACCTTCAGCTTCACCCTTGGCCTTAATACCCTTGGCTTCACCTTCGGCCCGGATGCGAATCCCTTCGGCTTCACCTTCTGCAAAACGAATGGCTTTGGATTTGTTCTGTTCTGCAATTTTAACACCTATTTCTGCTTCAACCAGGCTCTTCTGCAATTCTGCTTCTGATCTTGTTTTTTCAGTGGCAATTCGCGACTGTTCAGCTTTTTGCTGATCCTGGTACATGGCCTGTTGCTGCTGGGCAATTATCTTAAGCGTCTGCGTATCCATGAGTTCTTGTGGCAGCCTTATCTGGCATATAAGGACAGATACACATTCTACATGGTATTTCTCTAATTCAAGCCTGGCACGCTCTTCAGCTTTCTTTTGCTCGTCCTGCCTGTCCTGAAGGAAATTCATGGCTGAAGTTGATGAAGCCTGGTTCCGGAAACTTGAATCAATCATCGGGTGAATCACATGTTGGATGAGGTTATCAATGGATCCGATCTTGGCAACCATGTATGGGGCCTGGTCAGGACGCACACGGATGATGACCTTTACAGCCACACTTATCTCGAATCCATCACGTGAAATAACCTTTAACGGATCGAATTTGGTGTCGCCCGTTTCGTCCCAATCGATTGTAATATTTGTGGTATCAATTATATAAGCCATAAAAGCCCTGCGGTTCAGGTAATAGATACCAGGGCCGGCAACTTCCTGCTGAATACCCCTGAATCCCTTGGGCACAACATATCTTTCAATCCCAACATCGTGGCGTCTATCAACAGCTATTACTTCATCAGTAGAAGGCTTCTCATTTTCGCGTTTGGCAGTTTCTTCAACCATGGTCTTGATGAGTTTGGGTTCATCCCCTACATTGGAAACGACCACAGCCACTTGTCCACGTTCCACTACAGCGACAGCATCCAGTTCGACCTTGAACATCAATGGGTTGATATAGTATGTACCCGGTTTTAAAACATCGAACTGAGGTCCGCGTTGTCCGCCCGCTTCGAGGAACATGGAAACGTTCTGGTAATTATCATGGCCTTCAACTGATTTGGCTACATATTCTGATTCAGGTAGTGGCTTACCATCAAGAGCGGTTACCAGTCCGACCTTACCTGATGGAATTACGGTTGCATCATAAATGTCAACATGGAAAAGGTCGCGGTTAATACGATAGGTACCAGGAAGTAACATCTCAGATTGGGGCCCCTTCTGTCCTTTATTCTTGAGGAATAATTCCCCGCTTTCAAAATTTGAATGACCATCAACTTTCTTAGCAAGTAGCCGCCCAGTGTTAATAGGTTCACCATCCATGGCAGTTACCAGTCCAATCTGGCCTTTATCTATCATTACAGATGGAACATTGCGAACATTGAATAAGGCTGAATTGATACGGTAATATCCGGGGGCAAGCATTTCGATCTGGGGACCTTTTTCACCGCCATTCATAAGGAAGCTTTCCCCATTCTGGAATGAATCATGACTGGCTACGACATGAGCAAAGATCTTCCCTGCCGGAATTGAATTTCCATCAATGGATTCTATAAGGCCTACTTCGTTCTCGCCTATTACAATAAAGTTGATCTTTCTGGCTTTATAAATGAAAGGAAAGACAAAATGCATCCCCGGGCCCTTGGTACGTGCCTGTACACCAATTTCCCCCGGCATAGCGATGACCCTGCCGGGAAGCATATTCTTACCGAACCACCTCCGTTCGAGGACTGCGATCTCACGTCCTCCAACAATGATAATTGAACGCGACAAGGTAAAGATTGCAAATACTGCCAGGATAATGATCAGGACATTGCTCAATGAGCTTAAAATTTCCATGGGTTAAGATTTAAGAGTCTGAAAATAATGCATTATTGTTTATGATCACCAGGAGAATGCTGTTGAAAATCTCACTAAAGGTAGGAAGTATCATACGTTCAACAAAAAAGAAAGCCGAAAATATCTTCCGGCTTTATTATCAAAAGAAAGTGAATATGTCAGGCTGCTATCAAGGCAGTGCTTCCTGCAATGACTATGGCTATTACAAAGAGGGCAAGGATAATAATAGTATACATCCCAACAAGGATAAAAAGGTGCTTAAGTCGCTTGAACGCTATGGTCATAACTCGAGTGTCATTATTCCTTACAGCCTTGGTAATATTGTTAGAAAAAGAATTCAGGAAATAGACAGGAACGAAGCCTATCAATCCTGAAACGAAATATGGGAAAGCAACCCATTTGGAAGTAATAAAGGCAGAAAACCCTTCGAGATTAGCCAGTTTGTCAGCCATCATGTTAAATACAACCACTAATACCAGGACTGCAAGAACTGTGAAAACAATGGAAATAAATCCAAGAATAGCTAGGAATTTACCCCACCTGGCAGCTATTAGCAGATGATCTATTCCTTCCTGGGTTATTTCAGGTATTGAGGTCTGATTTGGATCCTGGGTACTGAAGCTTGAATTTTCCATTTCTCAATGCAAATAAGATTGAGTAAAGATACAATATTCCTTTTGGAAAAAACTCCCCGACTTTTTCTGCCGGGGAGCCCTTTACTTATTGATTTAAGAAATTACTTACACTGCATGAAAAAATCAGCAGGAAGGGTATCTCTTAAAACTGAAGAGCCTGTTTTAAAACTTTCCGGATTGAACTTTCCGGTTTCTGGTTGTTGGCTGATGTATGAAATGATCTTGAATTCTGTCCTCCTGTTTGCCTGGTGTTCAGCAGGGGAGCATGCAACTCCGTCAGAGCAATGATTCACAAGTTGATGCTCTCCATATCCTTTGCTGCTGATTCTTGCTGCTTCAATTCCATGTTCAACCAGGTAATTGGTAGCAGATTCTGCCCTGCGGAGGGAAAGCTTATCGTTGTATTCAAATGAGCCACGGCAGTCAGTATGGGATCCCAATTCGATGGTAATCGGGTTGTCCTTCATGATATGCACAAGGTTATCCAGGGCCGGTTCTGCATCTGGCCGGATATCATATTTGTCGAAATCGTAATAAATGTTTTCAAGCTTAAAAGTCTTATTGACTTCAAGTTCCGAAAGGACTAGATCACGTGGAGCTTTGTTATCCTTGCCTTCAAGCTGGTTTTCGACTGTCCAGGCCAGGCAATCGGGGATGAAATTTGTTCGGCTGGCCTTAACAATGATGGAAACAGCTGTTTTCAACGTCAGATGGTATAATCCGTCAGCATCTGTTTTTAAAATAATAACACTGTCGTTGATTTCATTCAGTACAAAAACGGTAGCACCTGGTAAAGGCTTACCTGAGGTTTTGTCAATTACCAGGCCTGACAGGTTGATGGGCTTTTTACACTCAACAAGTGGTGGCTGTTCAGGAAGCTTCCTGAAGGCGTATAAGTCATCGGAGCCCATACCTCCTGGCCTGTCGGAAGAAAACAATCCGTAAGTTGTTCCGGGAATCCACGCAATGGCAAAATCATCATATGATGTATTGATTGGAGACATCAGGTTCCTGGGAGTAGAGAACTCATTATTTACTATCCTGGTACTGAAAATATCCAAACCGCCATAACCTGGTAACCCATCACTGGCAAAAAATAGTGTGTTATCCATTCGGACTGAAGGAAACATCTCATTGTCAACTGTATTTATCGCAGGACCAAGGTTTATTGGTTTACTCCATGCATCAGCTTCACGTTTGCACATCCAAAGATCCACACCCCCCTGGCCTCCAGGCATATCGGAAGCAAAGTATAAGGTATTGCCATCCGGTGAAAGAGCAGGGTGGCCAACTGAATACTCGTAACTGTTCAAAGGAAAGGGAACTGCTTTTTCCCAATCTCCCAGGACCTTCGACATGGTATAGATTTTAAGATAATCTGTTTTTACCCGCTGGACCTTTGGCGCATTTTTGTCGCGACTGGATTTAGTCAGAAAAGCAAAGGAATCGTTGATAAAACAAACCGGCCCATTGTGAAATACTTCATTGAACCTCCCGCTCATTAAGTTTGGTTTCCTGAAATCGCCGAAGAAGTTCCCAGGGTCGAGCGGTTTGGAAAAATACAATTTCAGGTACCTGCGGCCTGTCCATCCGTAGCTTTCTTCCTCCATATAATCTTTTCCACGATCGGAGGAGAATGTGAATCCGTTACCGAAAAAAGCCGGACCAAAATCGCTTTCAGGAGAGTTAACATGAGGAATAGCTTTTACTTCATAACCCGGGACCCTGTTTTTCCAATCATTCAGTAAGGTCTTGCACTGTTCTTCATTTAGTTTAGCCCGTTTATCGGAAGGATTTAACTGTTCATACCTGGAAAACAGCTCCATTGCTTTATTATAATCGGATGATGCGAAAAGTGCCTTTGCATAATAGTAAAAAAACTCTGGCTTGGGGGAAGGCAAGGTAATTGCTTCTCCGTACCACTTTTTGGTATTTTCAACATCCCGCTGCATTCTGTAACATTCAGCAAGCATAGGTATCGCTGCATCATGATACTTTGGTTTTTTAACCGCTTTTTCAAGAATTTTAATTGCCAGCGAGTAGTTGTAAAGGTTCATCTTTTTCTGGGCGCGTTTTGTAGGCTGAGCAAGGCAGGTACCCAGGATCAGGATGAAAGCGACGGATAGGAGGAAGCTCTTTTTCATTATGTTAAATTTTATAGGTTTTTGCTTAAAAATACCTGGGTGTCAGTATCCTGGAATGGAAAATATCAAAATCAAATCCAAGGCGGATTTCATGGGAGCCTTTGTTATACCCTTTCAATTCGTTGAACCAGATATCATAGGAATAACCTATTCTCATGGTCCGGGTAAGGTTGAATTCCGTCATGAACGAGGCAGCCTCTTCAGTACGGTAGGAAGCTCCGATCCAAAAAATATTAGCAAACAGGAAACTGGCATTTACATCAACCTGCGGAGGAGCATTCTGAACAAACTTAGCAAGAATGGATGGCCTGAATACCAGTTTGTCAGTAAGCGGGAATGCAGCCCCTACCATACCGTAGAAATGCCGAAGGAGCTTAGTGAATTCTTCCTTACCGTTAATTTTGACCATACCCATTTGGTTTTGAAGTAATTGCTTGGAAGATAAACCAAAATAGTATTTAGTATTGCTGTAATAGATGCCAAAATTAGCATCCGGTGCAACCTTATTCTTCATCCCGACATTGTAAAGGGGATCCGTATCATCATATGGATTAATTCGCGACCAGAAAATATCAGAGTATTTAACTCCTACCTGTATCCCAAAGGAAAGTTTCGATTCTGGAAACAGGATTTTGTAAGCAAAAGTAGCCAGAGCTCCCTGGCTGAGGGTTGCTCCAACCACGTCGCTGTAAATGTTCATTCCTACCCCAAGGTGAGGATTTTCCAATGGAGAATGAATGGATGCGTTCAGGGTCTGCGGCGCACCTGGTATGTTTACCCACTGATAACGGTAGATCGCATCCACAGTCAGAGCATTGCGACTTCCGGCATAACCCGGGTTCAGAGCCATTTTATTGAACATGTATTGGCTGAACAATGCATCTTGCTGAGCTGCAACTCCAACTGCTATAAAAACCAGTAAAGCAGTAAGAATCTTTTTCATATCTGTAATCGTTTTTCGATCAATTAATTGGCTATGTATTTTATTCTGAATCATTTCTGGCTGCTTGCACCTGGCTGTCAATGATTCACTTTGCTTCGGTTATTTACGGTTTGACTTTACCATAATAAATCCTGATAATGCATCTTCCTTCATTAAGCCTGTATTTCCATCTTCATGACGGACTTTTACAATATAGAAGTAAGTGCCATCCGGGACCGGCCTCCCAGCCTCATTTGTTCCATCCCATACTGTTGTTGTATTGTTGTAATGCTTGAATTCCCTGATCCGGTCGCCCCAGCGGTTGAAGATGAGCACTTCATTCTCCGGCCAGTACTGGATATTGTCAATGGTCCATACATCATTGTGTGTGTCCTCATTGGGTGTCAGGAAGTTATAGATGGTTATGTCATCGAATGGCCTTTCTCCAAAGACTCTTATAACCACAAGTGCCGTATCGCACAACACAGGCATTCCATTGTCACAGATCTTGTAGATCAGGGTATCGGTTCCATCGAAGCCTGAGAAAGGAGTGTAAGTGATGGTATTATCAGCATTCAGAATAGCAATTCCATGTTGCGGATCTGTAGTAATAGTAACAGATGTAATTGTCCCATCTGGATCATAATCATTTTCAAGGATTTGAATAATTGCAGGTTGGGAAACCGAGGCAGTATCATAATCGGGATTCGCAACCGGTGGCAAATTCTCGGATCCTATTACTACTTTCATACTATCAGTTCCTTCACATCCAGTTATGAGGTCAATAACATGAAGAGAAAATAGTGTGGAAGAATTTAACGGTAAGGAAGAGGTATTTAAACTGCTGGGATCATTCAGCAGATCAACTGGTTTCCACTGAACGGCATATGATCCGGATCCTGCCGTTACAGTGCCATTGAGGTTGGCAACGTAACCAGTTGGAAGGACCTGGTCAGGCCCGGCATCCACCAGGACAGGCTGTGAAATTGTGAGGGTAAATTGATCAGAAGCAGTTAGTTCACTGCATGGTAATATTCCATGAGCTGTAAGCGTAAAGGTAATAGTGCCAATTTCTGATAAACCTGGAATATATGTTGGGTTTAGTAGGCTGGAATCATTTAGCGTACCGGTCCCATTATGTTTCCATTCTAACCTGCTATAGCCTGAAGCCGATGCTCCTGAAAGAGTGTATGGCAAAGCAGAGCAACTGCTGGCATCCGGTCCGGCCTCAATTGTTGGAACCTTGCCGAAGGTTATATTAACTTGTGATGAATCAGGGCCACAAGGACTTGCAGCTGAAGCTGTTATTGTAAGTATGACTGAACCTGCAGATATATCTTCTGTAGAAGGAAAATAAACAGGATTTAGGGCAGAAGGATCCGAGAAAGATCCGGTTCCTGTAGTAGTCCAGAATAATAAAGAATAATTCAGGGCAGTTGCGTGGGTGATCTCAACAGGGCCTGCATCACAGCGATTAATGCCGGGTCCTGCATTAACGTATGGTGCAGGCATTATTTGCATCATTAGTGTATCTATAGCGTGACCACAGGCAGGAGCGCCGGAAGCATCCAGAATAAAGGTGATCAATCCGGATTCATTTTCAGCAGGAGTATATGTAGGAGTTAGAGTAGCTTCATTAGATAGAAGCCCCATGCCGTTATGAGTCCAAAGGAGAGACAGGAAATTGGAAGCTGCTGCCCCGTTCAGAGTGATTGGGCTATTGCTGCATGCAGTTGTATCAGCACCTGCGTAGGCAGATACAGGTTGAATAAGGTACAGGATCAGGTTATCTGACTGGATTCCGCAATTTCCATATCCGAATGCTGTAATGCTGAGACTTACGCTTCCATTTAGCAGGTCCGAATCACCCGGTGTATAGGTTGGATGAAGGAGATTTGGATTATCGAATGTTCCGGTTCCGCTGCTGGTCCATAAGATACTGTCCGCCCCGGTTGCCGCAGCTAAGGCCGGAATAAAAGGCAGGGCCCCGCAAATTGCAGTATCTGGACCGGCATTTACCGATGGATTGGGGAATATTGTAAGTTCCATAGTATCAGAGGAATTCCCACAGTCCGTAGATCCGGTTACAGATAGCGTAATGGTAACTACTCCGGTTTCATTTATTGCAGGAGTATAGGTTGGAATGAGGGTATTGCTGCCGCTCAGGTTACCCGATCCATTATGGTTCCATTGCAGGGAGGTATAGTTTTGGGCTGATGCCTGTAAAATGGTATACGGAATACCCATACATGTATTTCCATCAGGACCTGCATTGGCTGTTGAAGATTTGATGATAACCAATACCATCTGGTCGCTTTGACTGGCACAAGGTTCTGACCCTGAAGCTGTAAGAGTAAGGATTACGCTTCCCTGTTCAATGTCACTCACACTGGGGAAATATGTTGGATATAAAATGGAGGGATTGCTGAACGTTCCTGTTCCACTGCTACTCCATTGCAGGCTGTTGTAATATCCTGCAAAGGAAGCAGAGATAGTGAAGTCTTGTCCGCTACATATCGTATCATCCAACCCAGCCGAAACGATAGGTGCTGGGATAATTGTCAGGAGTTTCTGGTCAGCAACAACCCCGCAGGGAGCAATGCCATTTACGGTCAATGTCAGGAGAATATTTCCTGTTTCACCAATCTGAGGGATATAAATAGGGTTAATGGTTGCTGGGTTCTGTAAGGTTCCAAGCCCTGACGTAGTCCAAAGTAAACTGCTATAATTAGTTGCAACGGCATCTGTCACCTGGTAGTTGGCAGTTCCCTGGCAGATAATAGCGTCTGCGCCTGCATAAGCATTTGGTCCTGCATTAATGGTGACAGATTGAACACAACTGGCAGAATTTCCGCTTGGATCGGTAGCAGTCCATGTCACCATAGTTGTTCCTGCAGGGAAAATTGATGGAGCGTTGTTTGTGATGATTGGTGTGCCACAGTTATCGGTTGCATTAGGCTCACCTAGGATTATTGTATCGTTGGAACAAAGTATAAGTCCCGGTGGACAGCTTATTACAGGCTTGATGGTGTCACTAACCATGAAGTTCGCATTGCAGGTAAC
>JACAAZ010000025.1 GCA_013376995.1 Bacteroidota bacterium | reverse complement strand
CTGTGCATCCCGACACTGTCGGGAGGGTCCTTGGTTCGAATCCATGTGCTCCCACAAAAGGGTTTCAAAGTTATTCTTTGAAACCCTTTTTTTATTGCATTTCCTATATCCACTGACTAATAACTATCCTAATTTTGTCATATAAACAAAACACTAACTATGTCCTTTCTTTTCGAACCATTTTCTCTTAATTCAATCACCTTCCGTAACCGCCTCGTAATGTCACCCATGTGCCAATACACTGCTCAAGACGGTTTTGCAAATAACTGGCACCTGGTTCATTATGGCAGCAGGGCTGTCGGGGGAGCAGCTCTCATCATCCAGGAAGCTACCGCCATATCCCCTGAAGGCCGGATTTCCCCTGGTGACCTGGGAATCTATAAAGTTGAGCATATCCAGAAACTCAGCGAGATTGTTGAATTCATAAAACAACAAGGCACCATTGCCGGGATTCAACTTGCCCATGCAGGAAGGAAAGCAGGATGCAACCTTGCCTGGAAGGGCGGGAAACAATTGAGTACTGAAGAAGGTGGATGGACACGCTATGCTCCGTCATCCATTGCATTCCAGCCTGATGAGGAACTTCCGGTTGAAATGACAGTAAGTGATATCCAAAAGGTGATCAGCGATTTCTGCATAGCAGCCGAACGAGCAAAGAAAGCCGGATACCAGGTAATTGAAATTCATGCTGCTCATGGCTACCTTCTTCATGAGTTTCTATCACCTTTATCCAATCACCGGACTGATTCCTATGGCGGAAGCTTCGAAAACCGTGTCCGGCTTCTCCTTGAAGTTGCTACAGCCATGCGCAAGGTATTAAATGATGGAGAACTGCTTTTTGTCAGGATCTCCGCGACTGACTGGGCTGAAGGTGGCTGGGATGTGAACGAAGCCATTGATCTTTGCAAACAGTTGAAAATGATTGGTGCCGATCTGATTGATTGTTCTTCTGGAGGCTTGATTCCAACAGCCAGGATCCCATTAGGCCCTGGCTACCAGGTTGATTTCGCAGATAGAATCAGGATAGAAGCAAATGTTCCTACCGGGGCAGTAGGACTTATCACAAATGCCGCACAGGCAGAAGCCATTCTTATGGAAGGTAAAGCAGACCTGGTGATCCTTGGAAGAGTTTTGCTCCGTGATCCTTACTTCCCTATGAATGCAGCCGGTAAACTTGAACATGACATTGACTGGCCTCTGCAGTATAGCAGGGCTAAACAGTAAATGATGAAAACAAAAGGCCTTATGGCATTTTTTGTTATTTTTGCCTATAGGGATTATTGCACAAATGCTTGCCTTTCATAAGGCCAGTTCAAATCTTGCCATCTGAAGGAAAGGTGTTGAACTGAACTTGCAAAATTCCCTGGTTATCAATAGTCATTTTACTATTCTCCTCTCAGGAACACTTTTCTTTTGGCCCGATCATCTATACTATATTCATTTCTCATGCTGCTTCTGCTAATAGCGGCATCATCCTGTAATTCCCAAAAGAAAGTCGCAAGAAGAGGAGGATACCTTCTTGTTAAAAATTCTATCAAAACTGACAATGCTTCAATTCCGTCTGAAGAAATTGAAGGATTTTTCCAGCAAAAGGCTACCTCAAGGAGGTTTACTATCATTAAGCCAGGAGTATGGATTTATGAGACCCTGTCAAAAGGGAAACAAACCAAAATCAAAAACAAGATCAAGGAAAAATACGGAACGGCCCCGGTCATACTGGATACCAACCTCGCATTGCGCACTGAGCACAATATCATTCTTTACCTGCATAACAAAGGGTTTTACCATCCAATTGTGACTCACAGCTTCAAATACAAAAGAGCCATCGTTACAGCCAATTACAGGATCATTGCAGGAAAACCTCATACAATTAGTTCGATTCAGTATGATATTCCTAATCGGGAACTTGCAGGTTACGTGTTTTCAGATACCAGCAACAGAATGATAATGAAAGGTGTAAACTTCGATACCTACCTGCTGGATGACGAAAGAGACAGGATTACGCAATTTCTCAGGAACAACGGTTATTATAGCTTTTCACGCTCGAATATTGCTTTTAGAGCAGATACATCTTCCATCAGACTGGAGACACCTATCGTAGTGGTTATCAGGGATCCGAGTGTAAAATCCGCAGCTTCAACCGATTCTGTTAATTCAACTGCATTTTCAAGGTATTTTATTCATAATATCTACGTGATGCCAGATCTGGAACAATCCCTGATCCGGGATGGTTCGTACGATACTCTCGCATTCTACTATCGCCTGCAACCTCATGATAGCCTTGAGCAGGTCTACTATTTCATACATGGCAAGAAGCAAAGGTTGAAACCCATAGCTATCGCCAGCGCAATTACTATCCGCACAGGACAAGCCTATGACCAGGAAATGGTAACGCAAACCTATAAAAGGATCATTGGGCTTTCTATTGTAAGATCTGCTAACATTGGACTAACAATCCCGGATCCAAGGGATATTGCTGATAAAACCAGGCAGTGGCTGGATTGCTCGATCAAATTAACGCGCAACCCTGTTAATCTTCTTACGCTTGGTACGGAAGGCACCAACTCATCAGGGAGTCTTGGAATGGGTTTCAATGCACTCTATCAGAACCGAAATCTATTCAAAAGAGCCGAAACATTCAGGCTGAAAATAAATACCGGGGCTGAATTGCAGGCAAATGCGCCACAAATCGGCGACACCAAGAAATTATGGATATTCAATGCATTGGAAGCCGGTGTTGAAGCTGGGATAGATCTTCCCCGACTTCTACTCCCAAATGCATTCATCAGTACAGTGAAAAACAACCAGGCCCGGACTTCCCTTGTTGTAGCATATGGTTTTGAATCCCGACCTGATTATTCCCGGAAGATCACTACAACTTCCTGGACCTACCAGTGGAATGCATCCCAAAAACTGAAGTATATTTTTACACCTCTCGAATTGAGTTTTGTCAGGATGGCCAAGGATTCTGCCTTCGAAGCCTATCTAGTTGGCCTGACGGACCCGCAATTCATTGGCCAGTATAATGACCACCTGCTGACTATGATCCGGTACAGTGTTGTATACTCAAATATGGCAATGCTGAAGGAACATAGATTCTTTTTCTTCAGGGCTAACATTGAAACCTCCGGCAATGTATTCAATGTGCTTGACAAGGTATTTCCGGGCGAAAATGCTTCCGGCGGATATTATAAACGATTTGGAGTCAGGTATGCACAATACCTGCGTACTGATATAGATTTCAGGAAATTCTGGAACCTCAATTCAAAGCGCTCACTGGCATTCCACCTGATGACCGGTGTCGGGCTTCCTTATGGAAATTCCGACGCTATACCCTTCGAAAAAAGTTTCTGGTTAGGTGGAGCAAATGATATGCGTGGATGGAGGATCCGCTCCCTGGGCCCCGGGGGATATACCAACGATTCAGTCAGGTATGACCGGACAGGCGACCTTTTGCTGTGCAGTAGCTTTGAATACCGATTTCCAATCTACAGCTTTCTGCATGGGAGCCTGTTCAGTGATGTTGGAAATATTTGGCTTCGCCAGGCAAATCCTGACTTCCCGAATGGGGATTTCATACTTAAGAACCTGGGTAAACAACTAGCTATGGATGCAGGATTTGGACTTCGTTTTGATTTTTCCTTCTTCATCTTTCGTCTTGACTGGGCCTTTCGCATGAAAAACCCTCAACATAAGGATCAATGGTTCCAATCCAATGATTTCAGGCTTAAGGATGCAGTCTGGAATTTTGGAATAGGTTTCCCCTTCTAATACAAGCAAGTTGAGTACCTAATGATCAAGCAATTATGTTTAGCCCTGGCAAGTGATAGATCCTGTCCTTTTTCGCGAAATGATTCTCAAGGAGTTTCCATATTCTCCAACCCAGGGGCAGGAAATCCTAATCCGCATGCTGGCTGAATTTGTAGTGGCTCAAAATGACCAGTTCCCGCTTTTTCTTCTGGAAGGATTTGCAGGAACAGGTAAGACAACTATCGTCAGTACCCTTGTTAAGGT
This sequence comes from Bacteroidota bacterium, assembly GCA_013376995.1. GTDB lineage: Bacteria > Bacteroidota > Bacteroidia > Bacteroidales > UBA4417 > UBA4417. Next base: position 49,313 of record JACAAZ010000025.1, on the reverse strand, counting down.
TTTGCCAAAGGCAGGATATCAGGCCGTTTTGCTAGCACCAACCGGGAGAGCCGCAAAAGTATTGTCAGGTTATGCCTCCAGGCCTGCTCACACCTTGCATAAAAGGCTTTACCGGCCTAAACTGAACCCTGAAGGACAGGTTGCCTTTTCGCTGATGCCCAACACAATGAGCAATGCTGTCTTTATAGTGGATGAAGCCTCAATGATACCGGATGCCAGCGGTGGATCCGACAATGCAGTATTCCAGTCGAGGAACCTGCTTGAAGACCTGATCCAGCATGTTTATTCCTCTCAGAATTGCAAGATGATTTTCCTTGGTGATACTGCCCAGCTTCCTCCGGTCGGGATCAATCAAAGCCCTGCACTGGATAAGGAACTCCTTCAAAAGAGCTATTACCTGGATCTTCATCATTACAGGCTTGGAGATGTTGTACGCCAGGCCCTCGAATCAGGGATTCTTTCTGTAGCAACAGGTATCCGGCATAAAATCGGAATTCCTGGTTCTTCCCTACCCTTGTTTGGAAAAGAAAATAACTTCCCGGATGTTATAAGTATACCTGGTTCTGAAATGATTGATGCCATACACTCGGCATATTCCAGCCACGGATTGAAGGAAACAGTCATCATTACGCGTTCCAATAAAAGAGCAAACCAGTTCAACCAGGCTGTTCGCCAGCGCATACTCTTCCAGGAAAATGAGATCGCCGCCGGAGATCACCTTATGGTAGTCCGGAATAATTATTTCTGGCTTCCTGAAGACTCGAAGGCGGGATTTATTGCTAACGGTGATATTGTGGAAGTCTTGAGGATCGGTGGCTATGAGGAATTGTATGGATTGCGCTTTGCAAATGCTACAGTACAGATGATCGATTACCCTGATGAGCCGGCTCTTGAAGTCAAAGTTATGCTGGATACGCTTCAGTCGGAATCGCCTGCTCTCAGCTATGAACAGAACAGGAAATTATTCGAAGAGGTTTGGGCAGATTATGAATCAGTTAAGTCAAGACGTAAAAGGCTGGCAGAAGTAAAGGTAAACCCGTTTTACAATGCCCTGCAGGTAAAGCATGCTCATGCACTTACCTGTCACAAAACACAAGGCGGACAATGGGAGGCCGTTTTCCTTGAAAAAGGTTTCCTCAAGGAAGATCAACTGAATGATGAATACTTCAGGTGGTTGTATACTGCAGTTACCAGGGCTTCAAAAGTGCTTTACCTGGTCAATTTCGACCATGTGTTCTTCGAATAGAGAATTTAATCCGGGTTTTGCATCATAAATCTTCTCCTTATCATGATTTACCTGAGTCCAGCATATTTTTCTTATTGATCTAAAATAGAGCTAAATATGTTTTACTTTGTGTCTTGTTTGTTGTTTGGAGTCCAACACTTGCAGATAGCAGAAAGAAAATGACACGAAGACTCCAAATCACTAAGGATCACAAAGAAAACTTCGAACAGACGGAGAAATAGAAATCCTAAATATCAAATTCTTGTTAAGTTTGTATGATATGAGAATCGGATTCGGATACGATGTACATTCCCTGGTAGAAGGGCGTGACCTTTGGCTGGGTGGTGTTAAGATACCTCACATTAAAGGCTGTCTTGGGCATTCGGACGCTGATGTGCTTATCCATGCCATCTGCGATGCCTTGCTAGGAGCATGCGCCCTGGGAGATATCGGGATGCATTTCCCGGATACAAACCCTGCCTACAAGGGCATTGACAGTAAAAAACTCCTGAAAAAAGTGATGGAGATGTTGCAGGCTGAAGGATACGAGGTAATGAATATAGATGCTACCCTGGCATTGCAAAAACCAAAGATTGCAGAATATATGGCGGAGATGAGGGCTGTATTGGCTTCAATCATGGGTCTGGAAATAAACCAGGTCTCTGTTAAGGCCACCACTACTGAGAAACTAGGCTTTGAAGGCCGTGAAGAGGGGATTTCTGCGTATGCCGTCACACTGATCGGGAAAGCTAGTTAACCTCTGCTATTTTTACGGTCAAAAAAAATGCCTGCAATTCAGAACTGCAGGCATTTTCTTTATATCAGGAGCTTATTATTTTTCAGCATTGTCGAAGTTAAGAACGAGACTGAACCTAAGCGTATTAGCAAGCGGATTATTATTCTCAAGAGAAATGAGGTATGAGAAATCCAGGCCAAATACTGAATAGCGCAAACCGGCACCTAGAGTAACAAATTTACGATTACCCTTATGCTTGTCTTCATAAAAGAAGCCTCCGCGAACGGCAAACTGCTTATCGTACCAATATTCGAGGCCGGTAGCAAAGCTGTATTCTTTCATTTCTTCGCTGAATCCGCCCGGGGCATCGTAGAAAGAATGGATCAAACCAACAACAGGCGATACATTAGGATCAACCCCTGCAATAATGGTATCAGAATTACCCTGGTAAAAAGGTAATGTTGGTACCAGGAGTTTATTCACATCCACCGAGATAGCCATAGAGTTGTAATCATCAATATTCAGTTTTAAGGATGGGCCGAAACGAAGGTTTGTTGGCAGGAAGTCTTTTCTTAGGTTGGCATCACTGTAAGATATCTTGGCACCAAGATTTGTGATACTGGCTCCCCAGGAAAACTGGCTCTCAACACCACCAACCTTTACCGGGACCTGCTGGTAAATACCAATGTCAGCTGCAACGGAGTTCCCGGGCTTAGTAGCGCTTGTACCAACATACTGGCCAAGGGTCAGGTTTGAGTGAATATACCTGGCACTAACTGACATGGAAACAGTCTTGGACAAGAGCCTTGAATAGGCGCCATCCACAGCAAATTCATTGGGATTGTAATTCCCGACAGGGTAACCGGTTTCATCAGTAAAGGTAATGGCACCGAGGTTAAAATACCTTAATGATAATCCTACTACCTGGTACTTATCTATACGCTTGTATGCCGATAAATAGGCAAGGTTGATATCCTGAACAAGCTTGTGCAACCATGGGCTGTAGGAAATGGAGAGCCCCATGTCCTTGTCGATGAAAGCTAACTTTGCAGCATTGAAATGCATGGAATTAGCATCAGGTGTAGATGAAACACCGGCATCACCCATGGCTCCGCCTCTTGCATCAGGAACAATCGCAAGGAAAGGAACCGCGGTCATAATTGCATTATTCTGGTCGGCATAGGAAGATCCACCTGCAGTAGTTGAATTTAAAGATGTTCCTCCCTGGGTCGAACCACCTTGTGCCATAACTGTTCCGGCAAGTGAAAGCAGGATTGTAAAAAGAAGAATTGATTGTTTTAAAAAATTCATAAAGGTCTGGTTAAAAAGAAGTGTGCAAATTTATGGTATTTTAACATTGAATTGAAACGCAGCAAAATTGGAATTATTGTTTACCATTTACATTAAACTATTGCTGCGAAGATTATTACTGAAATTGAGGTGCAAAGTGAATGTTGACAAGTATTCCCCTGCCTTCATACAGGTTAATTTCTGAGAAAGATTTTTGTAATAGGATCATATGAAAACTATTGTCCTGTAGCCTTTATAACTGTTATAGCCTTGTAAGATGAGCTGTTCCCGTCATTTACAAAAACTCGCAATACATAAACACCATCTTTTTCCATGGTTCCATTGTTATTCCTGCCATCCCAGGACAGTGTTCCTCCATGATAGCCTTCGGAATAGAAGGTTTGTGGCCCGATAGTTCGTATAAGTGAACCATTCAGGGAATAAACATTCAGGGTAGCATCCATGGAATTGTTGAACAGGTTGTGTTCGAAGTCCACCTTAACTTCATCTTTAAAAGGATTTGGGTAGGCTTTAAGTGTTACTAGTTTGAGTGCGAGATTTTTATGCACAACAAAATGAATGGTGGCTTCGGAAGAATTATTGAAAACATCCCAGGCTTTCAGCTCCAGGCTGTGCTCTCCTTCGGAAAGTCCCGAAAAGTTATATGTCACTTTCCCTGACTTGTAGCTGTCAAGATCAGCCTGGTAAAAATCGTTAAGCATAATAGAATTAACTGAATTACCATCAATCGTAGCTACAAGATCATGGCCAATTCCGTTGCCAACAGTGTTCAGGCCACTCTCATCGCTCAGGTAAGCCAGTAACATTGGGTTCTCACCAGTTATCCCTCCGTCAATAAAACGCTCATCGTTCATGTATAACTTGATTTTGGGGCCTTCCAGATCAGTTACTGAATTGTTGCTTAACCCACCTATCACTAGGCTGTCGCAGTAACCTGCCGCATCCGTCGATTCATTGGAAGCATAATAGGAGATTTTTCCTATTCCGTAACTAAAATCAATGTCCCTCGGAACGATGAATGAAAAACTAAAGAGACCGTTTGTTACCGTGGCAGTTCCCTGGTATAGTACATTCTCCTGAACCTCGAAATAACGCTTATAACTTGTAGGGTCATTGCCCCTGGTCATCATCCATTTGTATTTATCAAACACCTTAACCTTAACAACCCCGTTAAAAGAACTAACCAGTTGCCCTGCCGGATCCGCGATCCTGCCGTCTATACTTACTTCCGACATAGCCCTTATTGTATCTGAAACATCTGAAACGTTTACCCCGTTGATCTGAAGAGTCTCTACATTGTATTTTGGATATGCCAGGTGCATTGCAGGGTCACCAATCAGCATAAAATTCCTGATGAGGCCTGTACCGGAATTCTGATTTTTTGCATAGGCAATTACATCTCCAAAATAAGGGAATCGCCCTTCAATAACCGAAAAGATTGTATCATAAAGATCGACTGTCAATTCAACATTATTCCCGGCATTTGCCAGGCGTGTAGTGGTAAGCAGCGCAACGGCTCCCCCGGCAGGATTGAGGAATACCTGTTCCCCGGCAGAAACTCTTCCGGGATCATCAAAACGGCTGAATTCGCAGGTTGCAGTCATGAAAACCGGCATGTGAGTGTAATTTGTCCAGCTATTGATATCATTGAGGGTTAGAATGGCTTCAGCGGCCCATCCGGTTTCCCCGCCATGGCCGGTATAGTTCATGATCAGAACTCCTTTGTTTATCTCTTCATTGATCCTTTTGTTTACTTCCGGATACCGGGCCCCGCTGGGTGTTGACACCTGGGTATAAGCATCAAGGTAAATCTTATCAATGTTATAGATTGTGTGATTCTTTTCAATACCGGGAGTTACCTGGTCTTCAACCTGCCTGATATGTGTATTGCTATCCTCATCATCTGCAATAAAGCAAAGCGAATTTCGCCATTCGCCCAGGTTATCAGGCATACCGGAGGAATAGAAGATACATTTATCAACCATGTTTTTGGCCTGTTCAACATTATCAACGGGGAACCTTCCAATCCCTATATCCAGTTTCCCGAAGGCATCTGCCCCTTCATTCGCATCAAGCAACCCGAAAAAATCATCAGAAGCTGTTGAAAAAACCAGGTTTTGCGATTCAAATGTTTCGAAAGCCAAAACGTAATTCGTATTTCCCGGGATATGATCCTTATAATCGTAGGAGCCATCACCAAAAAGAAGCAGGTACTTTAACTTGTGAGCTGCGTCGGGCCTGGAGTAAAGCATTCGCGTAAAATCACGGATGGCGCAGATATCAGGCGATCCGGAGGAAAATTCATTATAGATATCCTGGTTTGATTCAACAACTACCGTCATTCCATCAACAATGCGGTGATGATCAGCCAGGCGATTTGCCTGTTCAAGGAATTCAGGAGCCGATACGATAAGCATATCAGCATATGCTATTGAATGCAGGTCCTGGTTCTGAACAACACCATCAAATTCAACAGTATTGAATGCTGTATTGTCCCAGGCTACAAATTGACGAATGGAATCAGTTGAAAACACAAAGCTCAATGTGTCATTACTCAGGCTGGCATCAACTTTCTTAATATTAACCGGATCTGTCACCTCCCATACAATGGTGTTCTGATCAGCACCAGCCAATTTGTATTTTGTTATATTACCGGCAGCTACTGAAACAGGGTCTGCAAAATGCAGCTGACCTCCTGTAAAAATCATTTTCCGGGGGACACTCACTTCAACCCAGTCTATATAACCAAGTGAAGAAGAATTTGGCGTATTATATTGGACAGTGATGTTCTGTGCGCCCTCAACCGGGGTAAAAGACTTTGTCTCTACGGCTTCCTGGCTGAATGCATCCACGGAATAGGCCTGTAAATTTTTTGAGACTAACGTATTGGCATTTGCGGTTATGGAGAAATTAGACAAGGTTGTGGCCCTGGATACCAGGCGATACCTTATAAATGCCTGTTTTATCGTCTCAACATTCGTGAACGTAATAGCAGGCAGCGTGTATGAAGGATCATTGAAGTCAAGCCTTTCTCCGATCCATTGTTTCCCGGATTTTATGAGATTGTATTGGTCAGTTTCATGAAAAGCAAAATCCATAAATGTATTGCAGGTATACTTTGCATTTTCAGCAGTCTGGATTTCACTGCCCACCCGCTTCCCTGGCCCGCCGTCAAAGTTTAAAAAGTAATAAGTATAGTCGCTATAAAGGTTCAACTTATGTTCAAACTTCCTTGATGTAGCATTGAATACAACTTCATCAGGGGAAGTAGCATATAAGAGGATATAATCACCCTGGGCAAAAACCCCGGGAGTTGCTGTTACGACCTGGATGGCATTTTCAGGAAGGTCATCATAACGGAAGAAGCTGTTGTTTTCAGGAAGCATTCCCCCAGGCTTACCAAATACCCTGATGTTCGCCGGATTGACTGCAGACATATCCACGCCCATCCCCTGTATTTCGTCATAGGTTATTTTACAGATGCCTGATTTGTTAACTTTTATCTTATACCACTTCCCTGAAGACAAGACCGAATGATCCGAATAAGAAACGCTCTTCATCTTGGGCAACTCATTTTCATTTGCTGAAGAAGTTAGAATCAGGTCAAATGAAACCAGCCTCTTAATTTTGCCTTGCCCATCCTTAACCAGGGGAATAAGCTGAAAGTCGATACTTGCAATTCCTCGGGCAACTCCTATTTGCTGCTCCGGGTTAAGGCTTTCATTAACTTCTAAAGGTAAGGTTAGCTGATCTATTTCATTTTGAGGAACAGGCTCAAAAACAGGATTGTTCAGCGTAATAATAGCAGATTCATCACTGTTAGTCAGCTTAATTACTTTATGAAAAACAGGCATAAAGTTATGCTGTGAACTATATACAGCACCCTCAAAATAAATGGAGCGAATGCTTTGATCCTCTTTCTTATCAACCACTTGCACCCCTTTCCAGGAAATGGAATAATGAATTGTTTGCTGAGCCGAAACCACGACCGGAATCGTAAGTGCAATGAATAAAGTAAATTGAATGAACTTCTTCAGTGAAGCCATGATATAGGAATTTAATTATTTGGTATAAATCAGTTTCCCGGAGCACCTGGCTTCAGAACCAGATGCCGTTTTTGCCTGGATGTTGTAGTAATAGATGCCGGACTCAACCTGAGAGCCTTTTGAGTTTCTTCCATCCCAATAAACCGGGTTTGACACTGTACCTTCTTGTAACGAAGTATTTTCGAGCACACATACTTTTTCGCCCATCATGGTGTAGATCGTAACATCTACTTTCATTTCGTCGCCCTGCTGATTATGGTCAAAAACAATATTTGTCCCATCCCTGAATGGATTGGGATAATTCCTGCCTTTTTCCATTACAAAATTGTCGGAAGAGTGAACTATAAAATGAATGGTTGCTTCAGAGGAATTATCATAAATATCCCAAACTTTCACAGTAATTGTATGTTCTCCGCTGCTCAGCCTTGAATATGGAAAGCGGATCAATCCTGAGCGGAAAGTATTGATGTCGGACTCATAAAAATCGTTGAGAATAGAAGGTGCATCTGTCTTACCATCCAGGATGGCCGTGATATCGTGGCCAATTCCACTCCCGATGGTATTTATGCCGTTTTCATCAGAAACTCTGGCAAGCAGCCAGGGGTTTTCATCTGTAATACTTCCATCTGTAAATTGAAGATCATTCATATAGAGAGAAATATCCGGCCCGGTATTATCAGTTTTAGCAGTGGAAGATGAGCCCCCGACTATTACATTTGTATAATTCCCGGCAGCATCCACGGTATCGTTAGTGGCATAATAACTTATTTTCCCAAAGTCTTCGCGGTAAGCTATGTCCTTTGGAACTATGAAGGTAAAACGGAACCTTCCATTTTGAGCTGCTACTTTTCCCCTGTATAATATGTTTTTCTGAAGGCTGAATTGAAAAGGTGTTCCGCCATCATTCCCGAGGGTGTTCTGCACAACAGCTTTATCAAATACCGTTGGTACAACCACACCATTGAAATCGCTAACCACAGCGCCCGTTTCATCAGTAATGGATCCGGCAATTGTCACTTCCTGGTAGGCCATCAGGGTATCCGGCTCAACTCCCGGGACTTTGCCATTAATAGTATCGGTTGCGATATTCAGGGAGGGATAAGCAATTTGTTGAGCTGGGTCACCAAGAAGGATGAATTTCCTCCCATTTTCATCAGAACCGCTTTCTCTTTTCGCATCCATGATTATGTCTCCCATCCTGGGTTTGCTGGTTCCACTGTGATTAAGCGCATATTTATAAAAACTGGTATTGAGCTCATAATTCGGAGTTCCGTAAGTTGGGCGCGTGGTAGAAAAAAGAGCTACACCTCCTCCCCGCTCATTCAGGAATACCAATTCACCTGCTGAAGTTCGGGCAGGATCATCAAAACGGCTAAACTCGCAGGTTGCAGTCACAAAAACAGGCAGCTTGCTATAGTTGGTCCAACCATTAATATCCTGTACTTCGAGCACCTGCTCATGTGCCCAACCGGTTTCTCCACCATGGCCGGTATAATTCAATATAAGGCATCCTTTTTCCACACGTTGTGTGATGGCAGCATTCACATCCGGGTACCTTGCACCTGAAGGTGTGGCAACCTGCGTATAGGCATCCAGGTATATTTTGTCAACATTGAAATTGCCATAATGATCATGGATAAATCCTGCCATCATATCAGCATCATGAACATGCTCATTACCATCTTCATCATCAGCAATAAACCCGATGATATTTCTCCAATCGCCCATTACTTCTGCAGCTTTTTCAGAATAATGAATGATTTTGTCGACCATCGCCTGAGCTTCAGCGACAGTTTTAACAGGAAGCCGGCCAATGCCTATATCCACCGGGTCAGAATAATACAAACCTTCTGTATCATCCAGCAGGCCAAATGCATCATCCGAAACTTCGGAACGGACAGGGTCAAATGATTCGGATGACTGCCAGGTAGGAATAAAATTGGTGTTGTTGGGCAAACGGTCTTTGTTATCATACGATCCGTCACCAAATAACAGCAGGTACTTCGGTTTGGATGTGCTTCCGCCCCTGTCATAAAGCATTTTCATGAAATCGCGGATCGCAATCACATCCGGAGCACCTGATGAATACTCGTTGTATATCAATTCAGGAGAAACCACTATTGAGTTCAGATCATCAACGGTATTGTGATATGTTGCCAGACGAAGTGCCTGGTCATAAAATATGGCCGGTGAAATGATGACAAGATCTGCGCTGCTTATACCATGCAAATCCTGGTTATTGATCCTGGAAACAAAACGAGGGGTTATCAAATCATTATTATCGAAAACCACAAATTCGCGCAATGAATCTGTATGAAGTGTAAAGTCCAGTTCATTCCCCTGCTGCTGGGAAATTACCTTTTTACAATTCAATGGATCCGTTATTTCCCAGATTGCCGCTTTTGTGGCTGCATCCGATACTTTGAACCGGGCAATCCTTCCATCGCCAACAGAACTTGTATCACGGAAATCAAACTGTCCTCCCTTAAAATTCAGGTTGCATTTGGCGGTAAGGTTTATGGCATCTAGCCAGCCAAGTGCGGTTGAAGTGGCCCTGTTGTATTGCATTTTGATTTCAACAGGAGTGGACTGCACGGTGATTTTCCTGTAGTCAGTGGAACCACTTGCATAAGGACTGTTATAATAGGTTGAGATTGGAGAATGAACGATATTCCACGAGGTAGTCCCTGAATTACAGCTAAAGTAGCTGTTGGAAGTAGATCGCGCGGCAGTTGAAGTCTTTAGGTGTATTTCACTCCCGGGGACCAGGTTGGGAATATCAAAAGTGAATGTATAGGAGTTGGTAATATCAAATATTTCGCCATACCAGGAGCGGCCGGATTTAATTAGGTTAACCGCATCCTTTTCGTGGAAAGTCCTGTAATCATAGGTCGTTACAATATCCGTAGGAGTAGCTGTTTCATTCGCCACACTGCTGATGCGTTTCCCTTTCCCAAGACTTGTTGTAAGAAAGTAATAGGCAGAATCAGAATAGGGATCCTGGTATGATTCCCATAATTTCTGGCTGCTATTGTATCTCCAGTTAACCGGTCCTTTGGCATAAAACAACACCAGGTCCCCTGCATCAAATCTCCCATCTGACTCACCAACTACCTCGATGGCATTTTCCTGCAAGTCGTCAAACCTTTTGACAGCATTATATTCAGGGAGCATTCCTCCGCCATTGCCATATATCCTGATATCCTGGGGATTGATTTGGTCAATACTTAAACCCATAGCCTGCAGGTCTGCATAGGTAAGTTTGCATACACCGCTTTTCGCAACAGCTATTTTGTACCAGGCTCCTGAGGAGAGGACTGAGTGGCCGGCATACACCCTGTGAGGAATGTTGCTCGGGTTATCCTGTTTATTTGCAGCATAACTCCCGGTCAAAAAACCTGAAAGGATGAAAAACAGGAAAGTAGTTACGAGTATTTTGTATCTGGTCATAAAAATCCACCGAAGTAATAACAAATGAAGGATCATTTCGTTTTATCCCTGGGCAATTTATTGGAAGGTCCATTAAATTGAATATCCAACGTCAAAAAACGATCTGTAAACTTGATTATTGTTGGTAAAGCTTTTTTGAATTAGGTTGTATGTCAAACGAAATATTTTCGTAATATTGGCCTCTTAATTATGCGATCAAAATTATACATCCTTACCCTGTGTTTGTGTATGCTGGGCGTACTGAAGGTTTCAGCCCAGGATTTCGCATTTTCGCAGTATTATGCTAACCCGCTTTACCTGAACCCGGCTTTGGCAGGTTCAAAAATTTGTCCGCGCCTAACTTTGAATTATCGCAATCAATGGCCTGGAATTTACAACGGTTATGTTAGCTACAGTGCTGCCTATGATCAGTTTTTCAAGTCTATATCAGGAGGTGTTGGGATAATTGCTACTGCCGATGTATTGGGAGCAGGTGCATTAAATACTTTTTCAGGAAGTGCAATTTATTCATACCGTCTCCAGGTTTCGAGGGAAATAGTTATTAATGCTGCTCTACAGGCAGGCTATCTGCAATACAGGCTTAACTGGGATAAACTTATTTTTGAAGACAACATAAATACAATTGATGGCAGTTTCAAAATAGGCAATGAAAAGCCTCCTTCAAGACTAAGTGTAGGAGACATTGACATTGATGCAGGGTTCCTGGCTGGTTACAATGAAAGGTTATACCTGGGTGCCGCCGTACATCATGTTACCATGCCTGATATGGCTTTTTATGTTAACAATTCTAATAGGCTAGATATGAGGATCACAGTTCATGCCGGCGCTTTGTTCGACATTAAACAGGGTCTTCAGGGTGGAGATTTGGAAGATCTTTCCATATCGCCTAACATTGTGTATATGCAGCAAGGCAATTTTCACCAGCTGAATGGCGGCATGTATGTAAATTTCTTTCCATTCGTCAGCGGTTTATGGTTCAGGCATAACTTTGAAAATGCTGATGCTTTGATTTTGTTGCTGGGATTCCAGCAACCAAGGTATAAGATTGGATATAGTTTTGACTTCCCTTTCTCGCATGTCGGTATCAAATCATACGGTGCACACGAGGTTTCCCTTGCATGGCAGTTTGACTGCCCGAGAAAAGAATTCAAGTATAAGGCAATAAAATGCCCACGTTTTTAGTTACTAAGAAAAACAAACCATTAGCGCAAATGGCAAATTATAGTAAAGTAGTATCCGTTGTTTTGTTTGCAGCATCCCTGGTAATGGCAGCTTCCTGCACAAAGGAAGCTTCCCGCAGTACCGGATGGGAGTACAACAACCCAAAAAATGGTGGTTTCGAAGTTGTACCTTACAAAGAACCAATAACAGGCCCAGGCCTCGTTTTCATTGAAGGCGGTACCTTTGTTATGGGCAGAATGAGTGACGACCCCATGTATGAATGGAACAATATCCCCAGGAGGGTTACAGTGCCAAGTTTCTATATGGACGAGACCGAAGTTGCCAATATTGACTACGTGGAATACCTCTATTGGTTGAACCGCGTTTTCGGCACCAACTATCCTGAAGTATACAGGAAAGCATTGCCCGATACCCTGGTTTGGCGCGAAAAACTGGCTTATAATGAGCCTCTGATAGAAACCTATCTCCGCCATCCAGCTTACAGGAATTACCCGGTTGTTGGAGTATCCTGGACCCAGGCAAGTGATTATTGCCTGTGGCGTACTGACAGGGTTAACGAAATGTTACTCATCAAAGCAGGTATCCTCGATTATGACCCGGATCAGAAAAACGAAAACAATTTCAATACAGAAGCATATCTGGCAGGTCAGTATGAAGGACTTGTCAACAAACCCCTTCGGGACCTCAATCCTAACGGAACTGGTGAACGCCGTGTTCGCATCGAAGATGGTATCCTTCTGCCGAAATATCGCCTCCCAACCGAAGCTGAATGGGAATTTGCAGCTTATGGCCTTATAGGCAATACTCATTTTGAAAGAATCGTTGAGAGACGTATCTATCCTTGGAACGGGACTATTCTCCGTACCGATGATAAAAAATACTACGGAAGTTTTGTTGCCAACTTCAAACGCGGCCGCGGAGACTATATGGGCGTGGCAGGAAACCTGAACGATGGTGCCGAAATCCCATCAGAAGTCGGCTCATACTGGCCAAATGATTATGGCCTCTATAACATGGCTGGTAACGTAAGTGAATGGGTATTGGACATTTACCGTCCGCTCAGCTACGAAGACGTTAGCGACTTCGCACCATTCCGCGGAAACGTATTCAAATCTAAAGTAACTGATGCAGAAGGATACCTTGTACCCAAGGATAGCCTCGGACGTATCAAATACAGGGATGTAACCGAAGAAGAAGCTGCAGGCAGGTTTAACTACCGTAAAGCCAATAACATCAACTACCTCGATGGTGACTACCAGTCATTGCTTGATGCCGACTGGGCAGCAAAGAATGATGATCCGAATACTACCGGAAAAATGTATGAATACAGTGCTTCTTCCCTCATAAGTGATAATGCAAGGGTATACAAGGGCGGATCATGGAGAGATCCCGCATTCTTCCTCAGCCCTGCAGCACGCAGGTTCCTCGATGAAGGTAAATCAACCAACTACATTGGCTTCCGTTGCGCAATGGGCCGGGTTGGCGGATCAACACCCAATCGCGGTAAATAATTAAGTAAAACATTTATAGAAAAACCCATCCTTCAACCGGATGGGTTTTTTTTATGACCTTTGCAGTGAGGCGCTTCGACGGAATGCGCTGAAAATCTAAATTGCCTGGTACATATGCATAGCTTTACCACTGCGAACGAACTCTATGAATTATTCAGGAAACATCCTGAGATAATCATTGACACAAGGAAAATTACACCAGGTTGTATTTTCTTCGCTCTTAAGGGTGATACTTTTGATGGTAACTCATTTGCCCATGAAGCCTTAAGACTTGGGGCCAGCTATGCAGTTATCGATAATAAATCATATCATACAGAAAATACCCTGCTTGTTGAAAATGCACTGGAAGCACTTCAGCAACTTGCCGGTATTCATCGCGACCGTTTAAAGATTCCTTTGATCGGTATCACCGGCACCAATGGCAAAACCACTACCAAGGAACTGGTGAACACAGTCCTTGGAAGCCACTTCGAAGTACAGGCTACAAAAGGGAACCTCAACAATCATATAGGAGTGCCCTTAACCATATTATCCATCACGGGTTCAACCGAAATTGCAATCATCGAAATGGGGGCAAACCACCCTGGTGAAATTGCTTTTCTGTGTGAAATAGCGAAACCTACTCTAGGACTGATAACTAACATAGGTAAAGCCCACCTCGAAGGGTTTGGCGGTTATGATGGTGTCATCAAAACTAAGAATGAGCTCTACCAATATATAGGAAAGTCAAGTGGCAGGTTGTTCGTTAACGGAAATAACGAGTTGCTGATGAAGCTATCGGATGGGATAGACCGCTGGTTGTACGGGACAAAACCTGAATTCCAGACGAGTTGCAGCATATCTGTATCCGATCCATTCCTCGAATTGAACTGGAATTCAAGTGGTTCAACAGAAATCATTCATACTCAGCTTGTCGGGGGGTATAACTTTGAAAATGCAGTTGCTGCAATAGCTATTGGAAACTATTTCAAGATACCACTAGAAAAGATCACTCAATCCATCGAGGCATACATACCATCCAACAACCGCTCCCAAAAAGTGAATACCCGAAAAAATAATACGGTAATCATGGATGCTTACAATGCCAATCCATCCAGCATGAATGCAGCTTTGCTGAATTTCTCGGCTTTATCTGCCAACAATAAGATGGTAATCCTTGGTGATATGCTGGAACTTGGTGACGAAAGCCTCGCTGAGCATAAAGCAATTGTTGACCTGATGATGACTATGAAATTTGAGCAGATCGTGCTCGTAGGCCCGGAATTCCAAAAGGTCGCCGGCAATGCTGCACTCTCGTTCCTTAAAGTCGAAGATGCTGTTGATTGGCTCAGTCAAAAGCCAGTCTGTGATTATACTATACTCCTAAAAGGATCAAGAGGTATCCGTATGGAAAAAATAATGGACACTTTATAAATTCTCATCTCCAGAAAAGTCAGCGGATGAACCCAAACAATATTTCAGGCCGGAATCTATTCTCCATTATTGGGATAATGTCAGGCACATCATTGGATGGCGTTGATCTTGCCCACTGTACTTTTGAAATTAAGGCAAATGGATACAATTATGTTATAGGCAGATGTGAGACTTATGCATATCCGGCTGACTGGCTGAAAAGGCTGAAACAGCTGCCATCAGCTACAGCTGAAGAATATGCCTTTACCCATGTTGAGTATGGAAGATACCTTGGGGGACTTGTCAATCAATTTACCCTGAAATACTCTGTGAAGGCAGATTTTGTTTCCAGTCATGGCCATACGATCTTTCATCAGCCCAATAAAGGATTTACCGCCCAAATTGGAGATGGTGCATCCCTGGCAGCAGAATGCGGCCTTCCTGTTGTTTGTGATTTCCGCTCCTCAGACGTTGCATACCATGGACAGGGGGCTCCCCTGGTACCTATAGGCGATGATCTTCTTTTCCCTGAATTTACTTATTGCCTGAACCTTGGCGGATTTGCCAATATTTCTTTTCGTTCAGAAGATTCCCGGCTGGCATATGATATCTGCCCTGCAAATATCATTCTGAATCACCTTGCCAACAAGACCGGGGTTTCGTTTGACGAAGATGGAAGGATGGCAGAACAGGGTAAGGTTGATGCAGAATTGCTGGATTCATTGAATAAACTGCCTTATTATTCGATGCCCTATCCCAAATCCCTTGGAAGGGAATGGCTTGAGAAAGATTTTCTCCCCTTATTTGACTCCTCGTCCTGCAATACTGGAGATCTGATGCGTACTGCTGTTGAACATATTGTACTTCAGATTTTGCGAAGCACTTCTCATGGAGGCCCGTCCAATATACTTGTTACCGGCGGAGGCGCATTAAACAAATACCTGATTTCCAGGTTACAGGCATCCACAGATCATAGTATTGTAGTACCTTCAAGAACGCTGGTTGAATACAAGGAAGCCCTGATTTTTGCTTTCCTGGGCTTGCACCGGATGCTGAATAAGCCCAATAGCTTGAAGTCCGTAACGGGAGCGTCAAAGGATGCATGCGGAGGTGCGGTTTATCTCCCCTGAGGCAATTGAATTTTCACCTTGTTGATTAACTAATTTCTTACCTTTGTGCGTTTTTTTACCATGGGGTCATCATGTCCACGCTTCTTACCTAGAACATTGATTATTAAATACCTAAAACAAGCCACAATTGATATTAATACTTCTGTACTGCAGGTTGAAAGTCACAAAGTGACGAGGTTGAAGATGCTGAAGCCATGAAAAATATCCCAAGACCCTTCCCGGCATTTGTTTTCTTATTGCTTATCGGACCCTATCTCATGTTTCTTGGAGGCGGCTTATCCAGCCCGACAATAATGGGAATAAGGATTGAATTCATCCTTTTTGCATTGACACTGGCCGGAATCGTCCTGTTTGACAACAAAACCATGTATGTGGCATTGGCAGGGATGCTGTCAATCATTGTTGCACGCTACCTGTTTTCACCAGGTTTTTCACTTGGGGAACATTTTTTCGGGACCTCAAGCCAGGCCGGTGAGTGGTCTTTATTGCTTAACCTGATGGGGTTATTGCTGGGTTTCACTATCCTCACAAAATACTTCGAGGAATCAAAACTGCCGGAACTACTTCCCAGGTTCCTTCCGGATGGATGGAAAGGAGCATTGCTCCTGCTGTTCTTCATCATGTTTATTTCAGCTTTTCTCGATAATATAGCTGCCGCTATGATCGGGGGAACCATTGCCATGACAATCTATAAAGGCAAGGTGCACATTGGTTACCTTGCCGCCATAGTTGCAGCCAGCAATGCCGGGGGAGCAGGAAGCGTGCTCGGTGATACAACAACTACAATGTTATGGATTGGAGGAGTAAAACCATTGATCCTGCTTAGCGGGTTCATTGCTTCTGCTGGTGCATTCCTGGTATTTGGCCTGATTGCATCCTGGCAACAAGGCCGGTTTCAACCCATTGACAGGAGTCCTGTAAAAGGTGTTGTAATTGATCAGGTAAGCATTGGCATTGTCATACTCATCCTCATTTCAGCAATTGCAGCCAACCAGTTCTGGGGATTCCCTGCTTTGGGTGTTTGGATGGCAATCCTTATAGGCACCATTGCCAGGAAGGTCAGCTGGGCAGAAATCCCGAAAGTGATGAAGGGAACTATTTTCCTTCTTGCTTTGCTTTTTGCAGCCTCGCTGATGCCTGTGAATGAATTGCCTGCAGCAACATTAAGAGGTACGTTCATAATAGGGTTGGTATCTGCTGTTTTTGACAATATCCCACTAACAAAACTCTGCCTTGATCAGGGTGGATATGACTGGGGATTGCTTGCCTATGCAGTAGGTTTTGGAGGTTCCATGCTTTGGTTTGGATCCTCAGCCGGCGTTGCCCTCTCTGGCATGTTTCCTGAAACACGGTCAGTTTATCAATACCTGAAAAATGGCTGGCACGTAACAGTAGCCTACGTGGTCGGATTTTCCCTCTTTATAGGTATTGCAGGTTGGCATCCTACGCCAATTGAGCCTTTTACATCAACTGAAGGCCAACAGGATCTAAGCCTGAGAAAAGAAAGTGTTCAAACTCTATTACCTTTAGATCCAAGAGTTTATTATTCATTGTACACCTTAAGAACTAAATGAAAACCAAGAAAGTCATCTCTCCCATCACTTTTGCCGGACTCGTTATCACACTGGGTATCGTATACGGAGATATAGGGACATCTCCCCTTTACGTTATGAAAGCCATCGTAGCCGGATCAGGAGGGAAAATTTCGGAAAGCTTTATTCTCGGGGCTATATCCTGTATCATATGGACTCTGACATTACAGACGACCATAAAATATGTCCTGATTACACTTCGTGCCGACAACCGCGGTGAAGGTGGAATTCTGGCACTTTATGCCCTGGTCAGAAAGAAAAAGAAGTGGCTTTATATTGTCGCCCTTATTGGCGGAAGTGCTTTGCTGGCAGATGGTGTTATCACCCCGTCGATTACGGTCGTTTCTGCGGTAGAAGGATTACAACTGACTCATCCTGATCTGGCAGTCCTTCCTATTGCACTTGCGATCATTACTCTTTTGTTCCTGATACAACAATTTGGCACTGCCACGATTGGTAAATCGTTTGGCCCAATGATGTTTATCTGGTTTTCCATGTTAGGAATCCTGGGCATCAGCCAGATAATGCTCCATCCAGCTATTTTTAAGGCTTTTAACCCATATTACGCAATCAATTTACTGGCAAATTATCCCCATGGCTTCCTGCTTCTTGGAGCTGTTTTCCTTTGTACCACAGGAGCAGAAGCTCTCTATTCTGATCTGGGGCATTGCGGGCTACGTAATATCAGGGTATCCTGGACCTTCGTCAAGTCAACCCTCATTCTCAATTATCTTGGGCAGGGAGTTTGGATACTCAACCAGAAAATTCCAACATCTGCCATGACAAACCCATTTTTTGGTGTTATGCCGGCATGGTTTCTCCCCATTGGAGTCCTGGTTGCAACGGCAGCTGCTATCATCGCGAGCCAGGCTCTCATCAGCGGTTCCTATACGATTATAAGTGAAGCCATCCAGCTTAACCTCTGGCCCAAACTGAGAATCAGCTATCCTACAAACAAGAAAGGCCAGATGTACATAACATCCATTAACTGGCTGCTGTTTGCTGCCTGTGTTGGTGTGATCCTTTTATTCCAGACTTCTTCAAATATGGAAGCCGCTTATGGCCTGGCTATAACCATAACCATGTTGATGACCACATTCCTGATGATCTACTACCTCCGCAGGATCAGGCGACGTGGCATTTTGATAATCGGTTTTGCAATTTTATACCTGACCATCGAAGGTTCCTTCCTCATTGCCAACCTGTCCAAGTTTTCGCATGGAGGTTGGTTTACATTGATGCTTGCCGGTCTTATCGCATTTGTGATGTATGTCTGGTACAGGGCCCGGAACCTTAAGAACCGGTTTACCCGTTTTGTCAAAATAGGCGATTATTTTGAAGCATTGAAAGCCCTCAGCAAGGATGAAACAATACCTAAATTCGCTACACACCTTGTCTACCTGACCCGTGCAGACTATATTTCGGATGTCGAAGCAAAAGTGGTATATTCCATCTTCAACAAGAATCCTAAGCGGGCTGATATGTATTGGCTCCTGCATGTTCATATATGCGATGATCCGCATACGATGGAGTATTCGGTCGAAAAGCTGATTCCCGGGGTACTGATGAGAATCGAGTTCCGTATTGGGTTTAAGAAACAGCCAAGGATCAACCTTTTCTTCATGCAGGTACTGAAAGACCTCGTAGATAACAAGGAATTAAGCCTTGAATCAAATTATCCTTCATTAAAGCAATTCCACTTCCCCGCTGATTTCCGGTTCATCCTTATCAAGCGGGTACAGAATTACGATTTTGATTTCCCGGTTTTCGATCAGTTCATTATGGATAACTATTCAATCCTGTCAAATCTAGGTGTTACAGATGTCCGCGCATACGGATTGGACACATCGAATGTGATGATAGAAAAAGTCCCGCTCATGATGGATGATACCCAGAAACCGATCCTTCATCGTTTGCACTGATATCCCCAGGGAACGATTTAATAATCACTGCTTCAATTTTTCCGCGATTGAAGAACTGAGGTCGTGATACCTCCTTAAAGTTTCCTATTTGCATCCCTGCATAATAATCCCGGGCATTCCGAGTTATATTATTAACAAGGTTTTGTTTGTAAAAACCACTTTCCCTGCTCACCCGCTTATTGTATTAGAATTACTTTTAACGAGTAAAAGACTGTAATTATGCAACTTGCCATTTTGCTTCAGATCACACAAACCAATCCTGGAATGCAGGATACCTTACGCCAGGTGATGGGCCAGGCCTCCGTTCCAACTGCCGCAGTGCCGCAACCCACAGAGGAAACCTTGTCACTGCTTGACCTGGTGATCAAAGGGGGACCTATTATGATCCCAATTCTGATCCTGTCAATGCTGGCCGTTTATGTTTTTATTGAAAGATACCTGGCCATACGTAAAGCATCAAAAGAAGAATCTAACCTAATTAATAATGTAAGGGATTTCATTCATGCAGGCCGTATTGATTCAGCCCTGGCTTTCTGCCGGAGCAGCGACAAGCCTGTTTCAAGAATGATTGAAAAAGGGATCAAACGTATTGGACGCCCCCTAAAGGAAATAGAAGAATCCATTGAGATCATTGGCAAATTCGAAGTTTATAAACTTGAGAAAAATATGGCCATCCTTGCGATTATTGCCGGGATCGCACCTATGTTTGGATTTATCGGTACAATTATCGGTGTAATCAAGATCTTCCACGATATTGCATTAGCCGGGGATGTCAGTATTGCCAGCGTATCTTCTGGTCTATATACTAAGATGGTTTCCAGTGCTGCCGGGCTCATCGTAGGTATCTTCGCTTTCGTTTGCTACCATTGGCTGAATATTATGATCGACAAGATCGTTCAGAAAATGGAAAAAAATGCCATGGATTTCATTGACCTCCTACAAGAGCCAGCCAAATGAAACTAAGAAGGAAAAATAAACTCATTGCAGAAGTAGCAACTTCCTCGATGAATGACATCATGTTCTTCCTGATGTTGTTCTTCCTGATCATGTCTACTTTGCTGAATCCCAATGTTATTAAATTAACCCTGCCCAATTCCAAACATAGCCAGGCCATTCATAAAAAAGAGATATCCCTGTCCATTACCAAGGACCTGCAGTATTTCCTCGATAACAAGCCTGTTATGTTTGATCAGTTGGAAACCGAAATACAAAGAGCTGTAGCAAATGAACAGGAAGCAACTGTTGTGTTGCGTTGCGATAATGGCCTTACCATCCAGGACCTTGTTAATGTCCTTGAAATTGGAAATAAGTTGAAAGTTAAAATGATTCTTGCAACCCGAACTGCAAATGCCACAGCAGCAAAAAAATAGTGAGCGTAATTACCGGATAAGCGGACTGGCAGGAACACTCCTGTTCCACGGGCTGTTGCTGCTGGGGATGCTTCTGGTCCTGTACCACACTCCTATCCCACCCTTTCCTGAAACAGGCGGAGGACAAGGATCCGGGCTTGAAGTAAACCTGGGATATTCTGACGATGGCACTGGTGATTTCCAGGCTACTGAATTATCGATCCCTCAATTTAAAGAGGCTGCTAAACCCAGCACTACTGTCACTGTTGCAGAAAACAAAGTAAAAACCAATACTGCCGGTGAAGACCTGATGACGGACGAAAAGGGAGAGAACACCAATCTGAATACTGAAGCTTCCGGCAAAGTAAAAAAAGTAGTAAAGGAGCCGGTACCGGTAGTCAATACCAATGCTTTGTATAAGAAGCCTTCCAAATCCGGCGCAAGCCAGGGAATCACCGGCAAACCCGGTGACCAGGGAAAGCCTGAAGGTGTTGCCAATTCAAAGGTATACACCGGGAATGGAAACGGAAACGGCAATGGAAATGGAACCGGGCAGGGGAACGGAAGTGGTAACGGAATAGGAAATGGAAGCGGAGATGGAGTTGGAAACGGCATTTCTTTCACACTCCAGGGCCGGACCAGCACTAGCC
The DNA here is from genome assembly GCA_013376995.1 of Bacteroidota bacterium. Lineage (GTDB taxonomy): Bacteria > Bacteroidota > Bacteroidia > Bacteroidales > UBA4417 > UBA4417. The sequence continues at coordinate 27,817 of JACAAZ010000025.1, read as the reverse complement.
TCCCTAAACCTGCATATAACTCTGATGAGCAGGGTCGGGTTGTTGTTACGATCTATGTTAACCGTGAAGGAAAAGTTACCCGTGTAAGTGCCGGAGCAAAAGGAACCACCACATCCGACCAGCAATTGTGGGATCAGGCAGCAAATGCTGCTAGAAGGGCAACTTTTGCACCTTCACCCAATGCACCAGACGAACAGAAAGGTACAATTACCTACAAATTCGTTAAGACCCGATAGTCTTTCAGAAATCAATGTAATATAAGCTGATGGCTGTCAGTACATATCGTATTCTGTTTTGGTTATTCATTATTAAAGGGAATACGGTATTTTTGCAGATGTACATCCATCTGACATGATCAAAACCAATCCCTTCATCCTATTCGTTTCTTTTCTATTCATTGTTCTTGCAGGCTGCAAAGAAAGGAATGAACTGTATCCGCCCCCGCCCTGGGCTAATTATTTCTTTGAAAAGCCGGGGATACTGTCACGCCCTGTCACTGCAATCTTTGAAACGAATGATCATTATACCTGGTTTGGCAGCCAGGATAACAAGGGATTGCTTTTCAACGATGGTTATGGATGGAAGCAGTTCGATCTCACATCCACAGGCATCAACTTCGACTCAGTAACTGCAATCGTTCAAGATGGCAATGGGTTAACATGGATCGCATGGAAAGCCGGGTTGGCAACTTACAACGGCACATCATTTAATGTAATCCCGCAATTTGAAGGCATGAAGGTAACTTCTGTTTGTGTACAGGGAATCGGAATAGTATGGATTGGATTGGATGGAAACCAACAAACCGGAGGGCTGGCAAAATACGAAAACGGAAATTGGACTTTCTACCACCCTGCACCAGGAGATTTACCCAGTTCTCACATCAGGAGCCTTGCTTTCGACTTTGACCAGCAATTGTGGATTGGAACTTCAGATCATGGAGTAATCAGGTATAACGGGCATTCCTGGACAGAATATTCTTCTGCCTGGCTTGGATCAGACCCCGGAACCATCAATTCCCTGGCAGTTGACACGGCTGGAATAGTCTGGGCCGGAACCAGCACTTCCTGCCTGCTGAAATTCAGCAATGCCGGGGCATCCATTCTAAATTCAGGCACTTTAAAACCAATTAACAGCATTGTCGCCTCACATGATGGAACCATCTGGATGGGAACAGGCGGAGCCGGAATATTGACCTACAGGAACGGGAAATGGACAGGCTATACTTCCTCCAATGCTTACCTGCCAGTAGATAATGTTCTAACTATGTCAGTCAATAAAGGGGGAAAGATCCTTAGCAGCTTATCAGACGGACATGTGATCTATTTCAAATAGCATGTATTATAAAATCGAACCATGAGGCTATTATTTCTTTTTTCATTCTTTCTTTTGCAGAGCCTGCTTATTTGTGCACAGGATCTTAATCAATCCTATATAGCAAATCCACAACAGGACTCATTGTTTCCAGGATCCCTTAACTTAAGGATCAGCAATAATAACTTTCTCAGAAACAATGAATATTTCAATCAATATACAGTTGGGATCACCTATTTTGGTTCACAAATTCAACCTGAATTAGCTTATACACTTTCTCAAAATACAAGGCTTAGTGTCGGCTGCTTCCTTCGGTATTACTACGGAAAGGACAAATTCAATACTACCATCCCGGTCTTCCGCTTTGAATACTTACCGCTTAAATCCCTGAAAATAACCTTTGGGCAATTGAATGGCTTACTTGGGCACAATTTGCTGGAGCCAGTTTACACCACTGACAACTATTTCACTCGCAATCCTGAAAATGGCATCGAACTGGAATACAACGGAACCCGACTGCAATCCTCTGCCTGGATAAGCTGGGATCATTTTATACTTCCCGGGGATAACAGCAAGGAAGAGATAACTGCAGGAATGAATTCAATTTGGATCCTGCTTAACAAGAAGAAAGGACAAAGCCTGTCAGTGCATTTGCAGGGCATCATTCACCACTTTGGCGGCCAGGTTGACAATTCCGATTCGCCTCTTCAAACCAGGCTTAACCTGGCTCCCGGCATAGAATACAATTTTGTCCCCCGCTCAGCACATTCACCGGATATTACTTTTGCCAGTTACCTGATTCAATCCGTTGACCAATCAGGAAACGGGACTCTTCCATATAAAAAAGGATGGGCAAGCTATTCTTATGCTGTATTGCATTACAAGCCTGTTCGCCTTGTTGGCAGCTTTTTCCACGGCGAATATTATTTTGCTCCCTTGGGCGATTACCTGTTCCAATCTGTTTCAGAGATTAATCAATGGTACCAGGGTGATTCCCGTAACCTTGTGAACGGAAAATTCCTTTTTGACAAGAACATAGGAGCAGGCATAAGCATGGGTATCCGGTTTGAAGCCTATTATGAGCCTTCGGGATCCCAGCTGGAATATTCCTATGGTATGAATATCAAGGCCGATGCTGACTGGTTGCTTTTCAGGAACAGGAAAAAGAAATAATTAATGTTATTTCCACTCAAACTTAAGAGTGAAAAGACTTTACCTTGCTTTCAAAAGAGATGATTTTCAATGACTTATCCTGAAACTCTTCAGTACTTGTTTTCCCGGCTCCCCATGTTCCAGCGAATCGGAGCTGCAGCTTATAAAGCGGACCTGGAAAACACATTGAAACTGAGTGAAATATTGGGTAAACCGGAAGGTAGATTCCGCAGCATTCATGTTGCAGGCACTAATGGCAAAGGTTCTACCTCCCATTTCCTGGCTTCCATTCTCCAGGAAGCAGGCTTTAAAACAGGTTTATTTACTTCGCCCCATCTGAGAGATTTCAGGGAACGCATACGGATCAATGGTAAAGTCATCCCAAAGATGGAGGTTAGAACATTTGTTGAAAGCTATCGGGAAGCTTTTGACAAAGTCCAGCCATCATTTTTTGAATGGTCGTTTGCTCTAGCTTCTCATTATTTTGCCCTGCAAAACGTTGACATAGCTGTTATGGAGACCGGCATGGGAGGCAGGCTTGATTCTACTAATATTATCACTCCTGTACTATCCGTGATTACTAATATCGGGTTGGATCATGTTCAATTCCTGGGCCCGACAATTCCTGAAATTGCGAAGGAAAAAGCCGGGATCATCAAAAAAGAAATTCCGGTAGTTATTGGAGAAACCCAGGCCGAAACCACAAACATATTTATGGATTTTGCCAGGAGCAGGAATGCTCCCATTATATTTGCTGACCGGAATTTTAGCGTAAAATCTTACGGATACTCCAAAAAGCCAGTTCCTAAGCTCTGGTTAGATATATCATCAGGCATTCCGCCTTCTTCCGCCAGGTATTACCCCGGACTTTATGGCAGCTATCAGTGCAGGAACTTGGTTACGGTTTTGCAATCAGTTGAGACACTAAGACAATCTGGGATTGAAATCAGACCGGAACATATTAAGCAAGGAATCAGTAAAGTAACAGGCAATACAGGAATCCAGGGAAGGTGGCAACTTCTTTCAAAACAACCGCTAACGTTTGCTGATATTGGCCATAATGCTGATGGTATCCGGGAAGTTGTTGGCCAGATCAACCGGATAGAATACAGGAAACTTCATTTTGTTTTGGGTGTCGTTAATGATAAGGATGTCGGGGCAATGCTGAAATTACTCCCAACCAATGCTTCCTATTATTTTTGTAAAGCGAATATTCCCCGGGGATTGGATTCAGGCAGCCTGCTGAAGATGGCTCACCTAGAAGGGCTGGAAGGAAATGAATATTCATCAGTTAAGGAAGCACTATATGCAGCCAGGCAGGCAGCAGCACTGTCGGACCTTATTGTTGTTGGCGGCAGCGCTTTCGTGGTTGCTGAGGTATTGTAGAATTCAAATCATGCATATTATTTAGTTTATTAATATATATCATGCTTTGTTGACTTTAAAATAATATTGTATTTTTGACACAAGCAGAGAATTAAACATTATCATTTCTTAACGTGTATCACAAGTTCAGGTAATCCCTGAGCAAATATTGCTTTATTGTATCATCCTTAAGTGGAGGATATAATATTATTATGATTTACTATTTGTTTTATGAGTACAGAAAAGGAGAATAAAAAATCAGAAACCCCGGTCGATAGCAACTCCCAGGTTTCCAGGCAAGGATCAGGAATTGAATTGTCCAAAGATGTGCATTCTAACACTGATGATCCGACACTCCATAAGCAGATTTCAAACCGTATACCTGAATCATCAGTTGAAGATATCTTTCTTGAAAGGCATCAAAGCCATGAGATCTTCAATAATTTTCCATTGGGCTACGTAATAGTAACCGACAGCTGTTTAATACAGGATATTAATCTAAGTGCTGCCTTACTTTTAGGACAAGATCAGAAAGAACTGATAGGGAAATCCATTGAAAGCTGCTTCAAACAAGAACTGCCGAATCCAATTCAATCTTTTATCAGGGAATATTCAAACTCAGGTATCAATATTCAACATGAGTTCATTGGTATTCCAAAAACGGCAAAGACAACCTATCTCAGGATTCAAGGATCTGCTTTATCAAACTCGGGCATTTTTCTTTTTGCACTGATTGACATCACAGATCAAAAGAAAATTGAGAATCAACTGAATACACTTATAGAACAAGCCGTAGATGCAATTTTGATGGGTAGTCCGGAAGGAATTATAATCCTGGCAAACCAGAAAGCATTTGATATTACTGGATATAAGGAAGATGAACTTGTCGGAAACCCTATAGAAATACTTTTTACCAGGGAAGAACAATTGCGTGTCCCGCTTCAATATGACAGGCTAAAAAAAGGCGAGATTGTCAGGAGCGAACGCCTGCTGAAACGCAAGGATGGCAATATGGTAACTGTGGAGATGAATACTAAAATGATGCCTGACAACAGTTATCAAACTATTTTCCGTGATATGTCAGAACGGAAAAAGATGGAAGACGCCCTCAGGTCATCAGAACAGAAGTTCACCCTAGCATTCAAGACCAGTCCGGATTCCATAAATATTAACAGGGTAAGTGACGGGGTGTATATTGAAATCAACAACAGTTTTACGGAAATCACGGGTTACTCTAAAGAAGAAGTCATTGGCCGTTCTTCTACAGCAGATGGGCTTAGATTATGGGTCAAGGATGAAGACCGGATTCAACTCCTGGAAATCCTGGAGAGAGAGGGTGAAATTACAGGCTTTGAAACTGCCTTTCGAATGAAAAATGGAACTATTCGCTATGGATTAATGGCAGCAAGATTCATTGATTTCGGAGGAGAAAAATGTATCCTTTCAACTACACGGGATATTACCGAAAGGAAAATATCAGAGGAATCTCTGAAAGAAAGCGAACAGAGCATCAGGGGAATCATCGATTCGGTAACGGAATCCATTTATATTCTTTCATCTGAAGGTCGATTCATAGATGTCAACGTTGGTGCCACCAGGATGTATGGATATTCGCAGGCGGAAATGGTTGGCCAGATTATCGAATTTGTTGCTGCGCCAGGCCTTAATGACCTGCAGCATATCACTGAACTTGTTATGCATACACTGGAAACAGGTGAAACACATCAATTTGAATTCTGGGGTAAGCGAAAAAACGGAGAATATTTCCCAAAAGATGTTATATGCAATAAGGGTAAATACTTTGGCAAAGATGTTATAATTGCCACAGCTCGAGATATTTCCGATAGGAAAAAGAACGACGAATTACTCATTGCAGCCAAAATGAAAGCAGAAGCATCCGAAAAGCTAAAGTCCGCTTTCCTCGCAAACATGTCACATGAGATACGTTCCCCGATGAACAGTATCGTTGGCTTCTCAGAACTCCTGGAAGATGAAGACCTGACTCCAGATCAAAGACGCGACTTTATCAGCATTATTAAGAACGGCGGGAAACACCTCCTGACCATTATTAACGACATTATTGATTTTGCAAAGATTGACAGCAACCAGCTAACAATTAGCCCTAATAATATCAACCTCAACCAGCTCCTTGATGATATCCTGATGGAGACTGAAGTTGAGAAGAAAAAAGCCGGCAAACACGCAGTTGAATTAATCCTGAAGAAAGCCTTCCCTGATAATAACTGTACTATCATCAGTGATGATGTCCGGTTGAAACAAATTCTGCTTAACCTGATAGGCAACGCATTAAAATTCACCGAACAGGGATCCATTAAGATTGAATATGGAGTTCAATCCGATCAGATTGTGTTCTGTGTTCAAGATACGGGAAAGGGAATAGCCAAGGACAAACAGGACATCATATTTGAACGGTTCCGGCAGGAAGAAGAAAGCACAACCCGAAAATATGGCGGTACGGGCCTTGGGTTAAGCATTTCAAAAGGGCTTGTCGAATTACTTCAAGGTAAAATCTGGCTTGAATCAGAACCGGGAAGCGGAGCTTCATTTTTTTTCAGCCTGCCAATCTCAATCTGGACCGGGCATATTGATGCTGAAAGCAAAGAGAACAAACCAAAGGCAAAATTTGATTTTGAGGGCAAATGTATTTTAGTCGCCGAGGATGTGTACAGCAACTTCAGGCTGATCAATTATATGCTTTCAAAAACCAATGCGACTGTGATCTATGCAGAAAACGGGGCACAGGCTGTAGACTTGTGCAGGTCAGAAGAAAGGATTGACCTGATCCTTATGGATATCCAGATGCCGGTTATGGATGGATATGAGGCTACCTCTGAAATTCGGAAATTCCTTCCCAAGTTACCAATCATAGCTTTGACAGCCTATTCTTTTTCAGATAAATCAGATGAATCCCTTTTAAAAGGATGTAATGATTACCTGACGAAGCCTGTTGATAAAGAAACGATGCTTGAGAAAGCCAGGAAATACCTGTTTAATTAAAAAAACCAACTTGCAGCCGGAAAACAGTATAACATCAAATTCTCAAATCCCTTCATTCAGGCTGGAAATAATAACTTTCAACCTCCGCTGATCAGGTGAAGTACCATTAAATCATCACCATCCTGAACGAAGGTTGTATCGTAATCCGTTTTCTTGATCAATTGCCCGTTCAACTTGATGACAAGCATCTTGAATGAAAAGCTTTTTAGTTCGAGAAGTTGATTGACAGTTATTTTATCCTGTTCAAATACTTCTTCCCTGTTATTGAGTATGATCTTCATAGATCGTAGGTAAAATTCTGGAAATGAAAATTTAGCTTGCTGAATTTTTATATGGATTTTTTCCAAGTAAGATCTCCATGACGGCATTAGCCTGCATATTGGAAACAATACCAACCCTTGGAGCCAAAGGAGGATTCTGCTCAGCTATTTCGTTTAATTCATCCCCACAAACAACAAGTTTCCCTGAAGTCCGCGAGTGGATCAGTTCATTGTCTCCCCAGCCAGCCATGCCAATTCCCATGACTAAGTATTTATCTGGTAAATGAGTGTGAACCGCGTCAAGGATCATATGTTTCATTTCAGCCTTATCAAAGGCTTCTACGATTACATCACAATTCCTGAAGATTTCAATTGTATCAGACATACAAAGCCGGAGATCAAAAGCATGAACCTTAATCGCCGGATTGATCATCAGAAGGTTCTGCTTTAACGCAAAAACCTTTAACATCCCAATCTGGTTCTGAAAGTAGTATTGCCGGTTCAGGTTACTTTCAACGATAACATCGTAATCAGCAATCACCAGTGAACCCAGTCCAACCCTTGCCAATGCTACGGCGCAGTTGGAACCAAGTCCACCACATCCAGCAATACCAACAGTTTTGGTCTTAAGAATGGATTTTATTTCATCAAAAGTCATCGTTACAAATATAATGTACTTTTCAACACAGCAAATTATCCCGGCTACCTCTGTCAATCCGGAAATAAAATAATACTCCAAATACTTCTGAGACTGATCGGGACAGGGCTTCTTTTTATGAATTCCAATTTCCTACTGCCTGATTATCTATTAATTACCTAAATAACTTAAATATAACGTGTTGCACTATTATTCATATCGCTTTTTTCCAGTCGAACACTTGCTTGATGCATTCCTTTTTTTACTTTTGTGAATCTAATAACAGAACAATAATATTATAATCATATGAGCCTGCAAGCCTTTACTGACAAGCACAAACTGATTTATTCGTACAAGTATACCTGGGCTCCCATTGACAAAGGGTATAACTACCGTACACTTTATGTAAACGTAGGGAATGGTGAAATCAAGGAGAAACCTGTCAGCCGTGAAATGAAGGAAAAATTCACCGGCGGAAAAGGCTTCGGATTACGGCTCCTCTGGGATGCAACTAAACCTATCACACGTTGGAATGATCCTGAAAATGAGATTGTGATCAGCATGGGGCCGATATGTGGAATTACTCAATACTCGGGCACGGGGAAATCGTTGGTTGTTACCTTGTCCCCTCAGACAGACATTCCGGTTGACAGTAATGTGGGCGGATATTTTGGCCCATTCCTGAAATTTGCCGGGTTTGACTCGCTTGAGGTTCAGGGAAAAGCTGATAAAGATGTAATTATCCTTGTGGATGAAACACGGGAAGTAATTGAAGTTTATGAGGCCGGGGAAGAATCGGCAGATAGCCACCTCCTCGCAGAATACCTTACTGAGACTCTTGCAGAAACAGAAAAAGACCGTGTTAATGTTGCTGTGGTTTCAGCCGGCACTGCTGCTGAGCATTCACTTATCGGGATGCTCAATTTCAGCTTCTTTGATGCCCGCCGGAAACTGGTTCGCCTCAAACAAGCCGGACGCGGAGGAATTGGGACTGTTCTCAGGGACAAGAAAATAAAGGCGATTGTTGCCCACTCAAAAGGTGTTACCGGCAACCGCAACAATGTAGTCGACCTTCAAGCCATCATGGAAAGAGGGAAAACTTTCAACCGCGAAATGCGCGAACTGGACGATAAACAGTGTGAAATGCGCTCGAAGGGAACGGCCCACTTAACGCACATCATGGATGATTATGATCTCCTTCCCGTTAATAATTTCAAATTTGGTAACCACCCCGATACTCATAAAATCAATGGTGAAGTATGGAAATCATTCTTTACACAGGGTGTTCCCGATGGCTGCTGGATAGGTTGCAATATGTCATGTGCCAAAGGGGTTGACAACTATGAACTTCGATCAGGCCCATATAAAGGTTCCAGGGTTATTGTCGATGGACCGGAATATGAATCAACTTCTTCACTGGGATCGATTGCCGGGATCTTTAACCCGGATTTCACAATAGAATCAAACTTTTACTGCGATACATACGGCATTTGTACCATTTCCTGGGGCACTATCCTTGGCTTTGTTATGGAATGCTTCGAGAATGGAATACTCAATGAGGAGAGAACCAGCGGGTTGAAACTGAATTTCGGAAATGCAGATAACGCCATGGAACTTCTCCACCTGGTTGCCAAAGGCGAAGGGTTTGGAAAAATTGCAGGCCTGGGAGTAAAGAAGATGAAAGAGTTGTTTGCAGCCAACGGATGGGGCGAAATGGGTTTCCTTCAGGATATCGGTATGGAAAATAAAGGCCTTGAATATTCACAGTATGTTTCGAAGGAATCTCTTGCTCAGCAGGGCGGATACGCCATGACCAATAAGGGGCCTCAGCATGATGAAGCCTGGCTCATTTTCATGGATATGGTTAATAACCAAATCCCTACTTTTGAAAAGAAAGCAGAAGCCCTGCATTATTTCCCAATGTTCCGCACCTGGTTCGGACTGCAAGGCTTATGTAAACTCCCCTGGAATGATGTGGAACCCGAAGATAATGCACAATCTGACGAACCGGCAAAGGTTCCCCAGCATGTTGACAATTATGTAACAATTTACAAAGCTGTCACCGGGAGTGAGACTTTCGACAAAAAGGAAATGATCCGCCAAAGCGAACGTGTTTATAATTTCCAGCGGGTTTTCAATATCAGGATGGGTAAAGGGCTTCGCAAGCATGATGCTCAACCTTACCGTGCCTGCGGGCCTGTAACTGAAGAGGAATATTTGAGCCGCCAGGAGAGATATGATAAACAGTTAATCGAACTCCAAAACATGGATCCATCTACCATGTCGCTGAAAGAAAAAATGGCTGCTACCCGTAAATACAGGGAAAACAGGTATGAACAACTGCTCGATGCAGTTTACAAACGCAGGGGATGGACAACCAACGGTGTTCCAACTCTTGCCCACCTCAAGGACCTGGGAATGGATCTTCCGGAAGTCATTGAAGTAGTGGCACCATTACAATAATACCTCATCAACCAACCAGCAGGAAATTCTGTTTCCTGAACCTCAACCAACCACTGCCGGATCTGTTGAACAGATCCGGTTTTTTTATGTTAAGTTGAAAGATGATTAAAACATTAATTGTTTGAGCCCCCCCAAGCTATGTTTAATGTCTTCATGCCTTGATAACACATCATATAAGTAAATACTGGCGAATAGTTAATTTTCACTCCTGGAAAAAGCCGTGCAACCATTGAACAATACATTCGAGATTTATACACTCACAACTAATAACCATGCAATCAAAAGCTTCTACCATTCAGGAATACGTTCAGGAATTACCTGATGAAAGAAAGGATCCTATGCGCAGACTTATTGAGGCAATCCGAAAAAACATACCTGCCGGATTCAGTGAAGGCATGGGATATGGGATGCCTGCCTGGTTTGTGTCGCATGCAAATTATCCCAAAGGTTACCATGCCAATCCAAAACTTCCTCTTCCATTTCTCAATGTAGCATCTCAGAAAAACCATATTGCATTTTATTATATGGCGTTATACAAAGGCCCTTTGCTTGATTGGTTTACAGAAAGATGGAACGAGGTATGCAGTTATAAACTTGATATGGGTAAAGGCTGCATCAGGTTCAAAAAACCCGCTGAAATTCCTTTTGATTTATTGGGAGAACTGGTTTCAAAAGTAACTCCCGAGATGTGGATATCTTATTATGAAAGTGTTATAAAACACTGACAGTTATCTGCTTACAGGACAAGCTCCTGAATACGCTGAAATCTGCAGGAATTCTTTAGGCCTGCTATTTCATATTTAGCAAATCAGTATACCTTTACAGCCAATAAATTCCAATTAACATGAGAAATACTTTTTTTTCCATAGCATTCATTATGCTTGCAAACTTCATTATGGCTCAAAACCCTCTATTAACCACCCAGTGGAATACCCCTTTCGGTGTACCTCCATTCGATAAAATAAAAGCAGAGCATTTCATGCCTGCCATCCAGGAAGCAATAAGATTGCACAATGCAGAAATTTCAGCAATAAAATCATCGAAACTCCCTCCTACCTTCGCCAACACAATTGAAGCCATTGAACATTCAGGAGAATTACTCGACAAGGTAAACAGTACATTCGGAGCCCTTACATCCTCTAACACTTCACCTGATCTGCAGAAAGTTGACAAAGAAGCTTCTCCCCTGCTATCGCAGCATTTTGACGGTATCTACATGGATGAACTCCTATTCCAGAAGGTAAAGTCTGTCTATGATAAAAAGTCTAGCCTGAAACTTAACCAGGAACAAAACAAGTTATTGGAGGAAACCTATAAAAGATTTGTCCGGAATGGTGCTTTGCTCCCTGAAAACAAAAAGATAAGGTTAAAAGAAATTAATTCAAGTTTATCAGTACTTACTGTTCAATTTGGTGAAAACGTTCTAAACGCCACCAATGGCTATTTTATGACCATTAATGATGAAAAAGACCTGTCAGGTCTACCGGCGGATCTCATCAGTTCAGCTGCTGCTGCTGCCAAGTCAAAAGGCCTTCAGAACTGCTGGATTTTTGGGTTAAGCAAAACGACCGTTATGCCTTTTATCACGTATGCTGACAATCGCATATTGCGCCGCCAGCTTTATGAGTATTTCCTTAACCGCTGCAATGGTGGTAAATACGACAACAACCCAATAATTAAGGAGATTGTTTCCCTAAGGGCAGAAAGAGCTGCTCTCCTTGGATTTCATAACCATGCTTCCTATGAACTGGATGATAATATGGCCAAGAACCCCGAAAATGTTTATAAACTCTTGAATACACTATGGAACCCTGCACTCAACATGGCAAAAAAAGAAGAAGCCGATATGCAGGAAATGGTCATAAAACAGGGTGGCAATTTTAAAATTCAGCCATGGGATTGGTTCTATTATACTGAGAAAGTAAGGCTCGCTAAATTCGACCTCAAGGAAGAAGAGATGAAACCCTATTTCCAGGTTGACAGCGTTAGAAAAGGTGTGTTTTATGCAGCTTCCCGGCTTTATGGACTTAGATTTATCAAAAGGACAGATTTGCCGGTATACAACCCTGCCGTCGAAACCTATGAAGTCCGCGAATCAAATGGCAACCTGGCCGGAATTCTATATGTCGACTATTATGCCGGTCCTTCCAAACGAGCTGGAGCATGGATGAATAATTACATTTCTCAAAAGAAGGAGAATGGGAAGGATATACGGCCCGTTATATCCATAAATTTCAATTTCCCGGCACCAACCGATGGACAGCCTACCCTGCTCAGCTGGGATGATGTATCAACTTTTTTCCACGAATTTGGGCATTCACTTCATGGACTTCTCACAAAATGCACTTATTCAAGCCTTTCCGGAACATCAGTTTCGCGCGATTTCGTTGAACTCCCATCACAATTTATGGAAAATTGGGCCAGTGAACCTGAAATGTTGAAAGTGTACGCAAAACATTATAAAACCGGGCAGGTAATTCCTGAATCTCTAATCACCAAAATGAAAAATGCAGCGAAATTCAATATGGGTTTCATAACTACCGAATACCTGGCTGCTGCCTTCCTTGATATGGATTATCACACCCTTTCTGCTCCTGCGGATATCAATCCCCAGGAATTTGAAAAATCAGCCATGGATAAACTCGGGTTGATAAGCCCTATTCCTCCCAGGTATAACAGTACCTATTTCCAGCACATCTTCGCCGGTGAGTACTCAGCAGGTTATTATGCCTACATATGGGCTGAAGTGCTGGATGCAGATGCTTTCAGCTATTTCAGTAAGAATGGTATCTTCGACCCGGCTACAGCCGATAGCTTCAGAAAGAATATACTGGAGAGAGGCGGAACTGACGATGCTATGAAACTTTACAGGCTGTTCACCGGTGGTAAAGATCCAGATGTAACTCCCCTGCTGGAAAGAAGGGGCCTGAAATAGGCCGAACATACTTTTTGAGCCTTCAATCTCATCTAAACTCCTTTTTCGTTGTTTATTCAAGTATAAGGGGATGAATCGCAATTTTGTGATTGATAGTTACTCTTCTATTAACATTAAGTTGTTAATCCATTTTGCCAGAAGCCTTTAACAGGGTTGATAATACTGGTAATTTTGCCTCCAATTTCGAATACACATGTAGATTGATTCTACATATCCATAATTATAACTCATATACTCCATGAAAAATAGGATACTTACCTGCTGTTTTCTCATTTTTGCGTTTACTTCAGCCATTATGGCCCAGAACATCCCTGGCATAAATACTACTAATGTCAAAAGTGATTTCTCAACTGCCATAAGCCCGAACGGGAATTTGATCATCACGGCTATTGCATATACATTCAATGGCAAAACTGACCTCGCTTCCCTCGCTGACTCAGCGCATCATTCCACCTATGATACAATAGCGTCTTCCTTTAATCTGACAGTAAGGACTTACTACAGTTATGATTCAGGAGGTCTCCTGATCCAGAGGATAACAAAGTCACCGGATAAGACCGGAACCTGGAAGAACTATTCATTAGATACCCTGTCATATACAGGACCATTACTTATGAAAGTAATATCAAGGCAATGGGATTCCCAGCTTGCAGACTGGAAGAATGCTCTCAAATATGATTATTTCTACGACACCTCCAATACCCTTACTAGTATTGTAATTAGTCATTGGAGCACCTCATCGAACGAATGGCGATTCAGCGAGCGCACAGCATACAACTATAATACCTCTAATCAGGTTTCTCAAGAACTACAACAAGTGTGGAACAGCAGCCTAAGCTCCTGGGATGATAACAGCAAATCAACATATGCTTATACAAGCAGTAAATTATCTGGCATCCTCACAGAACAATGGAATACTGCAACACTTAGCTGGGCAAACAATACAAGAACTACCCTAAGCTACACCTCAGGCTTGAATACAGAAACTGTGCTGGAAAAATACATTCAGGCACTGTCAGTTTGGGTTAACCAAACCAGGGACTTATACGTATACAATATTTCCGGTAAAGTCGATAGCCAGATTACACAGGTTTGGGAAACTGACAAATGGGTGAACTCTGTTCAATATCAGAATACCTATGCAGGAAGCGACCTCACCTCTGTCTTGACAAAACAATGGATCAGCAGCAAAAAAGATTGGTCAAATGAGCAATCGGATGATTACTATTTTTCCCAGCATGAAGTCTTTGGAACTCCATCTTTGTCGTCTTCCGCCATATTACTCGCAAATCCTTTGGTCAAAGGAAGCCGGGTAAGAATTACTGGTTTGACAGCTTATCAGAATTATGAAGCAATGCTACATAATTTGAATGGCCAGATAGTTATGCAACAGTCTCTTCATGGTGATGGCCTTATTTACATCCCAGGCAAGCTTGAAACAGGTATTTACATACTGCAATTAATCTCTCCTGAAGGGATCATTCTTATCCGTAAGATGCTTATTACGGATTGACATTACCAGGGATGCATGCAGGAAGACTCATTTTAAGAGCAGAAGTCCATGTCAGAGCCAGGTGTTGATTTAGTCATTTATAAAGTTATATTTGTATAGACTCAATCCTGAATATCCTATGGCACACCACGAACCAGAAAAGCCGCTTTCGCGCGAAGAACGTATTTTCAAAGAAAATATGACCCGTGCTGATGACTTCTTTAAAATTGAAATTTTTCGTTCTGCCAAAGCCTATTATTTAAAAGCCCTCGAAATGAATATGGAGGGGGAATTGGTAAGAAATCGACTTGCTGAATGTGATCGTTTGCTGAAATATGAAAGAAAAGTGTTCAGCATCCTGGGCATGGCAGCAGCAGTCATCCTCATTTTCAGTTATATCATTTGGTGATCTGAAAATACCGGACATTCCCCAAATTCGTTCTGTTCAGGAAACAATCGTTAAAAAAGCTTGTTGATTTGGATAGATTCTGATAAAGGTCATTGATTATTTAGATTTGAAGCATGTTCCGGTTTCTCAAGAATATTGATAAGGAAGGGAGGAAGCCTGCATTTGGAGGCCTGGAGATCCTGAAATACATCGGGCCTGGATTGTTGGTCACCGTTGGGTTTATTGATCCCGGCAACTGGGCCTCCAACCTGGCTGCCGGTTCTGATTATGGATACCAGCTGCTTTGGATGGTAACGCTCTCAACCATTATGCTCATCGTACTTCAGCATAATGTTGCCCACCTTGGCATTGCCACAGGTCTTTGCCTCTCTGAAGCTGCAACTGTTTACACTCCAAAACCCGTTTCCAAAATCATACTTGGTTCGGCTATGGTGGCCTCCATATCTACATCTTTGGCAGAACTGCTTGGCGGCGCCATTGCCCTTCAAATGCTGTTCGGCATACCCGTCAGGATTGGAGCAGTTATAACCTTTATAACTGTATTGATCCTTCTTTTTTCGAACTCTTATCGCAAACTGGAAAAATGGATCATCGGTTTCGTTTCTATTATTGGTCTTTCCTTTATTTATGAATTGACCTTATCAAATATCAACTGGGGACAGGCTGTGGTTGGCTGGGTAACTCCAGTTATTCCTCATGGGTCAATGATTGTTGTAATGAGCGTGCTTGGAGCCGTAGTAATGCCTCATAACCTCTTCCTGCATTCTGAGATCATTCAAAGCAGGCAATGGAACAATGAAGATGAAAAGGTGATTCACAAGCAGCTGAGGTTTGAATTCCTCGACACCTTGTTTTCTATGATCGTTGGCTGGGCAATTAACTCAGCCATGATACTGATGGCAGCTGCAACTTTTTACACTTTCAGGACTTCTGTTTCTGAACTCACTCAGGCTAAGGAAATGTTGGTTCCCCTCCTTGGAAATAATGCCTCCGACATTTTTGCAGTTGCATTGCTGTTTGCCGGGGTCGCATCCACAATAACCTCTGCAATGGCTGGTGGATCCATCTTCGCCGGGATATTCAGGGAGCCTTTTGACCTTAAGGATAACCATAGCCGCATTGGTGTGCTCTTATCCCTGGTTGTCGCCTTAATTGCCATATTCCTGATCAGCAGCCCCTTTAAAGGACTAATCTACTCACAGATGCTACTCAGTATCCAACTGCCATTCACTATATTCCTGCAGATCTACCTTACTTCCTCACGAAAAGTAATGGGAAAGTATGCAAACTCAAAATTCCTTTCAGCCGTGCTGCTTAGTATTGGGGCAATTGTCACCTTCCTGAATATTCGCTTACTGATCAGTATTCTTTAGGGGCTCCCTGACATTTTCCTTTACACTATCTTTGCATAAAGGCCGCCCGCTTGTATACCTAACCGTATCAGACTGAACCTGGGAGGCTTTATTGGAGCTAAATTTTTTCAATCCCTGAAAACCTGAAGCAAACAGGAAGAAAAGAATAATACCATGGCACTCTTTAATAAACCTGCGACTTACATTTTCTTTAGCCTGATGTTGATAATTCCATTCAAATCATCAGCTCAATCCAATTCATCCGGATTTGAATTTGGATTGAATTTCGGGGTTTATATGCCTTCCAAATATTCCGCTAATTATTACAATGGGAGTGATAAAAATATTAACAATACCAAATGGCTTTTATCCAATAATGTAGCATTTGCTTACGATACAATTCTTAACCGGCTCAATGTAATAGAGCATACCGCTATTGATACATTTTATGTTCAGTCTGATGGATGGCCCACCAATATGCATTACAAATTGTCTGTAATGCCAGGCCTTTACGGGCAGTATACCTTCAATGATCTTTATGCTCTTTATTTTGATTTCAATATTACCAAACTTACGACTCAGGATGTTATTGTCTTCAAGATCCCATTGCCTTACCTTTCTGAGCCTAAGCAATACCTGAGCCCGATACGGGGTGTTGAAGAAAGGGTATATTTCGATATTGGATTGAGGAGAAACTTTCCGAAATCGGATAAAATCTCCTATTTCCTTATTGGCGGGCTGAGCGTGAACAATACGACAGTGAAAAAATCTTCCTTTTATATCGACCAGAAAGAATTCAGCATAATCAATAATTATATAAATGGAGTATATATCGGCCCGAACGCACAGACGCTCAACCAGAAACAGGGCGGTATAGGATGGGGAATTTATTTAAGCGGCGGTGCAAGCTTTCGCTTCGGAAATATGGTGTTTGAACCCGGAATTAATTCTCACTTTGTCAATATTAACCTCAATGGTTACAAGCAGTTCCGCCCGGGTTTTGGCGCATATATCCGGATCAACCTGAACAACTTCCTTTTCGGAGGAGAATAAGCTCATTTTCATAAAATCCATGAATAGGTTTTTGCTTACCTTTGTAGGTTATAGCCATTAATTCAGGGTGACTAAAGTATACACTGCCATATTCATTTTGTTGCTTTTTGCCGGTTGCAATAATCAGAAAACCGACAAGATGAAGAATTTTGTTTCCCCTGCACCTGCGGTAGTCATCGATCATCCCGCTGCGGTTCTGTTCAACTCTTTGCCCGAAAACCACTCATCTGCCAATGCAGTGAAAGGAAACATTATCGAAAAGATCCTTTCCCCCTATCATATCGCGATTATTGCTCCAAAATCAGGTAATGTTGAATTCCTGAAACAAGATGGCCGAAAAGTCCAGCTGGACCTGTTGAAACTGCGTTCCCATTATGATGTTATTCTTTTTAACACCATCAACGATCCGATCCCTTGTTTTATTAAGGATTTAAGAAAAACTGCAACGCATTGCTTTACTGCTACTTCTGTTAATGAGCCTAGGAATATTCCCCCTGGTAACACAGTAAATGCTGCTCCTGCAAACAATACTGCTATCCAGACTTTCCTTACTGCTGATTCGTTACAACTCATACACCGGAAAAAGAACAGGAATATCAGCATTATAGTCACCGATGTTTCCTCCGTTCCGCTTTCCATGCGAAATATGAACGGTATTCAATGGGTTGAGAACAGGCTGGATAAAAATTCCTATTTTGGTTTGACATTCGAAAACGATCTTATCACCTACAACAACACTGACAGGTATTTTACAAACGGTGTCAGTTTTACACTGCAAGCTCCCTGGATGAGCAGGCTGCGATCCTCACAACTGATGCTTCCATACAGGCATACATCTGCTGTCGCCTACTCCATGATACTTGTGCAGAACATGTATACACCGAAAGATACCCGAATCGCTCCTACCTTTATAGATGACCGGCCTTACTCATCATACCTCTACCTTGGATACCGGAAAACTACAACAGATCCTTTCAGGAAAGTACGATTGACAAATGAAGCAGACCTTGGCTACATCGGCCCATACTCGCCGGGAGCTTATCTTCAGACAATCGTACATGAGACTTTCCCTACCAATGATAAACCACAGGGATGGGAAACCCAGATCCGGACGGATATTATCCTCAATTATAACCTGAAGGTAGAAAAAGCAATAATTCAGAAAGAAAACCTGGTGCTTGCTGCTGCCGTTCAAACGAAAGCCGGAACCCTATATTCACAGGCTGGATTGGGAATCCGCTTGCAGGCCGGCAGGCAATCTCCTTATTTTGGATCCGTAAGTGACAAGAAACAAGACGCATGGCAATACTTTTTCTTCATGGAATCAAATGCCAATGTGATCGCTTACGATGCAACCCTTGAGGGAGGCGTTTTTAACAAAGACAATATATTTACTATTAAAAGCAGTAACATCAGCCGGTTAGTCGGGAATTCAGAATGTGGCATCCAGGTTCGCTACAAAGGCACAGGCCTGGAATTAGCTCAGCATTACCTCAGTCCTGAATACAAGCACGGCCTCTGGCATAAGTGGGGGCGTATCAGCCTGATCTTCAAACTATAATTTCATTCTTCATCAAACTGTCCTCCTGCCGGCAAAAAAAACTGGCAGCATCAGCATAACTTTCCCCAATAATATGAGATACTGGAATCGCATACGTTCAATATTCACCACCCTGATGAAGAAAATTGCATTCCTTTCCATTAGCCCTGCACTTCTTGTTACGCCTATCACCCTGCTTCTTCTCTCAAAACCAGGTTCCATTCATGATGAGTCTCATCCCGGTTCAGGACAACAGAGCAAAACGGAAGTCAGCCTGCTCTTTATAGGCGACATCATGCAACATATGCCTCAGGTTGATGCCGCCTGGAATGACAGTTTGAAAGCTTACACCTATGATTCTACTTTTCAATACATAAGCCCTTTTATTTCAGGGTATGACATTGCAATCGCAAACCTTGAAACTACATTGGCAGGGAAACCCTACTCAGGATATCCGGCCTTCAGTTCACCGGATGAATTGGTAACAGGTATGCTTCATGCTGGAATTGACATTGTTGGCACAGCCAATAATCATTGCTGCGACAGGGGTAAAACAGGCATTGAAAGAACTATTGAAATTCTCGACAGCCTTGGGCTGAAACACCTTGGAACTTACCGAAATGCCAAAGAATTCAGGGATCAAAACCCGATGATCCTTCAGCGGAATGGAATAAGTCTAGCCTTGCTCAATTACACTTTTGGCACCAACGGCATTCCAGTGCCTGAAGGAAATATCGTCAGCCTCATCGATAAGCCCGGAATAGAAAGGGACCTGGAAATGGCTAAGAAATCCAAACCTGATAAGATCATCATTTTTATGCACTGGGGGGATGAATACCAGCGTGAGCCAAATGCTTACCAAAAAGAGTTTGCAGGCTTCTGTTTCGGACATGGCGCTGATATTATCATAGGTTCTCATCCGCATGTGCTCCAGCGTATGGAATGGATAAAGAATGACAGCCTGGGCAGGGAAAAGCTTGTAGCCTGGTCGCTGGGAAATTCTGTTTCCAACCAACGTAAGCGCTATACGGATGGGGGAGCAATGATCGGGATTACCCTGCAAAAAATGAATGGAGAAACAACGATTGAAGATGCTTCGTATCAATTAACCTGGGTCTATAATCCCATTCGTTACGGAAAAAGGCAATACTACATACTTCCGGTCGACACTTATGAAAATGACAGCATCCTGGTTGACCGGAACTCAATGCCTGATTTCAAAACCTTCATTTCTGATTCCAGGGATCTGTTAAACAGCAACGTCAATGTAAAGGAAAAGCATAAGTAAGCTTTATATAAATCCTTCAAGCATAATATTCCCCAGGCAATATCACCATATTTTCACTTTCTTTATTCCATAAGCAGGGAAAAGTAAAACTGCCTTAGGATCAATCTTTTCTTCAGAACGATCAGGTTTAAGTATTTCCATGCCCGTTGGCTGAAACCTCTTCCATTGAAACTTGCCAGCACAGGGAGCATCAGAAATGTTGAACAATTCGAGTTCGAAACCGGTTCCTTGCGGGAGAATGGAGGTAATAACAATTGAAGGTTGATCCATTGTAAACAAAGCTCCTTTCGCATGTTCTTTCGCAGCAGGCAAAACGATCAGTGGTTGGTTGTATTCCATTCCTTGTTTTTGAACAACAGGCTGATCAAATTCCGCATGTGGCACCAATGCATAATTCATGCTTACTGTCCCTTCCTGGTCAGCTTTATAATTGGTATGCCAGTAATTGTTCATCACATAGGAGATGATCGTCGGAGTGGTATCTGCCTTGACCTTCCACGATTTAACCCCATATTTCCCGGTCCGTTCGTCCAGCATTGAACCAGGTTCGACCAGGCAGGATTCTTTCAAAAGCAATGATACACCTTGTTTCGAGTTTGAGATATCGCACCATTGTTGTACTGAATAGAAATCCTGGTTGGAACCTTCAAGTTGGTTGATCCCGGGTTCAAAAATCCCGCCCCATCCCGTATTAAATCTTTGCTTTGCCTGCCTGAGGGAAAACGGAAAAACAAAATGAACGGATTCCTTGTCGCGGATAGCTATCTTATCAATGGTATTAGTAATTTCAATCCTGTCGATATCCTTAAAAAGGCGGATCTCACTATCAAGAGAATGGCTACCTGGCGCCAGGGACCTGATTTCAATTGAATTTAAAACAGGCCCTGATTCCTGGCTAATGGAAAGAATCTCTGAAACAGCTTTTGCTTTCGAAGGATCCCTGCCAGGCACATAGAGGTATTCATTTGCCCCTGAATAGTGGCTGGTATCAATGAGCTGGATGTTCCCGGGCTTACAGATGATACTTGCGATACTGCCCGTTGACTTATTAATCTGCAGCTGGGTATGATCATTCCTGATCCTCCCAGTAGGCAAAACAAAAGGATGGGCATTCCGCATGGTTGAATCTAGGATAAGGGTCAATTGTGTAAAATCCAGTGCCGGCACTTCCAATTCAATGGCGACTCTTCCATCTGCCAGCCTCTGAAAAGGAAGAAGCTTTCCGGACTCATCTCTTACACTTCCCGCACCTTTGGCCTGGTCCGGAGAAAGGTAGATTATATCCTTTCTATCCCATGACAAAGTATTGTAAACATCAAACTTAAGGACCTGTTCATGACCGGCATTCCTACGGAGGCTTTCCCCGAGAACTCTAACCAGCGAATCCGCCCGGAGGGCATACTGCTGTTTGAATCTCCATTGCTCCGTTACGAAAGGAATATCGGGATCAGAGATACTGTTATATGCTCCCCAGGTATGCTCATCCCAAAGGAGGACAGACTTCCATGATAAATCAAAAATCTCCGGGTCATAAGCTGATGGGTCTGCTAGTGAAAACAGGGTTCCAAGGGCCGTAAGTTTACAACTGTTATCATGGTTCAGGGCAGTTTCCCTGGTAGTTGAATATGCACCATCTTCCCAATAGGGTGTCATATCACCTTTAAACTCAGGTAAATTGTCACCGTAACGCTTTTCAAATTCCCGGAACATATTCTCAACTGTATTGAGGATAATCTTTGGCGACTTGTACTTATTGTTCCAGTCGAAAATAAAGTTGGATACCAGGCTGTCCGTGGGGCCATTATCGGAAACAATGTTATACCTCCATTGAACCATCTCATAGGGATAGCCTTCAGCATCCAGTTCTGCCATGTATGAAGCAATCCTGTTCCTGCCCTTATCACTGTTAATTTCACCGGCTTTGAATCCATGCCAGGAAGAATATCCCTTTCCGGCCATCCAGAAAAGTATCTTTTTGTCACCTGAAGGCGTAATCCACCAAAAGGGCTTATCTACCCAGTGATTATTGGAATTCCCAACACGGTCACCTCCATAGGGTATGGAACCGGTGTAGTTGGGGCCATCACTGAAATAACGTATCCCCGACTCAGCAAGTGCAGCTATGGCAGACCAGGTTAAGCCTGGAATATCACTCATCATTACTGCCGGTAAAACAATTCCGTTCTCCTTCTCCAATCGCCTTGCAAACCCTGTAATTTTCAGGAGCTCATCCGGCTGACAGAGCCCGGTCAGGATATTAGCGTATAAAGACCCGACACCAATAGATCCATCCTTAATTGCTTTGAAAAGTCGCAATTTCTCATTAGGGCTGGCCACTTTCAGGAAATTATCAATCGCAAATGTGGTTTCAATATTCCATTTGAACCTGGCTTCAGCAGGAAGGTTGCGGGTTTGCTCAATGTACCGCAGGGCATTGGAAATGTTGCGATTGTGGATTTTCTCAACTTCTTCCTGCAGATTCGAATATCCAACATCATAATGTGCATGATGGATAAGGTGGATCTGCCTGAAGATAACCGGTTTTAATTCAACAGGATAGGAATGCCAGTGCTCTTTATTAAGCCTTGCTTTCATTTGTAAGGTGGTTGGCCTGATAACAGCAGGCAACAAAATACTGAAAGTATTTTCGCCCTTCCTGACTGTGAAGGTTGAGTCAATGCCGTTTTCAGTTTTAATATGCAGTATTGCTTCACTTCCGAAATATGTTGAAAGGAGCTGAACCGGTTGTTTATTGTCGATTGTTAGCAGCGATTGAGGTGTAAATGACAGAGATTCAGTAGGTGCATACTTGAATGTCATATACCAATCACGACTTCCTGAAGGTTCCCCTATTACTTTAAGTTTCAAAGGCTTGCCTTTCCTTAGCGAAGATGAAGGCATTTTTAGGTACATGAATCCATGGGCATCCCCTACTGCATCGGTTCTGATCCGTTCAAAGACAAGTTCTTCCCCGTTGCGACCTCGTTGAGACCAAAAAGCAGTATCCAGGTCCTTTAAGGTTGTAAATGTTATTACTTTATTACCATTTATATAAAGATCAAAATTGCGGTTCCCGGTGGATGTCTTTGTAGAATAAGCGGCAACCCAGCCGAAATATAGAAATTTGCCTTTGACACGCGAAGGAACAGGCTCCGTCTCCCATTCAATAGCATAGGAACTATCAATACAGCGGGTAAGAAGCGCTGAGTTTGCCACATCAGGAAGTGCGGAATAATAATTGATATTCTCCCCACTAATTTCTTTTTGATACCCATTCAGCACATTGATATGTCCAAAAACAGGCACATCCATTTGTGCAAGAGCAGCCTTAGCAATTAGCAGCAGCAGGAATAGGGAAATCTTGTGAATGTTGAGTCCAGCCATGACAAATTCAAACAATTAATTATGGTTCCGTTTAACGAATTTACTGATTCCATTCAATTTGTATGAGGAAAATAATAATACTGGCAAATGCACTGTCATAATAGCGTTTAACCGTTCAACGTTTTGATTGAACAAAATATAGCTTGTATAGTTACATTCATACATGATCGACTTCTCAATTTGATCTATATTTGCAAAAAAATAAATAATCACTTAAAACAGAAAAAAAATGGCAGTATTAGTAGGCAGAAAAGCCCCACTTTTTGAAGCCGACGCTGTTATCAACGGCGGCGAATTTGTTGAAAAATTCTCTCTAGCCCAATATATCGGCAAGAAGTACGTAATTTTCTTCTTTTACCCACTTGATTTTACTTTTGTTTGCCCGACAGAAATCCTGGCTTTCCAGGAAAAACTCACTGAGTTTGAAAAACGTAACACAGTTGTTGTAGGATGTTCTGTTGACAGCAAGCATTCACATTGGGCATGGCTCAATACAGAGAAGAAAAATGGTGGTATCAAAGGTGTAACCTATCCACTGGTTTCCGACCTCTCAAAGACCATTGCTGAAAATTATGACGTACTTGCAGGTGAATGGGAATATAACGAAGATGATGACTACGTTGAATTTACCGGTGATCCTCTTGCATACCGCGGGTTATTCCTGATTGACAAGCAGGGTGTAGTTCGTCACCAGGTTGTAAATGACCTTCCACTTGGCCGTAGCATTGACGAAGCCATCCGGATGGTTGATGCACTTCAGTTCAACGAAGAAAACGGAGAAGTTTGCCCCGCCAACTGGCATAAAGGCGACGAAGGAATGAAAGCTGATGCAGCCGGAGTTGCTTCTTACCTAAGCAAACACTAATCTCTTCCAGAAAACAGAAAAGGCCGGTTAATCCCGGCTTTTTTTATGCTCCTAAATTGCCGATGCTAGAAGGTGTATTGAAGATTCAATTGTGTTGAACTTCCTGAAATTGAAGAACTCAGAAGGATTTTTCGGTTCTGCTTCCAGAGCATTTTCCCGCAGGCATAACCTATAGCTGAACCTATAAGGATATCGCTTGACCAGTGCTTGTCATTATAAACCCTGGATAGAGCCGTTGCAGCAGCGATTGTATAGGAAACCAGAGGCACCCACTTTGTCTCCCAATATTCAGAAGCCAGTACAGTCGCAACTGAAAAAACAAGAGCAGAATGACCAGAAGGGAAACTTGCGTAATGAAAATCACTTAAAGGTCCATCCCATTTTTTTGAATTGGCAGGACTATCCTGGTAAGGTCGATACCGGTGAGCAAACTGTTTGAGAATCAATACCAGTACGCCTGATATGGCCGCTGACTTCGCAGCTGTGAGAGCTGTAGCGGACGTACGTATGTTTCCTGCCAGTCTACCTGCAATATACATCCCGCCTATTAATGGAAAGGAATATAAACCACTCCCCCATGGCTCCAGTCCATATTTTGCAAACTTGTCAAGGTGAGCATTCTGTTTTGTCATCACCCAATTCCTGATCCTGACATCCTGGGTGTATAACAGTACCCCGGTTGCCAGCACTGAACCGGCACCAATCCATTTACTGCTGCTCCATTTACATGGTGAAGCAACTAGTTTGTAAGAATCTGAAAAATAAGAACCGATATAGGCTGGAGTGATCCGGCTATGGACATACTCTATCGAATCCTGAGCCTGGGCGTCAAGAAAACCGTGGATAAAAAGAAGTATTATTAACAGGGTCCTTCTCAATTTGAATATGTTTAACCGGATTCGACTACGAAATATTGATTTTAATTTTGACCTCCATAAATGTCATTCTTTATAAGCAAACCTATCCGGATTCCATATATGAACTTCGGGAGTCGTACATTGCTATCAGAGAAGAGGCGATCATTCCTGGAATAGATATATGTTTGCTTTGACAAGTAACTCTCAATTCCGAAGTAACCCCCGATAGTAAAATCCATAAATGTTTCATCAACTGGCAAATCGGTCCGGTAAATGAATTCAATGCAAGAATTAACAACAGGTTGGTTGAAACGGATATCAAGTTCAGGATGTTTCAAGTAAGAGGTGAGTGTTTGATCCTCCAATTGGAATTTATTGACCATACGGTACCTGTAGTTTTTAAAACCGGCATCCAATCCAGCTACAAAGTGGGAACCAATGGGAAAATGAGCGCCAAGGTGCAGCCCTATTTGGGAACTATAATACTTCCTGAAAATAGAATCACCAGGATTATGATAGTTACTGACATTTCTGCCAAAACCAATTCCAAATGAATAGTTTGACAGCAATCCTCCAATTTGATATTCTATCTGGTCATCCTTACCAAGACGTGCAATATTGGTTGAATCCAAAAGGCCTGAATACCCTGAAAAATCAACCTTCAAAAAGTCGTAGGAAATTTGGAATACCGGCGTCAATTTATGTTGTGAATACCCCAGGTACCTCTGGGAAATATCATTCCTTTGATTTACCCCGTTTCCCGGCCGGTTATGGTCAAGGTAAACGGTAATATCTCCGGAAGTACTGACAGATATCACTTTTGTTTCATAATCGGGTGAGTAGATCTGCACGGGAACAGGGATAGTATCGCTTGCAATTTCCAGTCGGAAATGCCCGCTGGAATCAGTCGCAGTATGTTCCTGCAAATTCAGGGCATTGTGAATCCTCGCATAGGAAACCGGAAAGTTGTGTTCGTCTCCAACGAATCCAGTCAGGACAATTTTTTGCCCATAAAGCTCAAAGGATAATAAAATTGACAATAAAATGAGCCAGGCTGTTTTCATGCCAGTTTGAAAGATTGAGTATGAATTTATCTATTATTCAAGGCTTTTGGCCTTATTCCATATAGCATCCATCTCTGTCAGCGTCATTTCATGCAGCTTCCGGCCTTCTTTAGCTGCTTCCACCTCGAGGTATTTAAAGCGCCTGATAAACTTACGGTTGGTACGTTCAAGGGCAGTCTCAGGGTTAACATCTATGAATCTTGAGTAGTTGATCAGGGCAAAAAGCAAATCACCAAATTCATCTTCACGTCTTTCAGCAGTATTCTCATTAGCCAACTCATATTTCAGTTCCCCTATCTCCTCTTCGACCTTAGCCCAGACTTGTCCAACATTTTCCCAATCAAATCCTACTCCTCTTGCCTTGTCCTGTATCCTGTATGCTTTCACCATGGCAGGAAGCGACATTGGCACACCTTCAAGCACAGAAGTACGGCCTTCTTCCAGTTTAATCCTCTCCCAGTTATCCTTAACATCTGTTGAATTAGCGACTTTAACATCTCCAAAAATATGCGGATGCCTGCGAATCAGCTTTTCATTGATACCTTTCAATACCTTGGCAATATTGAAATTGTTAGCCTCTTCTCCCAATTTTGCATAGAAGACAATATGAAGCATCAGATCCCCAAGTTCCTTACTTATTTCCTCCAGGTCTTTTTCAAGGATGGCATCGGATAATTCATAGGTCTCCTCAATGGTAAGGTGGCGAAGGCTTTCAAAGGTTTGCTCCTTGTCCCAGGGACATTTAGCCCTTAGTTCATCCATAATATCCAATAATCTCTGAAATTCTGTCAGCCTTTCGTCCATAGTTTTATTTTTTGCAAAGGTATAGGATTAGGGTTTGTGAAGGCAGATGAAGAGGTGTTAAATCTAGATGGGAAATGGTTATTTCCGCCTCAGGTGGATTGGTTATTGGTTGTTAGTTATTGCATATTGGGGAATTTTGGCAAATGGTCAGGCAATGGTCAGGCAATGCTCAGGCAATGGTCATTCAATAGTCATTCAATAGCCATTTCCGTCAGCTGACGGATCATTCAATGGTTATTCAATGGTTATTCAATGGTCATTCAATGGTCATTTCCGTCAGCTGACGGATCATTCTATAGTCATTCAATAGTCATTTCCGTCAGCTGACGGATCATTCAATGGTCAGGCAATGGTCATTCAATAGTCAGGCAATGGTCATTTCCGTCAGCTGACGGATCATTCAATAGTCATTCAATAGCCATTCAATGGTCAGGCAATTGTCATTCGATAGTTATTCAATAGTTATTCAATAGCCATTCAATAGCCATTCAATAGCTTATCCCCTTATCCCCCTGGAGAGTGTTAACTTAACTGTGTAAAGGCGTGTTTAATCACTGTGCAAAGGTTA
>JACAAZ010000024.1:57882-58433 GCA_013376995.1 Bacteroidota bacterium | reverse complement strand
CCTGGGGCTGGAGAAGGTCCCAAGGGTTCGGCTGTTCGCCGATTAAAGTGGCACGTGAGCTGGGTTCAGAACGTCGCGAGACAGTTCGGTCCCTATCTGTTGTGGGCGTTGGAAGCTTGAGGGCACCTGACTCTAGTACGAGAGGACCGAGTCGGACATACCGCTAGTGCACCTGTTGTGGCGCCAGCTGCATCGCAGGGTAGCTACGTATGGATGAGATAAGCGCTGAAAGCATCTAAGTGCGAAACTCAGCCCAAGATGAGGCTTCCTTTAAGGGTCGTTGTAGACTACGACGTTGATAGGCTGCAGGTGTAAAGCCAGTAATGGCAAAGCCGAGCAGTACTAATTACCCGTAAACTTTCTATTGACGTCAGCTATTCCATCAATATAAATTGTGTATTTTCTTTCGTGTTTGTCAAATCGTTCTTTATTTTTTGAACCTAAACGTATTAAGACCTTTAGGTGGCTATAGCGACGGGGCCCACCTCTTCCCATTCCGAACAGAGAAGTTAAGCCCGTCCGCGCAGATGGTACTGCATTCGTGTGGGAGA
>JACAAZ010000024.1:0-57782 GCA_013376995.1 Bacteroidota bacterium | reverse complement strand
GTATGTCGCCGCCCATCTTTATAAACCCCGTCACTTGTGGCGGGGTTTTTTGTTTGCCGGCTTTTACTCCATATGTTCAATCCCAAATATCCTCTTCCAATTCCGATCCGCCTTAGGCGGATAAGCCCGTCCGCGCAGATGGTAATGTCCGTCAATTGACGGATGTGGGAGAGTATGTCGCCGCCCATCTTTATAAACCCCGTCACTTGTGGCGGGGTTTTTTGTTTTTAACCCTCCCTCCTCTTTATTCAATCCTGTACTCTTACCTTTCCGACCTTGCAGACAAAAGCTCTGCCTGATAAACCCCGCCAAAAGAGGGTGGGTTAGGATAGGAATATACCTTTAGGATATATCATTTTTTGATCACAAGATCAACATATTAATACACATGTTCCTGTTAATACACATGTTCCTGAAACCCGATTTCGATGTCCTTTCCGGCCTTTAAACCATACATACCAATCACAAGCCGGTTAGCTTTAACAAAGAATGCTTGTCACCTTTATCTCATTTCAACGGTCAGGGATCTTTGTTAACCTCTCCAGAATTGCATAAATGAAATATTCCTGGCCCGCGATCCAAATAATCCACTCTAACCTACCCTATCCATCTTAGTTTTCCAGGAATTCTAAAAGAATTTATTCATACAATCCTTATTCAGGTTATCCAAATTAGTCAGACATCGATTCTCAATAACTTCTGCACCTGCAGAATAATTGAGCTTTCCGACTCCCGGCTTTTTCGCTGCTCCTCCCCTGCTACTGGAATTGCAACTACTTTTTACGCTCAAACCTTTGATTTAAGAGAATCAGACTATGATTTTCGGTACTTTTGCAAAACAAACTGAACATCCCGGATCCCTTGAGTACATTCCGTAAAATAATACCTGTCATCCTGCTATTGTTAGCCTGTTCAATCCAGATTCAGGCACAAATCAACAGGTTGAGAGGCAGTTCTGCAGAAGAGGACGAATCTTCTTCTAATACCGAGGGTCAGTCAACTGAAAAGTCGAAGGAGGCAATGAGCCCCGACACTGCAAGATGCTTATATTTCAGCTTAAATTACCAGGCATCCTATACACTAATCCCATTCCAGGCACACCTGCACAACTTTAGTGATTATACTCCGATTCAGCGCGGCAATGATATGTATGCATTCCTTGGTAATCCAGGCTCAGCATCAACCGCGATCACATATCGTATGAATAACCCCATGGGGTTCAGCTACATTCATGGAGCATTCGATATGTATAAAATAAGCCTTGACAGCATCAAATTCTATGCTCCTGAAAAACCTTTCTCAGAACTTAATTATGTAATGGGAAAACTCAAGGAGCAGCAATTGCAGTTTACCCTTAGCCAGGAAGTAAGAAAAGGGCTGACTTTTGGCATCTTTGCAAGATTTGCCAATACTCCTGGTGTTTATCAGCGACAAAGAACCTTTTATTCTTCCGGTTACTTTACCGCACGGTATGTTACTAAATCACAACGATACGGAGCATCTGCAGCCTTGCTTACAGACAGGTTCAGAAATTACGAAAATGGCGGCATTGCTTATGACTCCATCTTCACAAAAAATCTGGAGACCAACAGGCAAACAATTGCCGTAAGGTTATCCAATGCAATGAACCGTGATAAAAGTTCAGGCTTTTACTTTCAACAATACCTGAATTTGCAAAAGCCCAGGATTATCAAAGATTCCAGCGGAACGTTCAGGCAGGTAGCTCCCAGGTTCAATGCTGGCAGGCTCATCCATACCTTTAAATATTACAGGCAAACAACTGCTTTTGAAGATGATAAATCGCAAAATGGTGTCTCATTCGGATTTTACCCTGTAACCTATGGAGATTCAACCAAAACACTGGATTCAACTTTTCACATACATATAGAGAATTCAATTGTATATTCAAATATAGAACCGGATACTGCTGCCAGGAATTTCCCTTTCCAGTACTCATTTGGAATCACCGAGCAATATGATAAGATGGGATTTGGTTATGTCAACCAGATGATGAATCAGCTTGACCCGGTTTCTGTCTTCAGCGGTACTGAGATTGTTTCACAAAGAATCCAGGGCGAATCCTTCAACCAACTTATTCCATTTGGAACATTGAAAGGTATTATTGCCAGGAAAACATTCTTTGTTGCAAGCGGCCATCTTTCACTTGGTGGATATAACAGCGGGGATAATGAATTGTCGGGGAACTTCTACCAGTTCTTCAAACTCCTGAAAAAACCCGGAAAGATTGCGCTTTCAGCAATAAAAGGGCAGAATCATCCTGATTATTTCTATCACAGATTTCTTTCTGACCATTTTCGATGGGAAAACGACTTTAAACTGCAGGATTATACTAACGGGACGCTTTCTGTTGAGGTTGCCGGGATTTCAGCCTCCTTTGGAATTACCCGCCTTGGAAATTACACCTGGTTAAATACATCTTCCGTTCCTCAGCAAACAAGCGCAGCAATTCTTGTTAGCAGGGCCGACCTGAGCAAAATATTTCACCCCGGACACTGGATCCTGGATACCAGGATTACCTGGCAGGAAGTATCAAGGGACAGCATACTTAAACTTCCTTCGCTGGCAGGAAAGGCTTCTCTGAGTTATAATATGTTCCTTTTCAACAAAGTACTTCATGCTCAGATCGGGATTGGTTGCCAGTATTATTCAAAGTATTATGCTGATGCATACAACCCTGAATTAAGGATGTTCTACAGGCAAGACCAGTTCCAGACAGGTGATTATCCCTACCTGGATGCTTTTCTGAACATGAGAGTTAAAAGGGCCAGGTTATTTATCAAGTACCAGCATATGAATTCTGGCTGGATGGATCATTCCTATTTCATGGTTCCTCATTACCCGGGTGCCGATGCGGCTCTGAAGGCAGGTGTAAGCTGGGTTTTCTACGATTAACGCAAATTCCTTCAGCAAAAAATCAATTGATCTTCTTCTTATTTGCAGAGGCCCTGGTGTTGGCCCCTCATGTAATTACCAAGGGCAGCATCCAACCGGAGTGTAACATATTACATTTTTCAAATGTGATTTTTCCCTGAATGCATCATGACTGTTTCAAAGTTTCTTTGGCGCATAGCTTCATACACCAGAATTGAGGTGCTTACTGAAACGTTCAAGGAATCAGCTATTCCCAACATTGGAATAATAACCTGTGAATTGCAGAATTCAAGCCATTTCGGACTTAATCCGGTAGCTTCGGTTCCCATAACGAAAGCAGTTGACCCTTTGTAATTGAATAGGTCATAATTGCGGGCTTCCCTGTTCAATGCAGCGGCATATGTGGTAACATTATTTTTCAGAAGCCATTTCATTATTTCTTTTGAGTCAGCTACTGCTATTTGCCTGGTAAATATGCATCCTACACTGGATCGTATCGTATTCGGATTATACAGGTCTGTAAGAGGATCTCCAATTATAACTGCGTCCACCCCGGCAGCATCTGCCGTGCGCAAAACAGCTCCAAGATTACCCGGCTTTTCGACGGATTCCAGGATTATGAGCAACGGGTACTTGCTGAGATTTAGCTCCGCCAGTTTTAAATATTTAGGCCTGATAAGGGCAATCAATCCATCAGAACCTTCACGATAAGCTAATCGTTCAAAAACCTTAACAGAAACAGAAATCTTTTCCAATTTTGGGCAACTTTCTTCTATTTCAAGAACTTTTTCACTGTTAACTAGTTCAGGACAGAAATAAAGAATGAGCAATTCAACTCCTGATATCAATGCTCGGGAAATCTCCCTATATCCCTCTATTACCGCAATATTTTGTTTTTTCCTTTCCCTGCTTTTTGACTGCAACAGAATAAGGTTCTTTATCCCTGGATTCTGTGAAGAAGTAATCATTTCCGCCATTTACCTCTGGTTTTGTGAACAAATATATCAATTATAGTAACTTTGCACCTGGGAATATTGATCTGCGTGTTGGTCGAAATATGCACATTCCTGATTACTTTCACTTATTAGCTTGATTAATCTGTACAAATAGATATCATCTTAAGAATTCTGACTAGAATATGACACAAAAACCATTGAATTTTGGATTAATTGGAGCGGGAGGATATATTGCACCCAGGCATTTAAAAGCAATAAAAGAGACTGGCAATAATTTGGTGGCAGCACTCGACAAATACGATGGTGTTGGAATTATGGACAGCTTTTACCCTGATGCTGAATTCTTTACAGAACCTGAGCGTTTTGACCGGTTCATGGATAAATTAAGGCGAAATAATCCCGATAACAAAATAGATTACGTAAGTATCTGTTCCCCCAACTACCTGCATGATGCACATATCCGGCTTGCACTTCGGAATGATGCCCACGCCATTTGCGAAAAGCCATTGGTACTGAATCCCTGGAACCTGGATGCTCTGTCTGAACTGGAGCACGAAACAGGAAGAAGAATTTTTACCATCCTTCAGCTTCGTTTGCATCCTGCCATCATTGCATTGCGGGAGCAGGTAGCAAAAGGGCCTTCAGATAAAGTATATGATGTAGATCTTAAATACATTACCAGCCGTGGTAAATGGTATTATATTTCCTGGAAAGGAGATTTGAGTAAATCTGGTGGAATTGCAACCAATATCGGGGTCCATTTTTTCGATATGCTTACCTGGATATTCGGGGATATAAAAGAGAACAGAGTTAAAGAACATACAGCGGATCATGCTTCAGGTTTCCTCTTGCTTGAAAAGGCCAGGGTAAACTGGTTCCTTAGTATAAATCCTGAATATTTACCTGAATCAGCTATTGCCGCCGGGAAAAGAACATTCCGTTCAATAAAAATGGATGGGACAGAGATAGAATTCAGCGAAGGATTTACTGATCTTCATACCCGTTCCTATGAACAAATTATTGGGGGCAATGGTTTTGGTTTGGAGGATTCAAGAAGAAGCATAAAAATTGTCCAGGAAATAAGGGCTCAGGTCCTCAGCTAAGATATATTTTGCCTGATTAAATGATTATTATATAGTTTCGCACATATGAAAGTTGCTCTTATCACAGGGATTACAGGTCAGGATGGTGCTTACCTAGCAGAATATTTGCTGAAGAAAGGGTACACGGTTCATGGTATTAAAAGGAGAAGTTCCTTATTCAATACAGACAGGATTGATCATCTTTACCAGGATCCACATGCAGCACAAAGGAACCTATTCTTGCATTATGGGGACCTGACGGATGCTGCCAACCTTATCCGGATCGTCCAGGAAGTGCAACCTGATGAAATATACAACCTGGCTGCTATGAGCCATGTGAAAGTTAGTTTCGACAGCCCTGAGTATACGGCAAATGCTGATGGACTTGGCACCCTGCGGCTGCTAGAAGCAATACGCATGCTGGGGCTAGCTGAAAAAACCCGTTTTTACCAGGCTTCAACAAGTGAATTATACGGCTTGGTTAGAGAAACACCACAATCAGAACTAACCCCCTTTTATCCGCGCTCTCCATATGCCGTAGCTAAACTTTATGCTTACTGGATCACGGTTAATTACCGGGAGGCATATGGTTTATATGCCTGCAATGGAATTCTTTTCAATCATGAATCACCAGTCCGGGGCGAAACATTTGTTACCCGTAAGATTACCATGGCAGTTGCACGGATTGCAATGGGAATGCAGGAAAAACTCTTCCTTGGAAATCTATCTGCAAAACGCGACTGGGGGCATGCAAAAGATTTTATAAAGGCTATGTACCTAATGCTTCAGCAACCTCAGGCAGAGGACTTTGTAATAGCTACCGGTATCACGGTTGAAGTGCGTGACTTTGTAAGGAAAGCTTTTGAAGAAGCAGGAATGAAGGTTGAGTTTGTGGGTAGCGGAGCTCAGGAGAAGGGTATTTTAACCGAAAATAAGAATGAATTCTGCCTGCTTCCAAAGGGATCAGTCGTTGTTGAGGTTGACCCTCAATATTTCAGGCCTACTGAAGTTGACCTACTTCTGGGTGATCCATCTAAAGCTAGGACTAAACTAGGTTGGGAACCGGAATATGACCTTGATTCACTAGTTAAGGATATGATTGAAGCTGACCTCAAACTGACTGAACGTCAGAAATACCTCAAAGAAGGTGGCTACAGGATCAAAAACTACTTTGAATAGGGACTTGATGGTGAAAGAAGAAGCTGCGCCGGAAACCCATTGGTATGCAATTTATACACGTTCCCGGACTGAGAAGAAAGTTTACACTGAACTGATCAAAAGGAATATTCATGTGTTCCTGCCATTGCATAAAACAGTGAGGCAATGGAGCGACCGGAAGAAAACAGTTGAGGTTCCCTTATTTAATTCCTACTTGTTTGTTTGTATCAACGAGAAAGAATACCTAACTGCCTTGCAGGTTGAAGGTGTTGTTCGCTATGTTACCTTCGAGGGAAAAGCTGTTTCCATACCCCCACAGCAAATTGAAGCAATTAAGGCCTACATTGACGAAGGCACTCCAGCCTATGAAGAATCACTCATCAATCTTGAAGCCGGTGTAAATATTGAGATCACTCGAGGACCTATGATGGGGCTTAATGGTATTTTGCTGAATTTCCATGGCAAACATCGCGTGAAAGTCGAAATTGATTGTGTTGGACAGAGCCTGATCATTGATGTGCCAAGGACAAGCCTGCGCAGGGTCTAGATGGCACCAGGTGGGTATCAGTTTTTGGTTATTGGTTATTAGTTATTGGTTAATTGAATTGGTGATTCAACTGCTTAGAGCTTAGCGTGAAGGGCATAGGTAGTGGTTTAAGGATGATGCACTAAGAATTTTCCTTACAACTTTGCGGCTTTGCGGCTCTTTGGTATGAGTCCTGTCCGAAATATCGAATCATAGAATAATGCCACAAAGCCACTAAGGCTTGTAGTTACACAAAGAGTTGAAATACAACATAATACATAGTAATTCTTTGTGCCTTTGAGCCTTTGTGGCAAATTCTTAACTTTCCCTGGCGGACTCAATTTTTGAATCAGGCAAAAATGAGTAATTTTTTGTATCACTTTTAGCTTCAAATGCTATTAAGAAATAGGTATCTGCTCCACACTGTTCATACTTGTAGTACTATTATTTTTACATAAACCAAGTTCCCGTAAGTATTTTTTGAGTAAATTAGCTACTCAATCCTCTTTATCAACATATGCTGGAAAGTCTGATCACTTCAAAAACAAGAATTAAACTTCTGTTGAAATTCTTTCTGAATAGCAATAATAGTGCTCACCTTAGAGGGTTGGAGAGCGAGTTTGGTGAATCAACCAATGGCATCCGGCTTGAGTTGAACCGTTTTGAAACGGCCGGCCTGCTTTGCTCACATTCAGAAGGCAATCGTAAGGTTTATTCTGCAAATGTTAATCACCCCCTGTTTATTGACATTCAGCGTATTGTCCATAAACACCTTGGTATTGATCAGCTTGTTGAACAGGTTGCCCTGAGAATTGGTGAACTGGAAAGTGTATTTCTGACCGGCGCATTTGCCAGGGGCCAGGAAAGTTCATTCCTGGAACTTGTTTTTGTAGGCAAAAAAGTGGATCGGGAATACCTTGAAATGCTTATCAATAAAGCTTCCCTGTTTATTAAAAGGGAAATTCACTTCCGGCTTATCGACAGCGATGAAAAGGAAAGTATACTTCAATCTGCTGGTAAGGAAAAGTTCCTGCTTTTGTGGCAGCAGAATAATTAGTGAACCGGCCCATTGAGGCCTGAATATATTTATTATCTGCCCTTTAGGTCAAATTCCAAAGTTATTGGATGTGACTGAAAGGGCGGAGCTGTGCCAAGCCGTCACCGAGATTTTCAATCTGAGTTTGAATTCAAAAATCATAAAACATGTTTGACAACAAGATCCTCCTTATAACCGGAGGTACCGGTTCGTTCGGCAATGCCGTTCTGAAAAGATACCTGGATACAAACATCAGGGAAATCAGGATTTTTAGCCGCGATGAAAAAAAACAGGACGATATGCGGCAGTACTATAAGAATTCGAAAATCAAGTATTATATCGGCGATGTCAGGGACAAGAGATCTGTTGATAATGCAATGAATGATGTTGACTATGTATTCCATGCTGCTGCATTGAAACAGGTACCATCTTGCGAATTTTTCCCTATTGAGGCTGTTAGGACCAATGTACTGGGTTGTGAGAATGTTCTTGATTCAGCAATTGAACATATGGTGAAAAGAGTGATAGTCCTGAGCACCGACAAGGCAGTTTACCCGATCAATGCGATGGGGCTATCGAAAGCGCTCAGTGAAAAGACCATGATTGCAAAATCACGCACTCTTGGAAATACAGGAACTATTTTATGCGGAACCAGGTACGGGAATGTAATGGCATCAAGGGGATCAGTTATCCCCTTATTCCTTGAACAACTACAGTCGGGGTCTCCCCTATCTCTTACCGACCCGTTGATGACCCGGTTCATGATGACACTGGAGGATGCCGTTGAGCTTGTTGTCTATGCATTCCAGCACGGCAATAACGGGGACATATTCGTTCAGAAAGCACCTGCCTCGACCATCGGTACTCTTGCCCAGGCTATGAAGGAATTACTGAACGCCAGTAATGAATTAAAGATCATTGGTACCCGGCACGGGGAGAAGCTCTATGAAACCCTCGTCAACCGCGAGGAAATGGCTAAAGCCGAAGATCTCGGCAATTATTTCAGGATTCCTGTCGACGACCGTGACCTGAATTACGGCAAATTCTTCACTGAAGGTGAGTCAAAGGTTGCTGAAGCCGAAGATTACAATTCGCATAATACTGAACGCCTTGATGTTCAACACACCAAAGATCTGCTGTTGAAACTGGAACTGATCCGAAATTCAATATCAGCTTAGTTCTTACTATCGATAACCGAATTACACCTGTCAAAACAAATACAATGATCAGCGTAGGAATAACAGGCCAACCAGGATTTATAGGCACCCATTTATTTAACCTGTTAGGTCTCGACAAAGAAAACATCCGGTTAGTTCCTTTTAAGGATGAGTATTTTAACGCTCCTGAACAACTGAACCAATTCGTTTCTGACTGCGACTGTATTGTCCACCTTGCTGCAATGAACCGGCATCATGAGCCTCAACTGATCTTTGAAACCAATATCGGGCTCGTCAGGCAACTGATAAATGCGATGGAACTTACCAACAGTAAGCCGCATGTTCTGTTTTCATCTTCCACGCAGGAAGAAAGGGATAACTTATATGGGAAATCAAAACTGGAAGGCAGAAAATTGCTGGAAGAATGGGCTTCAAGGAACAATGCCAGGTTTACCGGGCTTATCATTCCTAATGTATTCGGACCATTTGGAAGGCCATATTATAACTCAGTAGTTGCTACCTTCAGTCACCAACTGCTTCACGATGAAGTGCCGTTTATCGATGTTAACGGCCAGATGAAACTCATTTATGTGCAGGAATTGGTAAGTGAGATCAAAAACCTGATAGTGAATCCCACTGATGAAATTGTAACAACAGTTAAAATCAAGCACACTTCAGAATCTTATGTAACAGAGATTTTAGAACAATTGGCTGAATACAAAAAGAATTACGCAGATCAAGGTATATTTCCGGATCTGACCAATCCTTTCAAGCGGAATTTGTTCAACACTTTTGTATGCTACCAGGATATTGCATCACATTATCCTGTAAAACTTAAACTCAACACTGATCAAAGGGGAAGTTTTGTTGAAACTGTGAAGCTCAGCAGCGGCGGACAGGTTTCTTTTTCAACTACAAAGCCCGGAATTACGAGGGGAAATCATTTCCATACAAGGAAATCGGAACGGTTTGCCGTGATTAAAGGGAAGGCGCTTATACAACTCCGGAAAATCGGGACTTCAGAAGTACTGAATTTTGAACTCTCCGGTGATGAACCTGCCTATGTGGATATGCCGGTCTGGTATACTCATAACATCACCAACACCGGAACAGATGACCTTTACACCATTTTCTGGATATCTGAATTCTATAATCCCGAAGACCCGGATACTTTTTTTGAATCAGTCTGATTTCTCGCAGATTGGCGGAGATTTGTTCTCGCTGATTGCCGCAAATTATGAATCATAATCCTCATGAATGAAAATGAGCTTTCATACATAATCAGAGGCGCTATCTTCAAAGTATACAACAAGTTAGGCCCTGGTTTACTCGAGACAGCGTACGAGGCAGCCCTGGCATACGAATTAAAAAAAGAAGGGTTAAGTGTCAAAACACAAGTAGGAATTCCATTTCA
Source organism: Bacteroidota bacterium (assembly GCA_013376995.1). Lineage (GTDB taxonomy): Bacteria > Bacteroidota > Bacteroidia > Bacteroidales > UBA4417 > UBA4417. The sequence continues at coordinate 47,561 of JACAAZ010000024.1, read as the reverse complement.
ATATGAAGAAATCAGGCTTGATGTTGGTTACAGATTAGATATTCTTGTTGAGAACCTGGTAATCATTGAAATTAAATCTGTCGAGCTGCTTGCTGATGTTCATTACAAACAATTACTGACTTACCTGAAATTAACAGGCTATAAACTTGGACTGCTTGTAAATTTCAATACTTCTTCAATAAGTGATTCCATTAAACGAATAGTAAATAACCTTTGAGTTTTTACAGTAATTTATCTCAGCGAGAATCTGCGAATAAATCTGCAGAATCAGCGAGAAACCCAGGATTAAAAAATAATAACTCCAGAATGGAAACAAATAAACTCAAAATCGTCACTGTAGTCGGAACCAGGCCGGAAATCATCAGGCTGTCAAGAACTATGGCCCTGTTAGATCAACACCTGAACCAGGTCATTGTGCATACTGGCCAGAATTACGATTACGAACTGAATGAAATATTCTGGAAAGAACTGGAATTAAGGCGGCCTGATCATTTTCTGAACGTAGATACCTCCTCTTTGGGTGCAACGGTAGGCGATATTCTCAAACGTACCGAGGAAGTTCTGAAAATTGAAAAACCTGATGCTCTGCTGGTACTCGGAGATACCAATTCATGCCTTTCCGCCTATATTGCCAAGAGAATGCATATACCCATCTTCCATATGGAGGCTGGGAACCGCTGTTTTGATCTTAACGTTCCGGAAGAAGTAAACCGGCGGATTATTGATCATATTTCGGATTTTAACCTCGTTTATACAGAACATGCACGAAGGCACCTTCTTTCAGAAGGCCTGATGCACAGGAGGATCTACCTCAGCGGTTCGCCAATGAATGAGGTCCTGAACTACTACAGGAAAGGAATTGACAAGTCCGGGATACTGAATGAACTCTCCCTTACAGAAGGAAATTATTTTGTTGTTTCGGCTCACAGAGAAGAAAATGTTGATAAGCAGGAAAACCTGCTCAAGATCTTGCATGTTCTCAATTTGCTGGCTGAAGAGTATCAACTGCCGGTAATCGTATCCACCCATCCACGTACCCGTAAAAGGCTGGAAAGCCTTGAAGGGCTGCAGATGAATGATAAGATAACCTTCCTAAAACCTTTCGGGTTCTTTGATTATGTTCGTTTACAACAACATGCTAAATGCACATTATCAGATAGTGGCACCATAAGTGAAGAATCTGCGATTCTCAACTTCCCGGCTATCTCTATAAGGCAATCTATGGAACGCCCTGAAGCCCAGGATAGCGGTACTATTATCCTGTCAGGTTTCGACCCTGGTGTTGTTATGCAATCCGTTGGCCTGGTGATAGCTGAAAAACAAAGTGGCCGGCATGCTGACATTCCACATGAATATGCCATCACAGATACATCCTGGCGTGTATTGAAACTCATTATGGGAAATGCGAAACTCAGCAACCTCTGGTGGGGAGTGTAGCTTCCAATATATGAAGTCCATGATTATTGCCTTTACTTCAAACATTCTAAAATAATTCTCCACCTTTATCCAGGCATGCCGGATATGTGCTCCGCTTACTCAATGGGTGCTACTCGACAAATTCCCATTATATTTCAACCTGATTTTCAAAATGAATAGCGAAGAAAGGTTTAACTTTCTGAAAGTTAAACTTGAAAGAGAATTGATAATTCCAAAAGATAAGCCAGACGAGACTGTTGACGCTACAATCAAGGCATTATGGTTTGCATCCATAGGATTGCCGGTATCTGCAGAACAGGCTGAAACTCTTCCCCTACCTGAATTGAGTGAACTTCAAGTTGAAAGCCTTGACAAGCTCCTTGAACAGCGGCTGAATAATAAACCACTTGCACATATTACAGGAAGGCAGAATTTCATGGGTATTGAAATGATAGCAGATTATCGTGCACTCATACCCAGGAAAGAAACTGAAATACTGGGCAGGAGAGCACTTGAACTTTCTTACCAGCTTGCACAGCAAAAACATAGGGTAAAAGTCCTGGATATGGGCTGTGGAGGAGGAAACCTTGGATTAGCGATTGCTTATTTTAACCCGAATACTGAAATTTACGCAAGTGATAACTCAGTTGAGGCAATAGAACTTACTAGAGAAAACATAGCATTCTTAAAGTTGGATGATCGCTTCCATACCAGTCTTGGCGATCTTTTCAATCCTTTTGAATCAGAAGAATTTTATGAGCAATTTGACCTGATCGTGTGCAATCCTCCCTATATTTCTACAGCCATGATACCCAACCTGATGAGTGAAATATCGGATCACGAACCAGAACAGGCTTTTGATGGCGGCACCTTCGGAATAAACCTCGTGAAACGGCTAATCACTGAATCACCTCGCTTTCTAACCAGGCCCGGATGGCTGATTTTCGAAATTGGTGTTGGCCAGGGGCCGTTCATGAAGCAAATGTGCAAGAACATTAACCGGTTTTACCAGGTTGAATCTGTGAATGATTCCAATGGCATAATGAGGGCTATACTTGCCAGGAAACAATAAATAATAATACAGGAGTATTTAGGCTCCTCTACCTTTATCTAAACTGACACTATGGACAAGAATGTTAAAATATTTGTGGCTGGACACCGTGGAATGGTAGGGTCTTCCATCCTCAGGAAACTTACAGATTCAGGCTACAGACAGATTGTCACACGAACGCATGCAGAACTCGACCTGGGCAGTCAGTCGGAAGTTGAAGCCTTTTTTACAAAAGAAAAGCCGGAATATGTGTTCATGGCAGCCGCTAAAGTTGGCGGGATCGTCGCAAATAATACCTATAGAGCACAGTTCATAAGCGAAAATCTTATCATTCAGCATAATATCATTCACCAGAGTTTCGTGCACGGCGTTAAGAAATTAGTTTTCCTGGGCAGCAGTTGTATTTATCCCAAAATGGCTCCTCAACCCATACCTGAAGATTGCCTGCTTAGCAGCTCCCTGGAGGAAACCAATGAACCTTATGCAATTGCTAAAATTGCCGGTCTTAAGATGTGCGAAAGCTATCACAGGCAGTATGGAAGTAACTTCTTTTCCGTAATGCCCTGCAACTTATTTGGGCCCCACGATAATTTTGATCTTAAAAAATCGCATGTTCTATCTGCATTATTGCGTAAAATGCACCTGGCCAAATGCCTGGAAAATAATGACTGGGATGCAGTCCGTAAGGATCTTGACAAAAATCCGGTTGAGGGTATTGATGGGAAGGCTGATGAAAAGCAAATATTGGAAGCATTGGAAAACAATGGAATTCATTCATTCCCTGAGCCTTATATTGACATTTGGGGAACCGGGCAAGTACTACGCGAATTCCTGTTTGTTGAAGACCTGGCAGATGCAGTCCATTTTCTTTTTGAAAACTATGACCTGGATGCATCCGATTTACCAGGCCATAAAAAAGATTATTTCTTCAATGTTGGCTCTGGAAAAGACTTATCTATCAATGCATTGGCTATATTGATCAAAAATATCACACAATTCAAAGGGAATTTTTGGTATGATAACTCAAAACCCGATGGCACTCATCGCAAATTATTGGATATCAGCAAAATAAATGCACTGGGATGGAATCCATCCACTGAACTTGAAACCGGAATCAGGAAAATGTACCAATGGTATCTTGAAGGGCAATAATAGATTCAGCAAAAATGCATATATTACAGAATTAAATAAACAGGAATTACAACAAGAAAATTTGCAGTAGGCCTGCGCAGGAAAATGAATAGATATTTCATTCACAAAATCTCATTGATGATGAAGTCAATAATTTGGTTTTTCGAAGACCTGATATGGAATTTCCGTTGCAACTATGGGTTGAGGTTGCATGGATTTACCGGGTTATCATCTGTTTTGAAGAGGATCCCGGACAGGTTTTTGGTTAAGTACCTTCGAAAATATGGTGCGACCATTGGCGAAAAAGTACATATTGAAAGCGGATTCTATATACACAGGCCTTTATGGAAAAAGAAGCCCTTCGAAAACCTGAGCATCGGGAACTTTGTATATATAGGCCATGATGTTATCATTGACCTGAGTATGCCGGTGATATTGAAGGATGCCTGCAGCATCGGTTCAAGGGTGCAGATATGGACCCATTCCAGTTACTTTAGAGGTATAACCGTTGAGAACAGGGATATCCATGAGTTCAGGGGCGAAGTGATCATTGAAGAAGGAGCCATGATTTACTCCAATACCTTGATCAAACAAGGGGTTACCATCGGAGCCTTCGCAAGCATATCTGCCTGTTCTATGGTAAACACAAATGTAGAAGCCTATGCAACTGCCTCCGGAGTTCCAATAAAAGTCATTCGGAAAAGTCCGCAATAATAAGAACATTCATTCAGAAAATATTTTTCGAAAAATGGCAAATAAAAAGATTCTGGTTACCGGTGCGGATGGTTTTATAGGTTCTCATCTTACCGAAATGCTTCTTGCCAGGGGTTTTGAGGTCAGAGCTCTTTCGCAGTATAATTCATTCAATTACTGGGGATGGCTGGAAGGAATAAATCATCCCAACCTGGAAGTTATCTCAGGTGATGTCAGGGATCCTCATTTTTGCCAGAAACTGGCAAAGGGATGCGATACGATCTTCCATCTTGCAGCCCTCATTGCAATTCCATATTCATACATTGCGCCCGACAGTTACATTGAAACAAATATTACAGGCACCTTGAACATGTGCCAGGCAGCTCTTGACCAGGGTGTAAAGAGGATAATCCACACTTCAACCAGCGAAGTCTATGGCACAGCTAACTACGTACCCATTGATGAAAAGCATCCCCTGCAGCCCCAGTCACCCTATAGTGCCAGCAAAATCGGAGCCGATGCAATAGCAATGAGTTTCTACAATGCATTCAACCTGCCGCTTACCATAGCCAGGCCATTCAATACCTATGGCCCAAGGCAATCCGCCCGTGCCGTAATTCCAACAATCATAACACAGATTGCTTCCGGTATCAAAGAAATCAAACTGGGCGATTTAACACCCACCCGCGACTTCAATTATGTTAAAGATACCTGCCGTGGATTTATTCAACTGTCTGAATGTGATTCTGCTATGGGTGAAACCATTAACATAGGTTCCAATACCGAAATAAGTGTCGGCGACACCCTGCAACTTATAAAGAAGTTGATGAACTCTGATGTAGTTTTTACTTCGGATGAACAAAGAATCAGGCCTGCCAACTCAGAAGTTTTCAGGCTGTGTTGCGACAATAGTAAAATTAACAAGCTCACAGGTTTTAAGCCTGAATTCAGCATCGAAAAAGGGCTCAGCGAAACCATCGAATGGTTTCTTATCCCCGAAAACCTGAGCCGCTACAAAGCGATGATCTATAATCAATAGCCTGAATTACAGACCCAGCTTAATTTTTAACAAAAACACCCTGTCATGACTAACGCTCTACTTACCCTTGTTATTCCCATTTATAATGAAGAAGCTGTTCTGCCAAAAGTGCTTCCAGGTTTTATTGATTTCTGCAACAAAAATCAATTTAACATGGTATTGGTTAATGACGGGTCCAGGGATAATTCAGCAAAGATCATTGAACAGCATGTTGCTAAGTCTTCCGAAAACGTGATAGTGGTAAGCCATAAGCTTAACCGGGGTTATGGTGGTGCACTTAAAAGTGGCATACAGGCTTCTTTAACAGAATATTCAATCTTTATCGATGCAGACGGGCAGCACCGCCTTCAGGATGTCACTAACCTGTTCCAGAAGATCCGGGAAACAGATGCCGATATGATCATAGGCAGCAGGAAAGGACAGCGCGGTAATTGGTTCCGGTCGATCGGGAAAACCCTTATCCGTTCAATAGCCAAACTATTGATGGATGTTCCTGTTTATGATATTAATTCCGGGATGAAAATCTTCAGGACCGAACTTGGCAAAAAATACCTGCATTTATATCCTGACACCATGTCGTTCAGTGATATCATCTGCCTTGTTTTCCTTAGTAACCGCCACAGGGTACTGGAAGAACCTATTGTTGTTGAAGAACGAAAAGGTGGTAAGAGCACCATTGGTGTGATGACAGCTTTTCAGACCGTAATGGAGATACTGAATATTCTTACCATGTTTAACCCCATGAAAATATTCCTGACCGTATCCATAATTTTATTCATAGCAGGATTTGGCTGGGGCATGAAGTTCTTTCTCAACCACTTAGGCATAAGCGTGGGATCCAGCATGTTAATGATCATGTCTATACTGGTGTTCCTGCTAGGACTGATTGCTGAACAATTATCCGCGATCCGGAAAAACAGTAAGTAATTTGAAAATTAGATTCAAGTTAATGAACTTATTTGCATCCGCCAGTTGGCGGACTCATTTCCATCCGCCAGCTGGCGGACTCGTTCTCAAATTAATTCATTTATGATCTCTTTCCAGCAGATAAAGGAAGATAAGAAATCACTTGAAGCTGCAGCATCCTTTCTGAATTTTGTAATGAAAAAGGATCACTTCACTTCAAAGTTCCTTGAATGGCAATATCTTGATAATCCGACCGGAAAGGCAATTGCAATTTGTGCTTTTGATGATGGCAGGATTGTCGGGCATTATTCTGCACAACCTATCCTTTCGCTTGTTGACGGAAAGATCACTTCCGGATTGTTCATCCTGAATGCCGCAGTCGATCCTGCTAACCAGGGTAAAGGGCTGCTAAGGGGAATAGCCGACCGTCTGCATGAAGAAGCTGCAGCAAAAGGATTTCAATTCATGATAGGTGTAGGGAACAACAATAGCACTCCCATTTATACCAAGAAATTTGGCTTCAGGCTCATAGGTCCCCTGGATGTGAAAATCGGGGCCGGCATCCCTGAAGGAAAAAGCAAGTCACCCTATTTCTACCAAAAGACCTGGGATCAGGATTCACTAAACTGGAGATTATCAAACCCCTGCTATAAATATTCAGTTAATCAAAAAGGGGGAAAGACGATCATCTATAAAAAAAATTACCCAATGCTTTCAAGCATCATGGGTGTTTTTGGTTCTGAGCCTTTAAATCACGGCAACCTGGATAATAAGCAAGCGGGCCTGAACCTTTTCCTTGGGATTGATTCAGCAATTAACTGGAAGCAAATTCCTGCCTATTTCAATTTTCCTGAGTTTGCCAAGCCTTCTCCCCTAAACCTGATCTTCAGGGAACTCAACGGAGCTAATTTCCCGCTATCAAAAGAGAATATCCTCTTCAGGTGCATCGATTTCGACGCATTTTAAGGTTTTAATCTGAAAAAGATTGAATCCGCCCCGGGCGTAAATAATCATTAAGCAAGAATGCTACAGAAAGTTCCGAATTTCCTTACGCTGGATGTAGAAGAATGGTTTGATGCTGAACTTCCCAGAAGAAGGCTATCGGAACCTTTCGACGAAATTTCGTCCATAGAAAAACAGATCGATCTGTATATTGATATCTGCAACCGCTACCAGATCAGGAGTACTTGTTTTGTAGTAGGCAAGCTTGCTGAAAAGAAACCTCATATAGTAAAGAAATTGCATGAGCATGGCCATGAAATAGCTTCGCACAGTTACGGCCATAAGCTTGTATATTCGATGAAGCCTGAAGAATTCAAGGAAGATCTGCACCGCTCCGTTTCTATTCTCGAAGCTCTCACAGGGGAGAAAATCAAAGGATTCCGTGCGCCTTCATGGTCGGTGACTTCCGTAATTGCTGATTGGTTTTATGCTACCCTCGAAGGTGAGAACCTCCTTTACTCCTCCTCGGTATTCCCGGCAAAGACATTTCTTTACGGTATGCCGGGAGCTAACAGTAATATTCATAAGGCTGCAGGGTCGTCCATCATTGAGATACCCCAGCAGTTGGCGAACCTGGGAATCATCAAAACCGGAATAGCCGGGGGAACCTACCTTAGGCTGCTACCCGCCCCTGTAGTACAAGCATTTATCCGCATGAAAAACAGCCAGGGTAAGCCCGTCTTTATTTACCTGCATCCCTGGGAACTTTTATACCAAAAATACCCGGTTCAGTTGTCTTTCACTGAGAATATCATTCAATACTACGGGGTGAAAAGAAATGCAGCCAAGATCGGAAGCATCTGTGAGTCTTTTAACATACAACTGGAACGCATGGATGAATTTATTTCTTCCTTTTTAGCCCAAAATGAGTAGAAAAGCCAGGGTACTAATGGTTATGGCGTCACCGTTCAAGAGCGGTCTGGCACCCGAAAACTCTATCAGGGCAAAAGCTGTCTATTCAAATCCAGGATTCGATGTCGACATTATGTGTTTCCCGATTGGAGAAGATATACCTGCGGAAAATGTCCATATCATCCGGGTACCTAAAAGGCAGGTCTTCAAATCCTTCCAGGTTGGAGACTATATAAAAATCCTGGTTTTCACCTTCCTGATGATGGGCAGGCTCCTGTTTAAAAAAGATAAGCAGTACGATGTGATCTTCCTCTTTAACGCCAGTTACCTGTTTTTCTGGATGATTAAACCATTTTATAAGGCTAGGGTGGTTGCAACGATCTATGCTCCACTTGCCGGAGAAATGACAAAATGGAATATTTCAGGAAACAAGTTATATTACAGGATGTTACAGAAGTATGAAAAATTCATACTTGGCAAATATGACATGCTTATATTCAACATTGAAAAAATGCTGCATTTATACCTGGATGCGGGTTATGACAGCAAACAATGCAAATTGATCCTTCATGCCAGTGAGAAAGCCGGGGGAGTTGCTGCAGCAAAAACCGAAAATAGCAATTTTAACATATTGTATGCCGGCTCTTTTGTACAGGTACAAAACATTGAGCTGCTATATTCAATTGCTGAAAAGCTTAAATCGAATTCTTCTATACGATTCACACTTATTGGAGCTACAGAAGAAGAATATACTGCTGAAACCAATAAGGTGAAATCTCTTGGCCTTACCAGCATCGACATTTTCAAACGAATTGACCAACAACTGCTTACAGAATATTACCGGAATGCTGATATACTGATTTCCTGCAGGATAATGGGTGATGACCTTCCTTTCAAGATTATTGAATATATGAGTTGGGGAAAATGCATATTAGCAACCGACAGGCCCATTCATAACCTGGTGCTAAATAAAGATATTTCCTGCCTGGTTGAACCTGATGCCCAGCTGATGGCGGACGAAATTCTTAACCTTTACAATAACCCGGCTATCAGGAAGCAGTATGAAGATAATATCAGCAAATTTTTCGATGATTTCCATTCATTCGACAAAATGAGGGATCAGTATTCATCGCTTATTGAGGAATTCCAATTAATAGATTAGGCGACAACACTGAAAAACGGATATAAGAGATAGAACTGATCCTGATGAAGGAAACGATCAAAAAATATAAATGGGTATTTCAGCTGGTAGTAAGTATATGTCTTGCCATATATATCTACAAAAGAATTGATTACAGCTCATTTAGTGCATCATTTAAAGTATTGCCCTGGTATATTGTTGTAATCGTACCCATTATTGGCTTGCTTCAGGTTTACATAACCACATTGACACAGATAAAACTGTTTTCGATCTATACCAATGATATTAGCAAAATGCCAACCTTCAAAAATAATTTTGTTGCTGCATTTTATGGTATGGCAGTCCCCGGTTTGATCGGTTCGGATCTTTTCCTGGTGAATTATTTTGGAAAGAAGATCAACAGCTATTTCAATGCATTGACAGGGATCTTCTTCCTGCGGGTTATCGGGTTGATTGTATTCGTCACCTTGATATTCATTTCATTTTTCTTCCTGAATTCTACAACTTATGCTATTATTAGCAAGTTTGATTTTAATCTGAAACAATCAGTGATTCTTGGCGGACTTATTGCCATTTCAGTTTCCGTAGTAGTTTTCTTCATCTTCAGGAAATTCTTCCTGCGGTATTATGGAATATTGAAACAGAAGCTTCTGCCACTAATTGACCTCATCAGGCTTGAAAAAGGTAAGACCTTCCTGATATTGGCCCTGATATTTGTTTATTACCTGGTTGCAATAGGCGGAAGGGCGTTGCTGGCAAAAATGGCTGGAATTCAGCTTTCCATAGTAGAATTATCAGCTTTGATAATGATTGTTAACCTCTTAATCATGTTACCGATTTCATACAGCGGAATTGGGATCAGGGAAGGAGGATATATCAGTTTGCTTGTGCTGCTTAATATTGATAAGAGCAAGGCTGTGCTATTCTCAATTATGGATTTTTCAATAACGATTTTTGTATACTCTGTTGGTTCAGCTATTGCATTATTCTGGTTGTTGCTTAAACGTAGGAAGACTATTGTTGGAAAAAGCCCGGTTATCTAAGATTATGCGATAGTAACAACTTAAGTTAAAGCTAAAGGCTGTCAAAAAAGAAAATAATTAAGAAGTAGAGAAAATGAAATCATATTTTTCGAGAATTGACAAAAAGCAACTTCCTTACCTGTTGGTGTTGCTGTTTGGAATAATTACCGGATCAATAGGATATTTTTTATACGGCAATATCAAACTGGTTAGTTATGGTGACTCTTCTTATTACTTTCAGACTGCTGAGCTAATAAAAGCTAATTTGAACAACCTCTTCACATCCCAGGAAATTGGTATTGGAGAGTCACTGAATGCAATAATAATTGGAATACTTATCAAATTGCCATTCAACGATTTCTACGAAATTTTCTTCTTCCAGATTTTGATTTATGGTTTTACAGGACTCTTCCTTTTCAAGTTTACTGAAGAGTACATTGGACAAAAGAGCGCCTGGATCGTGGCATTTTTCTACCTGGTAAACAACAAACACTGGCAACACATCTACATAATGAAGCCTGGAGTATGGGTGGTATTCTGGATTTCCCTGGTACTCTTATATGCTATCCGCCTTTTCAAAGATCCTGGAAACAGGAAGTTGCTGATCATCTATTCATTGCTGATCGGTGCACTCATCCTTACGGACATGAGGTATATTCCCCACATAGCAGCATTATCCTTTATGATTCTGCTGCCTCTAAAACCATTTGGCCTCGCTTTCAAAAAAATGTTGGCAATTGCAGGATTGGTACTGTTAACAATTACACCCTGGATTGTGAGAGAATATTATGTTTTTGACAGGTTTATCTTTATTTCTGACGTAAACACCATCGTATTTCAACAAACTTTTGCCCCTGAAAAATTCAAGGAATCCTGGGTCTATAAAGGCGAGATCCATAAACTTGACAGCATAATCCTTCCTGACGGGCGTAACTTACAGCATGAAGGCCTCATCAAGGAAGGTAAACTAAGCCGGGAACAGGTAAACTACCTGGTTGCTAAAGAAAATAGCAAATCTAATTTCAGGCAGCGTTTGGAGTATGGATTGTCCCTTTGGGTACCATTCAAATTCAGGTATTCCTATGAACCTAAAACTACTTACAAACCCATCCAGGCTCCTGCATCAAAAGCAAATAACCTGAACCGTATAATTATGCTTGGAATATTATACCCATTCTTTTTTATCGGGTTATTTGTCATTGCCCGCAAGAAAGATATGTTTGGTCTAGGCCTAATCTTAATGCTGATTTTTCATTTTTTCCTCCATATGTTCACATACACTGACTGGAGATACCTGCTACCTGTTTTGCCCGTAATTACACTCATTTCTGTGATGGGGCTGAACTTAATCCTTGAAAAATTAAAACCTTCCTATCGACTTTATTGAAAAACGCTATCACAAAATGATACTTTGGTCAATTAACAGATACGGAAATTAGAGGAAGGATCAATTTTATGGCTATTTATCGAGAACCCGTTAGTACGAATAAGATTTTGAGCAAAGAGAACTATGGGATATTCGCCCTGTTCATCATAACTGCTGTTGTAGTATATCTGCTGCCCAAAACCATCAGCCAGGCTTATTTTATTCTCCTGCTGCTAATTTTTTATCAAAGCAAGAAGAGCTATTTCTGGATTGCCTTTTTCTTTATCCTGGTCAGTCAACCGGCAGGATTTTTTACAGGAAGCACGGCATCTGACATGCAACGAATTCCGATGTACAGCTTTGGAAAGGGATTCTCCTTTTCATTCTATGACTTATTCTTTATGACATCCATTGTTAAAGCAATTTTTACACCTCAACCTAAATACAGCTATTTTTTCAAGAGTTCCTTAAAGGTTTTGGTTATATATGGAATAGTACTACTAATTAATTCTTTTTCCTTAGGCATGTCACTGCCGTCAATGATTCTGATAGGAAGAACAACATTTTTTCCATTCCTATTCTTCTTAATTATTCCAAGGTTTATTCCTGATTATTCACACTTCATAAAACTTTTCCGGCTGCTTTTACCATTTATCATTTTATCGTTCATTGGGCAAGTTTATGAAATATCGTATGGCAAATACATCATTTCCATTTTCAAATCAGGTCCTTCAACCATTGCTTCTACAGGAGCTGCTTTGGCTGAAGGTTCAGAAGATGTTTCGAGGGTTTTTGATGCTTCTTTCCTCAATACATTCTCGCTTATTGTGAGTGGCATACTTCTCATAAGGGGAGACAGGAATTTCAAGCCCCTGTTCCTGATTGTCATTATATTCCTGAACTTTTTAATCTGTTTTACGTCCGCAACCCGGGGCCCTTTCCTTACTTTTTCGGTGATCATGTTTACCATTGTAATCTACATCTTCTTTTCAAGCGGATGGAGGCTTCAGTACTTCAGGTACTTTATGTTTGCCTTTATTCTATTGATTGTAGGCAAAATAGCGCTGAACAGTGCCGATGTTCTAAATACCCAGATAGAGCGCTCATCCGAACGCTTTGGCACAATTGAAATACTCTTCAGCGGAGACGCCTCTCTGAAAGGTGAGAACGCGCGGACAGAACGGAGAATTCCAAGATTATTGAAAAAATTTAATGAGAGTCCGATCATTGGCTGGGGATTTTCAGATGAAGGAATTGAATACCAGGATGGACATGTTGGTTTTCATAATATGCTAAGGGAAGGTGGGATACTTGAAATAGCAGTCTTCTTATTATTCTTTTTCCAAATGATTAGTAGGATGAATAAGATAAGTAAACGACCTGGCATCCTATTAAGTGAGCGAAATGGTTTCAGACTGGCTATAGTCTCGATATTTGCGCTCATGATTACACATGCCACCTCAGCCCAATACTTCGGGTACTTTGTTGGCTTTGAATCCAATGAGAAGTGGGTAATGCTTTCTTTACTATTCGTTGGTTTCAGCGCATTTTACCATCAAACCAACTTAGAAATCAATAATCGATTAACAGCCAGATATAATGAAAACAATAATCCTGTGCGGGGGAATGGGAACCCGCTTACGCGAAGAAACAGAGTATAAGCCGAAACCCATGGTCGAAATCGGTGGCAAACCGATACTATGGCATATTATGAAACATTATTCCTTTTACGGGTATAATGAATTTGTGCTTGCTTTGGGCTATAAGGGAAATGTGATCCGCGATTATTTTCTGAATTACTTTAATTACAATTCCGATTTTACGGTCGATCTCTCAGCCGGTGGGAAAGTATCCATTCATAACCATTCAGAATCCGAAAACTGGAAAATCACCCTGGTCGAAACCGGTGCCGATTCCATGACAGGCTATCGCGTAAAGCTCTGCGCGCCTTACCTGACGGATGAACGCTTCATGCTCACCTATGGGGATGCGGTAAGCAATGTGGATATTGCCAGCCTTGTGAAATTTCATAAGGAAATGGACACCATAGGAACTGTAACCGGCGTTTTCCCGCCTTCCCGTTTTGGCGACCTGATACTGGAAGGCAAAATGGTAAAAAAATTCAAACAGCAACTTAAGGATGTGGAACACCAGAGCCCGATCAATGGAGGCTATTTTGTCTTCAAGAGAGAGTTCCTGGATGCAATACCGAATGATCCGACAGTTGACCTGGAAAAGTTACCCATCGACACCATCGTTGAGAAGCATCAGCTTTCGGTATACAGGCACAGTGATTTCTGGCAATGCATGGATACATTCCGCGATAACCAGCTGTTGAATAAAATGTGGGTAGAAAACCCGATCTGGAAATTATGGCAATAGACTTTCAGGCTTTAAAGCAGTTTTACAGGGATAAAAAAGTGCTTGTTACCGGGCATACCGGTTTCAAAGGATCCTGGCTTAGCACCTGGCTGGATATGATGGGCGCCAAAGTTTACGGATACGCCCTTGATCCGGCCTCAGGTAAGGATAACTTTAACTTATGCGGCCTGGAAAGCATAATCCATGATACGCGTGCTGACATCAGGAACCTCCCTGAACTTGAAGCAAACATAAAGGATGTACAACCGGACATTGTATTCCATCTTGCAGCACAGGCGCTGGTGATCGACAGCTACCTTGATCCCGTCGGCACATACCAGACTAATATCATGGGTACTGTTAACCTTCTGGAAGCCTGCCGAAGAAATGAGCATAAGCGCTCAATAGTGGTTATCACTTCCGATAAGTGCTATGAGAACAAGGAGTGGTTATTTCCCTACAGGGAAAATGATCCAATGGGAGGGCATGATCCTTACAGTTCCAGTAAAGGTGCAGCTGAGCTTATATGTGCAGCTTACCGGAACTCCTTTTTAAATTCGGGTAAGGGCAGCGGGCAGAACCTGGCTACCGCAAGAGCAGGGAATGTGATTGGAGGAGGTGACTGGGCTGCAAACAGGCTCATCCCGGATTGTGTCAGGTCAATTGAAGCTGAAAAATCGCTGTTCCTCAGGTTCCCGGGTGCAACCCGCCCCTGGCAGCATGTACTGGAGCCCTTAGGCGGTTACCTGCTGCTTGGGATGATGAATTATGAAAGCAAGCTGTACGCTGAAGGCTGGAACTTCGGGCCTGGCCTGAGTGGCACTTACACGGTAAAACAAGTAGTAGAAAAATTCTTTGAATTTTTTGGAAAAGGCTCATGGGAACAGGAAGGAAATGTTGAATTTCATGAGGCCCGGCTACTTTCGCTCGATATAAGTAAATCATACAATCGCCTGGGGTGGAAACCCATCCTTAACTTTGACAATACCTTACAGCTTACTGCCGACTGGTACAGTCAGTACTCAAATGTCACCAGCGTACTTGAACTCTGCCGGCAACAAATCAATTGGTTTACTTCCCATGCAGGTTAAAGAAAACCCTCAAATAAAGGGAATTATCGAGATTACCCTTGAGCCTTACTCCGACCAGAGAGGCTTTTTAATGCGCACTTTCGACAAGGAAATCTTCCAACAGGCTAAGCTGCCTTCAGAATGGGTGCAGGAAAATCATTCCATGAATGTGGAAAAAAATACCATCCGCGGCCTGCATTTCCTTCAATCACCCTGGACTGATGGAAAGCTTATCCGGTGCACCAGGGGACAGCTTTATGATGTTGCTGTAGATTTACGGAAAGGTTCCCCAACGCTTGGCAAATGGGTAGCTTTCATACTTACTGAAGAAGAACCACGCTGGATTTACCTCCCAAAGGGATTTGCACATGGGTATTGCAGTTTAACACCGCATGCGGAGATACATTACAAGCATGACAGTTACTATAATAAAAGTGCCGACAGCGGAATTCGCTGGAACGACCCTGAAGTCGGCATAGTATGGCCTTGTAAAAAACCATTGGTTTCTGACAAGGACAATCAGTTACAATCATTAAATGAATTTATAACAAAGCATGGAGGTTTATAGGATGGATCATTCGCAAATCCGGAAAGAGATACAGAAACTGGTTAAACAGTATTACCATGAAAAATTTTCGGGCAAGGATTTTATTCCCGGAGAAAGTATAGTGAGATATGCAGGAAGGGTTTTCGATGAAGAAGAATTAACCGGGCTGGTGGATTCGTCACTGGATTTCTGGCTGACTGCCGGACCTCATGCTGAAGCTTTCGAAAACGAGTTTGCAGAATACCTGGGTGTTGAGGACAGCATACTTGTAAATTCAGGATCCTCTGCCAACCTGGTTGCCATGTCGAGTCTTACATCCCCAAAACTGCTTGACCGGCAGTTGAAACCAGGGGACGAAGTGATTACTGTTGCTGCCGGTTTCCCTACCACTGTGGCGCCTATTGTCCAAAACCGTCTTGTACCTGTTTTCTGTGATGTAGAAACAGGAACCTATAATGCGAAGCCTGAAAACATCGAAAAAGCCGTTTCCCCGAAAACCAAAGCCATATTCATGGCGCATACCCTGGGAAACCCCTTCGACCTGGGAGCTATACTTGACATAGCACGTAAAAATAACCTCTGGCTGATTGAAGACAATTGCGATGCCCTGGGCTCCGAATTTGGAGGAAAACTAACCGGCACCCATGGTGATCTGGGTACTGTATCCTTTTACCCGGCTCATCATATGACTATGGGCGAGGGCGGGGCTGTAGTAACATCGAATGAAGACCTTGCGAGGATATCCCGCTCATTCAGGGATTGGGGAAGAGATTGCTATTGTGCTTCAGGAGAGGACAACACCTGTGGGATACGTTTCACCCAGCAATTCGGCGAGTTGCCATCAGGGTACGACCATAAATTCGTTTATTCCCACATTGGTTACAACCTGAAAGTAACCGATATGCAGGCTGCAGTGGGCAGGGCCCAGCTAAAAAAACTGCCCGGTTTTGTAGCCAAACGCAAAGAGAACTTCAGCTTGCTTTACGCAGGGCTGAAACAATTCGAGGACAGGCTGATCCTCCCCTATGCAACACCCGGTTCAGATCCAAGCTGGTTCGGATTCCTGATCACCGTAAGGGAAAAACAGAATTTTACCAGGACTGAACTGGTTCAATATCTCAATCAAAACAAGGTTCATACCCGTAACCTTTTTGGCGGGAACCTCCTGAGGCAACCAGGCTTCATGAATATCGAGCACAGGGTTGTCGGAACCCTTGAGAACACGGATTTTATCATGAACAACACTTTTTTTATCGGTGTATACCCGGGTATTGACAAACAACAGATTGACTACATGGTTGATACCTTCAGCCGTTTCTTCAAGGAGAGGGCATAAGTTCGGCAAATCAGACAGGGATTCTTAAAAAACTCCGAAGCAATCAGTCTTTCAACAAAAAGCACCAGGCACCAGTCTTTACAAGTTCAGCCAAACTTAATTATTCCCGCTTATTCAAAAAACAAAGGGATAATTACTACAGGCTCCCAAATATTGTATCAAGTATCTATGGCAGCTCCCCGGAAAGTCAGGGCAACCGTTACAGGAATCCAGCGCTACGAAGGCGAAATCACCCTATTCAAATTACAGACAGAAGTACCCTGCCGTTTTAAGCCCGGGCAATTTCTTCACTTTGCTATTGATCCTTATGATCCCAGTTTCAACTGGCCGGAATCAAGGGTTTTTTCAATTGCAAATGCCCCGACCGGGGATACTGAAATAGAGATACTCATTTCTCCGAAAGGAACATTTACTCAGCGCATGATCCATGATTTACAGATTGGGTCCGAAGCCTGGATCAAACTGCCATTCGGCGTTTTCAATTTCGATTCAAGTATCGGGAAGGATGTTGTCCTGGTTGCAGGAGGCACTGGTATCAGCCCGTTCCTGTCTTTTCTCCGTTCGCAGCTTGAAAAGGAGGTTTCATGCAAGTCGGTTCAGTTGTACTATGGCGTCAGGAACCCGGGGCTGATAATCTTCGATGGATTGCTTTCTGAATGTGCCTTGAACCTGCCGGGCTTTAATTACCATATCTATTGCGAGCGTGGTTTGTCTGCAGATACAACATTCCAGCATACAGGGATGCTACCCGTAAGTGAAATTGTAAAATCCACAGCCTCCTCCCCTTCAGTTGTCTATTACCTTTCAGGGCCTGCTGCCATGATCGGTGCATTTGAAAAGGAAATCCTCAGGCAGGGCGTGAGTGGGGAGAGGGTGATATATGACAGGTGGGAGTAAGAAAGATAAAAGATAAAAGATAAAAGACAAAAGATAAAAGATAAAAGATAAAAGATAAAAGACAAAAGACAAAAGACAAAAGACAAAAGACAAAAGACAAATCCGCCCCAGGCGGAAAAGATAAAAGATAAAAGATAAAAGACAAAAGATAAAAGATAAAAGGTAAAAGATAAAAGACAAAAGATAAAAGATAAAAGGTAAATCCGTCAGCTGACGGAAAAGATAAAAGTAAAAGGATAAAGTTGACTCAATACCGATAGCAAATAACCAACAACCTATAACTAATAAAGAGCACACATAAATGAACATACGATTATTTAAACCCAGCCTGGGACAGGAAGAACTTGACAACCTGAAAGAGGTTTTTGACCGCGCATGGCTTGGCAATGGCCCAACCGTTGTCAAATTTGAGGAAGAATGGAGCAGGTATATCGGTGCCAGGATCTCCATCGGGGTGAACTCAGCTACTGCAGCACTTCACCTGGCCTTAACAGCTTATCATTTTCCTGCGGGTAAAAAAGTATTAGTTCCTGCTATAACATTCGCTTCCACAGCAACAGCAGTTTTATACAACAACCTTATCCCGGTTTTCGTGGATGTTGAAGTCGACACTGTTTCAATGGACCTCGAAGATCTTCGCCGGAAATATGATAAGGATTGTGTTGCCGTCATCCCTGTTCATAACGGGGGTTATCCCGTGCCCATGGATAAGTTGATGGTAATAGCCAAAGAACTTGGCCTTAAAGTTATTGAAGACTGCGCCCACTGCGCCGGGGGCGAATACAAAGGAAAGAAGCTGGGAATGTGGGGAGATATAGGTTGTTTCAGTTTCGAAGAGAAAAAATGTATGACAACCGGCGATGGCGGTATGATCTGTTCCAACGACCTGGAGTTGCTTGAACCCTTAAGGGCCTACAGATGGGTCGGAATTGACAAAGATACCTGGAGAAGGGCTGAAAATGCCAACCAGCATGCTGAAAATGAAGCAATGCACTGGCATTACGAAATTTCCGTCCTTGGATATAAATACAACATGAATGATGTTGCAGCAGCCATCGGGCTTGCCCAGCTGCATAAACTCGATTCCATGAATGCCCGCCGCGAGGCAATCATCAGGAGATACCTGGATGGAATCAAAGGCATGAAAAACATCGTGCAAATCTTTCCATACGAAACCGGGAATGGCGCCTATTGGTTCTTTGGCGTGCGCTGCAAAGACCGGGATAAACTGATACTCCACCTCAAAAACAAGGGTATTGCAACCGGGGTACACTTTTATCCCCTATCCATGCAACCCCTTTTCAAACCTTATGCCCATGAATGCCCGGTAGCGGATTCAATATGGGAAACATTTATCACTCTTCCTTCGCACGTTGACCTCACCCATGAGGAAGTTGACTATGTAATAGAAGCCCTTAAGGAATTCGACAATCAGTAATAAGTTCAATCACTGAAACCACCTGTTTGCCAGGTTATTAATTTCATATGCTGGCTTTCTTGTCACATATACTGAATTCTTTCGCATGATAAAGCAAAAGTTCCTTTTTGACTTTGTCGCAAAGTTTGCAATTCAGATCATTACAGCTCTTGCAGGGATTGTTGTAGCCCGGTTGGCAGGCCCGTCCGTTATGGGCATGGTCAACTATGGGACTTCCTATGTAGGTGTATTTAGCTTTATAGTTGGAATATTCGGTACTGCGCATATCAAAATGGTATCGGAAGGCAAGGATGAAGGGGATTGCAATAAAACCTACTGGATGATATCCTTATCAGCCATTGTAGTCTTTTTGATTTGCACCCTTTCGTACTTTTTTATCCAGAAGTACTATTTACACCACAATTTTGGGAGCGCCGATCTGCAGATGGTAATTCTATTATCCATTGTAGCGTACGTCATCGGATTATTCCCACAGTATAACGAAACCTTCTTCATTGCCCGCACTGAACAGGTGCGTTCCAATTTGCCAAACCTGCTTAAGGCCGTTGTTTACAATGTGCTGAGAATTGTAGTTGTAGCATTGGGATTTGGAGCCATTGCCCTGGTAAATATCAATATACTTTCCGGGTTAATAGTGCTGCCTTTTATTTATGTATTGTTCAGGAAGATCCCTTTTGGCAGGTTCAATAAGCAATACTTCAGGAATTATATGTTGATATCATTGCCTGTTGTAGTGATCGTCTTTACCAATGCGCTGATGGCATACTCTGATAAACTCGTCCTGGAATATTACAGTAATGTGAAAGAACTTGGATATTACAGCGTTGCATTCTCTATAGGTGGAATGATCCTTCTCCTTGGCAAATCCGCCGGGACCGTTTTCTTCCCCCTGTTTTCAAAGTACTTTTCCGATAATGACTTTGATTCTGTCAGGAAATTATCGCGGAAGTTTGATGATTTCCTGTTCAAGTTCGTTTTTCCCTTCGTTCTGCTGCTTTCAATGTATTCCCCCCTCATCATAAAGGGATTGCTGGGGCCTAAATACGCTTCATCCGTTGATATTTTCTCAATTTTGGTAGTTGCTTCATTCATAATGTTATGGGGTACTCCATATGGTAATATGCTTGCGGGGCTCGGTAAATTCTGGCTCGTAGCCAAAATTAATGTCTTCCAGTTTCTTTTCTTTGCTGCATGCCTTGTGCTCCTGCTGGACCCGCATTTCCTCGGATTAAAAAGCATGGGATTGGCTATCAATAATCTATTGTTGAACCTGTTCTCGCTTGTTGTCTCGCTTTTGTATGCATACCGCAGGACCAAGATCCGTTTTGACCTCCGCTTGCGCTATATCCTGTTTGGAGCAATCTTCTATTTTCTCTGGTACCTGGGATGCAAAGCCTTGCTGGATCACTCATACAAGTTGATCTATTATATTTCGCCCCTTTTCTTTATCATAGTGTTTTATACATTCATGTACCTGATGAAATGGATCGAGCGAAAAGATGCCAGGTTCCTTTTCTCGTTGTTTAATCCAAAGGCATTATCAAATTACGTGAAAGATGAAATGTAAGATTATCCATCTTATGGATCACCCCCCGGCGTATAGTGAATTCTCGAACCAGGAAAAGCCCCCAGTACATTGGGTTCTGCCCAATGGTGAATGGGTTGGGATCTGGGGTGAGGAATGGGGCGACCTGATGGGTGCAGAGATCATGAAAGCAGATCCTGAAATCGAATTTGAGGTCTGGCAGCCTGATCTTCGTGCTGACAAGGTATATAGCCACACCTTTGATGGAGGATTGAAGCACCTGCATTTCCCTGCACAGGAAAAGTATTTCTGGTATGGATTAAAAAGACATAATTATATATCTAGTAATCAACTAATTAATCTAATTAAATCAAATTTATCTGAAATAACAATTCTTCATCTCCCTTTCCCTCATTTTCCGCTTGTTAAATCAGTAATAAATCATTTCAAGAATGAAAAGATAGTTGTGACCTGTTTGGGTGACTTACATTTACCACTTAATCGCTTAGGAAAATTTAGTTTAAACGTACTTTCTAAATTTTATCTTTTTAGAGAGCATTTTATTTTGAAAAAGATACTTGCTCATGTAAATTCTTTCACATTGATCAATCATAAGTTCCTAAAAGACTTCAGCAAAGTCTACCCAGGGCCATATTCTATTGTGCCAATGGGAATAGATACCGAATACTGGACCAAGAAAGATAAAGCTGCATGCAGAAAAGCACTTAACCTGCCAAAAGACCGAATCATTCTTTTTTCAAGTTCACGTTTGATCCAATTGAAACAGGTTGATAAACTCATCAGCATTTTAAACAGGATATCGCTAACGCATGACTTCGTTTACGTGGTATCCGGGCATGGAACCAGGGAGTATGAACAATATTTAAGGACCCTTGCTCAACCGCTTATCGAAAAAAAGCAGATCCTTTTTACAGGGTATGTGAGCAATGAAGAGTTACTCGATTATTACAACGCAGCTGATTTATTCATCCTCACTTCTCTGACCGAAGGCTCACCGGTGGGTGTTCAAAAGGCATTTGCCTGCGGAGTGCCGGTCATCTCAACCAACGTTGGATACACTGCCGAATTGATGCAGGAACACAATGTTGGCATTGTGCTGGAAAAATCAGATTATGAGCAATGGGAAAAGCAATTATCACTCAGCTTTTCAGGAAAATTCCCCTTGCCTTTTGACAGAACCATGGCTGAAAAAGAATTCAGTTGGCCCAACGTGGCAAATAAGTTTATTCAAGTATTCAAGAACTGCCAGGGTGAGCAGCCCTGAAAAATTCCAAACTTAATACCAGGTATATGCAAGCTGTTATCCTTGCCGGGGGAAAAGGGACCCGGTTAAAACCCTATACTACCATCCTTCCGAAACCCCTGATGCCACTGGGTGACTTACCGATACTTGAGATCATTATCCGGCAACTTAAAACCAGCGGGGTTACTGATATTGTCCTTGCAGTCGGCTATCTGAGCGAATTGCTCAGGGCGTATTTTGGCAATGGTGAAAAATGGGGTGTCAACATCACCTACTCATATGAGAATGAGCCCCTGGGTACTGCTGCCCCACTCAAACTGATCCAGTCCCTGGAGGATAATTTCCTGGTCATGAACGGAGATATCCTGGCAAATATCGACTATAACGAATTCTTCAGGTTTCACCGTGAGTCGGGCAGTCTATGTACTATTGCAACCTACGACAAGGAGGTAAAAATCGACCTGGGTGTACTGGATATCAATGAAAATCATGAGCTGACCAACTATACGGAAAAGCCGAAATTTACATATAGTGTCAGCATGGGTATCTACTCTTTTAGAAAAGAGGCTGTAGACTATATCCCAAAGGATGCCTACTTTGATTTCCCGGAATTGATAAAGGTTATGATCCGTAAGAACATCCCTGTTAAAAGCTACAAATTCAACGGGTACTGGCTTGATATCGGAAGGCAGGACGACTATGCAATTGCGTTGGATGAATTCGAAGCGCATAAAAGTGATTTCCTGAAATAGATGAAAATAGCTGTTACGGGATCTGAAGGATTTATCGGCCGTTTGCTAACAAAGCGACTGGACGCGTTAGGGCATGAAACCATCCGGGTTGACCTGCTGCATGGAGACGACATACTGGATCTTGGGAAACTAACGCTATTGCCGGAATTCGACCTGGCAATCCACCTGGCAAGCAGGCTGATGGTACCGGAATCTTATTCAATTCCTCATGCCTACTACACAACCAATGTGCTCGGGACTCTCAATATACTCGAACTTTGCAGGCTTCGCGGGGCGAAGATGATCTTCTTCAGTTCCTACCTCTATGGGACCCCGGAGTACCAGCCAATTGACGAGTTACACCCTCTTTCTCCCTTTAATCCTTATGCCCAATCGAAGATACTGGGTGAAGAGCTGTGTAACGCTTATAACCGGGACTTTGGAGTGCCGGTGACCATATTCAGGCCTTTTAATATATACGGGCCAGGGCAGCATCCGCATTTCCTGATCCCGAATATAATAAGCCAATGCCTGACAGGGCAGGTAATGCTCAAAGACCCAAGGCCAAGGAGAGATTTTATCTACGTTGATGATGTGGTTGATGCATGCATAGCTGCCCTCTCCTATTCCGGCCCGGGAGTTGACATTTTCAACCTGGGGTACGGTAAAAGCAGTTCAATTCCTGACATTATCCATTCCTTACAAATTATACTGGATAAGGAAATCGATGTTCATTTCAGCCATGAGACCAGGGAAAATGAAGTACTTGATACCATCTGTGATATCCGTAAAGCCTCGGCCTTGCTGGGCTGGAACCCCAAAACAAACCTGGAAGAGGGGTTAAGGAAAATCATTGCTTCAGCAAAGAACCAGTAAATGGAAATAAACGCAACTAAATACCCCAGGGTAATTGTACTCATCCTTAGTTATAACGGCAAATCGCTGCTTGACGAAAGCATTTCAACCTACCTTGCCAACGACTACCCCAATTTTGAAGTAGCCGTTATTGACAATGGGTCGACGGATGGGACCAAAGAATATGTAGAGAAGAATTATCCCGGAGTGACCTTACTGCGCACAGATGTAAACCTGAAATATTCCGGCGGATTCAATTTCGGCTTGAGTTATGCTTTTGAAAAACAGCGGGCCGACTATGTCCTTATCACCAACAACGATGTAAAGGCTGGTTCAAAAGTCTTAAGCTCATTGGTAGCCACTGCTGAAAAAGACAACAACATTGGCTTTGTTACAGGCAAAGTTTATTTCTATGAAAATCCTGAAACAATACAAAGTGTTGGTTATTACGAGGATCCCGTAAAATGGATTGGTGGCCATCGGGGTGACAGGGTAAAAGATACAGGACAATTTGAGGAAGAACTGGAATTACCTTACAGTGATGATATCTTCATGCTGGTAAGGAAGCAAGTTTATGATGCTGTCGGGGGATACAATACCATTTTTGCATTCCAGGGAGAACAATTAGACTGGCAGGTTAGGGCAAAACAGGAGGGTTTCCGTGTGTTTTACAGTCCTAGAGCGATGATCTGGCATAAGGACAGCATTACGATAGGGAAATCTTCACCATTCAAAGTTTTTTATGATGTACGGAATACCCTGCTGCTGAGGCTGCTTCATAAGGACCAGGCTTACTTCCGGGTTTATGTCCGCTGGCATTTTAAAAACATGGTATTTCGCCCCCTGTTAAGGTCACTTACTCATCTTAGGTTCAAATATGCATTTAAAATCATACATGGTTACCTGAGTTTTCTCTCCTGGGGATTCAGGAATAAAAAATTGACCCTTAAGCACTTCATTTAAAAGCACCTGTGAGAAATCTTAGCGGAGGCAAGCTTTATCTTTGAAAAAATACCAGGACTCTGATTGTCTGTAATTCACCCGGATAACGTTTTTCTTCTCTCTGCCTGAATACTTCCAATGAATAAACATCTTTATAATTCCATCTTCTATACCAAGAATCGCCTGATGAAACCACAGCTAATCAGGGATATTGTTATAGCCTGGAAAAATCAATACCTCCCTGCTGAAGAGTTGCGTGATATACGTGTTAA
Organism: Bacteroidota bacterium; assembly: GCA_013376995.1. GTDB lineage: Bacteria > Bacteroidota > Bacteroidia > Bacteroidales > UBA4417 > UBA4417. The sequence goes on along the minus strand of JACAAZ010000024.1, from coordinate 22,704 downwards.
GAAGCTAAGCAAACTACTGCATCATGCCTATGAGAACTGTCCATTTTACAGGGAGAAATTTGATAAGGCGGGATTTCACCCGGATAATTTCAGGGAATTAAAGGATATTGAAAAGATACCCCTGCTTTCAAAGTCGGAGATACGGGATAACCTGGATACAATCACAGCTTCAAACCTGCCCACCAGCCGGAGGGATGTAGTCAATACCGGCGGCACAACTGGGATCCCGATGAAACTCTACAGGGATGAAGCTGCAAAGGACCTGATGACTGCCATGTACCTCCGCACTACTAAAATGTACGGTTGTAGCGTTGGTTCAAAAACTGCCTGGATTTGGGGATTAAAGAAGGAAAATGAGTACCTGGATTTCAGGAATCATGATTTTAAGTCGCAACATATCAAAAACACAAGCTGGTACAACGGTTTCGATATGAATGACAAAAGTATGCGTGAATTCGCTGCTTTTTCATTCAAATTCAAGCCGGAGCTGATGATAAGTTATGTAAGTTCACTTTTTGAATACGCGCATTTCCTCAAGCAAAACAGGATAAAGTTCTACCCGCTTACAGCTATCTGGCTGACGGCAGAACCGGTTGAAGCAATCCAGCGCCAGCTCATTGAAGAGGTATTTCAATGTCCAACATACAGCCAGTACGGTTCCAGTGAAATACTCCATATAGCAACGGAATGCAACGCTCACAAGGGTCTTCATATTCATGCAGATTCCCGCTATGTTGAAATCCTGGATGCTGAGGGTAAAAGTCTTGGTCCTGATGAACCCGGCTATATAGTGGTTACAGACCTCGAAAACTTTATAATGCCCTTTATCAGGTATAAGAATGACGATATCTCATCCTTTCTTATGGATGAATGCAGCTGCGGGAGTAAATTCCCCAAGCTCAATCCTGTGATGGGAAGGGTTTACAACGTTTTTAAATTAAAAAGCGGGAAACAGATCTACGGGCATATGTTTTCCAGGAAACTATTTGATCTTGTGGATGAGATACAGTGTTTCCAGGTTCACCAGACTGCACATGAATCAATTACGATTTCTATTGTTCCAGGCATTATAGAAGACAGGGGGAAGTTTATCAGCGAGTTAACAGGCTATTTCACCTACTATACAGGAAATGAAGTGGAATATACCTTCAGGTTTGTAGATGACATTCCGCGTGAAAAATCAGGAAAATTAATGTACACCAAATCGGATATCAAATAATATGAACATCAGCATTTTCGGTCTCGGATACGTAGGTTGCGTGGGTATGGGTTGCCTGGCACAAAACGGTCATAAGCTTATTGGTGTCGACACCATACCCATTAAGGTAGATCTCATTAACCAGGGGAAAGCTACTATAGTTGAGAAGGATATTGATCGCATCATCCTTGAACAATATTCGAAAGGCAATATAAGCGCCACCATGGATTACAGGAAAGCGGTACACGAAACTGACATTTCCATTCTATGTGTTGGTACACCTTCCACTCCCCAGGGACACCTCAATCTTGACTACATCTACCAGACTGCGGAACAGCTTGGCGAATCCCTCAGGGATAAAGACAGCTTTCATATAGTGGCTATCCGGTCAACTGTTTTGCCCGGCACCAATGCCAGGGTCGGCGAAATCATTGAAAAGGCTTCCGGCAAAAAAAGAAATGAGGGTTTTGCAGTTGTTTCAAACCCGGAATTCCTGCGTGAAGGCACTGCCGTAGAAGATTATTTCAATCCGCCTCTTACGGTACTCGGAAGCGACAATGAAAAAGCCCTGGATATCATGGCCGGCATTTATTCAAAAGTGAACGGGCCTATCGAAAAGGTAGATATCAGGGTGGCTGAACTGATCAAATATATCAACAATTCATATCACGCCCTTAAGATTGTATTTGCCAATGAAGTAGGGAATGTTTGCAAAAACCTGGGCATTGATTCGCATGAAGTGATGCGCATTTTCTGCATGGATAAACAGCTCAACATTTCACCCTATTATTTTAAACCCGGTTTCGCATACGGTGGAAGTTGCCTTCCGAAAGACCTGAAAGCGCTGAAAACACTGGCACATGACAACTACCTTGAAACCCCGGTTTTAAACTCCATCGAAGCCAGTAATGATATTCAGAAGCAACTGGCTCTTAACCTTATAAAATCATCTCCTGCGAATAAAGTAGGAATACTTGGCCTGAGTTTCAAATCAGGGACTGATGACCTCCGCTACAGCCCGATTATCGAGGTTATTGAATGGCTCTATGGTAAAGGGAGTGAGATCAGGATTTATGATAAGAATGTAATATTATCGAGGCTTGTAGGTAAAAACAAAAGCTTTATTGAAGAAAAACTGCCCCATATAAGCCAGATGTTGTCAGAGAACCTCGATGAAGTTGTCTCCTGGGCTGAGGTATTGGTCATTACAAACAAGGAGGATGAATTCCTGGCACTGAAACCAAAACCCGGCCAAAGGATCATAGACCTTGCAAGGCTGGATTCACTCAAAGGATTGGAAAATTATGAAGGACTCTGCTGGTAAGCTGAAAATCGCCCTTATAGCCTTCGGCAATGTGGAGAATGTCCTTTCACATGCCAAAGCCATGTCATCAAAGGTTGACCTCACCCTGATCTTTGTCTTTGCAGGCTCTTCATACCAGGGTGGAATCCTCAAAATGGACCTTGCACAACTGCCGTATGGCTTATCCAATGATCACGAAAAGAACCTGGAGATCATCCCCGATGAGATCAAAAAGTTTATTGGGAATTCCTTTCGTTTATGGTTTGTCCGCACACCTTCACGAAAAATCCTACGGGATAAGTGGCTCAAGAACTTCAGGATCATCCGAAGTGCTTCTTCTGTAATACGTAAAGAAGGTTTTAACCTGATCCACTTCAATGGTTCCGGTGGGTTTGTCGGCTATTTTCACCTGCTGCTTCCCGGCTATCCCAAATTATGGACACTTCACGATTACAAGTCGCATAGCGGAGAAGAGAGCACGCAAAATAATTTTGTAAATAAATTCTACACCTACCTTAACTTCGATTTCCTGCAGCATTACAAATACCTGCAAAAAGAATTCGTCAACTATTTCGCTATCAAGGAACCTGAACGGGTCCACCAGGTTTATACCGGCAAACTGGATATATACCACAATTACGATGACGGTAAGTTCAGCACTCCAACGAACTATATACTTTTTTTTGGACGTATATCCCGGTACAAAGGGCTGGATCGCCTGGTTGAAGCTTTTAACAGGCTCACTGAAAGCAACAAGGATGTAAAACTGGTGATTGCAGGAGGAGGTAAACTATGGTTTGACCGGGAAGTAATCACTATAAACGATCAGATCATCTTTCTTCATCGCTACATTGAAACAAATGAACTTGCAGCATTGATAAAAAACTGCCTTTTTGTTGTAGCGCCTTACACAGATGCAACGCATAGCGCTGTAGTAATCTCATCCTATGCATTCAACAAGCCTGTACTGGCAACCGATGTAGGGGGATTATCAGAAGTGATCAGGCACGGGATAACCGGAATGCTGATTCCACCGGATGACTCTGAAGCATTGTATGGAGCCCTGAAAGAAATGACATCGGATACAGCGAAATTAAAGTCAATGGGCGAACATATTGAGAAGCTTGAGATCCCTGAAATGTCCTGGGATTTCATTGGCGACAAGATGGTAGATATCTACAAAAAAACAATAAGCCGGCAACACTGATGAACATTTTAATACTGGTAAGTTCGTTGAATTATGGCGGAGCCGAGAAACAAGCTCTGCTCGATGCCAATATGCTGTCAACGGGCCAGAATGTTTATCTCTGTTCCTTTTTCGGAGGACCTCTTGAACAGCAGATCCAGCCCGGAGTCAAGTTGCTGAGGGTACAAAAATCGGGCTATTTCAAAACGGCATTAAGTATTGCCCGGCTAGTAAAAGAACATAACATCCAGATTATTCATGCACATCTTTTTGCCAGTTCCGTAATTTCAGCCCTGGCAAGCCTCCTTACTTCCGTATCTGTAATCTGGCATTTTCATGCTCACCGTTTCGAAAGCCCAAGTAAAGGAAAAGCAACCCTAAAATGGCTGTCGAGGTTGAGAAGCGTAAAAAAACTCCTTTTCGTTAACACAGAACTCAGGGATTATTTTTTAGGCGACCATTATGGCTTTCCTGTGAAGAAATGTATCATCATGTACAATTCAGCCCAGCAACATCCTGCTGAAGTGCATTTCCATCAAGGCAAGCCCATCCGAATCGGGTTCATTGGCAGGCTGGTTGAGCTGAAACGGGTGGAATTCCTGGTAGAACTTGCCGGATGGCTAAAAAGCAGGGATTGCAATGATTTTGAAATTGAAATAGTTGGTGACGGCCCTGAAAAAGAGCGGCTGGAAAAGATATCATCGGAAGCAGGTGTTTCCGACAAGGTTCACTTCATGGGTTTCAGGTCCGATACTGCAAATTTCTATGCTAAGTTTGACCTCTTTATCCTTCCTTCAAGGGAAGAATGCCTGTCGATTGCACTTATTGATGCCGGTGTATGGGGAATACCATCCATAGCATTTGCAGTTGGCGGAAATGATGAAATAATCAGGAATGGAGTTACAGGCTATATAGTCCAAACGAAGGATGAACTCTTTGACAAGGTTAAATACTTAATGGATCAACCGGCTGAAAGAGAGCAAATGAGCAAGGCTGCCAAAGAATTTTGCGGATCGGTATTCGGAGAAGAAACCCACCTTGCCTCCCTGACTAATCTTTACAAAGGCATTGTATCAGCCGGCGCCTGAATTAATTGATCACAATTTTATGCTGCGCAGAAAAGCCAAAGCCATCCTTCAACAGCTTAATTTTTACCTCGGACGAAATCCTCGCCTGCAGAAAAAGGCTGACTGGCGTTCATTCATACCTCAGCCCTATAAAGCAGTTGTAATCCTATCATCTGATTTTGAACTTGCCTGGGCCTGGCAATACGCAAAAAGAAGCAAGGACCCCTTGCAGTTGGCCATTCAAAAAGCAAAGCAGGAACGTGAAAACATGCCCAGGCTGCTGAAGCTTTGCGACGAATACAATATTCCGATTACATGGCTCACCGTTGGGCATTTGTTTCTTGATAGCTGCACCCGTGGTGAGCACCTAACCCATCCTGAAATCCCAAGGTTACCACATTTCGAAAACAACTTCTGGAAATATGCCGGCAAAGACTGGTTTGAGAATGACCCTTGTACCGATTTCCATAAGGATCCGCTCTGGTACTGCCCTGACCTGATTGATCAGATCCTCGCTTCAAAAACCGCTCATGAAATCGGCTGCCATACTTTCTCTCACATCGACTGCAGGGATGTTGTCTGTTCTCCTGAACTTTTCAGGAAAGAGATGGAAGCCTGGCTCCAGGCTTCAAAACGCTTTGGAATTGAGAATGTAACTTCGTTCGTACACCCGGGGCATACCATTGGAAACCTGCCGGCATTGGCAGAAATGGGGTTTACCAATTACCGGACAGATTATGCCAATATACTTGGATTCCCACATAAGGACGAACATGGTCTATGGGAATTTACCACTACACTCGAATTTGACTATTATCCCGACTGGTCGGACAGTACCCAGGTTAAACGCTATATCACATTGTTTAACAGGGCATTGGAACATCACACCCTTGCCTATCTTTGGTTCCATCCCAGCCTCGACTCCAGGTTTATTAAAAATATTATGCCTAAAGTCTTTGATTGGTTAAACAGGCATCGAAATGAAATATGGCTTGTTACCAAAGGGGAATATGTTAAATGGCTAAAGGAATCGGGACTGTAGAATAGGCTTCCAAAGAACTGCATCTTTTGACTCTGCTTTTATACAAAGCACATAAATACCAAAAAACATGAAGTATTCATCCGTTGTTTCTTTCTTCCATTACTTCAGGATATTTCTTTATCTCCCTATTCTTTTGCCTGCTCTATTTAATTATTCAATCATGAGTGATAGGTCTGATTTGAAGAAGGATTTGGCACAGTGGAAAAAACTTCGATATGAGGATTATTCGAGTCAAATAATCCTTTTTTTAGCTCTAATGATCAAATACAGAGATTTTCGAAACCTCTTCTACTATCGGATCAGAGTAAATATGAAGCACAGTGAAACCTCAACCATTAGAAGATTAATTTTAGGATTGATCCTATTCATTTCTCAAATACTTGTTAAAAGGTTGAATACATTATTAATCGATGGTAAGATTGGAGGTGGGCTAGTGCTTTATCATTGTTATTATGGGGTAATTAGCCCGGATACCATGGGTGAAAATTGCAAGGTATGGCATGGTGTCACTATTGGTTTCAAGAATGACCTGGCTCCTGTCATTGGGAATAATGTCAGTATTAGCACGGGGGCTGTTATTTCAGGAGGCCTCATGATTGGAGACAATGTTAAAATCGGACCTAACTCATTGATTATAAAAGATATAGATTCAAATTGCGTTGTAATTTCTGATCCTGGTTATGTAGTTAAAAGGGATGGAAAAAAAGTGATGGAAAAATAGGCAGGAACCAAGGGCAGCTAAATAAAGATCATGTCAGACAAAGCAATTAACAGCGACCGTATAAACATTTTGCTAACAGGAGCCACCAGGGGACTCGGGCTCTTCCTGGCTAAACGATTGCATGAGGCTAATTTTCGGGTAATAGGCTTGGATTTACCGGCTCATGATGAATTGAGCCAGGAAGCCAAAGACCAGCTTGAAGGCTACTATTCTTTTGACCTTACCCATATCAACGATATCAAGTCATTGATTTCCAGGATTATTTCAGAAAATCAACATATTGATATCCTCATCAACAATGCAGGTCTGAAATCCTTCAGGAAACTTGAGGATTATGAAACCGGTGATTTTTCGAAAGTGATGGATGTGAATTTCATGGCTCCTGCCCTGCTCTCAAAAGAGGTTGCTGTTTATATGGCCCGGCAAAACTACGGGCGGATCATTCATATAGCTTCAAATGCGGGCTTTGAAGGATATTCCAAAGGAACAGCCTATTGCTCCTCAAAAGGGGCATTACATTTATTTACCCAGGCATATTCGAAGGAGTTGCCAGGCAGTGTTACCATCAATGCTGTCAGCCCTTCCAGCCTCAGCAGCCTGGAACCTGCAGCACTCACCGGCACTCCGGCTCCAGGTTCCCTGATTGATCCTGCCAGGGTCTTTACCTCAATTACCAGGATCATCAATTCCGGTGTTACGGGACAGGTAATTCCGATCATCAGCCTACGTGATAAACTGGGATATTTATATCGTGACATGCGTAAGCATTTCACATGGCTAACTAAGTACTGAAATATGGTTCATTCACATACGGTTATAGTGCTGGGGCTTTATTTCCCGGGAATTGACATCCTCAGGGATTTTAAGAAAAGGGGAATTCAGTGCATCGGAATGGATTGCTATGCCCGTGAACCGGGTTTTTCTTTAAAAAGGACCAGCACCTTCGTTTGCCCCGACCCGGAATCTCATCAGGAAGAATGGCTTGAATTCATAATGCAGTTCAGGGGTACCAATGGGAAGAAGCCAGTGTTGCTGATAACCTCCGACAAGTTCGTCCTGCCGGTCCTGAAATATTCAGAAAAACTATCCGAAGTTTTCCTCTTCCATCACTCCTATGAAAATGCCACTGAAAAGCTGATGAGCAAGCAGGGGCTTGTTCTGGCAGCACAACGTTCAGGGGTTCCGGTTGCAAAAACCATTTTCTACAAAAAGGGTAATGATTTCCTGGATGAAATCGGGGAACTTAAATATCCCTGCCTTATCCGGCCTTCGTATGGTAAAAAATGGTGGGAAGATCCGCTCAAAACCATTGTTCACGGGCATAAGCTTATCAGGGTTGAAAATGCATCCGAAGTGGAAGGCTGGTTGTCGAAAATACTACCGTATGATGATGAACTGATGATACAGGAGATGATCCCTGGTCCCGATAAAAACCTGTTTTACCTGGTGATCTACATGACTAAAGATCAACGGTGCCTGGGTTACTTCTGCGGGCAAAAACTCAGGATCACCCCTATTCATTTTGGCAGCGCATCCTACATGAAAACGGTAAATGCAGCACCTGTGCTGGATTCAGCGCTCAAGATCCTGAAGGACAACAAATACTGGGGGCCTGCCGGAGTGGAATTTAAGAAAGATGATGATACAGGCGACTTCAAACTGGTAGAGATCAATACGAGATTTGGATTATGGGATGTAATGGGCGCCAAGCTTGGAGTGGATATCTTCTACCAGGCTTACCTGGACCTTACAGGAATGCAGGTTCAACAGCTTACACCCCTCGATATTGATTACAAATGGCTTTCCATTACCAGGGATGTCCGAACCTATATTGATTACCATCGCGAAAAATCCTTGAGTACTTTTTCCTGGCTCAAATCCTATTTCGGAAGAGTATACTATGCTGATATTTACTTAACCGAGCCTAAGCTCATGTACACCCTTTACCTCAGGAAACTTTTCAGGTACCTGACGAGAAACCGGTCATCAAAATAGATCTTGAACCATAATATTCAGGTTGAAAATTACTGACTAACATTAATACCCTATTCTTCAGAATGTTTGATATTACACTTCTTATTACCCCGGGACCATTATCCGTTGAGCTAAGGCAGAAAGTCAAACCTCTAACCTCTTACCTGGAAGGGATTGAGGTTTTGCCGGAATCGATCCAGGGCAAGAATTTCGAAATATCCGGACTCAGGCATAAAGAGAATATGACTCCTTTTTCTGCTACAGAGGCTGGTAAACATATCATTGTTCTTGGTGATATCTTTACGAACCGCGAATACGCTCATTCCAGGAACACCAGGCCATCAAGGTTATTACCTGCAGACCTGTTGCAGATGATCACAAAGGATGGCCCAGGCTTCATCAATTATATTAAGGGCATTTTTATCATATTCCTTATTGACGAAGAACTTGAAAAATACCAGGTTTTCTCCTGCAAGAGCGGCCTACTTGACATATATTACCACGAAAGCAAGGATTTCCTGCTGATCAGTACTTCCATCCAAAATATTATCGATTTCCCCGGGGTTCCCTCAGAAGTAGATCCGGTAGTACTACTGCAGCATTCCATATTTGATTATCCCCTGGGTGAATGCACACTATTCAAGGGAATCCAGCCTTTACCACCATCTTCCATTCTCACATATGACCTGAAATCAGCAGTACTTACTGAGTACTACAATTACACTGCTTCAGTGACACAAAACACCTCACTAAGCTGGAAAGAAACCTACCGTCAGACCCGGGAATTGTTCAACGAATGCATCGACCTTCTGAACAAGGACCAATCTAAACTATGTGCATCCCTCACTTCCGGCTTCGACAGCAGGACCAATCTTTCAAGACTCTTCCACTCAAAAAAGGATATACTCTATTATTCCTGGGGAATGCCCGGAAGCATTGAGATCAGCATACCGCAACTCATATCGGAAAAATTGGGCTTCCATTATTCACCGGTGCTACTGGATAAAAACTTTGAAAGCCGTTTCAGTTATTACGGGACACAGGCTGTAATGTGGTCAGGGGGAAAAGGAACTATTCGAAGAGCAAATCATACCTATGGCTATTCCATATTGTCGAAACATTCAACAACCGTAATAACAGGCTTGTTTGGGAGCGAACTGCTCCGGCCTGCCAATTCAGTCGGGCATATCTTCAACCAGGAGTTTGTGAATGTATTCTATGCCGAAAACTCTGAAGAGCAGCTCAATAATTTGCTCGGGGAGGAAATCAGAAAAGGGTTTATCCCGGAACAGCTCATACAGGATCACAGAGGGGAATTTATAGACAGAACAGCTCACTATTTCAGGCATCTCAACTCAATCGGGAGCAAGTACCAGCAGTTGTACTATTTTTCCCTGACTGAAGGATTCAGGAAATACTTTGGTCATGAAATCAATTGTTGCAGGCAATATGTAAGCATTCTATCGCCCTACATTGACGATGATTTTGTTGAGTTCATCCTGCGCACGCCAGTACCATTGCTGAACAAAAAAGCATTCCAGCGAAACTCAAAATCACTCAAGCTGGGGCAATCCATTTATCTGCCTGTGCTGAAGGAGAACCTGGATTCACTGATGCATCTACCCACCGGGAGATTCTACAGCCCGGCCCAGTTAAATTCGGTCTTTTTCCCTTTGAATATTATTCCGGCCTACATCAAACACAAGAAACGGCGCAAAAAAGATGACACCTTTGACCTGAAGCTATGGGTCAAATTATTCAGGCAGGACAGGAGTGATTTATTTGATGCAGGAAATTCTTCTCTGAATGCATTGACACCTGTCATTGAAAACAGCAGTGCCTACGACCTGGCCAAACAGGTTTCATTAAGGCTATGGTTGAAGGAAGTAGGAAAATTTTGATAATACCCGGGATGAACCAGGAAATGATCGTTGCACATTGTGTTCGCAAATCATCACAATTCAGGGCTACATTTATCCATAACCAGGTTCTGTCGCATATATCAGCCAGGCCAAGGCTCATTTATACCAGGCATATCGACAAAACCAATGATGGCGGATATGCCGGCTTTGACCTGAATTCTATTCCCGGTTTCTGCAGCAGCCAGCACAGGTCCCGGACCGGGCAATTGCTTTATCGCTTTTTCAAGGTGATCGGCAGGAACGAATCGAACAAAATTGTCAGTTACCTTGAATCTCAGCATGCAAGCCTGATTCACCTGCACTATGGAACTGATGCCGGTTTGTACTGGAGGGTGATGAAAAAGGCAGGGATTCCTTCTGTCGTTTCTTTTTACGGGTATGATTATTCTTCTTTTCCCGGCCGTTTCGGGGGATTGGGGAAAATCTATTTACAAAGGCGCGTTTTCAAATTTGCTTCCCTTATTCTGGCCATGAGCGGGAACATGAAGGACCATCTTGTAAAACTGGGATGTCCGCCTGATAAGATCAGGGTGCATTACTACGGAAGCGAAACAGTGAAATTCCGGTCAGAGCATAAACAAACAAACGGGAATAAAACGGTGCTTTTAACAGCCGGGAGGCTGGATGAAAAAAAAGGGCACCTATTCCTGCTCGAAGCTTTACGTGAATATATTTCTTCGAACCCGGAGAATCAGATTGAATGGATCATTGCCGGGGATGGAAATATGAAAGAAGAGCTTTCAGCCCGGATTGCCGTCTACAAAATGCAAAACATTGTGACTCTGACAGGTGCATATGCCTATGGATCTGAAGAGCTAAACGAACTTTTTTCGAAGGCTGACATCTACATTCAACCAAGTATAACGGCTCGTGACGGTGATATGGAAGGCATTCCCGGGACACTGGTTGAGGCCATGTCAGCCGGTTTGCCGGTTATAAGTACTTACCATGCAGGGATTCCTGAAATTATCCGGCATGAAGTTTCCGGTTTACTGGTGAAAGAGTGGGATGTAATCCAGCTAGCTGGATCAATCAAACGGCTTGTGGATGATCCCGTTCTAAGAGATTCGATTGCCAGGAATTCAAAGATGTATGCCTTTGAGAACCTTGAACTAAGAAAAAAAGAATTAGAGCTGGAGGATATTTATTCTGAGTTAATATCTTAATATTCAGAATATCCGGAAGGAATATGTCCGGATTTGTAACTATCTATTAGAAAACCCAATTAAATCAAGCATTGATGAAGGTTATAATGGTTGGCCCTGATCCACTGAACAAAGGCGGTATTGCAACATTGGAAAGAAATATACTGGCAAGTGCCAAAGATCCGGCATATGAATACACCATGCATGTTGCCCGGCCTGAGGGCAGCAAATTGAAGAAATTCTTCCTGGTACCTCTTTATACCCTTTATTTCCTGATCAGGATATTGGTAAAGAAATACGATATTGTCCATATACACATTTCAGAGAACTGGGGATTCTTCAGGTATGTTCCTTTTGTATACCTGGGCAGGATGGCCGGCCTGGGGATCATCATCCATCCAAATGCCTGCGAATTTGATTCTTTCTACGAACGACAGGGTAAATCACTTAAAAAGCTCATTCGTTCAACACTTAACAAATCAAATTGTATAATTACCGTGAGCAACGAATGGGCTGAGGTATTCAGGTCCATATCAACTACCCGGGTAGAAGTGGTTTATAATTTTGTGGACCTTCCGGAAGTCTGCGATTATAAGAACACTTCAAAAATCCTGACAACCTCCGGTCAACTTGAGAAAAGAAAGGGCTATTACGACCTGGTAAAAGTTATCCCTGAGCTAATCAGGTTCGATCCTGAGCTAAGTTTCAAGTTTTGCGGAAACGGTGAGATCGGGGTAATATACAGCGAGTTAAAAAAATTATCAATGGATTCGCATGTTGAGCTGACCGGTTGGCTGCTTAACGATGATGTAAAAAAGATATTAAGACAATCCCTGCTATTCGTTCTGCCGACCTACAACGAAGGCATGCCGCTCGCCATCCTTGAAGCCATGAGTTTCGGGCTGCCTGTTATCTCAACCACGGCAGGAGGTATTCCCAGCCTTGTAAAGGATGGCATTAACGGGATCCTGGTAGAACCCGGCGATCTTGAAGCTTTGAAAAAAGCAGTTATTAAACTGCTTTCGGATGCAGATCTAAGGTCAGAAATGAGCAACAACAATTATCAAAAGATTAAGAAAGATTTCTCTGCTACTTCCAACATGCAGAAGCTCTATCGCATTTACACAGAAGTCATTACAAAAAAACAGGAAGATTGCTAAAAGAACTTGTTAAAAGTATGACTTCTACCTCCTTAAAACATTAATCAATATACATTCTTGCTTTCAGCAGCAATGAAATTACTATAGACAATGAAACTACTCGTTGACGATGAGATCAAAATTGAAGACTGGAACCAGCTTTTAGAAGAAAATAAGTTTTCCAGCCCTTTTCAATCCTTTGAGTACTACCAGTTCATGAAGTCACTGCCCGACATTACTGCCAATGCTTTTGCAGTTGATTCCGGTGATGGCTTGCTGGCGCTGTGCGTAATTTCCATACTCAAGGAAAAAGGAGTTGCATCTTATTTTTCACGCAGGGCCATTGTTTACAGCGGCCCGTTGATCAAGGATGGAGAAGAAGGCATGAAAGGCCTTGAACAACTCCTGGATGGCATCAACAGCCAGTTGAAGGGGAGTGCAATCTATGGTGAAACCTATAATTTCTTTAATTATAGTGACTACAAGCATATATTTGAATCGAAAGGCTGGACCTACTATCCTCATTACAATGTGAAAATTCCTATCAGGGATTCCAAACTGGAGGATATCCTGTCAACAATGAAATACAACCGGAGAAGAGAAATAAAAATGTCCCTGAAAGCAGGGGCATATATTAAGGAAGCTGAAAAAAGCGAAGAAATAGCAGATCTTTACCACATCCTGGTAGATCTGTATAAAAGCAGGGTAAAACTGCCTCTTCCATCCCTTGAATTCTTCCAGGGCTTTAAACAATCAACAATTGGCAAAGTATTGCTCGTAATGCATGAGGACAGGGTTATTGGAGGATGTTTCTGCGTTTTTCTTCCGAATAAATCGATCTATACCTACTATTACTGCGGATTGAGGGATTATCATAAGAGTATATTTCCTGCGCACCTCGCGGTATATGCAGCAATTGAATTTGCAGTGAAAAACAACCTCCACCTGGTCGATTTAATGGGTGCCGGCAAACCTGACAAAGAATATGGCGTCAGGGAATCGAAAATGAGATTTGGCGGCGACCTCGTCGAAGAAGGCCGGTATAAAATCATCTTTAACCAGGTGCTTTTCAAGGTTGGAGTCGCTGGGTTAAAATTAACCCAGAAATTATCCCTGAGCAGTAATTCACAATAGGGATCAGCCTGTTGAAAATCCTGTTAAGCTATGAATAGAGTCAAGTCATTCAATTTCTTTGGATTGAAGCTTTCGTCGTTTACAGAGGACGATTTGGTACAAGAGATTAAGCAAAGTATTGACTCCGGTCAGAAGAAGATACTTTACGGATACTCCTTCGGGATTCTGCCTTACTTCAAATTCTTCCCTGAAATTGCCATCTTTTCAAATCAATTTGACATCCTGGTAGCTGATGGGCGAGGATTTTATTTGCTTGCCAAACTCCTTCGCTACCCAATTAAATCGGATATATCTATTCCAAACATGGTTAACCACTCATTGGACCTGGCAAATCAGAATTCGTATTCTGTGATGCTGCTGGGCGCCAAGGATGTGATCAATAAGAAAGCCACTGAAAACATCAGGAAAAAATTTCCCGGGATACAGGTTAAGGAAGGGCACCATGGATATTTTAAGCAAGATGGAGAACCGGAAATCGTAGATTTCATTAATAAGAACAAACCAGACATTTTGCTTATAGGAATTTCATCGCCTATGAAGGAACGATTTGCACAGAAATGGAAAGATGACCTTGATTGCAAAATAATAATTCCCTGCGGGGGAGTGATCGATATTCTCGCTGATTTTACCAAGCCGACGCCAAGGTTTATTAAAAAGATCGGTTTAGCATGGTTATACCGGTTTGTCCAGGAGCCAAGGAGGTTGTTCAAGGATTCAATTGTTTACCTATCCTATGTTGTGCTTGGGATGATCCCATCCCTGATATTCCGCACCTATATTTTGAGAAAAAAGGATTTTTCAATCCCGGGATTCTTTCACAAAGGCATCAATGCACCATTAACCGGCATGGATAATTGATATAACGAAGCAGCGAAGTTGAAAATCCTCATTGACATAGGGCATCCTGCTCATGTGCACATCTTTCGAAACCTGGCTTCAGAACTGGGGAAAGACGGGCATGACGTACTTTTTACCTGCCGTGAAAAAGAAAATGTGATTGCATTGCTGAAAGCATACCAATTGCCGTATGTCACCTTTGGCCGCCCGTTCAAAAACAAAATTGGGAAGATACTGGGGCTCATCATTTTTAATATCAAAATGATGAGAACTTTGCTGAAGTTCAGGCCCGGCATAACTTTAGGACATAGCTCCATGTATGCAGCCCAGATGTCATGGTTACTGGGAATTCCTCATATCAGTGTTGAAGATACAGGAAATATGGAGCAAATAGTCCTGTATCGCCCTTTTACGAAAGCTATCCTGGTACCGGTTTCATTTCACAGGGATTTGGGCAGTAAGCAGATCCGCTACTATGGCAATCATGAACTGGCTTACCTGCACCCGAACCGCTTCACTCCCGATCCGGATTTCTTTTCAAAGAATAAACCGCACATTTCCAAACCTTTTGTGATCTTGAGGTTCGTTGCCTGGAATGCCAGTCATGATACCGGTCAGAGAGGACTCAGCATTAAGGATAAGCTATTCGCTGTCAATGAATTCTCAAAACATGCTACAGTTGTTATTTCCTCAGAAAAGGAGCTCCCTCCGGAATTTGGAAAATACCTTCTGCATATTCCACCCGAAAAAATTCATAACCTGATTTCTCAAGCTTCCCTTCTTTATGGTGAAAGTGCGACCATGGCATCGGAAGCGGCAATCCTGGGGACCCCCGCAATATACCTGGACAATGTAGGACGAAGCTATACGCGGGAGGAAGAAGAGCAATATGGCCTGGTATTCAATTATACAACCTCTGAACAGGATTTTCAGGCTTCTGTTTCAAAAGGCCTGGAACTACTGAAAGATCTTTCTTCAAAGGAAATGTGGAAAAAGAAATCGGAGAGAATGCTCGACGACAAAATCGATGTAACCGCATTCATGAAATGGTTTGTTGAACAATGGCCTAAAAGCTATGGGATCATGAAAGCTGATCCCGAATATCAGAAAACCTTCAAGTAACTCTAAGTCGGCAAGAAATGTTGAAGATTAATTTGTTTAATCTGGCTGCCAGGTATCGGAATACGCTGTTCTGGGGTTATATTGGTATACTTCTGCTCCTTGCAATATTGCCTCTTAATAGCAGCAGTAATTTTGCGCTGAACAATACGATGGTGATTCATATCCGGTTGGACCACCTGCTGCACGGACTGGTATTCCTGCCCTATGCCTTCATCGCAAGATGGATCAAAGGCATGAATATCCCCATGACTCTTATTTCAGGGCTGGTGGTTGCAGCGATTATGGAAGGAATTCAGTATTTCCTCACCTATCGTAGTTTCAGTATCAACGACATGATTTCAAATGAGATCGGTTTCATTGCCGGTTCCATAATACTCCTGGTTCCACCCAGGTATTTTTCCTAAAAAATTGTTCCTTGATTGAATAATCCCTGCAAACATCGCCCGGAAAAGCTAATACAGGGTTAAGATTGAATTATGAATTTCAGACTCCTTTTTGGAATCAGCGAAATAAACCGTGAAAAATGGAGCGAATTCGTTTCGGCACATCCACATGGTACCATATTTCAGTCACCTGAAATGTTCGACCTGTATGCTTCGGTAAATTCCTACAAGCCTTTGGTATATGCATTGGAAGATGAGAACGGCGCCTACAGGATACTTTTACTGGCGGTAATTATCGATGATTTCAAAGGTTGGATGGGTCAGTTTTCATCCCGGACCCTTATTTATGGCGGGCCTATCATTGATTTAAATACTGAACATCCCGAACTTCTGACTGAAATTGTCCTGGATGCACTTATAAAAGAGGTCCGAAAGAAATCACTCTACATCCAGATCCGGAATTTGACTGACCTTTCGCTGTTTGAACCCGTTTTCAGGAGTAAGTCTTTTGTTAAGCATGATCACCTGAACCTGATTGTCCGCACTGCCAATACTGAAGAAACAATTAATTGCATTAGCAAGAGTAAGATCAGGCAAGCCCGGCAGAGTCTTATGAACGGGGCTGAAGTAGTCCAGGCAACGACCGTTGAAGAGATTCATGAATTCTATCTTATCCTTGAGAAAATGTACCGTACAAGGATCCATAAGCCACTACCTCCTGAATCCTTCTTTCAGACCTTCCTTGAGGCATCCAACAAGGGGAAACTCGGGGTTATACTGCTTGCTAAGCTTAAAGGTCATGTAATTGGTGGAATAGTATGCCCGGTAAGCCCGGGAAAGACATTATTTGAATGGTATATTTGTGGCGAGGATAAAGCTTACCAAAAAATCCACCCCAGCGTCCTGCTCACATACTCAGCCATTGAATACGCTGCGAAAAACGGATTCCAGAAATTCGATTTCATGGGAATAGGAAACCCGGATATTCCCTACGGAGTGAGAGAATTCAAGTCAAAGTTCGGCGGCAGGACCGTTAACTATGGCAGGTTCCTGCTGGTAAACAATAAACCTATCTATTTATTAGCAAGTTTGGGCTACATAGTGCTTACATTTTTCAAGATCATTACTTTTCAGCGAGACAGGAAGAAACAAGGATAATGAAAGACTTTACGCTAAATATCTACAGGGAATTTCTTGATACTTTAATATCCAGGAGATTTAGATTCCAACCATATGCTGAATTTATTCAGTCTCCCTTTCCACAGGTTGTCATATTAAGGCATGATGTGGATGCACGCAAGGAAAATTCTCTTGAATTTGCCAAGATACAGCATGAAAAAAGCATACGCGGAACCTATTATTTCAGGATGGTTCCGCAAAGCTTCGACAAGGGTGTTATCAGGGAAATCGCATCCATGGGCCATGAAATTGGTTATCACTATGAAACCATGGATGTTACAGGAGGAGATATAGATAAAGCCTACAATGAGTTCTGCAAAAACCTTGAAATTTTACGAGAACTGGCCCCTATTCAAACCATCTGCATGCATGGTAGCCCCAGATCACCACATGATAACCGGTTACTCTGGGAAAAATACGGTTACCGCGATTTGGGGATCATAGGAGAGCCTTACCTGGACACGGATTTTGAAGAGGTAGGGTACCTGACCGATACCGGCAGAAGGTGGAACGGGTCAAGTGTAAGCATACGTGATAAAGTCTCCGGTAAACATATTTTCAACTTTCGCAATACACAGGAAATCATTGAACAGGTCGATAAACTTCCGGCCCGGATGATGTTCACTTTTCACCCCCAGCGATGGAGCGATCATCCTGTTGCCTGGACACGTGAATTGATCATGCAGAATGTCAAAAACCAGGTTAAACGTTTCTTAATAAAAAAATAACCGCGAACGGGAGGATAATATTCCTTCAGACAGGAACTTTGACAATTATTAATCATAAAACATGTCAAAATTCATATTACCTATAGCCAACAGTTTTATTAATTGTATATAGATAATAGTTATATATCGATCAACTTTTTAAACAGCAGGGCGTTATAGGAAACAAGCATGGTACTTAATGTTAAATTTGATTCAGGGAAGTCAGACACAGATGTAAAAATGAAAAGTTTTACAATCCATTTGAGCCGTCGTGTACTGATGTTTTATATTGTTGATGTCCTGATCATTACAGCATCCTTTTTCTTCTTTATATGGCTTAAACCTGCATCTCTCAGGGTGTATTTACCATACTACTTTGAGCCCTTTATTATATTTCTCGGTATATGGATGGCTGCATCCATTCCCAGTAAGAAGTATGCCTATGATGACAAAAAGTATCTCAAAGACTTTATTATCCCTGTTCTCATCAGCGATTCCATAGCTTTAGGAGTAATTACGGTAATGATTGTCGGATTCAATCATTTCATGTACTCCAGGATGATTGTATTTGGGACGATATTGATGTCGGTATCCCTTGAAATAATCCTTTTTCTGCTGTTCTATTACCACCGTAAACTCGATCGTGATTCGGAGAAGATAGATTCTATAGATGTCTTCCTGCATCATATGGAGACTTTGGCCAAAACCAGGGAATCTGAAGAATTGCCTGCAACAGCAAATATTGAGAATTACCCGGTCTTTACCCTTGGTAAGTACCAATCCGAGATCATCGAAGAAATGAATGTTGAGGCATATGACTTTATGTGCCAGCATATTGACAAGACGCGTAACCAGACGCTCATGGTTTCAACCACGACCAGGTTCAACATCAGGGCTGTACCAGCCGATGTATTTAACGTCATTGTGAATTTAAAGCTGATCAACGATATCCGCTGGGTTAATAAATTCATCGAAACTGTAAATACAAAGCTGCCGGTAGGAGGCTTATATATTGATTGCGTAGAAACCAACGAAATCGTTAAAGCAAGAGTTCTGAAGAACTACCCTCCTGTGATCAATTATACACTCTATTTCCTCTACCATTTTATGTTCAGGAGGGTCTTCCCGAAGCTATTCATTCTGAAAAAAGTATACTTCTTTGTAACCCGGGGATTTGACCGTTCACTTTCAAAAGCTGAAGCATTTGGACGACTTTATTCCTGTGGATTTGAAGTTATTGCAGAACAGGAGATAAATAACAAACTATTTTTTGTCGCCCGTAAGGTTACAGAACCTGAGTTCGATATGAGCCCCACTTATGGCCCGTTAATTAGCCTTAGGCGAATCGGAAAAAACGGTAAGGTCATTCATGTATATAAAATGCGGACCATGCATCCGTTTGCAGAATACCTCCAGGACTACGTATATAAACACAATGACCTCCAGGAAGGTGGAAAATTCAAGGATGATTTCAGGGTTTCAACACTGGGAAAACTAATGCGCAAGTTCTGGATCGATGAATTGCCTATGCTCTTTAATTTGGTAAAAGGCGATCTGAAACTGGTTGGGGTAAGACCTCTAAGCAAGCACTATTTCAATTTATACACCCGCGAATTGAAGGAGAAAAGAACAAAGCACAAACCAGGCCTTATACCTCCATTTTATGCAGATATGCCTAAGACACTGCAAGAGATCATGGCTTCGGAAATGAAATACCTGAATGAGTATGAAAGACATCCCATCCTGACGGACATCAAATACCTGTGGAAAGCGTTTGTTAATATTGCCTTCCGCAGAGCCCGAAGCGGATAGAGAAGCATGATCCTGATGAATACATGATGGATCTATTAAGATTCCTCTTATCCTGGCATTAACCGAAGCCAGCCTATAGCCGGTAATGGATGGCAAAATAAAAGAGGAACGGTATATAACCATACCAGAACTACATACAAAATGGTCAAAAAAATAATCCTGATGAGTGCCCTCGTGATGTCACTGAGGGCATTTTCGCAATTTGTACCTGAGCATATAAGCAATTCAGACATCTATTTGTTTATAGATGAACTTGCCTCTGAAGGCATTATCTCTGTAAACAGTGCTATCAAACCCTATTCTAAAGCATATATAGGACAAAAGCTCCAGGAAGCTGAACAAAAGCGAACTGCACTTAACAAAAGGCAATCCGGTGAATTAACTTTCTACGAAAAAACATACAGGCCTGAAAGAACTGAACCAGATACTCTCCGGTGGCGGGAACCATTAAACATTTTCAAAAAGCAGCAGCACCTGGCAACCTCGCTGAATCCAACAGGAATCATCTATAAGGATCAGCTTTTTACCTTTGTAGCATCTCCGATCTATGGCTTTGATTACAGGACCAACGAAAATGGCAATGTCTATCATACATTTGGAGGCTTAGAAGCTCACGCCAGCATTGGAAAACTGGTCTTGTATGGAAGCCTGCGCGATAACCATGAATCAGAGCTGATGGCCCGGCCGGGTTATTTTACCCAGGAAACAGGTGGTGCATTCAAGGAGAATAATGGTGGCAGGAAAGGAGGTGATTATTCAGAAATGCGCGGTGGAATCACCTATGAATGGAAATGGGGTGATGTCGGCCTGGTGAAAGACCATTTTGTATGGGGCGATAACAATCATGGCAGCAATATTTTCTCAGGCCGCACACCCTCCTTTGCTCATATCAGGTTGCACCTGCATCCGGCAAAGTGGATCGATTTCAATTATATTCATGGATGGCTTGTCTCCGAGGTAACGGATTCGTCACGATCCTATTATAACAATGGCCAGTACAAGGCGGTGATGAAACAAAAATACATCGCTGCCAATATGCTGACAATCATTCCATTCAAAAATCTGTATATCTCTCTAGGTAACTCAATTGTATATTCCGATATGGGAGGAGTTCATCCGGCATACCTGATTCCTATGGCATTCTACAAATCCATGGATCATACCTTAACTCACGGAGTGGATAACCAGAACTCACAGATGTTTTTCACCATAAGTTCCCGGCAGATCAAGCATTTGCATCTGTACCTTTCAAGCTTTATCGATGAATTTTCTGTTACAAGGCTCAAAAACAAGACTTCTCATAACTTCATCAGCTGGAAGGGTGGATTCGACCTTTCAAACTTCCCGATCCGAAATATCAGGCTAGCTGCTGAGTTTACTCAAACTACGCCAATAACCTACAAGCATGACATTCCTGCTGTGACATTTGAATCCAATCAATACAATCTAGGTCACTACCTCAGGGACAATTCCAGGGAAATTTATGTTGCCCTGAGCTATAAACCTATTGCAAGGTTGAGCCTAACAGGGGAATACACTTTTGCTGAGCATGGAAATGAATATGCCTATATCCGTGTACCTGAAATTGCAGACCGCCCTATGCTGACAGATATCACGTGGAAATCAACAGCACTGGAATTCATGGCAAGCTTCCAGTTATTAAACAATACCGGAATCTGGATTAGTTACGAAAACCGTTCAGTAACAGGAGCTGATGTTGATGGACTAAGCTCACAGCAATACCTTGATATGTTTACACCTGCATTTTACCAGGGTAACACTCATACCATCTCATTCGGCTTTCATCTTGGCTTTTGATTTCCCATGGTAGAAATTATCGTTCCAGATAACCCAGAGGAAGAATATTACCACATAGAAGATAATTCTGAATGGGTAATCATGCGACCAATGCCAGTATTTGGGCCAATGTGCCATCACAATACATAAGCCTGAAATCCTGAATACATTGGTAAGGTGGATAATTATGCTGCCAAGCACAATGAACCAGGATTTATGTTTCCATGGCCCCGGATAGATAATAATGAGCAGGATGAACTGCAGCATTTGCTGAATTCCTGAACAACTGGGAACAATATTAATAGAGGTCTGGTTTTCAAAGAAGAAGGTTCGTCCGCTGGTTTGAATAGGGATAAGGTGGCTAACTACCCAGCTGCTGTTGCTGAAAACGGCATCCGTAAACCAATAGAATAGGGCAGGTGGAAGCACCTGGAATCCGAAGAAACTGAAATCCATCTGGTGTTCCCAATAGCGGTAGGCATAATGGATTGCAAAGGTGATAATAATAAAAAGAGTGGTGTCGATAATTGGTTCAAGTCTCCGGATTTTCCTCAGCCGGTTCCATTCAGCCATGAGTTTCTTCAACATAAAGGACAACGAGTTTAGGGAATTGTAAAAATAGTAAAAGACTTGTATAAAACTTACAATGTCAATTCTAACTATTACTATCTATTAATCAGCAACTTCCTAAACATTTTATTGTGATTCCTTCGTGGCTTAGTGGCTTTGTGGCTATTTTTTTGTCCAAGACAGGCTACGCTATGCAGAGACTCTTTACATAACTTATTTTGCTTGCCTGCCGATATGTACTAATCTAATCTTCAATAATTCAATTTGTAAAGAGTGTTTAAATCAAAATGCCTGCTGAAGAAGAAATTTTCAGATCAATTTGAACTTTTTTTTGCCAGGCATTTGGATGATTAATAAAAAGCAGTATTTTTGCACCTCCATTAAGGGAGCATAGCTCAGCTGGTTCAGAGCATCTGCCTTACAAGCAGAGGGTCCTTGGTTCGAATCCATGTGCTCCCACTACAAC
>JACAAZ010000023.1:74860-85017 GCA_013376995.1 Bacteroidota bacterium | reverse complement strand
TAGGCGCAGCCCAACCAGCAGGAACTTATACAAATGCTTCCGGCCTTTTCGTAACTGTAAACTATAATTAATATTTCCCCCGCTTCATGACCGGAGAGCGCTGTGAAAACAGCGCTTTTTTCATTTGTGAAAAGAAGAATAGGGATATCCGGGATCAAACCTGATAAAACGAAATTATCATTTTACTCAGATTTATTTTTCAATTTCCTATAAAGCATATACCATGAAAGATTATAATATCCTTTATTATTTGACTGCAGAGAATCATAGTAGCTATATGGGTAAGGATAGGGTAATAAAACATCTGCTCCGGGTTTCCAGTTAACAGGGATTAAAACTGTTTCTGACTTTGCAGTTTGAAGTGCAACTACTGTCCTTTTTATTTCCTCCAGGTTCCTTCCCACATATTTTGGATAGAAAAAGATTGCCTGGATTTTATTTTCAGGATCAATTATGAACACACCTCGTACCGTTTTCCGAGAATCGACAAAAGGGCTGATCATTCCATATTTCAGACTGATGCTATCATTGCTGTCGTCAATGAGGGGGAACTCAATCTTTTCAGTAGAATTACACTTCAGCATCATTTCATCCATGGATCTAACCCAGGATTGATGTAATACAAGCGCGTCAGTCGAAATAATGGCAAATTTCACATTAAGTTTTTTAAAATCATCCTGCATGGCAGCAAGTGCAAGGATCTCAGATGTACAAACAGGAGTAAAATCAGCAGGATGGCTGAAGAGTATTTTCCAACTTTTACCAAAATCAGATGGAAAATGAAGGGTTCCGGTTGTTGTTGATGCCAAAAACGATGGGGCTTCTTCACCAATAAGGGGTATTGAATGGTAATTAGAGTTTTGTGAGGAACCCCGGCCGTTAAAAACAATTAAAATAATTATAAATAATACCAGCGTTTTCATGTTTTTGTTTTTGATTTTTAAGGGTATTTTTTGACTATAATAACAAATGATTGAGTTGAGAGTTTGAGGACATAAATTCATATTTTATTTGGATCAGGATGAATAACTCAATATCAAGTACTTTATAGTTTAAACTTTATAACAAATTGTTGAACATAAATCCTTGTTACAATTTATTAGTTCAGTGAACATCACTGTATTATTATTATTTAAGGGATGATACTTGTGCAATGTTCTTAGTGATTTGTTTAGAGGGTAATAATAATATTTTTAACATATTTTTAAATATCAAGGCAAATACGATTTGATTTTCTACCTGTTTCACTCCTAATAATTGAGGCTACGAAAAGCCTTTATTCCTTTCCTGAAGAAGAGATTATTTTACAGTCTGTAAATATTTTTTATTAGATTGAGCAAAATCCAATCTGTGAAAATAGAAATATTTGAATTTTTAATATTTTATTTACGAGTAACAATCTAAAAATCAGATATAAGGAAAGATCTGTAAGATTGATCTATTAATAAATTTTGAGTTTGGCACGGTTTTGTTATTAGTATTGGCACATCACTGATCCGCCGGCTGGCGGAAATAACAACTAACAATAACTCAAAAAACTTTACAACAATGAAAAACATGAAATCAGTACTCGTCCTCGCTATCATCGTTCTCGGATTTGCTGCCAGCTCATTTGCACAGGTAACCGCAACCGCTTCCACCACCGCCACCATCATCACCCCGATCGCAATTACAAAAGATGTTGATATGAATTTCGGCCACATAGCTGTCAGCCCGACACTTGGTGGTACCGTAGTTCTCCCCACAGCAGGTGCCCGCACTCTCACAGGTGGTGTTACCCTGCCAGTTGTTACCGGAACCGTTACCCCTGCTTCCTTCACAGTAACCGGAGAAGGCAACAGTACATATTCGATCACCCTTCCAAGTTCTGCAATTTTGCTTTCATGTGCTGCCGGCACCATGACTGTAGAAAACTTTGTAAGTACACCTTCCAATACAGGCGCTTTGAATAGTGGCACACAAGAAATTAAAGTTGGTGCTACCCTTAATGTGGGTGCTGCACAACCTGCTGGAACATATACAAATGCTTCAGGCTTATTCGTAACTGTTAATTACAACTAAAAAAACCCAAATATGTAAAAGGCGCCATTCATGGCGCCTTTTTTTATTTACTTCGCTTTCTTAAACCACATGTACCATGATAGATTGTAAATGGTCGGATCGTCGCTGCTTGATGTACCATCTGCTTCCTGGTTTGAACTCAGGTATGGAAGCATCACATCTGAACCAGGTTTCCAATTTGCAGGTGTTAGGACCGCCTCCTCATCAGCAGTTTGTAAAGCAATCACAGTCCTTTTTATTTCATCGAAATCCCGGCCTACTCTGGATGGGTAAAAGAAAATGGCTGCAATTCTATCATCAGGGTCAACAATAAATACACCCCTCACATCTTTTGATGAGAAAGTTGATTGATGTAGCATTCCATACTCGGATGAAATTTGCTTGTCCTTGTCCTCGATCAAAGGGAATTTGATCTTAACCGGATCATGTCCGGAATAAGAAATAGATTCCAGGGACTTCTTCCAACTGTAATGGGTATCAATAGCATCTGTTGAGATAACCGCAACCTTGACACCCAACTTGTCAAAATCTGCCTGCATAGAAGCTAGCTCAAGAATTTCGGATGAACATACCGGGGTAAAATCGGCTGGATGGCTGAAGAGGATTTTCCAATGCCTGCCGTAATCCGACGGAAAATTAATCGGGCCATTAGTTGATTCTGCCATAAATGACGGGGCTTTATCTCCGATCAGGGGGATAGCATAAGTTTTCGGCTCCTGGGCATAAAGAATCCTATAAGATGCCAACAGGAAAATCAAGATTTTTAGGATTGTTTTCATAGCATTCAATTTAAAGTTACGTAAGTAAAATTGGTGTGACGTGAAAAACAATCAGTGCAGAACTAAGTTTGACACATAGTAACGAGAAAATAGTAAATGTAATAACTAATCACATAATCAGTTACATATAAGTTTATACTTAATAACGAAACATTAAACATCAAGAATATTGCATTCAGGGCTCAATATCATGAAGATCTTAAACAACAGAACTGCTATGGATAACCTAACTATGCATCTCAACTTATTGGTTAAGAAAAAAGCAAAAACTTTCAACATTCTAAATGTGTTCTAAATAACTTTTATATAAGCATATGTATTCAAGCATTAAGTTGAATTGTTCCTGGTATCCTTAATACTTTACCCAGAGTTTGAATAAATCCACCTCTACGAAATTTAGAAGAGGATTTACCAAATATAATCTGTTGATACATTTTGATGTAGCTAAACTCATCAGACTCTAAAATCAGTGGTAGAAAATTTTACATAATGTAAAATTTCTTTAACAGCCTTAGCTGAAATAGAGTAAATGTTTTGGGGAAGCTCAATTAAGTATAAAATATATTTATGATTTAAATAATTCAAAATGAAATATATAGATAAAATTGTTTTTAAAATATCTAGAAATAAAATGAAATCTATGAAGTTTGGCACGGTTCTGTTATTAGTATTGGCACAACACTGAAAAACTAATAACAACTAACAATAACTCAAAAAACTTTACAACAATGAAAAACATGAAATCAGTACTCGTCCTCGCTATCATCGTTCTCGGATTTGCTGCCAGCTCATTTGCACAGGTAACCGCAACCGCTTCCACCACCGCCACCATCATCACCCCGATCGCAATTACAAAAGATGTTGATATGAATTTCGGCCACATAGCTGTCAGCCCGACACTTGGTGGTACCGTAGTTCTCCCCACAGCAGGTGCCCGCACTCTCACAGGTGGTGTTACCCTGCCAGTTGTTACCGGAACCGTTACCCCTGCTTCCTTCACAGTAACCGGAGAAGGCAACAGTACATATTCGATCACCCTTCCAAGTTCTGCAATACTGCTTTCATGTGCTGCAGGCACCATGACAGTAGAAAACTTTGTAAGCACACCTTCGAACACAGGTGCTTTGAACAGCGGAACCCAGGAGATCAAGGTAGGAGCTACCCTGAACGTAGGCGCAGCCCAACCAGCAGGAACTTATACAAATGCTTCCGGCCTTTTCGTAACCGTGAACTACAACTAATAGACGATAAGAGTAGAGTAGTCCAGTGAGCATAGCGACGCTGCCGATTGGCAGCGTCGCTTTTTTATTTCCATTCAGATGTGGTGCTGAGGTTAAACATTATTCAAGAGCTAAAAGACATATTCTGAGCTCTCATATGAATTCACTTTTTCAGGTGCTTTTAACTTATTACTATTAAGGGTTTAGGCAATTAATAATTAGTAAAATCATGTATTTCAAACAGCAATACTAATTGATAATCGCAGGATATGAAATTTAGAAGCTTAGAAACAAGGCAGTTATGCTTTATAAAAGCCTTGTTAATGCTAATTTTCCCTGGGCTTTTGGGGTTATTTTTGATCCTACAGCCTAGGCTTGTTCAAGCTCAGGGTAATCTTCTGATAACCCCAAGAAGGGTAGTTTTTGATGGAAATGTGAAAACGGCCGAGCTTAATTTAGCAAATACCGGGAAGGACACCGCGCGGTATAATGTGTCCATTGTGCAATACCGCATGAAGGAAGATGGATCATTTGAAGAAATTACCGAGCCGGATCCGGGACAAAACTTCGCGGATAAATTCATTCGTTTTTTCCCGCGTTCAGTAACCCTTGCCCCCAATGAATCCCAGGTGGTTAAAATGCAATTAACAAAATCGAATTTGCTTGAACCCGGAGAGTACAGGTCTCATGTTTACTTCAGGGCCGTGCCGGTTGAAAGGGCTTTAGGAGAAGAAGATACTCGTAAAGATTCCACAGGAATTTCAGTAAAGCTTGTTCCCATCTTTGGGATTACAATACCGGTGATAATCAGGGTTGGTGAATCTACTACCCAGGTTTCATTATCTGATATTTCCATTGTATCAGTTGATGATACAACTACCAGGCTCAAGATAACTTTTAACCGAACCGGAAATATGTCAGTCTATGGAGATATTAAAGTCACACATATTTCACCAGAAGGGAAATCAACAGTCGTGGGGATGGTAAAAGGGATTGCGGTTTATACGCCTAATTCTGTCCGTCGTTTTCAAATGGATTTAAAAATGGCTGAGGGCATTGATTTTCATAAAGGAAAACTTGAAGTGATATACACAACTCAATCGGATTCTAAACCTGAAAAGCTAGCTGAATACTCCATGCCACTCCTCTGAAACTTCTAAGATCATGCTAGTCTCTGCCGCTCTAAAACTTATTGTGAGAATGAAGAAAGTTTTCTCTTTCTTCATTCTTTTTTCCCTGCTTTTGTTTAGCGGGACCGGGGTTATAGCTGCTGACCGATACTCAGTTGCAAGTGGGGCATGGTCCTCAAATTCTACATGGGCAGCGACTTCAGGGGGGACTGCAGGCGCATCGGCACCTGTTGCTGGCGATAATGCGATTATTGAAGGCAACAAGTCCGTTACTGTCTCAGCCGCTAACGCTGCTTGTACAAATCTTAGTATTGCAAGTGGAGCTTCATTAAGTGTCGGTGCATTCAATATTACTGTTTCCGGTACCACAACTGTTGCCGGAACTATAACCTTTACAAGTAATACCGGAACCAAGACTATGGGTTCGGTCATCATGAATGGTGGAACATGGACAAGTAATGCTACCGAGAGTTATGGAATTACCAATCTGACATTAAACGGCTCTACTTTTAACGGTTCATCGACCGGTACAATTACTGTTTCCGGTTCATTAACTGTAAGTGCTTCAACCACAAACACTTTAAATGCTTATGCATTAACTATAACCGGAACATCATCCATTTCCGGTAGTCTTGTAATCGCCAGCAGTACAGGAACAAAAACATTCACAGGCCTTGTGACGGTGAATTCAGGCGGAACCTGGAATAACTCCGGGAATTCTGCAATTACCTTCTCAGGTGGGATTACAAACAGCGGAACTTTCACGGCTGGATCGGGAATTTATACCTTTAGCACTAACTCCCAGGCGTTAGCCGGCACACTTTCAATACCCAATGTAACTGTTACAGGTGTTACTTTAACGAATAACGGGACACTTTCTGTTTCTGCAGCTCTGATTGGATCTGGAGGCCTGACAAACTCATCCACGGGGCAATTGCATATTGATTTCACCGGTACTGTAGGCATTAATACATTTACAACAACTGCCACAGGAAACGTCGTGGATTACGGATTTGCAGGAACACAGACTGTCAGGGCAGGGACCTATAGTAATCTAACCCTTTCAAATTCCGGAGCAAAATCAATAAGTGGTATTACAGTAAACAATGTATTCTCACTAGAAGGAACTGCAACAGCTTCCGCAGCACCAACTTACGGATCTGCTGCCACCCTTCAATACAATACCGCAACGTCCAGATCTTCATCATTTGAGTGGGTTACTCCATTTACTGCAACAGGAGGTATTATCATTGCCAATACTGGAACGATAACCATGGCTGCTGTTAAAGTTTTAAGTGCCAATGTCCCGCTAACAATTAATAGTGGGGCTTCATTTAACACGAGTACCAATCTCCTCACTCTAGGCGGGAATTTCTCAAATAGTGGAACATTTACATGTGGTGCCGGGGGCATCACAATTTCGGATGTTGCAACTACTCAAACATTATCAGGCTTTACAACAACTGGCCCGCTTTCAATGACTAAAACAGCCGGGACGGCAACTATAACAGGAAGTGTAACAGCGGTAAACCTAGCAATTAATGGAAGTGGGGGTACTCTTAACCTGGCTGGTTCAAATACCTTCAGCGGCACAAGAATTATTACTGCCGGAACACTAATCCTCAGTAATATAGCAGGCCTGGGTGCAGCCGGAACTGCCCTTACATTGAATGGAGGGGTACTGGACCTGATGACAGATAATAGCGTAAATGCCTACAATATTACTATAGGTGGTACAGCCGCCATTTCGGCCGACAGAGCAACTTCCGGTGCAGGTATCATTCATATATTGGGTACTTTAAGCAAGAATTCATCAACCCTGACTATTTCAGGAGGGGGGAACGTGACAGGCGGTACAGCGGGGATTACATTTGGCGCAGTCACTCATTCAGCAGCCGGAACTTATACCGTCACGAATCCTGTTGCAGGAGGTACTACTCAACTTAGCTTTGCAGCCGTTACAGGAGCAACATACCTTACAACTATTAATGGTAGCGGTAAGGTCATTCAAACAGGAGTGTGGGGAACAACAACGGGAGGTATAACCTATAGCGGCACCGGTTCTTTGACATTGAATCAGTTAAATACCTTTAGCGGTGCTATGACGATCAGTAGTGGAACGGTCATAGCCAATACACTTGCAAATGTAAACAGTTCAAGTTCACTTGGAACAGGAGCCACTACAGCTGCAATTTCTATTGGTAGTACGGGAACCCTTCAATATACTGGTACCGGACATTCTACCGGCAGAGCTATTATTCTAACCGGAAGTGGCGGAACTATTGATGCTTCGGGATCCGGAACGTTGACTTTAAGTGGTGGGATTACTGGTAATACTTATAATTTAAATCTTTCAGGAACCGGCAATGGGGTGGAAAGCGGCGTAATTGCCACAACCACCGGAACACTGACAAAAACAGGTGCCGGTACCTGGACTCTTTCAGCAGCCAACTCTTATACAGGATCAACTATAATAACTGCAGGAACTATACAGTACGGAATTGCAAATGCCATGTCAAGTGGAACAGTCCAATTAAATGGAGGAACGCTCAGTACCGGGGCATCCGCTGGTTTTTCTGATGCCGCCGGTGTACTAACTCTTACTGATAATTCATCAATTTCCCTGGGAACAGGTGTGCATACCTTAACATTTTCTGCCAGTAACGGTGCAAGCTGGACTGCTGGTACAATATTGACCATCAATGGATGGTCGGGCAATTGGAACGGTACTGCCGGTACAGCAGGGAAAGTGATTTTTGGAAATTCATCTTCAGGCCTGACGGTTTCACAACTTGCTCAAATCAGGTTTTATAATGGGAGCATGTATTTCCCTGCCGTTATACTAAGTACGGGTGAAGTTGTACCTACCGCTAATTACATAACAACCGGCACTATCTCAGGTTCACCTTTCTGTGAAGGCGCAACGGGAATAAGTGTTCCTTTCACCTATACCCTTTCATCCACTTTCTCCGCTTCAACATTTACTGCACAACTTTCAAATTCAGCAGGATCCTTTACGTCACCTGTGAACCTTCAGAGTGTTGCATCAAACGGATCAGGAAGCCAGACAATTTCAGTGACAATTCCTTTAGGTACACTTACAGGTTCTGCATACAGGATAAGGGTTGTAAGTAACTCGCCGGCAGTTAATGGTACTGATAATGGCTCCAACCTAACAATAACAGCATATCCTTCAACTGCCGGATCTATTACTGGTTTATCATCAGTCGTCCAGGGACAAACAGGAGCTGCATATTCAGTTCCAGCGATTTCCGGGGCAACAACTTATGTATGGTCTTATTCCGGAACCGGCGCCACCATAACAGGGACCACTAACTCTGTGACCATCAGTTTTTCCGGCACGGCCACATCCGGAAACCTAACTGTAAAAGGACAAAATTCATGTGGCTATGGAACGATTTCTACTAACTACCCAATAACTGTCGGAACAGCAACCTCTTGCGCATTTGATGCAAATACAAATAGCGGAATAACCATCACTCCTTGCATTAATCTACCAACTAATTCTCAGGTAGTTTCCAGCAGTTTTACGGTTGGAGATTACTTTGTTATGGATGCTATTCAGGGCATTAATTATGTTGTATACTCATGTGCTTATCCGGCAAATTCATTACAAATCACGGTGTATGACGAGAATTCCGGCACTGAATTGGCATTTGGAACGGCACTCGATGGGAGTAACTGCTCCAGTAATGACGTAATGTTATTCTTCACATCTCCAATTTCCGGACAGTTAAGGGTTCTTGTCAATCAGCTCGGGGTTTGCGATGCAACTTCTACAACTGGTTTAACTATTAAAGTTGATGCAGAAGGTGGCAGCAATAACTTCGACGATCAAGCTACGGCTGGAACTGATACCTGGATTGGCCATATTTATGATGGAATTGCTTTTGACAGCTATCTTGGATATTACGAACAGACTGAAACTTTTCAGGAAGGTTTTGGGACCACAGGTACATGGCCTGATCTTGCAGACGATGATGTCACCTGTTTCGATCTTTACTCAGATGGCAATATACGTGGATCGGTCAAGGATATTACCTTTTCAGTCAGGTATATTATGAATTCCACAAAGCGAGGCTTGTATCGTGCAACCCTCACAAGTGACGATGGAAACGCTCTTGATGTTGATGGTACCCAGGTTTTTTCAATATGGTCCGATCATAGTCCAACTATCTACAATAATGTTTTGATGTCATTATCAGGTAGCAGTACCCTGACAGATGAGTATTATGAGAATGCCGGTCAAAATGTTGTAGGATTTGAAAATTTCAACCTGATACTGGGAAACATACTGACGACTAATGCCTCACAATCTATCTGCCTGGGAAGTGCCGGCGCAGCAATCAGTGGAGATGCATTCGGGACATTGCCAACCGGAATAACACTTTCCGGAACCGGTTATCAGTGGGCTTACAGCACAGTTTCAGCCATTGGCCCCTGGACAAATCTTACAGGTGCAACCTCTGCTACCTATACTCCTTCTTCAGCTTCTGCACCTTTTAATTCAGCCGGAACCTACTATATCGTTCGAAAGGCAAGTCTATCAAGTGCCAATAACGTCGCCCCCAATCCTTATGTTGCAACAAATTATTCCAATGCAGCAACCCTGATAGTAAGTTCAACAACCGTAGGCGGAACTGTTACAGGCGGGACTACAATATGTTCAGGAAATACCAGCGGATTGCTTACGTTGTCAGGGAATACAGGATCAGTAGTCAAATGGCAGAGTTCAGTATCACCTTACAGTGTATGGTCGGACATAGCCAATACTTTAACAACTTATACATCCGGTGCATTAACACAAACCACTCAATTCAGAGCAGTTGTTCAGAACGGGAATTGTTCCACAGCCAACTCCAGTGCTACTACAGTTACCGTCAATCCCAATCTGCCGGTTAGTATCAGCATTGCCGCATCTTCAAATCCCATTTGTTCAGGAACAT
>JACAAZ010000023.1:0-74760 GCA_013376995.1 Bacteroidota bacterium | reverse complement strand
CAACCATCTGTTCCGGTACAAGTGTCACCTTTACGGCAGTTCCAACCAATGGAGGGTCAACCCCTTCATACCAGTGGAAACTAAACGGGAATAGTGTCGGAAGCAACAGCACAACTTACACCAATTCAAGTTTAGCCAACAATGATATTGTGACCTGTGTGCTTACATCTAATGCCACCTGTGCAACAGGAAGTCCAGCAACTTCAAATGCAGTCACGATGACTGTAAACCCGAATTTGCCGGCAAGTGTAATCATTGCAGCTTCTGCAACCACTATCTGTTCGGGCACGAGTGTAACCTTTACAGCAACACCAACCAATGGAGGTACTTCTCCAACTTATCAATGGAAGTTAAACGGGTCCAACGTCGGAACCAGCGGTGCAACATATTCTGCTGCGAGCCTTGCCAACAATGATGTGGTAACCTGTGTCATGACCTCAAATGCGACTTGTGCCACAGGTAGCCCGGCAACATCTAATTCGGTTACCATGACCGTGAATCCGAATTTACCGGCAAGCGTCAGTATTTCAGCATCTTCAAATCCTGTTTGTTCAGGAACATCGGTAACATTCACAGCAACACCAACCAACGGAGGGGCATCTCCAACTTACCAGTGGAAACTGAATGGAACCAATGTAGGGACCAGCAGCACAACTTACACAAATGCTTCGGTGGTGAATAATGATGTTGTTACATGTGTATTGACATCAAATGCAGTATGTGCTACAGGAAGCCCTGCTACATCGAATTCGGTTACCTTGACTGTTAATCCGAATTTACCTGCCAGTGTGAGCATTTCTGCAACAGCAACCACCATCTGCTCCGGAACAAGTGTGACTTTTACGGCGACACCAACAAATGGTGGAACCACACCAGGCTATCAATGGAAATTAAATGGATCAAATGTTGGAACGAACAGCCCCACCTATACTAATGCAGCATTAGCCAATGGAAATACTATCTCTTGTGTGATGACATCGAATGCTACCTGTGCCACAGGCAGCCCGGCTACATCTAACACAGCAACGATGACCGTAAATCCGAACCTGCCAGTGAGCTTGAGTATTGCCGCATCCTCAAATCCAGTATGTTCAGGGAGCAGCGTAACTTTTACAGCAACTCCCACAAACGGAGGTTCTTCACCTGTCTACCAGTGGAAACGGAACGGTACTAATGTTGGGACCAGCAGTCCAACTTATTCAAGCTCATCACTTACAAATAATGATATCATAAGTTGTATCCTAACTTCCAATGCTACTTGTGCAACATCAAATCCTG
Source organism: Bacteroidota bacterium (assembly GCA_013376995.1). Classification (GTDB taxonomy): domain Bacteria; phylum Bacteroidota; class Bacteroidia; order Bacteroidales; family UBA4417; genus UBA4417. The sequence continues at coordinate 73,482 of JACAAZ010000023.1, read as the reverse complement.
CAACATCGAATTCTATCACTCTGGCTGTTACCGCATTGCCAACAGCAAGCATTTCTTATTCAGGGTCACCCTATTGTTATAATTCTGGGACTTATGCTGTTACTTTCAGTGGAACTTCGGGAGGAACTTATACTGCTAGTCCCACGGGCTTGTCGATAAATTCATCCACTGGAGCCATAAATACAGCGGCCAGTACTCCAGGAACTTACACAATAACCTATTCAATAGCAGCCTCTGGTGGATGTACTGAAGTTACTACAAGCCAATCTGTTACAATCAACCCTCTTCCAACAGCCAGTATAAGTGGTACTACCGCGGTTTGTCTAAATGCCACATCACCATCAATTACCTTTACAGGGGCCGGGTCGACAGCTCCATATACATTTGCTTATACCATGAATGGTGGTGCCACTCAATACGTTACAACCACATCGGGAAATAGTATAACAGTTTCAGTACCAACCGGCACTGCAGGAACTTTTGTATATTCCCTGGTTAGTGTAACCGGAAGCACAAATTGCTATCAATCGCAAACCGGAACTGCTACTGTAACTGTAAGGCCTGACCTGGTGATTAATGATGATGCCCCTGCATCCTTATGCCAGTATAATATTCAGATGGTGACGGCAACCCCAAGCGGAGGCAGCGGATCATATACCTATTCCTGGCAGGTAACAACCAGCGGAGCTTCAGGCCTTTTTGTCCCCGGGTCAACTACAAATAATTTTATATGGTTAACCAGTTATTCCCTTGCACCCGGGACATACAACTATCAGCTAATCGTAACAGATGGCAACTGGGGTTGCTCAAAAGTCAAGAACTATAGTGTCACTATTCTTTCGAATCTCAACCCAACATGGGTGTTAAATCCCTCAACAGCTTGTGTAGGCCAGATAGGAGCTGTTTATTCTGTGCCAACTTTATCAGCAACTACTTACACATGGGCAGTTACTGGTGGCACCATTGCATCCGGGCAAGGGACCTCACAGATTAGTGTAAATTGGGGAGCCTCGGCAGGAACAGGAACCGTAACATTAAATACAGCAACCGGAACCTGCACACAATTCCTAAACCAGTCAGTCTCTATTTACGCACTCCCTACCATTACACTAGGTGCTAACCCATCCGTATGTAGTGGGGTAACTGCGGCAAATCTAACTTATTCAGCAACTACAGGAAGTCCGAACAGGTATAGTATTGATTTTAACGCAGCTGCAAATTCTGCTGGGTTTATTGATGTGACAGATGCATCACTTTCCGGATCACCTATCGTTATTGCAGTACCTGGGGGCGCTGCAGCAGGGACTTATTCAGGAAGCCTTACCGTTCGCAGTACAATATATGGCTGCAACAGTAACGTTTATTCAATCTCAGTTACTATCAATCCTAATTTACCAGTAAGCATAGCTGTCAGTCCATCATCAAATCCCGTTTGTTCCGGAACCAGCGTCACTTTTTCAGCTACCCCAACCAACGGAGGATCATCTCCGTCATACCAATGGAAACTGAATGGAAGCAATGTGGGGACAAGTGCTACAACCTATAGCAGTGCAAGTTTAGCAAACAATGATGTCATCAGCTGTGTCCTGACTTCGAATGCAACTTGCGCAACCGGAAGCCCCGCTACATCCAATTCAGTAACGATGACGGTGAATCCGAACTTGCCGGCAAGCGTAAGTGTAACAGCTTCTTCTACTATAATTTGTTCAGGAACAGTAGTTTCATTTACTGCAACTCCGGCAAATGGTGGTACTACACCAGCTTACCAATGGAAGGTAAATGGAACAAATGCTGGTGGAAATAGTCCGTCCTACAGTAACGGCTCCCTTGCCAATAATGATGTAGTGACTTGTGTGATGACTTCCAATGCAACATGCGCAACCGGAAACCCGGCAACTTCGAATTCAGTCACAATGACCGTTAATCCGAATTTACCGGTGAGTGTTAGTATATCAGCATCAGCAACCACTATTTGTTCCGGAACGAGCGTAACGTTCACTGCAAGCCCTGTAAATGGGGGTTCAACTCCAACATACCAATGGCTATTGAATGGATCGAATGTTGGAACTAACAGTTCAACCTATACAAACAGCTCTCTGTCCAATAATGATATTGTCAGATGTCAATTGACATCCAATGCGACCTGTGCGACCGGTAGCCCGGCTATGTCGAACCAGGTAGCCATGACGGTTAATTCCAACTTGCCTGTAAGTGTGAGCATATCAGCTACTGCAACTACCATTTGCCAGGGGTTGAGTGTAACATTTACAGCAACTCCAACCAATGGAGGTACAATACCTTCTTACCAATGGAAGCTGAATGGAACGAATGTCGGGACTAATAGTAATACCTACTCAACAACGTCATTAGCTAATAATGATGTAGTTTCATGTGTACTTACGTCAAATGCATCCTGTATTGCCGGAAATCCAGCTACATCCAACCTTATTACTATTACAGTAAATCCAAACCTGCCTGTAAGTGTTAGTATTGCTGCGTCAGCATCAACCATATGTTCTGGGTCTAGTGTAACCTTTACGGCTACCCCAGCCAATGGAGGATCTACACCTGCATATCAATGGTTGCTGAATGGAGCCAACGTGGGTAGCAGTTCAGCAACGTATACTACCTCAAGTCTTGCAAATGGCGACGCTGTGACTTGTATCCTTACATCCAGTATTGGCTGTTCAACAGGAAATCCGGCTACTTCCAACAGCCTTATCACCACCGTTAATCCAAATCTCCCGGTTAGTGTATCCATAGCTGCATCTTCAAATCCCATTTGCTCTGGCAGTTCCGTTACGTTTACAGCAACCCCTGTTAATAGTGGATCAGCTCCAATTTACCAATGGAAGGTCAATGGTTCCAACGTAGGGTCAAGCAGCGCTACCTATACAAGTACAACTTTGGCTAATAACGAGGTTGTTACCTGCCAACTTACATCCAATGCTACCTGTGCCACGGGAAGCCCAGCAACTTCGAACAGTATAACTATGTCAGTGAACCCAGTGCTGACAGCCAGTATAATTATTTCAGCCTCATCAAATCCAATATGTTCAGGTTCTTCAGTAACCTTTACAGCAGTCCCGACGAATGGAGGAAGTTCTCCTTCCTATCAATGGAAACTGAACGGAACGAATGTCGGGTCTAATTCAACTACTTATACAAACGCTACCCTGGTTAATGGAGATCTTATCAGTTGTGTAATGACTTCAAATGCCGGTTGCGTTTCAGGCAGCCCTGCAACTTCGAACACCATAACAATGGTTGTCAATCCTAATTTGCCAGTCAGTGTTACTATTTCAGCTAGCCCATCGAATACAATATGCAGCGGAACAAGTGTTACATTCACTGCGACTCCAGTTAATGGAGGTTCTTCACCATCCTATCAATGGAAAAAGAATGGAGGTAATGTAGGATCCAATTCTTCAACCTATACAGATGCTGCCCTTGTAAATTCCGATCTGATCACTTGTGTCCTTGCTTCGAATCTGACATGTGTCAGCGGGAATCCTGCTACTTCCAACCAGGTGAAGATGGTGGTGAACCTTACACCAACAATCCCTACGGCAATTTCGGCAAGCCCTTCATCCATATATTCAAGTTATTCCGGTCAAATAACACTTACGGCCAGCGGAGGAGGTGGCACCGGATCAGTACTTAAATGGTATGCCGGAGGTTGCGGGTCTGGTTCATCGATCGGAACAGGCAGCCCTTTGACTATCAACGCACCAATAGCTACAACAACCTATTATGCAAGATGGGAAAACGGAACCTGTGTCTCAGGTTGTTTGAGTGCTGCCGTTACCGTTTATTCAAATTACAGGTCAAAAGCCACTGGTGACTGGAGTTCTGCCAGTACCTGGGAAGTTTACTCAAATGGATCATGGGTAGCTGCTTCAGCAAGCCCAACTGCACTGGATGGAACAATTACCATCCAAAGTCCACATACTGTGACGATTTCATCAACAGGCGGATATGTTAATGTTGATGAGTTAACCATAAATTCTGGTGGCAAATTAACTGTCAACGTTTGTCCATCAAACTGGTGGTTAAGTATTGTTGATGGTCCTGGAACTGATCTTACCATCAATGGCACAATGGAATACCAGGATGATAAGGTAAATCTTGCAACCGGTGCGACCATGGTTGTAGGTAGCGGAGGTAAATTCCAGCATAACCTCAATTATGCAGGGAATTATCCAATCACAGTTCCAACAGCAAGCTGGGATGTTAATTCTACTTATGAAGTGCTTTCTTCAAACCAGGCTGTTCCTTCTGCAGGATTAAACCAAACCTTCGGAAATTTTACATGGAATTATACCGGGCAAACCGCAGATATTAATCTTGCCGGGGCTCTAAGCAATATCACTGGTAATTTCACAATTAGTTCAACAGGTGCAAACAAACTGATACTGACCAATTCCAACTCATTAACACTTGCTATCGGCAAAGATCTCATCATCCAGGGAGGAACATTGGATTTCAGTTCTGCTGTAGCTACTACTAAAGTGATTAACCTGAGCGGTAACTATAATCAGACGGGCGGCACCTTCACAAATTCCAATTCCAATGTTCTTACTGTTAATTTTAAAGGGATTGGTACAACTTTCACTCAATCAGCCGGTATACTGACATCCACTTATTTTAATTGGGATGTTAACAGCACAGCTTCGCTCACACTGAACAATAATCTTCCGGTTGCTTCCGGAAGAAGCTGCACCCTGAATGGGACGCTTGACTGCGGCATCAACAAAACAGTTATTGGAGCCGGATCTTTTGTAATGGCAAGTGCAGCAAGGCTCATCATGGGTTCTTCGGATGGAATTACCACAAGTTCCGGATTGGGGAATATTCAAACTACCAGCACCAATTTTACCACGAATGGCGACTTCGTTTACAACGGAAGCGGGGCTCAGGTTACCGGAAACAGGCTACCTTCAACTGTAAGGAATTTGACAATCAGCAATACAAGTGGGGCGACACTGACAAGTTCTGTTACTGTCAACAACCAGCTTACACTTTCTTCGGGTAACTTCTCTATTGGTAGCAATACGTTAACCTTTCAAAATGCTGATGTACCAATTGTTACTTCAGGAGGAAAGCTTAATCCGATCAGCACTTCCAACTTTGCTTTCGGAACAGCCGGGAATACAGCTGGAGCAGCCTATGTTCTTCCAGATGATATCTTTACTTCCAATCCTCAGATAAATAACTTTACCATATACCGCACCAATAGCCTTACATTGAACAACCAGACCCTTAATGTGAAAGGAGTGGTTCTCTGCAACGGACCATTGGCAACTAACGGGAAACTGAAGTTGTTATCAACTGCGGTTCAGACGGCCCTCATAGATGGTACCGGAACCGGGAATATTACCGGAAACGTCACAATGCAGCGGTATGTGCCTTCGGCATTTGGCTATAAGTACTTCAGTTCGCCTTTCCAATTTGCAACTGTAGCTGCTTTTAGCCCTTATCTCAACCTCCAGGCTAGCTTCCCGACTTTCTATAAATATGATGAAAACAGGCAATCCTCAGGATGGGTTTCCTATGTTGACCCTGCCGGACAACTGACGCCATTGCAGGGTTATGCTGCTAACTTTGGCACTTCCGGAGTTTCGAAGACTGTTGAGATGACAGGCCTGGTAAATAACAACATAACGAACCCGGTTACATTTTATAATCACAATTACACCTATACCAAAGGGTATAACCTGGTTGGTAATCTTTATCCTTCACCCATAGATTGGAATGCCAGCACCGGGTGGACAAAGAATAACATTGACAATGCCATCTATTACTTTGATGCCGGGAACAGCGATCAGTATACAGGAACATATTCTACCTATATCAATGGTGTTTCAAGTGACGGGATTGCCAATAATATTATCCCTTCAATGCAGGGATTCTTTATCCATGTGACCAATGGAAGTTATCCTGTGTCAGCATCATTTGGAATGGACAATCGTGTCCGTGTGAACAATCTTTCACCAGCCTTCCATAAATCGCTTGAAGATGACTTCAAACCCATGGTTCGCCTATCAGCTTCCTATTCTGATGATGCCATTCGACAGGATCATGCTGTCGTTTATTTCGATGACCGGGCTTCCATGAATTTTAATTCTGAGTTGGATGCTTTGAAATTGATGAATACTGATGAAAAGTTCCCAAATCTGTTTGCTATAAATTCTGATCTGCAACGGCTTTCAATAAAAGCTATTCCAACCTTTATTGATAGCCTTGAAGTGATCCCTCTTGGAATTACTACCGAAAGAGAAGGTTGGACAAATTTTGATGCAAGCAGTGTTGAAAGCCTGCCTGTGGGGCTCAGGGTCTTCCTTGTCGATTCCACAACCGGAGTAATACAAGACCTGCAAAATGAAAATAATTACCATGTTTACCTGGGAAAAGGGGAAGAAACGAATCGATTCTCATTAGTCTTCAGTTATAAGGACCTGCAGCATTCACCTTCTTCAGAAGAGCTTTTCAATGTTTATTACTATAACCAGGCTTTACATATCTATATGGATTTGTCCCTGGGTACCAAATCGAAACTTGTAGTGTCGAATATGCTGGGCCAGAGGGTAATGGAAAAACAGCTCAATGGGAATGGCTATCATGAAATTAAATTTGAAGCGCCTCCTGGAATATATGAGATTGACCTTTATACACCAACAAGAGTTCATTCACGAAAGATTAATAAACTCAACTAATGGATCGCATGGTTTATATAAATAGAACAGTAAAGCGATTCAGCCGGATACTGATCCTTTTAGCATGTTTGCTTGCAATGAACCTTGTATCAAAAGCGCAGGAAAATCCTCCCAGGCCTATGTCTGTAACAACATTCCAGAATTTAAGCTTTGGAGCCATCATACAAGGATACAGTGGAGGTACCGTGATTATCTATCCAAGCGGATCCAGATCAGTTACCGGGGACATATTGCAAGCTAACCTGGGATACTCTTATTATCCAGCCATTTTCGAGGTTGGAGCAAACCCGGGAACATTGGTAACAATCATTAATGGCCCAGATGCAGTTCTAAACGGCAGCAATGGTGGAAGCATGACTCTCCACCTTGGCGACACTGATCCTCCTTCCCCATTCATAAATACCTTGAATCCTTCAGGTCTGACTCAGGTCAGGGTAGGGGGAACACTTTCGGTGGGGAACTCCCTGGTCAATCCGGCTGGTTCTTATAGCGGGACATTCTCGGTTACATTCATTCAGCAATAAATAATAACTGTTGAGGCTACCGAAATGATAATACCCCAGGTTCATACCATTCAAAAAGATGCCAAGGGCATTTTGCTTCCTGGTAAGTGGATTCTGGGTTTGCTATTCCTGGCTATTTTAGTATTTACACATCTGCCGGCTTATAGCCAGGAGGTGCAGGATTACGATGAGATATCGGTTTACCTCACGGTTCCCAGGGTCGGAAGTCTTGATATTTCCGCTGCTATCAGGGATGAGCAGGCTTATTTGCCCATAAATGAGATATTTGATTTCCTGAGGATAAAGAATGTAAGCTCTCCAGGAATGGATTCCATTACGGGTTTTTTTATCAGCACCAAATCATTGTTCCTGATCGATTATTCAAATCACAAAATAGTTTTCCAGGATAAAACCACAGATATTCCTCCCAGGGATTTCATTAAGACTGAAACAGGCCTGTACCTGAAATCTAATTATTTCGGGCAGGTTTTTGGCCTTGAATGTGCATTCTCTTTCCGCAGCCTGGGTGTAACACTGAACACTAAACTGGAACTTCCTATTATCAGGGAAATGAGGTTAGCTGAGGTTAGGAATAATATCAGCAAACTTAAGGGTGAAGTAAAAGCCGATACCAATATCAAGCGAACTTACCCTTTATTTCACCTTGGGATGGCAGACTGGTCCGTGATCTCAAATCAAATAATTAACGGGCGCAGTGATACCCGTCTTAACCTGGCATTGGGAGCTGTTTTAGCTGGAGGAGAAGCAAGTGCATCACTCATTTATAATAATAACCAGCCTTTCCAGGAAAAGCAGCAGCAGTATATGTGGCGATTTGCAAATAACGATTTCCGGTATGTTAAACAGATTATGGCTGGTAAGATCGCCACTTCTGCCACTTCTTCAATTTATTCCCCGGTAGTGGGTGTCCAGGCTACCAATGCGCCCACTACATTCAGGCGCTCTTTCGGTTCTTATACGCTTACTGATAAAACTGAACCAGGCTGGACCGTCGAACTTTATGTGAACAATGTCCTGATCGATTATGTAAAAGCAGATGCATCCGGTTTCTTTACCTTCGATGTCCCGCTTGTATATGGAAATTCAGCCGTGCTCCTTAAATTCTACGGACCATGGGGCGAGGAAAAAACAAAAGAACAAAGTATCAGTATACCTTTCAATTTCCTTCCCGCTGGTGAAATGCAGTACAGTGCAAGTGCCGGAATAGTTGAGGATTCAGTGCACAGTAAATTCGGAAGAGCCGCTATTAATTACGGTGCCAGCAGGAGGATTACCATTGGTGCCGGGACTGAATACCTCTCATCGGTTACTTCCGGTACCATGATGCCCTATGTAAGCTCTTCCTTCAGGCTTGCCAGCAGTTTGCTGTTTTCAGGAGAATATACCTATGGGGTTAGAAAGAAAGCCATTCTTACGTATCGATTGCCGTCAAACATGCAATTTGAGATGTATTTTACAAGTTACGACAAAGGGCAGACGGCTATCAATTACAACTACCTCCAGGAAAGGAAAGCAGTATTATCCGTACCGTTAAGGACAAAGAATTTTTCAGCTTTTACAAGGTTGACTCTGAACCAGATCATACTTCCGGAAACAAAATATACAACTACAGAATTGCTTTTATCTGGGGCACTTTATGGAGTCAGCACCAATATTACTACCTATGCGATGTTTGTTGACGGGCTTTCCCCTTATACCTATAGTAATGTTTCGCTTTCATTCCGGCTTCCAAGGGGCTTTGTCCTAATTCCTCAAGGACAATATGAATATAACCACAATAAGTTGATTTCATTGAAATGCGGGGTTGAGAAACATGTTTTTGGAAAAGGATTCGTAAACCTTTCCTATGAACAGAATTTCAAGAGTAATATTCAAAATCTTGAATTTGGTTTCAGGTATGATTTCTCATTTGCCCAGACTGCATTTACTGCAAGGAGGGTGAATAAGAGCATTATGATGACTCAATCGGCCAGGGGCGGGTTTATTTATGATGGCAAATCAAGGTATCTGCATGCATCCAACAGAAATGGAGTCGGAAAGGGCGGCTTACTTATATTGCCATTCCTTGACCTGAACTGCAACGGGAAACGTGAACCCGGGGAACCAAAGGCCGTTGGGTTGAATATTCATGCCAATGGTGGGAGAATTGAGAAAAATGATGCAGACACCACGATCCGGATCTTCGATTTAGAACCGTACTCAAACTATTATATCGAGTTTGACCGCAATGGTTTTGATAATATTGCATGGCAACTGAAATATAACTCGATGAGTGTTGCCATTGATCCTAACCAGTTCCATTTACTGGAGGTGCCAATTTCAGTGCTGGGAGAAGCATCAGGAACTGTTTTTCTGAAAGGTGCTAAATCAATAAAGGGACAAGGCCGGATTGTCGTTTGCTTCTTTAATGAAGCCGGGAAACTGGCAGGAAGGACCCTGAGTGAAACGGATGGGTATTTCAGTTTCCTAGGTTTACCTCCAGGGAAATATACTGCAAGGATTGATTCGGGCCAGTTGAAGAAGATCAATATGATTTCTTCTCCGGTTTCCTTGCCTTTTGAAATGCACAAATCCGTTGATGGCGATGTTGTGGATGGACTGGAGTTCATTCTGCTGTCAACCCTGCCTGTTACAAGCGAAATGAAACCTGCAGGAAATAAGGAGACATTACCGGCTGACAAATCCGTACAGACCATTAAAGAAAATTCACCGTTAACCATAATTGCAGCTAAGCCTGTCAATCCAGAGCCCGCTCAGCCTAATGTTAAAGAGAAAGCAGAAAATTCACCTGAAAAAAAAGAGACTAATGTCAAACCCGTTGAGGCGGCAGTTGCTCCTGCAAAGCAATCTGAACCGGTCAAGGATATGAGTATAGTGCCATCCAAAACGGATGTTAAGGAATTAGAGAAGACGGGCAATTCGAAGACATCTGAAACAGATAAATTAGTCCTGAAACCATTAGCTAACGTCAAGAGGCCTTTGCCCGGCAGTTTCGGAATTCAGATTGGCGCCTATTCCGGTCTTGCAAATGCTGAAGCCGTGCGCAACAGGGTTGTGGATGCTCTTAATAAGGAAGTTTATGTCCAGGAGGATAACAAACTCTATAAGGTAATTGTAACTGGTTTCCAGGAGCGCCAGGAAGCTGTGATGTTTATGCCAAATCTTAAAAGCAGGGGTTTTGCAGAATCATTTGTGATTCAATTCAAGTAAGGGTTTTGAAATATGTATTCAATCTTACTTGAGATCAAGTATTTATGAATGGAGCGAATACCTGGGAATAAAAAAACCCGGCATTTCTGCCCGGTTTTGTATTAAGGTAAAATTATTTGATCAATCCTGTTTCAGATCGTATTTTTCGATCTTGGCATTTAGTGTAGGCCTTGTGATGTCAAGGAATCGTGCTGCTTCCACTTTGTTCCACTTTAGGTCATCCAATACACGTTTGATGTGATACTTTTCAAGGTCAGCAAGGGTTTTGAACTGCATTTCACCTTGTGATGATTCGACTATTGAATGCCTGCGGGCAATCAATGTGATATTCTCCTTTTCAAGCACATCAGCTTTCGACATTACAATCGCCTGCAGGATGGTGTTTTCAAGTTCACGCACATTGCCCTGCCATTCATGTTCCTGAAGCATTTCGATGACACCGTCACCAATTTTTACCACATTCTTATTAAATCTCTTATTCAATTTATGGAGGAAGTGAACAACGAGGTCACGAATATCTTCTTTCCTGTCACGCAATGGAGGCAGGCCGATGGTAAACACTTTTAGCCTGTAATACAGGTCTTCCCTAAATTTTCCTTGTTTGATAAGTTCTTCAAGGTCTTTATTGGTAGCTGCAATGATACGGGCTTTCATAGGGACAGAGGCTTCCCCTCCAACCTTTTCGAATTCCAGTTCCTGGATAACCCGTAGCAATTTTACCTGGGTGTTGAGAGAGATTTCGCTGATTTCATCAAGGAAAATAGTTCCTTCCCCGGCGAGCTCGAATTTGCCGGCCTTATCACGAATAGAGCCTGTAAAAGATCCTTTCACGTGACCGAATAATTCACTTTCAAGCAGTGATTCTGTGAGGGCGCTGCAATTAACTATAACCAGTGGTTTATCACGGGTTATGCCCGAGAAATGGATCAGTCGGGCTATTAACTCCTTGCCGGTTCCAGTATCACCCTGTATAAGGATGTTTACCTTATTCATTGAGATACGCCCGATATTCTTGAAGATTTCCTTCATCTGCGGCGTTTTCCCAACAAGCAGGTTGTCGACGAGTACTGTTGAAATATCATCAGGAATTACTTCGTTCAGGCTGCTGCTAACCTTAACAGAATTCAATGCATCCCTGACAACTGTTTTCAATTGTGATGATTTCACCGGTTTTTCCAGGTAATCGAACGCTCCCATCTGTATTGATTTGATGGTAAGGCCGACATCACCAAAACCTGTAAGCAGAATTACCGGCATATTATTCCTGAGTTTTCTCAGTTCCATGAGAACCTCGAGTCCGTTGATACCAGGCATCAAATAGTCTGTAATAACAACATCAGGGTTTTCTTTACGTGCAGTTGCGATCCCTGATTCCCCATCGGTAGCTTCGAACAGTGTATAACCTTCCTTCTTCAGGGTTTCCTTCATTATTTGACGATTCCATTCATCGTCATCTATGATTAAAACTTTATCCATATCCTTGAATTACATACAATTAAATTTTGCTATTGTACAAATATAGCAAAATTTGTTTCTTGGGATTTTCGAGAGTGTCTCATTAGTTAATTAACCAACAGCTGTTTAGTAATCGTTTTTGAGGAGAAAACTTGCTACAATTGCAAGGATTAAGGAAGATATTGCTGGAATTCTGTGAAAATTGCCTGCAAATAGGGAATTGGCGGCGGGAAATAGGTAAAATAAAAAGGGGCAGCATTGTGCAGCCCCTTTTCCGACTAATCTGCTTTAAGCAGATCAGCACAGGCACCCGCCTGCAAGGGCAATTGCAAAATCACCCATTGCTGTAGAAGTTTTAAACACTTTCCCATTATAAACGATTTTGATCTGTACCTGGGCCCCGGGCTCATTTGCCTGAGCTGAAAAATACACGTATTCTCCTTCCTTTGCTGTAAAGCTATGACGCCAGCTTTTGCGCGCGTGCGGAACCTGGTAAGCATGATCTTCGTTTCCCTTATAGGTGATGTTGTAATCGCCAACCGATCCCGATAGAATAAATTTCACTTTTCCAGTGTGATAAGGATGTAAAATTGAATTTAAAAGGTGTAATGACTTATTCATGGTTCTTCGGGATTTGCTTTTAAAGATAGTCAATTTTTAGGGGGAAAGCAAGAGGATTTTGGTTTTAGTTATGAAGATGTGGGATGGAGAATGAATGAGAATATTGGTATGATAATTGGTAAACCTGTCAGGTTTATTAATATAAAAATTCATATATCATGATTCTACTACAACCTGGTAAGATTTACCACATTTACAACCGAGGAATTAACAAATGTGCCTTATTCTATTCCAAAGAAAACTACCGGTATTTCCTTCGCCTTTACGACAAGTATATTGATCCGATTGCAGATACTTACGCATGGGCATTATTGGGAAACCATTTTCATTTACTTGTAAGGATCAAGGAAGATTCTGAAGTAAACTTAAATGCCCTTCCGATACCAACAAATGCTCCGGAGACTGGTTATCACGCTGTATTGAGAAAGCCACATTTCTATTTCTCAGATTTTTTTAACGCATATTCTAAAGCAATCTGTAAGCAGGAAAATAGATCTGGTTCGCTATTCCAGCGTCCGTTCAGGAGAATCCTTGTAGATGATCCGGGCTATTTCAGCACGCTGATAGTATACATCCACAACAACCCGGTTCATCATGGATTTACAGATAACTATAAAGATTATCCATGGTCTTCTTATCGAACCATCCTTTCATTCAAATCATGCAGGCTGCAACGAGAACGGGTTATTGGCTGGTTTGACGGAAGAGGTGCATTTATTAGTCAGCATGAACAGATTTTGCCCTATGAGCTTTTTGAGAAGTATGTGATTGAATAAAAAAAGCAAACCTGTCAGGTCTATAGACCTGACAGGTTTGCTTTTTTTATTTTTAATTCAACTACTCCGCAAGAACTAAAATCTTGTTCCTCAATACTTCAACCACACCACCATTCACCTCAAAAAACTGGGGCTGGTTCTGATTGTCAAGTAATTTGATCTTACCTTTTCTCAGAACCGAAATAAGCGGGGCATGATTGTTCATAATCTCGAATGATCCATCCATACCCGGCAGTTGTGCCAATGTGCATTCGCCGGTATAAATGGTAGTATCAGGAGTTATGATCTCTATAGTCATAGGAATGAGTTGGTTTTTATAAGCAGTTTTTATTGGCTTATTGACCGGCTAGCATCTTCTTGCCTTTTTCGATAGCCTCCTCAATTGTACCGACGAGGTTAAATGCAGATTCGGGATATTCGTCCACTTCACCATCGAGGATCATCTTGAATCCCTTGATAGTATCTTCGATAGACACGAAGGTACCAGGGATTCCAGTGAATTGGGTAGCTACATGGAAAGGCTGGGAAAGGAAACGCTGAACACGGCGGGCTCGGGAAACAACAAGTTTATCTTCTTCTGATAATTCATCCATACCAAGAATGGCGATGATATCCTGCAATTCCTTATAGCGTTGAAGAATTTCCTTTACACGCTGGGCAGTGCGATAATGCTCTTCTCCAACTACGTCAGGAGTAAGAATACGGGAAGTTGAATCCAGAGGATCAACAGCCGGGTAAATACCGAGCTCGGAGATTTTGCGGCTTAATACAGTGGTGGCATCAAGGTGGGCAAAAGTTGTAGCAGGAGCAGGGTCAGTAAGGTCATCAGCAGGCACGTAGATAGCCTGTACGGAGGTAATGGATCCACGCTTGGTGGAAGTAATGCGCTCTTGCATCAGCCCCATTTCAGTTGCCAGGGTTGGCTGGTAACCAACGGCAGAAGGCATACGCCCGAGAAGAGCTGATACTTCAGAACCTGCCTGGGTGAAACGGAAAATATTATCAACGAAGAACAGGATGTCACGGCCACCACTCTTTTCATCACCGTCGCGGAAATATTCCGCCATAGTAAGTCCTGAAAGCGCAACTCGTGCACGTGCTCCGGGGGGTTCATTCATCTGTCCGAAAACAAGAGTTGCCTGTGATTCAGCAAGTTCTTTAGGGTCAACCTTTGAAAGATCCCATCCGCCTTGTTCCATATCGTGAAGGAATGCATCACCATACTTAATAACGCCGGATTCGATCATTTCACGGAGCAGGTCATTCCCTTCACGGGTACGTTCACCAACTCCCGCGAAAACAGAAAGCCCTGAATAACTCTTTGCAATATTGTTGATCAGTTCCATGATGATGACCGTCTTTCCAACGCCGGCACCACCGAAAAGACCAATTTTACCTCCTTTTGCATAAGGTTCAATAAGGTCGATTACCTTGATCCCGGTATAAAGAACTTCCTTGGTTGTAGTGAGGTTCTCAAATTTTGGAGGATCACGGTGAATACTGTATTCCTTGGCACGGGATACTTTTTCAAGTCCATCGATAGCATCACCGATCACATTGAAGAGGCGGCCTTTAACGAAATCTCCAACGGGCATTGAAATAGTTTTCCCAGTTGCAACGACTTCCATTCCACGGCTTAATCCGTCTGTGGAATCCATGGCAACGGTACGGATAGTGTTTTCACCTGTATCCTGCTGGCATTCTAGTACAATGACATTCCCGTTGTTGTTGGTCACCTGCAGGGCATCGAAGATATTGGGCAGGGGAACGTTTTCATCAAAAGTAACGTCCACAACCGGACCAATGATCTGGGAGATCTTGCCGACAATCTTTTCTGACATATAATTCTGGTTTAATGGGCAAATTTAGTAAAGTTCCGAATATATAGCGAATTCGATATTTAAAATCATTCCATGTGGGAGAAGATATTAGTGGAAGGTCTAAACTGGAATTTTGTATTACCCTCCTAAAGTAAATTTGACAGGCATGTTAAACTGCACCGCGACAATTTTTCCTTTCTGTTTGCCTGGTTTCCATTTCGGCATATTTTTTACAACTCTTAAACATTCTTCGTCACAACCGCCCCCTATTCCTCTTAAAATTCTGGGATTTGTTACAGTTCCATCTCTTTCCACGACAAACGTTACATAAACACAACCGGAAATTTCGGCGCGCCTGGCTATTTGAGGATATTTGATTGATTTAATGAGATATTTCATCATTTCCTCTTCACCGCCGGGGAATTCCGGCATTTCTTCAGGTTCCGTTAATATGACATCCCCATTTTGCGACAAAGCCTTGCCATCAGTTGGCTGCTTCGTTTTAATAGAATTCGTGACAGCATTTAAGGCAGAGATTAAAGAATCAGGTACTTTGAAATCCTTACAATTGCTTTTGAAATTCACATCAGCAATTTCAACTCCATTAATAGATGCAATATACCAATCAATACAAGCTTCATCATTCCGGTTTAATTTATAGAGAGCAATGCCCCTGTTAGCATAAGCCGGATAATGCGTCAGTTTGATTGAAATGGAACTATCATAATCAATGATTGCAAGCTCATTTTTTTCTTGTTTCAGATATGTATTTCCCCGGTTAAAATAGGTATTTACAAGGTCGTCGCCGGAACGATCCTTAATGAGATTGATAACTTTTGAATAGGTGTAAATAGCGCTATCATAAGCCTTTATCTTCTGGTAAATATTGGCTGCAAGGTATTGATACCTGTAGTTTTCAGGTTGCAGCGCAATGCAGGTATGGAGGTCATAAAGAGCTTTTACATTCTTTCCAAGGGCAGATTCCGCATCTGCCCGGTTACGGTAATAATCTGCCTCAGACTTATTATACAGAATGGCAGTGTCGAAGTATTGAACAGCTTCAGCGAATTGGTTGTTTGCATACGATTGAATACCGGAAAGGTTGAATTTGTCTGCAATACGCCTGTTAGCAGTAGCATTCTGAGATTTAATTCCTGATGTATATGTAATAATAATCAGTACAATGATAAATTTTATTCGTTTCATAATTGAAATATGTATCAGGTACAAATCTAATAATATACTTCAAAATTGGATATTCAGATCTTATGAAATCCTTCAGAATGATCACCTTAAATAACCAGGTTTGGCTATTCATGCCTGTATTCAGGATACTCAGCTCATCCCGTTGACAAGTTATCAAGCTTTATTGAAAGAAAAGGCAAAATCTCTGGCAGTAACTAGGAGGATTCTATATCCTGCTTGGTTTGGGGTTCTTCATTTGGTGATCCAATAGTAGGATTTTCAGAAGACTCAACCGTTGTTTCGGATTCATTTTTAGCCTGAAAGAACCTTCTCTGGAACAGGATCAAACTAAGTACACCACAAGTAATTGAAGAATCTGCAATATTAAAAACCGGACGGAAGAAAAGGAATTGCTGGTTGCCCCAGAAAGGGAACCAATGTGGGTAAGAGCCTTCGAGGATGGGGAAATATAACATATCTACCACTCTGCCATGAAGGAAGGTTCCATATCCGCCTTCAACAGGGAATAATCGTGCAATATCAAAATAAGTGCTTTCGCTGAACATCATACCATAAAAGGCACTATCCAGGATATTTCCGATTGCTCCGGCAAGAATAAGTGAAAAGGAGAAGATTACCCCAAATTTTTCTTTTTTCCGGCTGAGGTGAAAAAGATACCAGGTTAGGAGGATTACAGCTATAATACGAAACAGGCTCAGGAAAAGTTTGCCATAATCTCCGGCAAACTGCATCCCGAATGCCATACCATTGTTCTCAGTAAAATGGATAATTGCCCAATTGCCGGCCAGATGTATCTCCTGCCCAAGGGTCATGGTTGTTTTTACCCAAAACTTAATTGTCTGGTCAATGACCAGGATGACGAAAACGATCAATAACGACTTTTTCAATGCCAGCACTATTTCTGGTTAAGCTTTGCTTCAATGCTTAGCGTGGCATGTGGTACAGAGCGGAGCCGTTCCTTGGAGATCAGCTTACCGGTGGCACGACAAATACCATATGTTTTGTTTTCAATGCGCACCAGGGCATTTTCAAGGTTCTGTATGAATTTCTCCTGGCGGGCGGCCAAACGGGAATTTTCCTCTTTCGACATTACCTGGTATCCTTCTTCAAGAACCTTAAATGTGGGAGAAGTGTCCATGATATCGTGGTCGTTGCTGTTTGTATAGGCTTCGGTTAACAATTGAAGGTCACGACGAGCTTTATCAAGTTTTTCAAGAATGATCTGACGGAATTCTTCAAGCTCTTCATCCGAATATCTTCCCCATACTTTTTCCTCTTGTACTTCTTCCTCTTTCATATGCTGTGTTGTTACTGTTTTATTAAATAGACTAAAGCTGATGAAATGGATTATTTCTCCAGCCCGATGAAATTATATTTTATTAATAACTATACCTACTGAAATGTCATCAGTTAACTCAATAATTTCTTTATTATCAGAATTATCCGCTTCCAACAATTCCAGGTTTTCACACAAGGTCTCCGAGCAAATATAATTATAATTATGTACGATCGCTTGTTCTAATGAACCGATTTTCTGAATACCAAGATTTATCTTATCAGTCACATCAAAGCCTTTATCCTTGCGCAAATTTTGAATGCGATTTACCAGTTCCCGGGCAAGGCCTTCTTCTACCAATTGATCAGTTAGGGTGATGTCCAATGCAACGGTCAATGAACCTTGATTCGCAACAACCCAACCCGGAATATCTTCCGTAATGATTTCAACATCAGCTAGTTGGAGGTTAATCTCTTCACCCTGGAGAGTAAAGTTATAGGTGCCTTCAGTCTCAATCCTGTTAATGTCTTCCTGCGAAAAACCTGCTATGGCAGCAGCAATATCTTTCATTTGCTTACCATAACGAGGTCCTAACGTTTTAAAGTTGGCCTTTATTTTCTTAACCAGGAATCCATTTGACTCAGACAGGTACTCCAATTCTTTAACATTCACTTCAGAAGTGATCAGGTTGCTCACTTTTTCAAGCTGTTCCCTGAAACCTGAAGAAGATACAGGGATTAACACCTTTTGAAGTGGTTGACGCACCCGCAGGTTGGTTTTCTTGCGAAGACTTAATACCATACTGGAGATCTCCTGCGCAAGCTCCATCCTTTCCTCCAGTTGCTTATCAATCATATTCTGATCAGCTACCGGGAAATCCGATAGGTGAACAGAGCTCACACTTTCCTTACCGGTAGCAGTATTCAGATCAATAAACAGCCTGTCTGAGAAGAAAGGTGCTATTGGAGAAGATAGCTTGGCCAGGGTTAACAGGCAGCGATACAAGGTCTGGTATGCTGAAATCTTATCCAGAGAATATTCACCCTTCCAGAAGCGGCGGCGCGACAGGCGAACATACCAGTTGCTCAGGTGAGCATCCACGAAGTTGGCTATAAAACGTCCGGCCTTAGTTGGCTCATAATCAGCATAAGCATCATCCACATCAAGGATCAGGCTGTTAAGTTCTGACAATATCCAACGATCAATTTCCGGGCGCTGGTCAAAAGGAACTTCCGGCTCGGAGTATTTGAATCCATCTATATTGGCGTAAAGTGAGAAGAAACTATAGGTATTGTGAAGCGTCCCGAAAAACTTGCGCTGTACTTCAGCAATTCCTTCAATATCAAATTTGAGGTTATCCCAGGGTTGTGCATTGGTTATGAGATACCAGCGGGTAGCATCAGGGCCATATTTGGCAAGAGTTTCGAACGGATCAACTGCATTGCCCAGCCTCTTGCTCATTTTGTTCCCATTCTTATCGAGGACCAGCCCGTTGGAAACAACTGTCTTGAAAGCCACGGAATTAAAAGCCAGGGTACCGATAGCGTGAAGAGTATAGAACCAACCACGTGTCTGGTCAACTCCTTCAGCAATGAAATCGGCAGGGAAGTAATCATTCAGTTCATTGCCGCGCTCAAAAGGATAATGGAACTGTGCATAAGGCATAGCACCTGAATCAAACCAAACATCGATCAGGTCAGTCTCCCGGGTCATTTTCTTTCTGGTAGGAGATACAAGGAAAATATCGTCAACATAAGGCCTGTGCAGGTCAAACCTGGTATAATTCTCGTGTGAGTTATCTCCGGGTACAAAATCTGCAAAGGGATTCTGCTTCATAAAACCTGCTACGATCGACTTTTCAATTTCTGCTTTCAGTTGCTCAACGGATTCAATGCAGATCTCTTCTTCGCGATCTTCGCTAACCCATATAGGCAATGGAGTGCCCCAATATCTTGAGCGGGAAAGGTTCCAGTCGTTCAGGTTTTCAAGCCAGTTGCCGAACCTGCCGGTTCCAGTTGATTCCGGTTTCCAGTTGATGGTTTTGTTGAGTTCCATCATCCTTTCCTTCATGGCAGTAGCTCTTACAAACCAGGAATCCAGGGGATAATAAAGGATAGGTTTGTCAGTTCTCCAGCAATGCGGATAGGAGTGTTCGTATTTTTCAGTCTTGAAGGCACGATTCTCCTTCTTGAGCTTTACAATAATATCGATGTCAACATTTTCATTCCGGAGCGGATCGTCATCGGTCATGTATTCCGATTTCACGTACCGTCCGGCAAATTCACCCATCTGTTCTGTGAACCGGCCCTGCTTGTCAACGAGGGTAAGGGCACCAATTCCGTATTGCCTTGCAACCTTGAAGTCGTCCGCGCCAAAACTGGGTGCAATATGGACAATACCAGTTCCATCCTCGGTAGTAACGAAATCACCTGTTACTACCACAAATGCATCACCTGTTTCAGGTTGGGCATAAGGTAGCAATTGCTCATACCTTAATCCGGCGAGTTCAGATCCTTTAAATTCAGCAAGTACTTTGAAAGGGATATTCTTTTGCCCGGGTTCGTATTCTTCAAATTTCAGTTCAGCATTCTTCTCAGGGAAGTACTTGTCGAACAATGGTTTGGCCAGGACTAACCGGACAGGTATTGAAGTATATGGGTTGAATGTTTTAACAAGGACATAGTCAATGTCTTTTCCTACAGCCAGTGCAGTATTTGAAGGCAAAGTCCAGGGTGTGGTTGTCCATGCAAGGATAAAAGCGTCTTCATTTTCATCACCTGCAAGCACAGGTATGAGGGCATGGCCTGTATCCATCCTGACCTTGAATTGGGCAACGACAGTGTTGTCCTTAACATCGCGGTAGCAACCAGGCTGGTTAAGTTCGTGTGTGCTTAGGCCTGTTCCGGCAGCAGGTGAATATGGCTGAATGGTATATCCTTTGTAAAGCAGGCCTTTCTTATAAAGTTGAGCGAGCAGGTACCAGCAGGTTTCGATGTAAGTGTTATCGAAAGTTATGTAAGGGTTCTTAAGGTCAACCCAGTAGCCGATCTTAAGTGTTAGCTCATCCCAGAGGTCTTTATATTTCATTACCTCCTTACGACAGGCTTTGTTGTAATCGTCGACGCTGATTTTCTTGCCTATATCTTCCTTTGTGATACCCAGGGTTTTTTCAACAGCAATTTCGATTGGTAATCCATGAGTATCCCAACCGGCTTTACGTTCGACATAAAAACCCTTAAGTGTTTTATAACGGCAGAAAATATCCTTAATGGCGCGAGCCATGACATGGTGTATGCCCGGGATGCCATTTGCTGAAGGAGGGCCTTCATAAAAGACAAATGGGGCATGGTGCTGACGGTTCTTAAGGCTCTGTTCAAAGATGTGATTGTCTGTCCAGAACTTCAGTACTTCATCGCCGATCCGAGTAAGGCTAAGTTGTTTATATTCAGGATATTTCTTGCCCATTTCCAAGTGTATTGAACTGATTCTAAAAAAGTGTGCAAAGTTAAGCAAAAAAATAATACCGATTGTGTGGACCTTATCTTATGAGTTGATTTTCAGTCAGGAGATGAAGCTGGAAGTCAGAAGCCGGAAGTCGGTGTCAGGGGCCGGAAGTCGTTAGCTGGAAACCTGAAGATGGATTTTATGAGCCGGGAGATAGAAGTCAGAGGACCAGGAGTTAGTAAAAATGATCAATGTATTAATGGCAAATTGGAATGATTTGCATCTAAATGTACTTAAGTTTAATTTTGTACCTGAGCAAATATTTGAAGCTGAAGAATAAAATTTCACGGTCCCCAAAAGAAAGTAAAGTATTAAAAAGCAATTAGATAAATAAGAGATTCTTCTATATCTTTTCTTGATTATTTTAGTATTAACCTATTCAAAAACAAACTAATATGAAATTTAAGTTTGAAAAGTTAGTCATTTGGCAGAAGGCCATGGATTATGGTGAGAGTATACATATTCTTTCTAACAAATTTCCGCCAATAGAAATCTATAATCTTACTTCTCAAATAAGAAGAGCAGCAGATTCGATAGCTTTAAATATTTCGGAAGGGGCTATAGGTCAATCCAATGCTGAATACAGAAAGTTTATGGGCTACTCAATACGCTCCCTTGCTGAGGTAGTTACCTGCTTGTATAAGGCTAAGCGCAGAGAGTATATTTCGGACGCAGACTTCAATGTCCACTATGAGTTTGCATTTAATCTCATGAATATGATGGTATCTTTTAAAGACAAAATCAATTGAACTCCTGAAAATCATTACCAGATCTAAGACTTCTTAATTCCATCGTTCTGTTTCTGTCACCCGATTTCAGTCTCCTGGCTTCGGTCTCCTGACTTCAGTCTCCCAACTTCTGTCTTCCGGCTTCGGACTTCTGTCTTCCAGCTTCGGACTTCGGCCTTCCG
Source organism: Bacteroidota bacterium (assembly GCA_013376995.1). Classification (GTDB taxonomy): domain Bacteria; phylum Bacteroidota; class Bacteroidia; order Bacteroidales; family UBA4417; genus UBA4417. The sequence goes on along the minus strand of JACAAZ010000023.1, from coordinate 51,464 downwards.
ACTTCGGACTTCGGTCTCCAAACTTATGTCTTCCAGCTTCTATCTTCCGGCTTCGGACTTCGGACGCCTGACTTCAGTCTCCCAGCTTCTGACTTCGGACTTCGGCCTTCCGACTTCGGACTTCGGTCTCCAAACTTATGTCTTCCAGCTTCTATCTTCCGGCTTCGGACTTCGGACTCCTGACTTCAGTCTCCCAGCTTCGGACTTCGGACTTCGGCCTTCCGACTCCCAGCTTTTCACTCAACAAAAACTTGCACCAATTAAAAATCTATCGTACTTTAGTTCTCTGAAATTCTAAATACTTGTGCCATGGGAAAGTCGATGGATAAAGAGAAAAAAGAGGAAAAGAAAAAGCCTGCTAAGTCCCTGAAGGAAAAAAGGGCCGAAAAGAAAGAGAAAAAAGCCTCAAAAGGCTGATTTCTATTGTGTAGCTTTCATTACTACTTGCAGCCGGGGCCAATCTCTCCCCGGTTTTTTTGTGTCCTGGATTCAGTATTGTCGGCTAGTTTATTTTCATGTTTCCAAAGGGGGAGAATGGTATCATCTTAAGAAAATCAGCTCTCATTTCTTTAGTAGTTTTGCAAAGTGCGACATTTTACCATACCGATATTCATACCTGAACTGGCCTGCCCAAACCAATGTGTTTTCTGCAACCAGCGGAAAATCTCCGGGACTATGTGCCAGCCTGCTAATGAGGAGGTTGTTTCAATCATTGAAAGCAGGTTGGCTACAATCGCTAAAGGGAGTGAAGTGGAAATTGGATTTTTCGGGGGTAATTTTACCGGGATAGACACAGGATTGCAGGAAAACTACCTCAGCTTAGCCCAAGACTTTATCAACAAAGGTGTTGTAAGAAGCATCCGTTTGTCTACACGGCCTGATTACATTGATAATTCAACGTTGAAGCTTCTGAAGCGCTATGGTGTCAGAACCATTGAATTAGGTGCCCAATCCCTGGACGATGAAGTGCTGATTAAATCTGGCAGGGGACATACTTCAATGGATGTAATAAATGCTTCCCGGCTTATCCTGGAATCAGGTTTTGAATTGGGATTGCAGATGATGATTGGCTTGCCAGGTGACAGCCTGGAAAAATGCCTTGCGACTGCAAGGATGATTGTCAGCCTGGGTGCCAGTAATACAAGGATCTATCCGACGCTTGTGATAAAGGATACAGCGCTGGAAGCACTTTATAATTCCGGAGGATACCAGGTGTTAACCTTGCCGGAGGCGGTTGAATGGACAAAGGAAGTCGTTAAAATATTTGAAGCCGGCAATGTGCGTATCCTGCGAATGGGATTGCATCCATCCGAGGGATTGCTGAATGGTGAAAGCCTTGTTGCCGGGCCTTTCCATGTATCTTTTGGTGAGCTGGTATTGAGTTCACTCTGGGAGGAAGAACTTGCAACAATTTTAAAGGAAGAGGTGAATGCCTGTGAGGCTTTGAAGCAAGTAAATGCGGTGCCGGGAAATCATCGTGAGAAAAGGCTAATCGTAGAAGTCCCACCCGGCCAGGTTAATGCGGCTGTCGGGCATAAAGGATCCAACAAAGCCATGTTATCAGGAGCTTTTAAAGAGGTGAAATTCAGGGAGAATTCGATGCTAGCTGGACGAAAGTTTAAAGCCTTGGTTGAATTGATCTAATTTTTAGAATGTTATGAAAAATTTGATCATAATCAACGACCGTTTACCTGCAGAAGCAAAAAACAGGCTTTCTTCACTTGGTGATTTGATTTGTTTTTCCTCCTCGGGCATCACTTATGAATCAATTTCAGGGCATCCCGATGTGTTTTTCTGCGAAACGCCAGAGGGTTTGATTGCTGCACCGAATACCCCTAACGGAATTATCAGCAAGCTTGCCAGGCATAAGGTAACACCAAAATTCGGAAACGGAGATGTTGGGATGGCTTATCCTGATACTGCTCATTATAATGCAGTGGTAGCTGAAAATTATATCATCCATAACCATGAAATAACAGATCCACTTATCAAAACGCTTGCTGAAGGCAAATCATTCATTCAAGTTGCCCAGGGCTACACCAGGTGCAATCTCCTCGACCTTGGCAATGGAAATTTTATAACCTCTGATAAGGGCATTGAAAAGGTATTGGTCAACCTGGGTTTTCAGGTATTGTATGTTTCACCGACAGGAATTGAGCTCAATGGCTTTCCTCATGGATTCATCGGGGGATGCTGCGGGATACTGAGAGATTCAATCCTGATCTCAGGTTCGTTTAAACACTATGAAGAAGGAGAGGCCTTTAAGTCATTTGCCAATGGTAAAGGATTCCAGATTTTAGAACTCTATGATGGCCCTTTGGTGGATGGCGGTGGAGTAATATGCTTTCAGACCTGATTTCATAGAAAGATTTCTTCTTTTCAAAAAAAATAATCCTTGATGAACTCTTTTTTAAAAATTATTCTAATTTTGCTAAATACTACAAGAAGGTAGACTTTTAATGAACTTCAACAGAACTACTGAATATGCCTTAAGGATCCTTAGCTACATGGCTTTGCATGACGATGTTATTTGTTCTGCCGAGTTATTATATGCTGAACTTAAAATCCCTAAGAAATACCTTCAGCGGATGTTGACAGATCTTTCAAAAGGTGGTTTCATCAGTAGTAGCAGGGGGAGAAATGGAGGATTTTCATTTGTTAGGGATATTAAGTCCATTTTCCTTGCTGATATTATTAATTTCTCAGAAGGAGTTGACTGGGCTCCCAAATGCATTTTTGGATTTAAGGAATGTGCCCTGGATTCACCATGTGCAATTCATAATCTTTGGACTGAGAACTACATAGCCCAGGTTAAAATGCTCACAACCACAAGCCTGGCAGATCTGAAAAGGCAAGTATCTGCCGGCTAGTTTTTTTTATGATAAAATGCTATAAAAAGGTATAATAATCTTAATTAAAAAAGGAGGAATCATGATTGACACAACTACTGTATTGGCAGGGCAAACGATTGCATACACGCTGTATGTGATTGTCATTTTGCTGCTTATGGGCTGGTTTGGCTACCAGATCACCCGGAAGGGGAAGAGCGAAGGCATCAAACCTGCATTGTTTTATTCATTTGTGGGTTTCCTGGTTGTACTGGGAGTCAGCCTGCATATCGTAACCCACGAAACTATTCCCTGGAAACCGATAGACCTCAACAGGGATAAAATTGCACACGATAAGCTCTTTGAGATCAGCATTAAGGACCATCAATACAAATTACCTGCTGATACCTTAAAGATCGATCAGAATGACATGGTTCTGTTCAAGGTCACTTCTGAAGATCTCACCTATGGCTTTGGGCTTTTTAGGCAGGATAATTCCATGTTATTCCAGATGCAGGTTATTCCCGGGCATATGAATGATATTCTCTGGAAATTCGACAAACCCCAGGTATATACGATCCGCTCAACAGAGTATTCAGGCTGGAAAGGTTCCAACATGATACTTAAGGATGTTGTGGTAGTTAAATGATTCACAAACTAATAACTATAAAGATATGAGCTTCATCAATACTTTTATGAATGGAGAACAGGGCCTGTTCAAACCTGTGAATTTAACTCCCATGCAAAAACTTACACTCCGTTTCGTGGTGGTTGGGTTGTTTTACTACCTGTTTGCGGTTGTAGAAGGCATGCTAATGCGGATCCATCTTGCTGCTCCAGGAGCCTTGATGGATGACAAACAGTTCTTTGCGATCATGACTGCCCATCCGCTGGTAGGAATATTCGGATCCTCCTATTCCATCGTTTTCGGGGCATTCCTGTTCCTGGTTCCTTTCCTTATGAAGAAACCGCTCTGGAGTATCAAACTGGCAAACTGGACTTTGTGGCTTGTTGCCATTGGAACCTTTACATTTTGGTTTGCCGGGTTCCTGTCGCATTATTCACCACTTTATACACTATACTGGCCCTTACCGGCAGATTTTACTCAATTCAGCGTGGTTGGGGGGATATTCTTTGTCCTGGGAATTGCTCTTGTAATGGTAGGGACATTGTTCTTCGTCCTCAATATTTTCAAAACCATTGCGTATACTCCTGAAGGATCTGAAAAACAGATAAAAGGTGTCCTGGCTTCTGCACTTGGTTTCAGACGACTTAAAAATGCTGATGGGACTAATGTTGTTTCCACGCCAGTGGCTGCCATTGCCAGGGGAACCGTTGATACCATGCTCAATGCCGGTATTATCACTTTTACTGGGGTCCTGATCCTGGTTTATATGGTTGCTGCTTTGCTTGGTCATGATCTCAAACACTCGGCTGTTGATGCCTTGCTTTACAAGAACTGGTTCTGGTGGGGGCTCGATCTCATTGCTGACGGGCTTGTCCTGATCTTTGTAGCGGGCACATGGTATCTATTGGCCAGCCTTATCACAGGGAAGAAAATTTTCATGGAGAAATGGGCCAGGGCTGCTTTGCTAGTCGAAATGATCGTTTCATGGTTTGTTTGGTCCCATCACCTGATGTCGGACCAGGCACAACCGGCATTCCTGAAGATATTCTCTGGTGAAATGCTCACTGCATTTGAACTTATCACCCAGGGACTTGCATTTTTCATTACTCTCGCAACTTTATGGCAGGCTCGTCCGTTGCAGATGAGCAATCCACTCAAGTTTTTACTTGGTGGACTGACCGGTTTTGCATTGGCAGTCCCTGCCGGGATCATGCAGGCTGACCTTGGACTGAACCGGATCCTGCACAATACCCAGTGGATTGTAGGGCCACATGTTCATGTCGCTATCCTGGTGGGTTTGACGATGACCTTATATTCTGCCATATACTTTTTGTTTCCGATTCTAACTAATGGCGCAAAGTTGTATAGCCAGAAACTGGCCAACTTCCACTTCTGGGCGCACCTGCTGGGTGGAATCGGCATGGGGGCTTTCATGGGAATGGCCGGTCTGAAAGGTATGCTAAGGCGCTCTGTTTATTTCAATGGCGAGTTTAATCTTTACATGATTCTTGCTGCTCTAGCCGGATCACTGCTGCTTTTTGCATTCCTGGCTTTTTTCTTCAATATTGTGATGAGCTTAGGGTTAAAGGGTGTGATTGGAATATTCACGCCTTCAGAAAAGAAAACCAAGGATCTTTTACCTTCCTGATCCCTTAATTCTTATAACTTTAAGCTGCCCCGGAATGGTACTTTTCAATACTGGGGCAGCTTTCTTTTTAGATGCCTGGCATGAACATTTCAGGATTAAAAGATTAATTATCCGTTCTCATTTTTACCTTTGTATTCAGCCACATTGTTGAATAAGCTCTGCCGGATAACTAGATTCTCAAAAGTAGAAATTGCCTCTTGATCCCTCACCAAACCATAGAATCCATATTTGATACCTCTCGCATAGAAGAGGTGGTTGGGGATTTTGTATCACTGAAAAGAAGGGGTGCCAACCTGGTCGGACTATGTCCATTTCATAATGAACGAACACCTTCCTTCCATGTATCTCCGGTAAAAGGGATATACAAATGCTTTGGATGCGGTAAAGCAGGCAATTCTGTGAATTTTGTCATGGAGCATGAGAAATTCACTTACCCTGAGGCATTAAGATACCTCGCTAAGAAGTATCATATTGATATACAGGAAGAAGAGGAATCAGCTGAGCAAATCCAGGAAAAGACTGCAAGGGAGGGATTGACAGTGCTTTCTGATTTTGCTGGAAAGTATTTTGCGGAACAGCTTTTTAATTCTGACGAAGGGAAGTCGGTTGGTTTATCCTATTTCCATGATCGTGGGTTTAGCGACGATACGATTAAGAAGTTTCAGCTGGGTTACAGCCTGGAGGAATGGGACAATTTTACAAAACATGCACTGGCAAGTGGTTACAGCCTGGAGATGCTTGAAAAAACCGGGCTTACTATTGTCAAAGACGAAAAGCATTATGACCGTTTCCGTGGACGGGTTATGTTCCCTATCCACAGCCAGGCCGGAAAGGTCATAGGTTTTGGAGGGAGGATCCTTTCCTCGGATAAGACAAAGCCCAAGTATGTCAACTCACCTGAAAGTGAGATTTACAATAAGAGTAAAGTTCTTTATGGCATAGCATTCGCCAAGAATGCCATTGTCGCAAACGATGTCTGTTTCCTTGTGGAAGGATACACAGATGTTATCAGCCTCCACCAGGCGGGGATCCAGAATGTAGTTTCCTCTTCCGGCACTTCGCTTACTACTGACCAGATCCGGCTGATCAAGCGATATACGCCCAACATCACTATCCTGTATGATGGTGACCCGGCCGGGATAAAGGCTTCATTCCGCGGGATTGACATGATCCTTGAACAGGGGATGAATGTTAAGGTAGTTTTGTTCCCTGATGGAGAAGACCCTGATTCCTTTGCCCGGACCCGTCGCAGTGCAGAAGTCTCTGAGTTTATCGCTGTGAATGCCAAGGACTTCATTCATTTTAAAATCGGGCTTCTTTTAAAGGAGACAGGAAGGGATCCAATTAAACGGGTTGCTATTCTTAAGGAGTTTATCGAAAGCATTTCCCTTATTCCCGACAGGCTAACAAGGTTGGCTTATGTCAGGGAAAGCGCTCACCAGATGGAAATGGATGAGAAAGCGGTTTTGGGCGAACTGAATAAGGTATTAAGGAGGAAGTTATCCCAGAAGACAGGCTTAACAGAAGAAGAAGCCATCGTAGTTGAACCCCCGCCTGATTTCTTTGAACCTGAACCCCAGGAATCTTTCGATAAACTTGATACAGAATACCAGGAAAAGGAGATTATCCGTCAGCTATTATTGTTCGGGGAGGAACCCATCAAGGTTGAATATCCCGGCCAGGATGAAGGGAAAATGGAAGTTATGGAGACCAAGGTTGCAAGCTTCATCATATCGGATATGAAGAACGATGAGATTTCATTCAGCAATCCCTTGTACCAGAAGATTTTTGAAGCAGGCTCCAAAACACTTGATGAAACCCGCGAACTTGACTACCGCAAATTAACCAATCATCCCGACCAGGATATCACCCAGACGGTCATCGACCTCATTGCTACCAAATACACGTTTAGCCCGAACTGGGAGAAAAGGAAAATACGCCTGGCTCTCGAAAGCGAGGTTTTAGATCAGCACGTACCGCATTGTATACTTGCCTTTAAAGCAAAGAGAGTAAGGCAACTGATGAGGGAGATCGAAGAAAAGATCAAGGATGCCCCAACCGTTGAGGAGCAGATAGAGTTTATGGAACACTACCGGAATGTTCAAAAAGTTGCGAACCTTATTGATGTCAAGTTGGGGAGGACTATTGTCTGATCGAGGGATTTTACAAATAAGAATTTAGAATATAGGTAGTTTGATTATCGGAATTTGTTGAGGAATCCAGGACCTCATCCCCGACCCTTCTCCCCTGGAGAAGGTAGTGTCATATAGACAAACTATTCTTTTTGATCTTAACAGTTACTTGTTATTTTTTTTGATTTGAAGGAAATATTTTATATCTCATCTTATGATTTATATAAGGAAATCAGGTACTAAGGAATATAATTTCGGAGCATCTGCTACACTTTTTGAGAGAGCAAAGGATTTAAGGGAAAGACAGACTGTAGCTGAGAAAGTATTATGGGAAGCTATCCGATCAAGAAGGTGTAATGGGTTGAAATTCAGGCGACAACATCCAAGTTTCAGGTATATCCTGGATTTTTATTGTGTTGAACACAAAATAGCCATCGAGATTGATGGCAGCATCCACCAGGCTCCCGAAATTCATGAATATGATGACCACAGGACTACTGTCCTGGAAGAACTTGGCCTTAGAGTGCTCCGATTTTCAAATAAAGAGGTAGTCAATAATCTTGGCGAAGTGCTTTCGTCGATAATTGAAGCGACAACGGTTTGAATGATATTGTTTCCCCTCACCCTGCCCACTTCCGTGGGGAGAGGGCAGGGTGAGGGGTTGAGGTCTTACAGCTTCACAATCTTCCTGTTTATTACGATCCCGTTCAAATTCATCCTGAGGAGGTACACCCCCGGAGACAAGTTTTCAATGTTCAACTGGTCTGTGTAATATCCGGGTGCCCTGGTTCCGCCTTCAACCGAAATCAATTCTGAGCCTGATTGACTGAGAACCTGGATTTTTACTGCTCCTTTTGCATACTGCTCTGAATTGATGGTCAGGATATTGTGGGCTGGATTAGGGAAAACCTCAATTTCCGGTCTTTTCCCGGAGAATTCTTCCTGTCCGACAGTATAACATGTGCCAGGCATATTAGCATCCAACCACCCAAGCCTCGTGTTTATCCATTCCTTTAGGCTGGTAATTTCGCCGGCATAAGTTTGAGGGAAAGGCCAGGGATTAGGCCATACATAAATACCAAGGATAGGCCATTTTACAAAGTTCCTGGCTTGTGCTTCATTCAGTTGGTTAGCAATTGAGTCGATAAAATTCTCAAAGTACTGGTTGCTGAGGATGTTACTCCGGAGGTACATCCATCGACATTTCAGGTGGCTTGCATATAAAGGATCCTGCAATAAGCGGGCCCACCAGAATGGCACCTGCCATGTATCATAGTTGCAAGGGAACTGGTAGGCCCAGCCGGTTGACTGGTCTCCACCACAGTAATCTGCATTATGCCAGGCTATATCGTAATCCCAAACAGGCCCCATCCTTATCTTACTTCCCCTGCTGTCTATTTCCTTGTGGAAAAATGTGCTTAACCGGTATCCATCAACATTTTTACTTATCTCATTAACAAGAAAATAATCGAAAAAGCTGGCTTCGTCTGCATAATGTCTGTAACCTATACTGGTATCTGCAAAAGTGGGTCCTTCAAGGGCAGTTTCAAATTGATTTACATAGGATTGAATATATGTTTTCTGCGGATCCGTAATTTGATCTGATGCGGGGTAATCGTATTGAATGAATATGCTTTGACCATTCGGGTTAACTGGCGGAGGGAATGGGGAAACCCACCCGTCACCCCCGCTGCCGGTTGTTTTATCAATTTTCAGAATATATCCTCCGGTAACATCATCCCCGGTATTTTCATCAGGATTGAGTTTGGCAATATTCACCCTGACCTTACTACGCTTGATCTTTTCAGATAAAACGTAGATGCCAAGGTATTCACCATTGATCACTAATTCTACATAGCGATACCGTGTAGCATAGTGACCCATGTTCATCCATGTTTGATAAGCCAGGACATTCCGGCAGAATGTTTTATCCGTATAATTGGCATTCAGGATCCAGTCACTTTCAGATGGCAAACCAAGTAAAGTTGTATCGATTTCCTGTCCCAACATATTCCATGTTTCGAAACCATAGCTTTTCTTGGGGAACATCTGGCTAGAGGATCCCCGGATTTCAATCCCTGCAAATCCCTGGAAACTGGAGGAATCTGTGAGGAAATTCCTTACTCCCGGGCCATTATAAATAATATCAAAATCTACCGGAATTTTTGGATCGTCCGGAATCGTCTGTCCATGCGTGTCAATTACAACGATTGGCAGGTTTGAGGATGTAAAGTCTCCTGAAGGATTTGGGTTATAACCGAAAGTAATTGACCAAGCTGAAAGATACCCGGAATTTGCATTATTGGCCACAAGGTCCGTTATACTCAATCTCCATGTGCCGTTTCCGTCCTGCCCGTTATTTACATTTCCCAGTGTTTGCTGAGGGGCGTAAGAACCATTAAAAGGAGCTGTTCCATCAATTACAGATGTAGAGGCAAAGTCCGTAAAAGTTGTGATGCTGTAATTATCACCATTTCCACCATTGGCATGAGTCAGGATACGGGTTGTTCCATCGGGTGCTACTATCTTCACTTCGATCTCTGCATCATAAGGATGCATGAGGTTGATGGTAACATTCTCAACTCCAAAATCAGAACCTGTTGTATTTTGCGGTAAGCCGGTTACTTCCAGCGCATAATTGGTTGCCGTTCCTGTATTTCCAACTGCTCCACCTGAACCTGAATATGTTTGCCCGGCTACCCTGACAATAAGAAATCCAAGAATTCCAAGTAATAATATAAACTGTTTCATTGTAAGTGTAAATTATTTTGGTCCAACCCTTAAAATTGCTTCGCGATACTTTTTGTTATTCCAGGTGTCTATAAAGGCTTTAAATTCAGGATATTGCCCTGGTTGTATCTCTGTTGTTAGCAGGTGAATTACCCTGTCAACCTGCAATGTCCTGCCTTCCTGGGAGATGTGAATCTCCAGGTTCCCGAAATCTTTATGTGAGCTTACAGAACTTTCCTCCGTTATTAATACATAACCTTCGGGTAAGGTAATAGCAATATGATAAGTTTCATTGACCGGGAATGGGATTTCAAAAGGTTCTATCCTCGCGGACACCAGTTCTGTCATGTGCCATCCATCTATTCCTGCCGTCAGAGCAGGGAATTTCAAGAAAAAGTGTTCTGCAGTTTCCTTTACTAGGTCAGAGTTTACAATATTGTAGCTGATCACTGACTGTTCTTTTTCGAGACGGTCGAAACTGTAAGTGTTGATCTTTGATGATTCGAGTGTTCCATTTAGCAGTTTCTTTGCAAAGGATGAATCCTGTTGCAATTTCAGGTATGGGTTAAGACGCTGGTTAAGTGAAAGTGTCATTGAGCCATCCAATTCCAGGGCCTTTGAAAGATTCAATTTGGCATTCAGTTCCAGGGCAGGGGCTTTGCAATCAGCCTTTTCAAAAACAGGAGTTTTACCGGAGAGGAGTACCAACATCTTTCCATTCAGAAAAAATGACTGATCCTGTAAATCATTTTGAATAGCGGAGAGGTAATAGTTTTCACCTCTTGAATCTGTAGCCTTAACGAGGAATTTGTCTGCCAGCAGGAGGTTGCCGGATTTTTTACTAAAATACCTGTCGGGTATAACAGCCACCGGAATAGCTTTCATCCCGGCATTCTCAAGCATGGCTGCCAAAAGTACCGTCTTTTCAAGTTCTGATCCTCCATTGCTTTTAAATACCTGGTTGCAGTTCCTGATAAGATATCCGTTCAGGGCAAGAGGAACAGGTTGAAAATTCAATTCGTTAACGACAATATCCTGTAGCTTAATCATCAATGATACTTCAACAGGGGTTTCGGTTTTTGCCTTTTCTATAATCTTATTCAGCTGTTCGTCAGGCTTGGTAGTAAAAGCATCCTGGTTCAGAAATCCTGCCAGCAATTTGTCCAGGTTCTTAGCCGTGGAAAAAACGATTCGCGGGCGATTCTGCAATTCCCTTGGCCTGAAATCCTCTCTCAAGGCAGCTGGTAAATTGCTGATCAACCAAGTGTAAGTTGTTTGACTACCAGCACGTGTTATTACTGGTTTTCCATTGATATTGAACTGATTGTAATTCAATGAGGTAGAAGCAGGAATTCGGATAATAAATGTGAGTTTATTTACTGGAGAGTTCATCCACAGGATATCATTCCCGGTGAGGGCAGGAGTGAAGTCACGGGAAGAAGACAAAGTGTAATCGAAGTCTTCAATAGCCCCCCGTTCAAGGCCTGTATGGGTTACTGCCATTTCACGAAGATGATTGTAAGCAGGTGCATTTGCTGCGAATGAAGGGAGCAGTTCATTGAAAGCATTCTCAGGAGCCATAACCTTTTTCCCGTCTGCCATGGTTGTAATGCAGCGGTTGATCCGTAATTTCTGATACCTGGGATTGTAGGCAATAAAATCTTCTCCATACAGGGAATTTATTGCATAGTAAGTCAGCAGTTTCAGTTGGTGGCTGTAATGGTAATCCCAGCTTCCATCCGGGTGTAGGGTATATTCTTTGACCTGGTCCAGGTAGATGGCATCCGAAGGAGTCTCCTGGGCAAGTGATCTAACGCCTACTGCTACTAATAGCAGGAGCAAAAGGAATATGGATTTGTATGTAGCAAATTTCATATCAACAAATCAACTTAAATCTAACTCTATTTTACTTTAACGATAACGGGTGTTTCAGCCAGTTGGTTCTGGTATTTTACCGCTGCCCTGAACGAAGACCAATCAGTTGCCTGGTAGATCCGTTTTGGAAATTCTGCCGAGAAATCGAAGGTTAGTTCATTGCCTGATGATTTGTATCCGCCCCTGTATGCAGCACCGGAGCCACTCTCGCTCGTGCGTTCGGGCAGTGAAAGAAATTCCTTCCCATTTTCAACGCTTATCTTTTCGGAGATCTCAACGGAATGGGAAGTCCTGTCGCGGAAAGGATACTCCCTTTTCTCCAGGGTAGTTTCAAATGTGAGATGTGGCATAGCTCTCTTAAAGAACCCCGAGGCAGTAAGCGGTGTAAATATCAGTTCATCATGTGTTACCCTGGCAAAATCAGGGATTCGTATCCTGAAATGAATATTGATAGGGCCAGCCTGGTAATCATAGGGATCATTCTCATAATATACTTTGACAAGCTGTGCCAGGGGCGATATCCTGAGAACCTCTTTTTCAAGGTTATTGGCCCAGTCAGCGCAATAAGCACGCGTAAACATGCTGCGTACCGAGGCATCCGTTTGTCCTTCAGCAGTTAAGGTATATTCACCTTCCAGTGTGCCGTCGAGCCTTATCATGGAAACCCCTGAAATCCTCAGGTAGTGATTTTGGGCTGAAGAAACCGGGGTTTCTGCAAGATCAGCTCCTCCGGGGACTCCCATCAGGTAGTTTTGTTGTTGCTCGGCACTTGACCATAATTCCCTGACAAAAGGGACCCAGGTAGGGTCAAGCAGGTGATATTTACCATCTTTCCTGCTTTTAACTACTGTAACGCAATGGTTAAACTGGTCAGCGGGGATCTTTTCGATCCTGGATCCTGCCATGGTCATGGCCGGATATGCTTCGAACCCGGCCGTCCGCAGCATAGTAATCAGCATACCTGCTTTATCCTTGCATACACCGCAACGATCGGTAAAATCCATGCTTCCTTTATGGAGGGTAAAGCCTTCTCCTTTTCCCATCGAGATTCCTGAATATCGAATTTCGTCTCCGGCCCAATGTGTAAGAATGCTGATGGAGTCGATCTCGGTTTTGGCATTTTTCAGCAGGGCATTAACCTTCTCACGAATGGCGGGATTGGTTTCGAAACTTTTATAATCTTCATTTACACCATAGAACCAGAGGGATTTGGCTTTCCAGTCAGAAGTGCTCGATACCAGTAATTTCGGGGCAATGTCCGAAGGGTCAACTGAACGGGATTCTCCTTTCCAGGAAGAAATATTCTTTTTGGTGAAAGTGTAAACCAGCTGATCATCACGCATTTCCAGTTTCGATGAAGCCTCACCGTTATAGAATTCATACTGAAGCGGCTTGTCCTTAGGAACAGATACCTGGTAAACCTTATTCCTGACCGGATCTGAGCTCCAAAAGGGAACGATATCGTAAAACTGCCCTTTCATTGGCGGAATATAACGCTCGTCTCCATCACCTCCATCCTGTAAAAGGGCGTAAGTAAACCCTTTTCTGTAAAGGAAGATCTCAACGGCATCGCCCGGGACAAGCCGTCCAACTTCTATCATTTTCTCTCTTGACCCCCAATATATTGCCCTGGCTGGTGCCGGGTAATCCATTACCAAAGATGGGTTTAGCCGTTCCAGCGTCCCATCAGCATGGTAGAGTGTTACCCCCTGGATTTCAACATAGGCTGATAGCGGATCATAATCGTACTTTACCACGCTGAGGCTTTTTGCACCAGCCGGTGTGAGGATCTTGGTTAACCTGTGAGTGAATACATGACTGAGCCCGCTGGCCTCGACCTGCACCTTCGTGCTGTCAAAAACTACTAGGATATTAGCTCCGGGGAAATCGGATTTAGTTCCACAGGAACTGATCAGGTCGGGGATGGCCTGCGCCTGGCTAATAATCCTAATGGAAACCAGGCATAGCAATAAGAGTAAACGTTTTCGCATTCTTCCTCAATTATGGAATAACGCGGTGAAATTAATACAAAACTAAAAGGGATTCGAAAAATCCGGCTTAATCAGGAATAATTTGGCTTGAGGCTTCTGAAGCTAACCAATCGTCGTGTCTCCTCGTTCCAAAGTCGCAGGCGAAGGGTCCTGAAACTTTTGAAAAAAGTTATCGGTTTGATTTGCTTAAAAACAGGGCTCTCATTATGACAAGCCTCGAGATAATAATTGGGTATTTTGAAGCTCAGGTGATGAATGTGGTGAAACCCGATATTACCTGTAAACCACTGTAGTACCTTAGGGAGTTTGAAGAATGAACATCCTTGCAAAGCAACAAGCTTGAAATCCCAGTTCTTATCATCCGTCCAGTAAACTTCGTCATACTGGTGCTGGACATAAAATAAGTATACCCCCGCAACAGCAGCAAGGTACATCATCGGGAACTGGATAAGCACATAAGCTTTCCATCCAATGGTAAGGCAAAGCACCAATGCAATGGTGAATATTCCAAGATTGGTCAGGTAAACACTGAAGCGTTCCTGGCGTGAATATCCCTTAAAGGTAAACCTGTTGGAGATGAAGAAGACAAGGGCAGGGCCCAGGCCAAACATTAGGAGGGGGTTCCGGTATAGCCTGTAGAACAGTTTTTTCTTCCAGGGCAAGGCCTTGTACTCATTAACAGTGAGCGTCCATACATCACCAACTCCTCGCTTATCGAGGTTGCCCGCGGTACGGTGATGAATCTGGTGTGCATGATGCCAGTGCGCATAAGGAGTAAATGTTAATACACCAATAAAATACCCGACTAGATCACTCAGTTTTTGTGATTTGAAAAAGGAGCCATGCCCGCAATCATGAAAGATGATGAACAGGCGTATTGTGAAACCTGCAGCAGGCAACATCAGCAACAAGGTAAGCCAGTATGAAAATGACAGGCTCCATACCATTAGTCCCCAAAGTATAATATAAGGAATAAAGCTGTTCGCTATTTGCCACCAACTGAGTGCTCTGCTTGGAGTGCGGTACTTGGAAATTATCTTAGCCCAGGAAGTTTCAGTTGCTTCCGTCAGGGGTTGTTCTGTTATCATCGAAATTTATTTAACATGATTAATGATCGATAAACTGTCTAAGGCGTACTTTACCCTGTCAGGGCAAGTAGTATTGCCGTAAATCAACATGCAAGTTGCGTGGGAATGAGATCAGTTGATGAATGTGATCATTAACCGATGGTGCCCGGAATAGGTCCCTGGTCATTCGAAGCGCCTGCAGGTGAATGGGTTTTTGTTATGTCGTAAATCATCAATAACCCATTATAAATTTGACCTACAGTTGGTACGCTAAGCTTTTGTAGCTTTGGACGTCTTGAAGTAACTTTGCCGGTAACAATAGCGATGATACTTCAATTGTACTTTTATAAAACAACCGAATTCCTGAATTGTTCCGGAAACAATAAAAACTTTCCACCTGCTTCCTCTTAAAATAGTTATCGATATCCACGTTCTATTTCAAAAAAAATAATCTTTTAACGCATGAAAAGGATCTTAATTCTTTGTTTGTTTACTATGACTCTTGGCATGCCGGTGATTTCTCTTTTTGCGCAGTCAACATCAGCTAAGAGCGCTATAGAGAATGACCGGATGGAATGGTGGCGTGATGCCCGTTTTGGGATGTTCCTGCATTGGGGGCTGTATTCCATCCCGGCAGGAGAGTGGAAGGGCCAGAAGGACCATGCGGAATGGATTCGCAATACTGCACAAATTCCGGTTGAGGAGTATGATAAGTTTGTCCAGCAGTTCAATCCTTCAAAATTCAATGCTGACGACTGGGTTAAGGCTGCCAAAGATGCCGGGATGAAATATATAATTCTGACATCTAAACATCATGACGGCTTTTGCCTGTTCGATTCAAAGTATACCGGTTTTGATGTGATGTCTACACCCTTTCATAGGGATATTCTTAAAGAATTATCGGACGCATGCCATAAGAACGGGATAAAAATAGGGTGGTATTATTCCATCATGGACTGGCATAACCCTGACTATTTACCAAGGCGGGATTGGGAGACGAACCGTCCATCTGATAGCACTTCTTATGCGCGTTTTTTCGAATATTTAGAAAACCAGGTTGACGAGATTATAACCAAATACGCCCCTGTTTCTGTCATCTGGTTTGATGGAGAATGGGAGAACACATGGTCACATGAATATGCCCTCAAATTGTATCAGCATATCAAAGAAATTGACACCAATATCCTGATTAATAACAGGATAGATGTTTACCGCGATGGAATGGCCGGCATCAGTACTAATCCGGAAGCACTGGGTGATTTTGGAACGCCGGAGCAGGAAATTCCTGAAACCGGGCTGCCCGGCAAGGACTGGGAATCCTGTATGACCATGAATGATCACTGGGGTTATAATAAAAATGATAATAACTGGAAATCGTCAAGAGCCCTGGTTTACAACCTCGTTGATATTGCCTCAAAGGGTGGCAATTTCCTGTTGAATGTCGGACCAACCTCCGAAGGCCTCTTACCCCAAGCCAGCCTGGATCGCCTGAAAGTTATCGGCTCCTGGATGAAAGTGAACGGAGAATCAATTTATGGGACGCAGGCAAGCCCTTTAAACGATATTACCTGGGGTAAATGCACTCAAAAGTCAATCGAAAACGGAACCCGCCTTTATCTTCACATTTTTGAATGGCCCAAAAATGACAGGATAGTTTTACAAGGATTGTTGAATGAACCGCTAGGATCATACCTGTTATCTGATTTTAAAAAGAATGCCCTTACAATTACCCGAAGGAATGGGAATATTGAGATATCCTTACAGGGATTAGCTCCAGATTCAATTTGCTCTGTCGTGGTCCTTGATATAAAAGGTAAGCCAGAAATACTCGACTCTCCAAAGTTTTCATTCAAGTATGATCAGTCGATTGATAAGGTTGTTGCATTGATGACGACAGTATATAACAATCCCAAAGTTGCCGTTTATTACACCTCAAACGGGCTTGAGCCAAACGATAAATCAAGTCAATATACCAAGCCTGCCGGTATAAAGACCCCGGTTAACTTTAAAGCTGTGCTTTACTATAATGACAGGAAGTTTGGAGATGTCATATCAATTAAATTGCCGGTTTCTTATGGGAAGTCAGTATCACTTAAAATCCCTCCCTCATCAAAGTATGCTGCATCAGGAGGTGCAAGCCTCACAGATGCAAAGCATGGAAAAATGAAAATTTCGGATGGAAACTGGCTGGGATTTGAAGGAACAGATTTCGTTGCAGTTCTTGATATGGGGAAGAAAATGAATATCCATACAGCCAGTATCAGCTACCTCGTCCAAAACAAAGCCTGGATTTTTGAGCCTATCGAGTTCATTATAGAAGCTTCTGATGACGGGAAGGATTTCGAGCCTCTGCTGGATAAGAAGTTCATTCCTACTATCTGGAGATCACCCGATGCAATTAAGGAATACTCCGACGTATTCCCGGAAGTTTATACCCAGTATATAAGGTTCACAGCAAAAAACAGGAAGACTTGTCCGGAGGGCCATCCGGGAGCTGGCGGGAAAGCCTGGATCTTTATAGATGAAATTGGAGCGGAATAAGAATATCCTGTCAGGATGCGTCTTTGATCTTGAATACCAATCCTACCAAAATGCCAGTCTGGCTAATGCGTGTTTTTTTATCTCCTGAATAGTTTGCAAGATAATTGTCGAAAGCCTTGTAATAGTTGTATTTCGATATTCCCAGCTGGTAAAACGGAGTGATCCTGATAAAATTATTACCCTTTTTCGACAAAGGGATATTCAAGCCTGCTATGGCTTTAACTCCAAAGGAGTAACCCCTGAATATATTGAGATCAACATTGCTTTCAGGTGAAGTAACCGATGCAGAATTGGCATTCTTAAGCTGGTTATTTTGTTCAGCATTTAGAAGGAGATGAGCGCCAAAAATGAGCCAGTTGACAGGCAGGTAGTTGGCTCCCATGTGAATTTCAATATCGCCGCATTTGATAATTGGAATATCTCCACTAAGGTCCATGGAAGTTGTATAGTGTGTTTTTGTCACATAACCACCCAATTCAAATTCAAATTTGTTCTTGCGGGTAATAAAAGCAGCGTTGAGGCCATAACCATTGTTGGGCTTTAGTGCAGGATCTAAATTCAGCGTATCACTCAGCACTTTGACATAAGCATCCATGTTAGGACGGTTAGCTTTAACGCCCATAAGGCTGAAATTTATAAATGCACCATCAGCGTCTTGAGCTATTGCACCGGATATGCCAAGCAAAACTCCAAGAAATAGCGTTATCGTTCGTTTCATGAATTCGATAATGATTAGAAAGTATCAATATAATTATCTGTCCAATTACCAATGTACACATTAATATCAGTAAAATGCATTAATGAAGTATTGATATCTTGACTAATAACACAGATCTTAATAATTTGTTCAGGATAAAATTATTTGGAAACAGGGCCTGGGGATTGGCAAATGATACTTTCAGATAACTACTTGTTTTTATCTGCAGGATTCTGAAGGTTAAAATCCTGGTTGCTGAAAGTTGAAACCTCGGGAATTTTCACCACGTTGAATGCAAAATTCACCTGTTGGTGACATTTATTACAAGTTTGGGTAAGCAGGTTGAAACTTCTGTCAAATGCAGTTTTGTCTTTCTTTTTAATTGCCATATTAACAGTATCGATTGATGGCGAAAGGATCTCAAGAAGTTTGCTTTCTTTTCGCTCAGTATCATATTTTTGAATGTTGTCAACCGCTTCCATAATTTCATGTACTTCAAAATCTGCGAGATTCCAGTTTTGATTTTGACCTGCAAACCAAAGCTTGGCATGATGGGTTTGAATGCTGCTCATAAATTCTCCCAGCCCTGGTTTATAGGATTGGGCCAGTTTCTTCTCCAGGCTGTCAATCCGGCTAAGCAATTCATGGCGCCTGTCAGAAGGGCGATCGCAGGCAATAATTGCCAACAGAGTGAATAATAGCACGAGATATTTCATGTGGGTGATTAATGAAGGGTTATTGTATTTGTTTGATCCAGCCAAAGATATAATCAGCTACCTCTTCCCAGCCTTTTTGACCGCAAATATAGTGTGTCCTGCCCGGGAATACTTTGAAATCTGTTACACTTTCCCTGTCAGTATAAGAATAGGCATTTCTCCTGTTAAGCGATTTTGGTATGATGTGATCTTTTTCACCAGCTATGATAAGAAGTGGTGCATGTGGCTTGCTAAAATCGAGCGTACCATCCTGTCCTGTACTGCTTCTTGGAATGTTCCTGCTTTCAGGCACAACAAATTCAGCATATTCTATAAGTGTTTCTTCAATTGACATTGTATTGCAAAATGCATAATGAAACCATTCTGGCGTTGGCAAACAAACTGTATTGCCCTTCAAAGGATTAATGGTTGGGAAGTTTGCTTTCAGAAAGCTGTATTTGAATGATAATACACCTTTAGGTGGAGCAGGATTCAGGCAGATTCCGGCGACTCCCAGGCCCAGTTCAATTAGCTTCTGAACGGCAAGTCCGCCCATTGAATGACCAATGAGAATTGGCTTATCGGGTAAGGTCCCAATGAAGTCTTCTAGCTTTTCAATAACATCACCGAGGGTGAGTTTTCCCAATTCCGGATCTATATTCTGCCTAAGTTCAGCAGGTTGCCCTTCATGAAAAGGATATGCCGGGGTGTAGCACTTATAGCCTTTATTTTGGAAATACTGTACCCATTTAGTCCAGCTTTTTGGGTTCATAAATAAACCATGAAGAAATACAACTGTCTTGCTATTGATTTTTGACTGCATTGCTTGTCTTTTTATTGATTTTGAATAGTTGCCATTATGCTTATGTAAACAAATCAAAACTGCTTTTGGACTATGGATATAATTATCTACATATGTTGTTTACAACTTTAAAATTTTCTTACATTTGTTTCGGACCAGATCAACCTTTTCATAACCTAACCTTTTATTTACCATGGATTTCGAATTCACCGAGGAGCAGCTGATGATCCGCGATGCTGCACGCGATTTTGCCCAGCGGGAGCTTATTAAAGATGTTATTGAGAGAGATGCAGGTTCCATTTATCCTACTGAACATGTTAAGAAACTCGCGGAATTGGGCTTCCTCGGGATGCTCGTCGATACGGCTTATGATGGTGGAGGCATGGATACGGTTTCCTATGTACTGGCGATGGAAGAAATCTCTAAAGTGGATGCTTCGGTCAGTGTAATCATGAGTGTGAACAATTCGCTTGTCTGTTATGGTCTGGAAGCATTCGGTACAGAAGAACAGAAGAATAAGTACCTCAAGCCCCTGGCAAGAGGTGAAAAGATCGGAGCATTTTTATTGTCGGAACCGGAAGCCGGATCGGATGCAACTTCACAACGCACCACAGCTGAAGACAAAGGCGATCATTATTTGTTAAATGGTACCAAGAACTGGATCACCAATGGAAATACGGCCGGGACCTACCTCGTTATTGCGCAAACGAACCCGGAAAAGAAACATAAAGGCATAAACTGCCTGATTGTCGACCGGCATTCAGCGGGGATTACAGTCGGCCCTCATGAAGATAAAATGGGAATGCGCAGCAGCGATACTCATTCTGTGATGTTCAATGATGTGATTGTTCCGAAAGAGAACAGGATAGGGGAGGATGGTTTCGGTTTTACCTTTGCCATGAAGACCCTGGAAGGAGGAAGGATCGGTATTGCATCCCAGGCCCTGGGACTTGCTTCCGGTGCATTTGAGAGGGCTGTTAAATATGCGAAGGAAAGAAAAGCCTTTGGAACTGAAATAGCGAACCACCAGGCAATTGCATTCAAGCTGGCAGATATGGCCGTTAAAATTGAAAATGCGAGGAATCTCTGCCTTAAAGCTGCATGGCTGAAAGATCAGGGGAAACCCTATGGTGTTGCCAGCGCAATGGCAAAATACTACGCTGCTGAAACGGCAATGGAGATAACAACCCAGGCTGTTCAAATACACGGCGGCTATGGCTATGTGAAGGAATACCATGTTGAACGCCTGATGCGTGAGGCCAAGCTGACACAGATCTATGAAGGTACTTCGGAGATACAGCAGATCGTTATTTCAAGGGATATTTTGAAGTAAGAAGTAAGAAGTCAGAAGCCGGAAGCCGGAAGAAGTAGGAATTTAGAAGACAAAAGATAAAAGGGGTAAGACAAAAGTTAAAAGGGAACAGATAAAGGTACATTCCAAATATTGCTTCCTGTATTTCACTTACTGCCAACCAATTACTGCTTACAGAGTCCCGCCTACTGCCCACTGCCACCTGCCTACTTCTTACTGCTTTTTGTCTTTTACCTTTTGTCTTTTATCTTTTATCTTTTATCTTCTGCCTACTTCCTACTTCCTACTGCTTTTTGTCTTTTGTCTTTTGTCTTTTATCTTTTATCTTCTGCCACCTGCCACCTGCCACCTGCCACCTGCCACCTGCCACCTGCCACCTGCCTCCTGCCACCTGCTTTTTGTCTTTGCCTTTTATCTTTTATCTCTTGCTTACTGCCTCCACCCTTAAACAATCCCCCACTATCATAATAACCATAACCATCACGAAATGAATATACTAGTTTGCCTCAGCAATGTTCCCGATACCACAACAAGGATCAAACTGGCCGCTGATAACTCAAAAGTCGATCTGTCAGGAATTCAGTGGGTGATCAATCCATGGGATGAACTGGCTCTTACACGGGCTCTGGAAATTAAGGAGACAACCGGCACCCTGGTTGGGAAAGTTTCAGTCGCCATGGTTGGAAAAACGGAAGTTGAGCCTACTCTCCGGAAAGCTTTGGCAATTGGCGCTGATGATGCTTTCAGGGTTGACCTGGATCCTGCTGATGCATTCCAGGTTGCTGCTGAACTGGCCGGCCTCATTAAGGCGAATCCTTATGAAATCATACTATGCGGGATTGAATCAAGTGATTATAATGGTTCCATGGTTGGTGGGATGTTATCAGAACTGCTGGGATACACTTCTATATCTTCAGTAAGTTCACTCAGCCTCCAGGATGGGAAAGTTGCACTCACCCGCGAAATTGACGGTGGTAAGGAAACTATTTCTGTTTCTGCTCCCCTCGTTGCTATCGTCCAGAAAGGTATTGCCATCGATCCAAGAATTCCTTCCATGAGAGGAATCATGGCTTCAAGGACCAAACCTCTTTCAGTCCTGGCATCCTGTGGTAGTCCTTCCCTGACATCTTTCGGCAATTTCAGCCTGCCGGTCCCAAAATCTGCCTGCCGTATGGTAGATGCTGAAAATGTCCCTGAACTTGTCAGGCTTCTGCACAGCGAAGCAAAAGTCATTTAACAATTTTGCAATGGAGGCACAGAACCTCTGAATTCAAACGATCTCGAACCTAACAATAATCATAGCATGTCAGTTCTCGTATTTATTGAACACCGTGAAGGCAAATTTCACAAGGGAGCCTTTGAATTGGTTTCCTATGCCTCCAGAATAGCTAATGACATGGGCACTAGCCTGGTTGCGCTTTCATTGGGAGATGTTCCGTCAGATGAGCTTTCAAAAGCTGGTGCTTATGGAGCTGGTAAAGTCTTGAATGTGAATGACAGCAGGCTTTCACAACTGGATAATGCCGCCTGGACAAAAGTGATTGAGCAGGCTGTGCAACAGGAATCAGCAACCGTTATTGTTATGGCATCCGGGTTTACAGGAAAGGCGATAGCTCCCCGTCTTTCAGCAAGGTTGCGTGCCGGCATGGTTGCTTATGCAACAGCTGTTCCTTCAAGTTATAATCCATTTACTGTCAGGAAGAAAACATTTTCCGGTAAGGCTTTTTCAGATGTTGTGATCAATACTCCTGTCAGGATAATTACCCTGGCCCCTAATGCTTTTGGAGTTCATGAAGCACCCGTAACTGCTGAGGTTAAACAGTTCACACCTTCAGTTACCGATGCTGACTTTACTACAAAAGTAGAATCATCCGAAAAGTTTTCAGGCAAGGTATTGCTCACGGAAGCTGACATTGTTGTATCAGCAGGACGTGGAATGAAAGGCCCGGAGAACTGGGGGCCAATTGAGGAACTTGCTTCCGTGCTCGGAGCCGCAACCGCATGTTCAAGGCCTGTTGCCGATGAGGGCTGGAGGCCGCACACCGAGCATGTAGGTCAGACCGGTAAGGTAATTGCCCCCAATGTTTATTTTGCATTTGGGATATCAGGAGCCATACAGCATGTTGCAGGGATCAGCTCATCCAAGGTGATTATTGCCGTCAACAAAGATCCTGAGGCTCCTATCTTCTCTGTTGCCGATTATGGCATTGTCGGGGATGTTCAGAAAGTATTGCCCCAGCTGATACAATCCATAAAGGAGGTAAAGGCACAATAATCCGGACTTTCTGAAATTTGATTGCAATCTCATCTATCATCCTATTGGAGAAAAGGTTGAGTTTGCCTTACTTTATTCTCTGCCTGTAATCCCTGAACAAGCTGACCGTATATATAACCAGGCCTGTCCAAACCAAGCCGAAACTGGCTAAAAATACCGGGTTAAAGGCTTCGTGGAAAACGAAGAGCCCAATCAGCAACTGGAACGTTGGAGAAAGATATTGTATGAATCCAATGGTGGAAAGCGGTATCCTGGTAGCAGCTTTTCCAAACCAGAACAGCGGAATTGCTGTGACAGGCCCTCCGAGAATGAGAAGCAGGTTTGTTAGCCAGGATGCGTGTAGGAACATACCACTTCCCTGCTGATTAACGAACCAGAGGTAATAAAGTGCCAGGGGAGAGAGTAGAAGCGTTTCAATTAGCAAGCCAGGTAAAGATTCAAGGTTCGCTTTCTTTCTAAGCAAGCCATACAGGGCAAATGAAACTGCCAGGTAAAGTGAGACCCAGGGTACTCGTCCGAGATGGAAGGTGAGCCATGTAACCCCGGCAAATGCAAACAGAACCGCCAGGATCTGAAGTTTTTTAAGCCTTTCGTGCAGGAAAATTACCCCCAGTAATACATTTACCAAGGGGTTGATGTAATAGCCAAGGCTGGCTTCCACAATGTGTTCGTGATTTACTGCATAGATATATACAAACCAATTACCTCCTATCAGGATCCCCGTGATCAATAATAAACCAACAGTCCTTGGTGTTTTTAGATAGATGAGGAATTTATTGTTTTTTAATACCAATATCATCACCAGCAGGAAAAATGCTGACCAAACTATACGATGTGCTAGTATTTGCTGGGCCGGAACCTGCGATAAGAGTTTCCAGTATAAGGGAAAGATGCCCCAGGAGGAGTAACAGGCAAGCGCGTAGAACAGGCCTGTGATATAAGTGTTTTTCTTCTGTAGTGACATCCTGGAAATTTGCTGCGAAGATACTTAGGATTGAAACATAACGTCTCTTCTCTCAAATGTCGTATTTTTACATTTATAACAATTAATTACAAGAACTATGGAATTAGGGAAAACCTCAACTACTTTTGAAATACCCGGTCATAAGATTACCCGCAACCTTGGGTTGGTAAGGGGAATTATCGTCAGGTCAAGATCGATTTTCGGGACGATTGGAGCCAGTCTGCAAACTATTGTTGGAGGCAATATCACCCTGTTAACCGAATTATGCGAAAAAACACGCTTCGATGCATACACTGAAATGATGGTTCATGCAGATGTACTCGGAGCGAATGCCGTTGTTGGTATTCGCTATGAATCAGCTGAAGTGATGTCTGGAGTCACTGAAGTGATATGTTACGGCACCGCTGTAGTAGTGGAGCCAGTTTAAAGGATATTTCTTTTATTAAACCCTATTGTTTCAATTATTCACCACATTAGGCACATAGGACACAATAGGAAATCACAATAGAAAGCTACTGCGCCCTACTGTGCCTAATTTGTTTCAAATATTCACCACAACAGGCTTATAGGACACAATAGGAAATCACAATAGAAAACTACTGCGCCCTACTGTGCCTAATGTGTTTCAAATATTCACTACAATAGGCAAATAGGACACAATAGAAATCACAATAGAAAACTACTGTGCCTAATGTGTTTCAAATATTCACCACAACAGGCACATAGGACACAATTGAAATCACAATAGAAAACTACTGGATCCTATTGTTCGCCCAGGGCCGATTGAGTTTTAAAAGCTACATTAAACTAATCCGCGATTGGACCAGGGGGAGGCCTAAAGTACGATATTCACGATTTTCTTCGGAACAACGATCACCTTTCTCGGTGCCTTTCCTTCAAGCCATTTCTGTGCTTCAGGAGCTGAAAGCGCAGCCTTTTCTACATCAGTAACATCAGTATCAGCAGGCATTTCAAGCATGAAACGTGTTTTGCCGTTAAAGGAAACCGGATAGGTAAAGGTATCGTCTACCGTGTACTCAGCTTTATATTCAGGGAATCGTGCATTGCAAGCACTGCCTTGATTTCCAAGCAGATACCATAATTCATCAGCAATATGTGGCGCATAGGAGGAAATAAGAATGACCAGTTCCTGGAGAATTGCTCTTTTTGAGCATTTCAGATCAGCCAGTTCATTCGTGCAGATCATGAATGTACTGACTGCAGTGTTAAACGAAAATCGTTCAATATCTTCCTGGATTTTCTTAATCGTTTTATGAAGCACCTTGAGTTCAGCAGGAGTGGGGGTTTCATCACTTACCCTGAAATTCAGCTGTTCATCATGGAACAACCTCCAGAATTTCCTTATAAATCGGGATACTCCTTCAATTCCATTGGTATCCCAGGGTTTGGATTGCTCCAAAGGCCCGAGGAACATTTCGTACATCCTTAGGGTATCCGCACCATATTTTTCTATCAGGTCATCCGGATTCTGAACGTTATGCTTGGATTTGGACATCTTCTCAACTTCCCAACCACAGTGGTATTTGCCGTCTTCCAGGATAAATTCTGCATCTGCATACTGAGGCTGCCATTTCCTGAAGGCATCCAAATCAAGGATGTCATTATGGACAATATTAACATCAACATGCAAGGGTTGAAATTCATAATTGTCTTTTAACCCAAGCGATACATAGCTGTTGCTGCCCTGGACCCGGTAAACGAAATTCGAGCGGCCCTGAATCATTCCCTGGTTAATGAGTTTCTGGAAAGGTTCTTCAACCACAGAAAGTCCCATATCAAAAAGGAATTTGTTCCAGAACCTGGCATACAACAGGTGACCGGTGGCATGCTCTGAACCACCGATATAGAGGTCAACATTTTTCCAGTAATTAACAGCTTCCGTCGAAAAAATTGCATCCGAATTACCAGGATCCATATAGCGTAAGTAATAAGCACTTGACCCTGCAAAGCCAGGCATGGTATTCGTTTCAAGCGAATAACCTTCGGCAGTTCTCCAGTTTTTTGCCCTGGCCAGCGGAGGTTCACCGCTTTCAGTGGGAAGGTAAGCATCAACTTCTGGAAGTTCCAGGGGAAGCTTGTCCTCCGACAGTGTATAAGGCATTCCATCCTTGAAGTATACCGGGAAAGGTTCTCCCCAGTAACGTTGGCGGCTGAAGATAGCATCTCTCAACCTGAAATTAATTGTGCCATATCCGATTCCCATGGCTTCAATTTCACGGATGGTGGCTTTAATACCCTGTTTAACATCCATTCCGTTAATAAATCCACTGTTGATCATGGTGCCTTCCTTTGAATCGAGTGATTCTTCCCAGGAGGCAGTATCGGATGGTTCTTCGCCCTTAGGACAAACAACCTGTACAATTGGAAGGTTGAAATGCCGCGCAAAAGCAAAATCGCGGCTGTCGTGGCCCGGAACAGCCATGATAGCGCCGGTCCCGTAACCCATGAGCACGTAATCTGCCACATAGATCGGGATCTCAATATTGTTAAGCGGATTGATCGCATAAGCGCCGGTAAATTCACCGCTCACTTTTTTGACTTCCGTCATGCGTTCCCGCTCTGAGCGGTTCTTTGCCCAGCTAACATATTTTTCAATCTTTTCTTTTTGCTCAGCAGTTGTAATGCTGTCAACATAAGGATGCTCCGGCGCCAGCACCATGAAGGTAACCCCAAAGATTGTATCAGGACGGGTGGTAAAGATTTCGAGTTCAGCCCAACCTAAATCCTCCCCTGAGGGGAGGACTTTTGTCTTTAAGTGATCGACTATTTTTGTAATTACCTCTTCAATATTATTTAATACTTCTTCAATGGTGAACCTGAGGACTTCAAAACCAATTGACTCAAAATATATGGTACGAGCTTCATCCTGCTCTTGATGAAAATCATGGATTTTACCATCAACTTCAATAATTGTCTTTTTTGAGAGACAAACAAAATCCACTATATAGTTTCCAATATTATGTTGTCTACGGAATTTGAAATCAGTCTTTTTAGCTCTTAGCTTTTCCCAGACAAGGGCTTCTGCCTCTGTCGGATTTTGCCGTAAATTATCTGCATATTCACGAAGGGTTTTGTAAGGGCCAGGGTTTGCTGTCATATACCCATAACGTTGTGATCCATCCTCAACTCCAGTTGAGGAATCTATTCCCCCTCCCTCGGAGGGGGTCAGGGGGTGGCCTTCACCCCGGTTAGCCCCCGCAATCTTAAATCTCACACTTGCCCCTTCACTTCTGCCAATCCAATTTCGCTGAATTTCCTTAATTGATTCACTCCAGTCGATTGTTTCCAGTCCGTTGAGGAGTCGCTCTGCGTAAGCTGTAATCCGCAGCAGCCATTGCTTCATGTTTTTCTTCTCAACCGGGTGGCCGCCTCTTACACTAAATCCTTCACTTACCTCATCATTGGCAAGTACGGTTCCCAGCGCAGGGCACCAGTTAACTGCAGTCTCCGCCAGGTAAGCCAGGCGATAATTCATCAGGATTTCCTGCTGTTCCGTTTCAGACTTTGCTTTCCATTCAATTGCTGAAAATACTGCAGTCTCTGAACAAGCTGCAAAAATGTTTTCATTTCCCTGCTTTTCAAACAAATCAATTAAGCCTGAAATAGTCTCTGCCTTATTGTTGCTCTTGTTATACCAGGAATGGAATAACTTGATGAAAACCCACTGTGTCCATTTGTAATAAGCGGGATCACTGGTGCGGACTTCGCGGTCCCAGTCGAATGAGAAACCAATCTTATCAAGCTGTTCACGGTAGCGGGCAATGTTCTTTTCAGTAGTAATGGCAGGATGAGTGCCTGTCTGGATAGCATATTGTTCAGCTGGTAAGCCATAAGCATCGTATCCCATGGGATGCAAAACATTAAACCCCTTCAGCCTTTTATACCTGGCATAGATGTCGGAAGCGATATAACCAAGCGGATGGCCTACATGTAGCCCTGCCCCGGAAGGATAGGGAAACATATCAAGAACAAAGAATTTCGGCTTTTCCCTGTCAATTTCAGCCTTAAAGACTTTGTTCCCACTCCAGTATGCCTGCCATTTTTTTTCAACTTCACGAAAATTGTAATCCATGCTTAGTAGTTATAAAAGGTTGATTATTATTGGAATAGAACCAGGTAGATGTCCCTGGCTGATAAGTTTGCAAAAGTAGGAAATTGCAGGAACTTTAAATACTTGCCGGCTTGGCTGTAATAATCAATGTATTTAACATTTTCTAACGTTTCACAAACAAGCAGGCTGACAGGCTCTAACAAAATTTTCTTACTTTCGTGTCGTCGTAATCAGGCATTCATGGCAGAGGAAAACTTAAGGAAAAGAAGGCTTCGGGCATCCTATGTTACAAGCATCATTAGCATTATGCTTGTGCTTTACATGCTCGGGCTTTTGGGCTTGATTATCCTTCATGGCCGCAAGTTGTCAGATTATGCCCGCGAGAATATCAATGTTACCGTAATCCTAAAACAGGATGTTTCAGATGACATTATTCAGACTTTCAGGCAAAGGCTTGACAAGTCTGAATTTGTTAAAGCTTCCCGTTTTATTACCAGGGACGAAGCAGCGCAGGAACTAACCAAAGACCTTGGCGAGGATTTTGTACAATTCCTGGGGTATAATCCTTTACCGCCTTCACTTGACCTGCAGTTGAAATCAGAGTATGCAAATACAGACAGTATTGCTAAAATCGAACATGTCCTGATGGATAACAAGTTTGTTAAAGAAGTAGTGTACCAGAAATCAATGATTGATGAACTCAATAACAACATCAACAAGATATCGTTGGTTATCCTGGGTTTTAGCCTCATACTTCTTCTCATAGCCATTATCCTGATCCATAATACCATCCGTCTTTCAGTCTATGCACGCCGGTTTATTATCCGAAGCATGCAACTGGTAGGAGCAACTGAATCTTTTATCAGATGGCCATTTATTTTCAGAAGTATCATCCATGGAGCCTATGCCGGAGTTATTGCCGTACTCTTATTGACCGGTACACTCTTATTGGCTCAGCAACATATACCTGAACTGGTCAAATTGCAGGATTTCAGGCAATTCGGAATTTTTTTCGGACTGGTATTCCTTATAGGGATATTCCTGTCAGGTATTTCAACCTATTTTGCTGTGAGGAGATTCCTGAAAATGAGGTCGGATAACATGTATATGCATTAATCAAAAGTTAACACAAACCTTTATTAAATACGCTTTTTTATGGCTAAAGAAACCAAAGTTGTTGCCTCAGCTCCCATTAAAAAGAAAGCTGATGAAACTGGCCCTGAATTCGCCTTTGGCAAAGAAAACTTCATCATATTATACATAGGACTCGCTTTAATTGTCCTTGGATTTATCTTCATGCTCGGTGGAGGTTCCAACGATCCGAAAGTCTTCAACAATGCCATATATGATTTTCAACGTCTTACACTGGCTCCAATCCTGATACTTGCCGGATTTGTTGTTGAATTGTTTGCCATCATGAAGAAGCCAAAAGAATAATATGAGTTGGTTACAGGCAATCATTCTGGCTATTGTAGAAGGGATCACGGAATTCCTTCCCATCTCCTCTACCGGGCATATGGCTATTGCAGCTTCAGTTCTTGGAATTGAAAAAGATGCTTTTACCAAGCTATTTATTGAAAATATTCAGTTTGGCACCATTCTCTCGGTTATTATTCTCTATTGGCGTAAGTTTTTGAATTTCAAGGAACTGAGTTTCTATATCAAACTTATTGTTGCTTTTATTCCGGCAGCCATCATCGGAGTTTTATTTAAGGAACATATTGACAGTATCCTTGGCAATCCAATGTTTATAGCTTCAGTTATGTTCGTTGGAGGTGTTATCCTCTTATTTGTTGATAACTGGTTCAAAAATCCAACCATCGAAAGTGAGCAGAAGCTTTCTTATGGAAATGCCTTCATTATAGGATTGTTCCAGATTTTATCAGTCATATTTCCTGGTATAAGCAGAAGCGCTGCTACTATAGTCGGCGGGATGCAGCAGAAAATGACCCGGAAAGCAGCAGCAGAATTCTCGTTTTTCCTTGCTGTTCCGACTCTTGCAGGGGCATTTGTTCTAAGTCTTTGGGATGCCTATAAACATACTCCTGAACTATTAACTGCCAGGAACTTTGAGATTCTGACACTTGGAAATATAGTGGGTTTTGCCATAGCTATTGTAGCAATCAGGACCTTCATTTCTTTCCTTCAAAAACACGGTTTCAGGGCTTTTGGATGGTACCGTATTGTTGTTGGGCTGACCCTCATCATACTGTTGTTGATGGGAGTAAGCCTTAGTGTTGTTTAATCCTGCCCCGGTTATTACTGTTAAATTTCAAATGATCAGCTTTGCGCTATGCCCTTCGCGCTCTGCATTTCCCACATACAATACCTCAAAAAGTGTTTGATCTCGAAAAGGGAGAAGTCGTTCTTGTAAACAAACCTTATCATTGGACATCCTTCGATGTTATTGGTTCGATCCGGTATTTCTTTAAAAAGGAACTTGGGATAAAGAAGTTTAAGATTGGTCATGCTGGTACCCTGGATCCTCTTGCAACCGGTTTGCTCATTCTATGCTGGGGGCCTGCTACCAAAAGAATCGAAGAGTTCAAGGATTTTGACAAAGAATATACTGGTACTTTTTCAGTGGGATCAACGACAGCATCATTCGACCTGGAAAAACCCGTGGATGAAGTATATCCCGTAGATCATATCACAGAAGAAAAAATTCTTGAAGCAGCTAAAAGCCTGACGGGAGATATTCAACAGGTTCCCCCTGTTTTTTCAGCAATCAAGATCAAAGGGAAAAGAGCATATGATTATGCCAGGAAGGACCAGGAGGTTGAAATTGCAGCCAGGCCGGTAAGCATTCCTGTTTTTGAGATCACACGGATAGCTTTACCGGAGGTAGATTTCAGGATAGTTTGCAGTAAAGGCACATACATTCGATCCATTGCACGCGATTTTGGGAAAGCATTGGATAGCGGGGCCCATTTGACAGCCCTCTGCCGCACCCGTGTTGGCCCTTATGATCTGCAGGAAGCCTATACGGTCGACAAGGTTAAGGAACTCCTCCACCTTCAGTTTAAAACGGAAATTCCCGAAGAGATTTCTTAAGCTATCCTCTTTAGACATTTGTTTAATGTTGATCTTTGAACCATAATTCAGGAAAAACATTTTACATGAAAATCACGAAGGATTCCCCTGCTCATTACTCATATTTCATAATTCTATTTATTGCCCTTCTAGGGCTGGTTTCCCTGAGGCTCGACAAACTCAGGCTGAATCCACGGCTTGCTTATGAACAGCAACTGCATCTGCTTGCCTTAAGATACGGGGGAAAGCCTTCCTTGAATGAGAAGGATGGAGGTGTTGATCAACCGGATATGGCCGCCTTGCAGGATTACTTCATGACGATGGACCCGGCATTGCTTAGGGTGCCAAGTGAAAGGCTGAATGCAGCCTGGGCCAGTATGCATCAGTACCAGACGAAGTCTTCATCTTACGCATTGGAATGGACAGGCATCACCTCTGAAATGGGTGGACGAACCCGTGCCATTATGTGGGATCCAAACGATCCTTCAGGGAAGAAGGTTTGGGCCGGTGGTGTTACCGGCGGTCTCTGGTACAACCCTGATATCACCTCTTCGTTTTCCATGTGGCAAACCGTAAGTGATTCATGGCAGAATCTTGTGGTCAGTTGCATAACCTATGATCCAAACAACCCCCTGGTTTTTTATGTCGGGACCGGTGAATCACAAACTGCTCTTATCACATACCGGGAGTCTTCAGGCAGGGGCGTTGGCATCTGGAAAACTACGAATGGAGGTCAATCTTTCACCCTTTTACCTTCTACTGCCGGGTTTCAGTACATTACTAAAATCGCTGTAAGGAATGAGAGCGGCCAGAGTGTCATCTATGCAGGTGTCTGTTCCGGCATCTATAAGGGATCAGTCTGGCAAAGCCAACCCAGCGATGGCCTATTCCGCTCAACTGATGGGGGAAATAGCTGGGAGCAGGTACTTCCCAATATTGATGGACTGACGGTTCCCTATTCACCGGGAGATGTACAGATTGGAGCCAGTGGACGTATATTCGTCGGGACAACTTCAAACCCGGATCACCAGGGAGGAGGTACCATCCTTTACTCGGACCAGGG
The DNA here is from genome assembly GCA_013376995.1 of Bacteroidota bacterium. Taxonomy (GTDB): domain Bacteria; phylum Bacteroidota; class Bacteroidia; order Bacteroidales; family UBA4417; genus UBA4417. The sequence continues at coordinate 19,111 of JACAAZ010000023.1, read as the reverse complement.
AACAGCAGGAAGCTGGACAGAATACACAGATATTAGGACAGTCATCGAAATGGATCCAATCAACAACATACCTCATAGGGTTGTGATTGCGCCATCTCCTTCGAATGCAAATATTGTATACGCAGCAATTTCAGCAGGAACAATTTCTGCAACGACTAACCCTGTTTATAAAGGGTACTACTTTTTAAGGTCGGATGATAAAGGGGCCAGCTGGATCGAAGTTAGTACCCCTGATGGAACCGGAGATTGGGCAAACCTTGCATGGCATGCCATGGATATTGCGGTTGATCCAAACGATCCTGCAACTGTTTACGCCGGAGGACTGGATATGTGGCGAACTACAAATTCAGGCAGCAGCTGGACACATTTATCAGATTGGTCACTCATGTATTCCGGTGGCGGCCCCAATTACATTCATGCAGATCAGCACATAATTGTGTATAAACCCGGATCTTCCACTAAAATGCTTTTCGGCAGCGATGGAGGCGTGTTTTATACGGAAACAGGGAACAGCATATCCCCTGTTTTTATTCAGAAAAACAAAAACTATAACACCTTACAGTTCTATACCTGCACAATGCATCCGGATGCCGGCCAGAATCAGTTCATAGGTGGCTTGCAGGATAACGGGACCTTGCTTTACCAGGGTTCGCCACTAACCATCAATGATATGATTGATGGGGGCGACGGAGCTTATTGTTTTTGGGACCAGGATGAATCGAATATTTATATCACCTCCTACTATTATAACCGGTATTCAATATTTGACGGAGGCTTCCAGGTTGCTTATATTGACAATCAGAGCGGGCTATTCATAAATCCTGCAGATTATGATAATTCGCAGAATGTTCTTTACGCCAACGGTGTTGATCTATGGGGAGGCAATGCCAATAAAATACTCAGGGTGCCCAATATACCCCAGAATGGGAATGGTTCTTTTGTAAGCCTAAGTTCTATCGGAACATCCTATATTTCACATGTGAAGGTGTCACCTTACTCAACCAGCAGTAATACTCATCTGTTTATCGGAACAGGATCCGGTCGCCTTTTCAGAATCACCAATGCCCAGAACATTCCGGTAACCACCGAAATTGGCAGCCCGGCTTTTCCGCAATCCAATATTTCATGCGTTGCAATAGGAGGATCAGAAGATACCTTGCTGGTTACTTTCAGTAATTACGGTGTTTCTTCAATATGGCAAACCTGTAATGCGGGTTCCGACTGGAGAGAAGTAGAGGGTAACCTGCCTGATATGCCTGTCCGCTGGGCTATTTATCACCCACAATTCCCAAACCAGGCATTGATTGCAACAGAACTGGGTGTTTGGTCAACCAGTAACCTGCAGTCGGAAAATGTACTGTGGCAACCTCAAACATCCGGAATGGCAAATGTAAGGGTTGATATGCTCAGGTACAGGCCTGCCGACAGTAAGGTGCTCGCAGCAACACATGGAAGAGGTTTGTTCACGACTACTTTCAATTATGATATCACTACTTCAGTGAGTGAAGGCCTATTATCAAAGATGAACATATTCTTTTCCTCAGAATCTCATGAAATCAGGATGGATGCCGGTTCGGAGAATCATGGGCAGGCAAGGCTGAGGCTTTATTCAACAGATGGCAGGCTGATATCTGATCAATCCCTCGGCCTGCGAGGTGAAATGAGAATTCCTGTTCCTCGAAATTACAAGGGAGTGCTGCTGCTTAAGCTTGAAATGAATGGCCATGAAACAGGCCGGAAGTTAGTGGCTTACTAGAAATTTTCCCGGCAGGTATTATTTTCAATGTTGAAAGGCCTTTGCCCGAAGGAAATATATTATTTGTTTGCGATCCAATATGAATCCCCTAAATCGGTGAAAAGCAGTTAATTTCCTGATTTACTAACGTTCTATTCTCCTGTACGTTAACTGGACCAATCCGGAAGGAAAGCTCCCTGTACTGACTAGTTCGATGGATTGATTGAGCCCTGCATCAGAAAAAAGCGAAATTCCATCACCGAGGATGATAGGATGGACAGAAATGATATAATCGTCTATCAAACCAGCCCTTTCAAGTGCTGAAACAATTTCTGCGCCTCCGACAAGCCAGATATCCCGACCCTCTTGCTTCTTCAGGCGCTCAACAAAAGCTGCAACATCTTCATCTACAAATGTGACCTGTTCAGCACTGCCCCAACTCCCTGCCCGGCTAAAAATATAATTCGTTTTACCTGGGTAAGGAAAATCACCGAATGTGAGGATAAGCTCATAGGTTTTCCTGCCTGTCAATGTAGTATCGATGGAGGCATAAAAATCAGCATAACCATAATCCCCATCTGTAAAAAGCCAGTCGATGCCTCCATCTTTCCTGGCTATATATCCATCCAGGCTGGTGGCAATGAACAGCTTTACCCTTCTCATGGAACCATGCTATTTCTTGGAGAGTTCCTGGACTGCTCGCTGGAATCCTTTGTCCGTACGTAGGTAGATAGGGTAGAAGCCCTTATCATCAAAAAGGTTCCGCGCTACATATGCCTTAATAAGATCTGAAATATAGGGTGTTGAAGCCTTCACTTCCTCTGGCTTTGAAGAAATACCGTTTTTACCGGTATAGGCAACAAACTCCGAATAAATAGCAGGAGTTACCGTGAATTTCCTGTCGAAAGCATTAAAGTCGCCAAGTTTCTTCAACTCCTGCCTGTGCTGATCTGTGTAGTCAAATGCAAATTGATAGAGCAGGCCCTTCCTGAAAGTTTCATTGAAAAACTTAAAATTTGGCCCCTTTTCTATCGGTATAAAAATATCCGGCATAATACCGCCGCCGCCATAAACGATCTTTCCTTTTGGTGTCTTGAACTTCAGGGAATCCACCATTTTAATGCTGTCTGCCCTCTCAAGTTCTCCATCTTCGTAACGGTGGTAATATTCCATGTAATAATCGTCTGCTCCTTTGGTATAAGGTTTCTGGATACATCTGCCTGTAGGAGTGTAATAGCGGGCAACCGTAAGGCGGAGGGCGGAACCATCAGAAAGATTAATCTGCTCCTGGACCAATCCTTTTCCAAAAGAACGCCTGCCAATGATTTCACCCCTGTCATTGTCCTGTATGGCTCCGGCAACAATTTCACTTGCTGATGCTGAATTCTCATTAATCAGAACAACAACGGGAAGATTATCCCATTCGCCTTCTGAGGTAGAGGTTGCAACTTGTTTCGGCCTGTGCAGACCTTTGGTATAAACGATAAGTTTGTCAGCAGGCAGGAATTCATCGGCAACTGCGATGGCTTCATTCAGGTATCCTCCTGAATTTTCCCGTAAGTCAAGGATGAGTTTGTTAACACCTTCTTTTTTCAGCTTTTTCATTGATTCAACCAGTTCATCATGGGTTGTTGCACTGAATTTACTGAGTTTAATATAGCCTGTATTTTTTGAAACAGCATATGACACATCGATGCTCCAGGTTGGAATTACATCCCTTGTAATGGTAAAGTCGATAAGTTTTTTCAAGCCCTTCCTGAAAATGCCAACCTTAACCTTAGTTCCTTTAGGCCCTTTCAGCTTCTTCATCACCATTTCATTAGTGATCTTGATATTGGCTACATTTTTATCATCTACCTTAACAATCCTGTCACCGGCGAGTATGCCCAGTTTTTCAGATGGCCCTCCGGAAACCGTGTTGATTACAACAATCGTATCATGCTCAATACGGAATTGAACCCCGATCCCGTCAAAGTTACCCATCAGAGGATCATTGGCATCATGGAATTCTGATGCAGGAATGTATTGCGAATGAGGGTCCAAACTGAGCAGCATCCCGTCGATGGCTTCTTTCTGCAGGTTTTCAGGATTTACAGTGTCAACATAATTTTGATCAATGTACCTGATCAGTTCAGGAATGGATCCGCCCTTGCTGCCCATTTTCAATAACGGGTGATTTAGTACAAATGAAACCCTGAGCAGGTAATATCCAAGAACGATCCCCAGGATGAGGACCAGGGCAAATGCAATAGGCAGGTATATAAAACTTCGACGTTTTTCTGACATCAGGTATGAGGTATTTTAATGGAAGTATTTGAACTAATGACAACTACTGCTTCTTCATCCGCAAAACTAGCTAAAATTGGATTGGAGAAAGAGCTTTTAAGAACAGTTAACAATCGGGGCTAAGGTTTGTATTTTTCCGAAGCAAGCCTTAATGACTCTGCAGACCACATAAGGAACATGTTTTTCACCTTTTCTGCACTGTACCCTTTGCCTTCCTCGAGGAGGGAACTATCCTGTATGTGAATTACCTTCCCGTTTCCATCAAGGATTACAAATACCGGGAAGCCAAATCGCTGAGGGTAACCCAGGGAAGCTAATACTTTCCTGTTTTCATTTTCCCTGCTGTAATTTACTTTCACCACTTCAAAATTTGCAGTTAAGATGCTATCCAGCTGAGCGTCTTCATTTACAAATTTGTGGAACCGGATACACCATGGGCACCAGTTACCACCGACCTGTAGAAATACATGCTTGCCTTCTTTCCCGGCAAGCGCAGTTGCTTTGGTAATGTCGGCTGCAGCATCTGCATTTGGATTATAGATCTCAATCTTCTGTTGCGCCTGGGCCATTTGCACAACGAAAAAGCAAAAAAGAATGACGTGGATGAACTTCATGGTATTTTTTGGGTTGAGTTGTTAAATTGCGTTAAACGCCAAAGGTAATAACAGTTGGAATAGTATTTCAACTAACGGATTTTCTACATTTGTCTGATAATGGGCTCAGGATTTGAAAAATACCTGGCTCATTTTGCAAATAGCAGCTATAAAAATTGAAAAATGAAGTTGGTAATTGATATTGGCAATACACTGACAAAGATTGCTGTTTTCGAAGGGAAGCAAATGCTGGCTTTTGGAAGGCATGATTCTTTCAATATTCAGTATGTAAATCAGTTAATAGCCGAACATACAATGCCATCAGCTTGTATCATTTCTTCGGTCAGCGCGCAACCCTATGAACTGGGTGATTTGTCAGGCAGGTTTTCAATACTGGAATTTGACTATCAAACCAAACTTCCATTTAGAAACAGGTATTCTACTCCTGAAACCCTGGGGAAAGACCGACTTGCAGGAGTAGCGGCTGCATTTGAACTCTTTCCTGGCAGGGATGTCCTGGTAATTGATGCCGGTACAGCCATTACCTATGATTTTATTACTTCATCAGGTGAATACCATGGAGGGGCTATTTCGCCAGGTATCCGTATGCGGTACCAGGCTCTCCATACTTTTTCAGGACGCTTGCCGTTACTTGATTCAGAAGAGTCAGCCCCGCTTACAGGAGATTCAACAAATATGAGCATTCATTCCGGGGTGTTAAACGGGACAAAGCTTGAAGTAGAAGGAGTAATTCGCCTGTATGAGCAGCAATATCCCGGTATACAGGTAGTATTAACAGGCGGTGACCATTATTATTTTGATAAACAATTTAAAATTAAGACCTTTGCAGCCCCAAACCTGGTCCTTGATGGACTCAATCTTATACTCAATTACAACCTTGAGAAATAGAATCCTACGAAATTTATTGTTGGCGCTGATGATCTTATGTTCAGTAAGTGAACTCCAGGCCCAGACCAGTAATTCCTCACCATATTCCCGTTTTGGGCTGGGGAAAATCAGTCCTAATAACAATACGTTGATGATGGCCCTGGGCGGCTCATCCTCAGCCTTGCGGTCACCCTTGTGTGTGAATCCCTATAACCCGGCTTCCTACACTTCATTTGATACTACCAGCTTTGTCTTTGATGCTGGATTACAGGCTAACCTGATGACACTTAAAACGAACACCACTTCTTTCAAGGTCAATGATGCCAGCCTGGCATATATTACAATGGGTTTTCCATTGACAAAGTGGTGGAAAGCCAGTGTTGGTTTACTTCCTTATTCGTCAATCGGCTATCTTATTGGAAGCGACAGCGTAATTTCCCAGCTTGGGAAAGTAGAATACGGATATACCGGTAGCGGAGGCCTTAACAAGGCTTATATCGGCAATGGATTTAAATTAACGAAACACATTTCAGCGGGTTTAAATGTTGCCTATTATTTTGGGAACATTAATCACGAGCGGACTTTATCTTACCCTGATTCAAACGGGTACATGAGGTCAAGGATCACAAGTTCAGCTGCAATAAAAAACCTGATTTTCGATTTCGGCTTACAATATTATACCGCTTTCTCGAATGATCGGAATTTTACTTTTGGCCTTACCCTCACGCCTCAGCAGTCCATGAGCTCAAGTTCGAATAACCTGGCGGTTAACTATTTCCATAATTATAGCTCAAACATAGATGTTACAAGGGATACTATCCTTTTCGAGGATGGGACCAAGGGAAAAGTTGTTCTTCCAATGAGCATAGGTACCGGGATAGCATTTGGACGCTCAACACGCTGGTCGACCTATGCTGATGTGCGCTGGCAACAATGGGAAAAGTATACATACTTCGGTGAATCCGGAAACCTTAAAAACAGCACACGTATCTCATTAGGCGGTCAATTCAGGCCTTCTGCCCTTGATGTCGGAACCTATTGGAAGCGCATCAATTACAGGGCTGGCGTGCGGTTTGAAATGAGTAACCTAGAGCTGAGGAATACACGCCTCAATGATATAGGCGTCAGTTTCGGAGCTGGCCTGCCAATGAAAAAATCGCGTTCAACACTGAACCTGGCATTTGAAGTTGGTACGTTTGGCTCAACAAACAATAACCTTATCAAGGAAAACTATTTCCGATTCAGCATTGGCGCTGCTATGTTTGAAAAGTGGTTCCTCAAGAGGAAATACGACTAGGCCAAAATATTGCCCATCTTTTGCCAACCTGTTGAATATGATCCGGATTAAGAAGGAAGCTCTGACGAAGATGATCCCGGGATTATTTGTGGCTTTTATGGCCATGTATGTCTGTTCATGCAATACGGATATTCAGAAGGTAAAAGCCCTTACTTCAATGGATTCTCTGCCAGATATTTCAATCGACAATATTATTGTTAAGCAGAGTGAGTCAGGCAACATTTCCACACAGCTTACTGCTCCTAAATTAAAAGCCTACCAGGCCGGGAATAATCCTTATACGGAATTTCCAAACGGGATCAAGATCATATTTTTTGACTCCTTAAGACAGCCGAAATCAGAACTTACAGCCAAGTATGGAATTAGCTGGGATAATAAAAGGCTTATGGAAGCCAAGGGGAATGTCGTGGTAAAGAACTTTGCCAAACAGGCTCAATTGAATACTGAGCATCTTACCTGGAATGAAAATACCCGCAGGATGTATTCTGAAGTATATGTCAAAATATCTACCCCCGAAAAGATCATTACCGGGAAAAGCATGGAATCGGATGAAGTTTTTGACAATTGGGTTGTCAGGAATGTTTCCGGTACTTTCTATGTAAATGAAAGACGATAATACTGTTTCCATAATTAAATTTTAAGCCTTCCCATACTTTCAAATTCGTAACTTTAGCGAATAATAAAGCCATTCATGGACACGACCCTGGTCATTATTCTGACATTGACCTTCTCTTCTTTCTTTTCCGGGATGGAAATAGCCTTTGTAAGCGCTAACAAACTCAAGGTTGAACTTGACAAAAGCAAAGGAATGATCTCGGCCAAGATCTTGTCCGGATTCCTGCAACGGCCATCGCGTTTCATAGGAGCTATGCTGCTGGGAAATAATATCGCCCTGGTGATTTACGGTATAGCCATGGCTGCCGTCCTCGAACCCATCATGGATGCTTACCTGCCACATTTTCTGCATGCGGCAGGCTTACTCCTCTTCTTCCAAACCCTTGTTTCAACACTTATCATCCTGGTATTGGCTGAATTCCTGCCGAAAGTGCTGTTCCGAATAAACCCGAACGGATTACTGAATGTTTTCGCAATTCCTGCTTTTCTCCTTTTTATCATTCTCTACCCCCTAATTTACCTGTTTATCGGCTTTGCTGAGTTCCTGCTTAAAAAAGTCCTTGGAATGAATATTGGCGAAAAAGGATATCAATTCACTGCCCTCGACCTGGATGAATATATCAGGGATTTCTTTCCTGCTGACAACGAACCCAGGGATGGAGACCAGGAGATCCAGATGATTCAGAATGTGATGGATTTCCATGTTACCAAGGTGCGGGAATGTATGGTCCCAAGAAATGAAATTGTAGCAATTGACGAAACAGAGCCAATTACGGAGTTGCACACCCTGTTCCTTGACTCTGGCCATTCAAAAGTTCTGACCTATAAAGGCACCATTGATATCATGACAGGATATGTGCATTTGTTCGACATGTTCAGCAAGCCTGAAGTGCTCTCCAAAGTTACCAGGCCAGTGATTTTTGTGCCGGAAACTGTCACTGCTTCCAATGCGCTCAATATGCTGATTGATCAAAGGAAAAGTGTTGCAGTTGTGGTTGATGAGTTTGGAGGGACTTCCGGTATGGTAACTATTGAAGACCTGATTGAGGAGATTTTTGGGGAGATTGACGACGAATTCGACCTCGAAGAATTTACCGCAAAGAAAGTCAGTCCCACGGAATACATTTTTGCAGGCCGGCTGGAAATAGATTTTATCAATAAAGAATATAACCTGGATCTTCCCGAATCCGATGAGTATGAAACACTGGCAGGGCTGATTCTTCATTATCACCAGGATATTCCCGAGGTCAATGAAAAGATCATTGTCGACAAGCTAACATTCACGATTATGGATGCTTCAGAGACCCGGATAGAAAAAGTTCAGCTGAATATTCTTACTTCATGATCATTACATTTTGGTAATTTGTTGATAAAAAATGCCATCAGGCAGGGTTTCTGAGCGGGTCAATTCTCTAATTACTTCATACATAAAGAATTTCCTCTGCTATTTAATCCGAAATTCGTAAAATTATTTTTCAACTTCGGGATTTATTGTAAATTTGCGCCTCTTTTTGAGGAACACATAAAATTTATACAAATGGCTATCATTGGAGAAATTCGTAAACATTATTGGTTGCTTGTCGTCATTATCGGTGTAGCGCTGTTACTTTTTGTTCTCAGCGACTTTTCAAGAAAAAGGTCAAAACATACAGATACTATTGGCGTTATAGCCGGGGAAAAGATTTCCGCTATTGAATTCAACAGGAAGGTTGAGGAGAATATAGAACTTCAAAAAGCTAATACCGGTAAGGATAATATCACTGCCGACGAAAGTTTTCAGATCCGTCAGGGAACCTGGGAACAGATGCTGAATGAAATTATCATGAACAAGCAGTATGATAAGCTTGGGATTTCAGTTTCGACAGAAGAACTCGACGACATGATCCGTGGTAAGCATCCGCATCAATATATCATTCAGAGTTTCACAGATCCTAAAACAGGGCAATTCGACCCCAAGGCTGTAAATAATTTTCTCCAGAATCTCGACAATGTAGATCCCAAAATGAGGGAACGCTACCTTGCCATGGAAAAAGCCATTAAAACCGACAGGTTGACCACCAAGTACAATAATTTGATCTTCAAGGGTTATTATGTTCCTACTGCGTTTGCAAAGCGTAACTATGAGGAAACAAATAAAATGGCAAAGATCCGTATTGCCGGTGTAAGGTATCAGTCAGTTTCTGATAGTATGGTTAAAATCACAGACGCTGATTATGAAAAGTATTACAATGAGAACAAGTACAAATTCTACCAGGAGAAACCTATCAGGGACATTGAATTTGTTGTATTCGAGCCTAAAGCTTCTGAAGAAGATATGGCCAAGATCAAACAGGATGTAAGCAAACTCTATGAGGAATTCCAGACTGTTACTGATGTTCCAACGTTTGTTAACTCATCCTCTGACAACAGGTATGACAGTACCTGGAAGAAAAAAGGTTCTTTCTCCCCCGGCATTGATTCTATCCTTTTCCATGCAGCTGTTGGTACCATCCTTCCTCCTTATGATGATAACAATACACTCAAGATATACAAGATCATGGATAAACAGGCGAGGCCAGATTCGCTCAAAGCCAGCCATATCCTGATCTCATATGAAGGAACTCCAATTAAAACAGCCAAAAGATCAAAGGTTGCCGCAGAAAAGGAAGCTGATAGCATCCTCGCAGTTGTAAAGAAGAACCCTGCAATGTTCGAGAACATAGCTGGTACTCTTTCTGATGATGAAACCGCCAAGAAAAAAATGGGTGACCTTGATTGGTTCGTTGATGGCGCTATGGTTCCTGCATTTAACAATGCAGTGCTAAATGGTAAAATTGGGGATATTGTCAAGGTAGAAACCCAGTTCGGTTTTCACATCATCAAAATCACCGGTAAAAAAGAACCTGTCCTCAAGATCAGGGTAGCCAGTGTAGATCGCAGGATCGAACCCAGCACAAAAACTATTGAAGGCGTTTACAATGATGCAAGTTCATTTGCAGCCGACAACAATACAATCGAGAAATTTGATAAGACTGTTAAAGACAAGGGCCTCAATGTGAGAAGTGCTGATCGCACAGATGAGATGGCTGATAAACTTCCAGGCGTTGACAGGGCTCGCGAAGTAGTACGTTGGGCATTCCAGAAAGAAACCGAAAAAGGAAATGTTTCCAATGTATTCGATACAGATGGGAAATATGTTGTTGCTGCAGTTAAGAACATTGTAGAAAAAGGAATTGTTCCATTGGAAGTTGTTAAGCATCCTATTAAGCCGCTGGTAATCAGGGACAAGAAGGCTGAAATGATAACTAAGAAGATCAATAACCAGTTCGCAAAACTTAAGGATATCAACGTGCTGATCAGTGAGTATAAAGGCAAGATTGATACTTGTGACGTTTCATTTACAAGTTCAAATATTCCTAATTATGGTCATGAACCTAAGGTTACAGGTCAGATATTTGCAATGAAAAAAGGCCAGGTTTCTTCACCAATTCAGGGTGAACAGGCTGTTTATGTAGTCATAGTTGATGATTTTACCAATGCTCCTCCTACCAAGGATTTTGAAAGCCAGAAAAAACAAATGATGATGACTTTCCAGGGCCGTAACAATCAGATCATGACTGTTCTTAAAGAAAAGGCAGACATTAAGGATAACAGGCTTACTTTCTATTAGGAGAAAGCTTGTATAAATATTTAATCCGGCTGGCAATATCTGTCAGCCGGATTTTTTTTCTTTTCACTGATACCCTGAGCTTTCTCGTTTACCCTTTGTGATTTCCCATGGCTCCTTTGGTGTTAAACCTCATAGCTTGATCATTATTTGCTATAGGTGAATAACTTACACTAACCCTAACTATCCGCTAATGGAGCTTGTGCATTGGCATTATTTATTCCTGAAACAATGTTTTCAAAAACGAAGTGCATTGAAAACAGATGTTGAACAATCCCGTCGCGTCAAAGACGTGACGGAGGGTTTAATACCCCGCCCCTTGGGGCGGAAAATGGGTCCAGTCTCGTCACGAAAGAGAAATTTATCAATATAGCATCAATCTTTCTCGTGGCGAGAGCCCTGGGGTTCATACCCGTGATTGGCAAAATGTTATCATAAGTCTTCGATCAAAATATCTTTTTGTTTCCCGGGATAAATAAAATTCAAAAAAATTGGATGCTTGTTGGATTTCAGAAACACAACCTTTGAACCGAATTGACAGGTTAAACGCCTGCATCCCAAACAGTCTTATTTCTATCCTCCCTGGAAAGAAAACGTATGCTTTATGATGATAAGGTATGGCTAAAATGTATAATTGGGTTAGACCAATTGCAGGCGGTTTGCATCCTGCTTAATAAAAATGAATACCAGGATAGTGAATGCCCAAAGGGAAGAACCTCCATAACTGAAGAAGGGAAGGGGAATACCAACAACGGGCATCAGTCCTATCGTCATTCCTACATTAACGAAGAAGTGGAAAAACAGGATCGAGGCGACCCCATATCCATAAATACGGCTGAAATCGGAGCGTTGTCGCTCCGCAAGCATAACAATCCTCACGCACAGGTAAATAAAGAGCGATATTACGACCAGGGTTCCAAGGAAGCCCCATTCTTCTCCTACCGTACAAAAAATAAAGTCAGTACTTTGTTCGGGTACGAAATTGAATTTTGTTTGAGTGCCCTTCAAGAATCCTTTACCTGTAAATCCACCAGAACCTATGGCAATTTTGGATTGATTCACATTATAGCCGGCACCTTTCAGGTCGATCTGCTTTCCAAGCAATACATTGATGCGGGTCTTCTGATGTAACTCCAATATATTGTTGAAAGCAAAGTTTACTGTGAAGGTAAAAGCTGTTGCAACAAGGAATATTCCTATTAACGTAAGTATATTCTTCCGGTTTCTCCTGATAAAAAGAAGCATGACGAGGAGAATGACCAAGAGCCCTCCGATTACCCAGTACTTTTCAAACATTAATGAAGCAATAGAAATAATAGCAGTAGCAATACCTATAAGCAGTATACTGCCTGACATACCCTGCCTGTATAGTACCAGGGCCAGGGCTGCGTAAACGATCGCGGAACCAGTGTCATTTTGAAGCAGGATAAGTAAGGCCGGAATAAACATAATGACCAACGGGATGATCCGCGATTTTAATTTTCGGGCATCAAAGTCCAAAGCACTAAGATATCGGGACAGGGCCAGTGTTGTAGCAAATTTGGCAAACTCCGCAGGCTGAAGCCGGAAACTACCTATCTGGAACCATGACTTGGAACCGGCTACTACAGTCCCAAGGAGTAAAACAGCTATAAGCAATACAATGGTTACCCCATAAAATACATAGGCAAAAGCTGAAAAGAACTTTACATCGGTAAGCATTACCATCATTCCAAGCGCAAATGCAGTGATAATCCAGATCACTTGCTTGCCGTAAGCCTGCGACATGTCGAAAATGCTGGAATGCTGCTCATTATAAACAGCAGCATAAATATTGATCCAGCCGATCACTACAAGTGCAAGGTAGATGAAAAGCAGAGGCTTATCAATATTTCTGAATATTCCGGTTTCTTCTTTCAATTGTTAAGCAGGTTAACATTTAGCATATTTTCTTCAATATTGGTACGGGTTATTTTTCTTCTTATGTATTTCTCAATCATCAGCGAAGCAATAGGAGCTGCCCAGGTTGCACCAAACCCTGCATTCTCAACAATTACGCATATGGCGATCTTAGGGTGATCAACAGGCGCATACCCGATAAAGACAGAGTGTGGCTTCCCGCGCGGATTATCAGCCGTACCAGTTTTACCGGCTATTGAAATACTGTCTATCTTGATCCCCCTGGCCGTACCTTCTTCAACGACCTCTTCCATTCCTTTCCTCACAACATCCACAAATTGAGGATCAATTGTAATAACATTCTTTTTATGGGAGTAATCAACCTTGTTCTTCTCAGAACCAATAGCTTTGACGATATGTGGAGGATAAAACCATCCCCTGTTGCCTGCCATTGCTGCATAATTAACAAGTTGAAGTGGAGTTACCGTAATTTCTCCCTGCCCGATAGCTAAAGACCGAATAGTCATAGCATTCCAATGCCCGGCTCCGTAAATCTTATCAAAAAAGTTGGATGAAGGGAGACTTCCCTTTACTTCATATGGAAGATCTGATTCCAGCGACCGGCCAAATCCCATGCTGATCAAGTGGTTTCTCCACATATCGTAACGTGCTTTAACTGAGCTGTAATCCGGATCATTCATGATCGATCTGAATACTTGCCAGTGAAACGGGTTACAGGATTGCTGGATGGCTGTAAACACATCCAGGGGAGTCTGGTGGTTATGAGTGCATTTTATGGGGGATGATGATGGCCCTTGGCATGAATAGCGGGTAGCTGTTGTAAGATCGCCTTCCTGTAATGCAATGAGATCATTCGCCATTTTAAAAGTAGAACCTGGAGGATAGGTCCCTGAAATGGCGCGGTTAAGTAGTGGTTTAACGGGATCTTCATTCAGAAGCTCAAAATTCTTGCCTCTGATCCTGCCAACCAATAAATTGGGATCATAAGATGGACTTGATAAAAAGCACAGGATCTCCCCGGTACTGGGTTCAATCGCTACAATGCTCCCTCTCTTGTTTTGCATGAGTTTTTCACCATATGCCTGCAGCTCAGCATCGAGGCCCGTATAAAGGTCATTACCCATAACAGCTGCTGTATCATATCTCCCGTTCTCAAAACTTCCTACATCCCGGTTAAATACATCTACCATCCGGATCTTCATCCCTTTTATCCCTCGCAACTCTTTCTCATAGGATCGCTCAATCCCGCTGATTCCTATATAGTCGCCCTGTTTGTAATAAACATCTTTCTCAACCTGCTTTTGGGTGACTTCACCAATATAGCCCAGGATATGTGCTCCTATCGACTGAGGATATTTCCGCAAGGTTCTGGGCTGGACAAAAAATCCTTGGAACCTGTATAATTTCTCTTCGATATATCCATAAGTCTCCTTTGAGATCTGTTTTTCAAAGGCATATGGGCTCGACCATGAATATTCCCGGGCTTTCTTCAATCGCTCGATAAACCCGTTTTTGTCAATATCGAGCAGGCGGCATAATTCAGCGGTATCTAGATTCTTGACCTGACTTGGAGTGACCATCAGGTCATAAACTGCTTCATTGTATACAATCAGCTTGCCATTGCGGTCATAGAGCAGACCTCTTGCAGGGAATTGGGTTACATACCTCAGCACATTGTTGTTGGCTGATAAAGTATAACTCCTGTCAATAAGCTGAATATAGGCAAGCCGGAGGAGGTAAATAAATCCTATAACCACGAATGTCGTAACTATAACGATTTTTCTATCGGCATAAATACGACTGGCCATTGAAAATCAATTGTTTGGAAAATGCTGCTGAATAAATTGGAGAAAAGCAAAATTACGCTTTTACAAACAATAGTTATGATTAATATAACAGATGGAGTAATTAAAATATTTACTTGATTAACGCACTAAATCCATGCTCTAAGCTTATAATATCCGATAGCAAAAAGTTCACGGAATACTAGTATTTCATATTTCAGATGATTCCAGAATTGGTAGCGCAGCTGTTTCGATTGGCCTATCGGTGGTACAAATGGATTACCTTTTAGATCTTTGTCCCTAAAGTAAAGATTGTTCTCATTGACTGAAGTCTCAAATGTTGGTAATCCCTTTACATCAGTAAATCCCACTTTTTGAAATGATAAAATGGAGCGGTACATGTTTTCCGGTGATGTAACAAGTGCCATTGGTTTCAGGAAATGAGTTTTACCAATGCTGCCGGCAATTTGCATTGCTTGCTGACGAGTATTATGCCCGGTACATTCAAGGCTAATACGGTTTTTATCGATCCCTCTCAGCAAAAGCTCATAACGCAAAAGACTTATGGAACTAGTACTGTCGGTTGTATCTCCGGGTAGAGCTATTATGATAATTGACTTCGGATATTCTTTCCCGATCATTGCCGTATAATAGCTTCGGATCAATCCATCTCCTGAGGGCATCCCTGATCCGCCCAGCAAGACAACAACTGCAGGCTCTTTTTCAATACATCCTTTGTTTACTCCAAGCCAATGCCAGGCATAATAAGGAATTGTTGTAAATGCCAGGCTACAAAGCAGGATGAAAAAGATGCCAAAGCTCAGAAAGAGTATTTTAAATATCCTCAGAATCGATTTAGCTCTTCCTTTCATTGAGAGATATAAAGCAGTAATCCACCCTCATTTTTACCGTCATTAACTACACCAAAGAAATTTTCGTCCATCTTTTCGGCATAAGTTGAGGCATCAAGGTATTCAGCGGTTACTTTAACCTTATTGTCAGAAGAAATCTTTACCTTGACATAATCGTAAACGAATCCATCACCTTTGGGATTCTTGATCAGTTTGCTATCAGAGAAAACGATGAAGGCATCCTTATTCTTCACTGAATTTGGAGCAAAATATTCCCAGGTAGATAGATCCATACCTCCCACTGCATCCGGAACTTTTTCCTGCTCTTCATTATCGCTGATTAGCTTGAACTTTGCATACTGAAAGACGGCATGTACCTTTTTACCTGCTTTGAGCTGGACCATCAACTCATCAAAATTATTTACCTGTTGTGCTGAAACCGTCAATGTTAAGAATAACAAAAGGCTTGTAAAAATGGTGTACAGTAATCGCATAGGATGGTTTTGATTTAAAATAGTATTAAGGTTTAGAGATTACAAAAAGCGGTGTTTGGACTACATTGCTGCTGTGCAGTGCCCGGTCCTTGATATAGACTTCAAATGCTATAGTGTCGGAACCCAACAAAGGCCAGGCATAATAGAGTTCGAGATCAAAGCTGATATTTCCTTTAATATTTTTGTTTTTGCCACCAGGAGTAAGAACGGGAATGCGGGCATTGAATCCCAATGCTGTATCGGTGGGTATTAATTCAATCCTTTGATTGTTTTTCAAGTAGAAAAACTTTAGGAAGAAATTATACTTGTAAGGCTCCACAGTATCAGAGTCGTATAATCCAATATCGCCATCCCCGTCAGTATAGGATACGGTCAATTCTCCCAGTGAGTCATGCTGGTTTATGTCCTTGAGAACTCCAAAACCTTCAAACTTAATCACAGGTTCTGCTGGATAGGAATCCTGCTTGACGCATGAACCCAGGCCGAGAGCGATCAGGATTATGACAAAAGCGATTATCTTTGGCACTTTATACATACTTGAATTCAGTGGAATAAAATTACAACAATTTGTAATGGATACAGACGGATTGCAACAACGGATTTTTTCTATTTCCCACCCCCGTGAATTTAACGCAGCGGCTCAGGATATATTACGTTTCCAGTATGCAGGTAATTCCGTTTACAGGCGGTTTGTGGATGGACTTAAAATTAACCCCAATGTTATTGCTAATCCTGACCAGATTCCTTTCCTGCCTGTAAGTTTCTTCAAGTCCCACCGGGTATTGGCAGCAGATTATCCCGAGCAACTGATTTTTGAAAGCAGCGGCACAACAGGTATGATCCCAAGCCGGCATTATGTTGCAGATACCAAACTGTATGAAGAGAGTTTCACCCGCTGCCTGGAATTGTTTTATGGTGATATCTCCGGCTACAATGTCTTTGCTTTGTTGCCATCTTACCTTGAGCGACAGCACTCTTCCCTCATTTATATGGTTGAAAGATTGATGTGGAAAAGCGACAGAACCTTCGGCGGCTTTTACCTGAAGGAAATGGATCAACTCAGGGATTCGATTATGGAGGCATATAATTCAGGGAAAAAGATCATGCTTTTTGGTGTGACCTTTGCCTTACTGGATATGGCAGAAAAATTCCCGATGCAGATCCCAGGTTCTATCGTGATTGAAACAGGAGGTATGAAAGGCAGGAGAAAGGAACTGGTAAGAATGGAACTTCATGAACATCTCAAAAAGGGCTTTGGCGTAGAATCCATTCACTCAGAATATGGAATGACAGAGTTATTATCGCAGGCCTGGTCAAAAAAGGAAGGTATTTTCCAATGCCCTCCCTGGATGAAAATTGTTATTACAGATCCGAATGATCCATTTACTATCATTGAAAATGGCAGGACAGGTGCAATAAATATAATTGACCTTGCGAATATTTATAGCTGCAGTTTTATTTCAACCCAGGACCTTGGCAGAAAATATGATGATGATAGTTTTGAAGTCCTGGGCCGTTTTGATAATAGCGATATCCGGGGCTGCTCCTTGCTCGTTTCTTAAGGGTAATGAACTAGTAACTTTCTCAAGGAAGGTCAAATCTCTCCATCAGGTCAAATGCTGATAATTTCCCCTTGTCCCCTTTTCTTCCCATCCACTTGTCTCCCCATCCCCAGGTCCCCCAGGTTCCACTATCCCCCAATCCTCTCCAAAACTCCTGGCCCTTCATTCCTTGGTGAATTCACCAGGTCAGAAACGGGGTAAGCATCCATAGTGTCTGGAGGACAGGGTTTTAATAATGACATGACAGCAGCATGATCTGTTTCATGAAGCCATCGTTTTTCGTCTTCGGGATTTAAGATCACTGGCATTCGTTCATGAATGGACTTCATGAATTCATTGGCAGAAGTTGTGATGATCGTAAATGTCTGAACCAGGTCCCCATCAGGTGATTTCCATTTTTCCCAGATTCCTGCAAAAGAGAATATTCGTGTATCCTTTAAAAAGATCCGATAAGGGATCTTTTTCCCGTTTAGTTTCCATTCGTAGAATCCATCAGATGGAATCAGGCATCGCTGTGACCGTAGAGGATTTCGATAAGAGGGCTTTTCAGCTATAGTTTCCGCCCGTGCATTAATCATTTTATTTCCGATAGATGGATCTTTTGCCCAGGAAGGAATTAATCCCCATTTCAGGTAGCTGAGTTGCCTTTCATTTTGATTGGTGATAACAGCCAGCATTTGAGTTGGCGCACAATTGTACCTGGATTCGTAGGGTGCAATGCCCCCCTCCAGTTCAAATCTCAGGTTGAGTTCTACTTCACTTACTGTCAATGAAAATCGTCCGCACATCGGGGAATATAGAGTTTAATGTTATGAAAAGTTCCAGGTTCCAGGTGCCGGGTTGCATGTTCTCATTTCCATTGCAATGAACCACGAGAAACTTCTTTTATCTTTTAGCCAAAGTCTCCACTTCGGGACATTTTTATCTTTTTCCTTTTGTCTTTTTCCTTTTGTCTTTTATCTTTTGTCTTTTTCCTTTTGTCTTTTGTCTTTTATCTTTTGTCTTTTATCTTTTATCTTTTATCTTTTGTCTTTTTCCTTTTGTCTTTTATCTTTTGTCTTTTATCTTTTATCTTTTGTCTTTTTCCTTTTGTCTTTTATCTTTCGTTCCTCCTGCCTCAGACATACGTTTTCCGTGTGCCATGTGCCGGGTGCTGGGTGTTGGGTTCAGGGTGCCAGGTTCCGAGTGCCGGGTGAAGGTTTCGGATTCTGAGAGAGTGGTTCAAGGGTTAAAAGGTTAACAGGTTCAAGGGTTAAAAGGTTGATATCATACCAGCAATCTCCCAATCCCGCCCTCTCGCAATCCCGCTCTCTCGCCCTCAAATTCTCACGCCCTCACATGCTCATGCCTTACTGCTTCCTGCCTCCTACTTCTCCCATCTGACTTCCTGCTTCTGACTTCCCGCTTCCCGCTTCCGGCTTCCGGCTTCCGGCTTCTGGCTTCCGGCTTCCGGCTTCCGGC